>JAMPIH010000002.1 GCA_023662825.1 Bacteroides sp.
ATAATCTTTAGTTATCGGTTGTTGGCCAAATCCTAAACCTTTATACTTGGATAATAAATCCTATAACCATGACACAAGAGACAAAAACAATCACGGAGGCCATCAAGACATTCTTATGGCATTGCAGATTTGAAAAGGGATTGGACGAAAAGACGATTCAGGCGTATAGGGTTGACTTGCGGCAAGTGACGGAAATTGTGGGTGAGCAAACTGATATATTCGCGCTGATGAAAACCGATATCAAACAATATCTCCAATCCATCGCCCATTTCAAACACAAGACCATCAAGCGGAAGGTCGCGACATTACGCTCCATGTTGAACTATCTGGAATGTGAATACGATGATTACATCAATCCGATGCGCAAGATGCAGATTAAGATGAAGGAACCTATGCGGCTACCTATCGTAATGACTATTGAAGAAATACGCCATATGATTGATTTTCTGTATCTCCAACCTGTCCGATATGCGAAAGGAACGTACTCATACATGGCAACTATTCGGAATATCGCCGTTATCGAATTGCTCTTCGCTTCCGGCATGCGGGTCAGCGAGTTATGCAACCTCCGGAATAAGGACGTTGATATGGCGAGTGGAGAAGTGCGTGTTATCGGAAAAGGGAATAAGGAACGCATTATCCAGGTCTGCCAACTAGAAACTTTGCAGGCTCTCCGACAGTGGATAGAAATAAAAAATGGCGCAAACAATCCGCAGGCACCATTCTTTATAAACCGTCTGCAACGAGGATTATCCACACAGTCGGTACGTCAAATGGTGCGGCATATTGTTTCGGTCACAGGCATCGAAAAACATGTTACACCGCATACCTTCCGCCATACGTTTGCAACCCTGCTGTTGGAAGAAGATGTGGATGTCCGTTACATTCAATGTCTGCTTGGCCATAGTTCCATTGCTACAACACAGATTTACACGCATGTCAATCCGAGCAAACAACGGCAGATCTTGCAGTCTAAACATCCGCGGAGACGAATTTGACTAGTAGAGGCTTTCTTAAGGCTGAACTTCGATGGTTTGTACCTTGTAGTCATGGGCCGCTGGAGAGGCAGGTTACCAACGATGAAGTATGGATTTCGTAACGAGGGGAATGGTTTGTATGCTTCGTTGATGTATGAATTACAGAAAATTAGAGATGAGAAAAGGAATGGGGTGACATAAATGCATACGCCAAATGGAACAAAATCTTTGAATGAGTTTTTCTGGCTGTTTATTGAGTGAATTTTGTTTCCCATTTGTTTTTGATTATCTTAGTCGTGTATAAATAATAACCCGCACTTTTCATGAAAAGTGTTGTGGATCTATTCCGAAACTATGGAGATGGATGGGGTTGAATTAAGAAGCTTATGAATAATGAGAAAGGTTTGGCTCAGACGCAACCATTGGTAAGCGTGATGATGATAGCATACAACTCAGCATGCTATATTGAGGATGCCATACAAGGGGTGATGGGACAGAAGACGAACTTTGCCGTGCAGTTGGTTATCGGCGATGATTGCAGTACAGATAACACCCAAGAGATTTGTGAAAGATGGGCGGCGAAATATCCAGGCAAAATTCTGTTGTTGAAGAACGAGAAGAATCTGGGCATTTCGAGGAACTACCAGAATGTTTGGAAACATTGCACGGGAAAATATATAGCTCCTCTTGATGCAGATGATTATTGGACGGATCCCGACAAACTTCAGAAGCAGGTTGATTTCTTAGAGAAGCATCCTGATTATGCGATGTGTTTTCATAGGGTACTTTGCTTTTATCAAGAATCGGGGGAAAAAAGGAAGTCGATACCGCTTGCAAAAGAAACTTACACACTGGAAGAACTGTCCAAAATGAATTTCATTACTCATTTTTCTGTGGTGGAGCGAAAGGCTAATTGTCCCGAGCTTCCCGATTGGACCATGGATACTAATTGCGGGGATTATGCTTTTTCGCTTATACAGGCCACAAAAGGGAAGATACGTTATTTTGACAAAGTGATGGGCGTATACCGGAAACACGGTGATAACGCTTGGGCCAATTCGCACGATATGCCCAAGGAAGATCCCGTCACTATCCGCGAGCGAGCCATCGCTTATTTGGAAGGGCAAGGTGGTTTTCCCGAAGCGGTGGAATCCCTCAAGACGGCTTGCGTGAACGGCTATTTGAGTTGGCTGAACTATGCCGGCAAATCAGATGAGAGAAAGAAAACACCGAAGGAGGCGGCCTACGTGGACAAACTGCTGCAACACGCACAGATTGGCCTGCAAAAGTATCGGCAGACATGGATGGAGGAGGAAATCTACCGGCAACGGATGCGCTTGCAGGCGAATAGACAAGGGGTGAAGAATCTCTTGAAAGATATGCTGAAGACAAGTTACGGCTATGTAACCCGCTGCATCCCTTTGCCAAAACCGGCGGGAGCGAGGTAGCCTACACTTTCATCCTCTCGAAAACGTCGATATACGACCCCGGCGTGATGTTGTAGATTTTAGCGTTTTTGCACTTCGCGTATCTTTCTAAATCCGAATAGGAATTTAGGGCGATAGCGATACTTTCCAAAACCAGACTCAGATGGGCTGTTTGGTGAACGTTGGACGACGCACTGTCATAATAGTGCCGATCATCAATCATTACCTCGTTGTTGTCGTTGACCCACAGCTCTTTAATCCAAGAGTGATCGGCGCCTGCAAGATAAATGTTCTTGTATCCCATACGAAGGCAGTGAGCAATGGAAGGAACCAAAACGTTACGAGGAGAGGGCAATCCCCAACCTCGTTTCACACAATGATTAACAAACGAATCAAAGCCTGAAACCTTGGTCATGTTAAAAAACCTGACGTGGATATATGGGTTTTGTTGCAGTATTTTATGCTTTTCACGCCAAAGAGGTTGTTTTTTTGCTGAAAAAGGTACAAAGACAAAAAATTTCCACGTTACTTTTTGGGCAATGACATCAAAGGTTGTGCTAGAACCGCTATCATTGAAAAAGGCTGGATCGGCAAAAACATGGTATTGGGGTCTGATCTCGGTAAAGATGGGGGATTTACAGGCATGATTCACTGTAAGGCGGTCTTTGGATTCCCAAAACAAACGTTTTTGATCTAAGAAATCTTTTAGGGATGGTCCATTGGCAAGAATGACGACATCTTTGCACAAACTTTCCGAGACGTTGACAGAGGTCTTCTTAGAGAAACATAAGACCTTCAGAAGGCTCGCAAGAGTATTGAAAAAAACTCCCGACCATATGTATAGGCGCTCAAGGTTAGGTGCACTCGAAACAAAATATTTCTTTTTATCAGTTTTTTTGTCCATAGAGCCAGCAAAATATCAATGTGTAAAGGTATCAAAATTTTCAATATAACAAGAAGGATGATTCATCCTTCAACTTCAATCCACAAACTCCATCCGCATCCGTTCTCCCGCTTTCAGATCCCGGTTCACGCGTTTTCCTAAAAGTTCAGGCAAATAGCGAGGGTGCAGGCCATAGCCGGGGCGCACGCTCCGCACGTTTTCTTCAGTAATGAGGTCGCCCTTCTTCATGTCTTGAGCCACATAAAGCGAACGCGAGAACTTACGTCCGTCCACTGGCGTGGAGTTTGTGGGATATTCCACTTTTCCGAGAGCTTTCTCCACGCAGCGGATACCTTCCACCATAGCGGAGAACTCATCTTCCTGCATGGAAAACGCACTGTCGGGGCCACCTATCGAACGGTCTATGATAAAGTGTTTTTCTATCATTTCCGCCCCCAGAGCCACCGCCCCCAGAGCCACATCCGACCCCGTGGTGTGGTCGGAAAGTCCCACCTTGACACCGAAACGTTGCTTCATATCCGAAATGGTAAGCAGATTCGCATCCTCGATGGGCGCGGGATAGGCCGAGGTGCATTTAAGCAAGGTGATGTCGTCGCATCCCTCTTCCCTAATTGTATTCACGGCAAGCTCGATGTCTTCTATCGTGGCGATGCCCGTGGAAAGCACCACCGGTTTATGTTTGGACGCGATATAGCGTATCAAGGGTATGTCGGTGATTTCGAAAGAGGCGATTTTGTAGATGGGATTTCCTAAATCTTCGAGGAAATCCACTGCCGTTTTGTCGAAAGGCGTTGAAAAACACAACAGCCCCTCTTTCCTGGCCGCCTCATAAAGTTCGGCATGCCATTCCCATGGTGTATAGGCTTCTTTGTAAAGATCGTACAGGCAATAGCCATCCCACAGGCCCCCGTGTATCAGAAAGTCTTCGTTACGGCAGTTCAAAGTAAGGGTGTCCGCCGTATACGTCTGCAATTTTATGGCATCCGCCCCTGCTTTTTTTGCGGCCCTGATGGTATCGAGAGCCGTTTTTTTGCGGCCATTATGGTTGGCGGACATTTCCGCCACAACCAAAGTTTTAGAACGAGCCATATTGTTTTGAATTGTTCTTTATTTCGTTTATCTCTTCCAAAGAAAAGCAAGCGGGATTGAAGCATCCCACTAAAATCCTGTCCTCACTTTTCCCCTCCGTCAAGTAATATCCTTTCAATCGACCTTCCACTATCCAACCTGCCCGCAGATAAGTCTTGATAGACGGAATATTGGAAGCATACATTCCTCCGTACAACCTCCGTATTCCATATTTTTCGAAAGCCATACGGGTACCGAGTTCTATCGCCTCAGAGGAATAACCTTTTCCATGATAATCAGCATCGCCTATCAATGTAGCCAAATCCGAGATGCCGTGTTTTTTATTGATGGGGCCCAACTTAACCGTTCCGATAATCCGGTGTTGGTCCTTAACAAAAATTCCGAATGTATAATTGGTCTGTGTTTCTGCTCCTTCACGAATGGAATGCGTCAGTTCCTGTTTGGTTATCTTGCGCCCTGAATTGGTATAATAACGCATCAATTCGGTGTTCTCAAACCAAAGCATCATATCATCCGTAACATCATTTTCCGTCAACTGTTTTAAATAAAGCCTTTCGCCGAAAATATCCATCTATAAAGTCTTAAAGAGTGAAACATAATGCATTCCGATACCCGAGAAAAGTCCTGTTGCCATCCCAAAGACAAAATCGGTTAACTCCGGCAGATTCTCAGAATATTCCCCTGGCAATTTTTCCAGCGGATATATCCAACCATGTGCTTTCATCATTTCGTAAAATCCTCTTTGATTGTCCACATACCAACCTGCCGCCACTTTCGCTCCGCAGGCCAAAGCCTCCATACACACCGAACTTGCCGAACAAAACACCGCATCCGCTTGGGTAAAGACTTCGGCCATTTCCTCAGCGGAGAGTCTCGAACGATAGTGTACACGGGAATCCTGCTCCATAGGCTCTTTAGGCCTATAGCCATCGCCTGTAACGGCGATGATTTCGCGCACAGACGGAATTTGCGTCAACCGTACTGCAAAACGTCCGGTAAAGTCCATGGCGTCGCTTCCTCCAAAACAAACAGCCACCTTTTCCATCCTGTCATTCCGATGTGAAGGCCCACGTTTCGCCGCTTCCAAGAATGGACGGCGCAGCAATGCCCACTCCAATCCCAGGCACAGCCGGGTATAGGGCTCCACATCCAACAAGGAGGCTTTATCGATTCCGTGGTTTACCACCACATCAGCCACATAATGCCTGTCGTGCATATCGTCTATGCATACCAATCGGCATCCTTTGGCTTTGATGGCCTGTTGATATTCGGTGGTATAGAAATAATTGTCGAGAACAACGATCTCATCGCCGCGCAAGCGTTCCAGAAACAGATCAAAACGGGTTTCATCGGCGGGCAGGGATTCCAGTCGGCAGACCTCCGAGGCCTCGTGGATTTGATATTCCGTAGGGGTCTGTGTAAAAAAAACACAGTCGAAATCCTCCTTCAGCATATCCGCCAAAGCCAAGGTTCGGATAAAATGCCCGTATCCGATAGTCGTATCTGCGTCTGCCCGGAAATAGACCTTACTTCTTTCCATACCGCAGCGTGTATTTCATTTCCGCCAACTTCCAGTCGGTTTCCGTATCGATGTCCTGCACGCAGGATTCATCCATCACGATACCGCCAGTCTTGCCCGTTCCGGCAAACCACGGTTCAATCTTGTACCAATAGAAAGTGCCCGTGTCGTGATATTCCTTGGGTAAATCCTGGCTACGGGCGTTTTCGTATTCAGGCCAATGCCTCCGTATCCCACCTTGTTCATCCAGATCCAGACAGCGCCAAATCGGATACGAAAAAGCAACCACAGGATAAACCATTGAAAAGTCGGAAGACAACAAACGCCCGTAAGCTTCTGCTATATGCCTGCCGGTAACAAGCGGCGCCGTGGCATAGATACAGCACATGTTCGAGAATCGCCGGCCTTGCTTTTCGTAACAGGAAAGCACTTCGCGGAGCACATCGGCTGTGGTGGCAAAATCGTCTGCCGTGGCCGAAGAACGCATAAAGGGTACCTGGGCCCCATAACGACGTGCCACTTCGGCGATTTCCTCATCATCGGTAGAAACCATCACCTCCTCGAAAAGCCCCGATTCCAGAGCCGCCTCGATAGAATATGCCATAATGGGTTTTCCCAAAAAGTCCCGGACGTTCTTGCGCGGAATCCTTTTGCTTCCCCCTCTTGCCGGAATAATCGCGATGTTTTTCATTTTCCGATATACGCAAGAACTTTTGCTATCACATAATCTTGCTCCTCATCCGTCAATGTGGGATACATAGGCAGGCTCAGGCAATGTGCATAGTAGTTTTCCGACACGGGAAGCGATACCCCCGCGCTGCCATGTTCCCTATAATACGGCATGGTGTGGAGTGGCACATAATGAACCTGGGCATAGACTCCGTTTTCGCGCAGAAAGTCGTACAAACCCCGACGGTCTACCACCTGTATGATATACAGATGGTAGGCATGGAAAACATTGTCCGCTACAAACGGACAGCGAATCTTCTCCGCATAGGGCGCGAAGGCCTCCGTATAGCTTGCGGCGATTTGCTGTCTACGTTGCAGGCCTCTTTCCGCCCGCTTCAGCTGCGAAATACCCAACGCCGCCTGAAAATCGGTGATACGGTAGTTGTATCCCAATTCATGCATCTCATAATACCAACCGCCTTCATCTTTCTTCTGCAGAACGTCGGGATTTTTAGTGATTCCGTGCGTCCTATACAGGCACAAGGATTCATAGAGTTCCTTATCGTCGGTGGTCACCATTCCCCCCTCGCCCGTAGCGATATGCTTGACGGGATGAAATGAAAAAACCGCCAAATCAGCAAATCTCCCGTTCCCGCAACGTTGCTGCGTGCCTGTCTTATCAACGAAATAACCGCCGGGAGCGTGGCAGGCGTCTTCCAATATCCACAGACCGTATTTGTCGGCCAAGGCGCGGAATCGTTCCAAATCCACGGGATAGCCGCCGAAATCCACAGGGACGATACCTTTATAGGTTCCCAGAGGAGCGGCGGACAGCATTTCTTCCAACTTCTCCACATCCATCACGTAGGTATCCTCGTTGATGTCGCAAAAGACCACCTCTCCGCCGCAGTAGCGGATACAATTGGCACTGGCGGCGAAAGTTACCGGAGTCACGATTACCTTGTCGCCGGGTTTCACGCCCAAAGCCACCGCCGACAGATGCAATCCCGCCGTGGCGTTGTTGACAGCCACGGCATACTTCGCACCGACATAATCGGCAAAAGCCCGTTCGAACTCCGAAATCTTGGGACCTTGTGTCAGATAGTCGGACTGCAAGGTTTCGACCACTGCGGCAATATCTTTGTCCGTGATATGCTGACGACCGTAGGATATAGGTTTGCGTATCATTTCACTTCGAAATTGGGATCCACATAAAGCCTAATCTTTTCCCGTATGCTTTCCACCGTCTCCCATTCGGTATTTTCGTCTGAACTGTAATGGAATCCTTGCGGAATAGGCTTGGCGTTGTGGTGGTCCATATACGCCTGCATACTGTGTTTATAGCTTACCGACGGAAGAATGGCGTAATACTTGCCCAAATCAATGGTGTTGAACGAGTCGGTGGTGGTGATCATTTCTTCGTGCAGTTTCTCGCCGGGACGGATACCGATTTCTTTCAGTGACAGATTGGGGGCGATGGCCTTGGCCACATCGGCAATGCGGTAGGAAGGAATTTTAGGGATAAATATTTCGCCGCCCAAATGGTGTTCGATGGCATACAGCACCAAATCCACACCAGCTTCCAAGGAAATATTGAATCGTGTCATCCGCATATCGGTAATGGGAAGTTCTTGGGAGCCTTCATCCCTCTTGTTGATAAAGAAGGGAATGACCGAGCCGCGCGAACCCATCACATTGCCGTAGCGGACCACCGAAAAACGAATGTCGCGCGAGCCGCTGATATTATTGGCCGCCACAAAGAGTTTGTCGGAACACAATTTGGTGGCGCCATACAGATTGATGGGGGCGCAGGCCTTGTCGGTGGAAAGCGCCACCACATGTTTCACGCCCGTTTGCAATGCCGCATCAATCACATTCTGCGCTCCGTGGATATTGGTCTTTACACATTCGTCGGGATTGTATTCGGCAGTATCTACTTGTTTGATAGCCGCCGCATGAATAATCACATCAATTCCTTCGCAAGCGCGCCTCAACCTGTCGGCATCCCGCACGTCACCTATAAAAAAACGTAACTGGGGATATTTCTCCGCAGGATATTTCTGCCTTAAAAGGTATTGCTTCAGCTCATCTCTCGAATAAATGACAATCCTCGAAACCTGAGGATAGCGTAGCAGTATCACTTCCACAAATTTCTTTCCAAAGGAACCGGTTCCTCCTGTTATCAAAACAGATTTATTGTTCAACATGGTATTTAGCATTTTCTAGGTTCTAGCGCAACTTTATGCTGGCAAAATCTTACAAAGTTAAAAAAAACTTATGCAATTTATGCAATTCGTTCCCATAAGAATGTAATCCTTTCATTATTGGGTTTGCCGTGTGACTATCTCACCATTTTTGGCCTAATTGGGGTATCATTATTTCCGCTTCCAAACCTTTTGGAATGAACCTTTGGCATATGCGATGAATTCTTGGTAGATTCGGGCGTTGCTTAGGCGCATAGATAGTCCATACAGCACTACGGCGCAACCAATCTTGGCGAAGACACGCAGATAGATGTTTCCTATTGGCAAGGTGATGAAATGCGTGACAACCATTACGGTGGCTGCGATTAGAAAGAACGGCAACACGTCTTTTACCGTGTCGCGTAAATGCAGGTGAATTTCCCGGTGTACCAAAAGTTGCCAAACGAACAGCCAAAGGATGGAAACAGAAGTATAGGCTATCGTCATGTTGAGTATTCCTGACTTTCGGAATAGATAAGCCGTTGCAAGTTGCGCGATAGATAGGCATATGGTGCAGGCAAGTGTAATATTGGATTTACCTCGACTCAAGATCAGGTTATAAAAAATGCTAGATAAGGGTAGAAACGAGCCACCGATGCAAAGCACACGTAGTAGAGGAATGGATTCAGTCCATTTTTCGGTAATCGTGATAATGATAAATTCGGGTGCGATTAAGGCCAATCCGAACATACAGGGAAACGAAACGAATGCTATGAAACGAGTCATCTTGCGCAAAACCCGCCGACTCCGTTCTTCATCATCATCAGATAGGACAAATACTGGTTGGGCGGCATTGTTTGTCATGGTAGTAAGGGTGGAAAAAGCCATTTGGTTCCATTTGCTGGCTTGATTGTAATAACCTACAGCGTTTTTTGAAAAGAAGCGTCCCAAAAATATGGTCAATATATTATTGGTGATAATGTTGAATATATTGGTGAACAGTATTTTGATTCCGAATTTCCATAGAGGAATGATGGGGCGGATGTTAATGAGGAGGGAAGGTCTCCATTTTATTGCAAACCACGAAAAGAGACTGCCGAATAAATAGACACTGATAGATTGAAATGCCAGGCCCCAGTAGGCCATGCCTCCGAGTGCCATAAGAATACCTCCGATACCAGCAATGAAAAATGAAACAAAATTAATCTTCGCTATTTTATTTGATTGTATGGACTTAAGCATTATGGCATGGGGAACGGTTCCTATGGACGAAAAGACAAAACTTAAAAATGCAATACGTCCTAATGTCTTAAGTTCTGGAATGTGGTAGAACTTAGCGATTAACGGGGAGGCAAAGAACAATAGGATATATATAGAGAGGCTTATCAGAAGGCTAAACCAAAATACGGCATTGTAGTCATCGTGTCTGCAGTCTTTCTTGTTGATAAGAGCCGAGGTGAGTCCGCTTTCTTGCAATGCTGAGGCAATATAGCTGAATACAAGCAAAAGACCTACCATACCGTAATCTTCGGGTAACAAGATACGGGCGATAAAAATGCCAAAAAGCATATTCATCATTTGGGTGGCGAGGTTTCCGATCCCCAACCACAAAAGGCCTTGGGCGGTTTTTTCTTTTAAACTTTTTTCTTGCATGGTGTATTATCAGGTTCGGTTTGATAACAACATCCATTTATATTTGCGCAAAGATAGGCAGATTTACAATTTCTAATTCCACGACGTGAATTCTGCATAATGATAATATGCGTGCATAAGAGGAAAGAAAAAGGCTCGGATACAGGAACGGAGCCCTTTGGACGAGTTGGGGTAAAAGAGCTTTCTATGCTTAGTAAATAGCCAAGAAAGACGAACCAAATTGATTAGGCCTTTTTTTTGCATAAGGATACTTATCTTAAGTAATACATCAAATTGTTGATTACTGGCCATTTGCTCTTCAAAGGTATGGTAAAGTTCATGCCATCTTGTAGTTCGGTGTAATTTGATCCATCTTGTGAAACCATTTATGTAGGGAACAAATATATTGGAGTGGTGATGGGATATAGAAACGAAATGTGTGGCGGCTGAATCATGGGGACGGTGCCAATTTAACGGTTGGAGTACTACGGTGATTCCGTTACGGAAATTGGCACACATCACTAACCAATGGTCATAAAAAATAGGCGCCGGTAATTGTATTGTTTCGAGCAGGCTTTTCCTGACAAGCATGGTGTGTCCAGGGATATCGTTCTCAAAGAACCGCCGCTCCAGGCTGAGATGAGGGCGTTTTATCTTCTCCATTCTATCCGTATGGACGGCATCCTCATAATAGGAAGAAGCACAGATATCATGTTGACCGATGCATTTAATTTGTTGTTCAAGTTTATCAGCCATCCAGATATCATCTTGGTCGGAAAGGGCGATAAAGTCGCCATGGGCGCGTTGCATGGCGGAAAGGAAATTTTGGTTTATGCCAAGTTGCTCTTCGTTCCTATAAAGTTGTATAAAGGGATATTGGGCCGCATACTCTTGAATGATGACGCAAGTGTTGTCTGTAGAACAATCATCTTGGACTATCAATTCCAGAAGAGGGTAGGTTTGATGCAGTATGGAATCCAATTGCTCTTTTAAGTATTTTTCTCCATTATAAGTGCACATCACAACCGAGATACTGGGGGTGGACTGTTTTTTTCTATCATAGTTTTTCGAGATGTTGTATTTATTATCGCAACGAAGACAAAGATAAGTAAAGAATAACGATAGCAAGGAAAGTGCTTGAAAAAAAAGATACAATTGGAATTAAACCTTGCAATAGACTTTGCCGTAGCGTTGGGCGACGATGTTTTCCGAATAGCAATCCAAAACCTTTTGTCTACAGTTTGCCGAATATTCCCGATACACATCGTTCGGCAGTTTCATAAGATATTGCAATCCGTTCACGAGGTCTTCCGTTGATTTATATTCAGCCACATAGCCGTTTTGCAGGTGGTCGATCATTTCGGGAATGCCACCCACGTTGAAACCCAGACAAGGCGTTCCGCAGGCCATCGCCTCCATGATCATGTTCGGGAGGTTTTCAAACAAGGAAGGCGTGAAGAACATATCCACGGCCGAATAGACTTGGCTCAACAAGGCTTCATCCTTTATATAGTCGAGCGGATGCACTTTGCCATGGAGCAAGGCTTGTAGGGCGGAGGCGCCGTTTCCCATGCAGACCACTTCCGTGTTTTGCAGGAATTCCGGTTCCTCAAACAACCGATTGAGGGCGTTCACCATATAGTCTATACCCTTGCGGTAGTCTGTCACATTGACGGCGCCCACCAGAATCAGCCGATTGCCGAGAGGGAGATTCAGCGCCTGTCGGCAGGCGGTTCTGTCCATGGGCCTGAAGAGGTCGGTGTCGATGGGATTGGGGATGTCGATGACGTGCTGGTTTTCGAACAACGCGCCGGTGGA
Organism: Bacteroides sp.; assembly: GCA_023662825.1. Classification (GTDB taxonomy): domain Bacteria; phylum Bacteroidota; class Bacteroidia; order Bacteroidales; family P3; genus Pullibacteroides. The sequence goes on from JAMPIH010000002.1 coordinate 12,219, forward strand.
GGCGATGCGCTTCAGCCACCGGCTGCAGGTGACGAAAGTGATGCTTCGGGCGGCGAACAGTCTTTTCTTTTTTACGAAAGTTCGCCAAGCCAAGTCTTTTCTGCGAGAGGTCTGCAAAACTGGGCAGGCGGTGCAGTGTGTCTGAAATTTCAGGCAGTCGCCCGTGCTGTGGCAGATGCCGGTGGAACACCACTGGTCGTGCATGGTCCACACGATTTTCTTGCCGCTCCGCATAATTTTCCGCAGGTTCCGCATACTCAGCATTCCTTGGTTGATCCAATGCAGGTGTATAACGTCAGCTTTTTTGAAACACGGTAATTTTGTTATATCGGTACCGGTGAAAGCGGGGTCTATTTCGAACAAGCGTTTTTTTGAGAACTTGTTTCGAACAAGAATCAATAGGCGTTCAAAGATGAAGTTGCACTTTTTACGCAATTTGCCGGGGAGGTCAAATACATGCACATCGGAGGTGTTTTTGTCGGCAACCAACATCTCGGCATCGATGCCGTTTTTGTTCAGCGCCTTCATCAGGCGGTTGGCTGCAACGGCGGCTCCTCCGGTGCGTTCGGATGTATTTACGATCAAAACCATATCGGCATAGTATTGGAAAACCTTGCAATATTACGGCATCTGCGAGACAAATCCAATTGTGCGCTGAGCTTTGTTACATATGAGGAAAGCCTCCCTACCTTCCCAGCACCCACTTCCAGGCGGGAATCACTTTTATTTCGTGTCCGGCCTGTTGGATAAGGCGTTCTTCATCGATGGAGATGATGGATAAGTCCTTGCAGTCTGTGGCCTTGGCGGCGGCGAGCAGGCCGTTTATTTCCCGCTTGCGGGTGCTTTCGTCCGACAAATCCCAGCAGACCTGTATCAATTGGCTTACCTTGTCTTGGCGCTGCACTACAAAATCGCATTCGGCCTTGTCTTGAAAGTAGGAGATCTTTTCGTCGAAGCCGAGCTGGCGGTTCAGCTGCATGAACACCGTGTTCTCCAAAAGCTTGCCGTTGTCGTCGCTTTGCGGAAGCAGTACGGCACTGCGCAAGCCGTTGTCGATGCAGTAGTATTTCGGCAGGGCTTTCTGTTCTTTGGCCAGAGAACGCTCGTATTTGGAAACCTTAAAAAACATAAAGGTGTCTGTTACATAATCCGCCCATCGGTACAGATCGTCTTTGCTTATCTTAAAGCCCTGCGACTTGATGTCGTTGTATATCGAAAGTATCGAGGTGGGTTTGGAAAGGTTCGCCATGATGCGCTTTACGAAATAGCGCAAGACGGCCATGTTGGACACTTGGTAGTGTTCGGCGATGTCCTTGAGCAGCATGGTGTCGAAATAGCCGTGCAGGAGTTGCAGTTTCTCGGATTCGGAATCGCAGAGCACCACCTCTGGAAAGGCGCTCGAGGCATTGTATTCGAGAAAGGTGTTCCTAAGCCTTGCCATTTCCTGCTCTAAATGGCCGTTTGTGGTTATTCCCTTAAACCGGCAGTATTCGTTGAACGAAAGCGGGTAGGTTTCGTATTCGAGCGGATAGCCGCGCAGGGCGGAACTCAATTCGGTGGAAAGCATGGTGGCGTTGCTGCCGCATACATAGATGTTCTTGCAGTAGGATTTGTACAGACGGAGCACAAAATACTCCCAGTCGGGAATGATCTGCAGCTCGTCGAAGAACATATATACGTCTTTGATGGCGGTGTCGGGAAACATTTCCATATAGGCCGCCACCACGCTGTCTAACTCGTCGGAAGTGAGTTTTTTAAGGCGTTCGTCGTCGAACCCGATCCAAAGGATGTTCGTGGCCGGCACGCCTTGTGCCAGTAATTCGTTGACGGCGATTTTCATCAGCGAGGATTTTCCGCAGCGGCGAACCCCCGGAATGGTGATGATTTTCTTTTTATCGGTAGGCAACTCCATGTCCCGATGGATTACATCGAAGGGAAATTCCTGTTGCTTAAGCGCGATCAATGATTTGAATATTTCTTTTGGCATGGGATTGATGTTCTTTTGTTTGTGACAAAAATACGAAAAGTTTCCTAAAAAAAAAGAAGAAATATCAAAAAGTTTCCTAAAAAAAAAGAAACTTTTCCGGCAGGGCAACAAAAAAGCCCCGGAAGAATCCGAGGCTTTGGTGGGAGTTGAGGGATTCGAACCCCCGACCCTCTGCTTGTAAGGCAGACGCTCTGAACCAACTGAGCTAAACTCCCGTTCTCAAAAGAGGTTGCAAAGATACGACTGTTTTTTGAAATTGCAAACTTTTGGCAAAATTTTTTCGCACTTTTTTTTAAAAATTTTTTGAATGATGCTTGCAGCTATCTGTAGGGGTGATTTTGACGCCAACGAAAAAGCCTCGGTTCAGGCTTGAACCGAGGCTTTTTCTATAAAACCGCCGAGGCTTAGAAGTAGAACTCGCGGTTGTCTTCTATCTTGGCGGCGTTCTCGAGTGCGGACGAGATGAGGCTGCTGGCGCTCTGCTGCATCTGCATCTGGGTGCTGCGCACGATGTTGTTGATCTGCATGGGGTCGGCGGGCGCGGAGAGGATGTCGTTGACCATCACGCGGTAAACCCCGGCGTTGCCCTGGACGGGCTGGGAGAGGACGCCTTTTTCGAGACCGCAGATTTCGCCGATCACCTTGGGTTCATAGGCATTGCCTATCATCGGATAGGAGTTCATGCGGATGCCGAAAGCCGTGTCGATTTCGATGTCGAGGGCGGAGGCCAGTTCCTGGAGCGTGTTGCCGCCCATCAGCAGCTTGGACAGTTCCTTGGCTTTCTTTTCCTGCTTAACGAGCTGTTCGGCCTGGGGAATCAGCATGGCGCGTTCCAGAGGCATGTATTCGTCTTCGTTGATGCTGCGCAGGCCGGCAATGATGTAGCGGTTTTCCATTTCGAACACCTGGTTGGCCACGGTGCCTTCCTTGGAGTCTTTATTATACGCCCAGCGGATAACCTCGCGCGAGCCGTTGGCGCCCGGCAGGTTGCTTTCCAGTTCGGTGACGGAAGCCTGGCGCACCTGCATGCCCATCTGGCGGGCGGCGGAGTCCAGACCGGTCACCTTGCCCTTGCACTGGCCGAGCAATTGGTTGGCGCGGGTGTAGATGTTCTTGGTGGTGGCGGCGCTGGGTTCGATGGGGATGTTGACCACGGCGGCCAATACCTTCTTGACCGGCTGGGTCTTGGCGGCCACGTAGATGACGTGGAATCCGGCAGGGGCTTCCACCACGGCGGCGGTTCCCGCCTTGGTGTCGAGGATGGCGCGGTTCAGGTAGCTTACGAAGTAGCCGTCGCGCTGCCAGCCCAGATCACCGCCGTTCTGTTGGGCGGAAGGATCTTCCGAATAGGTGGCGGCCAATTGGGCGAAGTCGCCGGGATTGGCGTTGATGACATTCTTCAGCGAGTCGGCCAACTGGCGGGACTGTTCCTTGTTGCGTCCGCTCTGGCTGCCGGCTTCGGTGTAGGAGAGGAAGATATGCTGCAGCTGGATGCTGTCGGGGCGCATCTGCACGTCCAACAGGGCGGCCATCTGATAGGAACGGCCCATGCGGCGGGGTGCGAAGAAGGTACCGGCCTTGGCGTTGAAGAGCGTGTCCCAGCCGGGGAATATCTCGGCCTGGGAACGGTAGAGGCTGTCGAAACGCTGGCCGGAGGTTACCGCGTTCACGAAGTCGGGAATGGAGGTTTCCTGCTGGAACTCGGCGTAGAGCTGGGCCACGTTGCTTTCGATCTCGGCCATATCCTGCGCGGTGGGCGTAACGTCGAACACCACGTAATCCAGGCTGCGGCTTTTGTTCTGCCTGAACATGAACCTGTTCTCGTCGTAGAACTTCTTGAAGTCGGCCTTGCTCACCTGCAGGTCGGCGTCGGCGATCCGCGAGTAGGGCAGCATCACGTAACCGGCCGTCACCGTGGATGCCAAGGGGCCGCCTTGGAAAGCGGCCAGGGCACGGGGAACGTAGAACGACTTGGCCGCCAGGTTGTTGTATTTTTCCTTGACACGTTCGTTCTTGATGATGCGTTCCAGTTCGCTCAAGGCTACCTTGTCCTGGTCGGAGAGCTGGTCGAAGTTGTTGATGATGTTCATCACCTGCTGGCGGTCGTAAACGCCCGTCTGCGGGTTGGTGAAGTACTGGTAGAGGTAGGGGCTGATGAACTTGCCGTAGTACATGTCGTTCATTTCGGCCGTGGTTACCTGGATGCCGGTGTTCTGGCAGGCTTCGTTGAGCAGCATGTCCGAAACCAGACGCTGCCAGGCCATGTTTCTGATCTGGCTCATGTCTTCCTCGGTAATCTTTACATCACCTTGGGCACGTTTGTACTGTTCCGTGATCTGGTCCACATCGGCAGAGAAACTGCTGTAGGAAACCGTTTCGCCGTTGATTACCGCCACCGGGGGCGCGCTTTGACCCCTTCTTCCGAAAGCGTCCTGAACAACGAAACCAATAATGGCGATGCCGATTAAGGCCACCGCGAGGCCGGCATGTTTTCTGATTCTACCGATAATAGCCATCTTCTACTGTTTTTTGTAAGTGAATCTTAAGGTCTCGGACCTAAAAAAAGCGGCGCAAATGTAAGAAATTCCCGCCACATATTCAAGATAAAGAAATTTTGATTAAATTTGCGCGATTTTTAGAGCGGTCCGCAAGGCGGTCTGTTCGCCGGGAACTTCTCTAAACACCAACGCTATTGAGCTAAACAACATTCATAAACAACTTTAAAAACTTAAGTAAAATGAAAAAACTGGTTCTCGTTTGCGCCTTGGCCGCTTTCGCCTTCGTAGGTTGCAAATCCAACAAAACCGCCTGCCCCGTAGAAGCTGAAGCCGTCGTTGCTACCGAAGAAGTAGTTGAAGCTCCCGCTGACAGCACCGTTTGCCCCGAAACCGGCAAGGTTTGCGAAAAAACGGTAGAATGCGAACAAGTTTGCGAAAAGAAAGCCGAAGCCGCCGAATAATCCCGGCCTCAGGATTTACTTTTCGATAAGTCCGTACAGAGCCGCTTGATTTGAATCAAGCGGCTTTTTTTGTACTTTCGCCGTTCCAGCACTTAAGAAACATCAACAGACATGAACATAAAAAACGTGAGCCGGATTTGCTGCGCGCTTGCCTTGACGGGCAGCCTGGGCATCTCCGCCAAAGGGCAGGAAAAAATGCAGAACAAAGAAATCACGGTCGATTCCATCTATTTTTCTCCCGACTTCAGGCAAAAGACCTTGACGGGCATCTCCTCCTTGTTGGAAGAAAAGGAATACTACGTTTTGGAAAAAGGCGTCCTTTACCAGTGCAGCCGTCAGAAAAACGGCAAGGAAAAGCGCGCGGTGCTGCTCGATCCCGCCCAAGACGCCCGCTTCCAGGGCAAGGAATGGACGCCGCAGAGTTTCGCGTTCAACGCCGACAAAAGCAGGGTGCTGCTGCTTTCCGACCGTCAGGCCGTGTACCGCCGTTCGGCGCTGAACAAGGCCGTGGTGTGGAACAAGGACAGGAACGGCAGGTTCACCGACCCGCTTGTGCTGAGCCAGAACGGCCCGGTGCAGGAGGTGTGCTTCAGCCCCGACGGCCAGAAAGTGTCGTACATCCGTCAGAATAACCTCTATTACGTTGATCTGGCGTCCGGAAAGGAAACGGCCCTTACGCAAGACGGTATGGAGAACCGAATCCGCAACGGGCATACCGACTGGGTGTATGAAGAGGAATTCGGCTTCACGAAGGCCTACGACTGGAATCCAGACTCCAAGTCGATCGCCTACCTCAAGTTCGACGAATCGGCGCTCAAGGAATACGACATGACGATATGGGGCGGCCTCTATCCCAAAACCTACAGGTACAAGTATCCCAAGGCGGGCGAAGAAAACTCAAGGGTGAGCGTCTGGCTCTACAATCTTTCCTCGCGCAAGAACACGCCGCTGAGCCTCAAGGCCGATTCCATCGAATACTATCCGCGCATTTTCTGGAATCCTTCGGGTGCCGAACTGGTGCTCTACACGATGAACCGGCACCAGAACGATTTCCGCATCTGGGGCGTGGACATGAAGGGCAACGCCCGCGTGCTCTACCGGGAACGCAACGCGGCCTACGTGGACATTCACGACAACATCTACTTCTTTAAAGACGGCAGACGCCTCTTGCTGGCCACCGAGAAAGACGGCTACAACCATCTGTACCTGTTCGACATGGACGCCAAAAATGAAAAGGGAACGCTGCTTACGCCCGAACAGTACGACGTAACCGGGCTGTACGGGGTCGATGAGGCCAACAACCGCGTGTTCTTTCAGGCCGCCTATACCTCGCCGGCCGACCGCGACCTGATGTGCGTGGATCTGGACGGCAAGAACCTGCGCCGTCCCGCGCTCGACCTGCAGCTTAAGGGCGGCGGAACCTACGCCACTTTCAACCACGACTTTACGTATATGGTGGTGGAACATTCCACGGCCAACAGTCCCGCCTCATACTATCTCTACCATATCGGGAATCAGGACGAGCAACTGGTGCGCTGCCTGCTCAGCAACAACCATATCGAGGAAACGGCCAAGCACCATTCGTTCGTGCAGAAGGAATTTATCCGGATTCCCGTGCCGCTTACCGGTATGGACGCGAACGAATTCATGGCGGCCAAGGCCTTCGGCATGCACCGCATGGAACAGAAAGGCGCCAAATCGGGAAGGAAAGACACTCAGGAAAACGAACGGCAGGTCTATCTGCAGGCCTGGATCATGAAACCGGCCGAGATCGGCGAGGGGGCGCCCGAAGGCAAGAAATATCCGGTGCTGATGTTCCTTTACGGCGGGCCGGGTTCCCAGCAGGTGCTCAACGAGCTCCGGCCGTATCAGACGGCCGAATACGCCTGGTATCAGATGCTGGTGCGCCAAGGCTACGTGGTGGTCTGCGTGGACAACCGGGGCACGGGCAACCGGGGCGAGGCCTTTAAGAAATGCACCTACCTGCAGTTGGGCAAGTACGAGACCCAGGACCAGATTGCCGCCGCCCGCTATCTGGGCGGGCTGCCCTATGTGGATGCCTCGCGCATCGGCATCTGGGGCTGGAGTTACGGCGGGTTCATGTCGTCGAACTGCCTGTTGCAGGGCAACGGCGTGTTCAAGGCGGCCATGGCGGTGGCTCCCGTCACCAACTGGAAATACTACGACAACGTATATACCGAACGCTTTATGCGCACGCCTGCCGAAAATCCCGACGGCTACGAACTGAACAGCCCCACCCATTATGCGGCCAAGCTTACGGGCAACTACCTGCTGGTGCACGGCACGGCCGACGACAACGTGCATTTTCAGAATTCGGTGGACTTGGTGACCGCCTTGCAGCAGAACGGCAAGCAGTTCCAGTTCATGATGTATCCGAACAAGAACCACGGCATGGTGAGCAACGAGGGTTCTTCGCGCCCCCATCTGTATAAGCTGCTTACCGACTTTATCTTAAAGAACCTGTAGGATGCGCGCTTGGGTCAAGGGAACGGGCTTCGTCTTGGGCTTGCTGTTACCGTTTTGGCTCTCGGCCTCCGACTACACGGTGCGGATCATCGGCACCGCCAAGGGCGCCGAGGGCAGGGAAGTGGTGTGGCGCGCCGATGCCGACCCATTTTCACTGCGTTTCGTGGAATTGGACCGCTGCCGCATCGACGGGGAAGGTAATTTCGTGTTGCAGACCGACAGGGTGCGCGACGTGTTGCCCACCTATCTGGTCATAGACTTTTACTCCACCGGGTTTTTCGCGCGGGCGGGCATGGAATACCGCCTGCAGATGGCGCCTTTCGACTACCATATCGACGAGCGCTGCAACGCGTTCGTGCCTTCGGGGCAGTTGCCCGCCCTGCGGTACGGGTTGCTCGATACGGCGGGGAATCCGCAACAAGAGGACTTGAATGCGCTTATAGGCGCTTATTCGCATCTGTATAACCGCATGGTGGCGGAAAACTACGAACGCATCGGCGTGCAGGGCGACAGCCGTCCGGTAACGGACTTCATACGTGTTTCGGATTCTCTCTATGGCGGCGTGGAGGATGCGTTCTTTGCCGCTTACCGGGCCTATACGGAGGCGGACTTGAAGGCATTCGCGGGCCTGGCCTCGCGCAGGGAGCTCTACAGCGACTATCTCGAAGACAAGACATTAGATTTGGACAACCCCGCCTGTATCGCGTTCCTCAAATCGTACTATGCCGATTATTTCACCACCAACCGTTTTTTGCCCTTCGCGCAGGTGGCGCGCATCCTGAACCGCGAGGATTTCAGCGATGGCCAGCGTTTGGCCTGCCTTGCCGACAGCATGGGGTTGGATTATTCGTTGAAAGGGGAGCGGCTGCGTGAATGGGTGTTGATAAACGCCTGTGCGGAAATCTGGGGCGACGGGCGCATCGATCAGGCACACCTGCGTTCCATGTTGGTGCACCTAAAGGAGAACACCAAGTTTCCCCGGCATGCGGAAGCCCTGAAGAATCTGCTGGAAGCCAAGGCAGAGGCCGAGGCGAGGCATTATTTTACGGGCGTGGAGCTTACCGACAGCGCCGGGAACAAGGTTAAGGTGGAAGACCTGCTGGAACAAGACAAGTTCCATTATTTCGTGTTTGTGCGCGCGCCCTACGAGCGCTGCCCTTCCTGCGGGGAGGAGGCCGACTACCTGCGCAGGCTTTGGAACGAGGCCGACAGACAGGTGAGGCGGGCGGTGAAGATCGTGTTCGTGAACTGCGACTATCCTTACGCCACCTATTACCACGACGCCATGCGCCGGCATTATCCGTGGCCGTACCTGCACTTTAACGGCCATATCGACTGGATACGGAACATCGACGCCGCGCGCTTTCCGGCCTTTGTGCTGGTGGATGACAAGGGCAATGTGCTCAACGCGGGTTTCAATGCGCCCAGCGATAATCTAAAGGCTCAGTTCGAGCAGATGGGCAAGCTCAGGCTCCGCAAGGAGAAATTAAAAAGCGGTCCGAAAGAGTAGCCACCGAGGCGAACATCAGTCCCAGGCGTTGCTTTACTTCCTGCACCGACAGCCATTCGGCCTTCTCGATGCCTTCCTCGGTTTGGGGAACGGCCTGTTGGGGGGCGGGGATCTTCATGCTGAACCAGGCGGTCTGCTTTACGGGCAGCACGCCGTCCTTACCCGGCATAAAATGGAAAGTGTGGTCTAAATACCGTAGGATTTCAAGGCCTCTCAATCCGGTTTCTTCCTCCACCTCGCGCAGGGCGTTCGTAGAATCGTCTTCGCCTTTTTCCTTCTTGCCTTTGGGCAGGTCCCACAGTCCGTTCCTAAAAATGTAGAGGTACTTTTGCGAGCCATCGGGAAAGGGTGCCTGCACGATGCCGCCGGCGGCTTCCACGATGGGGAACTGTTGCAGGAAGCGGGAAAAATCCGCGTCCGGATCCTTGCAGAGCACGCAGGCGTAGGTATCGGTAAATTCCCTGCGAACCCATTGGGGCCAGTCGGACACCCTGCCGAAGTCCACGCTCCGGCAGGGCGCCGCCGGTTCCCGGTCCGTGAAATACAGTTCCCGGCTTCCGAAAAATATACGGTTCATGACGGCCTATACCCGTTTTAGGATTTCTTTGGTGAGCTGCCAGAAGCGGGTGACGGTGGCGAGTTCCACCCGTTCGCCGGGGGCGTGTACGCCGCGCATGGTGGGGCCGTACGAAACCATGTCCATGTCGGGATACTTCTCGCTGAACAGGCCGCATTCCAGGCCGGCGTGGATGGCCAGAGCCTTGCCTTCTTCGTGGAAGAGGTCTTTGAACGCTTCAAGGGTCAGCTTGAGGATGGGCGAGTTCGGGTTGGGGTTCCAGCCGGGATAGCCTTCGCTGTGCGAGGTCTTGGCGCCGATGGCCTTGAAGCAGGCGGCCACGCGCTGGGCGGCGGCGTGCTTGGCGCTTTCCACCGAGGAACGCTGGCTGGTGCAGATCAGCACGTGGTCTTCCAGGGTCTTTACGGAAGCGAGGTTGGTGGAGGTCTCCACGAAGTTCTCGATCTCGTCGCTCATGCGCAGCACCCCGTGCGGGCAGGCCAGCAGTGCGTACACCAGGGCGTCGCGGTTGGCGTCTGCCATAAGGAAGGCGGGGGCTTCGGCCTTGGTGCAGCTTAAATCCAGGTTGGCTTCGGTAACGCGGTATTCGTGGGCGAACATCTTCTTGCAGTCGGCCACTACGGCGTTCAATGCGGCTTCGTTCTTGGGCTCGATGCCGATTACGGCCACCGCTTCGCGGGCGATGGCGTTGCGCAGGTTGCCGCCGTTAAAGGAGGCCAGACGGAAACCGGTCTTGGGCAGCAGGTTGTAGAGGCAGCGTGCCAGCAGTTGGTTGGCGTTGGCACGGCCTTTGTTGATGTCGTCGCCGGAGTGTCCGCCCACCAGGCCCTTTACCGCCACTTGGTAGTAGGCCAGGTTGTTGGCGGCAGCTTCCTTGGCGAAGGGGTATTCGATCACGGTGTCGATGCCGCCGGCGCAGCCGATAAAGAAAAGGCCGTCGTCTTCGGAGTCCATGTTGAGCAGGATCTTGCCGTTCAGGAAGCCTTTTTCGAGGCCGAACGCGCCGGTGAGCCCGGTTTCTTCATCCACGGTAAACAGACATTCGATGGGGCCGTGTTCTATGTCGTCCGAGGCCAGGATGGCCAGTTCGGTGGCGCAGCCCAGGCCGTTGTCGGCGCCAAGGGTGGTTTCCTCGGCCTTGAGCCAGCCGTCCACCACGCTTACCTTGATCGGGTCGGTGTCGAAATTGTGCATGGAATCGCCGTTTTTTTCGCACACCATATCCATATGGCTCTGCAGGATAACGCAGGGGCGGTTTTCGTGGCCGGGCGTGGCCGGCTTGCGGATCAGCACGTTGCCCGTCTTGTCGGTCTTGCATTCTAAGTTGTGCTGCTTGGCGAAATCCACCAGATAGGCGCGTATCTTCTCTTCTTTCTTGGAAGGACGGGGAATCTGCAGTATTTCACCGAAATATTTCCAAAGGATTTTGGGTTCGAGTGTGTCGAGTACTTCGTTCATGATATAGGATGTTTTTGATTGGCGGTTAAAAAAGATGGCGGAAAGGCGTGAGCAGCCATTCCATGAAGCGGGTTATCTTGGGAGTGTTGAGCCACTTCCCGTAGTCGAAATCCACCGAGGCTTCCGAGGTTCTCCGGATGTGCTCGTCCAGCAGGCCGATGATCTCGGGATTCTCGCCGTAGAGCATGATCTCGTACTGGTAGCGGAAACTGCGGTAGTCCATGTTGGCCGAACCCATCAGGAAGCGCTTCTTGTCGATAAGCAGGCACTTGGCGTGCAGCAGGTCGGGCTTGTAGAACTTCCATTGCACTCCGGCCTTGAACATGGGCCCCATGTATTTGTTGCGCAGCAGGTCCACCATCGAAACGTCGGAATGCAGGGGTACGTGCAGCACCACCTTGACTCCGCGCGCCGCGGCGTTGGTGAGCGCCCGGCGGATTTTGTGCCCCGGCAGGAAGTAGGGAGTCTCCACCAGGATCTCCTCCTTGGCGTTTCCGATCATCTTGAGCATATAGTTGCGCACTTCCTGAAAGTAGGCTGTGGGTGTGTCCTGAATGATGCCGTAGCCGTGGTAGTTGATGATTTTCTGGCGTTCGAACGGCACCATGTCGTAAAGCTTGTACTTTTCGGCGCTGTGCAGGAAACAGCCCTTGAACTTGCGGGTGATGGGGTTCTCCATGCGCAGGTTCAGGTCGCGCCAGTTGAGCGAGTAGGCGGTGATGTTGCTCGAACCGATATAGGTGATGCGGTCGTCGATCAGCAGCAGCTTACGGTGGTTGCGGGTGTTGTTCTTGGCAAAGGTGTTTGAAAGAAAGAATTTCATCTTCTTAAAGAACAGCAGCTTTACACCGGCGTCTTCCAATTCGGTAAGGAATTCGGCGGGCTTGGTGCCGTAGGCGTCCACCAGAAGCCGTATCTCGATGCCTTGCCGGGCCTTTTCCACCAGCACGTCCTTGAAGCGGTGCCCGATGGCGTCGTCGTTAAAGCGGTAGGTTTCCAGATAGACGTACTTCTCGGCCTGGCGTATGTCTTCCATCATGGAAGTGAACAACTTCAGGTTGTCGTCGAAAAGCTGTACGGAAATAGGCGGGTTCTCGGACATAACGTTCCGCCACCGGCATTACCCCCGGCAAGCGGCAGGCGAATTTACGAAAAATTTCGGGGAAAGCCCTCAGGAGGATCGTTACAGTTTTTCGAAGTACTGCCAGAGCGCGCCCTCGGGAACGGGGGCGGTGAGGTCGAGCGGGGTTTGGCGCACGGGATGAATCAGGTGCAGGGAGCGGGCGTGGAGGCTTATGCCGCCGTCGGGATTGCTGCGTTTGTCGCCGTACTTAAGGTCGCCCTGGATGGGGCAGCCCATGGCGGCGAGTTGGGCGCGTATCTGGTGGTGACGCCCCGTGTGCAATTGCACTTCCAGCAAGAAATAGCGTTCGGAACGCGCCAGGAGCCGGTATGAAAGTTCGGCCTTCTGAGCGCCGGGGTCGGACGCCCGGCAGATATACGACTTGTTCTGCTTCTCGTTCCGGAACATATACTGCTCCAGACAATCCTGTTCGCGCGGCGGGGCGAAGCGGGAGATGGCCCAATAGGTTTTCTGCAGCTGCCGTTCGCGGATCAGCGCGTTGAGCCGCTCAAGCGCCTTGCCTGTCTTGGCCAGGAGCAATGCGCCGCTTACGGGACGGTCCAATCGGTGCGGCACGCCCAGAAAGACGTTGCCCGGCTTGCCGTCGCGCTGCTTGATGTAGTCCTTAAAGAGTTCGCTTAGCGGAATGTCGCCCGTCTTGTCGCCCTGCACGATCTGGCCCACCTGTTTGTTGACCGCCAGCAGGTGATTGTCTTCGTAGAGGATGGGCGCGGGAGAGGAATACATCAGTACTGTTCCTTTTCGTTGGGAAAATCGCCCGATTTTACATCCTGCACGTATTGCCCCACGGCGGAGGTGATCTGTTCGCCCAGGTTAAGGTAGCGGCGCAGGAAACGGGGCGAGAAGCCTTGGGTGATGCCCAGCATGTCATGCAGCACCAGCACCTGTCCATCTACTTGGCTGCCGGCGCCGATGCCGATGATGGGAATGGAAACCGAACGGCAGGCTTCTTGAGCCAAGGCCGCCGGAATCTTTTCCAACACGATGCCGAAACAGCCCGCCGATTCCAGCAGTTTTACGTCCGCGAGCAGCTTCTGGGCTTCTTCCTTTCCCGTGGCGCGCACAGCGTAGGTTCCGAACTGGTTGATAGACTGAGGGGTCAACCCAAGATGCCCCATGACGGGAATACCGGCGAAAATGATTTTCCGTATCGATTCGATGGCTTCTTCACCGCCCTCTATCTTGACCGCATCCGCTCCGGTTTCCTTCATGATGCGTATGGCCGACTGCAGGGCCACCGAGGTATCTCCCTGATAGGAGCCGAACGGCATGTCCACCACCACTAAGGCGTGGCTTACGGCACGCACCACCGAGGAGGCGTGGTAAATCATCTGGTCTAGGGAGATGGGCAGCGTGGTGGGATGCCCCGCCATGACGTTGGCCGCCGAATCGCCCACGAGGATGGCGTCGATGCCGGCTTTGTCCAGCAGCATCGCCAACGAGTAGTCGTAGGCGGTGAGCATGGCGATTTTCTTGTTCTCGGCTTTCATGCGCAGCAAGGTACGCGTGGTTACCTTGTTGCCGGAGGTTTGGATGGCGGTGCTCATCGGGCGGTTTTTAAAAGGCAAAGGTCGGCAAAAAAGCGGGAAAAACTACCAGGCCGCGGCCAATTGCGACAGGTAGTTGTAGAAACAGCCCATCAGGCCGCCCAGCACGATACCGGCAAAGCAGATCACCATGGCGTTCCGGCTGCTGTTATCCGACCGGAAGGCCGGCAGCGGACGGTCGTTGGGGTTGATGAACATCGCCTTGACGATAAGCAGGTAGTAGTAGAGCGAGATGATGGTATTGAGCAAGGCCACCAGCACCAGCACGTAATAGCCCTGCTGGGTGGCGGCGGCAAAGATGAAGAACTTGCTGAAAAAGCCCGCGAAGGGGGGAATCCCGGCCAGGGAGAACAGCGCGAACATCATGAGCACCGCCAGTTTGGGATTGGTCTTGTACAGGCCGTCGTAGGAGGAAATGAGCGCGTTGCCGCTCCGGCGTTCCACCAGGGCCGCGATGCCGAAAGCCGCCAGATTGGCGAACATATACACGAACAGGTAGTAGAGCAGGCCCGTGAGACCCTGCGGGGTGGCGGCCACCACGCCCAACACCACGTAACCGGCCTGCGAGATGGACGAGTAGGCCAGGAAACGCTTGATGTCCTTCTGCTTGATGGCGAACAGGTTGGCCACGGTGATGCTGAGGATCACGAGCACGTACAGCACGGGGCGCCAGCTGTCGGCCATTACTCCGAACACCTTTACGAAGATAAGGAAAAGCGATACGGCGGCGGCCGTCTTGGACACCACCGAGAGGTAGGCGCTCACGTTGGTGGGCGCGCCCTGATATACGTCGGCGGTCCAGGAGTGGTAGGGCACCAGCGACATCTTGAAGAACAGCCCCGTGGCGAAGAACACCAGGCCGGCGATCTGCAGCGGGCTGGCGCTCAGCACCTGCGGAAGGTCTTCGAAATAGAGTGTGCCGCAGCCGCCGTAGAGCAGCGAGATGCCGAACAGCGAGATTCCGCCGGCGAACGCGGCGTTGAGGATGAACTTGGCGCCGGCTTCGGCCGAGAGGTCCGACCTCTTGTCGTAGGCCACCATGCAGGCCAGGGGAATGGAGGCCAGCTCCAGACCGATGAAGAACATCAGGAAATGGTCCGCCGACACCATGAAGTACATGCCCAGCAGGGTGTTGAGGGTCAGGTAGTAGAATTCGCCCCTGGCGATTTCGTGTTCGGTCTCGAGCCATTTCCTGGCGAAAAGGAACACCAGGAGCGTGCCGCAGCCCATCAGCGCCTTGGCCGCCGAGGTGACGGGGCTGACGGTGTACATGCCGCCGAAGGCCGTGCCGGAGGTGTGGGGCAGGCAGCAGAAAACGATCTGCGCCAGCAGCAGGATGCAGGCAAGCGGGTGCAGGGCCTTGCGGGTCTTGGCGGGGGCGCAGAGGTCGAACACCAGCATGAAGAGGATCACGGCCACCGCGCAGATTTCGTCGCGCAGTATCAGGAAATTTGAAAAGTCCATCTTTTCAATCTTTAATTGTTCATCAAAAAATTACAGGGCGGCCACGGTAAGGCGTTCCACGATAGGATAAAGCGCCTGGCCGATCCAGTCGGAAATCCAGCCCGGATAGAGGCCGATGGCGGCGATGGCGGCAATGAGCACCACCACGGGGAAACGTTCGAACCAGACGGCGTCCTTGAGCTTGAGGTGCTCGGGATTGTGCACCGGCCCGTAGAGGATCTTGCCCACCACGCGCAGGATATACACGGCCGTGATCACGATGGAGGTGACGGCCACCAATGTCAATACCCGGTGAAAGGTGTCGCTGTGCTGGAAAGAACCCACGAACACGTTCATCTCGGCCACGAACCCGCTCAGGCCGGGCAGCCCCAGCGAGGCGAGGCCGGCGATCACGTAGGCCACGCCCAGGAAAGGCATGACCTTCATCAGGCCGCCCATCTCGCGGATGTCGCGGGTGTGGGTGCGGCCGTAGATCATCCCGATCAGGGCGAAGAAGAGGGCGGTCATCAAGCCGTGCGAGAGCATCTGCATCACCGCGCCGGTCATGGCGGTGGTGTTCATCATGAGCAGGGCGAACAGCACCAGGCCGCAGTGGCTTACCGAAGAATAGGCGTTGATGTACTTGAGGTCTTTCTGCACGCAGGCCGAGAACGCGCCGTACACCACGCTGATGCCGGTAAGGAGCAGGAAGATCCATCCCAGTTGGGCGGCCGCCTCGGGCATGAGGAACATGGCCACGCGGAAACAGCCGTAGCCGCCTAACTTCATGAGCACGCCCGCGTGCAGCATCGAGACTGCGGTGGGGGCGGAGGCGTGACCGTCGGGGCTCCAGGTGTGGAACGGAAAGAGCGCGCCCAGAATGCCGAAGCCGATGAACACGAAGGGAAAGAAATAGCGCTGCAGGGCCACCGGAATCGCGGACTGCGCCATTTCCATGATGTTCATGCTTTGCGCGCCGGCGCTGAAATACACGCCGAGGATGCCCAGCATCAGCAGCGCCGATCCGCCCATCAGCATCAGGGTCAGTTTCATGGCCGAGCGTTCCTTGTTGCCGCTGCCCCAGACCCCGATAAGCAGGTACATGGGGATGAGCGCCACTTCGTAGAACATGAACATGGTGAACAGGTCGAGCGAGATGAAGAAGCCGAACACCCCGATGGAGAGCAGGCAGAACCACATGAAGTATTCCTTGGGCAGGGGATCGATGTTCCAGGAGGTGAAGGTGCCGGTGAACACGATGATGGCCGAAAGCAGGATCATGAGCACCGAAACGCCGTCAACCCCCACGCTGTAGGAGATGTTCCAGGCCGGGAACCAGGGGTGGGAGGCGGTAAAGAGCATGGCTTCGGTGTTGCCCGCGTGTCGTTGGGCGGCAAAGAGGAAGCACAGCACGGCGGCCGCCACCAGCAGGAGCGAGGCTCCCGTGGCGCTTACCCAAAGCACCTGTTTCCGGTTCTTTGCCAGAAACAGTCCGGCAAGCATCAGCACCGGAATAAGGACGAAAACGGATAAGAGGTTCATTCGTGTATGTTTTGCAAAGGGTTAGACAAATTACCGCAATAAAATCCAGAGGCACAGCAACAGGCATCCGGCCATCATGCACAGGGCGTAGGCCTGCAGACTGCCGTTCTGCATCCAGCGGAAGGCCAGGCTGCCCCTGCCGGTAAGACAGGCGATGCCGTTCAGGCATCCGTCGATTACGTGGCGGTCGAACCAGGCCAGGGGTTGCGAGATGCAGCGGAAAATGATCTTATGGGTAATGAATTGGTAAACTTCGTCGATATAGAAGCGGTGCCTGGCCGCCTTGTGCAGCGGGCCGAAGAAGGCGGCCATCCTGTCGGGAACCGCGCTGGTGCCCTTGCGGTAGAGGCAGCGGGCGCAGAAAATGGCGGCCAAAGCGATGATCACGCTGCTCAGGGCGATTTTCCAATCCAGGTGGATGATGTATTCGGCACCGGTGCTGCTTACCAGCTTGCCGAAAGGAATGAATCCGGCCACCACGGTGACGAGGGCCAGGAAGACCAGCGGCGAGGTCATGCTCTTGGGAGCCTCGTGCAGGGGATGGTCGTGCTGCGCGGGCTTGCCCCAGAAAATGTTGTAGTAGAGGCGGAACATGTAGAAGGCCGTAAGGGCGGCGATAAAGGTCATGCCCACGCCCAACGCCGGGCTGAACATGAAGGTGGCGGAGAGTATTTCATCCTTGCTGAAGAATCCGGAGAAGGGCGGGATGCCGGCGATGGCCAGGCAGGCGACCAAAAAGGTGATGTGCGTGAACGGCATGCTCTTGCGCAGGCCGCCCATGTGCGACATCTCGTTGCTGTGCACCGTGTGGATGATGGCGCCCGCGCCCATGAACAGCAGCGCCTTGAACATGGCGTGCGTGAAGAGGTGGAACATGGAGGCCATGTAGCCCAGGCCTTCGTGGCCTTCCATGCCCGAAACGCCTAAGGCCACGAGCATGAAGCCGATCTGCGAGATGGTGGAGAAGGCCAGCACCCGCTTTATGTCGGTCTGCACGCAGGCCACCACGGCGGCGTAGAGCGCGGTGAAAGCCGCAACGTAGGCGATGCCGTGCAGGATTTCGGGTGTAAAGAAGAAATAGACGGGAAAGAGGCGCGCCACCAGGAACACCCCGGCCACCACCATCGTGGCCGCGTGGATAAGGGCCGAAACGGGGGTGGGGCCTTCCATGGCGTCGGGCAGCCAGATATGCAGGGGGAACATGGCGCTCTTGCCGGCCGCGCCGATAAAGATAAGGCCGGTGGCCCAGCTCAGCACCGCGCCGCCCAGGAAGGTCTTGCCGGCGGCATCGGCGAACAGGCTCGCGTTGCCGCTGCACAGCAGGCCGAAATCGAAGGTCTTGGTGTAGTAGGAGAGCAGCAGTATGCCCATGAGGAAGAACATGTCGGCGAAGCGGGTCACGATAAAGGCCTTCTTGGAGGCCGCCACCGCCTCGGGCTTGGTGTAGTAGAAGCCGATGAGCAGGTAGGACGACACGCCCACCAGTTCCCAGAAGATGTACATCTGAAAGATATTGGTGGCCACCACCAGTCCGCACATCGAGAAGGTGAACAGTCCCAGGAAGGCATAGTAGCGCTGGAAGCCTTTCTCACCCTCCATATAGCCCAGACTGTAGATGTGCACCATCAGCGAAACGGTGGTGATCACCACCAGCATCATCACCGAGATGGGGTCGAGCATCACGCCCAGGTCGATGTGCAGGTGTCCGGTAAAGCGCATCCATTCCCAGCAGAGCGGCTGCAGGGTGGGGCGTATGCCGTCCACGCGCGGCAGGGAGAAATACTGCCAGGCGGTGAGATAGGCCAAGACCGCCGCCACCGCAAGGATCGCGGTGTTCACATATCCGGCCCACTTACCTTTGAGGCGGGTGCCGCCAAAGCCGGCGAACAAGAATCCCAACAGGGGAAGCAACAAGATAAGAACCGAGTATTCCATTAGTCTTTAAGCTTTTTCAAGTTGCGTGTCTCCACGTTCTTGAGGTTTCGGTAAATGTTGATGATGATGGCGATGGCCACCGCCGTTTCGGCCGCCGACACCCCGATGGAAAAGAGGGTGAAGAACATCCCTTCCAGTTGGCCGGGATAGAGGAAACGGTTGAATACGGCGAAGTTTATATCGGTGGATGTAAGCACCAGTTCTATCGAGATAAGGGTGGCGATCAGGTTCTTACGGGTGATAAAGCCGTAAAGGCCGGCAAAAAACATGATGGAAGATACGATCAGGTAAAATTCCATCGAGACAACGGGTTCCATATCCGCTTTTCTTTTTTGTGATACGTTCGGTTAACTGCGTTTGCGCCCGATTACCAAGGCTCCCACCATACAGGCCAGCAACAATACGCTCATCACCTCGAAAGGCAACAGGTATTGGTTCTTGCCCGTGCCCATCAGGGTGTGTCCGATCTGCTTCATGCCTATCTCTGCATCCATGGGCACTTCGGTGGGCGCCCACGGGTTGGTGAGCAGCAGGAAGCCCACCAGCGCGATGCCGCCCACGGTGGCCAGCAGCGCCAGCCAGCGGCGCAGGCTGCGCAGGGGCAGCGGTTCCTCGCGGTCTGTGTTGGTAAGCAGGATGGAGAATACATACAGGATGATGACCCCGCCGGCATACACCAAAAGCTGCACGGCGCCCAGGAACGAGTAGTTCAGGAAAAAGTAGAGCCCGGCGGTGGCGAACAGCACGAACAGCAGGTAGGTGGCCGCGTGCAGGATTCGGCGCGTGCGCACGGCCATTACCGAAAAGACAGCGATCACCGCGGCCAACAAACCGAAAATGATTCGAAGTATAAGTACGTTTTGCATGGCGGTTATTCCGGTTTAGCAGGGTTAGTATTCGTATCGGCGGCCTTGGCCGGCTTGGGCAGCAGGCTCGAGCCGGGGCGGTTCAGCACCAGCTGCAGCTTATTGCGCGTGAACACGGCGTTCTCGAACTTGTTGGTGAACCGTATGGCCTGGTGCGGGCAGGTCCTTACGCACAGTTCGCAGAAAAGGCATTTGCCCAGGTCGTAGTGATAGGCTGAAAGCACCTTTTCGCTCTTGCCCTCGGCATTGGTCACGGTCTGGCTTTCCACGCGGATGGTGCCGTTGGGGCAGTTCATCTGGCAGATGCCGCAGGCCACGCACCTGTGGTGGTTGTCTTCGGTATGCACCATCTCCAGGCGTCCGCGGAACTGGGGTGACACATAGAGGCTGCCGCGTTTCTCGGGATAGAGTTCGGTGGTCTTCTTGCGGAGGAAAACCTTCAGCGTGGTCTTCATGCCCGTAAGGAGCGATTTGATGGCGCTGAAAAAATCGGAGAAATATTTTATGAGCGAGTTCATAAGTCAATGCGGTTTAAAAATGCCAGCCCAGGGCCACGATAAGCACCATCGCGATGAGGTTCACCAGGTTAAGCGGCAGCAGGTATTTCCATTCCAGACGGATCAGCTGGTCGATGCGAAGGCGCGGGAACGTCCACTTGAACCACATGATCACGAACACCATCACCGCGCTCTTGCCCAGGAACCAGATCAGGGAGGGGATATAGTCCATGGCATGGTTGAATCCGTCCAGGCCGGGAATGTGCAGCGGCATCCATCCTCCTAGGAAAACGGTGGTGGCGATGGCGGCCACGATAAACATGTTCACGAACTCGGCCACGTAGTAGAACCCGAAGTGCATGCCCGAATATTCGGTGTGGTAACCGGCGGTAAGCTCACTTTCGGCCTCGGGCAGGTCGAAAGGCCCGCGGTTGGTTTCGGCCGTGCCGGCTATCAGATAGACCACGAAGGCGATGCAGGCCGGGATATGCCCCTTGAAGATGAACCAGAGGTCGTTCTGGCCTTCCACCAGTTCCGAAATCTGCATGGTTCCCGAAAGCACCACGATGGTCATGATGCTCAGGCCGATGGAAAGCTCGTAGCTGATCATCTGCGCCCCGCTGCGCATGGCGCCGATAAGCGAGAACTTGTTGTTCGAAGACCAGCCGGCCAGCAGGATTCCCACGATGCCGATCGAGGAGGCGGCTATCATGAAGAGGATGCCCACGTTGAAGTCGAGCACCTGCAGGCCCTTGGCGAAGGGAATGCACGAAAAGGCGATCAAGGAAGCGATGATCACCAGGAAGGGCGCGAGGTTGTGCAGGAAGCTGTCCACGTGACGTATCGAGATGATTTCCTTGGTGATGATCTTCAACATATCGGCCACCGTCTGTATGACACCCCAGGGGCCTACGCGGTTGGGTCCCAGACGGCATTGGAAGGCGGCGCACACCTTGCGTTCGGCCAGAATCAGCACCAGGGCGAACACCGCATACACGGCCAGCAGCAGCACGCCGATCAGCACGCACTCAACGGCGATGGCGCCCGCGGCGGGCATGAGGCTGCGCAAGCCCTCGTCTATCCATGTCGTAACAACGCTAAAATCGAACATTGTACAGTCTTTTAAATTTTTAACGGTCTATGTCGGGCACCACGTAGTCTAACGAGGCCCCGATGGTAATCAAGTCGGCAATCTTGTTGCCGGAAGCCAGGGTGTCGATCACCGAAACCAAGGGCAGGCAGGGCGGACGGAACTTGAGCCGGTAGGGATATTTCTCGCCCCGGCTTTCAATGAACACGCCGAATTCGCCCCGCGCCGTCTCCACGCTCTTGAAGAAGCGGCCTTCGGGCAGCTTGATCACGGGCTTGGTCTTGGCGCAGTAGTCGCCTTGCGGAATCTTGTCGAGCAGCTGGCCGATGATAGAGAGCGACTGTTCGATCTCGTCCATGCGCACCATGTAGCGGTCCAGGCAGTCGCCGTTCTTGTAGAGTATTTCCTTAAAGAGAATCTCGTCGTAGATACTGTAGGGATTGTGCTTGCGCACATCGCAGGCCACGTTGCTGGCACGGGCGGTAGGGCCGGTAATGCCGAAGGAGATAGCCTGTTCCTTGCTCAACAGGCCGATGCCTTTGGAACGCTGCTTAAAGATGACGTTGCCGGTAAACACATCGTGGTATTCCTTGAGCACGCCGGGCAGGTATTCGATGAACTCGCGGGTCTTGCGGATAAAGTCGGGGTGCAGGTCGCGCGCCACCCCGCCGATCACGTTGTAGTTCTGAATGAGGCGGCCGCCGGTGGTGTCCTCGAAGATGTTGAGGATCTTCTCGCGGTCGCGGAAGCCGTAGAAGAAGGGCGTGAGCGCGCCCAGGTCCATGCAGAAGGTGGCGTAGAACAGTAGGTGCGACTGGATACGGCTCAGCTCATCCATGAGCAGGCGGATGTACTGGGCGCGGCGGGGAATTTCCAGCCCCATCGCCTCTTCGATGCAGGCGCACAGGGCGTGGCGGTTCTGGTGGGCGGAGAGGTAGTCGAGGCGGTCGGTCATGGCCAGGGTCTGCGGGTAGGTCATTTCCTCGCACATCTTCTCGATGCCCCGGTGTATGTAGCCGCAGTGAACGTCCACTTTCTTAACGATCTCGCCCTGCAGCGACACCTGGAAGTGCAGCACCCCGTGCGTGGCCGGGTGCTGGGGCCCGATATTCACCACATACTCGTCTTTTTCAAACAGGGTGTGGCCTTCGATCTCGGTCTTGCCGTCGTGATCCACGAAAACCGAAGTGTCGTCGGGCAGTTCCTCGGCATCCAGCTTAAGGGGATTGGAGGCCGGGTCGTAGTCTTTGCGCAGGGGATAGCCCACGTGGTCGCCGCGCAGGAACAGCCGCCGCATGTCGGGGTGGCCTATGAAATGGATGCCGAAAAAGTCGAACACCTCGCGTTCGTAGAAATTGGCGATGGCCCAGATATGCGAGAGGGTGGGCAGTTCGGGTTCCTCGCGGCTTTCGGCGCGGCATTCGATTACGATGCGGTGCTTGAGTTCGGTAGAATACAGGCGATAGACAACGCCCAGCTGCTCGCCGAAGTCCATGCCCACCAGGTCTTCGAGATAGTCGAACCGCATTCGGGCGTCTTCGTGCAGGGGAGTCAGCAGCTTGGCCAGTTCCGCCGGCGGCAGGCATACCTGCAGGGGCGCGTTTTCCGTTTCCTGAAAAACGGCTTGCGGGCAAATTTCCTGTATAAGGGATTTAAGCGTACTCATATCGGTAGATGGGCGTTATTCTTGGTCTTGGTATCTGGATGCGAAAACGGGTTTTTCATCGGGGCGGATTTCGGGCAGCCGACAGCTCTTGGGTTCCTTCCTGTTCACGCCGCCGAAAAAGTGTTCCACCTTTACCTTGCGCTGTAACTGCATCATGCCGTACAGCAAGGCTTCCGGACGGGGCGGGCAGCCGGGGATATACACGTCCACGGGGATGATCTTGTCAACCCCTTGCAGCACGTTGTACGATTTGGTGAACGGCCCGCCGCTGATGGCGCAGCCGCCCACGGCAATCACGTACTTGGGGTCGGCCATCTGTTCGTAAAGGCGGTAGAGCACCGGCGCCATCTTGTTCACGATGGTGCCCGCCACCATAATCATGTCGGCCTGACGCGGGCTGGCGCGCGCCACTTCGAACCCGAACCGGGCAAAGTCGTAGCGGGCGGCACCCACGCTCATGAACTCGATGCCGCAGCAGCTGGTGGCGAAAGTGAGGGGCCAAAGCGAATTGGAACGCCCCCAGTTTATCATCCGGTCTAAGTTGCCCACCACGACTCCCACGCCATTCCTGCGCAGGGTCTCGATGTATTCGTTGTCGTTGAATTCATCGTAGGGCAAGCCTTTGATAGAAGGTTTCTTTATTTCCATTCCAGAGCTCCTTTCTTCCATGCGTAGGCCAGACCGAGGGTCAGCACCGCCAGGAAAAACAAAACGGTATAGAGTGCCGTCATGCCCATTTCCTTGGCGATCACCGCCCAGGGAAAGAGGAATACGGCTTCCACGTCGAACATCAGGAAAAGCAGGGCGAACAGATAGTAGCCCGCGCGGAACTGCATCCAACTCCTGCCGCGCGTGGGCACGCCGCATTCGTAGGTTTCTTCCTTCAGGGGATTGTAGGAACGGGGGCTCAGCCACACGCCGAAACCCCAGCCGGCGCATACGAGGGCGACGGCGGTCAGCAACACGACCAAAAGCAACAGTAAGTTCGACATAGCGCTTAAAAATAAAATAAGATTGATTACTATATAAAACAGCAAATCAATCCAATAAACAATATTCTGCCTAAAAAAGGCGCGGCAAAGGTCGCTAATGTTTTTGAAAATGAAAAATGTTTTTTATCAACCGCATAGGGTGGATATTGGGGATGCCGGAAGGGTTGGGGTACTGGAAATTTACGGCAGGCACACCACGCGGAAGCCGTGTACGTCGCCTGATATGTCGACAACTTTTTAATGTTTATTTTCTGCAACTTACACAGATTTTTCGTCTAAAACTTCGATAAAACCCGTATTCGGGCATTATTCTAGTAGCCCCGGTGTGCGGAAGTCGCCCGCCGGAATTAAGAAAAATCAAGCAATCATATGAAAAAGATCAACAACACGCATCCCGTTTTCAACATTCAAGACAAGCTCATTCCCCTTCGAGGGCAATATGTCCTTTTGGATGTTGATGTGGCCGCCATCTACGGGGTAGAGACCAAACGTATTAACGAAGCAGTGAGGAATAATCCAGAAAAATTTCCGAAAGGATATGTTTTCGATCTACAATCTACTGAAAAACAGGAGGTGGTCGAAATTTTCGACCACCTTTCCTCCTTGAAATTTTCCCCCGTAATGCCCCACGCCTTTACCGAGAAAGGCCTCTATATGCTGGCCACGATTCTAAAAAGCCCGATAGCCACGCAAGCCACCTTGCTTATCGTGGAGACCTTTGCCAAGGTGAAGACCTTGAAACAGGAACTCGTCAACATGCAGGCCGTCCTACAAAACGGAGAGCTCGCGCCCCATGAACAAAAGACCGTGATACAGCGTTTCGGCGATGTACTCTCCGACATCGTGATGCCCGACCTGCAGCCCTACGAGGCCGTGGCCGAAGTGGAAGTCAACTTCTTTATCGGCAAGTTGAAATACACCGTCAAGCGCCGCAAGGAAACCGACCGCCCCGACACGGTGGAATAGCCTGAACGGCGTCCGTATAAACCCAGCGCAGGGGGATAGGCCTTGGCCACTCTCCAGCGCTGGGTTTTAGGCGGGGATTAAACTAGGAATTTTTCTGTAAGGTGATGTTGACTTTCACGCGTTCACCTGCCACTACCGTTAAGGATTTTCTATTGGTTTGGTACCCCGCTTTCTGCACCGTAATCGTGTATTGTTGCGGTTCTAGGTCAGGAAATTCAAACGTTCCGTCTTCTCCGCTCAACACGCTTTTCCCACCAGGGGACAAAGTCACATACGCTTCAGGAATCGGTTTCTCCGTGTCCACATAATCCGCAATCGTACCGTAAATCGCACCGAAGTTATCGGGTTCCAGTTCCGTTGATTTGCAAGACACCGTAAGCAGCAAGGCCGCCACTGGAATCAGCCATTTAAAAAGTCTTTTCATTGTATAGGTTTATTTTTTTACTATCGGTTATTCTATACACAAACAATACACCGAAACGCTGCAAATGTAGGTGATTTTTTTGAATTTTAAAATGTAAATATTTGATTATCAAGTAATTTTATTATTATAATTTTGGATTATAGCGGGTGTACGGGGCGTAGCGTGCTGAGGCTCAACGCGTTGAGCCTCAGCCATGGGGAAACCCCGAACGTACGGTTCAATTTACGTTGAGTTATAATAATAAAATTTCCGCGATGGCAAGATCATCGCTTTGATTTCATCGGGGAGGGAATGCGGATTTTCCCTCTTCGGTGATTGCGGACGGAATGCCGTCGGGAGTTCAATATTTAATACCTTTGCATCCATGAAGCGATTTTTATTGTATATCACCCTGATGTTGACGGCCTTGACCGGCGCTTTTGCCCAAGGCGGCGTGCGGGTGGGGGCGGAGAACATTAGCGCATATCTGCCGCTGTTGCGGGGCAAGAAGGTGGCCGTGGTAAGCAACCAGACCGGCGTGGTTCCGGTGCGGCAGCACGTTACGGCGGGCAAAGACAGCCTGCGTTACGTTCATATCGTGGATGTGCTGCTCGATTCGGGCATCACGGTATGCAAGATCTTCTCGCCCGAACACGGGTTCCGGGGGCAGGCTGAGGCCGGAGCCACCGTTAGCAGCGGCAAGGACGCCAAGACCGGGCTTCCCGTGGTGTCGCTCTACGGCAGGCACAAGAAACCCACGGCAGACGACTTGCAGGGCGTGGATCTCGTGCTGTTCGACCTTCAGGACGTGGGGGTGCGCTTCTACACCTACATATCCACCCTGCATTACGTGATGGAGGCCTGTGCCGAAAACCGCCTGCCGGTGGTGCTGCTCGACCGACCCAATCCCCACGCGGGCTATACCGACGGACCGGTGCTGGATACTTCCTGCTGCCGCTCCTTCGTGGGCATGCACCCCGTGCCGGTGGTCTATGGCATGACCGTTGGTGAATACGCCCGCATGATAAACGGTGAGCGCTGGCTCTCCGGCGGCTTGGAATGTGCCTTGCAGGTGGTGCCGGTGGAGAACTATACCCGGAATACCGCCTATGCGTTTCCCGTGCCGCCTTCGCCCAACCTGCGCAGCATGAAGGCCGTCTATGCCTATCCCTCGCTCTGCTTTTTCGAAGGCACGCCCCTGAGCGTGGGGCGCGGCACCTACCGGGCCTTCGAGTGCGCGGGCTTTCCCGGTTCATCCGTGGGCGATTACCGCTTCACGCCCCGATCCCTGCCCGGATTGAGCGCCAATCCTCCGTTTAAGGACGAGGAATGTACCGGCTTTTACGTGCCCGACGGCTACACCGACACCTTGCCCCGGAAGCTCGACCTGTCGTATCTGCTGGAACTCTACCGCGCCTATCCGCAAAAAGACAGGTTCTTCAATGCCTTTTTCGTAAAACTGGCCGGAACGTCCGAACTGGCCGCGCAGATACGGGAGGGCAGGAGCGAAGAGGAGATTCGCCGCGCCTGGCAGCCCGCCCTGCGCAAGTTCGGGAAAATCCGTCAAAAATACCTTCTGTACCGATGATCGCCTTTATTCTGGCCGCCGGACTTGGCACACGCCTCAGGCCGCTTACCGATGCCCGCCCCAAAGCCTTGGTGGAGTATCAGGGCAAACCTTTGCTGGAACACCTTCTCGAACGCCTGCAGGCTTTCGGCTGCCGCGATTTCGTGCTGAACCTGCATCATTTTCCCGATATGCTGAGGGAGTTCGCCGCCGGATACGCAGGGAAACACGGGCTGAACATCGCCTTTTCGGACGAAACGGGCCTGCTCCTGGAAACGGGCGGCGCGCTGACCCACGCCCTGCCGCTCTTTACGGGTCAAGACAGGGTGCTGGTGCATAACGTGGATATACGTACCGATCTGGATATAGATTCGTTGCGTCAGGAGATGATACGACGCGATGCCGATGCAGTGCTCTCGGTGCGCCGCCGCGACACCTCGCGCTATCTCTACGCCGATGGGGTGGGCCGTCTCCGCGCCTGGAAGAACCTTAAGAGCGGGCAGGTAAAGGGCGAACCGATACGGGAGGGGCTTACGCCCTTCGCGTTCAGCGGCATACACCTCTTAAAGACGGAATTAGTGGCCGAATGGGCGGAGAGATACGGAACGGACACGCCCTTCTCGGTAATCGACGCCTATATGGAGTCCATGCGTTCGAAAAACATCGTGCTGCTGGAACAGACCGGCGGCTATTGGAAAGACATGGGCAAGATAAGCGACTTCTACGCGCCGCTTTAGAAATTACGTATCTGCCGGTGTCCGGTCTTGCGCTGCCAAAGGATGTAGGTGGCCGAAATCAGCAGCAGTCCCGCGGTATAGGCTATTTCCGCGCCGAAGGCCACTTCCACCGAACATTGCCCCACATAGATCACTGACCAGCCGTAGAGAAAATACACCACCATGTTTATCAGTTCGATAAAGAACCCGGCTTTGGTGTTTCCCCGGCCTAAAATCGTATTGAAGATAATCTGCGCGAAAATCATGATGTAGGTGGCGGCTATGGCTACCGCGCAAGGCCGCAGGCTCTCGGTGGCCAGTTGGTTGTCTTGGGTGAAGATGCCGAGGATGGCATTATGGAATGGCACGAACAGCAGCACGATGAAACTTACGGACGCCAGTGCCGACAGGCAGGCTTTGCGTACCACCAGGCGGATTTCGCCGGCGCGGTTCTGCCCGCAGAGGTAGGAGGTGAGGGTGGCGGTGGTGGAGGCGAATCCCCAGATGGGCAGCAGGAAAAGCGTGTACATGCTGCGGGTGATGTTGGAGATGGCCAGGGCGCGCTGCCCCAGGCTCTCGATAAAGAGGAAAAACAGAAAATAGTTGGCGAACGAGAGGAAGTATTGGATCATTACCGGATACGATACCCCGATAAGGTTTCCGATCAGTTTGAAACTGAGTGCAAAACGTCCGAACGGACGATAGGTCTTGCGGTATTTCGAAAAGGCGGTGAGCGCGACATAGCAGGCCACGCCCACCGCTTCGGCAATCACCGAAGCCAATGCCGCGCCGCCCATGCCCATCTGTGGCAGGCCTAACTTGCCGAACACCAGGCCGTAGTCCAGCACCACGTTGACGGTGCCCATGATGATGGTGGCGACCGAAATGGTCTGGGTGCGGGCGATACCCACGTAAAAGGCGTTGAAGGCGGCGATGGCGAACGCGAACGGCACGCCGTAGATGCGTATTTCAAGGTAACCGTGAACCGCCTGCAGTATGGCGGGTGTCTTTACCAGATGGGGCAGCAGGTTCTCGCCCCAGCCTTGGAACGCGCCCCAGCACAATACCGAACAGAAAAGGGTGAACCAGAGTGTGTGCTGGAAAATGCGTCCCACTTCGGAATGCTGGCCCTGGCCGACCCGCCGGGCCATGACGATCTGCGCCCCCACGCCGAAGCCGAACACCACCATGACCAAAACCTGGTAGAACACGGCCGCCAAGGCCGCCGCCCCCAGTTCCACCTCCCCAAGGTTCCCTAAGAAGATGGTGTCTGCGATGGCGATGACGTTCTGCGCCAGCGTGCTCAGTATAATGGGAAAGGCAATGCCGAGGATACGTCTGTAGGTTATGCTGTCGCTTGGGGAATGTGCGGAAGTCATGGGCGCAAAGGTACATTAATACGCTTAAATCGCGAAGCGCCGAAAGGTTTAGCCTTCAGTGCCGTTTCCAGAAACTCCGGGTAAAGAGCACGAATACGCACATGATTTCCAGACGGCCCACGAACATCAGCGCCGAGCAGACCCATTTGGCGCCGGTGCCCATGATGCTCCAGGAGTAGGCCGGGCCGTAGGATCCGATGCCTGGCCCCGTGTTGCTGAGCGCCGAGAGACTGCATGAGGCGGCCTCCGAGAACTCGAGCCCGAAGAACATCAACAGCAGCCAGCCGATAAAGAAGGTGAGCAGGTAGAGGAAGGTGAATGTGATGAGCGCCATCTTGGCCGGGGTGGCCACCACCTGGCCGCTGATGCGCAGGGGAATCACCGCGTTGGGGTGCAGCATCTTCTTGGTTTCGTTCTTGGCGATCTTCCACAGCATGGCCACGCGCACCACCTTGAAACCGCCCGCCGAAGAGCCCGTGCAGCCGCCGACCACCATCAACAGCAGCAGGATGGGCTGCAGCTTGGGTGCCCACAGCATGTAGTCGTGCGAGCAGAAGCCGGTGCTGGTGGAGAGCGAGATGGTCTGGAAGGCCGAGTAGCGCAGGGAGGGTTCCCAAGCCAGGCCGTTGTCGAAGTGCAGGGATAGCGCGCAGATAATCGTGGTGGAGATAAAGATGATCGTGTACCACCGGAATTCGGTGTCCTTGAAAAG
Source organism: Bacteroides sp. (assembly GCA_023662825.1). GTDB lineage: Bacteria > Bacteroidota > Bacteroidia > Bacteroidales > P3 > Pullibacteroides. The sequence continues at coordinate 41,662 of JAMPIH010000002.1, forward strand.
GCGTTTGAGCTTTCCGCGCAGGGCGAAGAAATAGATCAGGTTGTAGTTTACGCCGGCAAAGAACATAAAGGCCACCAGCACGTATTCGATGCGCGCCGAATTAAAGAACTGCACGCTGTCCTGATGGGTCGAGAACCCGCCGGTGCCGATGCAGGTAAAGGAATGGTTCACGGCGTCGAACACGTTCATGCCGCAGAAATAGAGCGATACCGCGCAGCCCACGGTAAGGGCCAGATAGACCGCGAAGATCCATTGGGCGGTATTGGCGATGCGTGGCTGGAGCTTGCCCGGCAGCGGCCCCAGGCTCTGGGCGGCGAACAGGCTCACGTCGCCCGTGCCGATACCGGGAATCAGTGCGATGGTGAACAGGATGATTCCCAAGCCGCCTACCCATTGGGTCAGGCTGCGCCAGAAAAGGAGCGCGTGCGGGCAGGTGTCGATATTGTCCATCACGCTGGTGCCGGTGGAGGTGAATCCCGACATGCTTTCGAAAAAGGCGTCCGTAACGCCGCCCGTATAGTGGCTGAACAGGTAGGGAAACATGCCGATGATCGAGAACAGAACCCAGCTTACCGCCACCACGATATAGCCGTCCTTACGCCCCATCCGCTGCTCGGCGCCCTTGCCGGCCAGCATGAAGAGCAGGCCCGTGCCCACGGCGATGCCGAAAGAGGCGAGGAAAGCCAATGTATCGTCTTCGGCATAGCACACGGCCATCACCGTGCAGCAAAGCAGGAAGAAGGCTTCCACAAAGGCAAGGCTGCCCAAGACCCGTAGGATGAGTTTGACGTTCACGGCTTACTTGAAATATTTTTCCAGACGCTTCACTTCCGTATCGATGCAGAACACCACCGCGCTGTCGTCGCTTTCCAGGCGGGTGGAACCTCCGGCGAGGATGCCTTCCCCGTTGCGCACCAGGCCTCCGATGGTGGCGCCGGCGGGCAGGTCCAGTTCCCGTATCTCCTTGCCGGCGGCGCGCGATTTCTCGCCCACGATGAATTCCACCACGTCGGCAGAGGACACGGTAAGGCACTTGAGGTTCGACACGTCGGCATCCAGCATCATGTGGTAGATATGTCCGGCGGCGATGGTCTTCTTATTGATGATAGTGCCGATGTCGAGGCTTTCGGCCATGCCCACGTAGTCTAAGTTCTCCACCATGGCCACCGTCTTGCGCACGCCCATGCGCTTGGCCGCGAGGCAGGCCAGGATATTGGTCTCGGCGCTGCCGGTCAAGGCCACGAATGCCTGGGTGTTCTTGATGTCTTCCTCCACCAGCAGGCGCATGTCGCGGCCGTCGCCGTGAATCACCATGACCCGGTCGTGCACCACGGCGGTAAGCTGCTTGGCGCGTTCCTCGTCCTGCTCGATGATCTTGATGTTCATATAGTCGGGAATCAGCATGGTGGCCTGCACCGCCACCTTGCCGCCGCCGATGATGGTGATGTTCTTTATCTCTTCGTAGTTGTCCTTGCCGCAGAGGGTGCGTATCGTGGGCAGGTTCCTCTTGGTGGTCATGAAATAGACCAGATCGCCTTCGGTAAGCATGTCGCTGCCGCGCGGAATCAGGGTGCGGTTCTTGCGCTTGATGGCCACCACATGGAAGGGCAGGCTGTCTTCGCCCAGGTCTTTGAGCTTGCGGTTCAGTATCTGCGCGTTGGCACGCACCTTGACCCCGATCAGTTCCAGGGCGCCGTCGTGAAATTCCCAGGACTGGCGTACCCAGCTCATTTTCATCGAGTCGGCGATTTCCTGCGCGGCCAGGCGTTCGGGGTAGATGAGCGAGTCGATGCCCATTTCCTGAAAATAGCGCTGGTATTTTGGGTCGAGGTATTCGGAATTGTTGATGCGCGCCACCGTCTTGCGCGCGCCCAAACTGTGCGAGAGCATGCAGATGGCCAGGTTGCGGCTTTCGTCGGAGGTGACGGCAATCACCAGGTCGGCCGCGCCCACGCCGGCTTCCTTGAGCCCGTGGATGGAGGTGGCCGAGATGTTTATCGTAAGCAAGTCCAGCCGGCTGGCGGGTCCTTCCAGTCTGGCGGGATCCTGGTCGATCAGGATAATGTCGTGCTTTTCTTTAGAGAGCAGGTTGGCCAGGTGGGTTCCCACCGCCCCCGCGCCCGCAATAACAATCTTCATCGTGGCAAACTTTCGTCCCTGCGGAATACCGCACGGAAAAACCTGCGAAGGTAAGACAAAATTTCCGTAAATTCGCCCGCCTAAAAAGAACCCGATTTCGTGGAAAAAGAAGACTTACTCCGTTTATACGCGCAAGACGGCCGCGTGAGGCAGGCCAAGGAAGCATTGGCGGGCGAATCGCCCCGGGCGGTGGCACTTTGCGGGCTGGCGGGCTCGTCACAGGCGGTGGTATGCCATGTGCTGGCGCAGGAGTTTTCCGGCAACCAGCTCTTTATTCTCCGCGACCGGGAGCAGGCCGCCTATTTCTGCAACGACCTTGAGAAACTTTCCGGCGAGGAACCCGGCCACGGACAGGGAAAGAAAACGCTGTTTTTCCCGGCCTCCTACCGCCGTCCCTACGACAGCGAGAGCGTGGACAACGCCAACGTGCTCTCGCGTACCGAAGTGCTGGAACGCCTGCAGAACCGCAAGCAGGGGCTGCGCATCGTTACCTATCCGGAGGCTTTGGCCGAAAAGGTGATCGACAACAAGCAGCTGGCCTCCAATACGGTGAATATACATGTGGGTGAGCAGATCACGCAGGATTTCCTTACCGAATTCCTGGACCGCTATCATTTCCGTTTGGTGGACTTCGTGGCCGAACCCGGCGAGTTCGCCTTGCGCGGCGGTATCCTCGATGTGTTCTCTTATTCCGCCGATTTGCCCTTCCGCATCGAGTTCGACGACGAAAGCGTGCGTTCCATCCGTTCGTTCGAGGTAGGCAACCAGCTTTCGGTGGAGCGCCTGCAACAGGTGAGCCTGATACCCGACATACAGCAGTGCGTAAGCGTGCAGCAGCGGGTGGGGGTGTTCTCGTATTTCGAGAAAGACGCCTGCCTGTGGGTCGAAGACGCCGCCTGGTGTCTGGAGTCGCTCGGTTCCTCCATGCAGAAGGCGGAGGAAGCCTACGGCCGGTTAGACAAGACCGTGCCCCGTTCCAAGCCCGGCGAACTGTATTGCAGCCCGCAGGAAATAGAAGACTTCATGCGGCAGCACAGGCTGGTGGAGTTGGGTTCGAGCCTTAAGTTCGCCATAGACAACCGCATCGAGTTCTCCACCGAGCCCCAACCGGTGTTCAACAAGAAGTTCGAGCTTCTGGCCGATTATATACTGGACGGTTCCGACCACGGCTTCACCTACATTATCCTTTCGGAAAACGCCAAGCAGTTCCAGCGTCTCGACCGCGTTTTTTTCGAACTCTCCAAGCCCGACCGGCCTATCCGCTACACCCCGCTGCAACTCTCGCTGCACGAAGGTTTTGTGGACAGCGGCCTCAAACTGGCCTGCTTTACCGACCATCAGATATTCGAGCGCTACCACCGCTTCAGCGTGCAGCCCCGCCGCAGCGACAGCCAGGCGCTCTCGCTCAAGGAACTCTATGCGCTCAAGCCGGGCGACTACATCATGCACGTTGACCACGGCGTGGGGCGCTTCGCCGGCCTGGAAAAGGTAATGGTGAACGGACGCGAGCAGGAAGCCATCTGCCTCCTGTACAAAGATAACGACATGCTTCGCCTGAGCATCCACGGGCTGCACAAGATGACCCGCTACACGGGCAGGGAAGGCGTGGCGCCGGTGCTCAACCGTATCGGCGGCAACACCTGGACGGTTCAGAAGAACAAGGCCAAGCAGAAGGTGAAGGACATGGCGCGCGAGCTTATCGACCTGTACGCCCGCCGCAAGGAAAGCAAGGGTTTCGCCTTCTCGGCCGATTCCTACTTGCAGAACGAATTGGAATCCTCTTTCTTTTACGAAGACACGCCCGACCAGCTCAAGGCCTCCAACGACGTGAAGCGCGATATGGAGGCCCCGCAGCCCATGGACCGTCTGGTGTGCGGCGACGTAGGCTTCGGCAAGACCGAGGTTGCGGTGCGCGCGGCCTTCAAGGCGGTCTGCGACGGCAAGCAGGTGGCTGTGCTCGTGCCCACCACGATTTTGGCCTATCAGCATTACAAGACCTTCAGCGAACGCTTGGAGAACTTCCCCTGCAAGGTGGAATACATCAACCGTTTCCGTACCGCCAAGGTGCAGAAACAGGTGCTCAGGGAAGTGGAGGCCGGCACGGTGGATATCCTGATAGGCACGCACCGTCTGCTGGGCAAGGACGTGAAGTTCAAGGATCTGGGGCTGCTGGTGATCGACGAGGAACAGAAGTTCGGCGTGGCGATGAAAGAAAAGCTCAAGACCCTGAAAGTGAATGTGGACACGCTGACGCTTACCGCCACGCCCATTCCGCGCACGCTGCAGTTCTCGCTCATGGGCGCGCGCGACCTTTCCATCATACAGACCCCGCCGCCCAACCGTTATCCGGTGGCCACCGAAATCATGCCGTTTTCGGAAGAACGCATACGGGATGCCGTGGAATACGAGCTCTCGCGCCGGGGGCAGGTCTATTTCGTACACGACCGGGTGCAGAACATCATGGAAGTGGCCGGTATGGTGCAGCGTCTGGTGCCCGACGCCCATATCGCCGTGGCGCACGGACAGATGGAGGGCGACAAGTTAGAGGAAATCATGCTCGGCTTTATGGAAGGCGAGTACGACATACTGGTGTGCACCAAGATTGTGGAGAACGGTCTGGACGTGCCCAACGCCAATACCATTATCGTGAACGACGCCCACCGTTACGGGCTGAGCGAACTGCACCAGCTGCGCGGTCGGGTGGGGCGTTCCAACAAGAAGGCTTTCTGCTATATGGTGGCACCGCCCCCGCACCTGCTTACGCCCGAGGCCAAGCGCCGTTTGCGCGCCATCGAGGAGTTTTCCGATATCGGCGGCGGTTTCCAGGTGGCCATGCGCGACCTGGATATCCGGGGTTCGGGCAATATATTGGGCGGCGAACAGAGCGGCTTCATTTCCGAGATAGGCTTCGAGATGTATCAGCGCATTCTGGACGATGCCATCCGCGAACTGCGTCAGGAACGCCTGCAGGCCGGCGAGACCGTGCCCGATTCGCTGGTTTCGAAAAACGGGGAGGACGAACGCTTTGCCGCTTCCGACTGCCAGATAGACACCGACCTCGAGATACTGATTCCCGACAGCTACGTGTCGAATATCACCGAGCGCCTGAGCCTGTACAAGAAATTGGACGGACTGTCTTCAGACAGCGATTTGAAAGCCTTCGCCGAATCTCTGGCCGACCGTTTCGGGCCGGTTCCCGTGCCTACATTAGATCTGATACGCACCATCGCGTTGCGCCGCGAGGCCAGGAAATTAGGATTCGACAAGGTAAGTCTCAAGAACGGCAGGATGACCGTGGTGCTGGCCGCGCCCAACGAATCGGCCTACTATCAGTCGCCGGTGTTCGAGAAGATACTGGCTTTCGTGCAGGATCATCCCTCCGAATGCAGGCTGCAGGAAGTGAAGTCGAAGCTTGCCATCGTATTCGAGGGCATACAGGGTGTGAAAGCCGCCGTGGAACGTTGCGCGGCCTTGCAGGGCGAAGGATGAAAATCGGGGAGGCTTAGTTGGCTACGGCCGAAATGATGCCGAACAGAATGCCTACGTGGATGCCGAAACCGATGCCGTAGGCCGTCCAGATACGCTTGCTCTTGAGGCGTTTGGCTTCCCGGCGGTAGGTTCCGAAATAAAGCTCGTCCTGCAGCATGTCCACGTCCGACAGTCCCAGGTTCTCGATACGGGGCGGCGTGAGCGAGGCCGGAACCGCCACCGAAAGGCTGGCCACGGGACTTACGATCGTAAAGAACAGGGTCCCGAACGTGGAAGCCTTCCACATCTTATAATGTATCCGGCAGTCGGCCTTGGCTTTCAGGCAGATATCTGTGATGTACTTGAAATCGGAGGGAAGTGCCGGGATAATGGGCTTTACGTAGCCCAATACGCTGGCGGTGTCGGTGTAGGTGTAGCGGAAAAGGTCTGTCGCGGGCACTACGAACCGGCCCGTACTTTGGGCATCGGTGCCGTAGATATTCAAGCGCAATTCGTTCTCTTTCAGAAAGTAGTTCGATTTCCTGGCAGGGTCGAACCTGAATGTGGCGGCGCGGGTCGAAAACGGATCCTGTGCCTTGACAGGGCAAAGCGAAACGAACCATCCGATAAGGAGAGAAAGCAGGAGTATTCTTTTCATAACCTGCAAAGTTACGTATTTCTGATTATTTTTGCACGTATGCGTGTAATCGAAAGGAACGGAAAAAAAGAAATCTACGATCCGATACGTAAGAAATACGTGGTCCTGACCCCGGAGGAACAGGTCCGGCAGTTTGTGATCGGTTTTCTGTGCGGGCAGTGCCGGGTGCCGGCGGGCTATATTTCGGTGGAAACGGGATTGCAGGTCTATGGCAATTTCTTCAGGACAGATCTGCGGGTAAGGAACAAAAAAGGGGAGGCGGTGCTGTTGGTGGAGTGCAAGCGACCCTCGGTGGCGCTCGACCAAGGGGTATTGGAACAGGCGATGCGGTATCATATTGCTACACAGGAACGTTTTGTTGTGATAACCAACGGGACCGCCTTTAAGTGCCTTGAGCGGTCGCCAGAGGGCGATTGGCGGTCGTGGGAACGCTATCCGAGCTGGGAAGAAATGTGCCGATAAAAAATAAATAATTGAAAATGTTATTGTAATATCGGTAAAAATGGCTACCTTTGCATGCTGATTGATTGAAAGTCGGCACAAAATACTTAACAAATTTATTTATGAACATTTTTGTTGCTAACCTGAACTACAAAGTTCGTAGCGAAAACCTCAAAGAAATCTTTGCCGAGTATGGCGAAGTTACTGCTGCCCGTATCATTACCGAACGTGGCACACGTCGTTCCAAAGGCTTTGGTTTTGTGGAAATGGCGAATGACGACGATGCCAAGAAAGCGATTGCCGCCTTGGATGGTGCCGAATGGGAAGGCCGCACCATTATCGTAAAGGAAGCATTGCCCCGCCCGGAAGCTCCCGCTGCCCCCGAGGCAGAAGTTCCGGCCGAATAAGCAAAAACATAAACCGGATGAACGGGCGACAGGTTTTACCTGCCGCCCGTTTTTTTTGCCTGCGAGAAAAACGGGCCTGCACATCCGATTTCTCGGATTGCCTTAAATAATGTACCTTTACAGATTCTTAAAATATACATGATGTACAACAACAGAAGATCCGACCGCGGGGAACGCGCCGGAGCAGGGCGTCCGAGAGGCCGCCGTAACGATGACAGATCGTTTAATTCAGAGAGAGATCAAGAAAGAAGACATCCTTTTGTAAGTGATTCCTGGGACGAAGGCGAAAGCCGGGAACGAGCGCCGCGCCGCTTTGAGGGCGGGGAACGCCGTTTCGGAGGAGAAAACCGTTTTGAACGCGATGACCGCAGAGGTTCGTTTAGGCGCGAAGACCGTGGGGAAGGCCGTGGATTCGGCGGGGAACGTCGTTTTGGCGATGACCGCAGAGGATCGTTTAGCCGTGAAGACCGTGGGGAAGGCCGTGGATTCGGAGGAGAACGCCGCTTCGGCGATGACCGCAGGGGTTCGTTTAGCCGCGAAGACCGTGGGGAAAGCCGTGGATTCGGCGGGGAACGTCGCTTTGGAGGTGGAAACCGTTTTGAACGCGACGACCGCAGAGGCTCGTTTAGGCGCGACGACCGTGGCGAGCGCCGTGGTTTCGGTGGAGGCAGCCGCTTTGGCGGAGGAAACCGTTTCGGGCACGACGACCGCAGGGGTTCGTTTAGCCGTGAGGACCGTGGGGAAGGCCGCTTTGAGCGCGACGGCCGCAGACCGTCTTTCGGTCGGGATGACCGTCGTTCGTTCAACCGCGACGAGTTCCGTCCGCGCCGCCGTCAGGAAAAGGGCGACCAGGCGCGCCATGCCGAAAACACCAGCAAGAAAGAGGCAGGCTATATCCGCCTGAACAGGTATATCGCCAACGCAGGCATCTGCTCGCGCCGGGAAGCCGACACGATGATCGAGTCGGGCGTTATTCTGGTGAACGGAGAGGTATGCACCGCATTGGGTACCTTGGTGGGGCCCGACGACAAGGTGCAGTTCGGCGGTCAGACGCTGAACGCCGAGAAGAAGGTATATCTGCTTATGAACAAGCCCAAGGGCTATATCACTACCTCCGACGATCCGCAGGACCGCAAGACCGTGATGGAACTGGTGGCCGACGCCTGCCGCGAACGCATTTATCCCGTAGGGCGTCTGGACCGCAACACCACCGGGGTGCTGCTCTTTACCAACGACGGCGATATCGCCAAGAACCTGACCCACCCCTCGCACGGGGCGCGCAAGATATATCACGTAACGCTCGACAGGCCGCTGGCCAAGTCGGATCTGTCGGCCATTTCCAAAGGGGTCATGCTCGAAGACGGGCTTACCGAAGTGGATGAGATTTCCTACGTGGAAGAAGGCGACCGCAAGGAAGTGGGGATTCAGCTGCATTCGGGCAAGAACCGTATCGTGCGCCGTATTTTCGAGCATTTCGGCTACGAGGTGACCAAGCTGGACCGCGTGCTGTTTGCAGAACTTACCAAAAAAGACCTCAAGCGGGGACAGTGGCGTTTTCTTACCGAGCAGGAAATCAATTTCCTGAAAGTGAACGCGGGCGGCAAGGCGATGGCCAAGAAAGCCAAGGTCGAAAAACACGAAATGTTTACCGCCGAACAACTGGCCGAAGCCGAAGCCTTGGCTGAAGCGGAAGAAGCCCCGGTAAAGAAACGCGCCACGCGCAAGAAGGCCGAGGCGGAACCCGAAGCGGAGGAAGCCCCGGTAAAGAAACGCGCCACGCGCAAGAAGGCCGAGGCGGAACCCGAAGCGGAGGAAGCCCCGGTGAAGAAACGCGCCACACGCAAGAAGGCCGAGGCGGAGCCCGAAGCGGAGGAAGCCCCGGTAAAGAAACGCGCCACGCGCAAGAAGGCCGAGGCGGAGCCCGAAGCGGAGGAAGCCCCGGTAAAGAAACGCGCCACGCGCAAGAAGGCCGAGGCGGAACCCGAAGCGGAGGAAGCCCCGGTGAAGAAACGCGCCACACGCAAGAAGGCCGAGGCGGAGCCCGAAGCGGAAGAAGCTCCGGTGAAGAAACGCGCCACGCGCAAGAAGGCCGAGGCGGAGCCCGAAGCGGAGGAGGCCCCGGTGAAGAAACGCGCCACGCGCAAGAAGGCCGAATAATCCAGATGTAAGGGCGTATGGGACGCAAGGAGATCATGATAAGCGAAGCCGTTTTCGGAACTCCTGAAAAGAGGGGATGGAAAAGGTATGCCTTGCGTCTCACGCTCTGGTTCTTCGGAATCGTTTTTGCGCTTTCGGCCGCATTAGGCTCCTATCTCTACTGTAACCGCACGGAAATAAAGCGTCTGTTCGTGCAGGAGATAAACCGCAACCTCATTACGCCCGTTTCGGTGCAGGACATCCGCCTGCGGATATGGAAAGAATTCCCGATGCTTTCGGTCTCGTTCGAAGGGGTATCGGCCAACGGCGCGGACGCCCAGGATCCGGAAGAACTTTTTCGTGCGCGGAATATCGCCCTCAGCTTCAACCTGCGCGATATTTTCCGCAAACAGTATATCGTGCGCGAAATCCTGATCAGGGGCGGTGATTTCAATCTGAAACACTACGGACAGGGCGACTACAACTACCTTATCTGGAAAAGGAAAGACACGCTGGCCCATCCGGTAAGCTTCCATCTTAACAAGGTGTTGTTGCGCAATACCCTGGTGCGCTTCCGGGATATGCCGGGCGCACACGATTACCAGGTGCTGGCGCGGAATGTGCTGGCCAAGGGAGATCTATACCGGGAAGGCCAGGTGTTCCAGCTTAGAGGTGACGTGGACATCCATTCCATGAAGGCCTCCGGTTTCGTGTTCCTCAAGGAAAAAGACGCGTTTCTGGATGTGCGTTTCTCGAACGAAGGCTCTGAAAAGCGATTCAACGTGCAGAAAGGCATCGTCAAGGTGGAAAATTCGGCTTTCGCCACCACCGGTTACGTAGATTACGGCAAGAAGAGGCACTACATGGATTTTTCCTTTACGGGAAAAGACCTGCGGGTGGAAACGCTGTTGGGACTTCTGCCATCTGCATCGCGCCGTTATATAGACGATTACGCGTTTAAAGGCCGTTTGGCGTTCAATATGGGAATAAAGGGCGATTATACGCGCGCGCCCTTGCTTGTGCATGCGGTGTTCAGTTATGCCGACGGGCAGGTGGGCCACAAGAAATCGAACCTGAAGGCCACCGGAGTCAATCTGCGCGGAGCCTTTACCAACGGCACACGGAGCAAGGTGGAGAACTGCCGCCTCGTGTTCGACACCCTCTCGGCCAAACTGCCCACGGGCACGGTATCGGGTCGCTTCTCGATACAGAATTTCAAGAATCCCACGATAAGTTACGAGGGGTCGCTCTCGGCGGAACTTGCCGGATTGCAGGATTTCCTGAAACTGCTTCCGGGCTACCGCCTGCATGGAACGGCCGATGTCAGGCTGTCCTTCGCGCATACCTTCCCCGCCTTGAATCCCAAAAGCTGGAAGGCTGCCGATTTCTCGAACGCCCGCACACAGGGCTTCCTGCGCCTGCGGGATTTCGCCTTGGATTTCCCGGACGGGCGTAGCCTGAAAAGCGAACGCGTTTACGTAACCTTTGAACCGAGGGCGGTAAAGACCGAACCGTTCAAGGTACTGGCCGACCAGACCGAACTGGAAGCCCGGCTTTTTGTGGAAAACCTGCTGCCGTATCTGTTGCTCAAAGGGCAAAGCCTCTACGCCACCGCCAGCCTGAAAAGCCCCGGCTTGGACTGGGACAAGCTGAAAGTATGGATGCAGCGGGCCGAAAATACGGCGCAACGCAAGGATACCGTGCCGTCGGGAGGTTCGGGCCGGGGCAGGAACCTGCTCAAAGACCTGTATGCCGACGTGGATGTGTCGGTGGACCGGCTTTATGTACCCGATGTCCGCATAAGCCATCTCAAGGGATTGCTGCGTTATTCGTGGGAAGATCTGGCGCTCGAGGATCTGCGTTTCGATGCCTTGCAGGGCGATTTCGAAGGTGCAGCGGCCATAGGCCGGCGGCAGGACGGCTGGTCGGTGAACCTGAAGGGCCGTATCCAGGATATGGATATAAGTTCCTGCTTTAAATCGTTCAAGGATTTCGGGCAGAAGCAGATTACCTATGGCAATATCGGCGGTATTTTCTCGGCCGATTTCCGTTTGTCCGCAAAATATCTGAATGAAGGGAACAGGATAGACGCCTCCGGGCTGCAACTGTGGACGCGGCTCGATATAAGGGACGGCGTGCTGCAGAACATGGAAAGCCTGCGCAGGGTCTCGCGCTTTACCGGCGAGGACGACCTGCAGGACATCCGTTTCGCCACCTTGCGGAACGTGATCGAGATTGCAGACGGAACGGTAAGCATTCCCGAAATGCAGGTGAATTCCAGTTCGGGAAACCTTACGTTCAGCGGCACCCATACTTTCGCCAACGAGGTGGATTATCTGGTGAACATCGAGCTTTCAGACCTGTTGAGCCGCCGCCGGGCGCAACGGATAGGGAACCAGGATGAATTCGGCGTGGTCACGGGCGGAGGCTCGCGGGTGCGTCTGCCCCTGCACATTACGGGCACCTTGCCCGATGTGGAGATAAAGTATGCCTTCAACAAGGCGCGGCAGGGCGCCAGGGAACGCCTGCAGGAAAACCGGAACGAACTGAGGGAAGCCTTGCGCGACGAATATTCGGACATGCGCCGCAAGCGCGAGGAAAAACAGGAACAAAAGGCGCAGGAAAAACGTAGGGAGAACGGAGAGTTCATTATCGAACTTGAAGAAGAGGGGCTGATGGAGAAAACCTCCCGTACACCGGCAAAGACCGATACGGTTCAAGCGAAAAAGAAGAAAAAATACAAGACGGAAGACGACTTCCGCATAGAATTTGAAGAGGAATAGATTATGATCAAGTCGATGACCGGCTATGGAAAGTGCTGGAAAGAAACGGACGGACGCATCTTTCAGGTGGAGGCGCGCAGCATCAACTCCAAGACCTTGGACCTGAACATGAAACTGCCCGCCGAGTACCGGGCGCTGGAACCGGAGTTGCGCGCCAAGGTGGCCGCCGTGCTTTCGCGCGGAAAGGTGGAGCTGGCGGTTTCCGTGACGCAGGGCGAGGCCGCCAAGAACCTGTACCATATAAATCCCGCACAGCTCGACGTGTATCGCCGGGAACTGGAAAGCCGGGGCATAGACGCCGGTGAACATATGGGCGCCTTGCTGAGGCTGCCGGGTGTGGTGATGGATTGCCTGGCCGACGAAGTGTCTGAGAGTGAGAAAACGCTCTTGCTCGCCTTGGCGGACGAATGCCTGAAACGTCTGGATGAAAGCCGCATGCAGGAAGGCGCGGTCATGAAGAAAGACCTGGAACTGCGCGTGTCGAACATCGAGGAACTGGCCGGGAAGACCGATGCCTACGAGCAGGAACGGGTGCCGGCCATCCGCGCCCGCCTCGAGCAGCATCTGGCCGAATGGAGCAAGGACGGGGCGGCCGACCGCAACCGCCTGGAGCAGGAAATGATCTACTATCTCGAAAAACTGGACGTTACCGAAGAAAAGGTGCGTCTTGCCAAGCATTGCCGCTATTACCGCGATACCTTGGAAGAAGAGGGGGCGGGGCGCAAGCTGGCCTTTATCGCGCAGGAAATGGGGCGCGAGATCAATACCTTGGGCTCCAAGGCGAACCATGCAGAGATGCAGAAACTGGTGGTGCGCATGAAGGACGAACTGGAAAAAATAAAGGAACAACTGTTCAATATCTTGTAAGATGGATATGCGTTTGACCCAAGGGGCGGTCGATTTTATAGACGACGAACGGATTTTTGCCGCCCTGAACCAAAAGGAAGATGCGGGACAAGTGGATGCCGTGCTGGCCAAGAGCATGGAGAAGAAACCGCTTACCTTAGACGAGGCGGCGGCCCTGCTTGTGGTGCGCGACCCGCAGCTGCTGGAGCGTATCTTCGAGGCCGCGCGCAAGCTTAAGCGCGATATCTACGGCAACCGCATCGTGCTGTTCGCACCGCTTTATATCGGCAACCATTGTGTGAACGACTGTCTGTATTGCGGGTTCCGCCGCAGCCTCAAGACTACCGTAAGGCGCACCCTCAGCGATGAGGAACTGATTGCGGAAGTAAAGGGATTGGAGAACCTCGGGCACAAGCGCCTGATTCTCGTGTATGGCGAATCCCCCCTGTATTCGCCCGAATTCATCGCCCATACGGTGCAGTTGGTGTACCAGACCAAGGAAAGGCACGGGGAGATACGGCGGGTCAACATCAATGCCGCGCCCCTGGATATCGAGGGATTCAAGACCGTGAAGTCGGCGGGCATCGGAACCTTCCAGGTGTTCCAGGAAACCTACCACAAGCCCACCTACGCCGAATATCATCCGGCCAATACGCTCAAGGGCAATTATATGTGGCGCCTCAACGCGATGGACAGGGCCTTCGAGGCCGGTTGCGACGATATGGGCATAGGTGCCCTGTTCGGCCTGTACGACTGGAAATTCGAGGCTATGGGACTGGTTTCCCACGCCCTGCACCTGCAGGGGCGCTATGGCGTAGGCCCCCACACGATAAGCTTTCCGCGCATACAGCCGGCCAACGGTTTGGATTTCGCGCTCCGTCATGCGGTGAGCGATGCCGATTTCAAGCATCTGGTGGCGGTGTTGCGTCTGGCCGTGCCTTATACGGGCTTGATTATGACCGCCCGCGAGAAAGAAAGCCTGCGCAACGAGGTGATGCAGTTCGGCGTGTCGCAGATCGATGCCGGAACCCGTCTGGAAATAGGGGCCTACCACGAGAAGGAATCGGCTACGGAAGCCCAGGATCTGGAAAAGGAGCAGTTTCAGATAGCCGACAACCGAAGCTTGGACGATACGATACGCTGGCTGGTGGAGCAGAAGTTCATTCCCTCGTTCTGCACCTCCTGCTATCGGGTGGGGCGCACGGGCGAGCACTTTATGGAGTACGCCATCCCCGGCTTCATCGGCAAGTTCTGCACCCCCAACGCCCTGATGACCCTGGCCGAGTATCTTAAGGATTACGGCAGCGAGGCCACGGTGAAGGCCGGTAAAAAATTGATTTCCGAGGAGTTGGCCTCCATGCCCGAAAGCGACCTGAAAAAACGTCTGCTGGAACGTCTGGACGATTTGGAAAAGAACGACACCCGCGACCGTCTGTTCTAAGTTTTTTGGGGAGGAAAATCCCATGTTGATAAAGTTCTTTGATAAATTTTTGGCATAGTGTTGGTTGTAAAATTTATCAACAATATTAACTGTTAAAAAACACAGGGGCGGAAATTCTTCGGATAGGCGGGCGGTGTCGTACCTTTGCGGCATGATAAACGACATTGCCAACCAGAGAAAGCGGGCTGTTCGTAACGCTTTGAACAACAATCCGGTATTAGAACAGGGAAAGCTTCCTCCTCAAGCCGTGGAAGTGGAACAGGCCGTGTTGGGCGCCTTGATGCTCGACCCAGACGCCATCAATACGGCCATCGACATATTACGTCCCGAATATTTCTACAAGCCCGAACACCGGGTCATCTTCAACGCCGTTTCCGCGCTGTTCACCGCTTCGCAGGCGGTGGACATCATGACGGTGGTCAACAAGCTCAAGGAAACGGGCGAGCTGGAAGTGGCCGGCGGCGCGTATTACGTGTCTTCGCTCACCAACCGGGTGGCATCGGCCGCGCATATCGAGGAACACACCAAGATCGTGCAGCAGAAGTATGTGCAGCGCGAATTGATCAAGATCGGCTCGGACATCACCAAGAACGCGTTCGAGGAATCGTCCGACCCCATGGAACTGCTCGACGAGGCTGAATCCAAGCTGCTTACCATCGGGGAGAACAGTTTCCGCAGCGATTATACCGACATCAACCTCCTGGTGCGTCAGGCCATCGCCGAAGTGGAGGAGGTGTCCAAGAAAAAGGACGGTTTGAGCGGGGTTCCTTCGGGATTTCCCGATCTGGACAAGATTACCAGCGGCTGGCAGAAGGGCACGCTGCTCATTCTGGCCGCCCGCCCCGGTATGGGTAAGACGGCCTTCGCGCTGTCGATGGCGCGCAACATGGCGGTCGATTTCAATGTGCCGGTGGCGGTGTTCTCGCTCGAAATGTCGTCGGTGGAATTGGTGACCCGCCTTATCTCGGCCGAAACCAATATCAGCGGCAGCCAGTTGAAGAAAGGCGACCTGAAAGCCTACGAATGGCAGGCGCTCAACGAACGGGTGGGCAAACTTTCCGAAGCACCTCTTTATATAGACGACACCCCGGCGCTCACGATGTTCGAGCTGCGTGCCAAGTGCCGCCGCCTCAAGCAGCAGCACAACATACAGATGGTTTTTATCGACTACCTGCAGCTGATGCGGGGCGGGGATGCCTACAAGGGCAACCGCGAGCAGGAAATAAGCCAGATTTCGCGGCAGATGAAGAGTCTGGCCAAGGAACTCAAGATTCCCATCATGGCGCTCTCGCAGTTGAGCCGTGCGGTGGAGACGCGCGGTGGCGACAAGAAGCCCCAGCTTTCCGACTTGCGCGAATCGGGCGCCATCGAGCAGGATGCCGATATGGTTATGTTCATCTATCGCCCCGATTACTACGGACAGTCGGACGAAAGCAATGTGGAAGGCGCCTGCGAGCTGAACATCGCCAAGCACCGCAGCGGCTCCACGGGCTCGGTCAAGCTGCGGTTCATCAAGAATTACGCCCGTTTCGAGAATATGTCGGAAGATTTCGGCGGCGATTACTCGCCGATGGCACCCAACGCCAATTTCGACAATCCGGCCGGCATGGGTTCGGTGGTCACCTATCCTTCGGGCATCGACGAGCTTCCCGTCGAACAGAGCGGAGGCAATCCCCCTTTCTGCCGTACGCGCATCATTAAAAGCAAGGTCTGAAAACTTTCTGCATCCCGGAAAACATGAAGCGGACGTTCTTCCGTTTAAGGCTCCTGTTTTGCATAGCCTGCCTTTTTCCGGCGGCGGTGCAGCGCCTTGTGGCCGCGCAGTTGCTGCTGCCCATGGACGGGGTGCAGACCAATCACCTCAAGGCCTACGGCATGGCCTATTGGGTCTTGCAGAACGGCGGGCAGATAAGTTGGCTGCTCAACTACCGGGGCGGCAGTTTCCTGTTGCCGTACAGCCGCGAGATAGAAAGCGAATGCGCCATACGCGACGTATATGCGCAGGTGCTGCCCGATGCGGCGGTGAATGCGATACGCGCAGAGATCGGAGACGCGGCCTCGAACATGGACGAGGTGCCCCTGCAGAAAGCCCCGCGGATCGCCGTGTATTCGCCCAAGAGCAAGCTGCCCTGGGACGATGCGGTTACACTGGTGCTTACCTATGCCGAGATTCCCTACGATGTGGTCTATGACCGGGATGTGATGGCGGGCGAACTGCCAGTCTACGACTGGCTGCACCTGCACCATGAAGACTTTACGGGGCAGTTGGGCAAGTTCTGGGCCTCGCACCGCCATCAGGCCTGGTATATCGAGGACGAGCAGGTGCAAAAAGCCACCGCCCGCGAGTTCGGCTTTACCAAGGTCTCCCAGCTCAAGCTCGCCGTGGCGCACAAGATACGCGATTTCGTGGTGGGCGGCGGCTTTTTGTTCGCCATGTGCTCCGCCCCCGACAGCTACGATGTGGCCCTGGCCGCCGAAGGCGTGGATATCTGCGACGTGCCTTTCGACGGCGACCCCATCGAATCCGGCGCCCAGCAGAAATTAGATTATGGCAAGACCTTCGCCTTCCGCGACTTCAAGATCGTTACCGACCCCTATCTGTACGAGATTTCCGATATCGACGTTACATTGAGCCGTCCGCGCTCGCTCAACGCCAAGAATGATTTCTTCAGCCTCTTCGAGTTTTCGGCCAAGTGGGACTGGATTCCCACCATGCTGTGCCAGAACCACGAGAAGGTGGTGCACGGTTTCATGGGGCAGACCACGGCTTTCCGCCGCGACCTGCTCAAGCCGGGCGTCACCGTGCTGGGGCAGAACGAGGCCTTGGGCGAGGCCCGCTATATCCACGGAACCTACGGCAAGGGTACGTGGACGTTCTTAGGGGGGCATGATCCGGAAGACTACCAGCATTTCGTGGGCAATCCGCCCACCGACCTGAACCTGTATCCTCATTCGCCGGGGTATCGGCTTATTTTGAACAATATTTTGTTTCCGGCGGCAAAAAAGGAAAAGCAAAAGACGTAAAAAGCGTTTACCGTTTTTTTTGTACCGGTTGCCCGAACAAATCCACGGGGCCGAACAGGTCCAATTGGTTTTCGAGCTGGGTGTCGATGTCTTCGAGATCGGCGTTCTTGTAGTATTCGCGCAATGCCTTTTTTACCAGTTGCCTGAAGCCGATATGCTCGTAGGCGCACAAGCGGTCGTAACGCGCCTTCTCCGTATCGGAAATACGGAAACTGTATTGGCGGAACCTAAGCTTTTTTTTGGCCTTCCGGCTCGGTTTGCGTGCGGGCATGCGGTGTTTTATTTGGTTCCCGTTTTATCCTGTACCGGTCCGAAATACATCAGGCCGCCGCTCTTGCCGTCTATGCGCAGGCGGTAGTGGCTGCGCACTGGCAGCTGTAGGGCCTTGCCCCATTGGGCCACGAACACTTCCCGGCTCTCGATTTCCTTGTCTTCGTAAACCACCTGTGCCCTGGCCTTGCACGGCATGCGGTAATAGAATCCGCCGGGCCTGTCACCGGAGGCGTTCGCTGTCTGGAATGAAGCCGCCTTTTCGCCTGCGGAGGGCAGTACCGAGAGCCTGAACACAAGGTGGTCTTCCATCGGTTCGTCCATATCGGTAGGTTCTATGCCGTATTCGGGGCTGAACAGTGCCACCGGGTATTCGTAAACGCCCTCCTGCGGCGTGATTTCGAACGAATAACGAACGTCCTGCGTACGCACGGTGCCTGTAAAGCAGTCCAGATAACTGCGTTCGTTCCGCTCCATCTGGCGGTACATGAACTCCATCGTGCCGGCGGGGTAGGCCACTTCCTGCAAGCCGGAGAGCAGCTCGGCCTTGGCCGCCTGCAGCTTGAAGATTTGGTCAGCCATCTTGCGCGCCTGTTCGCTCAGGCTTTTTTCATCGACCACGGGGCGCAGTATCTTTTCGATAACGGTATTGGTGTCGGTTTCGTAACGGCGTATCACCGTGTCGAATTTCTGGCGGATGTTCAGGTCGGCCACGGGCAGGGCGGTTATCGGCTGCCGATCGGGCGTTTCGGGCGCTTCCCGGCGGGGCTGCCTGCGGTCGCGCTCAGGACCGTCGGGGCGGCAGGAGGGTTTGCCATCGGCCTGCTGAAAGCCCGTGTTCACGCCCAGCAGTAGGCCTTCGGGGCTCAGTTGCAGGGCGGGAAGTTCGCTGCCTTGCACGGCATACACCTGCGTGGGGTCGGGATGCGGGAGGGTGCGGATGGAAATGTGCTTGATCTTATAGCGTACGGTGTTTTCCTTGATGGCGGGCAGTTTGAGCATCTTTTCGGCGTAGTCGCTGTAAACACCGCGTTCCGAAATGGTTTCCTCTATATCTACCGTAATCCGGTAGCTGTTTTGGGGTAGGCTGTAAAAGAGCGCGTTTTCGGCGGGTTTGGCCAAGCGTGAGGAAGCGGGATAGACGGCATACTGCGCCCGGGAAGCTTGCAGCGACAAGGCAAGCGCGGCGGCAGCCAACAAAATTCTACGTTTCATATAAAGGCAATTCTACAAACGCCAAAGTTAACTTCATAATTCGGTTTTGTCAAATAATGGCGTTTACAGAGGGCGGATTCGACCATTTTTACGGTATTCTTCGAAGAATGTATCGGCAAAAATAAAGCGGTTTTTTGTTCGGACAGTAGTACGGATTGAGCCAAAACACGCATATTCTGAAACTGTTTGGCATTGGGGTAATAAAAAGGCAGGAAAAGAACGCTCTTTCCCTGCCTTTCATCGGGTGTACGTATGGCCTACTTCCCGCCCGGAATCTCGTCGGCCTCGTTCAGCGGGGCGGGGGCGAGTTCCTTGGGTTCCTTATCCTTCTTGTTGACGTTCTTGTCTTCCTTGAGAATCTTGCCCTTCTGGGCGTCGATCACCATTTCGCCTTGCCGGTACTGGCCGGTGGCGTGCAGGTATTCCATACGCTTGAGCACATAGTTGGTGTAGTCGTTGGCATATTGGTCGCGGCTCTGGTGCAGCAGGCTTTCGGCGTTGAGCAGTTCGGTCATCGTGGCCGTTCCCGCCTCGTAGGCATCGTTCTGCATGCGGAAGTTCTCGGCGGCCGTCTCGATCGACAACTTGGAAATCTCCACCTGATTGTAGTATTCCTCCAGCTGGTTGTAGAGCTGCTGCATCTGCACCGTAAGCAGTTCGCCCGCGTTGTCGCGGGTGTTCTCGGCCACCTGCAGGGCAAGGTTCGCCTTTTTCATCTTCAGCCCGCCGCCCCACCATTTGGTGATGGGCACGTGCACCGCCGCCGTGCCGAACCAGAACGAACGGTCGATGTTGTTCAGGAAATTGTGATAGGCGAAACCGCCGCCCACCATGATGTTGGGCAGGTTGTCGCCCAATGCGAGGCGTTTGCGCAGGCGGGTGGCCTCCACACTCTTTTCCAGCAGGCGGAAATTGAGGTTGCCCTCCAGTGCCGCCTGATGGTTGGCGCGGTAGGTTTCGGGTGTGGAAAGCAGTTCATCCTCCATCGTCACAATGTCGAAACTGTCCACCGCAATGCCGATATACTGCCCCAGCACCATCTTGGTGAGGCTGATGCCGTTGCGTACCTGAATCAATCCGCTCTTCACCTGATTGGCCTTGAGGTTCACCTGCAAGGCATCGTTGCGGTTCTTCACGCCCGAGGCCACGGCCTCGTCCACATTGCCCTGCAGGTTGTTCAGCAGGCTGTCCATGCTGATGACCGTCTTTTCCTTCTCTCGCAGGTTGAGCAGCTGGCGGTAGTATTTCTCCACGGTAAGCAGCACTTCATCGTGGGTCTGCTGCAACTGGTAGGCCTTTACCTGTTCGCCCACCTTGTAGAGTTTCTGGGCGTTCACGATTTTCATGCCCATAAACACCGGCTGTACGGCGGTAACGGAGGCGCCCAGACCCTTGTCGAGTACTTCCACTTCCCGTTTCCCGAGATTGTTGAAGTCTTTGATTCCCTGGTTGATTTCCCCCAATTTGCCATTTTGTATCAACTCGGTAAGAGCTTCCACAACGGCGGTCGGCAACTGGCTTATCAGTTCGTTGGGAAAAGGCAGTTCGGGAATCGTGGGCAGGTTCACGAAGTCGCCCAGTTCACCGCCCAGAATGCCTTTGTCGGCAATGAATCCGATGCCCGTGGCCTGGATGGAGGGAAAGAAATTGGCGATGTTGGCCTGTCGGTCGGCCTTGGCCATCTCCACTTCCAGACGGGCGTTCTTCATCTTGACGTTGTTGGCCAGGGCCAGATCCTGACATTCCTGCAAGGTCAACCGGCGGGGCTGGGCCAAGAGGGGAGAAGCCAGCAGGCTTGCCAATCCCAAGCCGAATACTATCTTTATCTTTATCTTTTTCATCTTAGTTCATGTTTAATGCGGCCGAAACCGTTTGGGTGGAAGCGGCCTTGTCCGCGCCGCGGAAAACCAGCCAGTAGGCCACCGGCAATACGGTAACCACCAATACCATCGAGATAAGCGAGCCGAAGCAGATAACCGCGCCCATAGGCGACCACAGGCCGCTGCCGCCCAGAATCATCGGCACCACGCCCATAGAGGCCGCCGCCGAGGTAAGGAAGATGGGGCGCATACGGCGCTGGGCCGAGTGTACGGCCGCCTGATAGACGCTCATTCCTTCGTGGTTGCGCAGCTGCTGGGCGTAGTCGAGCATGATGATGCCGTTCCTCACCAGGATGCCCATCAGCGACACGAAGCCCAGGATGGCGGTCAGGCTGAAGTCCTTGCCCAGTATCCACAGGCCGAAGAATCCCCCGAACACGCATAGGGCGATGGAGCAGAGCACCAGCAAGGCCATGTTGATCTGCTTGAAGTGGAAAAGCAGGATAAAGAAGATGATGGCGATGGCGATGCACAGCCCGCTGAGGATGCGCGGGATATTGGTCTCGTCGATTTCCCGCGAGCCGCCGTACGAAACGTTGATGTTGTCGGGCATATCGAGCTGCTTGAGCTGTCTATCGACCGCATTGGTGCGTTCGGTGGCGTTGTAGCCCCTCACCATGTCGGCCGACACGGTAAGGGTGCGCACGCCGTTCTTGCGCACGATGGTGCCGTCTGTCCAGTCGGGACTGATGTTGGCCACCTGCCGCAGGGGTACCGGTTGCCCGCCGATCAAGGTGGGCAAGAGGCCGTTGTTGATGTCGGTGAGGTTGGCTTCGTGGTCGCGGTCGGACTTGATGACCACCTTGATCGGGTAGTCGCCGTCCCAAAGCGTGGTGATGGGCACTCCGTCGCCCATCTGCAAGGCGATGGTGGCCGAAAGCAGGGTCTTGTTGATGCCCAGGCGGTTGGCCTCGTCTTTGTTGATGTCCACGTTCACGCCCGGCAGTGAGCCGTCGAACGATGAACGCACCATGCACAGACCTTCGGTGTTGCGCATCATCCGCATCAGGCTGTCGCCCCAGAACTTGAGCTGGGCTATGTCGTTGCCGCTGAGCCGCACTTCAAGCGGGCTGGCCGCTTCCGAATAGTCCATCTGCTTGAACCTTATCTGCGCCATGGGGAAATAGTCGGTGTAGAGGTTGGCGTATTCGTCCAGAATCTGTTCGGTGGCCTTGGGGCTCACGGTGTTCACGATAAACTGGGCGAAATTGCTGCCGCCGATCTGGGGCGCGTAGGTGGTGTGGAAACGGGGCGATCCGCTGCCCACGAACTTGGTTACCGAAGCCACGCGGGAATCGGCCTTGAGGATGCTTTCCATGCTGTCGGCGATGCCGGCCGTGGTTTCGAGCGCGGTGCCGGCGGGCAGGTAGAATTCAACGGCGAACTGGTTGCGTTCGGCCGTGGGGAAAAGCCGCTGGGGCAGGCGGGTCATCACGAAAAAGCCCAGGGCCACCGAAAGCACGCCCACGCCCAAGGTGATGGCCGGACGCTTGAAACAGCCGGCGAGCAGTTTTTCGTAGTACTTCTGTACGATGTCCAGGAACGACCTGCGCTGTTTTTTCTTTTCGGCCGCCGCCTGCTGCAGTCCCTTGCGGATAAAGCGGTATTGCAGGTAGGGCACCAGCAGCACCGCCACGATGAGCGAGATGCCCAAGGTGATGATGATGGCCCAGGGGAACGACAGGATGAAGTCTTTGAACATGCCCTTGAAGGTGAACAGGAAGGGGATGAAGGTGATGCTGATGGCCAAGGTGGCGCTCAGGATGGAGACGAAGAACTCCCTGGCGCTGCCTGCGGCCGCCTGCCAGCGGGGCATGCCTTCGTCGAGGCGTTCCATATAGCAGTCCACGATCACCACCGAGTTGTCCACAATCATACCCAAGGTAACGATAAGGGCGGCCAGGGTAACGGTGTTCAGCTCGATGCCGCAGAGGAAGAACACTCCCAGACTCGTGAAGATCGTGATGGGGATCGTTACGGCCGACACCATGGCCATGCGCAGGGGCATGAGCAGCACCACCACGAGGATAACGGCGAGGATGGCGATAAGGAGCTCCCTCAGGAAGTTCATCACCGATTCACGTACCACGTGGCTCTGGTCGGTCACGCAGGAGAACTGCACGTCGGAGGGCAGTTCCTGCTGGTATCCGTCAATGATTTTCTTGGCGTCGCGGCCCATCTTCACGATGTTGTAGCCTTGCCTGAGCTCTATCGACATCAGCACGCACTTGGCACCGTCGGTCTCGATATAGGAGGAGGGGTGGGGATATTCGCGCTCGATGCGCGCCACGTCCTTAAGCCGCACCACGTTGCCGAGAGGGTCCGAGTACACGATCTGTTCGGCGATGTCCCGTTCGGAGGCGAACGACTGGGAGATATGGATTGGGGCCACGAAGGCCGCGTTTTCCACCTTGCCGCTCATCGTGGTGAAACCTTGCGAGAACAGGCGGGCCGAGAGCATGGGCATGCCCATGCCGTAGTGGGCCAGCTTGGCCTGGTCGAGATATACGGTAAGTTGTTCGGACTGCGAGCCCACGCGGCTTATCTTGCTGATGGCCTCGATGTTGCGCAGCCTTTCTTCCAGATCGTCCAGATATTGGTCCAGCTCGCGGTAGGTCTTGTCGGTGGAAGACAATGTGTAGAGCAGTGAGGATGTCTCGCCGAAGTCGTCCATGGCCAGCAGCGCCAGCACGCCTTGCGGCAGCTTGGTCTTGAAGGTCTGCAGGCCGTGCTTGAACTTGGCCCAGAAGTCGTTCTTCTCGGCTGTCCCGATGGTTTCGTTCAAATGCAGCATCACCACCGCCATGCCGTCGCGGCAGTAGGTGTAGGTGCCTTCCTTGTCCACTTCCTTATAGGAAAAGATAAAGTTCTCGAGCGGTTTGGCCAGCTGCGCCTCGATCTGCGCCGAGGTAGTGCCCGGATAGACGGCCACGACCACGCCCTGGCGTATCGTGAAGCCGGGAAATTCCTGTTTGGGCATGATCTTGAGCGAATACGCCCCGAAAATCATCATGAGCACCACCACCAGAATCACGATCTGGCGATGGCTCATGGCCCATTCTATAACGCCTCCTTTTTTCATGGCTTACTTCTCGATTACGTTGGAACCTTCACTCACTTTCTGCGCGCCTTCGATAATCAGTTTCTCTCCCCCGTCGAGGCCGTTGGTCACCAGGGTGCCCTCTTCGGTAAGGCCGCCCACGGTGATGATGCGCTTGGTGGCCATGCCGTTGCGCACCAGCCATACGAAGGCCTGTCCGGCATAGTCTATCTGCACGCAGGAGTTGGGAATCACGATGCCCGCCAGATGGTTGCCTTCTTCCTTGATGTCCACCTTGCAGACCATGCCCGGCATCAGTTCGTGGAAAGGATTGTCGATCGATATCTTCACGTTGTAGGTTCTCGAGATGGGGTTGGCCGTAACGCTCTTCTCGGTGATGCTGCCGTGAAAGCGTTTGTTCTTCAGGGCAGGCACCACGATGGAGGCTTCCTGGCCGATGCGGGTGTCGGCGATTTCGTTCTCAGGTACGGGAATCTTGACATTCACGCGGTCGATGGTCACGATTTTCAACACAGGTACGCCCGGCAACACGGTAACGCCCGTCTCTAACTTCTTGTCGGCCACAATGCCGTCGAAAGGCGCCTTGAGCACTGCGTTCTCCAGGTTCTTGCGGGCGATGCCTTCCATGGCCGTGGCCTGCTGCAGCTTGGTCTGCACTTCCGTCCATTGTATTTCGGTAAGGCTGCCTTTCTTGTACAGCTTGGAATAGCGGTTATAGGCATCCTTGGCCTGCTTCAGTGTGGAGAGGGTGGCCTCGTAGGCGTTCTTGAGCGAGACGGGATCCAGTTCGGCCAGTTTCTGCCCCTTGGAAACCTGCATGCCGTCCGACACATAGACCTTCGCTATGCTTCCGGCAGCCTGAAAGCTCAGCGAGGCCGAGGATTCTTCTTCCACGGTGCCCGAATAGTTCTGTTCATAGTGGGAACGCGAGTCGGAAACGGTCATCACCCGCACGGAAGTGCCCGAAGGAATGGGGCTGATGTTGCTCTTTTCTTTGCAGGAACACAGCAGTGCCGCCGAAAGCCCCAGTGCACATACCGTAAAGCCTTTGTTTTTCATCTCTGTATGATTTATTACGATGTTGTTACATTATAAAAAGGACCCGCAGGTCAGGAAATGCAAAATTCTATATGCAGGCGGGATTGAACAAGGTTTTTTTTTCGCTAAAAATGGTTTGTTTTTCCTGTTGAAATTTGGATAAGAATACGGGAAGAAGTATCTTCGGGCCTGAATTTCGGACCGTATGCAGAACGAAAGATTTTTGGAAGCCGGTCGCGGCTATGTGGAGGACGATGCCGTGGTGCTGGACAGTCTGCGCCATATTGTGGATTATCAGGTCGAGGGGCAGTCGGATATGGTGCTGATGGCGCTCTGCACTCGGGGTAGGGCCGTATTTGTGGTGGACGGCAAGATACACAAGGCGGTGCGGGGCAGTCTGGTGCTGCTCCGTCCCGGCAGCGTGGTGAAGTTCGAGGAACTCACGGCACGCAGCGAGGGCATCGGCATCGGCTTTACGCAGAAGTTCGTGCAGGGCGCCATCGTGGCCTACCGCGATCTGTGGGCCTTGCTGATGGGAGTGCAGGACAATCCGGAAATCAGGCTGGAGGCAGGGGAGATAAAGGACATCGCGCGCATTCACCGGCATCTGTACGAGGCCTGCCTGATGCCGCCCCACGCCTTCAAGTCCGAGATGCTCCATTCGTATATGCAGGGGCTGATCTATCAGGTAGCCTTGGTGGTGTCGATGCATGTAAAGAACATCCCGGTGGGCAATTCCCGGCACTTCGAGCTGTACTACCGCTTCATGCAGCTGGTGGAACAATACTGCCGCCAGTCGCGCCAGGTGGCCTTTTACGCCGACAAGCTCTACGTGAGTCCCAAGTACCTGGGCATGGCGGTGAAGTCGGTGTCGGGCAAGACGGCCAACCGTTGGATAGACGAATACGTAACGGGCGAGGTCAAGAAGATGCTGCGCAACACCACGGCCACCATCCGGCAGATTTCCGACCACTTCAACTTTCCCGACGCCTCCTTCTTCACCAAATATTTCAAGAAAAATGCCGGAATGAGCCCCAAGGAATACCGGCTCCGCTCCGGAAGATAATCTTATCCCTTCTGCTGCCGGTACTGCAAGACTTCATTGTGCACATATCGGATTTCCACCCCGGCGGCGGCGAACATCTCTTCCGACTCCGCCCCCGCGTGGTACTTGTAGTCGGCCACCACCTTCCTGATGCCGCAGTTGATGATCAGCATCGCGCAGGTGCGGCAGGGGGTCATCGTGCAGTAGAGCGTGCTGCCCTCCAGGGCCACGCCCCGGCGCGCCGCCTGGCAGATGGCGTTCTGTTCGGCATGCACGGTGCGCACGCAGTGTGTGGTGACGCTGCCGTCTTCGTGCAGTGTCTTGCGGAAAAGGTGCCCCACCTCGTCGCAATGGGGCAGGTGGGAGGGCGAGCCCACGTAGCCGGTAACCAGAATCTGCTTGTCCTTTACGATCACGCAGCCGCTGCGCCCCCGGTTGCAGGTGGCGCGCAAGGCCACGCTGTGGCAGAGGTCCATAAAGTATTCGTCCCAGGAAGGACGGCGGTATTCCTCCTCCGTGTTCGAGAAACGATCCAGAAGGCCATCGATCTGGCGGTGCAGTTCCGTTATGTCGCCGTCGTTCCTCAGCGTGGCGTCGGCCATGGCCATGCAGGCCTTCAGGTTCTGCTTGTTGGGGTCGGTATTGTCCAACTCCCGTTTCTCGTTGCTCAAAAAGGTGTCGAAGTCGATGTGGTCGGTCTCGCTGCCCCGCAGCACGATACGTTCGTAGCGTGTCTTGGGTTCGGCATCCACCGCCCAGAGCCTGAAATTACCCTTTTGCCGCAGTGATTCCACCTCGCCCACGGCACGTATACTCTCGATAATGGCGTTCTGCCCCGAATCGGCCGCCCGCTTGTAGAGTTCGTCCACGATATACGAAGGCGAGTGTTTCGCCCTTAGGTCGTTGGCCACCTCCGTAAGGCTGTCGCGGTTGGGTTCAAGCCCCCGTTTGCGCACTTCCTCCCGCAGGAAATCCCGCACCGAGAAGTAGGCGAACCGGCGTTTTTCGCGCAGGTATTCCACCACGGTGCCCTTACCGGCACCCAATGTTCCCGTAATTCCTATAATCAGCATGATGTCGTCTTTTTTAGTTGATGGTATCCGCGGGCTTTACGGTGGTGAAGCTGCGGGCGATGCCTTCCAGCTGCATCAGCAGGTCGCGTTTGGGCTTGCGGGGCGAGTAGAGATAGGCATCGAGCATGATCAGACGTGCGTTGGCGGTGTCGGCAATCAGGTAGTTCACGAACGGACCGCCCATGAAGTCGCCCTCCAGACGCCATAGGCCGCGCGTCTCCACGGCGTAGAATCCGTTCAGGTTGACGGGGCGGCAGAAAGGCGTGTATTCGGGTTCGGACGTCTCGGTTCTCATATACGAACCCTCGGCAGGGCCGGGAACGCGGCGGCACATTCGGTTGCGGGTTTCGATGATGTTCGCCAACTCAAACTGGCTTTGGCTCGTGTAGGGCATGATGGAGAAGATGACGCCTTGGCCGAAGTCTTTGCTTTCCTTGCGGATCCAGCCGAAATCCCGTTCCATGGACGAAAAGTCGAATCCGTCGGGAAACACCAGGTCGAACCTGTAGGTCTTGCGCAGCCGGTCGCTTACGTTTACCGCGTGTCCGGCCTTGAACACCTTCTGCACCCGCTGGTATTCCTTGGTATAGAGTGCGGCCATCAGGATCTCTTTCTTAAGGTCGAAGAGACTGTCGAAGGTGCGTTCGTCGGGTACGGTGAACTTGGCCACGACCTGCGGGTAGGCCCAGGCGTCCTGCACCAGTTCGAAGGCCGGTTTCCTGTCGGCCTCGAATTCCACGATCACCACGTTGCGGTGGTGTTTGAACATCTCGCTTTCGTTGAACTGACGGGGCAGGATGTTCACCAGGTCGAAATAGGGTTCGGGTTGGTTCAGTCCCGGCTGGGTGTTGCCCAGAAAGGCACGTATCGATTGTCCTACATAGCCGTCCCAATGGCTTTTGGGCGTTACCACGATCACCTCGCAGGTCTTGCCGCCCGAACCGGGCAGGGTGGGGACGCTGTATTTGCAGGCGGTGAGGCTTAGGGCGAGCAGCAGACCCGCCACGGCGTGTTTAGCCATTAAAAGAGATGTGTTCATATCGGCAAAGTTAGGCAAATTGCCTTTAATCCAAAATAAACACTAAATTTGCCGCCCCGCTTTGCATGTGAGCAAGGGGCTTGAAGCGAAAACAAAAAAAACTACAGATATGAGCATTGCCATGAACCCGCACCCCATGGTGCAGTTCCTTCAAAAACCCGCAGCCGAGTTCACGAAGGAAGACATTCTCCGTTATGTGGAAGAAAATCAAATCGAAATGGTGAACTTCCGCTATGTGGCGGGAGACGGTCGTCTGAAGACCCTCAACTTCGTGGTCAACGACCTGGACTACCTCAAGACCGTTTTGAGCTGTGGCGAACGTGTGGACGGCTCCAGCCTTTTCAAGAACCTGGATGCCGGCGCCAGCGACCTGTACGTGATTCCGCGTTACAGAACGGCCTACCTCAATCCTTTCGCCGAGATTCCCACGGTGGACATCCTCTGCTCCTACTATGACAAAGACGGCAATCCCTTCGAAAGCGACCCGGCCTACGTGATGCGCCGCGCCGGAGAAGTGATGAAGGAAAAGACCGGTTTCGAATTCTACTGCATGGGTGAGCTGGAATACTACGTGATCGGCCCCGAAGACGAGCTCTTCAAGGCCGACGACCAGCGCGGTTACCACGAATCCTCGCCTTACACCAAGTTCGAGTCTTTCCGCAAGGAAGCGATGCTGGCCATGGCCTCCTGCGGCTGCCGCATCAAATACGGACACTCCGAAGTGGGCAACTTCAGCATGGACGGCAAGAACTACGAACAGAACGAAATCGAGTTCCTGCCCTGTCCGCTCGAAGACGCCGCCGACCAGTTGATCATCGGCCAGTGGATCCTGCGCACGATGGCCTACCAGCACGGCCTTTTGGTGACGTTCTCGCCCAAGATCACCGTGGGCAAGGCCGGCAGCGGCATGCATATCCACACCGCCATCATGAAAGACGGCGTGAACCAGATGCTCAACGACCAGCGCAAGCTTTCCGACACGGCCAAACGCGCCATTGCCGGTTACCTCGATTGCGCCGCCTCGCTCACGGCTTTCGGCAACACCAACCCCATGTCTTACTTCCGCCTGGTTCCCCATCAGGAAGCACCAACCAATATCTGCTGGGGCGACCGCAACCGCTCGGCCCTGGTGCGTGTGCCTCTGGGCTGGGAAACCGACAAGAACATGGCCGTGAACGCCAACCCGCTCGAAGCCAAGGTCGCTCCCGTCTATGCCAACAAGCAGACGGCCGAATTCCGCGCTCCGGACGGCTCGGCCAACGTATATCTGCTGGTGGCCGGTCTTTGCGTGGCTGCCCGTCACGGTTTCGAAATGGAAAACGCCTTGCAGTTCGCCGCCGACAACTATGTGGACGTGAACATCTTCAGCGACGAGAACAAGGAAAAGGCCAGGAAATACAAGCAACTCCCCGTTTGCTGCGAGGATTCGGCCGACTGTCTGGCCGCCCAGCGCGAGGTGTTCGAGAAATACGGTGTGTTCAGCAAGGGTCTGATCGACGGTATCATCAAGATGCTCAAAGACTACAAAGACAAGAACCTGCGCGATGAAGTGGCCAAGAACCCCTCCAAAATGATGGAGCTGGTGGAACGCTTCATGCATTGCTAGGTTTTCTTACCGATAGCGAACTCCCGCCCTATCTAAAGGGCGGGAGTTTTTTTATCCGGAATTTTTATATTAATATATTGTACGATTACAAAAAAAGATTACTTTTGTTCCCACTGATTTTGTTAAATATTCGATCGATGAATTATTTGTTGGAAACCCAGGGCGTGGTGAAGCGTTACGGCGCATACACCGCCTTGGACCATGTGAGCCTCCGCATTCCCGAAGGCTGCATTTTCGGGCTTCTCGGGCCTAACGGCGCGGGAAAGACGACCCTGATACGTATCATAAACCAGATTACCGCGCCCGACGAGGGGTGTGTACTGCTCAACGGTGAGAAACTGGCCCAGCGCCATATCTATCAGGTGGGGTATCTGCCTGAAGAACGCGGGCTTTACCGCAACATGAAGGTGGGCGACCAGGCCATGTATCTTGCGCAGTTGAAGGGATTGAGCCGTGCCGAGGCCGCCAGGCGCCTGCATCTGTGGTTCGAGAAGTTCGGCATCGATTCGTGGTGGAACAAGAAGGTGGTGGAACTCTCCAAGGGCATGCAGCAGAAGATACAGTTCGTGGTGACGGTGCTGCACCGCCCCCGATTGCTGATTTTCGACGAGCCTTTCAGCGGTTTCGACCCGCTCAACGCCCAGTTGCTCAAAGACGAGATCCTGAACCTGCGCAAGGAAGGCTCCACGGTGATTTTCTCGACCCACAACATGGCCTCGGTGGAGGAAATCTGCGATGAGATAGCCCTTATCAATAAATCGAAAAAGGTGTTGGACGGCAGGGTGGAGGATATCCGCCGTCAGTTCAGCGGCAACGTGTATCATGTATCGCTCAGGAGCGAGGAAAACCTCTTGGAGGGACTGCGTTCCGAATTGGAGGTGCTTGAGTGCGACCGCCGCGACACCCCGGGCATGTATGACCTCAAGATCAGGTTTCCGCAGGATGCCGCAGGCGGAAATGCCATTTTGCAGACACTCATGAAATATGGGGACGTGAAGGAATTTTCGGAAAGGCTCCCCGGAATGAACGATATCTTTATCCAAACCGTTAAAAAGGCTGAAGAAAATGAAAAATAACACATGGGTCGTACTCGAAAGGGAGTACATGACAAGGGTCAGGAAAAAGAGTTTTCTGATAGCCACGATACTGGTTCCGGTATTGATGGTGGCGCTGATATTCTGTTCGGCGCTGATAGCCACGCTCGGCGGCAGCAAGACCACGTTCGCCGTGGTGGATGAGACCGGGCTGTACGCCGGCTCGTTCGTGAGCGAGGGCGACGATACCTTCGAATATGCGGCCGATACCGCCGCCGCTTTTGCCGGCATGCGCGAAGGTACTTACGATGCCATGCTCTGGCTGCCCGCCGGTTCGCAGGACAGCAACCGCCAGCAGATACAATTGTTTTATGAAAAGACAGAACCTTCGGTAACCAAACTCTCCAAAATCGAGAATATGGCCGAGACCCGGCTCAAGATGGAACTGCTGCAGAAGGAAAGCGGCATTGATGAAGCCACCTTCTCGTACATCAACGGCGCCAGGGTGGATATCGTTTCGCAAGACCGCAAGACGGGCGAGCGTTCCTATACCGAGGTAAAGACGGGTCTGGCCTATGTGCTTGGATTCCTTATCTACATGTTTATCTTTATGTTCGGTAACATGATTATGGCCGGGGTCATCGAGGAAAAGTCGAGCCGTATCATCGAGGTCATGATTTCGTCGGTAAAGCCCATGCAGTTGCTTATGGGCAAGGTGTTCGGCCTGGTGCTGGTCTGTCTGACCCAGTTTCTGGTATGGATCGTGCTTACGCTGCTGCTTACCTTTGTGGTCGGTTTGTTTGCCGGCGGCGGCGTGAGCGTGGACGCCGCCCAATTGGCCGCTACCCAGGGAATGCCTGTGGATATGTTGCCGGTGAGCGAATTTCAGGAAACGATGCAGCAGTTCCAATCCATTGTGGCCAGCCTGCATCTGAAACAACTGGTGATTTTCTTCCTGATTTACTTCTTGGGCGGATATCTCCTGTACGCCTCCCTGTTTGCCGCCGTGGGCTCGGCCGTGGAAAAAGAGGAAGACGCCAATCAATTCATGATACCCATCACCATCCCCTTGATTATCGCCATCATCATCACCACGAGCGTCTTGCAGGATCCTTCGGGACCCTTGGCTTTCTGGGGATCGATGATACCCTTTACCTCGCCCATCGTGATGCTGGCGCGTATCCCGTTCGGAGTTCCGGCCTGGGAACTGGCGCTTTCGATCGGTTTGCTGGTATTGGGGTTCTTGGCCTCCATCTGGGTGGCTTCCCGCATCTATAGGGTGGGAATCCTGATGTACGGCAAGAAGAGCAGTTACAAGGAACTCTGGAAGTGGATCCGTTACAAGAACTAAGCTGCGTTTGAACCTTTAAAATCCGGAACGATGGAATTGAAAGGAAGCCGTTTGCTGGTGGTGGATGACGAGGCCTTGATCCGGGACAGCCTGCGCGAGATCTTCGAGTACGAGGGTTGTACGGTGGACGAGGCGCCCGACGGCAAGAAAGCCTTGGCGCTGTTGCAGAAAAACAGCTACGGCGCGGTGTTCTGCGATATCAAGATGCCGGGCATGGACGGGGTGGAACTGTTGCAGAAGGCGTTGGAACTGAATCCCGTGCCTTTCATCATGGTGTCCGGACACGGGGATATCGAGACGGCGGTCGATTGCATTAAGAAGGGTGCGTTCGACTTTATCGAGAAGCCCTTGGACCTGAACCGCATCCTGGTGTCGCTCAAGAATGCCTTGGACAGGGAACGTCTGGAGGTTAAGAGCAGACATCTGCAGCGGCAGGTGGACGAAAGATACCGTATTGTGGGCCATGGCGGGGCGTTCGCCCATGCTTTGGAAATGGCCGACAAGGTGGCGCCCACCGATGCCCGTGTGCTCATTACGGGCGAAAACGGCACGGGCAAGGAACTGATTGCCCGCCGCATCCATCAAAACAGCCGGGTGGGCGACGGCCCGTTCGTGGAGGTGAACTGCGCCGCCATTCCGTCCGAATTGATCGAGAGCGAGCTGTTCGGTCACGAAAAGGGTTCGTTTACCTCGGCGGTCAAGCAGCGCAAGGGCAGTTTCGAGCAGGCGCAGGACGGCACGCTGTTTTTGGACGAGATAGGCGACATGAGTCTGGCGGCGCAGGCCAAAGTGCTGCGCGCCTTGCAGGAACAGACCGTGATGCGGGTGGGGGGCGAGAAGTCCATTTCGGTGAACGCGCGGGTCATCGCCGCCACCAACAAGGATTTGCAGGCCGAAATCGCCGCCGGACGTTTCCGCGAGGATCTCTACCACCGTCTCAGCGTTATCGTAATCCAGGTCCCGCCCTTGCGCGAGCACGCCGAGGATATTCCCGAACTGGTGAATTATTTCTTGGAACATTTTTCCTCAGCCATGGGGCGGGGCAATCCGGGCATACGGAAAGATGCCGTGGATTATCTCTGCCGCCAGTCCTGGGAGGGAAATATCCGCCAGTTGCGCAATGTCGTCGAGCGTCTGCTTATTTTATCATCGGGCGAGATAAGTCGCCTGGATGTCGAAAAATATCTGTAATTTCGCTTTCGGAATGGTTCGGACTGCCGCTGCATTGCAGAGGAAAGTCCGGGCAACACGGAGCCACCATACTTCCTAACGGGAAGGCGGCCGCAAGGCCGACAGACAGTGCCGCAGAAAATAACCGCCGGCTTGCCGGTAAGGGTGAAAACGTGAGGTAAGGGCTCACGCGGGGTACGGTGACGTTACCCCGGGGTAAACCTTATGGGTTGAAAGATCAAATATACCGTATGTCAAGGCGGGCTCGGCCGATGACGGGGGGTAGATCGATGGAGCGTTCCGGCGACGGAACGCCGAGATAAATGGCAGTCGCCCGAAAGGGTACAGAACCCGGCTTATAGAACCATCCAATAAAAAAGCCTCGCATCGCGAGGCTTTTTTATTGGAAATCCGTACAAAAAAAGTATTAGGGCGGTGAGATGCGAGAAAAAAGCCTTAGGAATGCGCGGGAGCTTACTTAATGTAAGTGACCAAGCGAGCCTAAGGCTTTTTGCGAAGCAGATTGCCGTCCTAAACTTTTTTTAGATCTCCCAGGTGTCGCCGCTGTTGAGCAGGTCGTCCATGCACTTGATGTTCGACGCCTTCTTGGCGGTTTCAATCTGATCTTCCAGCAATTGGTTGAAGGTGGGCGAAGGCGTGTCGCGGATAACGCCCATGGCCACCGGGAATTTGGGCAGCTGCATCTTGGCCAGCATCAGGTGGATGCCAGGGTCTTCGGCGTAGGCATCGTGAACGAGCAGGTCCTTTTCGGTAATGCCGTCCTTGCCTAATTCCACCACTTCCAGTTTGCCCTTGTTCAGACGGATACCCTTGTTGCGTTCCTTGCCGAAAATCATCGGCTGGCCGTGCTCGAGGATAAGCTGTGCGTCGTCGCGTACGTCTTTGCCGGTAATGGCGGCGTGCGCCTTGTCGTTAAAGATAACGCAGTTGTCGAGCACCTCGATTACCGAGCAGCCGTCGTGCTTGGCGGCTTCCAGCATCACGGAGGTCATGAGCTTCACGTTGTTGTCGGGCACGCGGGCAAAGAACGAGCCTTGCGAGCCGATAACCAGTTCGCCGGGATTGAACGGGTGTTCGATCGTACCCATGGGCGAGGTCTTGGTGATGGCTCCCATGGGCGAGGTGGGCGAGTACTGCCCCTTGGTGAGGCCGTAGATCTGGTTGTTGAACAGAACGATGTTCACGTCCATGTTGCGGCGCACGATATGGATGAAGTGGTTGCCGCCGATGGCCAGCGAGTCGCCGTCGCCGGTGCTGATCCATACGCTCAGGCCGGGATTGGCCAGCTTTACGCCGGCGGCGATGGCGTTGGCGCGGCCGTGGATGCCGTGCAGGCCGAAGGTGTTCATATAATAAGGAAAGCGCGAGGAACAGCCGATACCGGAAATGTTCACGAAGTTTTCCTTCTTATAGCCGATTTCGGGAAAGACGTTCTCCATCGCGGCCAGAATGGAGTGCGAGCCGCAGCCCGGACACCACTTGACCATCTGGTCGCTGGCAAAATCCTGTTTGGTCAGCTTTTCTTTCGATTTTTCTATGGCGATTTTCATGAGCTTTTCTTTTTAAGGTTATTTTGCCAACAATTGGTTGAAATGGTCGGCCAATTCGGTAACGGTAAAGGGCAGACCCTGTATCTTGTTGTACTGCTTCATGCTCAGGTGGTCGAATCTGGCGCGCAGGTAGTTCACGAACTGACCTTCGTTCAATTCGCATACCACGATCTGCTTGTGTCCCTCCAGGATTTCCCGGGTGTTCTTAGGCAGCGGCATGATGTAGTTGAAGTGCGCGTGGGCAATGCTCCTGCCTTGTTCCTGCAGGGCTTTCACGGCGGTGTTCACCACGCCTTCGGTTCCGCCCCAGCTGACCACCAGCAGGTCGGCCTTTGCATCGCCGTCGATTTTCTGCAAGGGAATGTCGTTGGCCACCCGTTCCACTTTCTCGCGTCTGAGGCGCGTCATTTCGGCGTGGTTGAGCGGGTCGGTGGACACGTTGCCGGTAATGCTTTCCTTTTCCAGCCCGCCCACACGGTGGCGCAGGCCTTCGGTGCCGGGCAACGCCCAGCCGCGGGCCAAGGTCTTTTCGTCGCGCACGTAGGGCTTGAAATTCTTATCGTTGGCAGCCACAATCGGCGGGGTGATCCTGGGCATGTCCGCCATCTTGGGAATGCGGAACAGCTGGGAACCGTTGCCGAGCGAGCCTTCGGATAGCAGGATACAGGGGGTCATGTGTTCCATGGCCAGCCGGGCGGCTTCGAACGCATAATTGAAGCAGTTGGCGGGCGTGGAGGAAGCGATCACGATAAGGGGTGCCTCGCCGTTGCGGCCGTACAGGGCCTGGTTCAGGTCTGACTGTTCGGATTTGGTGGGAAGACCGGTGGCCGGGCCGCCGCGTTGAACGTCCACCACCACGAGGGGAAGTTCGGTAATCACCGCCAGGCCCAGGGCCTCGCTCATCAGCGACAGGCCGGGGCCGGACGTGGAGGTGCAGGCCAGCGAACCGGCGAAACTGGCGCCGATGGCCGAGCAGATGCCGGCTATCTCGTCTTCGGCCTGGAAGGCTTTCGCGCCTAAGTCGCGGTGCTTGATGATCTCGATTATGATGTCGGTGGCCGGCGTGATGGGGTAGGAACCCAGGAAGAGGGGACGGCCCGATTTTTCAGCGGCCGCCATCAGCCCCCATGCGGTTGCCGTGTTGCCGGTAATGTTGCGGTAACGGCCCTTTTCCATCTTGGCGGGAGCCACATGGATCACCGATTCCACGATTTCGGCGGCTTCGGCGTAGTGATGCCCCGCTTCGAGCACCTTCTTGTTGATGGCGATCATCTGCGGCTTCTTGGTGAACTTGGTCTCGAAGAAGTGGTAGGTGGTTTCCATGCTGCGGTCGAAGATGAAATAAATCATCCCCAAGGCGAACATATTGCGGGTCTTGTCGATGGTCTTGTTGTCCAATCCGTCGCTTTCCAGGGCTTTGCGCGACAGGGAAGTGATGGGCGCGGGCACGAGGTTATAGGAAGACAGGCTGTTGTCTGTCAGGGGATTGGATTCGTAATTGGCTTTCTGCAGGGCTTCGGGGGTAAAGGTGTCGGCATCCACGATAACGGTGGCGCCCTTCTTGGCCCATTTCAAATTCGCCTTGAGCGAGGCGGGGTTCATGGCCACCAGCACATCGCACTGGTCGCCGGAAGTACGCACTTGGGTCGCGCCTACATGCACCTGAAACCCCGAAACACCGGCCACGGTATTGTGCGGCGCCCTGATTTCGGCAGGGTAATCGGGAAATGTCGACAGGTCGTTGCCCGCCAAGGCGGCCGAATTGGAGAAAAGGGTGCCGATAAGCTGCATCCCGTCTCCCGAATCGCCCACAAACTTGACCACCACGGCCTGTTTGTCCACGTGAGGAATTTGTTTAGCCATATCTTGTATTGTTTTATGCGGTTTTACATGCCGTACCGAAACGGCATACGGGCGCAAAGATAGCCAAATTGTTTGATTTACGGGTGGGCAAAAATCGGAAGCGCCGTCGTCGGGGGCGTTTTTGCGCCTTTGAATTTCTGTTAGTATCTTTGCCGATTGTGCAATAATCTTTTAACCACACGAATATGAAAAGGTTTTGTGGCTTCTTGATTCTCGTTACATTATTGGCGGTAGTTATACCGGGCTCGCTCCGCGCGCAGAGCTCGGCGAGCATCGAGACTTTCGACAGGCAGGTCTGCAGCGGGGCTTCTTTGTTTTTGAACGGAGGGCTTTACCGGATATTGACGAACGATTGCGAAATACTTTCGATAAAGGCCAATGGCACAGGAGAGGATCTGAAAGGCAAAGAATGGATTACACTGACGGCATCGGCCACTTATCAAATACAGTACAAGGATAACGCCAATCCGGGAGGGGCAGTGGCAAATGCCAGGATAGATGTTATAGCGCAGCCCACCTTGTCGATAGCCGTGACATCTCCCAATCCGGTGCCGGCCGCCGTGTGTAAGGGAACCAGGGTGAACTTGCGTGCGACGGGCAATATGGATGTATATTGGCTTATTTCGACCGACAGGGATTTTTCGCAGCAGGGAACGACGATGACGTTTGAACTTGAGGAAAGTTGCCGGGTTACGGCCCAATCGCATAATGCCTGCGGTTTTGTTGAGAAATATGTTGATTTCAATGTAATTTCCGAACCCGATTTGTCGAAAGCCGAATTGATTGTAGATACCAATATGAACGGTGCATATTGTATGGACTGTGGATTCTTTCCCAAAACGGCCGATATCGTGAAAGGGGCTACGATGGGTACGGTTAAGGAATCGACCGTTACATGGGCGGATGGCACTACGGAGGAAAAGACCATTGGACGCAACTCTTTTTCGGAGAAAATAAAGGTGCATGCCGTGGTGGAAATGCAGGCCGGCAGTTGCGGGGCGTCGGCTACGGCAACGAGAACGATAGACCGTGAATATATCTTGAACGTCAAGGGAGGAAGTGATTGTAAACCGGAGGTCAAACCCTCTGTAACGCTTACCCCTTGTAAAGATGGAGAAGTGACATTGGACAACTTGAGTTCGGCATGTACCTTGACCAATCCCACATTGATTTCTTCAAACCCTAAGATCACGATAAATCCGGTTTCCGGAAGATTCCCTTATGACGAAGGGAATGGTAAAAACGTATATTATTGGAAACTCAATTGGGAAAACTATACCCCGCAGGATCCTGTCGCCGTCCTTACCGCCGGGGCGTCCTATTCGATCAATTGTCCTTATAGCGCAAGCAAACCTACGCTGACGGGCAATATATCTAAACCTATATCCGTAAATATAGACACTTCGTACCTGACATTCAGATATGAGTATTGTCCGGATGGAACGGCCACCTTGGAAATTTCCGGAGACAATACCGTTACGATAAACGAAGTGACCTTGATTAGACCTACGGGAGGACTTTCAGGTTCATTCAGGGAAACGGCATCTCTGAAGAATAAGAAAACATATGAGAGTGTGGAGGCTATAACCACCTCCTTGTTGCCCAAATATAGGGAACTTCGGCTCAAGGTGAAGTATAGGGTGGAATACGGTACCTGTCAATTCGATGTGGAACGAGAGGAAGTGAAGACGATTACAACGAAAGATTGTAATATGGATCTTCTGTTGGAGCAGACAGGACCATGTATTGGTGAACCACGTACCGTCAGGATGACGAATGCAGACGGTATGGTCGCCGACTATATCGAAGTGGCGCCTCACGAGAAGTTTACCTTCAAACAGTATCCCGGAGAATTCATGTTCGAACCTTACTATGCGGGAGCCCCCGGCATTCCAAGTGTAACGGACGACATAACGGTCACGATGTATTATCATATGGAAGCTGCACCCCAACAGATTCTTTCCATGACCAAGGAATTTAAGGGCCCCGATCAGTTAAAAGTGGAGGCATGCAAGCCGTATTTCAATGGCTCCATATCGATCAACTCCGGAGAAAAGTCGAAATGTCCGATGTGTCCCGGAGCTTCGTTGAATGCCACGATAGAGTTTAAAAATACAACGACGAGCAAGGATAATTCGAATGTAACCCTGATAACGACGAATGCTTCCAGAAATGGGAAATCATCGGATGACGCGTGGGTAAAAAGCAATACAAAGTTGCAGTATAGGTTGACATACTATCTGTACGATGATTTGGACTATGAATTCGCGGTAACGTATAACGAGGGAGATTCTATATACACGATACCCAAGATGGATTTGGTGGATGCAAATGGAAACCCGATCTCGGCATCCAAAGCATCGGGAGAGGTTAATTTTGGGGAGACGGCCTCAACTACATCCGTCACGATGGCCAATATCTGCAATCTTATGGCGTATGCGGGTATGGATAACAATCGGGAAAATCCAGTGGATAGCGTTTGTTCCGGAGAACTGTTGGATTTGTATGTGTATAGCAAAAATCTTTTCGATACGCTTTACAATATAACTTGGGATAATGCCGAGGTTCAAAAAGTGGGGACAGGAGAGGAAACGTTTAATTATGTGTATGGTACGGGAAAGACGCAAAACAGAAATATTAAATTGTATCATTATCGGGTAAATGCCTCGGCTCCGGGAATCTATCCATTTGTGTTGCGTTCAAAAATCAGGGATTCGGTGATCGAACGTAGGGACACGATAAAGGTTGCGGTTTTGGAGAACCCCCGTATTTTTATTCAGGACACGGTGTATGCATGCTTGAATGACCGTGTGAATTTATGGGAGTATGTGGATTCTGCGGCAATAGATGTAAAGACGTTGATTTCCAATTCGCCCGATGGCTTGATTGTTGGTTCGGCAACGGACGACTACCGTGAGGCTACGGCAAATTTGCGTTATACGTGCGGCAAGAAGACGCTGACGGAAAGGATTTCCATAAAGACCGCTCCGTCGGTATATAATGCCTTTATCGACGATGCCGAGTATTGCCCCGGCGAACAGGTGGAACTGAACGCCAAGACCAATGGCAAGGTTACCTGGACAAGACGCCGCAAGTTGGAAGGCGGGGGATTTTCGCAAGCCGACACCCTGGTGCTGAATGCCTCAAACCGGGTGTTGAGCGATGAAATGGGTACAACAGACCAAATCTATACGGTAACGGCCAAGACGGGCTGTAATCAGCCTCCGTTTGTGGATATCACGTTTACGGCCACGGTCAAACCGGTTCCCGAAGTTATCATCAAAGACAATTCCGCCTGCCGTCCTGAGCCCTTGGTATTGGCTACCGAACCCCTGGATCCGACGGAAGTGGATTCCGCTACAGGCGTGAAGTGGTTTGTTGACAACAAACCCTACACCCAACCCTCCGTGCCGCCCGCCAATAGCGTAACCGTAAGGTGCGAGATAACGGGGCGAAACGGCTGTACAGGCTCGAACGAGATTATCATGAAGTCGTACGATTCTCCGGACGTGAAGATCGGGGTGGAAGGCATGCCTGGCTCGGTAGACGGCATCTATTGCGCTACGCTTGGAGACGTTCATTTTACGGGACAGGGGGCGGCGACGTATGTCTGGAAGGTGGCCTCACAGACGGATCCCGTTTCTACCGCCAACGACTATATCCTCAACGTACGGAACGATGAAGAACTATCCCTTACCGGTACGGAGAACGGCTGCGCTACAGAAAAGAAAGTCTCGATAGTCGTCAAACCCAACGCCGAAGTTCAATCGGATACCACCGCCTGTATGGGCTCCGATTTTCAAATCGTGCCAATTCCCGAAGCCGATGTAAGCTTGAGATTGTTGGATCCGTCGGGTAAGGAATGCGCGTGTTCTTTCATAAAAGTGGAAAACTATGAACCTGAAGCTGTGGGTGTCTATACCTTTTTCTTTGACCGTAAAGGTTGTGTGGAGAGCCGGCAGGTGGAACTGAAGATGTATCCCGTTCCTCAATTCGATTTCGCCGACAGTGAATTCTGCGAGGGAGAGCCTTTGAAGTTGAGCGTGGAAACGGGATTGGATGCCACTATGCAAAGCAAGAGCCAATTTACATGGTACGATAAGGACGGCAATGAACTTCCCGGCCAGATGGGGTCAAATTCATATACGGGGAAGGCTTTGGCTTTGGCGGATGGCGGTGACTATCGTCTGCATATTAAAGTGGATAACCAATGCGACTATGACGGAACGGTTACGGTAAAGGTGGATCCCCATTCGCATCCGAATTTTGCGGTGGATCCGTTCTACTGCGAGGGCGCGGATTTCGTTACCAAGGCGGAAGACCAAGGACCCGGGGCAACCTACGGATGGTATTCAGCCAACCGACCGTTCCTCACCACGCCTGTGCCGGAAACACTGCTCGAGTTGGGCGGATTGATGATGGAAGACAGCGCGTTCCTGACACTGACCGTGTATCGCGGTGCCTGTGTGGACGATACCTCCATCTTTATCCATGTACGTTCCATGCCCAAGCCCGAAATCGAGCCGGTGGGCGCCATGCAGGACGAGAAAGGGGATTACTATTGCGAAGGCTCGCCCATACGCCTGGATGTTCCCGATGCCCGGGCGGGCGACACGATAAGCTGGTATTTTAACGGCAACCTGATTCCCGGCGCAACCTCGGGCAGTTACGGGGTTGCTGCCGCCACGCTTGCAGACAACGGCAAATACGTTTACGAGGTGAAGCGCAACGGCTGCAACGGCGAGACTTCGCTCTATGTGGATATTCGGGCGCTGCCGGTGCCCTTGGTGCAGGATACCTTCATGTGTTCGGGCAAAACCTTTATGGCGGATGCCTACAATGAGCTGTATCCGGACGCCACCTTCAGCTGGTCGACGGGAAGCACGGGCCGTCTGTTGGAAATCAATGCGGGCGGAACGTATTCGGTGGTGATGAGCTACGCGGGCTGCGACGGAAATAAATCGTTCACGGTGGAGGAAAGGCCTTCTCCGCATATCGGGTTCCCCGAAGACACGGTGATGTGCCAGCGGGATTCGATCCTGTTGAGGGCTCCCGGCGGCATGGACACCTACCGCTGGCAGGACGGTTCAACCGGTCAGACCTATCTGGTTACGTCCGAAGGCGCTTATACGCTCTTTGTGGAACTGACGGGATGCACCGACTACAACGAAATCTTCGTGCACGAGGATTTCTGCTCCAACCTGTACTTCCCTTCGGCCTTCTCGCCCAACGGCGATGCCATCAACGACCGCTTCGGCCCCATCACCACGGCGGAAGACGATCAAGTGGTGTACTCCCTGTATGTCTACAACCGCAACGGCGAGAAAGTGTTCGAAAGCCACAGCCTGACTGAAAGCTGGGACGGAACCTATAAGGGCGAGAAATGCCCCGGCGGCGTGTATATCTACCGTTGCATCGCCCATGCCAGGCAGAACGGGCGCAAGCTTTCGGCCGACGGCACGGTGACGCTTCTGCGGTAGGGAAGGGCTTCCGAAATAAAATCGGAAGTTTTTCTAAAAAAGTATTACCTTTGCGGGCTTTAATTTAGCCTGCATATGTCGAAACAGGGAGGTGGGTTCCGCTTGGAGTTCGCCGGTTTGAAAGAGGGCAAGCATACGTTTGCGTACGTTTTGGAACAGGAATTTATGGAGCTGTATCCCGAAGCGGACGTGTTCTGCGAGCCTCAGGTGCGGGTTGAGTTGGAAATGGAGAAGCGGGAACGCATGATGTTGCTGTCTTTCCGTTTCAGCGGCACGGCGGGTACGGCCTGCGACCGATGCCTCAGGCCCTTGCGCTTCGGGGTGGAGGTGCAGGAGGAAATCATCGTCAAGACGGCCTCGGCCGGCGAGAGTGACGCGCAAGACGAAGAAAACCTTTGGTGGGTCAGCGAAAAGGACACCGCCATCGATTTGGCTCCGTACTTCTACGAAACCATCGCCTTGAGCCGTCCCCTGCAGGTTTTCTGCCCGGAAGACGAAACCGGAGCACCTACCTGCGACCCCGCGATGCTGCACCTGTATGAACAGCCGTCCGGGCAGCAGGAGCCGGAGACCGACCCTCGCTGGGATGCGCTGAAAAAGCTAAAGCGATAAGAGTATAAACGTTTTAAACAAAATAAGTCATGCCTAATCCTAAATGGAGGTTCTCCAAGACCAGAACCAGAAAAAGAAGAACCCACGACAAATTGGATATGCCTCAATTGGCAACCTGCAGCAACTGCGGTTCGCCCGTTCTGTACCACCATGTTTGCCCCGAATGCGGATACTACCGTGGCAAACAAGTGATGGAAGT
This sequence comes from Bacteroides sp., assembly GCA_023662825.1. Classification (GTDB taxonomy): domain Bacteria; phylum Bacteroidota; class Bacteroidia; order Bacteroidales; family P3; genus Pullibacteroides. The sequence goes on from JAMPIH010000002.1 coordinate 84,512, forward strand.
AAAGACCAACGCGTAGTGTTGCAGTGGCTTAACCGCCACGTAAATTTCCGTAATGAAATTCGGATTGGACATAATGGGGGGCGATTTCGCTCCCGCCGCCACCATAGACGGAGCGGTTTCTGCATTGGATGAGATCGGTTCGGGCAATGTAATCGCCTTGCTCGGAGATGAAACGCTTATCCGGGAGGAACTGCGCCGCAGGGGTGTGGGTGAGGACAGGTTCGATATCGTGCACTGTCCCGAAAACATCTCGATGGAAGAAAAGCCGCTCAAGGCTTTGTCCGAAAAACCGGGTTCCGGTATCGCCACAGGGTTCAGGATGTTGGCGCAGGGAGGCTTGGACGCCTTTGCCAGCGCCGGCAATTCGGGAGCCATGCTGGCGGGTGCCGTCATGAGCCTCAAGTGCATTCCCGGTATATTGCGTCCCTGCACCTGTACCATGGTTCCTCAGGAAGACGGAACCTATAACCTTTTGCTCGACATCGGCACCACGCCCGACGCCAAGCCGGAGGTGATGGTGCAGTTCGCCATTATCGGCAGCATATTCTCGCGCTATGTGCTGGGAGTATCCGAACCCAAGGTGGGGCTTCTGAACGTGGGCACCGAAGACGGCAAGGGAAACCTTCAGTGTCAGGCGGTGTTCCCGCTCCTGAAGGAATGCCCGCACATGAACTTTACGGGAAACATGGAACCGCGCGACTTGTTCAAGAACCGTGCCGACGTAATGCTGGCCGACGGTTTTGTGGGCAATATCGTATTGAAGGAAATCGAAACATTTTACAGACTTATCCAAAAGCGGGGCATTTCCGATCCGCTTTTCGACAGGTTAAATTACGAGATTTACGGTGGAAGTCCCATCTTGGGCGTGAATGCGCCCGTGGTGTTGGGACATGGCATTTCCAGTCCTCTGGCCATCAAGAATATGCTATTGCAGTCCAAACGCATGAGCGAGCAAGGCTTGATCGATGCCCTCCGCCGGCTGTTTGCCGCCTATACAGGCGAATAACGGCACGTAAAGAAATGGCTTTATGGAAAAAATAAATGCCGCCATAACGGGAGTGGGTTGCTATCTTCCCGATTATGTGCTTACCAACGACGAACTGAGCCGTATGGTGGATACTTCCGACGAATGGATCATGACCCGTATCGGCATCAAGGAACGCCGTATCCAGAAGGAAGAAGGCAAGGCTACCTCCGATATGGCGGCGGCTGCCATCAACGACCTGTTGCGCAAGACCGGCACCAAGCCCGAGGAAATCGACATGGTGCTCTGCGCCACGGTGACGCCCGATATGCGGTTTCCGGCCACGGCATGTCTGATCGCCGACAAGATAGGTGCCAAGAACGCCTTCGCGTTCGATATAAATTCGGGTTGCTCCGGCTTTGTTTTCTCGCTTTCCACGGCGGCGCACTTCGTGGAATCGGGCCGTTATAAGAAAGTGGTGCTGGTAGGTGCCGAAAAGATGTCCTCGATGGTGGATTACACCGACCGGGCCACCTGTCCCATTTTCGGCGACGGTGCGGCGGCGGTGTTGATCGAGCCCACCACCGAAAAACTCGGCGTATTGGACGAAGAGCTCTATTCCGACGGCTCGGGCTGGACACACCTGCACATGAAGGCCGGCGGTTCGCTGATTCCCCCTTCGCACGAAACCGTCGATAAGCGTTGGCACTACATCTATCAGGAAGGTCAGCCCGTATTCAAGTGGGCGGTGTCCAAGATGGCCGACGTGGCCGAAAGCATCGTGAAGCGCAACGGTCTGGATGCCGACAAGGTATGGGTGGCTCCCCACCAGGCGAACCTGCGTATCATCGATGCCGTGCAAAGACGGCTCGGCGTTCCCCACGAACACGTGATGATCAATATCGAGAAATACGGCAACACCACTTCGGCCACCATTCCCCTTTTGTTCTGTGAATGGGAAAAGAAGTTCAAGAAAGGCGACGACATCGTGCTCTGTGCCTTCGGTGCCGGGTTCTCATGGGGCGGTATCTGGCTCAAATGGGCCTACGACGCCCAGTAGGATTCTCCCCAAAACGCTTATCTGCGGAGTTCTTGATTTATGCCTTGCAGCTAAGCATTTTGAAAATCCTCTGATTAAAGAAAGGCTTAAAGGGCTGTCTGATATTTTCAGGCGGCCTTTTTTGTTTTTGGATTAAGCATTCCGCTGAATCTCCGAGCAGAGGATGGCTGCGGCGATGGCCGCGTTGAGTGATTCGGCTCCAGTGGATTCGTGTTTTGGGGATGCGGGAATCGTGAGCCTATGGTGTACGGCCTGTTCGAAATCGGCTCCGATGCCGTGCGCCTCGTTGCCTATGATATACCAGGCATTTTTTGTGTCCAGATTCGTTTTGTAGATGTTCCCGCCTTTCATGAACGTGCCGTAAACTGCCACGGGCGCAGGCTTTTCCTGTATGATTTCGAGAAACCTTTCCCTCGTTGCCTGATACACCGGCACCAGAGCCACCGAACCCATCGACGACTGCACGCACTTGGGTTGGAAAACGTCGGCGCAGCCTTCGGTGCAGAGGATACGGTCTATGCCGAACCAATCGGCCATACGGATAATGGTGCCCATATTGCCTGGATCACGCAGTTCGTCCAGCACCAGGCTCACGCCCGGACAAAGGTTCGGGGTGTCGGGCAGGGAAGTGTCGGGTTGCCGGCAGAGCATCCATACTTCCTGCGGACATTCCAGGCCGCTGATGCGTTCCAGTTCCTTGGCCGACACCTCTATCTTCTCGGATTGTATTCCGCTCCGTCTTTCCCATTGCAGCAGCAGTCGCTGGTTGGCGTCCTTGTTCCACCAGGATTCCAACGCCAGAATCTTTTCTATCTGCAGGGACGATTGCAGCAGTACCTCCGCCACCTTGGGCGTTTCGGCCACGAACACACCGTCTTGACGGCGGAACTTTTTCTGTTGGTAATTCTTGAACTGCTTGATTTGGGATGCAGAAATCATAGGGTGGGGAATTAGGGTGTCAAGATACGAAAAAAGCCGCTTCGTTCGGGAAGCGGCTTTTCCTTACGGGGCAAAAACCTATTCGGCGTAAACGTCCAATTCGATTTCGGCCTTTACTTCGCGGTGCAGGTCAATCTTGGCCTTGTGCTGGCCGATTTCCTTGATGGCTTCACCGGGAATGGTGATTTTCTTGCGGTCGATATCGAAACTGTGCTGTTCTTTCAAGGCATCGGCGATCTGAATCGTGTTCACCGAACCGAAAATCTTGCCGGAAGTACCCGCTTTGGCAGCGATCTTCACTACAAGACCGTTCAGTTTGGCGGCCAAGGTTTCAGCTTCCGCCTTGATCTTTTCTTCCTTGAAGGCGCGTTGCTTGAGGTTTTCGGCACGCATTTTCTTCATACCGGGAGTGGCCATTACGGCGTATCCTTGGGGAATGAGGAAATTGTTGGCGTAACCGTTCTTTACCGTAACGATATCGTCTTTGTAGCCCAATTTGGCCACGTCTTTAGTCAAAATAATTTCCATTCTCTTATCCTCCTTACTTTAACAAGTCGCCTACATAGGGCATAAGGGCCAAATGACGGGCGCGTTTGATGGCCTGCGCTACTTTCTTCTGGTATTTCTGCGAGGTGCCGGTAATGCGGCGGGGCAGAATCTTGCCTTGTTCGTTCACGAACTTCAAAAGGAAGTCGGCATCCTTGTAATCGATATATTTGATACCGCTCTTCTTGAAACGGCACCATTTCTTCTTCTTGGTATCTACCGCAATCGGGGTAAGATATTTAATGTCGTTATCTACAGCCATCGTTTTACTTGTTTTCGGGGTTTACACTAGCTTCTTTCTTGGCGGCATGCTTCTTTTCATTGTAGGCGATAGCATGCTTGTCCAGCTTGGTGGTGAGGAAACGCAACATCTTTTCATCGCGGCGGAAAGCGGTTTCCAACACGTCGATGGCTTTTCCTTCGGCCTTGAATTCTATCAGGTAATAGAATCCGGTGGCTTTCTTCTGGATGGGATACGCCAGTTTCTTCAATCCCCAATCGTCTTCGAAGACGATCTCGGCACCTTGCTCAACGAGCAGGCTCCGGTACTTCTTTACCGCTTCCTTCATCTGTTCTTCAGACAAAACGGGAGTCATAATGAAAACGGTTTCGTACTGATTCATCGTTTTACTTTGTTAAAGGTTAGTAATCAATAAACTTTATGGTTTTCGCCAAAAAAGCCCGCAAAGATAGCGATTATTTTTGCTAAACCCAAATGTGCGATGACGAGAATGAAATAGGTTGAGTCCATATATGTATTACAGAGCAAAAACTATATAGGCGAAATTTGTCAAGATATACAGGGTGGCGGCAAGGAATGCCCAAGAGGGCGAGATGGGATGTGTTTTCCATTTTTTATCCAGGCGGGGAATCAGGTTGCCCAAGAGTACCGGCAGCGAGAAATGCTGCACCGATTTTTGGGCGTTGTATCGGGCGGCGTTCTGAAAGAATACCGTAATGAACAGCAGCGCGGCGGAGGTGAGGGCGAGGGTAGGCAGTCCGGAAGCCTTGTCGGCGAGCCGTAGGGTTTCCGTCCAGTAGAAAAAGCCGAAAACGAATGCCGCCATCAGCTCGCCCAAGGCCAGGAAGCGCGAGGGCCAGATCACGAAAAGCGCGCCGATCGCCATCAGGATGCCATCGGCTTTAAAGGTCGCGGGCGATTTCCAAATTGTGAGGATGCAGAAAAAAAGCGCCGCCGGAAAGACGAGCGCGCAGGCCGGGGCCCTTTTCTCGGCGATAAGAGCCAGGCCGAGGCTCAACAGGAACGTATAGCAGGCACGTGCCAGAAAAAGAGACTCCATGCCGTATCCGGGCAGCAGCAACGAGGCTATGCAACCGCCCCCCACGGCCAGCGGAAAGGCTTTGGCCGAATGAATCCTCCTTGTTTTCATGCGGCAATATTACGAAAACAAAAAACGCGACGGAATTTTTTTTGATATTTCTTACATTTGCAGGTCAATGGAGTTCGATTGACGGGATACAAAACACGAAATCATGTTACAACAGGCAGAATTGCAACAAATGGCGACCCAGGTGAGGCGCGACGTGGTACGTATGATACACGGCGCCAAGTCGGGTCATACGGGCGGCTCCTTAGGCTGCGCCGACTTTATGACGGTATTGTTTTTCAATGTTTTGGAACACGCTCCGAAAGGCTTTACGAAAGAAGGCCGGAACCAGGACGTATTTTTCCTTTCCAACGGGCATATCGCGCCGGTGCTTTACAGCGTGTTGGCGCGCACCGGTTATTTCCCCGTGGATGAATTGGGTACGTTGCGCCAGTTGGGCAGCCGGCTGCAGGGGCATCCCAGCATCGCCCACAACCTGCCCGGTATCCGCATGGCTTCCGGTTCGCTGGGGCAGGGTATGTCGAACGCCATCGGGATGGCCTTGGCCAAGAAGATGGACGGCGACAGACACTTGGTATATACCCTGCACGGTGACGGCGAATTGGAGGAAGGCCAGATTTGGGAAAGCGCCATGTACGCCGGTGCCAAGAAGGTGGACAACCTGATTTCGGTGGTGGACCACAACGGCCTGCAGATAGACGGTGCCACCAAAGACGTGATGGATCTGGGCGATCTGAACGCCAAATTCACCGCTTTTGGCTGGGATGTGCTTACGATGAACGGCAACGATGTGGCGGAGGTTGAAAAAACGCTTAAGACCGCAAGGGAACATACAGGCAAGGGCAAGCCGGTGATGATCGTGATGCGCACCGAAATGGGCCACGGTGTCGATTTCATGGCGAATCTGGCCAAATGGCACGGTACGGCGCCCAACGATGAACAGGCCGAGGCCGCCTTGGCCCAATTGCCGCAAACGCCCTACGGCGATTACAAAAAATAGGGGGAAATGCGGCCAAGACTTCGTTTCTTAAGGAGTGTCGCGGTGTTGTGGCTGTTGCTCGGCTGCTGTTTCGGCTTGAGAGGGCAGGAGGGGGCTCGTCCGCTGAACCGTATCCTGCTTATCTACGATGCCTCCAACTCGATGAACGCCCGTTGGCAGAGCGCGTCCAAGATGGCCATTTCCAAGCGCCTTATCTCGGAAATCGTGGACTCGCTGAGCACCCTGGACAATGTGCAGTTGGCCTTGCGCGTCTATGGGCATCAGAGCCATTATCCGCCCTTGGACTGCAACGACAGCAGGCTGGAAGTGCCTTTCTCGTTCGGCAACGGCAAGAAAATCGTGCAGGTGATCAAGGGACTGGTGCCTAAGGGGGCCACCCCCATCGCGTATTCGCTTATGGAAGCGGCCAAAGACTTCCCGCCTTGCGAAGACTGCCGTAACCTCATTATCCTGATTACCGACGGCATCGAGGAGTGCGGGGGCGATCCCTGCGCGGCCTCCCGCGTGCTGCAGAAACAGGGCATCGCGCTCAAACCCTTCATCATCGGTATCGGCAAGGATTTCTCGAACGAGTTCCAGTGCGTGGGCGAATATTTCGACGCCGCCGACGAGAACGACTTCGTGCGCGCGTTCGAGATCGTGATTTCCCAGGCCTTGAACAACACCACCGCGCAGGTGAACCTGCTGGACGCCGACGGCTCGCCTTCGGTAACCAACCTTAACATGACTTTCTACGACCATGTTTCGGGCAAGGTGATTTACAATTACGTGCATACGCTCAACTATTACGGCCGCCCCGACACGCTTACGCTCGACCCGCTGCATGTTTACGACATGGTGGTGCACACCCTGCCGCCCCTGCGCATGGACTCGATCGTGGTGCGTACCGGCCGCCACAACACCATCGCCCTGCCGGCCGCCCAAGGCAACCTGCTGGTGTCGATGAAGGGCTCGCGCGCCTCGGTAACCGAGACCACGCCCTGCGTGGTGCGCAAGCCAGGTCAGACCGAGATCGTGAACGTACAGTATATCAACGCCAACAACCGCTATCTGGCGGGCAAGTACGACGTGGACATCCTTACCTTGCCTCCCGTGAGCCTCAAGAATGTGGAGATAAGCCCCAACAAGACCACCACCGTCGATCTGCCGATGCTGGGCATCCTGGTGTTCCGCCGCAACGGTTCGGGCTACGGCACCCTGTATTCGATACAGGAAGACGGCAGCCAGCGGCTTGTGCACAGCTTTGCCGAAGACAAGACCAGCGAGAGCCTCTACCTGAGGCCGGGAACCTACCGCGTGGTGTACCGCTCGCGCTACAACCTGCGCACCTCCGCCACGCGCGAGAAAACCTTCGTGCTCAATCCGGGCGCGACGGTGGACGTTAATTTGTAAACAATCGAAAAACATAAATACCATGAATAAATATTCCTTCACCGAAAAGAAAGACACCCGTTCCGGATTCGGCGCCGGCCTGATGCTGGCCGCTCGGGAGCTTCCGCAGGTGGTGGCCTTGGCCGCCGACCTTACGGGTTCGGTAAAGATGGACGCGTTCGCCAAGGCCTATCCCGACCGCTTTTTTCAGGTAGGTATCGCCGAAGCCAACATGATTGGCATCGCCGCGGGCCTGGCTGTGGCGGGCAAGATTCCGTTTACGGGTACGTTCGCCGAGTTCTCCACCGGCCGTGTCTATGACCAGATACGCCAGTCGGTGGCCTATTCGCAGGCCAACGTAAAGATTTACGCGCCCCACGCGGGATTGAGCGTGGGCGAGGACGGCGCCACCCACCAGGCCTTGGAAGACATGGGCATGATGCGCATGATGCCGGGCATGGCGGTGGTTCATCCCTGCGACTACAACCAGGCCGTGCAGGCAACGGTGGCGGTGGCCAAGTATGCGGGGCCTGTCTATCTGCGTTGCGGACGTCCCACCGTGCCCAACTTCACGCCGGCCGACCGCAAGTTCGAGATCGGCAAGGGTTATGTGCTGCAGGAAGGCACGGATATCACGATTATCGCCATCGGCCATCTAGTATGGCCGGCCCTGGAAGCGGCCGAAGCCCTGCAGGAGAAAGGAATCAAGGCCGAAGTGATCGATATGGCGACCCTCAAACCCCTCGACACGGACTGCGTGCTGGCCTCGGTTAAGAAAACTGGCTGTGTGCTTACCTGCGAGGAACACCAGCTCAACGGCGGTCTGGGCGATGCGGTGGCCAATTTCTTAGTGCGCAACTATCCCGTGCCCATGGAAATGCTGGGTGTGGACGACAAATTCGGACAGAGCGGCAAGTCGCAGGAACTGCTCGATTTCTACGGCCTGAACACCGCCGGCATAGTCAAGAAAGCCGAGGCCTTGCTGGCGCGCAAGAAATAGTTTTCCATCACCGAAAGACCGGCAGACATGAAGGTACATTTTATCGCCATCGGGGGCAGCGCCATGCACAATCTGGCGATGGCCCTGCATCTAAAGGGTTATGAGGTGAGCGGTTCGGACGACGAGATTTTCGATCCCGCCAGAAGCCGTCTGGAACGTTACGGCTTGTTGCCGGCCTCTCCGGGCTGGTTCCCGGAACGGATCACCGCCGATCTGGATGCCGTGATTCTGGGCATGCACGCCCGCGCGGACAATCCCGAACTGCTGCGCGCCAAGGAACTGGGGCTTAAGATCTATTCCTATCCCGAATACCTCTACGAACAGTCGAAAGACAAGACGCGGGTGGTTATCGGCGGCAGCCACGGAAAGACTTCGGTTACGGCCATGATACTGCACGTGCTCAAGGATGCCGGCATGGAATGCGACTATATGGTGGGTGCGCAGCTGGAGGGCTACGACATTATGGTTCGCCTGAGCGCCACGGCCAAGGTGATGGTGCTGGAGGGCGACGAATACCTTACCTCGCCCATCGACCGCCGTCCCAAGTTCCACCTCTATCATCCGGACATCGCGGTCGTGAACGGCATCGCCTGGGACCACATCAACGTTTTCCCCATTTTCGAAAATTATGTTTCCCAGTTCGACATCTTCGCCAAAAGCATAGAGACCAAGGGCTCCTTCGCCTATTACGCGGGCGATGCGGAGGTAAGGAAAATCGCCGAAAACCTTAAGATGGAACGTCCCGACATAACCTTCCGCCCCTACGACGTGCCCGAATACCGCGTTACTGAAAACGGCACGGAACTGCTCTACGGGGGAGAGGGCTTTCCCCTGCAGGTGTTCGGCCGCCACAACATGCAGAACATCTTTGCCGCATGGCAGGTATGCCGCGCCTTGGGCGTGGAAGACAAGGTGTTCCTGAACAGTATCGTAAGCTTTAAGGGGGCTTCGCGCCGTCTGGAAAAGATTGTGGAAAACAAGGCGCAGGCCGTTACGGTCTATAAGGATTTCGCGCATTCGCCCTCCAAGCTGCAGGCCACGATCGCGGCGGTAAAGGAGCAGTATCCGCAGCGCAGATTGGTGGCCTGTATGGAACTGCATACGTTCAGCAGCCTCAGCAAGATTTTCTTCTCACACTACAGAGGATGTATGGACAAGGCGGACGTGGCCTTCGTCTATTTTAATCCCAAGGCGGTGGAACACAAGAAACTGGAGCCGATTTCCGCCGATATGATCTACGAGGCTTTCGGCCGCAAGGATCTGCGGGTCTATAGCGACAGCGCCGTATTGGTGAAGGACGTAAAGGCGATGGACTGGAAGAATGCCAACCTGCTGTGGATGACCTCCGGCAACTTCGACGGTGTGGACGAAAAGGCGCTGGCCGAAGAACTTGTGCGGTAGGGGGTGTTTTTTTGAACGGGAAAAAGATGTAACTTCGCGGCATCGTTGGAAAGTTGGCAGAGTGGTCGATTGCGGCGGTCTTGAAAACCGTTGAGGCGCGAGCCTCCGGGGGTTCGAATCCCTCACTTTCCGCAAAAAAAAAAGCGTTTTGGGCGGCGATTTGCTTCACCGAAATCCGAAGTTTATCTCGGTCACGTACTTCAGTATGCTCCCTCGAAAACTTCGTATTCCGGCTTGCATCTTACCGCCCAAAACGCTTTTTTTTGAACTGGCTTCGTGGCGCGGGTTGGTTGCTTGCTTTCGCTCGCTTGGTCGTCACAAAATATTTTGGGTTTGGCTTTGAGGGGTTTTCTGAGTCTTTTCTGGACGTCCTTGGTTATAGTTTCTTTTATGTCAATATATTCTTATGTGACTTTTGTTGTATTGATTGAAATTTATTAATATCTTTGTGCTGCCTTATGCATCAGGTGTATAATGGAAACTGTTAGAAAATTTACAACTATTAAAACCGATGTGCCGATGGTATATAACCGGTCTTGCCCATTATGAAGAAGTTGTGTTCCTTGCTGACAACGGTGGCGTCAATAGTGTTGATGTTGTCGTGCTTTTCAACCTTGTCGGCACAGACTAAAACAATTCATGTAATACCGGAAACTGCACTTATCTATCTTAATGGCGAAGAAGTCGGTAACGGTACATATACAATTAAATTCAAGCGGAGTGATGAATTTGTCATGCTTAAATTTACGGCTCCCGGTTATATAGACAGAACGGTGAAACTGTTCAGGACAAATCCGAAAACCACTCTTTCGTATCGTTTGGAAGAAGATGAGGCCGAACGGCTTTCTATGGGGGCAATCGATGGAGTAGATATTGCAAATAAATTTTTTACAGTTAATTGCAAGGCTGGAATGAGCGAGGAGATTATCTGGAAACGTTTGATGAATATTGCAGTTAAGAATTTTGAAAATGTAGAAGTACGTGATAAGGCGGCGGGATGGATAAAAACGGCATGGGTGCCGACGCGTTTTGCATCTCAAGTGGTCAGAACACGTCTTGAAATACAATTGCAATTCAGCGGAGATGACGAACTGTCGTACAAAGTCAAATTATCATCGGAAATAGCACCGGGAGATTGTGGAGGTCATGAGGAATGCTTTTCCAAGTATGACAGGATCTTGCGTAAGTACGAACAAGTCATTACAGAGCTGCAGACGAGTTTGGGCAGTAACCTTTAAAAGCGTATATGATGAAAAAGATACTGTACTTGCTGATAGGCTTGCTTCTGCCTATCTTGGCTTCAGCGCAGGAAAAAAGAGTGATTAAGGAAACGTTTGAGGAGGAATCCTCCTATTGGCCGGATTTCAAGGACAAGAAGTTTTCCGGAATAACGGAAGACGGGTATTATGTACTTACCGCCAAAAAAGAGGCTTGTGGGGTCGTGGCAAAACTGCCTGTGCAGACAGATCGGAACTTTAAGGTTTCTTTTAAACTGTATGTGCTTTTTTTTTCCATAAAGTCTGGTTTTGGAATAGTGTATGACTATAAAAACGAATACGATTTCAAACTTATAGGTTTATCGGAAAATATGGCGGTAGATTACCATAGATACGTACCACGCCAACAACGAGACGAAGATGAGGATCCTGAAACTGCATTCCGGAAATTTTTATTTAGCTCAGCGGTGATGACATCTGGGTATGCGAGTAAAAAGCAAGCCTATGTTTCGGAAGCCGGTACAATCAACGCTTCAAGGATAGTGTTGAAAAAGGGTTCGAAAAAGGAAATAAACGTGGAGATTGAACGGAAAGGTGCGAAACTGATGGTGCGTGTAAACGGCATGGATGTGACTTCACGGCGAGTAGGAGAGGAAGATTTTATTTCCAACAAGTTCGGTTTCTTTGTAGCCAATATCGGCGGCGGAAAAGTTTTACTGGTGGATGAGGTAATGGTAGAGCAAGAATAAACTAATAAAAATTGGAAACAGCAAAGGCGTGGGATTTTTCCAAGGCCTTTGCTGTTAAATTGATGATATCTTGCCAAAATTCGGTTGAGGATATAGATAAAGGTTTCTGCCGGGCAACAGTCCACACATCGCGTGGTGGTTCAGTAAAAACGTTCAAATAAATTTGGCATTACTCTCGATTTATTCATATCTTTGCAGCCTCACCGGGGGGCATTACCGCGAAGCGGTGATACCCCTTCGGTCGGAAAAAACATAGAAGGTTATCGCTTCGCGATAACTTTCAACGAAGTGAATAAAAAAGCAAACAAGTTTTCTTTTTTCCTCCCTTCGTCGAAAACGCGGCTTCCGCCGCGCTTCTATGTTTTTCCCTCTCTTAATCGGGGCATTAGCTCATCTGGTAGAGCGTTTGGTTCGCAATCAAAAGGTAGTGGGTTCGAGTCCCATATGCTCCACGAAAAAAGCGTTTTGGACGGCAATCTGCTTCGCCGAAAACCTTTGGTTCGCTTAGTTACGTACGCTAGTACGTTCCTGCGCGCCCTCAAGGCTTTCGGCTCGTATCTCGCCACTCAAAACGCTTTTTTCTTTTATGGCGGGACTGAGTTCAAGGACTATATGCCCACGGAATAAATCACCCACACGGCCTCCCGTTGGAAAAACACTGGCAAAGTCCATGCCCCGCCCAAAGTAAATACAAATGATTTCTTACTATCTTCGTACCCTTATTTAATGCTAAAGACCATGAGCAACAGAATAGCCTTTTGGTATCATAATGCGCGCCCCATTGCCTTGCCCCAGAGCCTTTTGCCCGCCATCACCGCCTTGGCGGCCGCTTCGGGCATGGAAAGCTTTTCGTGGTTTCCCGCCGTGCTGGCGGTCGTGGGGGTGGGGCTGGCGCATCTGGGCATGAACCTGGCCGACGACTGGTTCGATTACCGGGTGCATTTCGGGGAAGTGCGCCAGGAACTGGCCTCCGACGGCATCCGCGCCCGTATCGTAAAGTATCCCTATCTCACCTCCGGCGAGGCCACGCCCCGGCAACTGCTGACGGCCACGGCTGTGTTCCTGTTTCTGGCGGCCTGCATCGGGGCGGTGCTCACCTGGATGCGCGGCCTTACGGTCGTTTATCTTACGCTGGCGGCCTTCGCCATCGGCATTTCCTATTCGGGCAAGCCTTTCCGCCTCGGTTTCCGGGGCTGGGGCGAGGCGGTTATTTTCCTGATGTTCGGGCCGCTTTGCATGGCCGGCGTGTTCTATGCCGCCACCGGCGTGTTTTCGGCCAAGATTGCCTGGATCTCGGTTTCGGTGGGGCTGCTGGTGGCCAATATCGTCTATACCCATTCCATTATGGATGCCGCGCCCGACCGCCGTATGGGCAAATACACCATGGCGCACCTGATGGGCGGTCCGGCCGGGCAACTCGTGCTTTCGGGCATCTTCAACTTCGTGCCCTATGTCCTGATTACCGTGGGCGTGATCCTCAGGCAGCTGCACCCCGCGTATCTGGCGGTATGGGTCGTGTTTCCGCTCTCGGTCTGGCTGATACGCTCGCTCTACGGCTTTTGCTACGGCGACAGGAACGAGCGGCTGAACACCCGCTGGTGGGTGGCCCCCAAAAAGGATTTCGAAGCCTACCGGAGCGCCGGGGTCGAATGGTTCATGCTCCGCTGGCTCACCTCCCGCAACATCATCATGTTCTTCTGCCTTATCTTGATGGCGGTCAGCTTTATATATCCTGAAACCTGGTAGCGATGAAAAAGATGCTCTATCTGGCGCAATGGTTTTTCCGCGCCCGTTTCCTGGGTCGCCGCGCCCCCCTGCAGACGGTGCTGTTTATCGGCGACCGCTGCAACCTGCAGTGCAAGCATTGCAGCGTGTATCAAAAGGAGAACCCGCACGAAATGACCTACGAGCAGGTGCGCGGGCATTTGGCCTATTCCTACGCCCTCGGCTCCCGTTTCGTGGATTTCGAAGGCGGCGAGACCATGCTTTGGCGCGACGGGGAAAAGACCGTCAACGACCTGATCGACCTGGCCAGGGAGATAGGCTTTTTCTCGGCCACCGTCACCACCAACGCCCAGCTGCCTTTCGGCGGTTGCCGCGCCGACTCGATCTGGGTCAGTTTAGACGGCACGGGTTCCTATCACGAGGCCGTGCGCGGGCAGGGCACCTTCGCCCGTCTGGAAAAGAACATCGCCGCCGCCAACCATCCGCACCTTAGCGTGAACATGGTGGTGAACACCCTCAACTGGCAGGACGTGGACAACACGATCGAATACGCCGAGAAGAACCCGCATATCGAATCGATCAGCATCAACTTCCACACGCCCTTTCCCGGCACCGAATACCTGTGCCTCGACAAGGAACGCCGCAACCCGGTCATCGACAAGGTGATCGCCTACAAGAAAAAAGGCTATCACATCATGAACTCGGTCTCGGGGCTTAAGAAGATGCGTTCGGGCAACTTCAAGCGCCGCTGCTGGGTCACCAACTTCATCTATCCCGACGGCAGCCGCGGCCTGTGCATAGGCGACGGCACCGATATCTGCAAGGATTGCGGTTTCTGCATGGCAGGAGAGATGGCCTGCGTGTTCGCGCTCAAGCCCGACACCATTTTCGCGGGGCTCAAGTTGCGGGTGTAGGCGAGGCGCGTCTTAAAGATTTTTTGTACTTTCGCAAGATGTTTTGTTCTAAATTAAGGTGTTTTGCGGCGCTTTGCGGTGTCGTTTTGCTTGCGGGTTGTGCGTATCAGAAAGAGTATAACCAGGTTAGCAAGAGCGGTACGGTAGAGGAGAAGTACAATTTCGCACTGAAGGCCTACGACCGGCAGGACTACAAGAAGTCGAGCGCGGTGTTCGAGGAACTCCTGCCCCTTTTCCGGGGCAAGGATGCCTTGGAAGGCTTGCTCTACAATCTGGCGTACTCGTACTTCTACGACAAGGACTACTATATGGCGGCCTATTATTTCCGCACGCTCTCGCGGCAGTTCCCCAACGGAAACAAGGTGGAGGAAGCCACCTATATGTCGGCCTACTGCAAGAGCCTGGAATCGCCCGATTACCGCCTGGATCAAAGCGCCACCAAGGAGGCCATCAAGCAGCTGCAGCTCTATATCAACTATTATCCCGACAGCCGCCGGGTGGAGGAAGCCAGCCGCCTGATTGTGGAAATGCGCAGGAAACTGGCCATGAAGGCCTTCAATATCGCCGGCATGTATTACAAGCGGAGCCTTTACAATGCGGCGGCCATTTCCTACAACAACTTCCTGCGCGAGTATCCCGAGTCGCCCGACCGCGAGCAGGCCATGTTCCTGATGCTCAAGAGCCGTTTCCTGTATGCCAAGAACAGTTTCAAGCATCTGCAGCCGGAACGTTACCGCAAGGTGCTCGACATCTACGACCTGTTCCTGCGTTCCTATGCCGACTCGCGCTACCGCGAGGATGCCGACAGGTTCGTGCAGCAGGCCAGGGCGAAGCTGTAAGGTGAGTGAGAATAATTGAAAAACAATAGATAAACGATGGATTACAAGAAAATCAAAGCGACACACGACGCCGTTACCCGCGACCTGACCAATTTCGACAAAGAAACGGGCAACATCTACGAAACGGTGGTGAACCTGTCCAAGCGGGCCAACCAGATTTCGTCGGCCCTCCGTCAGGAACTGGTGAACAAGATCGCCGATTTCTCCGCGCAGAACACGGGCGGCGACGGTATCGACGAGATCTACGAGAACCGCGAACAGATCGAGATAGCCCGTTACTACGAACAGCTTTCCAAGCCTACCTTGATCGCCACGCAGGAATTGCTGGACGGCACGCTCAAGTTTAGGCGCGCCAACAGCGAACCAGCCGAAAACACGGCACTCTAATAAGACCTCATGTCGTTGCAGGGTAAAAGAATCATCGTAGGCATCAGCGGGGGCATCGCCGCCTACAAGACGCTTACGTTAGTGCGCCTGCTGGTAAAGGCCGGCGCGCAGGTGCGCTGTGTATGCACGCCCTCGGCCTTGGAGTTCGTTACGCCACTGAGCCTCTCCACGCTGTGCGGCTCGTCGGTGTATTCGGATATCTTTGCCCTGAACGAAGAAAAGACCACCAAGCACATTTCCTTTTCCGAATGGGGCGATTTGCTGGTGGTGGCGCCCGCCACCGCCAATACGCTGGCCAAATTCGCCAACGGCATCGCCGACAATGCGCTCAGTACGCTTTTCGTGGCCTTCGACAAGCCCGTGCTGGTGGCTCCGGCCATGAACACGCGTATGTACCGGCATCCCGCCACGCAGGAGAACTTGCAGAAGCTGCAGTCCTGGGGCGTGCATATCATGCAGGCGGCCTCGGGCGCGCTGGCCTGCGGAAGCGAAGGAGTGGGGCGTATGCCGGAAGCCGAAGAGATTTTCGCGCGGGTTCAGGAACTGTCCGGCACCGCATCTGGGAGCGTGTTCAAGGGAAAGAAGGTGCTTATCACGGCCGGCCCCACGGTGGAGGCCATCGACCCGGTGCGCTACATCAGCAACCATTCCACCGGAATGATGGGCTGCCGCATCGCCGACGAGCTGACCGCCCGGGGTGCCGAGGTGTATCTGGTTCACGGCCCTATGTTGGCCAGCCCGAAACGGAATCCGTACCGGGACATCCCCGTAACCACCGCCGCGCAGATGTGCAAGGAAGCCACCGAGCTGTGGCCGGAGATGGACATGGCGGTGCTTTCGGCCGCCGTGGCCGACTACACGCCCGCCGAGCCGAGTTCACAGAAGATAAAGAAACACGACGACAGCCTGCACATAAGGCTTTGCAAGACGCAGGACATTCTGGCCACCTTGGGCAAGGAAAAGCGGCAAAATCAATTGCTGGTGGGCTTCGCCCTGGAAACGGAGAACGAACTGGCCAACGCGCAGGAAAAACTGCAAAGGAAAAACGCCGACTTATTGGTGCTCAACTCGCTCAACGACCGGGGAGCCGGTTTTGCGCAACCCACCAACCGCGTCACCTTTTTGGACAAGGCGGGAACGGTGATCCCCATGCCGCTCAAGAGCAAGGAGGAAGTGGCCTCCGACCTGGCGGACAGGATGGAGGAAGCCTACGGAAAACTTTAATCGAAAATCCATGAAAAAACGGTTCACCCATATACTCCTGATCGTTTGCTGCCTGTCGATTGGGCTTGCCTTGCAAAAAGCCTCGGCGCAGGAGCTGGACTGCCGCCTCTCGGTGGTTTCCACCAAGATAACCTCCGGCGACAAGACCGTTTTCGATGTGCTTTCCAAGGCGCTCAACCAGTTCGTGAACGGGCGCAAGTGGAGCAACATCCCCTTTCAGACCCAGGAACGCATTCCCTGCTCGATGACCATCGACATCCAGGAGTACAACCAGGGCACCGGACAGATGAAAGCCTATCTCTCGGTGCAGTTGCGCCGCCCCTGCTACAAATCCACCTATACGAGCACGATGCTCAACATCATCGACAAGGATTTCTCGTTCCGCTATATGAAGAACGACCCGCTCGAATACAACGACAACAGCATAGGAACCAACCTCACCGCCACGATAGCCTTCTACGCCTACATCATTCTGGGCAACTACATGGATTCGGGCTATCCGAGGGGCGGGGAAGTGTTTTTTGAGCGCGCCAACAATATCGTGATGCAGGCGCAGTCGCTCAGCGAGCAGGGCTGGCGGGCCAGCGAGAAGAACGACCGCAACCGCTACTGGATCGCCGAGAACTACAACAACGGCAACTATCAGGCCATACACGAGGTGATTTACCGTTACTTCCGTTTAGGCATGGACATGATGTACGACAATTCCGACCAGGCTCGTGTCAACATACTGCAGGCAATCAATCAGTTGAACGGCCTCAAGCGTATGCGCAGCAGTCTGGCCTGCGTGCAGCTGTTTCTGGAATCGCGCGCCGACGAGCTGGTGAATATATTCCAGCCCGCGCCCCAGGAAGAACGCCAGAAGGCGGTTGACCTTTTCGTGGAGGTGGATCCCTCCAATGTGGCGCAGTACCGTAAAATCCTTTCGGGAGCCGCCTCCCGCTAACCTTCCTAAGCCGTTTTCCATGTTAAAGCACCTCCGCATAGAAAACTACGTCCTTATCCGCTCGCTGGATGTGGATATCGATTCGGGTTTCTGCGTGATCACCGGCGAGACGGGTGCGGGAAAATCCATACTGCTGGGTGCATTGGGGCTGGTGCTGGGACAGCGCGCCGACAGCGGCATCCTGGCGGATGCGGGCAAGAAATGCGTGATTGAGGCGCATTTCGATGTGGAGAACACAGACCTTTCGGATTTCTTTGCCAGGAACGACCTGGATTTCGACACGGCCGATTCCTTGCTGATACTGCGGCGCGAGGTGTTGCCCGGCGGCAAGTCGCGGGCGTTCGTGAACGATACTCCCGTGCTGCTTCCCATCTTGCGCGAGCTCTCTTTCCTGCTCATCGACATTCATTCCCAGCACGAGACCCTGACCCTGGGGCGTGCCGGGTTCCAGCTGCAGTTGCTGGACAGCTATATGGACGATACTGCTGGGCTGCTTCTGGAATATGCGGCCCTTTACTGCAAGTACAAGTCGCTGCACGCCGAGATAGAACGCCTTCGGGAAGAGCAGGCGCAGGGCGCGCGGGAGCAGGACTACTGGCAGTTCCTTTTCGAGGAGCTGGACCGGCTGAACCTGCAGGCGGGCGAGCAGAAGCAGATGGAAGAAACCCTGGAACGCCTTTCCCATGCCGAGTTGCTGCAAGGCACGCTGGCCGCGGCCGTGGCCGAGACCGACGGGGAGGAGATGAGCCTGCGCTCGCGGGTGGACAACCTCTTGCGTTCCCTCAGGAAGATAGCCCCTTACCACAAGGGCGTGGAGGAATCCCTGCCGCGCTGGCAGTCGCTTCTGGCCGAACTTTCCGATTTGGGCGCCGACCTGAGCCGCTGGAGCGAGGAAGACCATACCGACCCCGACATACGGAACAAATACGAAGAACGCCTCGACGCGCTCTACCGTCTGGAACGCAAGCACCATGTGGAGGACGAGGGCGGCCTGATCGCCTTGCGCGACGAACTGGCGCAGAAACTGAACCGGATCAGCGGTTCGGACGAGGAACTGGCGCGAAAGGAATCCGAACTGGAAGCCTACGGCAGGCAGCTTGACCAGATGGCCTCACAGTTGCATTCCATGCGCGGGAAGGCGGCGCAAAGCCTGCAGGCGGCCATCGTGAACGCCCTGGCTGAACTGGGCATGGAACAGTCGCGTCTGGAAATCTGTCTGTCGGATACCGGACGGTTCACACCCGGCGGCCGCGACAAGGTGGAGTTCCTCTTTACCGCCAACCTGGGCGGCGAACCCAAGGAAATCTCCAAGGTGGCTTCGGGCGGGGAACTGTCCCGCCTGATGCTGGCCATCAAGTCGGTGATACACCGCCGCAACCTGATCGGCACGATTATTTTCGACGAGATAGATACCGGCGTTTCGGGCAAGATAGCCGGAAAGGTGGCCGCCATGATGCAGCGCATGAGCCGCTACATGCAGGTGATCGCCATCTCGCACCTGCCGCAGATCGCGGCTAAATCTACCGCGCACCTGTATGTCTATAAGGCCGAGGAAAACGGGCGTACCGTTTCGTGCATCCGATCCCTGGAGGGAGAGGAGCACGTGAAGGCCATCGCCTCGATGCTGAGCAACGAGCAGGTTACCGGAGCGGCCATGGAGGCGGCGCGGGAATTGATAAAAGGATAGGAGGAAGGGCAGTGGAAGATTCGTTGGAAGATTACATGGACGAGGAAACGTCCCGTCTTTTGGAACGTTACACGCAGGAATCGGCTTCCGGCAACCTGGGATTTTACGATGTGGACGAATATGTGGCACTGATAGACGCCTATATCTGGAACGGCGACCTGACCAAGGCCATGGGGGTGCTTTCGCTGGCCAAGGGGCAGTATCCCGAGGCGGTGGAACTCAAGCTCAAGCATGCCGAGATCTGTCTGGAAATGGATTTCCTCGACCAGTCGTTGCAATTGCTGGCGGAGGTGGAGCGGGTGGAACCCTATCTGTACGACAGTTATATCGTGAAAGGACATACTTTGCTTTGCATGAATCGTTTGGATGAGGCGCGCGAAAGTTTCCTCACGGCAGGGGAAAAGGGGGCCGAAAAGGTGGATGTGGACATGGGGCTGGCGCAGGTGGAGATCGAGGCGGGAA
Source organism: Bacteroides sp. (assembly GCA_023662825.1). GTDB lineage: Bacteria > Bacteroidota > Bacteroidia > Bacteroidales > P3 > Pullibacteroides. The sequence continues at coordinate 104,292 of JAMPIH010000002.1, forward strand.
ATCACGAAAAGGCCTGGGAACACATGCGGAGGATCATCGGTTACGAGAACGACACGGTGGAAACCTGCAACCGCTTTATCGACCTGGCGCAGAAGGGCGGCAAGCTGCCCGAGGCCATGGAGCTGCTGCGCCGGCTGCTCAAGGAAAACCCCTATTCGCTGCTGTACTGGAAGACCCTGGTGGAACTGGCCGATGCCGCCGCCTGCTACGAACAGGCGCTGGAAGCCTGCGATTACGCGCTGGCGATAGCTCCCGACGATCTGGAGACGCTCAAGAACAAGTTCAACCTGTTCGAGAACGTGGATACCGAGGAAAGCCGGCTCGACTTCTACCTGCAGATGGAAAAGATCGCCGTGGACAACGGCGACGAAACCTTTCTGGCGGCGGTGATGCTGCGGGTGGCGCAGGAATACGAGCTGGACTTCGCCTGGGAGAAGGCAGAGGTCTACTATCACCGGCTGCTCGATGTGCCGGCGGTGCGCCAGTACGCCTTGTTCCGCCTGGGGGTGATCGCCGATTTCGCTCATTCCTACGCCTCCTCGCTGGCGTATTTCAAGCAGGCATTGGAACTGGTGTCTGAAGACGGGAACGAAAAAGGCAACCGTGCCAAGATTTACCGCGCCATGGCGCGCACCTACCTGAATATGGGCAAGGAGGAGGAAGGCTTGAAGTACAGCCTGATGGCCGTGCAGGAAGACCCCGACGACCGTTTTCATCTCTATAACTATATCGCCGACGCACTCGAGAGGGGCGGTTTCGCCGATGCAGAGGAATATCTTGAAAAAGCCTTCGCCGAGAAAATCACGGCCGAACGCATGCTGGCCAAGGCCGTTTTCTACTATTACACCGGGCGTCAGGAGGATTCCTACGGGCTGTTCACGCTGGCATTCCTGTCCGATACCCGCACCCTGCGCGACCTTTCGCTCGTGTTTCCCGAACTCGTTGCCGACGACCGGCATATCAAGGCGCTTTTCGAATCCTCGGCTGAAACGCTTAAGGACACTTCCTTCAACATAGACGACGAGGAACCCCAGTTTTATTATGGACCCGAAACCAACGAATGAGCTTACCGACATTTTCGGCCTGATCGGGCATCCGCTGGGCCATTCCTTTTCGGCGGCCTATTTTCGGCGGAAGTTCGAACTGGAGGGCTTGCAGGGCTTCGCCTACCTCAATTTCGATTTGCCCGACCTGGCCTCCGGCATTCCCGCGCTCAAGGCCGACGCCCGCTGCAGGGGCTTTAACGTCACCATTCCATACAAGCGCGATATCTTCCCGTTTCTGGATGCCCTTTCGCCCGACGCACAGGCGATAGGGGCGGTCAATACCATAAAGGTGGAGGCCGACGGCCGATGGACGGGCTACAATACCGATTATATCGGTTTTTATGAGAGTCTGAGCCTTTTTTTGCCGCAGGGCGAAAAGCCGGCCGCCCTGGTGCTGGGCAACGGCGGGGCCTCGCAGGCGGTGCAATACGCGCTGTACAGCCACGGGATTCCGTATCTTTTGGTGTGCCGGCAACCGCAGGCTGTAGAGCGGAAAGCCTTTGTTCCACGGCAGATTCTCGGCTATGAGGAACTTACGCCCGAGTTGGTGGCGCAATGCCGGTTGATTGTAAACACCACGCGCCTGGGCATGCTCCCCGAGGTGGATTCCTTTCCCGAAATTCCATATTCTGCGGTAAGCGAAAGACACTATGCGTTCGATCTGGTCTATAACCCCGAAAACACCGCCTTCATGCACCGTTGCGCCGAGCGGGGCGCCAAGACTTGCAACGGATTGCAGATGCTGCACAATCAGGCAGAGGGAGCCTGGCGGATATGGCGCGAGAATACCGCGGTAAGCGGCTTGTGGTCCGAATAATCCACGTTGCGCGTGTCGAAGTAGAGCACGTCTAAGTTTCCCTTATAGAGCATATAGTCGATGCGGTAGGAGGGGTAATAGCCCCGGTAGGATTGCCCGAAGCCGTTTCCGGCTTCGATAAAGGCGTCCCTGAACCCGTTGCGGCGCATATACCCGTAGGCATAGGAAACCGGCTGGTCGTTCATGTCCCCGCAGATGAGGATGCGCGAGGGCGCGTGCGAGGTCTGTGCGTGTACGGAAATCTGCCTTATCTGCTCGCTGCGCGTTACGGTGGCGCGTTTCATCTTGCCTAACATACGCTTGGAGCCGTCTATGTACTTGCGTTCCTTGGAGGGGTTGGCCGAGGAGTTGCGCAGGCTTTCGAAAAAGGCCAGGTCGGATTTGTCGAAACGGTTCGACTCCAGGTGGATGTTGTAGATCCGCAGTGTGTCTTTGGCGATCAGGATATCGGCGAACACCACGTCGAAGGTGTTCATGCCCTCGATACTGCCTTGATTCAATATAGGATACTTGCTGTAGATGATGTTGCCGTAGTAGAAGTTCCTGTTGGCGGCGGGGCGGGTGCGGTGGCGGTAACCGGCGTCGGGCAGGGCGGAGCCTAGCGAAAAGCTGGCGTTCTTGCTTTCGTAGTATTCCTGCATGCACACGATATCGGCGTCCTGATCCTTGACGTAATCGAGCAGCTGGCTCTTGATCGAGCCCTTTTCGCCCGGAATCTCCCCATAATAGTTGAACAGCCGCACGTTGTACGACATCACCTTGAAGCGGTCGGGCGCCATCCACTCACTCTTGAGAGGTTCAGGCGATCTTTTGCCGCGCAGCAGGGATACGGTGTTGGTGTAGTTTAGCAACACGCAGCCGGCAAACAGCAGGGCTTCCCAGCGCAAAAAGAGCAGGTAGAGGATCGTGAGCCCGATGCCCAAAAGCAACAGCACGGGAAATGCCAGGCCGAACAGGGAGGGGAAAAACAGGCTGGCCGGGTTGATATATCGTACGGCGAAACAGAGAATCAGGCCTATCGCCACGATGGAGGCCGGCAGGAATACGAGTCTGTGCAGCCAGCCGCCGCTTTTTTTCTTTTTGGCACTCATGGGTTAATTCAGGTAGCTGCTTCGGCTGTAAGCCTCTAAAAACACCCGCTCGTCTTTGCTCAGGCTTTCTTTTCCGTGTTCACCCACTTTCTGCAGCAGCTGCATGGCATAGGCTTCCTGCTGCCGCTTGATGCGGTTGTATTCCGCATCGCTTACGGACTTTCCGCTCAAATCCACGAAAGCCGTTTGGGGTTTCTTCCTGAAAATGTTTCCGAACCAAGACATTTGGGCACGATTCAAAACAACTAAGGTACGAAAAAAGCGGGAAATGCCTAAATTTGCCTCATACGTACAAGTTTGGCATCATGGAAAAGAACGCATTGACAGAACGACGGCTGCAGGATTTCTGCGCATTGGGCAACTACCTCAAGGAGGCGGATTCCGACCCGCAGTGGAAGCGGGTTGTGGAGCGGGCTTGTGCGGCCAACGGTTTCTTTACGCCCCAAAACATAGGGCGGGCGGTGGCGCAATGGGCAGGAATCTTGAACGAAGCCGGCTTGCGTGCCTGGATGGCGCCCTATCTCGGAAGGATCCCCGGAAAGAAGAAAGACATCGCCCTCGTTATGGCGGGCAATATCCCCTTGGTGGGCTTTCACGACTATCTGTGCGTGCTTTTGTGCGGTTATTCGGCGCAGGTCAAGCTGTCCTCGAAAGACGCCTTCCTGCTGCCGTTTCTGAACGCCAGGATGCCGAGTTGCGCAGATGTGTGTTTCACCCAGGAGAGTGTGCGGGATTTCGACGCCATCATCGCCACCGGCAGCGGTAACACTTTCCGCTATTTCGATTATTATTTCGGCCGGTACCCGCACTTGTTGCGCAGGAACCGCACTTCCGTGGCCGTGTTGACAGGAAACGAAAGTTCCGCAGACCTGGAAAGGCTGGCCGACGATATCTTCTCGTATTTCGGCCTGGGATGCCGCAATGTGTCGAAAATCTTCCTGCCCAAGGGCTACGATGTAAAGAAACTGGTGCGGGTTATGGCGCCTTATACGCAGGAATTGGCGCTCAACAACGGCTACAAGAACAATTACGACTATTATAAATCCGTATATCTGGTAAACGGGCAGGCGCACTTGGATACCGGGGCGGCGCTCTTTACCGAGGCCGAGGGGATGGCCTCACCCATGAGCGTGGTCTACTACGCTTATTACGAAAGTTTGGAGATCTTGAAGAATTTTCTGGGCGTGAACCGGGAACAGATACAGTGTGTGGTGGGAGAAGGCGGGTTGCCGTTCGGGAGCGCCCAGCAACCCGGCCTCGACGATTGGGCGGACGGAGAGAATGTCTTGGACTTCCTCGTCTCGCTTTAGCGTTTATTTTCCGGTGATTTCAAAATTCACGTCTTCGATCGTGTCGTTTACGATATGCTTGCCCGATTTCTTGAGCTGGGCGCGGATCTGCAGCAGAAAGAGCAGGTTGGTGAGGCCGTAGAAAATGCAGCCGCAGCCTACCAGGATCATCATGGCCTGTTCGGAGGCGATGGGACGGAAGCAGATAAAGATGCCCAGGAACAGCAGCACGGCACCCAAGACATATTCGGCGGCGTTGGTCTTGACGCCCGATTTACGGATGCCCATCAGCGAGGCCAGTTGGCTGATTCCGCATATGGCCAGGAAGATACCCAGCAGGATCATGACGAACTTGACCCAGAATCCGGGGGCGATGATCAAGGCCAGTCCGACCACAAGGCTCAATGCCAGATTGAAGTAGTTCATGCCGGCGGGCTTGCGGCTGTCCATGAAAAGGCTAAGGAAAGACACCGCCCCGATAAAGAGGATGATGCCGCCGGTAATCACGACGAACAGGTTGGGGGTCAGGTTGGGGAAAAAGCAGAAGAACAGCCCGGCCAGGATAAACAGGACGGAACGCGTGGTGCTTTTCTTCGTGTCGAAAGCGGAAATGAAAATGTTCATGGTTTTATGGGTTTAATGGTTTGACGATGTGTTTTTCTTTCTTTTCTTGGGGTCGGGATTGCGGGCCACGATATCCTCGTGCAGCCTCCACTTGCCGTTTTCGAACACATAGGCCTGGTAGATTCCGCCTTCGGGCACGTAATAGGCGTAGTCGTCGGCCATGGCGGTCTGTTGCGGCATCAGGCGGTCGAAGATAATCATGTTCGCCTTCTTTTCCGTCTTCTTGTCCTTGGCGTTCTTCTGCAGATACGCCTGGTAGTCGTAGCGCAGTATCATGCCCGTTTTCCGGCCGAAGCGGAACACGACCCGCTTCAGATCCGGGTCCTTGCGGCTTCTGTCGGTCTTGGCGCTGCCCGGAACCTTGCCCTTGTTCACGAAAAGGCTCGCGCCGAACTGCACCTGTCCGTCGGGCTTTATGTACATGGGTTCGATAACGCTCTGCTGATAGAGTTCCTGCCCCGAATTCCAGCCCAGAAAAGTATAGTAGGTGCGGTTCCCTACCTTTTGCGGTATGCAGTCGTAATAGAACGCGCCCCACCAGTTCTCCGCCGTTCCCGGAATCTGTTCGGGAAAAGGCTGGTAGAGCGACATATCGTTGAGGTCGTACAGCAGGTAATCGTTCTTGGTGGTGCGTCTTACCTGCAGCAGGGCCTTGTACGACACCGTGCCTCCCACTTCGGGAACGCCCCAGTTGAGCATGCGGAAACTCTGCTCCTCGCCCTTGTAATAATTCAGGTTCTTTACCTTCTCGAAAGGAAATTCCCGACCTTGATACTTTTCAAGCACTTCTTGCGCGAAGAGGCTGAAACTGTCGCTGGCGTTCCAGCGGTAATCGGCGGGGCAGGCGTAGATATTGGCGAACAGGCGGTTCAGCTCGGCAAGCTGAACGCTCACCGAATCGCCCGTGTTCTGACAGAGGCCGCATGTGGGCGGCAGGAAGGCCAGCCACCACAAACCGTACCGTAACAGCGCCGGAAGTTTCATCAATCGATCAGGTAGGTGATGGTGGTCACCACGCGGATGTTCTTTACGTGGGGCGTGGTGGCGTCGCTGTCGGCAATGCTGAACGAACCCTGGCTGGCCGTCTTGATCTTGCCCACCTTGCTGTGGCTGTCTTTGGCGAATTTCTCGGCGGCTTCGCGGGCGTTTTTCGTGGCTTCGGCAATCATGTCGGGCTTGATGTCGTTCAGGGCCGTGTATTCATACACCTCGCCCCGCCAGTCCTGGTTCTCGAGCACGATGCCTTGCGAGAGCAGCTTCTCCTGGCTGCTGATAAGCTTGCGCACGGCATCCACGTCCGATGAGGTTACGGTAATGATGCAGGTGGCGTAGAAACGCGACTGTCCCGCCTTGATCTCATCGCTGTACATATTGGTCTTGCGGTCTTCCACCATCGGGGCCTTTACGGTGATCTCGCTTTCGGAAATGCCGCCCTTGTTCAGGAATTCCAATACCTTGGTGCGGGTCTTCTGTATGTCGGCGTAGAGTTGGCCGATATCGTTGCCGAAGGCCTTGAAACAGATGGGCCAGGTAACCTTATTGGCCTGCACCGTGCGTTCGGAAAGCCCGCGCACGGTAACGGTGCGGTCGTTGTCGCGGTGCTGTATGCCGTAGCCCACCAGCCATCCCAGGGCGATCAGGGCGATGCCCAGCACGATCGATTCGAGTCTGAAGTTTTTCATAGCGTAGGAATTTTATCGTTTTCGGAACGTAAAGATAAAAAAAAGCCGGGGAAATCGATTCCCCCGGCTTTCATAGGCGCTCAAAAGAGCCGGCTTATCTTACGACTACCAGTTTGCGGTGAGCCGACTGGCCGTCTTTGGTAAGGCGTACCACATAGGTACCCTGGGCAAAGGCGGAGGTGGCAATCAGCAGATCGCCGTTCACATTGTTGCTGAAGTAAACGCGACGGCCGGTAAGGTCGAAAATCTCAACATCGGCACCGTCGAGGTTCGTGATGTTCACGTTTTCGAACGCCGGGTTGGGATATACGCGTACATCGCCCATCACTTCGTCTTCGTTGGCCACATTTTGAGCGGCGACGGAAACTGATGCCGATTGGAAGATTTTCTTTGAGGCTATATCTTGAACAAAGCAAACCACTTCCAAATCAGTGATTTCTTCCATATGGGTTTTCTTTAAGTTGACCGTATAGGAAAAATCTTTTGCAACCCCTTTTTCAAATTCAGTGAGCGCACCATTGCCGGTGGTCGGCATATCCATGGCAACCCAGTGGAATTCTTTCTCTCTATTGGTGCCTACGTTTCCGGTCGTTGTTTTTTCCGTAACGGCGGCAAAAACGGAAACCTTGCCAGAGAAAGGAGTGGTTACGGAAAAATTCAGGGCTAATGAACCGGTATTTGCATCAGCTTCCGCCTTGGTGATGGTGATGTCGGCCATGGCCTTTTGGGCATGGGCGGCTGTTGCTTTCTGTTTCAGAGTGGTCATCATTTCGGCATAATAGTTGGACCACGAAGAGATATTGTCTTCTCCGTTATATACAGGGAAGGGGATATATCCGGCACCATCCAGGTCATCATAGACAATGCTGCGGTAATCGCAGGCAGGAATGTAGTATGCATCACCATAGCATTGGTATTTGATTACATTGATTTTCCCTTCGTTCCTAAGCTCTTCCAAGGCGGGATTCAGGTATTGGTTCATTGAGTTGCAAGGCCCGCACCACGATGCGGTAAAGCATTCCATCAAGGGTACATAGTCTTGGTTCAAGGTGCTTGCATCGATTACAGTGAAAATCCACGACAACGTATCTTGGCCGGTTGCATTTACTTCGTTTCCGTTAAAGGATACTGGCCAAATTTTCATTTGGTTTTCTCCGAAGTGGGCCGCAGACAAGTTAATCGCTTGGGTGATGGATGCGGAGCCGGTAATCATTTCCAAGGCAGGAGAAAATGTGATGTTCTTGATTTGCGGAGCTTCTCCATTTATAGAAAAGGCATATTGGGCGGAATCGATAAGCAAAGCGGAAGTATTGGAAAAAGATAAGTTAAAATCTTCTTTCGTGTTTTCATCAAAGGAAGATTCAGCCAAGAAAGGAGGCGAAACCATCTTCATCTTGATGTCGGAGGTTCCTAATTCCATCGGGTAGGCAGAAAGTTTAAAATTGTCGATAAAGAAGTAGAAAGTGGTGGTGGCTACGTGCTTGTTGTTGAAAAGAATTTCTAATTCAACATCGGATTTACCCGCCCATTTGTTGTCCAATGCGGCTACAAAAGTTTGTTCGATACTTGCTCCTAAGCCTTTCAGCATCATTATTGTATCCCATGTACTATTGTCTTTTTCACGGATTCTGATGCCGAAATTACGGGCCGAATTGTTTGAGGACGCTTGAAAATCGACGTCCAGACTGATAACGTTGATGACATCGGCGTCTAACGAAATGGGATTGGTGATCAATTCGTAAGATCCGTCTATAGGAGTCTTTAACCCGCCTTGCACGATTTGCCCTTGTGGGTCATAAATATATCCTCCGGCAGCTTTTGTCCTCGCTTCATCAAGATACATGATATACAAAGGCCCTTCTTCTTCCGAAATTTTGGTGCATGAATTCAAATTCCAAACGGAAGTGCTCATTTTCCCTGTTTGAAAGTCTTCTAAAAAATAGGTTTTGGTTTGTGCCTGAGCGCTCGAGGCAGCGAAAGTCGTGGCCAAAAACGAGAGCGCACCGATCAGGAATTTCATTTTTTTCATAATGAATGAATGTTAAGTGTTCTGTTTTAAATTTGGTTTTGGTTGGTTTTGAGCCGATGAACGGATTTCCCCGTTCATCGGCGGCGTAAATGTACGATTTTTTCTATAGTATTAGGGTTCTTCATTATGTTTTTTTTTTCGTATGTAGTAAATTTGTGCCCGTTTTCAATTGCTAAATTTTTAAAACACACGAGATATGGCTATTACAAAATTGGATGAGCTTTTCGACATGGTGAAAGCCAAGGGGAAGAAACGTTTGGTGGCGGCTTATGCCGTGGATGACCACACGATTTGCGCCGTAAGCAAGGCGGTTGACATGGGGATTGTGGATGCGACTTTGGTGGGGGACACCGAAACCATCAAAAAAGTATGCGAAGCGGAAAAGATCGACGTCAACAAATTTAAGATCGTTCAGGAAAGCGATGATATGAAAGCCGCGCAGACGGCTTGTAAATTAATCAATGCCGGTGAAGGCGATTTGTTGATGAAAGGATTGGTCAGCACGGACAAATACATGCGTGCTATTCTCAACAAGGAAAACGGTTTGATGCCCGGTCCTAAGGCCATGCTGACCCATATGGCGCTCCTGCAGAATCCGAGTTATCACAAATTATTGGTGGTGAGCGATATGGCTATTATTCCCGCCCCTGATTTCAAACAGAAGCAGGCTATTTGCAACTATTTGATTTCCACGGCACGAAGTGTCGGTATCGAAAAGCCTAAAGTAGCGGTGTTGGCGGCAACCGAACAGGTTTCGGTGGGTATGCCGGCTTGTGCGGAAGGAGCTTTGTTGGCCAAGATGGCCGACCGCGGTCAGATCAAGGGCGGTTATGTGGACGGTCCTTTGGCATTGGATGTAGCCATCGATAAGGAAGCCTGCGAAATCAAGGGTGTGGGCGGTCCCGTGGCCGGCGATGCCGACTGCCTGTTGTTCCCCAATATTGAATCGGGAAATGTGTTTTATAAGATGCATACCAAATTCTGTCACGGCGAAGTGGCGGCCATGGTGGTCGGTGCCCGTGTTCCCTGCGTGCTTTCCTCTCGCGGCGACACCATGCAGACCAAATTATATTCTATTGCGTTGGCTGCCCTTTCCTGCAAGTAAAGGAGGCGTGTGCCTATCAGAAGCCGGTACGGTTCGAACACCGTTCCGGCTTTTTATTATTAGTCTATTAAAAAATGTATATGGAAAATCTCGGTGTACTGGCGCTTTCGGTATTCACCAGTCTGTTCGCCATCGTGAACCCGGTCGTGAACATTCCCATCTTTTTGGACCTGACCTCCTCGGCGGATGCCGCCACCAAGAAAAAGGTGGCTAAGATGTCCACGGTAACGGCTTTCTTTATTGTATTCGTCTTTTTGATTTTGGGAAAGTCCATTTTTGATTTCTTAGGCATAACGATTCCCGCCTTCCGTATCACGGGGGGAATCCTGCTGTTTTATGTGGGCTTTGAATTGCTTTCTTCCAAAAAATCGAGCATCCAGAGCAATACGGGAAAACCCGTGGCATTCGACGAAAGCGTGGCCATCTCGCCTCTGGCGATTCCTATGCTGGCGGGGCCGGGCACCATCGTGGCGGCCATGAACTACACCGCCAACCAGGACTATATCGGCATGGCGGTCATCGCCCTGATGCTGGCCTTGGTCATGTTCATCACCTATCTGGCCTTTATCTTCAGCGAGAGGATTTTCAAGGTGCTGGGCAGCAACATCATTATGGTGCTGGGCAAGCTGATGGGGCTTATCGTGGCCATTATGGGCACCAATATGGTGCTGGACGGCATTAAGACGGCATTGTTGTCGTAGTCGCCGATTTTAATTAACTTTACCCCGTTTTGTTTGCACAATATCCAAGCTATGGAAAATAAAATACAGGCGCTTGCCGACAAACTGTATCAAGACGGTTTAGGCAAGGGCAAGGAAGAAGGCGAACGCCTCTTGGCGCAGGCCAAGGAACAGGCCCGCCAGTTGCAGGACGAAGCCCGCCGCAAGGCCGACGAAATCATCGAAAAGGCGCGTAAGGAAGCTGAAGACCTCAAGAACAACGCGCTTACCGAAATCAAGATCACTTCCCGTCAGATGATTGCCACCTTGAAGAAAGAAGTGGAAGAGCAATTGATGGGCAAGGTGGTGGATCCGGGCGTGCGCTCGGCCATGGAACAGCAGCAGTTCATGCAGGAACTGATCCTCAAGGCGGTTTCTGCCTTCGCTTCCGGCAGCCAGGCTCCCGATCTGCGGCTGATTCTTCCCGAATCCGACCAAGCGGCCTACGACGCTTTCTTAAGGGAGCTTACCGGAAACACCTTGAAAGAAGGGCTTTCGGTATCGTTCAGCGGCGATATGCAGGGCGGCTTCAAGATCGAGAACCGTGCGGGCGGCTACCTGCTCAGTTTTACCGAAGAAGACTTTCTGGCGCTCTTTAAGGAATACGCCCGCCCCAAACTCAAACAACTCCTCTTTTAAGTGTTTGCCATGAGCGGCTACTATCCTTACCTTCTGTGCGGATTGCCGGAGCTGCATTTCGACATGGACCTTTCCGGATTCTCCTACGGGGAGATACTGGATCAGGTGCGGGAATTGCTCACGCCTGCGGACAACAAGACGCTGGACCTGTTCCTGGCCTTCGGGTCGCACGAGGAATTGGCCAAAGACTATCTTGCCTTGCAGGATGAGGAACAAAAGGCGGAATATCTGCGGGAACACGACCTGCCGGCCTATCAGCGGAAGATATTCGCCCGAAGCCTGTCGGTGCTGATGTACGGCGAGGAAGACCTGAAGGTGGACGACACGCACGAAGATATCGAACGTGCTTTGGTGCGGGTGTTCGACAACGCTTTCTATGAGGCGGCGCTCAAACACAGGAACCCTTTCCTGCGCAAATGGTTCGCCTTCGACGGCATTCTCAAGAACACGCTGGTGGCTTTCGCCGCCCGCAAGCAGGGGCGTTCTCCCGAAGCTGAATTCGTACAGGCGGCCTCCGCCCCCTTGATCGAATGGATCAAGGAAGATATGAACGAGGGCGATTTCGGGCTCAAGATGCGGCTTTCGTATGCACAGGAGCTGTTCGCCGCGCTTGACCTGCCCGATGTGTTCGAACGGGAGCGCGCCATAGACCTCTTCCGCTGGCAGATGGCCTCGGAGATAGCCGCCGGAAAAGACTTCCAGTTAGACAAGGTGTTGTGTTATATGCTGCAGGCGGGCATCCTGCACCGCTGGCAGAAAATGGATCCCGAATCGGGCAGGGAATACCTGCGCGAGGCGGTGTCGGAAATGAGAAAAGTTAACCTGCAGGGAGAGGACGCGTAAGGCGCGGTCTCCTTACAAACAAGCAATATGGAAAAGACAAAAGGCAAAGTAAGCGGTATCGTTTCGAACCTGGTGATGGTAAAGGTGCAGGGCCCCGTGGCCCAGAACGAGATCTGCTTTATCGAGTTGGATGGCGTGAGGCTGATGGCCGAAGTGATCAAGATTACCGGCGATACGGCTTACGTGCAGGTTTTTGAAAGTACCCGTGGCCTGAAGGTGGGGTGCGGGGTGGAATTCGAGGGACAGATGCTGGAGGCTACCTTAGGCCCCGGTTTGCTTTCGAGCAATTACGACGGCCTGCAGAACAACCTGGCCACGATGGAGGGTGTTTTCCTGCAGCGCGGCTGCTATACGGCGGCCTTGGACGCAACCCGGAAATGGGAATTCAAGCCCTTGGTGGAAGCCGGCGCCAAGGTAAGGCCCGCCGACTGGATCGGCGAGGTCAAGGAAGGCTGGCTGCCTCACAAGATTATGGTGCCTTTCAAGTTCAAAGGCGAATATACGGTTAAGAAAATCGTGCCGGCGGGCAGCTACACCATCGAAGACGAGATTGCCGTGCTGGTGGATGCCAAGGGCCGGGAAGAAACCGTGAAGATGGCTCAGAAATGGCCGGTGAAGGTGCCCGTCACGCACTACAGGGAAAAGCCCCGTCCGTTCCAGGCGCTGGAAACGGGCGTGCGCGTCATCGATACCTTCAATCCCATTGCCGAGGGCGGCACCGGCTTTATTCCGGGGCCTTTCGGTTCGGGCAAGACCGTGTTGCAGCACGCCATCTCCAAGCAGGCCAACGTGGATGTGATCCTGATGGCCGCCTGCGGGGAACGAGCCAACGAGGTGGTGGAAATCTTCGCCGAGTTCCCGCTCTTGGAAGACCCGCGCACCGGACGCAGCCTGATGGAGCGCACCACCATTATCTGCAACACATCCAATATGCCCGTGGCCGCCCGCGAGGCCTCTGTCTATACGGCGATGACCATCGGCGAATACTACCGCGCCATGGGCTTGCGGGTACTGCTGTTGGCCGACTCCACCTCGCGCTGGGCGCAGGCCTTGCGCGAAATGAGCAACCGTCTGGAAGAACTTCCCGGTCAGGATGCGTTCCCGATGGACCTTCCGGCCATCATCTCAGGCTTCTACGCCCGTGCCGGCTATGTGTATCTCAACAACGGCGCCACCGGTTCCATCACCTTTATCGGAACCGTTTCGCCCGCCGGCGGTAACCTCAAGGAACCCGTTACCGAAGGCACCAAGAAGGCCGCCCGCTGCTTCTACGCCCTTTCGCAGGCGCGTGCCGACAGCAAGCGCTATCCGGCCATCGACCCCATCGACAGTTATTCCAAATATCTCGAATATCCCGAAATCATCGAATACTTCGACCAGAAGATGGGTCCGGAGTGGGTGCCTCTCGTGAACGAAGGCAAGAACTTCGTGCTGCGCGGCAAGGAAGCCTATGAACAGATCAATATCCTGGGCGACGACGGAGTTCCCGTTTCCTACCACGACCGTTACTGGAAATCGGAACTCATCGACTTCGTGATCCTGCAGCAGGACGCCTTCGACAAGACCGACAGCCTCTGTCCGATGGACCGCCAGAAGTATATGTTCGAGAAGGTGATGGACGTTTGCCACAAAGACTTCGAGTTCGAGACCTTTGTGGACTGTGTGGATTTCTACAAGGGTATGATCAACGTGTTCCGCCAGATGAACTACACGCAGTTCCGGAGTGAGGAGTTCAAGGCGTACGAACGTCAGATAGAAGAAATGTTAAACAGCCGCCACCAAAAAGCGCAATAATCCGAAGCCATGCAGAACAATAAAGCTTTTCAACGCATTTATACGCATCTGGAAGCCGTTACCAAGGCCACCGTTACGGTAAAGGCCGAGGGGATTTCCAACGACGAACTGGCCATGGTGGGCGACCGCTTGGCGCAGGTGGTGAAGATTGACGGCGAGCGGGTCACCATGCAGGTGTTCGCCGGAACCGAAGGCCTGGCCACCAACGCCGAAGTGGTGTTTACCGGCCGTGTACCCGGCTTGAAGGTGGGCGAGGACCTGTCGGGGCGTTTTTTCAACGCGTACGGCGAGCCCATCGACGGCGGTGCCGAGACCGAGGGCGAATGGCGCGAGATCGGCGGTCCTTCGGTGAACCCGATGAAACGCAAGCAGCCTTCGCAGCTTATTCCCACCGGTATCGCGGGCATCGACTTGAACAACACCTTGGTTTCGGGACAGAAGATTCCTTTCTTCGCCGACCCCGACCAGCCGTATAACCAGGTGATGTGCATGGTGGCCTTGCGCGCCAAGGTGGACAAGATTATCCTGGGAGGCATGGGGCTTACCAACGACGACTACCTGTTCTTCAAGAAATCGTTCGAGAACGCGGGCGCGCTCGACAAGATCATCTGTTTCGTGAACACCACCGAGCAGCCGCCTGTGGAACGCCTTCTGGTGCCGGACATGGCGCTTACCGCCGCCGAGTACTTTGCGGTGGAGAAGAACGAGAAGGTGCTGGTGCTGCTTACCGACATGACCCTGTATGCCGATGCCCTCAGTATCGTGAGCAACCGTATGGACCAGATTCCGTCGAAAGACAGCATGCCCGGTTCGCTCTATTCGGACTTGGCCAAGATTTACGAAAAGGCGGTGCAGTTGCCCGACGGCGGCTCCATCACGATTCTGGCAGTCACCACCTTGAGCGGGGGAGACATCACCCACGCCATTCCCGACAACACGGGTTACATTACCGAAGGCCAGCTGTTCCTGCGCAACGACAGCGACGTGAACAAGGTGATTGTGGATCCTTTCCGCTCCCTTTCCCGTTTGAAACAGCTGGTTATCGGCAAACAGACCCGCGAGGACCATCCGCAGGTGATGAACGCGGCCGTGCGTCTGTACGCGGATGCGGCCAACGCCAAGACCAAGCTCGAGAACGGTTTCGAACTGAGCGATTACGACGAACGCGCCCTGGCTTTCGCAAAGGACTATGCGGCCAATATCCTGGCCATCGACATCAATATCGACACCACCGAGATGCTGGACCGTATCTGGCGTATGTTCGCCAAATACTTCACGCAGACCGAAGTGTCCATCAAGAAAGAGCTGATGGACCGCTACTGGAGCAACTAACAAGGCGCGGAAATGGCGATAAAGTTTCAATATAACAAGACCGCGCTCAACGAGCTCGATAAGAAACTCAAGGCGCGTACGCGGGCGCTGCCCACCATCAAGAACAAGGAGTCTGCCTTGCGGCTTGAGGTGAAGCGCGCCAAGGCCGATGCCGAGGGCAAGGATCGGGAACTGGCCGAAAAACTGCGGCAGATGGACGGTTTCGCCCGTCTCTTTACCGAGTTCCGCCCCGACATGATCCGTGTGGAAGACGTGCAGCTGGAGTTCTACAAGATTGCCGGTGTGAAGATTCCCCGGCTCAAGAACATCGAGTTCTCGGAAAAACAGTATCCGCTGTTCGGTGCGCCGCTGTGGTTCGCTGACGGTCTGGGCCTGCTAAAGGATCTGGTTCGGATAGGTATCGAAAGCGAGATTTTTACCTACAAGATGCAGCTTTTGGATACGGCGCGCAAGAAGACCACCCAGAAGGTGAACCTGTACGAAAAGGTGCAGATTCCCGGCTACAACGAGGCGATCCGCAAGATAAAGCGCTTTATCGAAGACGAGGAGAACCTGGCCAAGTCGGCGCAGAAGATTGTCAAGAACCGTCATGCAGAGGAGGTAGAGCCATGATAGTACCTATGACACGCTATTCCATCCTGGTTTATCACCGCCAGTTCGCTGCGTTTATGGAACGTCTGCAGCAGACGGGATTGCTGGATATCCGGCAGGAGGAGGTATATAGCGAAAAGGCGGACGAGGAGTTCTATCCGCTGCTGCAACGTATTGACAAGGTGCTTGCCGCGCTTAGACGCGAGGCCAAGGAACTGGAGAAACAGGACAGGAAGGTTAAGGGAAATCCCGTATTCCACGTAAAACCGGCGGCTTGGACGCCCGAACGCCTGCTGCACGAATGCGAAAGCGTTTTGGAGAGCAAACGGAACAACGCATCCGAGCTCCGCGGGCTGGAAGGCAAGTTGAATGAAGCCGGAATCTGGCGGAGTTTCAGGCACGAAGACCTGCAGCGTCTGGAAACGGCCGGCTTGCGTTTCGTGTTTGCCGAAACCGCGCGGAAGAACGTGCAGGACATAGACCATATCCGGGCGGAATTCCCGGTGGAAATCATCAGCCAGAATGCGGGGAAAGCCTATTTCGTATGGGTGGGGCAGGCCGGGGAGGCCTATACGTCCGAAAGTCTTTCCAGGCAGTTGGGCTTTACCGTGAACCTGCATGCCGCGCCCGAACAGTCCCTGGACGTATTGCAGGCCGAACACGCCCGCCTTGCAGACGAAAGCCGCAAGATAGAGGATAGTCTCCGGGTGTTGGTGGGTGCCGCCGATATCTTGAAGGCGGAAAAGAACCGTTTGCTCGACAAGCTCAGTTATAAGACGGTTTCGCTGAACGTGCCGCAGCAGGCCGAGGGAACCTTGCGTTTTGTGGAAGGCTATCTGCCTACCGGGCAGGCGCAGGAATTCGAGGATTTTCTGGAACGGGAGGAAGTGGTGTATCAGGCCGTGGATGCCGACCGTCTGCCAGACGAGGATACCCCCCAGATTCCGGTGCTGTTGCGCAACAACCGTTTCGCCAGACTCTTCGAACCGATTACCCGTCTTTTTTCGTTGCCCAATTACCGCGAACTGGATCTGACCCCGATGCTGGCACCGTTCTTCATGGCGTTTTTCGGATTCTGTCTGGGCGATGCCGGTTACGGACTGTTGCTGATGGTGGCCGCGCTGTTTATCGTCCGGAAATATCCGAAGGCCGGATCCTATGGTTGGCTCACGTTCTGGTTCGGTCTGGCCACCGTGGTGTTCGGCACGCTGTCGGGCACGTTCTTCGGCATCAGCCTGGTCAATATCGAGGCTTTGGGCAAACTGCGCGCCTATATTTTCGACAGCAACAAGATGATGACGCTCTCGCTCGTTATCGGAGCGGTGCAGATTCTGTTCGGTATGTTCATGAACGTGCTGCGGCTTATAAAGGTAAAGGGCTTTAAATACGCCCTGCACCGTATAGGATGGCTGGCGGTGATTGTTTGCGGCGGCCTGCTGGTGGGTGCACCTATGCTGGGGCTGAACCTGCCCGCGCCCGTGACCTATGGTCTGGATGCCCTGGTGATTGCAGGGGCGGTCTTGGCGCTGTTCTACAATAATCCTGACAAGAACCCCTTGTTCAACCTCGGATTGGGATTGTGGGACACCTACAATACGGCCACCGGTCTGGTGGGCGACCTGCTTTCCTATATCCGCTTGTTCGCCCTGGGGCTTACCGGGGGGATTCTCGGCTCGGTGTTCAACACCCTGGCCCTGGATGCGGCCAACGGGGTGGGCGTGCCGGTGGTGAGCCAGCTTATTATGCTGGTCATCCTGTTGTTCGGCCACAGCCTGAACCTGGCGCTTTGCGTGCTGGGCTCGGTGGTGCATCCCTTGCGCCTTACCTTTGTGGAATTCTACAAGAACGCGGGCTTCGCCGGAGGCGGCAAGGAATACAGACCGTTCAGTATCAATAAATAGAGACTAATTAAAAATAAACATTCAAAAAATAAAGATTATGGAACCTGTTGTTTTGGCTTATTTGGGTATCGCCGTGATGGTTATCCTTTCGGGTATCGGAAGTGCGTACGGCGTATCGATCAGTGGTAGCGCTACCTTGGGGGCGTTGAAAAAGAAACCCGACGCGCTGGGTTCCTGCATCGCCTTGAGTGCGTTGCCGGCTACCCAGGGTCTGTACGGATTCGTGGGATTCTTCCTCACCTACACCAAGATTACGGCTGAAATCAATTGGTTTCAGGCGTCGGCTGTTTTCGGTGCGGGCTTGGCCTTGGGTTGCGTGGCGCTTTTGTCGGCCATCCGTCAATCCAAGATCTGCGCCGACGGTATCAACGGTATCGGTGCGGGTCACAATCTGTTCAGCAGCACGATGATTCTGGCGGTATTCCCCGAATTGTACGCCATCATTGCCCTTTTGGTGACGATCCTTATCGGCGGAACGCTGTAGGAGAAGTCGTTGCCGTAAAATAAAAGCCTCTTTCGGTATTCCGGAAGAGGCTTTTATTATGCCCGTTATGGGCAATGGAGCGTTGTGTATATCCGCTATTTTTCGGCCATGATCCTGCGCATCTGCTCCATCATCTCGGGCAGGGCGCGTATGGCGGCCATTTCTTTCCACTTGGCGCGCACTTCCGTTACGGGGGAGCCGAAATAGGTCTTGCCGCCTTCGAGCGATTTATCTACGGCCGAGGTGGCAAGGATAACCGCCCCTTTGCCGATCACAAGGTCTTTGTTGATCATGACCGAAGCCCATATGGATACGTAGTCTTCGATCACCGTCACTCCGGCAATGGCCGAGTGGGCGCCGATAAGCACGTGCTTGCCGATATGGGTGTCGTGTCCGATCTGGATGAAGTTATCCATCTTGGTGCCGTCACCCACGATCGTGTCGCCCGAAACGCCCCGGTCAACGGCCGTCAGTGCGCCTATCTCCACATCGTTGCCGATAATCACGCGTCCGCTGGATTCGAACTTGCGGAATGTACCGTCTTTGGTACGTTGGAAATAGCAGGCATCCCCACCGATTACCGCACCGCTCTGTATAATGGTGTTGTTTCCGATGGTGGTGTAATCGTTAATGGTGACGTTGGCGTGGATAATGCAGTTTTCGCCAATCTCCACATGGTTCCCGATAAAGACGCCGGGCTGGATAACCGTACCCTTGCCAATTTTGGCGGTGGGGCTTACCATGGCGGAGGCGGGGATGAAAGGACGGAAATGTCGGGTCAGCTTGTTGAAGTTTCCCATAGGGTCGGGCGTAATCATCAGGCATTTGCCCGAAGGACATTCCACTTCCTTGTCGATCAATATCACGCTGGCCTTTGAAGATAGCGCCTTGTCGTAGTATTTGTCCAGATCGACAAAGGTGATGTCGCCTTCTTCCACCATGTGGATCTCGTTCATTCCGGCAACGGGAAAGTCTGGAGAGCCCACTATGCGTACATCGGTTAAAAGATCCGCCAATTGCTTGACGGTCTGCGGTCTGTCGAATTTCATCAGCAGATGGGAGTTAAAAGCCTCGTAAAATTAAACGCGTTGCGAGTATTCGCCCGTGCGGGTATCCACCTTTACCTTGTCACCCGTGTTCACGAACAAAGGCACGCGGATGGTGGCGCCGGTATCGATGGTGGCGTCTTTCATCGCATTGGTGGCCGTGTTTCCCTTTTCGCCCGGTTCAGTGTAGGTGATTTCGAAATCCATGTATGCCGGAAGGTCGCACGAAAGCGGTTCTTCGGTCTCGGCATGCACCAGGATTTCAACTACGCAGCCTTCCTTGAGGAACTGGGGGTTGGTGATCAGGAATTCGGGGATATTGATCTGGTCGTAGGTTTCGGAATTCATGAAGTTGTAGCCGGAGTCGTCTTTGTAGAGGAATTGGTAGGGACGACGTTCAACACGGGCGGTGTCGATCTTTACGCCGGCGGGGAAAGTGTTGGCCAACACGCGGCCGTTCTTGAGGTTCTTGAGGCGGGTGCGGACGAATGCGTTGCCTTTTCCAGGTTTTACGTGTTGAAATTCAACGATTTGCCAGAGTTCGTTGTTGAAGTTGATGCACAAACCGTTTTTAAAGTCTGCAGTTGTTGCCATTATGCCGTCTGTTTATAAATTAACAAATCAATCCTGAGCAAAAATGTAAGTGTTTAAGAACGAATATGTTTCGTTGCTTCACGTACAAATCGCGCAAAGTTAGTCAAAATGAGCGGTTAATGCAAGTTTTAGGGTGTGTGGCGTAATAAAATAACAGGCAGGCATAAAAAAAGAGGGTTGCCGGTAAAGAAAACGGCAACCCTCCGAAGGCAGGCATTCGGACAAGACTATCCGAGGGTGGCCACCATCACGGCCTTGATCGTGTGCAGACGGTTTTCGGCTTCGTCGAAAACGATGCTGTACTTGGATTCGAATACGTCTTCGGTTACTTCGAGGCCGTTCATCTTGTACTTTTCGAACACTTCCTGACCCACGGTGGTTTCCAGGTTGTGGAAGGCCGGCAGGCAGTGCAGGAACTTCACATTGGGGTTCTTGGTGGCCTTGATCACATTCATATTGATCTGGTAGCCCTTCAAATCCTTGATACGCTTGCCCCAGGCTTCCATCGGCTCGCCCATCGAAACCCATACGTCGGTGTAGAGGAAGTCAACGCCCTTCACACCCTCGGCCACGCTTTCGGTCAAGGTAATCTTGGCGCCCGTTTCCTTGGCGATCTTCTGGCATTCGGCAACCAGTTTCTTGTCGGGCCAGTAAGCCTTGGGAGCCACGGCGCGGAAGTCCATACCCATCTTGGCGGCACCCACCATAAGCGAGTTGCCCATGTTGTAGCGGGCGTCTCCGAGGTAGGCGAAGCTCATCTGGTGGAGCGGTTTGTCGCAGTGTTCCATCATGGTGAGGAAGTCGGCCAGGATCTGGGTGGGGTGGAATTCGTTGGTGAGGCCGTTCCAAACGGGAACGCCGGCGTATTCGGCCAAAGTTTCAACCGTGGTCTGGGCAAAGCCGCGGTATTCGATACCGTCGTAGATGCGGCCCAACACGCGGGCGGTGTCTTTCATCGATTCTTTCTTGCCCATCTGCGAGCCGGAAGGCCCGAGGTAGGTTACGTGCGCGCCCTGGTCGTGGGCGGCCGTTTCGAAGGAGCAGCGGGTACGGGTGGAGTCTTTTTCGAACAAGAGCACGATGTTCTTGCCCTTGAGCTTCTGTTCTTCCGTGCCGGCGTATTTGGCGGCCTTAAGCTGGGCGGCCAAGTCCAACATGTATTTGATTTCTTTCGGGGTGAAATCCAGCAGCTTCAGGAAGCTGCGGTTCTTTAAGTTAAATGCCATGGTTTTAGGTATTAAATGATTAGTTTTTTATTCGTTTACGATACGGGTTCCGGCGTCCGCCTTGCTCAGTTCGGAAGCCTGCGTGATCACGCATTCCTTGCCGCCGTGTTCCAGGAAGAAAATGGCCGCACGAACCTTGGGGGCCATCGAGCCTTCGGCAAATTCGCCGTCGGCCAGGTATTGCTTGGCCTGGGCCACGGTGATCCTTTCCAGACGCTGTTCGTCGGGCTTGCGGAAACGGATATACACATTCGACACATCGGTAAGGATAAACAGGTTGTCGGCACCGATCTTGGCCGCCAGCAGGGCCGAGGCCAAATCTTTGTCAATGACCGCCTCCACGCCTTTGTACATTCCGTTTTCCTCAATCACGGGAATGCCGCCGCCGCCCACGGTAATCACCACATTGCCCTTGTTCACGGCATCCTTCACGATGTTCACGTGGTCGATGTCGATCGGGGTGGGCGAGGGAACCACCTTGCGCCAGCCGTTGCCCTTGGGGTCTTCCTTGAACTGGGCTCCGGTCTCGGCGGCGAAGCGCTCGGCTTCCTCTTTCTTGTAGTACGGGCCTACCGGTTTGGTAGGCTTCTGGAAGGCCGGGTCATTCTTGTCCACCTTCACTTGGGTCAGCAGGGTCATGATCGACTTGTCGATGCCCGCCTCGCGCAAGCGGTTCTGCAGGCATATCTCGATCATGTATCCGATGGAGCCCTGGGTTTCCGCCACGCAGAAATCCATCGGCATGGCCGGCAGGCCGAAAGCCTTGTTGCCCGCTTCGTGCTGCAACATCACGTTGCCCACCTGAGGGCCGTTTCCGTGTCCCACGCAGATTGTGTAGCCCTGTTTCATCAAGGCCACCAAGGCGCGGCAGGTTTCATCCACGTTTTGAGTCTGTTCGGCAAAAGTTCCTTTTTGCCCGCTGCGCAAGAGCGCGTTTCCGCCCAAGGCGACAACCGCAGTTTTCATAGAAATCGACTGTTAAATGTTTAGACCAAATTGGCGAATCCCATAAAGGCCAGGGCCAGGATACCGGCGGTAACCAGCGTGATGGGGCTGCCTTTCATGCCCTTGGGCAGGGAGGCCAGTTCCAGCTGTTCGCGTATGCCGGCCATGATGACCAGTGCCAGGCCGAAACCGACGGCGGTGGCGAAACCATAGACCACGCTCTGGGCCAGGTTGAATTCTTTCTGGATTACCGAGATGGCCACCCCTAAAACGGCGCAGTTGGTCGTGATAAGGGGCAGGAAGATACCCAAGGCCGAGTAAAGCGAGGGGCTTACCTTCTTCAGGATGATCTCCACCATCTGCACCAGGGCGGCGATCACCAGGATGTAGGCCAAGGTCTGCAGGAATCCTAAGTCGAGGGGAACCAGAACGTATTGGTTAATCAAGAAGGTAACCAAGGTTGCGATGGTGATGACGAACACCACGGCGGCCCCCATACCTACCGAAGAGGAAATCTTGCTCGACACACCCAGGAACGGGCAGATGCCGAGGGTTTGCGCGAAAACGATGTTGTTGACCAATATCGCGCTTATAATCAAAATGATATATTCCATGATAAGTGTTTTTACAGGTTAAGGCTTAGTTTTTCTTGCTCAATTGGCGGACCAAGGCCACCAGGAAGCCCAATACGATGAACGCGCCGGGGGCCAGCACAAAGGCGATGATGCCGTCTCCACCACCGATAAAGCTGGTGCCGAAGAATTTGCCGGCGCCCAAGGCTTCACGCAAGATGCCCAGCAGGGTAAGGGCCAGCGTAAAGCCCAGACCCATGCCCACACCGTCTAAGAGCGAGGCGAAAACGCCGTTCTTGGAGGCGAAGGCTTCGGCCCTTCCCAATACGATGCAGTTCACCACGATCAAGGGGATGAACATGCCCAGGCTTTCGGCCAGCGAGGGCACGAATCCCTGGATCAACAGATCGACGATGGTGACGAAGGCGGCGATCACCACGATAAAGCACGGAATGCGCACTTTGTCGGGAATCAGCGACTTCAGGGAAGAGATGAGCATATTGGAGAGGAGAAGTACGAAGGTGGTGGCCAAGCCCATACCCAGACCGTTGATGGCCGAGGAGGTGACCCCGAGGGTGGGGCACATACCCAACATCAGCACCAATGCGGGGTTCTCTTTGATGATCCCCTTGCTGAAAACTTTCCAGTAATTGATATTCGAACTCATTTTTTCAAATTTTAAAGGTTGGTGGATTGGGTTTGCGTGGCACCGCTTTCGGCATCGGTTCCTTCAGGGGTGGGTTCCTGTTCGGCGGTAATCTGCTCAAAAACCTTGAACGCGCGGTCGAGCGCATCGCAATAGGCCCGTGAGGAAATGGTGGCGGCGGTAATGGCATCCACATCGCCTCCGTCTTTCCTTACGATAAAGCGGAACGAGGAAGGATGCTTGCCTTCGAACTGCGCATAGAACGAGGGTTCGGTCATTTTCGCGCCCAAGCCCGGGGTCTCGCCCTGCTTGAGTACCGACACCTTGTTGAGCGTGCCGTCGGGCAGGATTCCCGCCATCAGGTTGAATTCGCCGTTGAAGCCTTTCTTGGTATAGGTGCTTACGGCCACGCCCACGAGTTCGCCGCCTTGATAGGCCATGTAGTAATCCATGGTGCGGTCGGGCTCGCCTTGCAGGGCAAGCTTTCCTTCTTCCAGGGTTTCGTAGGCGGGAAGCACTTCCTTGAGCGCGGCTTCCTTTTTCTGCTGCGCGGCGGCTTCGATCTTGTCTTTTGTAAGCGTATAGACCCCGCCCAGGCAGAGTCCGCAGATCCCGGCGATAAGCGCCAGGCTCAAAAGCATATTGGGTAAGGTGGATTGTAATTTCTTCATGGCTGTGTTATTTGGAGGTGGCGAAACGTTTGGGCGTGGAGCCACGGTTGATAAGGGGAACGAAAGCGTTCATGATGAGGATGGCGAACGAAACGCCTTCGGGATAGGCGCCGAAGGTACGGATAAGCACCGTGAGCACCCCGCATCCGATACCGAAGATAATCTTGCCCTTGGCCGTCATGGGAGAGGTTACCATATCGGTGGCCATGAACACGGCGCCCAGCATGATGCCGCCGGTAAGCAGGTGGAACACGGGATCCATGAACTTGTCGGGGGCGCACAGCCACAGGATACCGCTGAAGATGAAGGCACTGCCCAGGAACGTTACCGGAATGTGCCACGAAATGATTTTACGGCAGAGCATATAGATGCCGCCGATTAAGATGGCTATGGCCGAAATCTCGCCCATGGAGCCGGCCATCTGTCCGAAGAACAAGTCGGAGTAGGCGGGCAGGGAATTCATTACGTCTCCCATGCTTTGTCCTGCAGCCAAGCCTTCTTTGGCGATGCCCAGGGGGGTGGGGCCGGTCACGGCGTCGGCCAGGAATCCGCCCTTGCACAAGGCGTGGGGAAGTTTCCAGGTGGTCATGGCCGCCGGGAACGAGATCAACAGGAACACACGGCCCACCAGCGCGGGGTTAAAGGGGTTCTGCCCCAGACCGCCGTATGCCCATTTGGCGATGCCGATGGCCACTAACGAACCTACGATGGCCATCCACAGGGGAAGGCCGGCGGGCAGGTTCAAGGCCAGCAGGATACCGGTGATCATGGCCGAGCCGTCGCCCAGACAGCAGGGTCTCTTAAAGAAGAACCGGTTGATAAGGTATTCGAACACCAGGCAGCTGAGCACGGTAACCACCGTAAGCAGCAGGGCCTGCATGCCGAAGAAATAGACACTCACTAAAAAGGACGGGATCAGCGCGATTACCACGCCCCACATGATTTTGGTAACGGATTCGGGTCCGTGTACGTGCGGGGCTCCCGATATTACCCATTTTGTATTTTCAGCCATATCGCTAATTCTTAAATGGTTTCTGAATTATTTTGCGTTTCTTGCACGAATTATCTTGCCCACCGTGGCCTTGCCGAGCTTCACGTTGTCGAGCAGGGAACGGTTGGAGGGGCAGGTAAACTGGCAGCATCCGCATTCGATGCAGTCCATGACCCGTGCCTTTTCGGTCTTGTCGAAATCCTTGGCGGCCGTGGTGGCGGCAATCAGGTAGGGTTCCAGCCCCATCGGACAGGCATCCACACATTTGCCGCAGCGGATACAGGGATATACGTTGTTGCGGTGCGCCTGTTTTTCGGGCAGCACCAGAATGCCCGACATCCCCTTTACCGAGGTGGCTTCGGCGCTCATCAGGGACTTACCCATCATCGGGCCGCCGGAAATCACCTTGCCGGTGTCTTCGGGTACGCCGCCCACCGCTTCGAGGAAGGCCGATACGGGTGTGCCGAAACGGGCCAGGAAATTGGTGGGTTCCGGAACCGAAGGACCGGTGACGGTAACGGTGCGCTGTACAAGCGGCATGTTCTTCTGCACGGCCTGATATACGGCGTAGCAGGTGGCCACGTTATCGACCACGCAACCCACGTTGATGGGCAGTTTGCCGGAGGGAACGGCACGGCCGGTCAGGGCCTTGATAAGTTGTTTTTCGGCTCCCTGCGGGTATTTCATCTTCAGGGCCTGAACGCTGATGCCGGGGAAAGACTTGGCTACCTCGGTCATGTGTTCGATGGCCTTGGGCTTGTTGGCTTCGATACCCACGATGGCCTGTTTTACGTCCAGGGCCTTCATCAGTATGCTGGCGCCGATCATGATTTCTTCGGCATGGTCGAGCATCAGGCGGTAGTCGCAGGTAAGGTAAGGTTCACATTCCACCCCGTTGAGCAACAGGAACTCGGCCTTGGCATCCTTGGGAGGCATCAGCTTTACATGGGTAGGGAAGCAGGCGCCGCCCATCCCCACGATTCCCATTTCCTTTACCTTTTGGATAATGGCGGGTCCGTCCAGTTCGATTTCGCGCTTGATGTCGGGGCTGCGGTCGATGCTTTCTTCCCATTCATCGCCTTCCACATCGATGAAGATGGCCGGCTTGGGATAGTTGGAGGCATCGGGAATGTCGGCGATCTTGTTTACCGTTCCGCTGACGGGCGAGTGAACCACCGCGCCTAAGAAAGCGTCGTTCTGTGTCAGCACGGTGCCCACCTTAACCTTGTCGCCTTTCTTGACGATGGGCAGGGATGGAGCGCCCAGGTGCTGGCTTACCATCACGCAAACCTGTTGGGGAATCGGCAATTCCTTAACGGGGGCTTCCGTGTTCAGTTTGCTGTCGTGGGGGTGAACCCCGCCTATATTGAATGTTTTCATATCGCTTCTGAAACTTTCGTGATTAAATGGTTTGGGCGGCCGGTTCGGCTTCCACCTTGACTTTCTTCTTGTCCAAGGGCATGATGGTCATCGCGTGGGTCGGACAGGCGTCCACGCAGGCCTGGCAGGAAATGCACAGGGCGTCGTTTACGTAGGCCAGGTTATTCTCCAAGGTGATGGCGTTCTGCGGACAGGTCTTCACACACTTGCCGCAGCCGATGCAGGATACCTTGCAGACTTTAGCCGAGTAAACGCCTTTCTGCTTGTTCATGCAGCCCACATACACGCGGCCTTCTTCATCGCGGCGCTTGCGGATCTCGATGATTCCGCGCGGACAGGCCTTGACACAGGCACCGCAGGCCGTACATTTTTCGGGATCGGCTTCGGGCAGTCCTGTTTCGGGATTGATGTGCAGGGCGTCGAACGCGCACACGGCCGTACAATCGCCGAATCCAAGGCAGCCGAAAGGACATCCGCCTTCGGTCGGCATCACACCGGCGGCGTAACTGCAGCTCTGCAGGCCTTCGAAATGGGCCTTGGCCTCGGTATTGATTTTGCCGCCCTTGCAGCGCACCACGGCAATCATGGGATCTTTCTTTTCGGGAACGCGACCTAAAATTTCGGCGATGCGCGCCACATTCTCTTCGTTGCAGACCGGACATCCCGTGTAGGCGGGGTCTTTAACGATCTGCACGGCCATGTCGCGGCAGCCGGCCTTTCCGCAGGCACCGCAGTTGGCTCCCGGCAAGGCATCGGCCACCAAATCAATCCGGGGGTCTTCTTCTACTTTGAATTTTTGCGCCACGAAATACAGGATCAGTGCCAGCACTAAACCCAACGCAGCCAAAAGCCAAATGGAATTGATGATTGTCAAGTTCACGGTAAATGAGTTTATAAGGTTTGTGTAATTGTTTGCGGATCTTTTCCGGAGAGCGTGTAGTCGAGCACTGCCGGAAAATAAGTCTGTTCCAGGAGGTGTATCTTCTGTGCCACCGCTTCGGCGTCATCGCCTGGCTCCACCTTGCAGCGGGCCTGAAAAAGGATCCGGCCCTGATCGTATTGCTCGTTGACTATGTGCACGGTGATTCCGCTTTCTTTCTCGCCGGCGGCCACCACCGCCTCGTGCACGTGCATGCCGTACATTCCCTTGCCGCCGAACTTGGGCAGCAGGGCGGGATGGATGTTGTAGATGCGTTCGGGATATTCCTGAATCAGGAAAGGTGGCACCAAGGCTAAGAAACCGGCCAGCACCAGGTGGGAAACGCCGTGTTCCTGCAACAGCGGAAGCATGAAGGCGGGGTCGGCCAATTGCTTTCTATCGATGACCACCGCCGGTATGCCCAGCGTTTTGGCGCGTTCCAAAACAAAGGCCTTGGGGTTGTTGCACACCACCAGCACCGGACGTATGCGGTCGTTCCCTTGGAAATAACCGCATATCCGCTGTACGTTCGTTCCGTTTCCGGAGGCGAAAAGCGCGATGTTAAGAGTGGTCGTTGTTTTCATTGTTCGCCCGGCAAGGTTTTGTGAGGCTTGTCGGGTAAATACAATAACTTTCGGGAAAAACCCGAAAGAAGCCGCGAAGATACAAAAAAAAGCGTTTTTGTGTCTGATTCTGTCCGCACATCGGAAATTTGTTAAATTTGCAGTTTTGCGTACGCGCGGAGGCGATAAGTCCTGATGCGCGAGCGATTAAAGAATATAGAAGAACCATGAAGATAACGATTGTAGGAACGGGTTATGTCGGCTTGGTTACCGGCACCTGTTTTGCCGAGATGGGCACGCAAGTATGCTGTGTGGACGTGGATGCCGGGAAAGTCTCCATGTTGCAGCAGGGCATTCCGCCCATTTACGAACCAGGATTGGAGGACATGCTCCGCAACAATATCCAGAAAGGACGGATTACCTTCACCACCTCGCTCAGGGAGGGCATCAAGGATTCGGAAGTGGTGTTCACCGCGGTGGGCACTCCGCCCGACGAAGACGGCAGCGCCGACCTTAAATACGTGTTGGGCGTGGCCAGGGAAGTGGGACAGAATATGGACCACTATATGCTGGTGGTTACCAAAAGTACCGTTCCGGTAGGCACGGCCGGGAAGGTGAAGGCCGCCATCCAGGAAGAATTGGACAGGCGGGGCGCGAAAATAGCCTACGATGTGGCCTCCAATCCCGAGTTCTTGAAAGAAGGTTCCGCGATCCGTGATTTCATGTATCCCGACCGTATCGTGGTAGGAGTGGAAAGCGAACAGGCGAAGGATGTGATGGCGCGTCTGTACCGTCCTTTCACACTCAACGCGCATCCGGTGCTGTTTATGGATATTCCTTCGGCCGAAATGACCAAATATGCCGCCAACTCGATGCTGGCTACCCGCATCAGCTTTATGAACGACATCGCCAACCTGTGCGAATTGGTGGGCGCCGACGTGAACAGCGTGCGCGAGGGTATCGGCAGCGACAGCCGCATCGGCAACAAGTTCCTCTATCCCGGTATCGGTTACGGCGGCTCGTGCTTCCCCAAAGACGTAAAGGCATTGATCCGCACCGCGCAGAAGAACGGATATCAGATGCAGGTGCTGCAGGCTGTGGAATCAGTGAACGAAAATCAGAAAAGCCTGCTTTTCCGTAAGTTCCAGGCGCGTTTCGGCAAGGATATGAAAGGCATGACGGTGGCGCTCTGGGGCCTGGCATTCAAGCCCAATACCGACGACATGCGGGAAGCTCCGTCGTTGGTGCTGATCGACAGATTGCTGAAAGAAGGCTGCAAGGTGCGCGCCTACGACCCGATTTCGATGGACGAATGCAGACGCCGTATCGGCGACAGCATCACCTATTGCAAGGATATCTACGAAACCATCGAGGGGGCGGACGTGCTGTTCCTGGTAACCGAATGGACCGAATTCCGCAATCCCGATTGGGATAAGGTGAAGAACACCTTGAAATATCCTGTCTTGTTCGACGGACGCAACCTGTACGACAAAGAACATTTGAAAAATTCCGGGTTCGAGTACCACGGAGTGGGTATTTTATAGTTTTGGGACAATGAAGAAAATCCTGGTGACGGGCGGTTCGGGATTTATCGGATCGCATCTGTGCGAAAGGCTGCTCAACGAGGGCAATGAGGTTATCTGTCTGGATAACTTCTTTACGGGACAGAAAAAAAACGTGGTTCACCTGTTGGACAACCCGTTTTTCGAATTGGTGCGCCATGATGTTACCCAGCCCTATTTCATCGAAGTGGATCAGGTGTATAACCTGGCCTGTCCGGCTTCGCCCATCCACTACCAGTTCAACCCCATCAAGACGGTAAAGACCTCGGTGATGGGGGCCATCAATATGCTGGGGCTCGCCAAGCGCATCAAGGCCCCCATCCTGCAGGCCTCCACGAGCGAGGTGTATGGCGACCCGCATATCCATCCGCAGGTGGAGAGCTATTGGGGAAACGTGAACCCGATAGGCATCCGTTCCTGCTACGACGAAGGCAAGCGCTGCGCCGAAACGCTGTGTATGGACTACCACCGGCAGAACGGAGTCAAGGTGAAGATTATCCGTATCTTCAACACCTACGGGCCGCGTATGTTCATGCACGACGGCCGGGTTGTATCCAATTTCGTGGTGCAGGCCCTGCAGAACCAGGATATCACGATATACGGCGACGGCAGCCAGACCCGCAGTTTCCAGTACGTGGACGATTTGATCGAGGGGATGCTCCGGATGATGGAGACTCCCGATTCGTTTATCGGCCCCGTCAATTTGGGCAATCCGGGCGAGTTCACGATCAGGCAGTTGGCGGAAACGGTGATCCGTATGACCGGAAGCCGTTCCAGAA
The DNA here is from genome assembly GCA_023662825.1 of Bacteroides sp. Taxonomy (GTDB): domain Bacteria; phylum Bacteroidota; class Bacteroidia; order Bacteroidales; family P3; genus Pullibacteroides. The sequence continues at coordinate 134,172 of JAMPIH010000002.1, forward strand.
TCGTCTATCAGCCGCTTCCGGCTGACGATCCCACCCAGCGCAAGCCCGACATCTCGTTGGCGAAGGCGCAATTGGACTGGGAACCGAAAATCAGGCTGGAAGAAGGTTTGGCCAAGACCATCGCCTACTTCGAGAATGAATTGCGCGGGCTTAAGAAATAGAGGTTTAACTTTATCCGTAATAAAAAGACATGGCGGAAAGAATCACGGTATTGGTAACGGGATGTAACGGACAGCTCGGCTCGGAATTGCGCCGGCTGGCCAGGGACGCCCGTTGTTCGCATTGCCGTTTTTTGTTTGTGGACAGGGATGTTCTGGATATCTGCAGCCGTGCGGATGTTCAGAATTACATGAAGATAAACAAGGTGGACCTGGTCGTGAACTGTGCCGCCTACACGGCGGTGGACAAGGCGGAAAACGACCGGGCCTTGGCTTTTGCCGTAAACAGCGAGGGCGTGTCCATCCTGGCGGAGTCCTGCGTGGAAAGCGATGCCTTTATGATCAACATCTCCACCGACTATGTGTTCGACGGCACGGCGCACGAACCCTATACGGAAACCGATGAAGTGAGGCCCATCGGGGTGTACGGGCTTTCCAAACGGGCGGGCGAAAACGCCATGATGGAAAAGGGCGTGCGCGGAATGATCATACGCACCGCCTGGCTGTATTCGGTTTTCGGCAATAACTTTGTAAAGACGATGTTACGTCTTGGGGAAGAAAAGGACCAGGTGATGGTGGTGGCAGACCAGCAGGGAACCCCCACTTGGGCGGCCGATCTTGCGGACGCGATTATCCGCATTATCCTGCAGACCGATTTTTCCAAGCGGCAGGGGCTTGAAATCTATCATTACAGCAATGAGGGCGAATGTTCCTGGTACGAGTTCGCCTCCGCCATCATGCAGATGGCGGGTAAGGACTGCAAGGTGCAGCCAATCAGCACGGCGGAATATCCCACATCCTGCCGACGGCCGGCCTACAGCGTGTTGGACAAGACGAAAATCAAACAGGAATTCGGCATTGAGATTCCCGAATGGGACGATTCCTTGCGGAAGATGCTGGATGACTTGAAGCAACAATAGACATTCAATGGCGAAGAAGAAAAATATAGAACCGGACTGGGCCGCCTGCATCGCCGATGCGATGGAAGAGAAAAAGGGCGGGAATATCCTCAGCATGGACTTGCGTGGTATTCCCGGCGCTTCTTTCGATTGTTTTGTGGTGTGCGAGGCCACTTCGGGTCCGCAGGTGCGGGCGATCGCCGACGGGATAGAGGAGCAGATGTACCTGAAGTTCGGCATAGACCCCTTGCACAAGGAAGGCTATAACAATGCCGAATGGGTGCTGCTGGATTTCGGCGGCACGGTGGCGCATGTGTTTCTGGACAGCGTGCGCCAGCATTACCGGCTCGAGGAACTCTGGGGGGATTCGGGCATCAAACATTATAAAGGAGGAAACGAGTAGATGAACAGCAATACGAACCGCCCGATGCCGAACAACCCCGGCCAGGGCAAGCGGAAAGGCGGCAGGTTCAGGGCCATTTATTGGATATACGCCGCATTCCTGGCCTTTTTCCTGTACCTGCAGTTCTCTTCGGGCGGCATGGGGGGGCAGCGCAGTTACGACGCCACCTGGCATCAGGTGGAGAAGATGCTCAAGAAAGGCGATGTGGAGAATATCGTGGTGGTGAACAACCAGTACGCCGAAGTGTTCCTGAAAACCGACCGCATCTATGACGATACCGCGTACGAAGACTTGCGCAGCCCCGACGGACACAGCAACACCAAGTTCTACGTCTATAAATTCCTTACGCTCGAATCGTTTCAGCAGGATGTACGCAAGGCCCAATGGGACAGTAAGATGGCCGATACCGTGGGGAAGTCGCCCTCGGCGAAGCAGGCCATTATGGATGCGCCTACCGTGGAACCGGTGCCCGAAACGCGCAAGGGCTTTTGGGAAAACAGCCTGTTCTCGATGCTAATCTGGATTGTATTCTCCATTTTGCTGATGATGTGGATATTCCGGGGAGTGGGACGGAACGCGATGGGCGGCCCCGGCGGCATGGGCATGTTCAGTTTCGGAAAATCCAAGGCGCAGCTGTACGATAAGGACACCAAGGTGAACACCACATTCAAGGATGTGGCGGGTTTGGACGAAGCCAAGGAAGAAATCATGGAAATCGTGGATTTCCTGAAAAATCCCAAGCGTTACACCTCTTTGGGCGGAAAGATTCCCAAGGGGGCGTTGCTCGTAGGTCCTCCGGGAACGGGCAAGACCCTGCTGGCCAAGGCCGTGGCGGGCGAGGCCCAGGTGCCGTTCTTCTCCATTTCGGGTTCGGACTTCGTGGAAATGTTCGTGGGGGTGGGAGCCTCACGGGTGCGCGACCTGTTCAAGAGCGCCAAGGAAAAGGCCCCCTGCATTATCTTTATAGATGAAATCGACGCCATCGGGCGCGCCCGTGGCAAGAACTCGTTTACGGGCGGCAACGACGAGCGCGAGAATACACTCAACCAGTTGCTTACCGAAATGGACGGTTTCGGCAGCAACAGCGGGGTCATTATCCTGGCGGCCACCAACCGTGCCGAGATATTGGACCGGGCCTTGCTGCGGCCGGGGCGTTTCGACCGCCAGATCAACGTGGAACTGCCCGAACTGGAGGAACGCAAGGCCATCTTCAAGGTGCACTTGAAGCCGATCAAGCTCAGCGAAAGCGTGGATGTGGATTTCTTAGCCAAGCAGACACCTGGTTTTTCGGGCGCCGACATCGCCAACGTATGCAACGAAGCGGCCCTGATCGCCGCCCGCCGCAAGAAACAGCAGGTGGAGAAACAGGATTTCCTGGATGCCATAGACCGTATCGTGGGCGGATTGGAACGCCGGAGCAAGATTATCTCGGCCGACGAAAAGAAGGTTATCGCCTATCATGAGGCCGGACATGCGGCGGTAAGCTGGATGCTGCCCAACGCACATCCCTTGGTTAAGGTAACGATTGTGCCGCGCGGCAAATCGCTGGGGGCAGCCTGGTATCTGCCCGAAGAACGTCAGATCACCACCCTGGAGCAGATGCAGGACGAGATGAAGGCCACCTTGGGCGGCCGGGCCTCGGAAGAGGTGGTGTTCGGACAGATTTCCACCGGAGCCTTGAACGATTTGGAAAAGGTGACCAAGCAGGCCTATGCGATGGTGGCCTATTACGGCATGAACGACAAGGTGGGCACCTTGAGTTATTACGATTCGAGCGGCGAGCAGGAATTTGCGTTCGGCAAGCCGTACAGCGAGCAGACGGCGGAAACCATCGATGCCGAGGTTCGCGCGCTGATAGCCTCCGCTTACGGAGAGGCCAAGCGTATCCTGTGCGAGAACCGCGAGAAGCTGGACAGGCTGGCGGCCTTGCTGATAGAACGGGAAGTGATGTTCCGCGAGGATCTGGAAGAGATATTCGGCAAACGTCCCGGAGAAGAAACCGCCGCGAAGGCCGAAGCCAAGCCGGAATACCCGAAAGAAGAAACCCCTACGCAGGCATAGTATGGACTCCATGCAGGAAATAACCCCGAAAGAACGCATCCTGAAGCGTATCCGCGAGGCGCTCACCGCCGCACCGGTAACGGTAAAGCGGGCCATCGACCTGGACAGTTCGGTCTTCGTACCTGCCGGCGCGACCCTGGATGTGGTGTTCGCGGAGAATTTCGTGCACCGGGGCGGCCGCTTCGTGTATTGCGAGAATATGGAGGAAGCCGTGCAGTCCCTGCAGTTCCTGGCGCAGGACAACCAGTGGCACGGCCATATCTTCTGCCATGACGAATCGGTGGAACCCATCCTGCAATGGGCGGGTATCACCTATGGAAAGGACGCCTTGGACGGCGTGCTCAAAAGCGTGGGGATCTGTGCCTGCCGTTGCCTGATCGCCAACGACGGGAGCATTCTTTTCGATGCATCTTCGGCCGGCCGGCGGATCTTCGCCCAGGCCGACACCATCGTGTTCGTTGCATTGAGCGAACAGATACTTCCCGATTTGCGCACGTTCTGGAAAGTCCGCAAACCCGGAGATATGCCGTCCATGACCTCGCTCTGGACAGGATTGAGTCATTTCGTGGATGTGGACGGAACGCCTGTTCCCGGCTATGGCCCGAGGCAGGTCTATTTAGTGTTGATCGATCAGATGGAGGAAGCATGAGCGAGCTGTTGAAACGTACCTTGACCGGAGCGGCCGTTGTGGCAGCCATCGTGGGCGCGGCCTTGGCCGGAGAGCTTTTCCTGCTGGGTCTGCTGTGCCTGTTGTGGATTTTCTGCTGCGTGGAGATTTCGCGTCTCTGCGCCACGGGATGGGGCAAGGCAGTCGGCGTGCTTTATGTAACGCTCGGTTGGTTCTGTGTATGGCTGCTGGATGTAATGATGCGTGCCTACGGACTGATCGGTTTCTTTGTGTTGATTTGGTGTTCCGATATATTCGCCTACCTTACGGGAAGCCTTTGGGGTAAGCATAAGCTGTGTCCGAAGATTTCGCCGTCCAAGACATGGGAAGGCGCGGTGGGCGGCTTTTTGTTCGCCATGCTGTTCGCTTCCCTCTGGAAAATGTTCTTTCTGCCCGGCACAGGCAGCCTGCGCTGGCTGGTGTTCTCGGTGTTCACTATCGTGGCGGGCATGGCGGGCGATTTGTTGGAGTCGAAACTCAAGCGTAAGGCGGGCGTCAAGGATTCGGGCTCGTTCCTGCCTGGACACGGCGGCATGATGGACCGTTTCGACAGCGTTCTGCTGGCCGCGCCCGTGGCTTCGCTCATATGGTTTATCTTGAATCTGTTTTAGCATGGCAGGCTATTATTTGCATAAAGAAGGTACCAACAGTATCCTTTGGGTTACGTTGCTGATGTTCCTTACCGGAACCTTGGCGTTTATGGAAGGCGGAAAACATTGGCTGCTTTGGCCGTTGTGGGGGCTCTGTATCGTGCTGTGGGCCATCGTGGTGTTCTTTTTCAGGATGCCGAGACGGGAACACGCTGATTCCGGCCCGCACCGTCTGCTTTCGCCTGCCGACGGTAAGGTCGTGGATATCGCCCAGGTGGACGAACCGGAATATTTTTCGGGTCCCTGCACCAAGATATCGGTATTCATGTCGCCCGTCAACGTGCATGTGAACCGTTACCCGGTATCGGGCAAGGTGGTTTACTGCCGTTACCATGCTGGCAAGTATCTGGTGGCCTGGCACGAGAAGTCTTCGGTCTTGAACGAGCGGAACACGGTGGTTATCAGGACACCGCAGGGTCAGGAAGTGCTGGTTCGGCAGATAGCCGGCGCGGTGGCGCGGCGCATCGTGCCCTATGCCAAGGTGGGTATGGAGGTGTCGGCCGCCGAGGAACTCGGCTTCATCAAGTTCGGTTCGCGCGTGGATCTGTTTTTCCCCGCCAAGGCCGATATCAAGGTAACCAAGGACCAAAAGGTAAAGGGCGGCCTCAGCGTGCTGGCGGAACTTGCCGACTAAGCGTGGAAATGATTCCACACCAGTTCGGCCTTGGCCTTGCCCACACAGGCCTGTAATTCTTCCAAGGGCGTTTCCTTTATTTTCTTTACCGAGTGGAAATAGTGCAGCAGTACGGAGGCTGTGTCGGCGCCGATCCCCTTGATTTCGGTGAGTTCGGTCTTGATCAATCCCTTGAGATGGCGTTTCCGGTAATGGGTTATGCCGAAGCGGTGCGCTTCGTCGCGTAGCAGCTGGATATGGCGCAGCGCCTCCGATTTCTTGTCCAACAGCAGCGGGATCGGATCGCCCGGCTTGTAGATTTCTTCCAGACGTTCGGCGATGCCGATCAGGAACACATCTTTCTCGATGCCCAATTCCGACAGCACCTTGTAGGCCGACGAGATCTGCCCCTTGCCGCCGTCCACGATAATGAGCTGGGGCAGGGGCTGCCCCTCGGCGATAAGCCGTCCGTAGTGTCGGGAAAAGACTTCCTCCATCGTGGCGTAGTCGTTGGCGCCCTGTACGGTACGGATGTTGAAATGGCGGTAATCCCGTTTGGAAAGCTTGCCGTTGCGGCTCACCGTCATGGCTCCCACCGGATAGTCGCCCTCGAAGTTCGAGTTGTCGAAACATTCTATGTGCAGCGGCAGTTTCTCCATCCCCAGGGCCTTCTGCAGCTGTGCCATCAGCTCCTTGCCGCGGCGGTCGGGGTCGGTAAGGTCCATGCGCTTGGATTTCTCCAGGATAAAGTACTCGATGTTCTGCAGCGAAAGATCCAGCAGTTTCTTTTTATCCCCCATCTGGGGCACGGTGCACTTGAGCGTCTTCAGTTCGAACGAAGGCTGGAAGGGCAGGATTATTTCGGGTGCCTTGCTGTCGAATTGCTGCCGGAACTCCACGATGGCCTGTTCGAGCAGGTCGGCGGGCGTCTCGTCCAGTTTTTTCTTCACCTCGATGGTATGCGCCTGGATCACCCGGCCGTCCACCACACGCAAGTAGTTGAAGTAGATGCTCTGTCCATCTTCTTTGGTGCCCAGCACGTCCAGATCCGACAGGCTCGGGTTCACCACCGTGGATTTGCTCTGGTATTTCTGCAGCAGTTCAATCTTGACCTTGAAGAGTTGGGCTTTCTTGAAGTCCAAGGCCTCGGCCGCCTGCATCATCTGCCGGGTCAGCGATTGCAGTACAGGCGTGATATGCCCCCGTATCAGGGCCTTTATCTGGCTTATCTGTTCGTTGTATTCATCCCGGGTCTGCAATCCCTGGCAAGGGCCGGTGCAGCGTTTCATGTGGTATTCTAAACAGAGCCGCACTTTCTTGCCCGCGATGCTGTTCTCGTCCAGGCGGTGGCGACAGGTGCGCAGGGGGTATATCTCGTGAATGATTTCCAGCAGTGTGTTGAGCGTCTTAACCGAGGGGTAGGGACCGAAATACACCGAACCGTCCTGCACGATGCGGCGGGTTGGGAAAAGCCTCGGAAACTCCTCGTTCGACAGGCAGAGCCAGGGATAGGTCTTGTCGTCTTTGAGCAGGATGTTGTAGCGGGGCTTGTTGCGCTTTATCAGGTTGTTCTCGAGCAGCAGCGCGTCGGCCTCGGTATCCACCACGATATATTCCAGCCGCCTTACTTTCCTCACCAAGGCCAGCACCTTGCCCTCGTGCTCTCGGTTGAAGTACGAATTGACCCGCCGTTTCAGGTTCTTGGCCTTGCCCACGTAGATAAGCTCGTCATCCTCGTCGAAATACTGATAGACGCCAGGCCTGTCGGGCAGTATGCCCAAGGTTTGCTTCAATTCTTCGGGAATCGTGATCATATGCGGACCGCCTTGGAATTTTATCCCGCGAAGATAAGGAAGATAGGGCAGAATTGCATAACTTCGCAGGTTATGAAAACTTCGCGTGGATTACAGACGGTACTGCCTTTGGCTTTATGTCTGCTGCTTGGATGTATGGCTTCCTGCAAGAAGGATGGCATGCGCGGCAAGGTGGCCTTCACTTTCGGGTTTACTTTCGATGGCGAGCCCTTGAATTTTGATACTGAATGTTATACGATTTCCTCCGGGAATGTGCTGCGGTTCGACAACATACAGTATTTCGTGTCCGACCCGGTGTTCGTGAACAGCAACGGGGAACGCCGGGGCTTTACCGAAGAAAGCGACCGCGTGCATTACGTGGATTCGGATATTCCGTCCACGCTGCAGTGGAATCTTGACGGGAAACTGGAGGCCGACGTATATGAGTACGTGGAATTCGTATATGGCCTGGCTGAGTCCTACAACCAATCGGGACATTTCTCCGACGCGCCCGAAAGCCTGATGTTCTGGCCCGACGCGATGGGGGGCGGCTACCATCACCTTAAACTGAACGGCTGGTATGCGCCCGATGCTGCCGATACCGCGTTCTATCCCTTCGGCTTCCATGCGGGTACGGACACCAATGCGGTGTGTCTGCGCGACACCCTGCGCCTTTTCCTTACCGACGGACTTACCAAGACCCTTACGCTCAACATGGAGGTGGCCAACTGGTTCAATCGTCCGAATGTATGGGATTTCGAGGAATTCGGAGGCTCGGTGATGCAGAACCCGAAGGCTCAATTGTTCATTAAAGAAAACGCGCGCGATGTCTTTTCGATTCGATAAACTCTTGCTGTTGCCCTTGCTGGCCCTGCTGGCGGTTTCGTGCTATATCGAAAGCCCCGGGAAACCGGCCGGGGTGCACTATATAGACTGGTCTCAGCCGCCGTATTTCCCCACTGCCAACAATATCCCGGCCAACAACCGGCTCTCCACCGAAGGCGTGCTGCTGGGCCGGTACCTGTTCTACGACTACCGTATCGGAGGCAAGCGCGATGCCGATTCCCTGCTCTCGTGTGCCTTCTGCCATAAACAGGAGTACGGCTTCGACGCGGGGGCGGACAACAACCGCCTTGGAAACGGCGGAATGCGCGGGGCAGCAGGACTTTACACGGCACACGTGCCGCTTCCCTTGGTCAATGTAGCCTACAACATACGCGGTCTGGGCTGGACTTCCACCCTCGAATATCCGCAAGGCACGCTGGAAACCCTGATCGCCAACACCCTGCTCGACAGCGCCGAGTTCGCCGCCTCCAAAGAGGATATCGTGGACAGGGTCGCCTCCATCGAGATGTATCCGCCCTTGTTCAACGCCGCTTTCGGAACCCCCACGGTAACCTTCGACCGTATCTGCATGGCCTTGGCGCAGTTCGTGCGTTCGTTGGTGTCCTCGCAAAGCAAGTTCGACCGCTACGTGCGCGGCGAGCTTCAGTTGAGCGACAAGGAAATGAAAGGCTACGTGCTCTTCACCACCGAGGAAGGCGCCGACTGCTTTCACTGCCACGGCGGAAACGGAAATATGCTCTTTACCACCTACGACAACCTGATCAACGGCCTCGACGCGCCGGAACACTTTACCGACCCTCACGACCGTTTTTCCGTTACAGGCAAGGAGGCCGACCGTGGGGCATACCGGGTTCCCACGCTCCGAAACATCGCCTACACGGCGCCCTATATGCACGACGGACGTTTCTCCACCTTGGACGAAGTGATCGACCAATACAGCGAGAACGTGCAGTATTCCCCCTGCATATCGCCCCTCATGCACCACGTAAAGGCGGGGGGCGTTCAGCTTACAGAGGGCGAGAAAGAATGCCTCAAGGCCTTTCTTCTCACCTTGGGGGATGAAGCCTTTATAAACAATCCCGAATTTTCGGATCCTTTCGTACAAGACACACTGCTGCCATGAACTACCTTTCGGTCGAGAACGTATCCAAGACCTATGGCGAAAAACGCCTCTTCGCCGATTTGACTTTCGGCCTGGAGAAGGGCGAGAAGGCCGCGCTGGTGGCCAGGAACGGCGCCGGCAAGACCACGCTGCTCAACATTATCTGCGGCAAGGTGCTGCCCGATGCAGGACAGGTGGTTACGCGCAACGGCATACGCATGGATTACCTGCCCCAGACACCGCAGTTCGACCCGCAGCAAAGCGTGATGGACTTCGTCTTTTCGGGGCGGATTCCGGCCCTGCAGGCCGCCCGCGAATACGAGCAGCTGCTCTGGGATATGGAGAAGCAGGGCGATACGCCCCAATTGCAGGCGGCACTTGAAGAAGCCACCGTAAAAATGGAACGTCTGCAGGCCTGGGATTATGAGGAAAAGGTAAAGGAAGTGCTGTACCGGCTGCAACTGCCCAAGACTGAACAGAAGATGGGTGAGCTTTCGGGCGGACAGCAGAAAAAGGCGGCCTTGGCGCGGGTGTTGGTGGAAGGCGCCGACCTGCTGCTGATGGACGAACCCACCAACCACCTCGACATGGAGATGACCGAGTGGCTGGAAGACTTCCTGCGCCGCCAGAACCTGGCGCTGCTGCTGGTGACCCACGACCGCACTTTTTTAGATAACGTGTGCAGTAAGATTCTTGAGATCGACAACGCCAAGATCTACACCTACAAAGGCAATTACGCCTACTTTCTGGAAAAGAAGGCCGAGCGTGAGAGCATAGAGCGTTCCGAAATCGAAAAGGCCAAGAACCTCTACCGCCGCGAACTGGAATGGATGCGGCGCATGCCCTCGGCACGCGGGACCAAGGCCAGGGCGCGTGTCGATGCCTTCGGCCAGGTAAGGGAAAAGGCGATGCAGCGTATCGATGACCAAGTGCCGGAACTGAGCGTGGAAAGCCGCCGCCTGGGCAACAAGATACTGGAGGTGAGCAATCTCTGCAAGAGCTTCGATGGAACGCCCCTGGTGGACGACTTCTCCTATACCTTCAAGAAAGGCGAGAAAATCGGCATCGTGGGGAGGAACGGCATCGGCAAGTCCACCTTGCTGAATATGCTTACCGGCAACCTGAAGCCCGACAGGGGGCATATCCAGGTGGGGCAGACGGTGCAGTTCGGCTATTACACCCAAGGGGGGCTGCCGCAAAAGGAAGACAAACGGGTCATCGATATCGTGAAGGAAGTGGCGGAGGTGGTCAAGATGCAGGACGGGCGCGAGATCTCGGCTTCCCAGTTCCTGAATTATTTTCAGTTCGAGCCTTCCACGCAGTACAACTATTTCTCGAACCTGAGCGGAGGGGAGCGCCGCCGCCTGTACCTGCTGCGCACGCTCATGGAGAACCCAAACTTCCTGATACTGGACGAGCCCACCAACGACCTGGATGTCTATACACTCATGCTGCTCGAGGATTTTCTGAGTCATTACCAGGGATGCCTGCTCATGGTGAGCCACGACCGCAGTTTCCTGGATCATATCGCCGACCATATCTTCGTGTTCGAGGGCGAGGGCAAGATAAAGGACTGGTACGGCACCTACGGCGAGTACAGGAAGCAGAAGGCCGAAAAAGAGAAGGAGGCGAGGCAGGAAGGGAAGAAAGAACGGCGGCAGGCCGCCCCAAACGACCGTCCGGCGACGCAGAAACCCAAGGCCACGTTCAAGCAAAAGAAGGAATACGGGGAGATATGCACCCGGATGGCGGCCTTGGAAGATGAAAAACAGCGCCTGGAAAGCGTTTTTTCGGGTGCGGAGACCGATGCCGATAAAATTACCGAGGCTTCGCGCCGCATTGCCGAAATACTGCCCGAGTTATCCGCGCTCGAAGACCGTTGGCTGGAATTGAGCGAGATTGTGGAGGCGGATTAGCGGGTCAGCTCGACCAGTACCTTGCCGCCGGTATCGCACAGGATGGCCTTGTGGTCGGAGAATTTCTTGTAGGAAACGATGTCTTGGAAGGCTTTCAACAATTGGGATTCCGTTTCCATCTCCTCGCACAGGCGCAGCGTGGTAAGCCCGTTACCGAATTTCACGAGCGATTTCTTTTGGGGATTGTATTCCAGGGAGGCGTTATAGGTATTGCATCCTAAATTGCCGTACACCATGTTCTGCGTGGAGTTGAACACGAGGAAGACTTCCGATTCTTCAGGAACGGGAGCGTCATAGACCTTGGATACCGTCCAGCGGCCGTCCAAGGGCATCATACGCGCCAGTTTCATAAGCACCGAACCGTCCTGAGCCAAGAGTGTGAGCCTGTCGTTGGCATCCTGGGGCGCTTCGACACGGTAGGAGGCCGTTTGCTGCAATAAGAGCAGTACCTTGGATTCCAATTCCAGATGCGGGCAGGCCATCCGTGTAGAGGCCACGGCGCCGAACTGCAGGTGCCGCTTCTTCGCGTTCAATTGAAAACTTCCGTGTATATAATTGCATCCGGCAAAGCCGTTCATGCTTTTCTTCACGAGATTGAAGTTTACGTAGGGTATTTCCTCGCCCGTCTCCACCGGCTTGCCCTGCAGCTCCGCAATCTGCCAGGCGCCTTCGATATTTCTGGATGAAGCGCGTTTTTGCGCATTGGCGGCGGAACCATGTCCGAAACAAAAAGCCATAGCCGTCAGCATCAGGCTCAGGTGAACGATCTTTTTCATTTTTTTAGCCTCCTTGCATTGCAACACAAAGCGTAAAAATACTAAACTTTTCGATAAGCCATGAGCAGAAGCCAAGCTTTGCTTGGATTATGCCGTGGCGATAAAAGTTCGGATGGAATCCAAACTTTTCGATAAGCCATGAGCAGAAGCCAAGCCTTGCTTATCCAAACTTTTCGATTCGGCGCCATATTCGGCAAAAATGCTTAACTTCGTATTTGTTCCTTCCCGGATTCGGACCCGTTCGGCCGGGGATTTTAATAACCTTTAAAACCAAAAGAGATGAAAAAGTACGTTTGCACAATCTGTAACTACGTTTATGATCCGGCCAAGGGCGATCCCGACAGCGGCATCGCGCCCGGCACCGCCTTCGAGGACATTCCCGATTCCTGGGTTTGCCCGGTGTGCGGAGTGGGGAAAGACAATTTCGAACCCTATAACGAGTAGTTTTTTGTCGCTGCGCCGTGAGCCTTTTGCCTGCGGCGCAGCTTTTTTGCGCACTGGCGTGCGCGATGCGTCGTTGCTTTTCTTTAAGTGACCAAAAGAAAAACTCTATGAAATCGGATATTGCAATCGCGAGGGAAACCCCCTTGAAACCCATTGAGGAAATCGCCCAGAGTGCCGGCATGGATGCCGACAGGATATTCCATTACGGAAAGAACATCGCCAAGGTGGACTTGAGTCAGATCGACGAAGAAAAAATCAAACGCCACAATCTGATTCTGGTAACGGCCATCTCGCCCAACAAGGCAGGGGTGGGCAAGACCACCGTGTCGATCGGGCTGGCGCTCGGACTCAACAAAATCGGCAAGAAAGCCATCGTGGCCTTGCGCGAACCCTCGCTCGGCCCCTGCTTCGGGATGAAAGGCGGGGCGGCCGGAGGCGGCTATGCCCAGGTGTTGCCCATGGAAAACATCAACCTGCACTTTACGGGCGATTTCCATGCCATCACTTCGGCACACAATATGATTACCGCGCTCCTCGACAACTACGTCTATCAGAACCGCTATACCTGCAACGGCCTGCGCGAAATCCGCTGGAAAAGGGTATTGGACGTGAACGACCGCGGCTTGCGCAACATCGTTACGGGTATGGGGGCGCCCACCGACGGCGTGCTGCGCCAGACGGGCTTTGATATCACGGCGGCTTCCGAACTGATGGCCATCCTTTGTCTGAGCCGCGACCTGGAAGATCTTCGCCACCGTATCGAGAACCTGTTGCTGGGCTTCACCAACGAGGGTGCGCCCTTTACGGTAAAGGACCTGGGCGTGGCGGGTGCCATCACCGTATTGCTTAAGGATGCGCTGCTGCCCAATCTCGTGCAGACCACCGAACATACGCCGGCCTTTATCCACGGCGGGCCGTTCGCCAATATCGCCCACGGCTGCAACTCGGTGCTGGCCACCAAGATGGCGCTCACCTTCGGCGACTACGCCATTACCGAGGCCGGTTTCGGCGCGGATCTGGGCGCCGAAAAGTTCTTCGACATCAAATGCCGTCAAACCGGCCTGCAACCCAAGTTGAGCGTGCTGGTGGTTACCGCCCGGAGCCTCAAGGTTCACGGCGGCGTGTCCGAAAAGGAAATGGCTCAGCCCAATATGGAAGCCCTAAGGAAAGGTTTCGCGAACTTAGACCGTCAGGCGGCCATCCTCAAGGGCTTTAACCAGAGCGTGGTGGTGGCCTTCAACAAGCATGCCGACGACAGTCCCGAGGAAATCGAGGCCGTGCGGCAGCACTGCCGGAATGAACTCGGCCTGGGATTCGCTGTCAACGAAGCCTTCGCCAAGGGTGGGGAAGGTGCCGTGGAATTGGCCAGGACGGTGGTCGAAGCCATAGAGAAGAATCCTTCCGGATCCTTGAAATACGCCTACGACGACCAGATGGAGGTTAAGGAAAAGGTAGCCCGCCTGTGCCGGGATATCTACGGTGCGGCCGAAGTGTCGTATGCGGGCGCGGCCGAAAAGAAACTCAGGCAGATCAAGGAATTAGGATTTTCCCATTTCCCGATCTGCATCGCCAAGACCCAGTATTCGTTCTCGTCCGACCCCAAGGCCTTCGGCGCACCTTCCGGTTTCGAGCTTAAGGTCCGGGATATCCAGATTAACAGCGGTTCGCAGATGATCGTGGTGATTATGGGCGAAATGATGCGTATGCCCGGTCTGCCGGCTGAACCGCAGGCCCTGCATATCGATTTGGTGAACGGGCAGATAGAAGGTCTCAGTTAGTTCGGGCGAGGCTTAATTCAACTTGAATTTATAGCCTACGCGCACATCGGCGCCGGGAGAAATGATCTTACTCTCGGCGCCTGTCTTTTGCAGCAGGCTTACCAACAGCAGTATCTGGTCGAAGTTAAGGTCCCGGGCACAGAAAATCACTTCCCCGATCTTATTGATCCGTATCTGTTCCAGAATCAGGCTCAAGGCATGTTCGGGGCGCAGGAAATGGATATGGGCCGGTAGAACGTTTTCGTTCTGCAACAATTGCTGAACCCGACGGCATTCATCCTCTTTTCCCACCACCAGGTAATGCCGGTTGCCCCGCGTGGCCAAGGGAAAGCTCTTCTTGAACACGCGCGAGAACACCCATCTTGCCGTCACCGCCAGACATAGGCAGAGCAAGGCCCCGGCCACCACCATAAAGCGGCTGAACTGCCAATGCGCGCCCAGCAAGGCACCCAGCAGCAGGAAACCCGCCATGCCGCCCGCGATGCCCCATACGCAGCGTTTTAAGGAAACAGGCACGCGGTAGGCCTTGAAGAGCGCGTTTGCGCCCACCAGAAATCCCGTATAGACAGGCAATATCAGCAGACGGTAGATATCGGGATAGAAAAAGGCGTTCCCCTTGGCAAACTTGGGCCAAATAAAGGAAAGTGCCACCAAAAGCGTGTAAAACAGCACGGCGTCCGTGAACGGCAGCAGCACTTTCCTGAGCATGCGCGACAGGATGGACAGCCCCGCCCGGAACCAGATGGCCAGACGCAGCAGGTAGATGTAGTAACGGTACCGGCCTTTGGAAAAATACTTCTCGGCAAAGATTTCCATGGCCTTGTAGAACACCAGCACGTAGTTGAGGCTGCCTTTCTTGGTGCTCTCGCCCTTGTAGTGGATAATGCGCGTCTGAGGAAAATAATAGTTCCTGTAGCCGCCCAGCAAAATACGGTAGGAGAGGTCGATGTCCTCGCCGTACATGAAGAAGCTTTCGTCCAAAAGCCCCACCTTGTCCAAGGCCTGCCTGCGCAGCAGCATGAATGCACCCGAAAGGATCTGCACCGGATTGGTTTCATTCTCGTCTAGATGCCCCATATAATAGGCGGCGAAGCGTTCCGATCGCGGAAAAATCTTGCACAGGCCGCTTATCTTGTAGAACGAGGTGGCGGGTGTGGCCAGGCCGCGCTTGGACTCCTTGAGGTAGCGTCCCTGACCGTCCATCATCTTTACGCCCAGACCGCCCGCATCGGGACGGGATTCCATAAAGTCTATGCACTTTTTGAGCGTGTCGTTCTCCACGAGCGTATCGGGATTGAGCAGCAGCACGTATTTGGCCGAACTCCGGCGGATGGCCTGGTTATTGGCTTTGGCGAAACCGAGGTTTTCCTGATTGGCGATCAGGTGTACTTCCGGAAAGCGTTCACGCACCATTTCCACCGAGCCGTCGGCCGAACGGTTATCGACCACGAACACCTCGAAGTCGCTTCCCCAAATCAACTCCCGGCTCTGCCTGATCGAGTTGAGGCATTGTTCGAGGAACGACCTTACGTTGTAGTTCACGATAACGACCGAAAGCAGCATGGCTAAGCGTTTTGCAGGTAATCCCCTATAATCCGCGCAACCTCGCGGGGCACGAAGGCCGAGATGTCTTTCCTGTAGCGCAGGATGTCGCGCACCACCGACGAACTTACGCATTCCACCGTGGGGTCGGCGGCCAGGAAGACGGTTTCTATTCCGGGCATCAGCTGCCGGTTGGCGCCGGCTATGCTTTTCTCGTATTCCCAGTCGAAGGAAGAACGCAGTCCGCGCAGGATAAAGCGCGCCCCCGTCTTTTGACAGAAATCCACGGTAAGGGTGTCGAACGTCTCCACGCTGACCCGGCTTTCGCCACTGAACACAGCCTCGATGCAGGCCTTGCGCACTTCCACAGGGAACATACCCCGTTTTTCTCCATTGATGCCGATGCCCACCACGATATGGTCGAACAGGGGCAGCGCGCGGCGAACCAAATCGGCATGACCGTTGGTGAAAGGGTCGAACGAACCCGGAAATACGGCGATTCTTTCCATAATGTCTAACAAAAAGCGTGTAAAGATAGGCAAAAAACGCGGCTAAGAGACGATCGGCAGCGAGGAATAGCGTTTTCTCAATTCACTATAAAACCCGGAATGCGGGAATTATTGAGTTTGTGCATATGTAAAAGGTTGTCTATTAACCATTGAAATTTTCAATCGGAAGATTGGGATAAAGCAGTATCTTTACTGCCCTAAAATGCTACAATCATGGAAAAAGTTATAAAATCCGCATTGATTTCCGTCTTCCACAAAGAGGGACTGGACGAGCTTTTAAACGTGCTGAAGACGCACGGCGTAAAGGTCTATTCCACAGGAGGGACCTACGACTTCTTGAAAGCCAAGGGCCTGGATGTGGAAACCGTGGAATCGGTTACCGGCTATCCCTCCATCCTGGGCGGACGGGTCAAGACCCTGCATCCGGGCGTGATGGGCGGCATCTTAGGGCGTAGGGAGGTGGCCGACGACCTCGACACGATGAAGAAATACAGGATTCCCGAAATCGACATGGTGGTGGTGGATCTCTATCCGTTCGAGGAAACCCTCGCTTCGGGCGCCTCCGATGCCGACATCATCGAGAAGATAGATATCGGCGGCATCTCGCTGATCCGCGCCGGGGCCAAGAACTTCAAGGACGTGCTGATCGTGCCCTCGAAGGAACACTATGCAGAAGCCGCCAAAATACTGGCTGAGAACGCGGGCACCACGCTCGACGACCGCCGCCGTTTCGCCGCCTACGCCTTTAGGAAAAGCTCCGCCTACGACAAAGCCATCGGCAGCTATTTCTGCATGACCGTGCCCGGCCTCAAGATGGATGAACCCACCGGTTCTACGGCTTCCAAACCGAGTATAGGCGGTCTTCCGGCCGAAAACAAGGCCTTGCGCTACGGCGAGAACCCGCATCAGAAAGGAGCGTTCTACGGTTCGCTCGAAAGCTGCTTCACTCAATTGCACGGCAAGGAAATATCCTATAACAACCTGCTGGACATCGATTCGGCGATGGCCTTGATGAAAGACTTCGGCCAGCAGCCGACTTTCGCCATATTGAAGCATAACAACGCCTGCGGCCTGGCGGTTCGCCCCACGATATCGGAGGCCTACAAGGACGCCTTGGCGGGCGACCCCGTATCGGCATTCGGCGGCGTGCTGGTGTCGAACACCAGGATAGACCTGGCTACGGCGCAGGAAATCGACAAGATATTTTTGGAGGTGCTCTTGGCGCCCGGCTACGATGAAGACGCCCTGCAGGCGCTCAAGAGCAAGAAAAACCGCGTGCTCCTGCAATTCAAGGACTTCAAGATGGGCGACCCCCTGATCCGTTCCTGCCTGAACGGGGTGCTGGTGCAGGACCGCGACACGGTGGTGGAAAATCCTTCCATGCTGAAGCCCGTGACCCAAAAGACGGCCACCGAGACGGAAATCGCCGACATGCTGTTTGCCAACCGTATCGTGAAGCACAGTAAGTCGAATGCCATCGTCATTGCCAAGAACGGGCAGCTGCTGGCTTCGGGCGTGGGGCAGACCTCGCGCGTGGACGCGCTGCAGCAGGCCATCGCCAAGGCACGTCATTTCGGCTTCGACCTGAAGGGCGCGGTAGTGGCTTCCGACGCTTTCTTCCCCTTCGCCGACTGCGTGGAAATCGCGCACAAGGCCGGAATCACCGCCTTTATCCAGCCCGGCGGCTCGGTACGCGACCAGGAATCCATCGATTACTGCAACAAAAACGGCCTGGCGATGGTCTTTACGGGCGTGCGCCATTTCCGTCACTAATCGCTAAACCACAGAAACGACTGCCATGTTGCTCAAATATCTGATCAACCTGATTTCCCGCTTCGGGCAAACGCTCTCAGATGCCGGCTGGGGGCAGGGGATGGTGCGTGTAACGACCACCTTGGCCGTTATTGTATGCGTAGGTTTGTTTTGCTGGGGAATGTATTGGCTGGTGCGCCTGATTTTGTCGAGAACGGTGCGTTTCTTTGCCAAATCCAGGCACCATATCGGAGAAATGCTGCTCAAACGCCATGTAATCCGCTATACGTCCTATCTGATTTTGGGCATTCTGCTCTATGCTTCGGTGCCCACCATTTTCGAGAGCATCCCTTCCTGGATTCCGTTCATGCAGAAACTCATGAATATCTGCGTGCTGTGGTTTACCCTGCGCATCATAACCGGCAGTCTATGGTGCATCGTGGACTATCAGTCGGCCTATCAGCGGAACAAGCAGAAATCGTACAAGGGGGCGGTGCAGTTCGCCACCATCGCCGTGTATTTCGTGGGAGCCATCGTGTTGCTGTCCATTCTGCTGAACAAGTCTCCGCTCGTGTTTATCGGCGGTCTGGGCGCGGCTTCGGCGGTACTGATGTTGATTTTCAAGGACAGCATCTTGGGATTGGTGGCCGGGGCGCAGCTTTCGTACAACGATATCGTGCGTATCGGTGACTGGATCACGATGAGCAAGTTCGGCGCCGACGGCACGGTGATCGACATCACGCTCACCACGGTAAAGGTGCAGAACTTCGACCTTACCGTCACCACGATTCCCGCCTACAACCTGATATCCGACTCTGTGCAGAACTGGCGGAGCATGTCCGATGCCAGGCACCGGCGGATCCAGCGTTCGTTCAATATCGATATTACGGGAATACGTTTCTGTGAGCCGGATTTTTTAACGCATCTGGCCGAAGAGGAATCCTTGGCCGCATTTATCCAGCCTTACGTCAAAACGCTTGCCGGAACGGAACATCGGGGCGAACAGAAAACGCCGCACGGCGGTTTGACCAATGTGTTCCTTTTCCGCAGATACATCGAGCACTACCTGCGGCATCATCCCAATATAGAAAACTCGCCCGAGTACACGTTGATGGTGCGCCAACTGGCCATCAGCGACTACGGGCTTCCCATCCAGATCTATTGTTTCACCCGTACGTCCGACTGGGTGGCCTACGAATCGATCCAGGCGGATGTTTTCGACCACCTTCTGGCTATGGCGCCTGTTTTCGGCCTGGCGGTCTTTGAACGTACGGCGCAAGTGGATGCCCGCATAAATGAACCGGGCTTGCCCTCGATAGGCAAGCCCGAAACAGGGGATTAGCAAGGGAATCGCTTTTTTATTTGCGGCG
Organism: Bacteroides sp.; assembly: GCA_023662825.1. Lineage (GTDB taxonomy): Bacteria > Bacteroidota > Bacteroidia > Bacteroidales > P3 > Pullibacteroides. The sequence continues at coordinate 153,451 of JAMPIH010000002.1, forward strand.
TTCAATCAGTTTGCATACGATCTGCACCGCGTTGGTGGCGGCACCCTTGCGGATGTTGTCGGAAACGATCCAGAGGTTCATGCCGTTTTCCACCGAGTTGTCGCGGCGGATGCGCCCCACGAAAACCTCGTTCTTGTCGTAGGCGTAGAGCGGCATCGGGTAGAGGTTGCGGCTCGGGTCATCGACCACGATAACCCCCGGCATCTGCGCGAGCAGGCGGCGCACTTCATCTAATTCGAACGGTTTTTCCGTTTCCACGTTCACCGCTTCCGAATGCCCGCCCGAAACGGGAACGCGCACCACGGTGGAGGTGATGCGGATATTGGGGTCGCGCAGTATCTTGCGGGTCTCGTTCACGAGTTTGGTCTCTTCGGTGGTATAGCCCTGGTCGTCGAAATCGCCTCCGTGCGGAATCACGTTGTGATGGATGGGGTAGTGGTAGACCATCACCGGGCTTTCGAGTCCCTTTTCTTCGTTTTCCATCTGCTGCAGGCCCTTCATGCCCGAACCGCTCACCGACTGGTAGGTGGAGATGACCAGACGCCTGATGCCGAAGGCCTTGTGGATGGGCGCCAGAGCCATCACCATCTGGATCGTGCTGCAGTTGGGGTTGGCGATAATGCGGTCGGTGTCTTTCACCGCGTCGATGTTGATTTCGGGCACCACCAAGGGCACGTTTTCGTACATGCGCCAGGCCGAGGAATTGTCCACCACCGTGCAGCCCTTTTCGGCAAAGAGGGGCGCGTATTGGAGCGAGGTTCCACCGCCTGCCGAAAAAATGGCGTAGTCGGGCGCGGCGGCAATGGCGTCGGGCACCGAAACCACCTTGTGCTTCTTGTCGGCGAATTCCATTTCCTTGCCCACCGAGCGTTCGGAGGCGGCGGGCAAGAGTTCTATGTCTGTCAAACCATATTCTTCCATAAGGCGGAGCATTTTGGAACCGACCAATCCGGTAGCTCCCACAACGGCTATCTTCATCTTGTTGATAAGTTTTTATTTATTGATAGATAGATATTTGTGAACGGTTTACATCTCAACGGCTTCGATAAAATTCCAATCCGCGCATTCTATCTATACACGCACAAAGATACGGATAAGCCGAGAGCAGAGCAACAGAAAGCTTGCTTTCAAGTTGCTTTGCCGAGGCGGAGTATCTTGGACGAAGTCAAAGATACGGATAAGCCGAGAGCAGAGCAACAGAAAGCTTGCTTTCAAGTTGCTTTGCCGAGGCGGAGTATCTTGGGCGAAGCCAAATATAGACAGGAATACAAATGAAAGGAAAAATATTTTTACGGAACTTATTAACGCTGCCCGGTTTATTGATGTGTATGCCGCTTTGGGCGCAATGGCAGGATTCGTTCGACAAGGATTTGGATGCCTGGCAGGGTACCAAGGAATACTTTCGCTTGGACAGCGGCCGCCTGCATTCCTGCGGCCCCGAAAAGAAGTCGGTGCTGTATCTGAGCCGGGCGTTTCATACGGAAGAAAACATAGCCGATATTCCCTTTGTGCGGGGCGTGATAAAGGGCGATTCCGCGCTTGCTTTCGAATTCGGCCTCGACCTGCAGTTCGTGCCCTCCACCACCAACAGCCTGCGGCTGTACCTGTTCAGCCGGACGCCGGTGTTGGACGATACGGCGGAAGCCATTTACCTGCACTTGGGGCAGAAAGGCGGGGAGAACCGCTGGCAGCTCTTTTACAACAGTCCCGACACCAATTATATGCTCTGGCAGGGCGAAACGGTGTTCAGCAAGCAGAAACAGATGAAGTTCGGGTTACGGGCGGTGTATCAGCCGAACGCCTACATGCGTTTCTATGTGGATGACGGGACTTTGGAAAGGCCTGTCTGGAAGCTGGAGGGCGACAGCCTGCGCATGGACATTCTCCGGCCTATATTCCTTCCGGATACGGCTCAGGAGGAGGATCCGCTTTTCTACAGCGGCCTGATGGCTGCCTATCAGACGGCCTCGCGTGCCGACAAATACATTTTCGACCACGCGTTGGCGGGCCGTTTGCCGGAGAAAGAAACGGATGGCAATGTCGGAATCGTGCACCGCCCCTTCGATTCGGTCTGGGAATCGGAAACGGTCGACAAAATCTGCCTCTGCCATATTCCGCAGGCGGGTTCACTGGCCGTCAACGAGATCCTGTTCAACCCGCGGTCGGGTGAGAGCCGTTTCGTGGAAGTCCGCAGCCTGTCGGATACCGTGTTCTGCTTGCACGACCTGGCCTTGGGCGTGCCCAACGGCAATGACTGGAAATACAGCCGCGTATTCAAGGATTATCTGTGGATGCTGAAGCCTTATGCCTATATCGCCTTTGCCAAGGACGCGCAGGGAATCTCGCCCCTGTACCGCGCCGAACCCGCCAACATCTACACGGCGAACGCCTTTCCGAGCCTGAACGACAAGGCGGGGAGCCTTCGGCTGATGTGGCTGCCCAAGGCCGGCGACAGCCTGCAGGATACGGTGGTGATCGACGAGGTTTTCTACAGCGAGGAATTCCACCACTGGCTGCTGCCCGATGCCGAAGGGGTGTCGCTGGAACGCATCGATGCGTTTGAACCGGCCATGAGTGCCGGCAACTGGGCTTCGGCGGCCGAAACGGCGGGTTACGCCACGCCCGGCTGCGAGAACTCCCACCAACGCCATGCCGGAACGGAAGAAGATGCGAAATACTTTAGCCTGAACCCGCCCTTGGTGACGCCCGACAACGACGGACGGAACGATTTCACCTCTATCCGCTGGAACGAAAGACTGTCCGGATTCGTTTGCAGCATGACGGTTTACGATGAGCACGGGCGCAAGATAAAGACCATCTGCCAGCAGACGCTCTTGGGCGCGGGCGGGGAAATCCGCTACGATGCCACCGATGCCCAGGGCCGCATTCTGCGTCCCGGCATCTATGTGCTGTATATCGACCTGATACGCCCCGACAGGCGGCACAAACGCCTGCGCTATGCCTTGGCGGTAGGATAGGGGCTTAGCCCCGTTTTACGGAATCGACCCGGTAGAGTTTGTCGCCCCGGTGCAGTTCTTGCGTGCTCTTGAACGAGCAATAGGTGCCCTGCACGGTTTCCTGTATCGGACGGTCGTCCATGCGGATCTCGGTGGCCACGGCCTCATACACGCCCGTGGTGTTGCCGATCACCACGAAATTATCTCCTATCTTGAGGTTGGATGCCTCCACCTTGAGTTCGGCCACGCTCGGCCGGTCGAAGAAATTGGTGATCTTGCCCACGTAGGTCTTCTGTGTCGTGGCGCTCGAACCGTATTTGGGCGTCCATTCGCCCATTTTCTTGCCCAGGTAATATCCGCTCCAAAACCCCCGGTTATAGACGGTAAGCAGCCGTTCGTTCCACTTCTCGATGTTTTCCTGGGTGTATTCTCCGTTCTTCCAGGCCTCCACGGCTTCCTTATACACGGAAGTGACGGTCTTTACGTAATCCGCGCTCCGTCCGCGCCCCTCGATCTTGAGCACGCTGACCCCGGCCTCCAGTATCTTGTCTAAGAAATCCACGGTCTTGAGGTCTTTGGGCGAGAGCAGGTATTCGTGATCCACGGCAATCTCCACGTCTTTCTCGCCGTCGGTCTGGCTCAGTTTGTAGGGGCGGCGGCAAAGTTGCAGGCAGGAACCCCGGTTGGCCGAAGAATTGTAGTAGTCGAGGCTCAGGTAGCATTTGCCCGAAACGGCCATACACAAGGCTCCATGGGCAAAAATCTCGATCTGAACCAGCTTTCCCGACGGGCCGCAGATGTTCCCGGCCTTGATTTGCCGTACGATTTCCGCCACCTGTTCGAGGCTCAGCTCGCGCGCGGCCACCATCACGTCGGCATACTGCGCGTAAAAGCGCACGGCCTCGATATTGGTGACGTTGCACTGGGTGGAGATATGCACCTCCATGCCGATCCGGCGCGCGTAGGTGATGACCGCCCAGTCGGAAGAGATCACGGCACAGATGCCGGCCTCTTTTGCCAAGTCCAGCACGCGGCGGCTTTCGGGCAGCTCGCCGTCGTAGATCACCGTGTTGAGCGTAAGATAGGTGCGCACCCCCTTTTCGCGGCAGACCCGGGCAATCTCGCCCAGGTCTTCGGGCATAAAGTTCACCGCCGCCCGCGCCCGCATGTTGAGTTGTCCCACCCCGAAATAAACGGCGTCCGCCCCGGCTTGCAGTGCCGCCTGCAGCGCGGGGAACGAACCCACGGGAGCCATGATTTCAATCGGATTTTCCGGCATTCTTGCAGTTTCCATAATCTGCAAAAGTACGTACATTTGCCTTGAAATGGATTCGCAAACGGCATTTATTCAATATATCGAGGCGGAAAAACGCTACTCGCCCTGCACGGTAAAGGCCTATTCGTCTGATTTGGCCGAGTTTGCCCGCTATCTCGACGAACATTACAAGACTGCCCTGCCGGAGGCCGACCAGCAGCAGATACGTTCGTATGTGGTTTACTTGCTGGATTTGGATTTCTCGCCAGGCAGCATCCACCGCAAGATCTCCACGCTTAAATCCTATTACAAATACCTTCAGAAAAACGGTACGGTGCAGGTGAACCCGGCCTTGAAAGTGCCTTTGCCCAAGATTCCCAAGCGTCTGCCGGTGTTCGTGGAGGAAAGCCGCATGGATAATATCGAGGCCGCTCCGGTAGATGGAGAGGACTTTACGGCCTACCGCAACTACCTGATTGTCGAGATGTTCTACGGAACGGGCGTGCGTCTGGCCGAATTGCTCGGCATGGCGGATGAGGACTTAGACACGGCCAACAAACGGGTCAAGGTGCTGGGCAAGCGCAACAAGGAACGCATCATTCCATTGACGGACAATCTGATAGAGGAAATCGAACATTACCGTGCCTTGCGCGCGCAAAAGGCGGAACCGGGGCAGCTTGCATTCTTCATTACCGAGAAAGGCCGGCCGATGCCGCGTTCGCAGGTATATCGCATCGTGAAGGAATGCCTGCACCTCTACACCGACCTTTCCAAGTGCAGCCCGCACGTGCTGCGCCACACCTTCGCCACCCATCTGCTCAACAAGGGGGCCGATTTGAACGCGGTAAAGGAACTGCTGGGACACAGCTCGCTGGCTTCGACCCAGGTCTATACGCACAACACGATCGAGAAGCTCAAGAAAGATTACGCGGCGGCGCATCCGCGCCAATAGTGCCGCTTTCGTGAAAAAATCGTAACTTAGAGGCGGACTTCCGGATACTCCGGAGCCCGGGAGAACATCTCCCGAATACTAACCGGTTTCTTCGAGGCGCCTGTTGGGTTCAATCGAAGAAACATAAAATCAAAACATTATGGAAGTAACGGTGAATGCGGTAAAGTTCAAGGCCTCCGCAGCCTTGCTGGAATTTATCGATAAGAAAGCGAAGAAAGTGGAAACCCTTCTGCCGCAGGCTTCCAAGGTGGAAGTGAGCCTGAAGGTGGACAAAGACCACGACGTATGCAATAAAGTGGCCGACGTGCGCATTTCGGTAACGGGCGAGGATCTGTTCGCCTCCAAGCAGTGCGATACCTTCGAGGAAGCCATCGACAACTGTCTGGACGCGCTCAAGCGTCAGATCGAAAAGTTAAAGGAAAAGTGGCACAAGTAGGCTTGAACGCTCCGGGGCAGGACGACACCATCTGCGCCCCTGCCACGCCCAACGGTACGGGAGGGGTGTCGGTGGTGCGGGTAAGCGGCCCCAAGGCCCTGCAGACGGCGGTGGCCATAGGTGGGAAGCGGTTGGAAGACATCGCTTCCCACTCTTTGCGTTTGGCCACCCTGCGCGACAAAGACGGCATCATCGACCAGGGGGTCGTGAGTTTCTTCGCCGCCCCGAATTCCTACACGGGGCAGGAGGTGGTGGAATACGCGCTGCACGGCTCGCCCTATATCGTGGAGCGTCTGTTGCAAGCCCTGACGGTACAGGGGGTGCGTATGGCCGCCCCCGGCGAGTTCACCCAACGGGCGTTCCTGAACGGCAAGATGGATTTGAGCCAGGCCGAAGCCGTGGCCGACCTGATTGCGGGAGAGAACAAGGCCGCGCACGATATGGCGATGGCCCAGCTGCGGGGCGGCTTCTCGAACGAAATCGAGGTGCTGCGCGGCAAGCTGCTCGACTTCGTGGCCTTGGTGGAACTGGAACTGGATTTCGGGGAAGAGGACGTGGAGTTTGCCGACCACGCCAAATTGCAGGCCCTGTTGGACGAGATGGATGCAAAGGTGATGGCCCTGCGGGCGTCTTTCAAGGCGGGCAACGTGCTCAAGTCGGGCATTCCGGTGGCCATCGTGGGCAAGCCCAATGCGGGCAAGAGCACACTGATGAACGCACTCCTGCACGAGGAACGCGCCCTTGTGAGCGATATTCCGGGCACCACGCGCGACACGATCGAGGAGGTGTGGCATATCGACGGTGTGAAGTTCCGCTTTATCGACACGGCGGGTCTGCGCCAGAGCGGGGACGTGGTGGAGAAGATGGGCATCGAGCGCACCATGGACAAGATGCGGCAGGCGCAAATCTGGCTCTATCTGTTCGATGCCGGCACGGACACCTTGGAATCGGCGCGGGAAGAGGTGGAGGCGTGGAAGCGGTGCCTGCTGCCGGAGGATGCCGGCGGGAGCGGGGAGGAAACGGAGGCGACGCAGGTCTTGAAAGTGATTTTTGTGGCCAACAAGGTGGATGCCGTGGGGCGGGAGGTAGGCAGGGAAGGCGATACGGTGTATCTCTCGGCGCGGGAGCGGCAGGGCATGGACGCTTTGGAGGATGCCTTGCGGGAAAGGATACCGGAAATGCCGTCGGCGGACGCGGTGGTGCTGACCAACGCCCGCCACTACGAGGCCTTGGGCCTGGTGCTGCAGGACCTCTATCAAATCCGCTGCGGCCTGCAGGCTTCGATTCCAGGCGATTTGCTGGCGATGGATATCCGGAGCGCGATCGATCACTTGGGCGCGATTACGGGCAAGATTTTGACCGACGACGTACTGGGGGCTGTGTTCTCGCGGTTCTGTATCGGGAAGTAGGAAAAGGGTGTGCATTCCCAAAACTTTTGCCCGGTGTAGTGCGCAGTTGGTATATTTGTTAATGAAAAAATCACTTTATTATGTCATTCAAGGACTTTTTAGGTTGGGCCATTGTATGGAATTGGCTGTTGGCAAAAAAGGAGCGCCGTGCAGAACAACGACGGAACCTGCTTGATCAGTTAGATGAGTTTGACCAAGACACTATCGATTCGTTTGAGCAAGACTATTGTTCCTATACCCGAGGGACTATGGGCTATAAGCCTCGGGAGTACGTGGATGATATGGAGGACGAAATCAAGATGTTTGAGGAGTTTTGAGGGTGATTTTTAGGTTTTTACCTGTTTTAACCCATCTCTAGCGCCACCTTTATCACGCCGTCCCGTTTTTCTTCAAAAAGCCGGTAGGCTTCGTCAATGCGGGAGAGGGGGATGAGGGGCGTCGTGTCGAGGCGGCCTTCCTCAATCAGGCGCAGGATTTCCGCGCAGTCACAGCCGTCCACGCCTCCGGTCTTGAACGTAAGGTTCTTGCCGTACATATCGGGCAGGGGAAGGATTTGCGGGCGGTCGTATAGCGCCACCACCGTCACGATGGCATTCGGACGGGCGCATTCCCAGGCGAGTTGCAAGGTATCTTTCCCGCCGGCCACTTCAAGAACGGCATCCGCGCCGTCGTGGTCGCTATGTTGCGCCACAAAGTCCCGGCATGCTTCGGGCGAGGTCACCATCACTTCCGGATAATGCGTCCTGACAAATTCCCGCCGCGCTTCATCCTGCTCGCAGACAATGATGCGTCTGGGATTTTTAAGACGGGTGCAAAGCAAGGTGCATAAACCCGTGGGGCCGGCGCCGAGGATGAGCACGGTATCGTCGGGCGTGATTTCGGAAATCCGCGCGGCCCAGTAGCCGGTGGCGAGGATGTCGCCCACAAACAGGGCCTGTTCGTCGCTTACCGTGTCGGGAATGCGGTTCAGCCCCTGATTGGCCAGGGGAACGCGCACATACTCGGCCTGTCCGCCGTCGATGCGGCATCCCAAGGCCCAGCCGCCGTGGGGCGAGGTGCAGTTGTTCACATAGCCGTGCTTGCAGAAGAAGCATTCGCCGCAAAAGGTCTCCACATTCACCGTCACGCGGTCGCCGGGCTTGACAGCGCTCACTGCCGCACCGACAGCCTCCACCACGCCCACCATCTCGTGCCCGACAGTAATGTCCGGCACCGCACGTGGCACACTGCCGTGCTTGATGTGCAGGTCGCTCGAACAGATGCTGGCAAGCGTAACGCGCACAATGGCATCCTGCGCGTCCTCTATGACGGGCGTGGGCTTTTCTGTCAGTGCGAATTTTCCTTTTTTTGCGTAGGTGTATGCTTGCATGGGGGTGTTATTTTATCGGGTCGGTGTGCAGAAGTGGGTAGAGGTCAAAGTCGTTGTGGAAATTTGGCTCATGTTTTAACAATTCTATCTTGACGTGCAGGTCTTTGATGTCGGTCGTGCCAATCCACAGAGACTACCTCCACCATGGAAAACACTTCGTTGTAGTGCGCTGTGTCGGAAATGAACTGGGATGAATTCAAAACTTAGATTGTTCCACAATCAGGTTGAATTTTTTATCTAACCGGATGATTATATTTTCCCCTTTGGCGACTTTTTGAAATTCAACACTCTCATCGAGAACCTTTTTCAGGTCTCTCGCAACAGCTGTTCCTGATTTTATAGGCACAACGCCATCCTTTATATCTAAGCGGAACGAGTATCCTGCTTTTGGTCTATTCCCAGCCTTCTCGAAAAGTGAGCAATCTAAAGAGATTGCACCTTGTTGCTTTTTAAGTATGCATAAAATAGCATCCAAGTACTTTTCCCAAATTTTAACATACAATCCACTCATGAAAGATCGATTTTATATGTGTTCGTTGGGTAAAGGTAGGCTTTTGTTGAGACAAAGCAAAATTCCACCGCTCGAGAGCTTGGTTCATCCAGCGCCTCAACAACAGTACAGTGAACGGGAAATCCGCCTCGTTCTCGCCGGAAGAGTTGCTGAAACTGCGGACGTCTCTCAAAGTCCTCGCTTCCGAGATAACGCATTTTACGTCAAACATACCTAATATACCTACCGATATGTCCATCAAAGTTTATGTTGTAGAGGACGCTATGTCCATCGAATTTTTTCAGAACAACGACTTCGCCGATTTCAAGGAATACCTAGCATCAGACGGCACGCTCGATTTCGGAAAACCCGAATACTTCGATTCGGAGGCGGAAGCACTCGCTTTTTGCGCTGGCATCGGCCACGGTCTTGATGAACGCGCCCCGGTGGAACGATATCCGCTTCGTTCGTGCGAACCTGCGGACTTGTTGTTTATTGAGGCGATAGAAGGGAAGTAATACGCTTTTTCATCCCTGCAATCCCTATCTGTGAGACTTTCTCCCATATGAGAATGAGAAAGGCGGTAATTCATAAACCTCGGGATATGGATCTAATATGTCCTCTTATTTGTAAGTGTCATCTTGCGGCTATTTATTGCTTGTTTCCTTGGGAGAATATTGTCCATTGACACTTACAAATTATGCGGATTGAGAGAGCGGATAGCAACGGTGCCGGCTAACGCCAGTCAAAAATATTTGTTATGAAACAAGAAAAACGCAAAAGATTCGAAGTTGTCCATAAGTTTCTGTTGATGGAGGTCCGCAGGGATTAATATCCGTTCAATTATAAGCAATTTCAGGTTGAATCCCTGTACGATTTTAATCCAAGAGGTGTCGAAATCGTGTTTTCGTGGCTTTGTATGACGGAAAAGATGGAGGTTTTGGTTAATTGGAGAATTGTGAATACATTTGCGATGTGCTTATATTAAAATAGTTTACGTATAATGAATTACGAAACTCATATAGAAAGAATCGTCGATGAAGAAAATGATGAATTTTCTAACGATGATTTGTTTAACATTTCTTCATGGGGCGCAGACCCCTCGGTGAGAGAATTGATTTTGCAGTATAAGGATGGAGATATTGAAAAACCTGAACTGCAGAGAAAATATGTTTGGACGAAAAAAGAGGCTAGTCGCTTTATTGAATCACTACTTCTTGGTCTTCCTGTGCCGAGTATTTTTTTGGCAAATATGGAACCTTCGGGTAAACGACTAATTATAGACGGGTACCAAAGAATACGTACTTTGTATGATTATATTGAAGAGGGGATTTGGCATGGAGATGATACGGAGTTCAAACTTATAAATTCCGAGTTGATCAATAAGCGTTGGAGAGGAAAGTCCTTCAACGACCTTCTGGCAGACGATAAAAGAAGATTAAGGACCTATACCATTCATGCAATAATTTTTGAGCAAAAACATCCTTCAGATGATTCAGGGTTATTCCAAGTGTTTGAACGCATAAATACCAGTGGAACGAGTCTGAATAATCAGGAAATACGTAATTGCGTGTATCAAGGAGCAATGAATAAATTGTTGTTTTCCTTGAATAGAAATAAGGAGTGGAGGATCCTTTTTGGAGGTTCTTGTGAGGATAACCGGATGATTGATTTGGAGTTTATTCTTCGTTTTTTTGCGATGAATGATGAGTGTGTATACAAGTCTGACTCAAAACAGATTAGCTTGAAGCAGTTGCTCAATAAATATATGCAGTCAAATCAAGTCTTGACCGAGAAAGAAATTGGTTTTAAAACATCCACTTTTAATGAAACAATTTCATTTATAATAAATTCTTATGGAGAAGAAGCGTTTTTTAATCTTCAAAAGGATTTTAGTAAAATTCGTAGAAAATTTCACCCGGCTGTATATGATTCGATTATGATTGCAACATCCATAGCATTGTCTCGTGGATATACAAATTGCAAGAGTGCGGACTTGAAGCTCAGGCGTATGAACCTTTTATATGATGATGCCTATCGGGAGAGTATTATGCAAGCAACAATGCAGGTTGAGAATATATATACTCGAATCTCTCGTGCTTTGTATGTTTTATATGATATGGAGCTGTAATGAAAAATTCTATTGCAAATCAAGCAATCAATGATTGCAATGATGAATTAGTAAAAATACAGGGACAGATAGAACAGCTAGGGAGTACAAATATAATTAGTGGTTTCTTGACACGGTATTCATTAATAAAGGTTTGTGGCACAATGGAAGTCTGCTATAAAACAATCATAGCAGACTTTTACGAAAATTCGGCCCCACTTCTGGGGGCGTTTATAAGTTATCATCTAAGAGATTCTTCTATGAATGCCAAATATGAAAATATATGTAAGGCACTATGTATGTTTGATCGTCATAAAGAGAAATTGTTTAAAGAAAAAATCAGTATACTTCCAGAGAAAGATAAGGTGATGCAGGCGCTATCCGATTTGAATAGTTCCAGAAATACATTTGCGCATAGAGGATTATTCTCTATGTCGTTTAATGATTTGTATGACAAATTCAAGGACGGAGTACGTATCCTTGAGGTGTTAGATTCGATTTTATGTGAGGAATCCTCATAGTCAAATCTGATAAGCAATGAGTCTTGAATCATTGCTTTGCGAGTATGGTGGGACGCCGTTTTTTTGGGGGCCACGCGTGAATCCTCTGCAGATGGTATACTTGTTTCTACATTTTGAACGTCTCGTGAGCAATGCCATTTTTGCGGTATGCAAAATGAAAGCCCTCATCCAGCCCATTCCATACTTTATCTTAACATTAGTTTATCATTTTTAATATTTTAGATAATTCCTCTCTCCATTTTTTGCCATCGTGCCACCCACAGCCAACACAAGAACCATTGTAGTTTTCATCACCTGCATACCAGAAGGGGATTTCAAAAAGAGGAGTTCTTTTTTTGTCTGCAATACAACGCTTGCAAGCCCTATCTTTAAGGAGATTGTGTTCGCGTGTCAAAAGCTGAAAATATTCAATTATTTGCTTGTCCGAAAGGGAAGATGCGTCTATGTCGTGGGTTAAACGAATCCATGGTACTTTGTGGTCTATTTCAGGTGTTGAACTTATACTCGCTCCAGTGAAGGCGTCCCGTCCACCCAACACTCTAATGATGCGATCCCTTTGTTTATTGTTGATAGGGAGCCGTGTCTTTTCGGGTAAACTTGGTTTAATTTCTAACAATTTGTAGTGGGTTCGTTTTGTACCGCATTTATCACAAAGAATCGTCTTCCCCCATCGCTGAGGTGCGCATTCTTCAAACTTATAGCCCTGTTTCTTTAATTCACGAAAGGTGGCGGCGGGTTGAGTGCTGTTAGATGCACAATATGCACATGTCCAATTTTCAAGATTTTGTTGGCAAGCTTTCAGCAAGTCATCTGCTTTTGACATATCGGTTACTTTTCTGCCAGCAATTCAGAAACAGATAAGTCGAGAGCAATGGCAAGACGGTATAAATTTTCCAAAGAGATGTTTCTCAATCCACACTCTATGCGGCTAATATAGGTGGGGTGGAAGTTTGCCCGCTCAGCCAGCCGTTCCTGGCTTAACCCCAGTTCACTCCTACGTAAGCGCACATTTTTAGAGAGAAGGGTTAGAATATACTTCTCCGTCTTAATATCTTGGCTTTTCTCTCCTTTCATTGCCAGATTTTTAGACGTGCGAAGTTACACTTCAAAACACACCCATGCCACAGCCAATGTGTCAAGCCTGAAAGTTGACAAGACTTTTATTGCAAATCTCCAGCAGACAGTCTGACGGCTAATCCGATGGCCTTCCCCAGCAAGGGAGGAACTGCATTGCCAATCTGAACAAGTTGTTTGTTCTTGGGACCCATAAAAATAAAGTCATCGGGGAAAGATTGGAGCCTTGCCATTTCTCTCGCAGTAAGAACACGAGGCAATTTTGGGTGAATGTTTACACCTCCATGGTTTTCTTTTATCGTGCATGAGGCTTCGTTCCACGGACACTTTTTCCAAGCATCGGAATAACCTGCATATAGGCTCATCCCTTCGGGCAAATCAAGCATTCGTTGAGCCATATCCGGACGGTGTTTGGTTGGTACATGGTTAAAGGCCTTATCTTCGGGGTGTTCCATCAAGTCGACAATTGATTGTCCGGTAGTAATATATTGGCTGGGAGACAGAATCGGTTGAGGATGATAATTGGTTTTACCTATACGATTGCCAATGAAAATCACACGTTCTCTCTTTTGAGGAGTGTAATAATCAGCAGCACACAAAACGGTAACGTTCATATCGTAACCAGCTTCCTTGAAATCTGATATGATTTTGCGCTCGACGGCTCCATCCAGCATGCTGCGAAGCCCCTTTACATTTTCACAAATGACAAAATCCGGCTGCAGATTTTTAACGATTTCCAAAAGTTCCTTGTACAGCGAATTCCTCGGATCATCGACAATCCGATTTCCTGCCATACTAAAGCCCTGGCAAGGGAAACCTCCGGCTACGATATTCAAATGCCTCCCGTTCAATTGTTTTTTCACGGTTTCGTAAAAAGCCTCCTTGTTTTCTTTCAACTTGATGTCTCCGTTGATAAACGGGTGGTTGAAGTTGTGCTCGTAAGTCATACAGGCCTCTTTGAAGAAATCTAACCCGCAGATGCCTTCCAAACCCGACATTTCCAACCCTTTGCTTAATCCGCCACATCCGCAGAATAAATCGACGAAGGTCATATGGGATTGCGGTGTGTTTTTCCAATACTTGCTGATGTCACCCCAATTTACATTGTCTGATTGTCCCTTTGTAGTAACGGATATATGTACAGAAATACCTCCCCAAATGTCATATTGGCCGGGGACGGGAGCTTTCTTCTTTTTCTTTTGCGGCAAAAGATAACTATCCAATGCCCGTTGGGAAATCTTGTATGTTGTGCCAATTTTTTCGGCCTTCAAGTCTCCTGAGGCTACAAGTTTCCTGGCAGCCTTTAGTGAGACTCCCAGCTTCTCAGCTACGGCTGATATAGAGTATGTTTCCATTTTACTTTAAGAACTTTTTGGCTTCTTCCCGTTTGATTTCATCATCGGGATAAAACTTATTCAGAATAAAGTCACGTGTTTCCTCGCTGATCTTGAGAACACATGATTTTCTGTATTGCACAGGATCATATTGGTAACAGCCTACACAAGTTCCTTGGTACTCTTCGTCTCCCTCGTAAAACGAATACGGATTTCCTAATAGGTTCTTGGCATCCCAACGTTTATTATCGTGTTTGCACTGCTTGCAAATCTGCCGCTTTACATCATTTGCGGCTTTGCACAATGGCTGGAAATCGCTTTCTTGTTGTGTGGCTGGATCGGAAACACGCCAATCGTCTTTTCTTCCATCTTTATGATCCACTTCAATCTTCGTGTTGATGCTTGTGCCACGGATGCCTAACATTACGCATCTTTGTTGTGAAATTTTTTGGGCAATGTCTTTTCGTATGTATTGGCTAAATGTCTTTTCGGTTTTAAAGCCATTGAGTCTTATGGCATCTACACGATTACCTGGTGTCTTGCTCCTATCTACTTCAATGATATATTTCTTCTCCAATACCGAACCTTTGCGGATAAAATCAGCACCATTTCCAAACTGTAAATCCTCATACTCTCCAGTGAATAAAGACGTCGGAACCCAATCGCTTTTGCCATTGGCATTGGGTTGTGCCAGTTGCAAAAACAACTTGCTCTTGCTCATTTTTTTTGGACGATCCATATCTCTTACTTTTTCAATTTTTTGAAAACAAATACATATTCGTGCTTAAACAAAAAGTTACCATTTTTCAGCGCACGATATTTCCACAATGATTCTTGGCCTATCTTGGCACGGTTTCCTACGATATCCTTAACCACAATTCCTTTTAGTGCACAAGGGAACTTCTTTCGTAGGGCATACATAAGAAAAAAGCCCAATGGTATAACTTCTCCATTTCGATATATGTCTCCGACAACAAGAGAAATATATTTGCCAACCTTCAGAAAAGGATAGCAATTTCCAACCGCAGTGGCAAACTTGCTCAAAAACTTGCTTATCGATGTAATGTTTGACAAATCCTCGGACCTGTCTGTAAACTTTACAATATCTAAATAAGGAGGATGAATGATGATATGATCAATGGTTTTCTTCTTTATGGCTTTTAAGTCATCGTCAATGGCATCAGAGACTTTCTTTCGATTGACAATATCGCAATTGTGAATAAAATATTCGATGTCCTTTGCCCCTTTCATTCTTTCCTCAACAAAATCAATGATTTCTTGGTTGATGTCAAAGCCAATATAATTCCTTTTCAAAGACTCACATTCGAATAAAGTTGTGCCGCTCCCCATAAACATATCAAGGACGGTTTCACCCTCTTCGGTATATCGTCGAATCATTTGGTTGGGAATCTGTGGCGCAAAGTTTCCATGGTACATATTAGAGTGTTTGCCCCCCTTGGTCCTTGGCCCCATAAGCCACAAACTGTCAACGTTTATGTCTAATTCCTTCCACTTTTCCTTCTCAAATTTCATACTTGCAAGTTTACTGCCAAAGGTAATAAATCTACGATATACGTCAAAAACAAATGGTCAATCCCGAACTTAAGTTTCATTCCATTCAATAATGGTGAGTGAAGTGTTTTCCTTTTGGACGGTATTGCTTTTGATGACCGAAAGGCGATAAGAGCTATAAGCAGGATCCGGTTCGGCAGCCAGAGGAAGGGAGTCATCGGGCTGTACATATGGAGTACAAGAAGGTAGGTTACAGGTTATCTGTTCGAACAGGTTGTTGAGGACGGCTTCTCGTGTAGTCCTTTTGCGGACTTGGCATTCCCAGATGCGAATTACATTCCATCCAGCTGTCATGAGGGCATTGGCGTTTTTTATATCACGAGCTTTGTTGGTACGAACCTTGGTTTTCCAAAACTCGGTGTTGGTTTTCGGAATCTGATAATACTTGCACCCTTCGTGCCCGTGCCAAAAGCAACCATCAATGAAGATAACCGTTTTGTATTTGGGCAACACGATGTCGGGTGCTCCGGGCAGTTTGCGGTCGCAGACGCGGAAGCGCAGTCCTTTGGCGAAAAGAAATTTCCGAACCAATACCTCGGGTTTGGTGTCCTTGCCGTGGATGGCTGCCATGCAGCGGCTCCGTTGCTCCGGTGTCATCGTGTCGGACATAGGGGCTAATTTATTTTCTCGGCATCGTCTAATCTTCTGAAAAGATGAGATAGGAGGCTTAGCATGTCAAGACAATCCTTTTCAGTAAACAAATCGCTTTCCTTTAGATCGACTATCTCTTCGTGGGCAAGAGGATTTCGGACACCAGCCATTATTCCCATGGATAAAAATCTTTGACCATCTTCAATATTGGCTTTTGTAGTATCTGAAAATTCATCTCCATTATTTCGTTTGTAGCGTAATGTTACAGATAGTTTCTCTTTTTCACGTCCGAACACATTACTCATTAAACTTTGCCCATCTAAGGTCTTTCCAGATTTAGTCTGGACATTTTTTTCATAACGCTTAATAGCTTCTTCTACGGCTCTGTAAAAATCAGCTTGAGTATAGCCAGAGTAAGAGGCTTCCTGAACGGTTTTGTGTATATGCCTCCAATGGTAATTTGCATATTCAGGTACTATGGTATGGAGCAGAGAAACGACCTCGTTTTGTTTTTCATTGGATAATTCCGAATGTTCAACAACAGTATTAACAATACTTTCAATATTCGGTTTGACATTGTTGGGCAATTTACCATACCAATCTTTGATATCGATATTTGTTTTATTTGAAATCCGTTCTTGACGTTTGGTTTTTCGCTTATTTCTCCAATCTCTTTCTATGGATGATATGAGTTGTCTTAGATGAGTCTGTAGTTCAGACGTGATAGGTAAATCCCAACTCAAAGATTGTCTGTCCGTGGATATTACATCATCCTCTAATTCATCTACGAAGTCAACATCCAACCATCCTGTTAGGTATGAGTACCCATGACTGGATTCGCCTACTCCAAAAAATTCAGGAGCATTGACTAAACGGCCATGGGCGAATAGCGTTATGCCTCTTAGACCAGGCTTTAATGGCTTTTCTGTGGCTATAATTTTCCCAATCACGTTATGGTTGCTTAGATATTCGTTAGGAATATCAGAGATTGGTATATCCCAGGTGATTTCTGCTGATAGATTGTTGTATTTTAGTTTATCATCAATCGACAATGCCTTGTCGTCATTATATGAGATATCAACTTTGAAAGTGTTGTCAAATAGATTAAATAGTTTTGAAAGGCTAACGGCTAATCCTTCTTTATCAAAGCCTGATTTTCGTTTTAAATCAGATAATACAATGGTAGTGCCGTGCTGTGATACATCACAATCTGAAATTTCGAATTTCGGTTCATATTCAGTCTTGTGAGTATGCATTAACTCTTTCCAGCTTAAAGTGAAGTCTACGCATTTACCATTTTTATAGGTTTTAATTCTGATAGTATCACCTATTCCAAAAAATGCCAATTTCCCAAGCCCCTTGCGTCCTGTGACTTTTCTTAATCTGTTTGGACTCATTCCTTTGTCATCGGATCTTCGTTTTCTTCCTATCCGTAGGAAGTTGGTGTTTATTTCATCAAAAGACATTCCAACACCATCGTCAGTAACAAGAATCCGCTTGTCGCCCTCCTTATCATATAGCTTTATATGAACATTCTGGGCTTCTGCATCGTATGCATTGGCGACCAGTTCTGCAATGGCATTTGGTAAAACAGAATACATTTTAATCCCCAAATGTTCTATCGTATGGGGGTCGAAACTCATTATCAGTCTATTGTTCATTGTTCTGCCTTTCTAAATTTTTGATATATAACCCTAACCGCCGCGCGTATTCACACGGAACGGCATTGCCGATTAATTTTGCGGACGCAGCGATAGTTTTAGTCTTGAACACATAGGTTCGTGGAAAGGTTTGTAATGTGGCACCTTCTCTTATCGAAAGAGCCCGGTCTTCTTCGGGATGTCCAAACCGTCCGTTTGATATACTGAAAAACTTGGTCGTTATGGTTGGGGCGGGTTTATCCCACCACATACGGCCAAAAGTATCTTTGAAACTATCGTCTTTGCCGATAAAACAACGTAGTTGTAGTTCAGGGTCATTGGCCCAATCAAGACGACACCCACCATCATGAGTGGTCTTGACAAGCCGTTTCAGGCAGATATCGCTTAGGCCAGCGGTCGAATGATTGAAGTCGGTTTTGTCTTTATCTCCAGCATTGATTTTGGCAAAACCATTGTTTACACCAATATAATCACGTAGAATCGCCTTTTTAGTGTCCTTAGGGGGGAGTTGCAAATTGTCAATGTCTAATCTGGTTGCAATGAGGGAGAAACGCTTGCGGGATTGAGGGACACCATAATATGCCATATCAACAACATCATATCTGATGTTGTTATATCCTAGCGCGCCTAAACGTCTCAGGAAGAATGGGAGAATACTGTTTTTGTTTGTCATAATACCCGGAACGTTTTCAACAAGAACAAATCCGGGATTATAGTATTCGATAAAACGTGCGAAGTTTTTTAGTAAATCTTTGGACTTGTAAGATTTCTTCTTGTCGGAGTTGATGATGCTGTAATATTGGCAAGGACTGCATCCAACCAAAATAAGGTCATCCTCATTCCGCTCAATACCGAATTCTCGTTCAAAGAAATTACTCCTCAAATGGCGTATGTCTGTATGGACAAATCTACTTTGGGGGTTATTGAATTCGTAAGTTTCTTTCGCGTCTTTATCGAAATCCACGCCGGCAATAACATCAATGCCCGCTTGACTCAAACCATGGGTCATACCACCACCGCCGCAAAAGAAGTCTATAGCCCTTGGCATAATTTTAAACAATTAACAATGTCTCGCGTAACAAATGTACAACTTTTTTAGTCGTTACTCTAAAACCAGACCTTACTTCTTGCTAAGTGGCAGTATATTAAATGTCTGTTGCTATTGTCTGGCGTTCTCCTATCTTATGATTCTGTGTCTATTTTACTTGCTTGTCTTATCGCTTTTACAATGGTATCAAGGCTTTTTTGTATAGGCATATATTGACCATTGTTTATTACAAGACCTTTTTTTATTTCTTGTATTGATGCAACCAATTCATTCTTTGGCAACATACTACCATCCATAATAAAATCGCTTATACAAAAAGAATCTTTAATATCATACTGGTCGCAATATCTTCCTATTATATTTAGTGGCTTATCTTTATTGTTATCAATCCATTTATTGATAGAATCGTTGTTGAATACTTCGTTGCCTATCTGAATGGTTGCTAGGTTTGTATCGTTTATTCTGGATATATAAAAGTATTTACTAACTCCAGCTTCTATGGCAATAGGCTTTTCTTGTAGCTTTTCATACACCTTTTTTATATCTGCAGAGTAATGGTTGTCAATAATTTCGCTGACTATGGAAAGTTTGATATTGTATGCTGTTTCTTTCCCAATATTGGAAATTTTCAATAAAAAGAGTCCATCATTAACAATAATGCTAAAATTCAATCGTGCTCGATTATCTTCTTTCCATTGAGTTTTTATCACATTGAGTTGTTTTCTGTTTTGTATCAGTGAAATAGTTGCTGCCAACGCAGTTAAGGCCATAATAATTGAACTGATAGCACTCCAATTAATTGTTGATAAACATATCGTTTCCATCGCCCTATTGTTGATTGTTTTCTTCTATGTGAATCATACAAAAATGTATTCGCGATAAAGGTATAAAAAATCGAAGTTATCATCAAATAAGGTTGCTGTTAAAGGTTGCTATGAGAAGGTGCAAAGTATGTCGTAAACTTCGTACCTTTACCCCACACAAAGCCCAATAAGCATAAAACCCACACCATTATGCCCCTTCCGATCCGTCTCCTCCTCTCCGACATCACCGCGTTGAAGGTCGATGCCATCGTAAATGCGGCCAATACCTCGCTTCTTGGGGGCGGGGGTGTGGATGGGGCTATCCATCGGGCGGCGGGTCGGGAATTGTTGGAAAAGTGCCGTACTTTGGGCGGTTGCGCTACGGGGCAGAGCAAGATCACGGAGGCTTACCGCTTGCCGTGCCGCAAGGTGATACATACGGTGGGGCCGGTATGGCGGGGCGGTTCGCACGGAGAAGCCCGGCTGTTGGCGTCCTGCTACGATACGGCCTTGCGCCTGGCTGCATCCCACGGACTTAAAAGTATCGCCTTTCCCTGCATCAGCATGGGTGTTTACGGGTATCCCCAGCGCGAGGCGGCGCAGATAGCATTGAACACCATCCGACACCATCTCGAAAGCGGCTTCTACACGGGAGAGGTCATCATCTGCTGCTTCCTTCAGGAAGACTACGCTATCTATAGAGAGTTGCTCTACGGAGTGGAGTAGGGGCAGAAGAGGATATTTCTCCAAATGTAACCCTTTCCAGTATATTTTCGAAGGCTATTTTGGTGTGCCGAGTTGCTTCCGCCGCCCCTATACTCGCTGTTGTTCGGATTACATTGGTTGGCGTGATTGTCCAAATTTGCCTGATGGGCACTGTTGTTCGGATTACATTGGTTGGCGTAGGAATTCATCTGACTTTGTGTGTGCGTGTGTCCGGCCACACCTCCTTTTTTACTCATTGTTGCATTGTCTTATGGTGTTTTTGATTGCGTATTTACGCATTTTTGTTCTACAACAATTACGTTATGATTACCAACTTGCCAAATTTTAATCCTCGTGTGGATGGGGAGGGCGTCAACAGCCAAGTGCAATTTTACAAAATAAGATTGTTATTCGAAAGCGAAACATTGTTCGGTCAGTGTCGGAAATGAGTCGGTTACACATTGTAACCGACTGCAAGAATTTCTTTCGCGGGTCTCACTCTGTGAAGGGGTGCATTGTTGTGGCACACAGGTTCCGCTTAATATCCCGCAGCCATCCGCTTGTTAAATATTATCGTACCTTTACAAGTTACGAAAAAAACAAAAACGAGATGCGACAAGACCAGGAATACACCATGCAAGACACCCAGACACCCCATTAAGCGAAGAAAGAAACGGGCAAAGAGGTTGTCTCATCAAATTTGATTAACTTTGGTAAGTGCTAAACTTTGACAAGATGAAAAAAATTGAAAAGCAAGTCATCATGGTGGCTTTAATGATTTTTCTCAGCCTACCAGCCATTGCAGGGCCTTTTGGAATAGATATGGGGATGAGTCTTAGTGAGGTGAAGCAGGTATGTAGAACGGCTCCTGTTTGGATAAAAGATGATGTCTATGAGATAGTACCACCCAAAACTAATAATCAGTTTGAAACGTATTATGTTAGGATTGATTCCGATTATGGCGTGTATTGGCTTAAGGCGATAGGAAAGAATGTATACACAAATAAATACGGCGAAGAATTAAAAAGTGTTTTTGAACGTCTTGTCGAGAGTATAAAAAGAACTTATGGTGATCGAGATTTGTATCAATTTAACAGCGTAAAAGAAAATAGTTTCTGGAAGAAAGATAAAGATTTTATGTATTCCTTGATGAATGGCGACCGTACCCTGGAGGCTCTTTGGACAAAAGAAGGTTTTTTAGCGGATTTGCGTAATGCCACTGAAGATATTGAGATTATGACAAGTCTTTTATTGGATTCTCTATACCGCGGAATCCTTGTTGGCAATAATTGGAATGTTTATGAGTTAAGTGAAAACCAAAAAGACAGCATCAAACATAACAATCCGGAACTTGGGTTGGTGATAAATGCTTTTGAAGAAAAAAAGAAAGGCATAAAAAGTCTACCGGAAGATATTTCCTGTATAGGCGTTTTTACTCACGCAATGACTACTGAAAAGGGCTATGTCAGCTTGGAGTATTCTTTTTCAAATAGTGAGAATGTAAAAGAAAAGGAAGATTCAGTGTTCTAATTGATATGCTTGGTTTTGTCGTGTTTGGATTGATTATAATAAATTGGACGGCAATTGGGGCCATTGCCACTTCAGGTGCTGTTATTGTCGCGTTGTTTGCCAATTATCGAACGAACAAGAGCAATAAAAAGAATCGAGAGTTACAGATTGCCTTATTGAGACAGCAAAGAGATCAGAAAAAATTGGATGAGATGGTACAGAATGTCATGAGGATTTGTAATAAAATACGTCCATTAGATATCCTCTATTACTCATCAAAACTCAGAGATGGCACTTTTGCTGTGGATGATAGGCGGCACCTGGAACAATTGGCCGTAGAGGATGAAGATGAGGCAATCAATATATCCTTGCAGATGGCTGTTTTGAATAACCATGATTCAGCCAAGATGGTACTTGATAGTTTACTTGACCTGCGAAGGGATTATGGATTTTGGTCGAGAAGTGTATCTTGTCTATCTCAATATGGCTATTTTAAAAGTTCTGTCGAGATAGAAAATATGATACTATCCATCACAAATGAGATGATAAGCAAATGCAAGGGAATGGGATGTGACGACAGTGATATCGCTGCTATATTGAGTGGCAGAAAAAAGCCCATCGATTGTGCTCTTAGTATTATGATACTATTTGAAACAAAAATGGCGAAAAATATTCAGTGCAAAAAGGATATAGTAGAAAAGAATCTCATATCTTTTTTTAGGCAAGAGCAAAATAGAATTGATGCAATTGTTTCTTGACGGTTCCTTGTTCCGATGTTTTACCTGTCGCAGGAATGGGTAAGTCGGTTACGTATTGTAACCGACAGAAGGATTTAAAACAATACCGACCAAACCGTTTCGAGTGTGCCGGGACGCATGATCTACTATACGAAGTGAAATTTGAACTGAAATTATGCAAGAAAAAAAATAATTATGCTCCAAGAACATAATGTTTCCGGAGCATAATCATCCTCCCGTCTCCTCCCCGAAAATCCTGCCGAACAAAGTACGGATCTGCGTTTCGTCGGCAATAATGCGGTGCAGTTCCTGGAGGCGGGTTGCGTTTTCGCTCCAGGGAATCCATATCTTTAGGTAGCCGTTCGGGCCGTATTTGTTTTCGAGGTGGTCGAGGGTGCGGCGGTAATGGCCCTCCTTGTCCAACTCGGGGTAGTGGGAGAAACCGTATTGCACGGTGCGGCGGATAATGGTCTCGGGGTCGATGAAGCGGTCGGCCTCGGCCACGATCAGGCCGTAGGGATTCCGGGGTCTCTCCCTGTTGGAGGCGCGGTGGTCGGCCACGGCTTCGCCCATCGTCTGGCGTTGTTCCTCCGTAAAATGCTGCTTCAGAAATTCATCCGCCAAGAGGATTTTCTGCGAGTCGAGATGATGGTTCTCCCGTCCGTTCACCAGGCCTAAATCGTGGAAGGCGGCCACCACATACACCATATCGATGTTCAGCTCCGGCATCCTTTCGGCCAGTTTCAAACTCTGCTCCATCACCATGTGGGCGTGATCCTCGCGGTGCGCCTTGTCGAAACCGGCGTATTGCGGAATGATATTCCGTTCCACGTAATCGGTCAACCGGGGGTTCAGTGTCATGACGTTTGGATATAAAAGCTTAAGGAACGTGAAGATAATTCAAAAATTCAATCCATGGCAACTTATTTCGTAATTTTACGCTCTAGACTTAAAATCATGAAAAAGAAACATTGGTTCCTGTTGGGGATATTGATTTTTGCAGTGCAAGGTGTCTTTGCACAGATTCCTTGCGGTATCGAGGATTCACTCCGAGCCTGTTCCACATTTCGGTTGACCTATGAGTCCGGCGGATACAGGATAACGGTCGCCAAGGAAGCCATTTCCATGCCGGAACCGGGTGGCTGTACGGTGGAGGCCGTGAGCGAACCCCTTCAAGAATCCGGAGTTTCCTGTGCAACCGAAGTGCTTCAGCTATTGTTTGTCATACTTGTACTTTTCCTGGTGGCGGTGAGGATAGCGTCTTATGTCGCCATAATCATCATGGCCAAACGGAGAAAGCGGAGTTCCATCGGCTGGCTTTTGGCGAGTTGTTTCCTTAAGCCGCTGTCCATATGGATTATCCTTTCCGCTATCGGTAGGAGGAATTCCAAAAAGACATCCGTAAAAAGTCCGGGCAAAGCATCGAAAAAATAGGCAGGGCTGGTCAAAATAAGACGCTGTCCCGAGGCCATTTTCGACAAGGTGGCCGTAACGGGTGTGTGATCAATTCTTATTTCTCAGATACCCCCAGGCCGCATACAGCGGCACGTTCCGCATCCAGTCCTGCTCGCGGTAGTCGGACATCGAGAAGCGCAGGCCGTGCAGTTCGGGTTGGGCGGCCACAAGGGTGGAGAGCGATTTGGAGCGGAGGTTCTCTTCGGCTTTCACCTCTATCGGCACGATATCCATGCCGTCCTGCACCACGAAGTCGATTTCCAACTTGGCGTCGTTGCTGTAATAATACACGGAGTTGTTGAAGCTGGCGGCCAACTGGCTCATCACGTAATTCTCGGTAAAGGCTCCCTTGGCCTCTTCCATGCCGTTTTCGGCCACCAACAGCGCTTGCGGCGGAATCTTGCTCATAGCGCCCAGCAAGCCGCAATCCAACAAAAAAAGCTTGAAATTGGGCAAATCCTCGTAGAACTTCAGTGGCATCTTCAGTTTCTGCACCCTCGGCACCTTATACACCAAACCGGCATCCAGCAGCCATTGAATCGCCACCTCGAAATCCTTCGCCCTTGCCCCCGGCTTGGCTACGCCGTAGATAAACTTCTTGTTCTCCTTGGCCAACTGCGAAGGCATCGACTGCCACACCATGTTGATGCGGTTGGATTCGGATGCCGGAACATGCTTCGAAATGTCCTTTTGGTAGGTATAGAGGATATTGTTCTGAATCTCGCGCACCCTTACCGCGTCGTTGGAAGCCACGAATTCCTTTACAGCCTCCGGCATGCCGCCCACAAAATAATACTCTCTCAAAAATTTAATATACTCGCTTTTGAGCATCTTGACCGTTTCCCAGTCCTGGACGCGGAGAATCTCCACCATCTGTTGCTTGCCCTTGGCGAGCAGGAACTCGTCGAAGGTCATGGGATAGATGTGCAGGATATCCACCTTGCCCACAGGGAACGACTCGTTGCGGTGCATCGTGATGCCCAGCAGCGAACCGGCCACCGCCACATGGTATTGCGGGGCGTTCTCGCAGAAATACTTCAGCACCGAAAGGCCGCGGGGGGCTTCCTGAATCTCGTCGAGGATAATCAGCGTTTTGCCAGGCAGGATGCTCTGTCCTGTAATGGCACTGATGGCCAATACGATACGCTGGATGTCGTAATCCTGCACGAACAGGGATTTGGCCAGTTCACTGTCGTCGCAGTTCACATAGGCCACGTTGTCGAATTCCTGTTTTCCGAACTCTTTCAGGATATAGGTCTTGCCCACCTGCCGGGCGCCCGAAAGGAGCAGCGGCTTCCTTCCTTTTTTATGTTTCCAGGCCTTAAGTTGACGGATGATGTTTCGGTTCATGACAAAAGTCTGTAAATTATCGTTTTCGATGCAAATATACATTTTTTCGACCGAACTTTTGTAATAAAACTACATTTTTCCGACCGAACTTTTGTGATAAAACAACACTTTTCCGACCGAACTTTGTGATTTCGGGCGGTGGCATCACCATAATCACCGAGAAAAGGCTATCTTTACGAATGTAATTTCGATTTGTATGAAAAATCTGATAATCAGCATCTTATTATTTTCTTCATATCTGTGCGCCGCCCAAAGGCCGCAGGAACCAAAACCTCCATTCCCTTATTACAGCGAGGAGGTGATGTTTTATAATCAAGCGCAGGATGTCAAGCTCTCGGGCACGCTTACCCTGCCTAAGAAGGGCTTTCGCGGCACCACGGTGGTGCTGGTTACCGGCAGCGGGCCGCAGGACCGCAACGAGGAGGTGTTCGGACACAAACCCTTTCTGGTGCTTTCCGACTATCTGACCCGCGCCGGCATCGGGGTGCTGCGTTACGACGACCGGGGGGTGGGCAGTTCCACCGGCGAATTCAAGGACGCCACTTCCCACGATTTCTCGCTGGATGCCGAAGCCGCTGTGGATTACCTGCACAGGCGCAGGTTCAAGCGGGTAGGGATGCTGGGGCACAGCGAGGGCGGCAGCATCACGATCATGAACGCCGCCCGCAATCCCGAACTGGCCTTCGCGGTGCTGCTGGCATCGCCCGGAATACGCGGCGACAGCCTGCTTCTGTTGCAGCAGGAAGCCGTGGCCCGTAATGCCGGCTGGCCCGAAAGCACGATCCGCTTCACGCGCGAGGCCAACAGGCAGGTGTTCGAGCTCTTGGAATCCAACCCTGAGGTGGAAAAACTGATGGATACCCTGAAATTTACGGTGCGCACCTTGATGGGCAGCGATTTTCCGGAAGAACCCTTCGAGGATGATCGTATGGAAAAGAACGTGGAGATGCAGATAGCACGCACCACAAACCCCTGGATGCTGTATTTCCTGCGCTACGACCCGGCCTCCGGCCTAAGGAAGATAAACTGTCCCGTGCTGGCGCTCAACGGCGGCGAAGACCTGCAGGTAACGCCCCAGGCCAATATCGGCGCCATTGAATCCGCATTGCATCAGGGCGGGAACACGCACTTCGAAACTGAAATCTTTCCCGGCCTGAACCATCTCTTTCAAGCCTGTAAGACTTGCTCCGTTTCCGAATATGCCGAATTGGAGGAAACCATCAACGAAAAGGTGCTGGCACGGATTGCGGTCTGGATTAACGGGTTGTATTAGAAAGTGATGTCTAACTTGAGGTTCACCTGCAACGGGGTGAGCGTATTGGGAATGGCGTAGCTGGTGCCGTCCACGGTGGGAATCCACATATAGGAAATCGTGTTGCGCATCTGGAACATGTTGAACAGTTCGAGCGTGAGCCAGATGTCTTTAAGATAGGCGAACGGATTGCGTCTGGACAACTGCCGCTCCTGGCTCTTGAGCAGGAACGAAAGCCCCACGTCCACGCGCTTGTAGTCGGGCAGGCGTGTCTTGCGGCCCTTGAGCAGGGAGGGGTCTTCCAGGCGTTTGGAATCGCCCGAGGGCAGTCCGGTGGCATACACGGCGTTCAGATAGATCTTGAAGTTCTTTTTCCGGAACAGGAAGTCGAGGTAGTCCTGTACGTAGAGGTTCAGTGAAACAAGCTGGTTGGTGGGACGGGGAACCCAGCCGCTGTGCCGTTTGACGCCCGCCGCATCGGTATAGGTGATGTTCTCGCGGGTGTTCATGAACGAAAGGCTGATCCAGGAGTTGACTCCGGGAACGAATTCCCCGTCCAGGCGCAGATCGACCCCGGCGGCGTAGCCCTTGCCGCAGTTCCTGGCCATATAGCGGATCCGCACGTTGTCGATTTCGTAGGGGTTCAGGTCGTAGAGATACTTGTAATAGGCTTCGGCCGTAAACTTGAAAGGCCGGTCCCACATCTTGAAATAGAGGTCGGTGGCGAACACGGCGTGGATGGACTTCTGCGCCTTCACCTTCTTGTTGAGATGGCCGTACAGGTCGCGCATTTCCTTGTAGAAAGGCGGTTGGGCGTAGTGTCCCACGGCAAGCCGGAAATGCACCTCGCGCTTCCAGCCGGGATTGATGTTGAAATTGAGGCGTGGGCTCCAGGTGAATTCGTTGTTCAACGTCCAGTACGAGAAGCGGATGCCGGCGTCCAGCACGTAGCGGTCTTGCGTGTTGAAATCGAACTTGGCCTGGGCGAAGGCGTTCAGGCGGTGCGAGACCGTGTGGTGGTCGGCCTTATAGACATCCTGCAGGGCGGGGGGCGCGAGCGGCGATTCCTCTCCCGGCGGGTTCTGCGGCGCCAGGGGCAGGTTGTAGCCCGCCGAATCCTCCATATGCCATTCGTCCAGATGGTCGATGATATCTTCGTACTGATACTTGAAGCCCCACTGCACGTGCGCCACCGGAGTCTGCTGCCAGCCCCGGTAGTCCAGGGCGGTGATGATGCCGTTCAGATAGTTGCGGGCGTGGTCCATGTAATGCCCTTCGCCCAATACGTCGCCTTCCACGGCATGGCCGCCGTTGTCGCTCATGGTCTCGCTGAGGCGGTAATAGCCCTCGATGTCGAAATTCTCGCGTTCCACGGTGTTGAAGAAACTCGCCGTAAGGCTGTGCCGGGCGTCGGCCGAGGCCTGGTTCGTCCAGGTGAGCGCACCGAAGTAGGTGGTGAAACGGTCTATCTCGAAGCCGTTGAAATCGACCCAGAAGGATTTGGACGCCCCCGAGGTGCCGAACTTGGTCTGCTGGCTCTTGGGCGTGAACTTATAGCGGTTGTGGGCGATGTTGCCCAAGAGTTCGATTTTGTTCCTGGAATCGATCTGATAGGCGATCAGCAACTGGAAATCGGTAAAGGAGGGTTTGTACTGCCCCGACTTGTCCAGCTTCTTGAGCACCAGTTGGGAATTTTTCTGCCTCAGCCCCGCCAGATAGGTGAATTTCTTGTTCTTGGAAGCCCCCTCCAGATGCAGGTGCCCGCCCATGAAGCTCAAACCCACCGAGCCGCCGAACTGTTGGGGCTGCCTGTATCGGATATCGAGTACGGAACTCATCTTGTCGCCGTAGCGGGCGTCGAAACCGCCGCTCGAAAAGGTGAGGGTCTGCACTAAGTCGGGATTGATAAAGCTCAGGCCTTCCTGTTCGCCCGAACGGGTCAGGAACGGACGGTAAATCTCCACGCCGTTCACATACACTAAGTTCTCGTCGAAGTTGCCGCCCCGCACTGAGTATTGCGAGCTCAGCTCGTTGTTGTTGTTGACCCCCGGCAGCGACATCACCAGGCCTTCCACTCCCCCCGTGATGCCGGGCAGGGTCTGCCCCGAAAGCGGGGTCAGGTTCACGTAGGCGGCGTTGCGCTGGCGCTCGCCCTGCACGGAAACTTCCTCCATCTGCACCCGCGATGCCTGCAGGTTCACCTGCAATTGTTTTTTCTGTCCGTTTTGAAGCTTGATTTTCTGTCTGTAAGGCTGATAGGAAGTATGGCTGAAAAGCAGTTCCAGTTCGATGCCGGCGGGCACGTTCAGGCTGAAATAGCCTTTTTCGGAGGTGGAGGTTCCGATGGGTTTTTCTATATTGACCACGCCCACCGAGACCACTGGGATGCTGTTGCCGTTCTCATCGCGCACATACCCCTCGATAACGGCGTTCTGGCTGAAGGCGAATAAGGGCAGCGACAGCAGTAAGGCCACCGCCAAACGCGACAGAAACACGGAAAGGCTATTCTTCATTGCTAAATTCGGGCAGCGCGCCGGAAGGAGTCGCCTCGTACTGCTTGTAATCCTGACCCTGCGCCTCGGTCTTCTCCATCTCCTTGCGGCGTTTGAGCTGCTTTACGAACTGCGCCCAGGCAAAGGGGTTGAGCAGGTTCACGGGCGCCACCTGGTTCTGGTAATAGTTTCTCGAAACCTGTTGCTGCATGAGCGAGCGGTAGTTCATGTCGGCGTTCATCTTGCCGTTCCGGGCCTGCTCGCGCATGGAAGCCAGGTCGAAATTCTTACGGATGATATCCATATCCGATTGGGGAAGCTTCAGGTTGATGAAGGCTTCGCGGAACTTGTCCTTGCTCGGCCAAGGGTAGATGACGGTCTCGAGCAGCATCACGGTATCTTGTTCCATAGGCACCACCATCGAGTAGGCGTCGTGGCGTATCGTGTCGGGAATCACCACGGAACAGGGTCGGTAGCCCACCGAGGTGAAGCGCACCGTGTCGCCCACGAGCGCCACGAACGAGAAGAATCCGTTGGCATCGGCAATCGTTCCCTGCCGGCGCGAGCCGATGATCAGGGTCGTGAAGGGCAGGGGATTGCTGTCGATGCCGCTGACCACGACCCCCGAGAACTGGATTATCTTAGCGGGAGCCGCGTGATGCCGCAGCTGCGAATAGGCCGACGGCCCTTCGGCAAGGAGCCAGAGGGCGGCCAGGACAAGAAGTCTTTTGAGGCAGGAGGCACGCATAACGCGAAGTTAGGCTTTTTTATCCAATAATCCTTTATGCGACATGACCAGAATCGCGATTCCTCCCAAGATAAAGGGAATGCTCAGGATCTGCCCCATGTCCAGCAGGTGCCCCGCTTCCCAGTCAACCTGCACTTCCTTAAGGAATTCTATAAGGAAACGGGCGCCGAAACAGCCGATGAGGAACCAGCCGAACATCTGCCCGTTGCGCACCTGACCCTTCTTTTTCCAGAAATAGGCTGTCAGGGCGGTGAACAGCAGCAGGTAGCAGAGCGCTTCGTAAATCTGGGTGGGATGTTTGGGCAGCAGTTCTCCGTCGCGCACGAACACAAAGCCCCAGGGCAGGGAGGTGAGGTGTCCGTAGATTTCGGAGTTCATGAGGTTGCCCATGCGGATAAAGAAGCCGCTCAGGGCCACCGTGACCACCACGCGGTCGAGCCAGTACCAGATGGAGGTCTTGTATTTGCGGGAAACCAGCCACAGGGCGATGATGATGCCGATGGCCGCACCGTGGCTCGCCAGCCCGCCGTCGCGTATCTTGAAGATATCCAAGGGATGGCTCAGGTACCACTGCGGTTCGTAGAAGAAGCAGTGCCCCAGACGCGCGCCCACGATAACCGCCACCGCCACATACCAGAGCAGCACGTCCGCCATTTCGGGCTTCTGCCCCTCCAGTTTGAGCATGCGCGCCAGAATCCACCAGCCCAGCAGGAAAGCCACGGCGAACAGGATTCCGTACCAGCGTATCTCTAGTCCAAACAGGCTAAACGCCACAGGATTAACGTTCCAAATAATGTAATTTAACATAATTCTTTAAGTTCGAGCAGCAGACTTTTTATCCGCCGCAGGTTCTCGGCCACCGTAAGGCGGGCATCCTGGGAATCAATGGATTTTCCCTTTAATTTTTCCTTGGCCCCTTGCAGGGTGTGTCCCTGTTCCTTGACCAGATGGTAGATTTGATGGAAGTAGTCCAGATCCCGTCGGGTAAAAAGCCGGTTCCCTTTCTTGTTACGTTGTGGATGTATCACTTTAAATTCTTTCTCCCAAAATCGTATGAGAGAAGTATTTACATTAAATAATGCAGCCACCTCGCCGATGGTGTAAAAGAGCTTTTTCTCTTGTTCTTCCATGGCTACGACAAGCTTTGGTTAACTTCCTTCGCCTTTTCGAAGATTTCGAGGTATTCTTCGGGCGACATATCGATAAAGAAGTAATAGACCGGGTTCACGTGCTTGCCGTTCACCAGCACTTCGTAATGCACGTGCGGGCCGCTGGAAGCCCCGGTGGAACCCACGTAGCCCACGATATCCCCCCGTGTCACCTTTTGCCCCGGCCTTACGGCCAGTTTGCTCATGTGGGCATAGAGCGATTCGTAGCCGAATCCGTGGTCTATCTTGCACACGATGCCGTAGCCCGAAAAACCGCGCGGGCTATGGTCGGCCACGGTAACCTTTCCGTTGCCGGTAGCGTAGATGGGCGTTCCCTGCGGGGCGGCGATATCCACGCCCGTATGCATGCGCAATGCCTTGTATATGGGATGGAACCGGTATCCGTAACCGGAGCTCATGCGGCTGTTATGCTTGTTGATCGGATAAATGGCCGGCACGCGCCGCATGCGTTCCTCCTTGTGCTTGGCCAAGTCGTAGATCTGATCCAGCGAAATGGACTGGGCGTAGAGGTCGTTGGCCAGCTTGTCCACCTTTTCGGAGGTCTGCACGATGGCACGCGAAATGGTGTTGTCCTTGAAGTTGCTGTAGTTCTGCCGCAACACCGCCTTGGGAACGGGCGGTTCAGCCTCGAAGATCATGCGGTAGAGGTCGCGGTCGCGGGTATGCACGTCGGCAACCACCTTTTCCAGCTCATCGACCCGGCCGCACAGATAGGTGTATTGCGCCCTGGCTGCTATCAAGTCTTCCGAGAGCTGCTTTTCGCGCGGCGACTCGAAGAAGTTTACCGACACGAACATGGCGACACCGAAGAAAAACAGAGCCACCACCAGATAGCGCAGTATCTTGAACAGACGCTGCTTGGCGCTGACCCGCACCTTCTTGACCGAAAGCGAAGCGGTATCTAGATAGTAGATTTCGTTCTTTTTCTTCCTTGCCATGTGTCAGGGTTGGCCTTTTAGTTTAAGGAAAACTCTATTTGCAGTTGGGAGAACACGCTCTTGATGGCGTCCATCAGGTTGTCGGGCTGCGAACCCGAACCCGTG
This sequence comes from Bacteroides sp., assembly GCA_023662825.1. GTDB lineage: Bacteria > Bacteroidota > Bacteroidia > Bacteroidales > P3 > Pullibacteroides. The sequence goes on from JAMPIH010000002.1 coordinate 185,493, forward strand.
GCGAAGCCTGGCTGCCCGCCGCCGCTGCCGCCCATCTGTCTGCAGGCTTCCCTGATGATGTTGCCCGCATGGAAGCCTTTCTTGGCAAGTTCTTCGCCTACAAGCAACTGCATAAAAGGTTTTCCGTCCCAGATGCCGGCTATGAGCACCACGCCTCCGGGCAGATCTTTCTTGAACGACATGGCCAGCGATTTGGCCATATCGGGTTTGACTCCCTTTATCGAGAATACCACGGGCACGCCGTTCACTACCTTCTTGGCTTCCAGCAACTGGTTATGGCTCTGAGCAATCCGTTCGTTGATAAGGCTTTCCATTTCCTTCTTAAGTTGGGAATTGCCCTCGATCAGCTTCTTGATATGGCCGAGCACGTCGTTGCCGGCCTTGAACAGCTCGCTTACCTCGGCCAGTTGGTCGGAAACCATATAGGCCAGATTCTCCGCCATGTCGGCGCTTACGGCGGTGATGCGCCTTACCCCGGCGGCAATCGCGCCCTCGCTCAGAATCTTGAAGAAGCCGATCTGTCCCGTGGCCGCCACATGGGTTCCCCCGCAGAATTCCACCGACTCACCGTAGCGGATCACACGTACCTTGTCGCCGTATTTCTCGCTGAACAAGGCCATGGCACCCATCTTGCGGGCTTCGTCGATCGGCATGTCGCGGTGTTCGTCCAAGGGAATGTTCTGCCGTATCAGGCCGTTCACGATGCGTTCCACCTGCCGGATTTCCTCGCGGCTCATCTTCTGGAAGTGCGAGAAGTCGAACCGCAATTCCTTTTCGTTTACCAGCGAGCCTTTCTGTTCCACATGCGTGCCCAGCACCTTGCGCAGGGCATAGTGCATGAGGTGGGTGGCGGTGTGGTTGCAGGCCGTCTGGATACGCAGGCCGTTGTTCACCACGGCCTTGAACGTGGCCTTGGGGTCGGAGGGAAGCTTTTCGACCCAGTGGATCGCGGTGTTGTTTTCCTTTACCGTATCGATCACGGAGATTTTCTCGCCGCTGTTCACATCCTCTATATAGCCCCGGTCGCCGGTCTGGCCGCCCGATTCGGCGTAGAAAGGCGTGGGCGAGAACATAAGCTGATACAGGTCCTTGCCCTTCTTGTTCACCTTGCGGTAGCGCAAGATAGAGGTTTCCGCCTCCAGGGTGTCGTAGCCCACGAACCTTACCTCGGTGCCTTCGTGCACCACCGTCCAGTCGTCGGACGAAACGGCGGCGTCGGTACGCGAACGGTCTTTCTGCTTCTTCATTTCGGCCTCGAAGCCCTTCTGGTCAACCTTGAGCCCCTTTTCGCGCAGCATCAGCTCGGTAAGGTCGAGGGGAAAACCGTAGGTGTCGTAGAGAGTAAATGCGTTCACGCCGTCCAAGGTGTCCTTGCCCTCGGCCTTCAGCCGGTCGGTCAATTGATCCAGAAGGCGGTTGCCGGTCTCGAGGGTCTTGAGGAAAGTGTTTTCCTCTTCGGTAATCACCTTGGTTATCAAGTCTTTCTGCTTGGCTATTTCGGGATAGGATTCGCCCATCTGCGCCACCAGCACGTCCACTAATTTGCAGATAAAGGGCTCGTGCAGGTTCAGGAAACTGCATCCGTAGCGTACGGCACGGCGCAGGATACGGCGTATCACGTAGCCGGCCTTGTTGTTGGAGGGCAGCTGCCCGTCGGCGATGGCGAAACTTACCGCGCGGGCATGGTCGGCGATCACGCGCATGGCGATGTCGCACTTGGGGTCTTGCCCGTAGGCGATGCCGCAATGCCGCGACAGGGCGGAAATCAGCGGCTGGAACACATCGGTGTCGTAGTTCGACCGCTTGCCCTGCACCACCATGCAGAGGCGTTCGAAGCCCATGCCTGTGTCGATGCACTTGGAGGGCAGTTCTTCCAGATGTCCGTCGGCCATGCGGTTGAACTGCATGAACACGAGGTTCCATATCTCGATAACCTGCGGGTTGTCCTTGTTCACCAGGTCGCGGCCGTTCACCTTGGCGCGTTCCTCGTCGCTGCGGATGTCGGCATGGATTTCCGAGCAGGGGCCGCAGGGACCCGTATCGCCCATTTCCCAGAAATTGTCGTGCTTGTTGCCGAAGAGAATGCGGTCTTCGGGCACGTGTTCCTTCCAGAAGTCATAGGCTTCCATATCCTTGCCCGTACCGTCCTTTTCGTCTCCGCCGAACACGGTCACATAAAGGCGGTCCTTGTCGAGGCCGGCCACTTGAGTCAGGAACTCCCAGGCCCAGGCGATGCTCTCTTTCTTGAAGTAGTCGCCGAACGACCAGTTGCCCAGCATCTCGAACATGGTGTGGTGGTAGGTGTCGTGCCCCACTTCCTCCAAGTCGTTGTGCTTGCCCGACACGCGCAGGCACTTCTGGCTGTCGGCCACGCGCGGGTATTTGCGGGGCGTGTTGCCTAAAAAGATATCCTTGAACTGGTTCATCCCCGCGTTGGTGAACATCAGCGTAGGGTCGTTCTTCACCACCATGGGCGACGAAGGAACGATTTGGTGCCCTTTCGATTCAAAGAAGTCGAGAAAGGCCTTGCGTATGGCTTTCGAAGATGTATCCATGTTAACTGTCTAATCTATGTGCCTGATAGAGAAACCGCTTGATGCTTCGCTTGGGCGTCTTCTCGAATTCCTCCATCATGATTTTCACTTTGCTTATCTGGCTGTAGGCGGGCAGGGCGGCGTTCACGGCCACACGGTTCTGTTCCATGACGGCCTGAAGTTGCGCCATATCCACGCCTGTCTTGTCGGCGGTGTCGAAGTCGGGATAGATGAGCGCCTCCAGGCGGCCGTTGCCGGCATCAATCACCAATGATTCGGAAACGAGGTTCATGGAGTTGATCACGTCTTCGATTTCTTCGGGATAGATGTTCTGCCCGCTGGGGCCGAGAATCATGGTCTTGCTGCGTCCCTTTATAAAGAGGTTGCCTTCTTCGTCCAGCACGCCCATGTCGCCCGTCTTCATCCAGCCGTCTTCGGTAAAGGCGGCCCTGGTGGCTTCCTCGTTCTTGAAATAACCCAGCATCACGTTGGTGCCGCGCACCTGTATCTCGCCCGGAATCTCGGCGGGCGACTCGGAGTCGATGCGGATCTCCATGCGGGGCGCCGCCTTGCCGCAGGAGTGCAGCCGGTGCTCGGCCCAGGGCGCGTAACTGATGATGGGGCCGCATTCGGTCATGCCGTAGCCCACCGTGTAGGGGAACTTCATGCGCTTGAAGAAGTCTTCGGTCTCGCGGTTGAACGCGGCTCCTCCGATAATCACTTCCACGAACTTGCCCCCGAAGGCATCCACGAGCGTGCTGCGGATGCGGTCGGTAACCGTGGCGTCGATCACCGGCAGCTTGAGCAGCGCCTTGATGGCCGGACGTTCGATATTGGGCTGGATCTGTTTGCGGTATATCTTCTCGATAATGAGCGGAACGGCGATGATGATGTCGGGGCGCACTTCCTGAAAGGCCTCGAAAATCACCTTGGGCGAGGGGGTGCGGGTCAAGAAGTAGATGTGGGAGCCCTGGCCGAACTCGTACAGGAACTCGAAGGCCATGCCGTACATATGCGCCATGGGCAGCAGGCTCACCACGTTGGAGCCTTGGGTGATGGATGGCAGTACCTGTCTGGCGAACATGAAGTTCGACCAGAGCGTGCGGTAGGGCAGCATCACGCCCTTGCTGGCGCTGGTGGTGCCGGAAGTGTAGCTGATAAGCGCCAGTTCGTCGGGCTGGTCCTGATGGAACACGATGTCCTCTTTTCCGAAAGACTTGGGATATTTCTCGCCGAACATGCGGTTCAGGTTCTCGATGGCCTCGCGGTTCTTGGGCTCGGTGGTGTGCAGCAGATCGAACGAATCGATGGAGTAGATGGCGCTCAGGTGGATCATGGCGGCCGGATTGAGGTTCTCCCAGACCGCGTCGCCGGCAAAGAGCAGCTTGGCGTCGCAATGGTTCACGATATGGTGCACGCTTTCGGGCTTGAACTCGTGCAGGATGGGCACGATGACCGCGCCGTAGCTCAAGGTGGCCATGAACACCACCGCCCAGTTGGAGGAATTCTTGCCGATAAGGGCGATCTTGTCGCCTTTCTGGATGCCGGCCGCCTCGAACAGGATGTGCAGCTTGGCGATCTTGCGCGCGATTTCCTTATATTGGAAAGTGGAACCCTTATAGTCGGTAAGGGCGGCCAGTTCCCAATTATCCTTTATGCTGTTCTCCATTATCCGGAGAAAACTCTGTTCCATGGTTACGGGGTATATGGGGGCGGTTCTATTCCACCCAAAATAGCAAAGGTACAAAATTTGAGCATTACCGAGGCGGCGTATCTTGCATTCTTCGGAATCCGGTTAAAAACGTACATTTACGGACTTTTTACCAACCTATGGACTATAAGTTTTCGTTCGAACCCATAGCGGGGAAAGGTGCCCGCGTGCTGGTGCTCGGTTCCATTCCAGGCGACCGTTCGCTGGAACTGAGCGAGTATTACGGACATCCGCAGAACCGTTTTTGGCGTATGCTGGCCTGCCTGTGTAATGAAAACGTGCCGGTTACTTATCCCGAAAAGAAAGCGTTCCTGCAACGGAACGGCATCGCGCTGTGGGATGTGGCGCACCGGGCGGTACGTCCGGGCAGTATGGACAGCGATATCCGCAACGAGACGCCCAACGATATTCCTTCCCTGATAGCCTCTCTTCCCGGACTGCACACGGTGGCGTTCAACGGCAAGACGGCCGAACGGCTTCACGACAAGTATTTTTCCCGCCTGCCGGGAATCCGCTACCTTCCGATGCCCAGCACCAGTCCCGCCAACGCCCGGTTCACCTTGGAGAAACTATGCGCCCGCTGGGGAGAGATGTTGCAGTAAGGATTCTTTTTACTCGCCCTTGCGATAGATGAAACGGGCCAGACCGTAGAGGGAGCGGCGGAAACCGGGACGGTGCGCCAGCAGATGGCGGAACCAGCCGATATGTCTGCCGGTAAAGCGCACCACGATGCCCACGTAGAACATGGCGAAGAGCGTTCCCACGCCCACGATATGCCACTGCCACGCTCCGAAGAACCCGTAACAGGCCAGCACGCCGAGAAGCACCAGGGCGATGTCCACGCAGATCTTCACTTTCGGGAACTCGAAGCCCGTTACCCGGCTCACCGCCACCGGAAAGCCCTCTCCGGGCATGGTGACGCTGCCGCAGCACACCTCGAGCGCGATACCGACACCCAATATCGTGCAGCCGACCACTTGCGACACTATCTGCTGCCAGAGTACCGCCGGCGCGAGCCATACGGTAAGCAGCATGCAGAGGTCGATCAGCGTTCCGAAGAGGAAACCTATCACCAGCTGGAACAGCTGCACCCACTCAAAACGTCTCCGCAGCACCAGAATCTGCCCGAAAACCAGCACGAAATTCATGATATAGGTGTATTGCCCGATGGAGAGGGCCGGCACCATGCCCAACTTACCCGCACTTTCGAACACGTAGGGCAGAACACTGATAACGCTCGAACCCAACATGGAGCGCACGCACACGGCCACCCCGAAGGTCATGATGAAAAGGGAAATCAGCAGCAGGAAATGTTGCCAGCAAAAGGAAATGATTTTCTCGCGCCGCGACTTGAAATCGGCATCGGAATGAACAGTCTTCATATCAACACTTTTTCCGGAATCATCCATAGAACGGAGCGCGAATTTATACAAGCAGAAAGAAAAATCAAAAGAGAACGCCCCGGAAAATCCGAGGCGTTCTATGCAGGTAGGGTAAAATTGATTTTGGGCGGTGAGATAAATCACGAACCCAAAGTCGAAGGAATAAAAAGTGTTTAGAATGGTGAGATGCAAGGCGGAAGCCCCAAGCTTGCGAGGGAGCGTACTGATGTACGTGACCGAACTAAGCTTGAGCTTCCAACGCGGCAGATCGCCGTTCTAAACGCTTTTTATTTTCCTTTCTCGGCGGCTTCCATCGCGTCTTTCAGATTCGACAAAGCCTCAATATCCCCCAGCGTCGTCTTTTCGGACGAATCGTTGAGCTTCTTCACGGCCTTGGCGGTGTTGTCGGCGTTCTTACGGTTTTCGTTTTCCGTCTTGGCGCGTTCTTCAGCCGCTTCCTCCTGATGGATACGCATGTGGGAAACCACGATACGCTTGTTTTCCTTGCTGAACTCGATTACCTTGAAGTCGGCCTGTTCCTCAACCTTGAGGTTGGTACCGTCGGCCTTCAGCATATGGCGGTTGGGGCAGAAGCCTTCCACGCCGTAAGGCAATACGATAACGCCGCCCTTGTCGTTGGCCGAGGCCACCGTACCCTTCTGGATGCTGCCCACGGAGAACAAGGTTTCGTAAACGTCCCAGGGATTTTCTTCGAGTTGCTTGTGGCCGAGGCTCAGACGACGGTTTTCAACATCGATATCCAATACGATGACGTCGATCTTTTCGCCGATCTTGGTGAATTCGGCCGGGTGCTTGATTTTCTTGGACCAGCTCAGGTCGGAGATATGGATCAGGCCGTCGATGCCTTCTTCCAGTTCCACGAAAATACCGAAGTTGGTGAAGTTGCGCACCGTAGCCGTGTGACGCGAGCCAACCGGGTATTTTTCGGCGATGTGCTGCCAGGGATCAGGCGTAAGCTGCTTGATGCCGAGCGACATCTTGCGTTCGTCGCGGTCGAGGGTAAGGATAACGGCTTCCACTTCATCGCCCACCTTAAGGAATTCCTGAGCCGAACGCAGGTGCTGCGACCAGGACATTTCCGAAACGTGGATAAGGCCTTCCACACCGGGAATGATTTCCACGAAAGCGCCGTAGTCGGCCAAAACGACCACCTTGCCCTTTACCTTGTCGCCCACCTTCAACTCGGGGTCGAGCGAATCCCAGGGATGCGGGGTCAGCTGCTTGAGACCGAGCGCGATACGTTTCTTGTTTTCGTCGAAATCCAAGATAACCACGTTGATCTTCTCGTCCAGTTTCACCACTTCTTCGGGGTGGTTTACACGGCCCCAGCTCAAGTCGGTGATGTGGATCAAGCCGTCCACGCCGCCCAGATCCACGAACACACCGTAGGAGGTGATGTTCTTGACGGTGCCTTCCAAAACCTGTCCCTTTTCGAGCTTGGACATGATTTCGGCCTTCTGCTGTTCGATTTCGTCTTCGATAAGCGCCTTGTGCGAAACCACCACGTTCTTGTATTCGTGGTTGATCTTCACAACCTTGAATTCCATCGTCTTGTTTACGAACACATCGTAGTCACGGATGGGCTTCACGTCGATCTGGGAACCGGGCAGGAAGGATTCGATGCCGAATACGTCCACGATCAAGCCGCCTTTGGTACGGCTCTTGACGTAACCGTTGATGATTTCCTGATTGTCGTAGGCTTCGTTGATGCGTTCCCAAGACTTGAGGATGCGTGCCTTCTTGTGGGAGAGAACCAATTGACCGGTGGCGTCTTCCTGGCTTTCCACATAGACTTCCACCTTGTCGCCAGGCTTGAGGTCGGGATTGTAGCGGAATTCGGAAACGGGAATGATGCCGTCGGACTTGTAGCCGATGTTCACCACCACTTCGCGGTTGTTCTTGGAAACGACAAAGCCTTCTATAACCTGTTGGTCGGCAATCTGCTTAAGCGTGTTGCCGTACTGTTCGTCAAGCGGGCTCTGATTGGCGTCCTTTTCTTTTTCTTTCTTGATTTGGTGATGAGAAAGGGAATCCCAATCGAATTCTTCGATTCCTGTTTTAGCAAATTCGTTTGCCATTAGGGTAAAAATTGCGGCAAGCCTCGCGCGGAATCCGGTGCACGTTCGGCCGCCTGTGTTGTTTAATTGGTTAATTGTGAACCCGTCCGGATCCGGAACCACAGGCTCATAAAGGGTCGCAAATGTAATAAATTTATTGATACAAAACACGATGAATTTACATCCTTCGATAAAACGGCGATTTGGGATTATACTCATAGAGCCTGTATTCAAAAATACTCGCTTTAACTTGTAAAATTATCACTAATAAGTTATATTTGCAGCCAACAAGAGGCTTTCAAAGCAGCCAACGAGATACGAGTTATCATCAGTACTCCTTGTTTTGACGCATTTTTTGAAGCATTGCCTCCCAGGGTTCGGACTAAATTCATGTACACCATCAACGTGATAACAAGAGTTTACTCCATACCCACAAAATTCGTGAAGCACCTGACAGGCACCGATTTATACGAATTGCGTATATCGGTAGGGGCAAACGAATACAGAACCATCCTCTTTGCCGTTGACCACAGGAACATCATCGAGTGTACGCGGATAATCCTGCTCAATGGCTTTATGAAGAAGTCGGGCAAGGACTACAAAAAACAGATAGCGTTGGCAGAACGGATGTTAAAAGAACTGGAACTATGAAAACGATAAACCCCGAAAAATTGGCGGAGCTTCCTACCTTTAACCAACGGCTGGAAGCCGAATACGGTAAGATAGGAACGCCCCAACGGAACAAGTTCGATGAAGAATCCATCGCGTGGTTTTACGGAAGCCTGCTGCGGGAACGCCGGCGCGAACTGAAACTGACCCAACGGCAAGTGGCAGAGCGAGCTGGCAGGAAGCAAAGCTACATCGCCCGCGTGGAAAAAGGGGAGACCGACATCCAGCTCTCCAGCTTTTTCCGAATAGCCGCACTCCTCGGAATCCAGTTCATCCCCACCTTCATCCCTCCAATGCAAGAGGGTAGCAACTTGCATCAATAAACCGCCGGAGGTATCTATTGCCACGCATCTCTTCACCCGGACAGATTTTCCTTGAGGTTAATGTCTTTAACCTCTTAGTGCTGATTTTTTTCTTTTATGATGTTTTTACTGCCGAGCACTTCGATAAATCCGGCTTTTATGGATTATATCATATAGGAGTGCTTTTGCTCCATCAAGAAAGATGTTTCATTACAAGGAAACAATCATTATCTTTGCAACAACTTTTAATCCGGAGGCACTATGCGCGGGTTAAAGGTGGTATTGATGGACGAGGCGAGTTCGTTTATTCGCTCGCTTCCCGAAAAGGCGCAAAAGAAAGTAACATACAACCTCTTGCGCGTGGAGGGCGGCGAAATCAACCAAGACCTTTTCAAGAAACTGGAACATACCCCCATATGGGAGTTCCGGACATTATTTGATGGAAGGTGTTATCGGCTCTTTGCCTTTTGGGATACTGAAAGCGAAACGATAGTGATTGCCACTCATGGTATTATAAAGAAAACGCAAAAGACACCCCGTAAGGAAATTGCGAAAGCCGAGGAACTGCGAAGGCGGTATTTTGCCGATAAAGAAAGGTAAGGATATGGCAAAGACAAAGTTGACCCCGCTGGGGGATATGGTGGATGAAATTTGGGGCAAGAAGGGCACTCCCGAACGGGACGGGATGGAAATGCGCCTGAAAGAAGACCTTCATGCCTATTTTGTAGGGGAGGCCATTCGGAAAGCCCGCCAGGAACAATGCTTGACCCAAGAAGAGTTAGGCAGGCGGATAGGCGTTCAGCGGGCGCAAATATCACGCCTCGAAAAGGGCAGAAGCGTCATCACGCTGCCCACGATGAGCCGGGTGTTCAAGGCCCTGGGTATCGCCACAGCCACGCTGGATTTGGGGCACTTTGGCAAAGTGGCCTTATGGTAAAGAAAATGTCTAATCCACGCCCTCGGCTACAAAATAGAGATAAGTCTCTAAAACCAATGAGAACTCCAATTTTGCTATATATATCAAGATCTTTTCGACTGACAATGAAGTTGTTGGTGGTATGATTAACAAAACTTGGCTTTGCGGAAATTTTGTTTGGCATAACAAATAAACTCCGGAATCTTGCCGTCCGTGAAATTTTATTATTATAACGCACGGGGAGAAGCCAAACACTGGCGGTTGTTGCAAGCCTGCCGCAAGTCCCCACGCGCCATAAACCGCTGTACGCGTGCATTATAATAATAAAATCCATTCATTTACAATAAGTTACATTGCGAGAATGTAAATTTATCATTACCTTTGCACCGCTACAGGGGGGCGTAAAGGCGTTTTCGCCCCGCATTATTGCGACGAGGAGAATCTGTTGCGATTAGGCGACAGGTTCTCCTTTTTTATTGTAAACCAATAGTAACTAACGTTTTCGTTAAGCCATGAGCAGAAGCCAAATTTATTTGGATTATGCCATGGCGAGAATTGAGCGCAGCGAAATCATGAACACCTTTGAGATAAACGCTATGTTCATAAAATGTCGGTTGAAAACCAACAAATAAAAAGGAAAGATGAAAAAGTTCCGCTTACTCCTTACAGGGCTGTGTCTGGCCGTGATGGCCTGCGCGTCCTTCACCATTGCCAACGCACAAGAAAAAAGGCCGCTAACGCCCTACGTCCTGCCACAGAAGGCCGAAAACCCGGTAATGGCAAACCCCGCCATGCCGATGCCGTCCATGGATTTAACCAAGGCGCGGATGGAGCGCGAGAAAGAGATGCATAGCAGCAATATAGAAAAGCGTAGGGAAGCAGAACACAAGGCCTACTACGAGGCAAGGAGAAGCGAGGAAGCCATACGGATGGAAGAACTCCGTCAGGAAAGCAGGGAAAGGATGGCCGCAGCCCCGGCCCTGTCGCAAGAAAAGCTGTCCGCCATGCGCCGCAAGGCCCAGGAAACCAACCACTGCGACACGGTAAGCTGGACATGGCAAGTGAAAGCGGGCATGGAAAAGAGTTTTGAATTTGCCGGAACGGAAGGCGAGACGTTTATCGTAGAGTGGGGCGACGGAACACGGGAGGAAGTGGTTGGGAAAGGAGTAGGATGGGGTGATTATACTATAGACTACAAATATAATGTAACTCTATCCCATACCTATGCCGATGCAATGGATAGGCACGTTGTGCTTTATAGCCAAACACCCGATGGCCTTTTGACGTATTTGCATTGTTTTAGTGATTCATTGACAGAATTGGATGTATCAAAGAATGTGAATTTGATAGGGTTAAGGTGTTTTAGTAATTCGTTGACGGAGTTGGACGTAACGAAGAATGTGTATTTGGATAATCTGGATTGTTTTAATAATCCATTGACGGTATTGGACGTAACACAGAATACAATGTTGACATATCTGTCTTGTGGCGCTAATTATTTGACGGAATTGGATATAACGAAGAATGTGCTCTTGGAAAGATTAGAATGCAATGACAACTTCTTGACAAAGTTGGATGTAACGAAGAATGTGAATTTGCAGGATTTATGGTGTCCTGGTAATTCTTTAACAGCATTGGTGGTTTCCGAGAATATCAATTTACTCCTTTTGAATTGTTTTAACAATTCGTTGACAGAATTGGACGTAACGAAAAATGTGAATTTGCGCTCTTTGGATTGTAGAAATAATTCGTTGACAAGATTGGAGACAAAGAATGCGAATTTGAGCCATTTGATCTGTGATAAGAATTTTCTGACAGAATTAGATGTATCTGGCAATACGAATTTGACATCTTTAGAGTGTAATGACAATTCGCTGAGGGTCTTGAAAACAGGAAATGCCAAACTGAATTCTCTGAATTGCAAAAACAATTTATTGACATCTCTGGATATTTCCGGAAATTCGGATATAAAAGAATTGGATTGCGAATATAATTTACTACAAGCATTGGATGTAACGCAGCATCCGAAACTATTTTATTTGTATTGCAACAATAATGAATTGTCTTCTTTAAAATTACATCATCGTCCTATTGGGCTTGCTGGCTACGAAAACCATATTCCCCTATCTGTAGCAAACGAAGTATCTCTATCGGTGCCTCTTGACAGCAGTGCCTTGCTTTGGGGCACGCCCTTGGATTCAAACTTCAGGCCTCAAACCATTTATGATACGGTAAATGCCGGAGAGGTATGGGATGTCCGTTCTGAAATGGAGTTCAACGGGGTCAAGACGAAGTTGTCGTTTGACATGGTGGAAGATTCATACGATTTCAATCAAGGTATCGGAACCTTTTATACGCCGGGATCCTACCGTATAGTAATGAAAAATACAAGCATCAAGAACCGGGGTTGGTCCTATGGTATGGACGGCGAACCTATCGATACCTCCGGAATGGTGGTTGTTTATTACCTAACCGTTACCGACCCCAACGACCCGGATGAGCCCGAGTACGGTCCCTGCGACACCGTAAGTTTTACCTGGCAAGTAGAAGCCGGAGAGGAAAAAGATTTTTCGTTTGAAGGAACAGCAGGTGAAACATTTATCGTGGAGTGGGGCGACGGAACGCGGGATGAAATTTCGGGAAGAGGAACTGGAGAATATGGAAATGTATCGGTAACCCATACCTATAATGATGCGGCAGATAAACACGTTCTGCTTTATAGTCAAACATCCGATGGACTTTTGACGGAGTTGGTTTGTTCCAGTGAATCGTTGACGGAATTGAATGTGACGAAGAATATAAATTTGGAACGTCTGTATTGTTATGTCAACTCACTGACGGAATTGGATGTAACGAAGAATGTAAATTTGACGGAATTATGGTGTGATTATAATTTGTTGACGGAATTGGATGTAGCGAAGAATGTGGAATTGACGTCGTTATGGTGTAATGATAATTCGTTGACAAAATTGGATGTGTCGCAAAATTCCAAATTGACAGAATTGAGCTGTTTTCGAAATTCATTGAATACGTTGGATGTAACACGGCAGGTAAATTTGAAATATCTACATTGTCATTATAATTCGCTGACTGAATTGAACACATCAAAGAATACTAAACTTGTGGAACTTGATTGCTATGGGAATGCTTTAAGATTGTTGCTTCTTCCCGATTTTGTCGGGGACACGCTGGGAACTGTAAATGTAGGCGATAATCAATTGTCGCTGGCGGATATAGCCGGGTTCCATTCTATCCTGAAGGATAAGTGTGTACGGTATTTATGCATGTCTCCGCAAGTCAGAACGGATAGCGTGGCCTTGGACAAGGTATTGGATTTATCGGGAGAAATGAACCTGCTGAATGGTAAGACGGAATATGCCGTGTGGTCGCTGACCGACTCTAACATTACTTCCGAATACTCGGAAACAACGGGTATGTTTCGGTTCAACAAACAGGGAAACTATTGCATACGCCTGCATAGCAATGACTTTATGGATAACGCATATCTGGAAGATGAAACGTATTTCCTCTATCATCCCGACTCATTGCAGCCGGTATATGTATATCATATGGTTACCGTAACGGAACCCAATGGAGAAAATCCTGATACGGTGGTGATTCCTGCCCGGGGCGTGGGCTTGGTTTGGCAGGCGCAGGCCAACAAGGAGAAGGAAATCGAGATCGAGGGTCGGGGAGGCTTCAGGGTTGATTGGGGCGACGGCAATACGAATACTATCAAGGCGTTCGCCGCCGGAGGACCTGAGCCCAGGGACTCCGTCCGGGAACTGAAACACCGCTATGCCACCCCCGGCATCTATACGGTGCAGATACTGCCTTCGGACAACAAGGGCTACCTTACGGCCTTGGAAGTGTCGGGAGAACAGGTGCTGGCCATGGCCGTCGGCGACTCCACGCGTCTGGAGAAACTCGATTGCTCCGACAACCTGATGGAGGCACTCGAACTGGGCAGCCTGGGCACGCTTAGGGAACTCGACTGCTCCGAGAACCGCCTCACGACCCTGGACGTATCGGGCTGCATCAACCTGCAAGACCTCGACTTCTCGGAGAACCGCCTTACGGAAATCAACCTGAACGGACTGGGCAGGATAGACGAAGTGGACGGCGAGGACAACAACATGCCCTTATCTACCTTATATAATATACTGACCGTCCGCAACCGGAACGCCACCTACGAGTTCGACCCGCAGACGGATTCGGCGAACGTGGCCCCGAACGCGCCCTTCGACCTGACGGGCGAGATGACGATAGGGGGCAAGCGCAGCACCTACACGTTGCGTTACGCCAACACCCGCCAGCCGGTGCCCGCCACAGACTACAAGGAAGAAAACGGCATCTTCCGTTTTTACAGCGACCGTCCCTACATCCTGAGCCTGCAGAACGCCAGCGTGACGGAATACGACAACGGCCGCCCCAAGAAACAGATCGCCTTCACCTGGTACATCAGCACCTCAGGCGTAGCCAACGAGGGCATAGACACCCCCAGGCCCCGCCTGCAGGCCTACGTAAAAGACCACATCATCCACGTCCAGAACGCCGAAGGCGAGATAAGCCTCTACAACACCCTGGGCCAGCAACTCTACCAAGGCACCAAAACCGAAATCCCGGTCCAGACCTCCGGCCTATACATAATAAAGTCCGGAACCTCGCACATAAAAGTTTTGGTCAACTAAAGAAAAAAGAAAGCCTCGGATTTCCGAGGCTTTCTTTTTGTTCCACGCCGAAGGCGCCCACCGCGCGCAAGCGAAGCGAGCGCGCCAACCAACCGCCAGAGGCACCGATTCCGTGCGCCAAAGGCGCACTAAACAACCACCAGCGGTACCGACCGCAGCGCCGGGTGCGGGTTACGGACACAGGAACCGTCCATGAAGGCACATGGTAGTTTGTAGAGGTTAAGCAAGTTTTTGCGATGTGCCTTTCTTTCGAGGCGCAGCCT
>JAMPIH010000003.1 GCA_023662825.1 Bacteroides sp.
AAACTCACCGCCGGAAACCGAACGTATACCAGGCGGCTTATCGTGAGGTAAAGGTTTTTTGCTCGATGAAGAAAGGCAGCCCGTGGAAAAATCCACGGGCTGCCTGCGTTTTGGATGCACCTACTTCCGTGCGGAAGCATTTGCACTGTCAGCGGAAACACTCGAGGTGTCCACTTTCAGATACCGCAAGAACGTCCGGTAGTTACATCCGTAAACAGGATAGACATACTTCATCCAAACCATCCGATAACACAAATCGCGGTAGGGTTGGTAATGTGATATATTTGCGATATATTTGCAATATAATTGCATTACATCATGGCACAAGATATTATTCGCGTACAGACTTCTTTCAGATTGGATTCCAGTCTGTTGGAAAAAATTCGTTTATTGGCCAAGAGAGAGAATAGAAGCCTTAATAATTTTGTGGAGAGCCTGCTCTACAAAGAAGCGGCCCGCATACCTAACAAAACCACCTTGGCCGCCATGAAAGAAGCGGAAACATCTTCAAGCCTCGAGGTGCTCGATTTAGATAAATTCGATGAGTTTGTAAAGGGGCTGTAGTATGAAGGAATTGATTCTTACAACCCAGTTCAAAAAAGACTTGAAGCGTTATAGGAACAAGCCCTCGGTCTTGGATGAACTCAAGATAGTTCTTCGTTATCTGGCGGGGGGAGAGGATATTCCAAGTAAATACAGACCTCACAGGCTGAAAGGAGTATTCAATCTATATATGGAATGCCATATACAGAATGATACGTTGCTTCTGTGGCGCGATGAAAACAGCCAAACGATAAAACTGGTTCGTTTGGGAAGCCATTCGGAGATTTTCTAATCCAAGATCTTGCGGGTGAAAGAGGCTACTACCCCTCACCCCATGCTTTATAGTATAAAGGGACTGCCCGAAAACCGAACAGTCCCTTCATGCTCAAAAATCAAGGCATCCAAGACCTTCTATTCCCCTTGCAATGCTTCGATCTTCTCGCGCAGCGCCTTGGCTTCCTCGGCCTTGCCGAGCTGTACGTACACGTCGCGCAGGGTCATCATCACCTTCAGGTTTTCGGGCTGTTTCTCGATTACCTGCTGCAGGTAAGGCAGCGCCTGGTTCAACGAAGCGTTGGCCTGGGCGCGGAGTTGGTCGTATTTTTCGGTTTCTTCCAAGGGCAGGGCATTGGCCTCGTCGTTCAAGCGGATACCCTGGTTCACATAGAAAGCGCCCAGGTCGAAAATGGCGTCCATGTATTCGGGATTGATTTCGAGCGCCTTCTTGTAGGCGGCTTCCGCCTTTTCGTACTGTTTGTCGTTTTCGTAGGCGATGCCGATAAAGAGCTGGAAGGAAGCGTCGTCACCCCATTTTTCGAGGGCGGTGTTCAACACTTCGCTCGCCTTTTCGTTCAGGCCGATACGCAGGAACACCGAAGAAGCGGAGGTATAGACCGTCTTGTCTTCGGGAAAACGGGCAATGGCGTCTTCCATGGCGGCCACGGCTTCGTCTTTCTTGCCGCTCTGGAAATACGATTCGGCCTGGATGGCATACACATTGGGATTGGCCATCGAGCTGGCAATAACGACCTTGGCGTAATCCACCGCCTTGTCGTACTGGGCGGCGTTAAACGCGCACAGGGCCACGTTGAAGGCGGCGCTAGTGTCGTATTCGCTTTCCAACTGCGAAACGGCCAGCGATGTCTCGAACGAAGCCACCGCCTGGTCGTAGGCGGCCTGTTCGTACTGGTTGGCGCCCCGGTCGTAGAACACGCCCGACAGGTCGAGGATGTTCTGTCGCAGCATCACCAAGGTTTTGTCGGAGGGGTCGATCTGCAAGGCACGTTCGAACGATTCCTTGGATGATTCGGCGGCATTGGGATAGTCGCGCGCCAAAAGCGGGTTGTTGGAGATCGAAAGATAGATCTTTCCGCGCAGCATCCAAGCGTCCAGCATATTGGCGGTTTCGGGGTTTTGCACCACGGCGTCGATCGTGGAGGCGGCGTCGCTCCATTTCTGTTGCGAGTAATATTTCTTGGCGGCCTTATATGCCTTTTCCTGGGCGGAGCAGAGACCTACCACGGCAATCGAGGCAATCGCGAGAACCAAAAGTTTTTTCATGTCAAGTCTTGTTTTAAGGTTTTTATTCGTTTTGTCTTATTCCTGGGTTTCGGCAGGGGTTCCGGCATTCTCTTCCCCATTGGCTTCGCCTTCCATTTCGTCTTCCTCGTCCATCGCCACCTTGGCGACAGATGCAATGGAGTCCTTGCCCTTGAGTTCGATAAGCTTCACGCCCTGGGTGGCGCGGCCCACCACGCGCAGGTCTTTCACGGCCATGCGCAGGATGATGCCCGACTTGTTGATGATCATCAGGTCGTCCATATCGGTAACGTCCTTGATGGCGATCAACGCGCCCGTCTTGTCGGTGATATTGATGGTCTTGACACCCTTGCCGCCACGGTTGGTCTCGCGGTAGTCTTCGAGCGCGGAACGCTTGCCGAAGCCCTTTTCGGAAACCACCAGCACGTCGCTGTTCTGGCTCGGGTCGATGCAGATCATGCCCACCACTTCGTCGTTTTCGTTGGCCAGGCTGATACCGCGAACCCCCGAGGCACCGCGTCCCATCGGGCGCACCTTGTTTTCGGGGAAACGGATGGCCTTACCCGAACGCAAGGCCATCATGATGACCGAAGAATCGTTGGTAAGCTTGGCTTCCAGCAATTGGTCGCCTTCGCGCACCGTAACGGCGATGATACCGTTCTGACGCGGACGGGAGTAGGCTTCCAGCGAAGTCTTCTTGATGATGCCCTTCTTGGTGCAGAGAACAATGTAGTTGTTGTTGATGTATTCCTCGTCCTTGAGGGTCCTTACGTTGATGTAGGCCTTCACCTTGTCGTCGGAGGCGATGTTCATCAGGTTCTGCAGCGCGCGGCCCTTCGACTGGCGCGAGCCTTCGGGAATGTCGAACACGCGCATCCAGAAGCACTTGCCCTGTTCGGTAAAGAACAGCATGTAGTTATGCATGGAGGCCACGAAGAGGTGTTCCACAAAGTCTTCGGTGCGCACGTCGGAGCCCTTCATTCCCTTGCCGCCCCGGTTCTGGCGGCGGTATTCGGCCAGACGGGTACGCTTGATGTAGCCCATGTGCGAGATGGTGATCACCATGTCTTCGTCGGGAATGGTGTCTTCGATATTGAAGTCGGCCGAGTCGTAAACGATGTGGGTGCGGCGTTCGTCGCCGTACTTTTCCTTGATCTCAAGGATTTCCTCCTTCACCACCGCCATACGCTTGCCTTCGTTTTCGAGCAGTTCGTGGCATTCGGCGATAAAGCGTTCCAATTCTTCGAACTCCTGCTGCAGTTTCTCGCGTTCCAGGCCGGTAAGCTGTCCGAGACGCATCTCCACGATGGCCTTCGCCTGGATTTCGCTGAACTGGAAACGGGCTATAAGCTCCTGCTTGGCATCGTCGATGGTCTTGGAGGAACGGATCAGGTTGATGATTTCGTCCAAGTGATCCAAGGCCTTGAGAAGCCCTTGCAGGATATGTTCGCGCGCCTCGGCCTTGGCCAGCCGGAATTTGGTGCGGCGAATCACCACTTCGTGGCGGTGTTCCACGAAATTCGAGATAAGGTCCTTGAGGTTCAGCAGGCAGGGCTTGCCGTGAACCAGCGCGATGTTGTTTACGCTGAACGATGTCTGCAGAGCCGACTGCTGGTAGAGTTTGTTGAGCACCACGTTGGCCACCGCATCGTGACGGAGGTCGAACACGATGCGCACGTCGCGCTTGGATTCGTCGCGGATATCCACGATGCCGTCGATGCGCTTTTCGGTAACCAGTTCCGCGATCTTCTTGATCATCTCGGACTTGTTCACCATATAGGGAATCGACTTGACCACAATCTGGTTGCGGCCGCTGTCGGTGGTCTCGATCTCGGCCTCGCCGCGGATCACGATGCGCCCCATACCGGTGGTAAAGGCGTCGCGCACCCCGTCGTATCCGTAAATCACGCCTCCCGTGGGGAAATCGGGCGCCTTTACGTACTGCATCAGCTCCTCTACGGTAATGTCCTTATTGTCGATATAGGCGGCGATCCCGTCGCAGACCTCGCTCATGTTGTGGGGCGCCATGTTGGTGGCCATACCCACGGCGATACCCGACGAACCGTTCACCAAAAGGTTGGGGATACGGCTGGGAAGGACGGTAGGTTCCTTGTTGGTGTCGTCGAAGGTGTTCTGCATATCCACCGTATCTTCGTCGATATCGGCCAGCAGGGCTTCGGCGATCCTGCGCATCTTGGCCTCGGTGTAACGCATGGCCGCCGGCGGGTCGTTGTCGATGGAGCCGAAGTTACCCTGACCGTCCACCAGGGGGTAACGCATCGACCAGTCCTGCGCCATACGCACCAATGCACCGTAAATGGAACTGTCGCCATGGGGGTGGTACTTACCGAGCACGTCCCCAACTACACGGGCAGACTTCTTATAACCTCCCGAAGCGGTGATGCCCGCCTCGTTCATGGCAAACAAAATACGGCGGTGAACCGGCTTCATACCGTCGCGCACATCAGGCAACGCCCTCGCCACGATAACCGACATGGAGTAGTCGATATAGGCCGATTGCATCTGCTTGTCGATGTCAACCCGCACGATTTTTCCCTGTCCTGCTGTCTCTTCCTTTTCTTCCATTTCTGTTAACTTTCTATATATGTGCTACTTCTGTATTTCAAACAAACTACGAAATTACAAATTTCGGAGAGATTTCGCAAGTAATGATTTTTAAAACCCGAAAGACAGCAAGACTCTGCCGTTTTTTCATACAGGAAGGGCTTGGAAGGGCTTCTTTGGCCTGTGGCACAAAAATTGCACGGTCGCCAAAAAACCGCTAATTTTGTAGGTTTTGCCGTTCCGACCTTGCCTTATTTGGTCTTTTCGGCGAACCAAGAAATGGAAAAAGAATGGAAATCAACATTTCAGACACCTTAAAAACCATACTGAACTACAGCACGGAAGAAGCCGGCCGCATCGGCAACGACTATGTGGGCGTGGAACACGTGGTGCTGGGCATGCTGCGCCAGGGCGACAACAAGGCCGCGCAACTTATCCTGCAATACGGCTTAGACGCCCAGAACCTGCGCAAGCGCATCGAGGAATCGATCAAGCCCGCCTCCCGCGAGGACGCCCCGGCCGACCCTACCGAACGCAACCTGCCCGCCAACAGCCAGCTGGACCGCATGATCAAGGTGATGTACTTAGAAAGCCTGCGCTTAGGGCAGGAACAGGTGGAACCCGAACACGCGCTGCTGGCCATCCTCAAGAACGACGCCGGATTCGTTACCGGCATACTGAACGCGGCCGGCGTCAACTACGAGAGCATCAACGCCATGTTGCAGCAGCAACCTTCGGCGGAAAGCAAGGACAAGAGCCCGTCGGCCATGGAAGAAGGCATCGGAATGCATGAATACGGCGAGGAAAGAGGCAGCCGCCGGGAATCCGAATCCATCCGGAACGACGTGCCCAAGGCCGCCAACTCCAAAACCGACACCCCGGTGCTGGACAACTTCGGCAAAGACCTCACCAAGGCGGCCGCCGAAAAGCTGCTTGACCCGATGGTGGGGCGCGAAAAGGAAATCGAACGCATCGTTCAGATCCTGAGCCGCCGCAAGAAGAACAATCCCGTGCTGATAGGCGACCCCGGCGTGGGCAAGTCGGCCATCGCCGAAGGTTTGGCGCAACGCATCGCCGAACACAAGGTTCCGCACAGCCTCAGGAACAAGCGGATCCTGACCCTCGACATCGCCTCGGTGGTGGCCGGAACCAAATACCGCGGCCAGTTCGAGGAACGCATGAAGGCCATCATCAACGAACTGCAGAAGCATCCCGAGGTAATCATCTTTATCGACGAGATACACACCATCGTGGGCGCGGGCAACACCGCCGGCGCGCTCGACGCCTCCAACATGTTCAAGCCCGCCCTGGCGCGGGGCGAGATACAGTGCATAGGCGCCACCACCTTAGACGAATACCGCCAGAGCATCGAGAAAGACGGTGCCCTGGAACGCCGTTTCCAGAAAGTGCTGGTGGAAGCCACCACCAAAGAGGAAACGCTCGAGATACTGCACAACATAAAGGGCCGCTACGAAGACCACCACATGGTGTCGTACAGCGAAGACGCCCTTAAGGCCTGCATCGAGCTCACCGACCGCTACATCACCGACCGGGTGCTGCCCGACAAGGCCATCGACGCCCTGGACGAAGCCGGCGCCAAGGTTCACCTGAGCCGCACCGACGTGCCCGCCCCCATCACGCAATTGGAGGAAGGCATCGCCAAGACCAAGCAGGAAATGGTGGATGCCATCAAGAACCAACGTTTCGAGGACGCGGCCAAGCTGCGCGACGAGATGGGCGCGATGCAGAAGCAGCTGGAAGAGGAAAACAAGCGTTGGGAAGAAGAGAACCGGGCCAACCGCCCCGAAGTGTTAGAAGAAGACGTTACGGGCGTGGTGGCCATGATGAGCGGCGTGCCTATCCAGAAGGTGGCGCAGAACGAGATGGAGCAGCTCCTGAATATGGAGAGCGTGCTCGAAAGCCAGGTGATAGGCCAGGACGAGGCCATCCACAAGCTGGTGCGCGCCATCCGCCGCAACCGCACGGGCCTCAAAGACCCCTCGCGCCCCATCGGAAGCTTTATTTTCCTGGGGCCTACAGGCGTGGGCAAGACCTACCTCACCAAGTGCCTGGCCAAGTATATGTTCAATGCCGAAAGCGCGTTGATCCGCGTGGACATGAGCGAGTACATGGAGAAATTCGACGTGTCGCGCCTTATCGGCTCGCCTCCGGGCTACGTGGGCTATGAGGACGGCGGCCAGCTTACCGAGAAGGTTAGGCGCAAACCCTACTCCATCGTGCTGTTCGACGAAATCGAGAAGGCGCATCCCGACATCTTCAACCTGCTGCTGCAGGTGCTCGACGACGGCCAGCTTACCGACGGGTTGGGGCGGAAGATCGACTTCAAGAACACCATCATCATCATGACCTCCAACCTCGGCTCGCGCCAGTTGCGGGAATTCGGTTCGGGCGTGGGTTTCCAGACCGCCGCCAAGGAAGCCGGCAAGGCCGAATGGGAACGGGGCATCATCGACAAGGCGCTCAAACGCCATTTCGCGCCCGAGTTCCTGAACCGTATCGACGACATCCTGGTGTTCAACAACCTCAGCAAGGAGAACATCTTCAGGATCATCGACATCGAGCTGGCCAAACTGCGCGAGCGGCTGGCCAGGATGGAATCGGATGTACAGCTGAGCGAGAAGGCCAAGGAATTCCTGATGGAGAAAGGCTGGGATCCGGATCTGGGCGCCCGCCCCTTGCGCCGCTGCATAGAACACTATATCGAAGACGAACTGGCCGAACTCATGGTGAAGGGCGGCGACCCGAAAGGGAAAACCGTGTTCGTGGATCACGAAGAAGGCAAGGATTCGCTTTCGGTAGAAGTGAAGTAACCGATAATTCCCCTTAAAAAGAAAGAGGTCGGGAAGATTATTCCTCCCGACCTCTTTGCATTTGGCGCTTGATGTCTTTTTCCTTTAAGGTCTCGCGCTTGTCGTAGAGCTTCTTGCCCTTGGCCAGCGCGATTTCCATCTTGGCACGACCGTTCTCGTCGATAAAGAGAACCACCGGAATAATCGTAAGCCCCTTTTCCTTGATCTTGCCTTGCAGCTTGCGCAACTCCCTCTTATTGAGCAGCAGCTTGCGGTCGCGGCGCGGCACATGGTTGAAGGCCGAACCATGACTGTATTCGGCCACATACATATTCTTGATAAAAAGCTCGTTGCCGAGGAACACGCAGAACGCCTCCCCCACACTGGCCTTACCCGCACGGATCGACTTGATCTCGGTACCGGTAAGCACAATGCCCGCCGTATAGCGGTCTATCAGAAAAAACTGATATTCCGCCTTCTTGTTCTTGATGCGTATGTCCGATTTTAAGCGCGGCATCTTTCTATGATTCCTTTGGCCACGGCCAGTTTTTCATCCAGCAGCCTCTGCGAGGAAGCCTCCATGATAAGGCGCAGGTAGGGCTCGGTATTGGATGGCCTTACATTGAACCACCATTCCTTGAACTCGATGCGGTAGCCGTCGAAATCGTAGAACGCCTGCGGTTCCTCCTCCTGCGTGAAGTGGGCGCGCAAGGCTTCCATCGCCCCCTGCTTGTCTTCCAGCTTAAAGTTGACCTCGCCCGAATTGGCGTAGGTGGCAATCGAGTCGATCACCTCCGACACCCTGACGCCTTGACGCTTGAATCCAGCGAAGATGCCCAGGAGCAGGCTGCACGCCATCAGTCCCGAATCGGAATAGTTGAAGTCGCGGAAATAATAATGCCCCGCCAGCTCGCCTCCATAGATTCCGTCTATCTCGCGCAACTTCAAGGCCGCGTACGCCCTGCCCACACGCCACATCTCCATCGTGCTGCCCATCGACTCCACGTAGGTGCGCACCGATTTAGAGGTGCGGATATCCTGCAATACCTTGCCCTTCAAACCCTTTTCCTTCAGGAAGTAATTGCCCAGAACGGCAATCATCAGGTCGGGCGAGATAAAGCGGGCCTTTTCGTCCACGAACATCACCCGGTCGGCGTCGCCGTCGAAGATAACGCCGATGTCGGCCTTGTTTTCCGTTACCAGGCGGCAGATATCCTTGATGTTTTCGGGTTCCAGCGGATTGGCCTCGTGGTTGGGGAAGGTTCCGTCGAGTTCATCGAAGATATAGGCGGGCTTGGTACCGTAAAGTTCGCGCACGAAGATGGACGCCATGCCGTTGCTGCAGTCCATCGCGATCTTGAGATAGTCGGTGTCATCGCTCACCCATTGCTTCTGAAAGGCGGTGTAGTCGGGCTTCTTGTCGAAATCAACGGTCTTGCCCTTCTTCTCGCGCGGCAGCACCACCCGTTCCCTAAGCCAGCGTTCCAACTCGCCCAGTCCCGTGTCGAAGCCCACCGGCAGCGCGTTCTCGCGCGAAATCTTAAGCCCGTTGTATTCCTTGGGATTGTGCGAGGCGGTAATCATCACCGAAGCCTTGAAACCGTACTGCGCCGTGGCCCAATACACCATGGGCGTGGTGCAGATGCCCAGGTCGTACACGTCGGCGCCTGCATCCTCGGCCCCCTTGCAGAACCAGGCGAAAATCTCGGGCGAGGAAGTGCGCACGTCGCGCCCCACCAGAATCCGGTCGGTATTGAGCAGTTCGGGCAGGAAATACCCTATCTTATATACGTCTTCCTTGTTGAAATCGCGGTTATAGACCCCGCGTATGTCGTAGGCTT
Source organism: Bacteroides sp. (assembly GCA_023662825.1). Classification (GTDB taxonomy): domain Bacteria; phylum Bacteroidota; class Bacteroidia; order Bacteroidales; family P3; genus Pullibacteroides. Next base: position 9,299 of record JAMPIH010000003.1, read on the forward strand.
TGAATGCTCCCATCGTTTTGCCTTTTATGGCCGCCCGCCGGCAGCCGGTTTATTCTTGAGGTTCTTGCGTATCCAGCAGATACGGCTTTCTTTCCTTGGTGCGTTCCAAGGCTTTTTCGTAACGCCATTCGGCTTTCAGCCTATCGTTGCCGCCCAGCAGCACCTCGGGCACTTTCCAGCCCTTGTACTCGGCCGGGCGCGTATATACGGGAGGCGAAAGCAGTCCGTCCTGAAACGAATCGCTCAGGGCCGAGGTCTCGTCGTTGAGCACCCCCGGCACCAGACGCACCACCGCGTCGGTAATCACCGCCGCGGCCAGTTCCCCGCCCGAAAGCACATAGTCGCCTATCGAAATCTCGCGCGTAATCAAGTGTTCGCGAACCCGTTCATCGACCCCCTTGTAATGCCCGCACAGAATGATGATGTTCTTGCAGAGCGAAAGGGTGTTGGCCGTGGGCTGGTCGAGAACCGGCGCGTCGGGCGTGGTGAAGATCACCTCGTCGTAGTCGCGCTCGGCCTTCAAGGCCGAAATGCAGTTGTCCACCGGCTCTATGCCTATCACCATGCCCGCGCCCCCGCCGTAAGGATAGTCGTCCACCGACTTGTAGCGGTCGGTGCTGTAGTCGCGCAGGTTGTGCAGGCGCAGCTCGAACAAGCCTTTCTTTACGGCCCTGGCCGGAATGGACGAGGACAGGAAGCCCGCGAACATCTCGGGGAAAAGACTGATGATGTCGATTCTCACTATGCCTTGTTTTCTTTAGGGCGTTCCCTGATAATCTTCATCTTGGCTTCCAGCAAGGCCAGTTCTTCCTTGGCGCGGCGAATCTTGTTCTCGAACTCACGGCGCAGCACGTCGGAACTCTTGGCCTGCGAGATAAAGCCCATATTGTTTTCCCAAAGCGTGATGTCGCCCTTGATGCGCTGTATGCGCGTGTTGAGCTGGGCGATGTCCTTGTTGCTCAACAAGGCGGCGTCTTCGGGGGTATTGATTTCGGAATAGTCGCGGCCTCCGCCCTGCCTGGGGCCGAACACCTTGAACTTCTCGTCGATGGCCGCGCGGAAGTCGGCATAGAGACGGTCTTTGTCCTTCATCGGCACATGGCCGATTTCCGTCCACCTGCGCTGCAATTCCTTTACCGCCGTAAGCAGGGCCTCGCGGTTTTCGACCGCCAGCGCCTTTACCTCGGCCACCAAGGCTTCCTTGGCTTCCTTGTTGGCGTTCTCGTCGCTGCGCATCGACTGATAGTAGTCGGCCTTCTTCTTGAAGAACTCATCGCAGGCGGCGCGGAAACGCTTCCACACCTTGTCGGAAAGGCGTATCGGCACAGGGCCCACCGTCTTCCATTCCTGCTGCAGTTTGAGCAGGTCGGCCGTGGCCGCACGGTAGTCGGCGCGGTTCTGGGCAATATTCTCGGCGCGCACGCACAAGTCCACCTTCAGGTTGTAGTTGTTGTTCTGGTCGTCGCGGATCTTGCGGAAAAAGGCCTTCTTTTCTTCAAAGAAGGTGTTCAGGCTGCCGCGAAAACGTTCCCAGACGGCATCGTTCTCGCTCTGCGGCGCCCGGCCTATGCTTTTCCAGAGCTTCATGAGCTCGTCCACCTGATCGCTCAGGGCATTCCATTCCTTGGCGGTGGCGCAGGCCTGCGTCAGCAGCCCCTCAGCCTTCTCGCACAGGGCGCGCTTGGCCAGCAGGTTCTGTTCCATCTCGGCCTGCAGGCTGTCGTAATAGTCCTTGCGCTTTTGGGCGATCGCATCGGAAGCGGCCTTGAACCGATCCCAGATCTCGTCTTTCTTATCCATGGCCACCGGGCCGATTTCCTTCCAGCGGTCGTGCAGGTCGTGCAGTTCCTTCGAGGCCTTGCCGATCGATTCTTCGGCCAGCAGGCTTTCGGCCTTTTCGCAGAGCTGCAGTTTTTCTTCCAGGTTCTTCTTGAAGTCGAGCTCGCGCAACTCGTTGTTGATACGAACCTTGTCGAAGAACTTCTCCACCAAAAAATGATAGTTCTGCCACAGGTTGTTCGATTCGGCGCGCGCGATCGGCTTTATCTCGCGCCATTTTTCGGTAAGCTTGGTAAAGTCGTCGTAGATGGCCTTCAAGGGGCGTTCGTCGCCTTCCACCAAACCCTTCAACTGTTCCAAGAGTTCCTTTTTCTTAACCAGGTTCTCGGCCATGAGCCTTTCCTGATCCTCGCGTTTTTTCTGATGGTAGTCGCGGATCTTCCGGCTCACTTCCGCAAAGCGTTCCTCTTCCCTGTCCGCGAAATGGAAATCGATCTTGTTGCCCCCTTCTTCCACGAACCTGTCCAAGGCCTCTTTCTTTACCACGCCTGTCTTTTCCTTGTACTTGAGGCGGAGCAGCGCCACCACGTTCTTGGCTTCCTCCAATTTTTTCTGTTCGTACAGGCTTTCCAAACGTTCCACAATCTGAAGGCGGTCCAATGCCGACAGTTCCTGCACTTCGGCTTCGGTCAACTCCTGCGCCGAACTGCGTTCCACCGTGGGTTCGGCATCGGAATGGGCTTCTTCCAAAGCCTTCTCGTCTTCCTGTTCCAAGGCTTCCTCGCGCTGTTGGGCGGCAATCTGCTCCAGTTGGTTCAGATTAACTTTTTCTTCTTCCTGTCTGGCAACCTGCGTTTCTTGATTTTCTACAGGTTCCTGATTGGTCTGTTGGTCCATGGTTCTTTGTTGTTGAAATTTACCGGGCACGGACAATCTTGAGATCTCCGTACCCGGCGAATCGGTGGGCAAAATCGGATGTTGTTATTCTTCGGTAAGGGTTTGAGGTTCGGCATCCACCTTGTCCTTGACGATGGTAAGCTCGTCAATCAGGTTGGTGGCTCCGGCGAATTTGTCGATGATGAACAAAACGTAGCGCGAATCCACGCAGATGGTGCGTTGCAAGGAGGGTTCAAAGAAGATGTCGCCGCTCATGGCTTCCCAGTTGCCGTCGAAAGCCAGGCCGATGAGTTCGCCCTTGGCGTTGATGACGGGGCTGCCCGAGTTGCCGCCCGTGATGTCGTTGGTGGTGAGGAAGCAGACTACCAGCGTGCTGTCGCCGTATTGGCCGTAGTCCTTGGCCTGGTAGAGTTCCTTGAGGCGGGCGGGAACGATAAAGTCGGGATTGCCCGGATCTTCTTTCTGCATCACGCCCTCGATGGTGGTGATGTAGTTGTAGTGAACGGCATCGGCGGGCGCGTAATCCTGCACGGTGCCGTAGCTGAGGCGCATGGTGAGGTTGGCGTCGGGCGCGTAGGCCTTGCCGGCGTTCATTTCACGGATGCCCTTCACGAACAGACGCATGTTCTTCTGCTGGCTTTCGCGCGCCTTGGCCCAGGTTTCGGCCATCATGTTGTCGGCCCATGCCTTGCGGATCGAGCCCACCCATTTGTAAACGGGGTCGTTCTGCAGTTTCTTGAGGTCGGGTTTATTGAGGAAGGCCTCGTATCTTTCGGGCGTGGCGAACACCGAGTTGGCCATCATGTTGTCGGCGATGGCATCGAAGTTTTCCTTGTTCTTGGCCACGAAAGCGCGGAAGTCGGCCGACTGCAGCTCCAGATCCACGTTACGGTAGTAGAATTCGAGCATGCGCGCCACCATGTCGCGGTTCACGTCAAAATCATAGTCCTTGAAAATGGCGGGAATCTGCGCCTTGTTGGTTTCGGCGATCTTGGCCGCCTGCTCGGCGTCCTTACGTCCGAGCGCCTGCGCCAAAGGCACGTTGCGGAACGCGGTCATGAACACCTGCGGGCCCGAGATGATTTCGCTCATCATGCGGTTGTAGCCCGTCATGGGAGCCAGGAGTTCGTACGAACGCTGCAATTCGGACAATACATTCTTATACTCGTCCTTATCGGCCGCCCATGCGCCGAACTGCTCCTCTATTTTCTGCTTTTTCTCCACCACATGGTTCTTCTTAAGCTGGATTTCCTGTCCCATGAAGTTCTTCCAGTAGTTGGCGATCTGCGCGTAGATGGAGGCATATTTGATACGCACGGCGGGGTCGGCGGCCATATGTTTGTCGAGCACGTCGAGTTTGGCACGGCGGGTGTTCACGGTGGCGGGCGCCACATAGTCGATCACTTCCTGCACGCCCCACGAAGGCATGAAGCGGGAGGTGGAACCGGGATAGCCCATGATCATGGCATAGTCGTCTTTCTCGATGCCGGCAATCGACACGGGCAGGTAGTGCTTGGGCCTGAGGGGCACGTTGTCTTCGCTGTATTCGGCGGGCTTGCCGTCGGGGCTCATATAGACGCGGAAAATCGAGAAGTCGCCGGTGTGGCGCGGCCACATCCAGTTGTCGGCGTCGGCACCGAACTTACCGATGGATTCGGGAGGCGTGCCCACCAGGCGCACGTCCTTGTATTCTTCATACACCAGGAGGTAGTATTCGTTGCCTTCGAAGTACGATTTGGCATGCACCAGGTACCTGCCGCCTTCTTCGGCTTCCTTCACCAGGCGGCCCATCACGGCCCTGGCGCTGTCGGCACGTTCCTTTTCGCCCATTTCATCGCTGAGGGCGGCAAGGACCTTGCCGCTGATGTCTTCCATACGCACGAGGAACTTGACCGTAAGGCCGGGGCAAGGCAGTTCCTCGGCCTTGCTCATCGCCCAGAAACCGTCGGTAAGGTAGTCGTGTTCCACAGTGCTGTGCGATTGGATCTGTCCGTAACCGCAGTGGTGGTTGGTGAAGAGGAGGCCTTCGGGCGAAACGATCTCACCCGTGCAGCCGCCGCCGAATTGCACGATGGCATCCTTGAGCGAGGAATGGTTGATGTCGTAGATGTCTTGCGCCGAGAGCTTGAGCCCCAGCCTGTGCATTTCTTCGATGTTGAGTTTCTGCACCATGAACGGCAGCCACATTCCTTCGTCGGCATTTGCCTTGAAAGGCATCAGCACGCACAAAGCGGCGCACAGCGATAAAATTGTCCTTTTCATTGTATTTAATTAAAGTGTTTAAACGTATTTCTCTCCTTTTTCGGAAGCGATGTCGCCCACAATCTGGCGCAACATCTGTTCCTCGCTGCGGCGGCACACCAGCAGGCTGTTGTTGTTCTCCACCACGATGTAGTCTTCCAGCCCCTGCAAAACCACCAGCTTGTCCTTGGGCACGTTCACGATGCAGCCCCTGGTGTCGTAGGTAAGCACGTTCTTGCCCTCTATGGCGTTCATATCCTTGTCTTTGGGGCGAAGGTCGTAGAGCGAGTCCCAGGTTCCCACGTCGCTCCAGCCGAAATCGCAGCCCAGCACATACACGTTGCGGGCCTTCTCCATCACCCCGTAGTCGATGGAGATGCTCTTGCAGACCAGATACACCTTCTCGATATACTCGTCTTCTTCGAGGGTGTCGTACTTGGAAATGCCGCTGGCAAAGAGCTCGTCCACCTCGGGCAGATAGTCTTTGAACGCCTGCATCGAGCTCTTGAGCGACCAGATGAACAGCCCCGCGTTCCACAGGAACTCGCCGCTTTCCACGAATGTGCGCGCCATTTCCAGTTCCGGCTTCTCGGTAAAGAGCTTTACCTTCTTTATATCGTTGCAGCCCGCTATCGATTCTGTGTCGAACTGAATGTAGCCGTAACCCGTGTTGGGATACGAGGGCTTGATGCCCAAGGTAATGAGGCAGTCGTTCCTGGAGGCCGCCTCTGCCGCGGTATGGATCACGGCGTTAAACACGTCTTCTTTCAGCACCACGTGGTCGGCGGGCGCCACCACCACGGTGGCGTTTGGATTGATGGCGTGTATCTTGTAGTTGGCGTAGGCGATGCAGGGCGCGGTGTTCTTGCGGTGAGGCTCGCACAATACGCGGCTCGGAAGCATCTGCGGCAGCTGTTGCAGCACCAGGTCGCGATACGCCCTACCCGTTACCACGAAAATGTTTTCGGGCGGACAGAAGTCCTTGAAACGGGCGTACGTCTGCTGGATCATGGTCTGCCCCGTGCCCATGATGTCTATGAACTGCTTGGGGCAAACGGTGGTGCTCATGGGCCAGAAGCGCGTGCCCACGCCGCCGGCCATAATCACCACGTAGTAGTCTTTATTCATCGTTTTACAATCTGCAAGTTAAGGTTAAACGCCCGTGCAGACAAAGGTGCGTGCGCGGGCGTTGGCAGGAGCGATGCAAAACAAAAAGGATTGCCTCACTCCAAGATGAGGAGCGAAGATAAGCATTTTTTCGGTGCCAAAGGCAATCGGGATCAGTATCCCAAGGTTTTCAGCATGGCCTTGTAGCTTTGTTCCTTGGCGAAGAGCTTGGTGGTGTACTGGCCGTCGGCGTCCTTGTCGATGATGATGTGCTTGGGCGCCGGAATCAGGCAGTGCTGTATGCCGCCGTAGCCGCCCAAGGCCTCCTGATAGGCTCCGGTGTGAAAGAAACCGATGTACATGGGTTCGTCTTCGGTCATCTTGGGCAGGAACACGGCGTTGGAGTGCGCCTCGGTGTTGTAGTAGTCCTGGCTGTCGCAGGTAAGGCCGCCCAGAAAGACCCGCTGGTATTCCTTGTCCCAGTTGTTTACGGCCAGCAACACATAGCGTTGGTTGATGCCCCATGTGTCGGGCAAGGTGGTCATGAACGAACTGTCTATCATATACCAGCGCTCGCGGTCGTTCTGCTGCTTCTGGTTCACGATCGAATAGAGCGCGGCCCCGCTCTCACCCACCGTAAAGGAGCCGAATTCGGTAAAGATGTCCGGGTCGGGAATGCCGTTCTGATTGCAGATGTTCTTTATCTGCGCCACGATTTCCTCGGCCATGTACTCGTAGTCGTAGTCGAAATCCAGGCGGTTCTTGATGGGGAATCCGCCGCCGATGTTGATGGCGTGAAGCGAGGGACATATCTTTTTCAGTTCGCAATACAGCCCCACGCTTCGGGCCAGTTCGTTCCAATAGTAGGAATTGTCCTTGATACCGGTATTGATGAAGAAATGCAGCATCTCAAGACTGAATTTCTTGTTTTTGGCGATCTTCTGCTTGTAGAAATCCACGATTTCGTCGCAACGGATACCTAAGCGGGAGGTATAGAAATCGAAGCGGGGCTCTTCTTCGGAGGCGATCCGGATGCCCAGCTGGCATTTTTTACTGATGCATTTGTCGAGGTACTCGAACTCTTCCTTGTTGTCGAGAATGGGCGTGGTCTTGGAAAAACCCTGGTTCACCAGCTCGGCTATGTTCTCCATATACTGCGGACGCTTGAAACCGTTGCAGATAATATAGTGTTCCTTGTCGATAAGCCCCTGGGCGAAAAGTTCGAAGATCAGGTTGATGTCGAAGGCCGAGGAGGTCTCGATATGCACGTCGTTCTTGAGCACTTCCTCGAGCACGAACTCAAACTGGGAACTCTTGGTGCAGTAGCAATAGTTGTAGTCGCCCTGATAATCCACCTTGGCCATGGCCACGTTGAACAGACGTTTTGCCCACTGGATCTGCGAGGATATCTTGGGCAGATAGGTAATCTTGAGCGGAGTTCCGTACTGCTTGATGATATCCATCAACGGCACGTCGTTAAAGTACAACTCATTGTCTATTACCTTGAATTCATCTTTCGGAAATTCAAAAGTCTGCTCAATCAGGTCGGAATATTTGTTTTTCATCGCCCAATGTAACTTAATCGGATTAACAAATTTTAACCGAAGTAACTCACCCGGATTGCTTCGGAAAAACAAAAATAGAAAAACTTTTGCATAAAAATCCACCTCCGGCAAGTTTTCCGGATGACAAAAATCATTTTAACGAAAGAATATCCGAACAATCGTTTTTAGACAAACCATTCCGTGAAGCAACAACCCTCTTTACAGCCCCACCCCCATCGAGAGAAAGAACATGCGGGGGCGGAGGCGGTAGCTGAGGGTGTAGCTGCTGGCGGAGGAGAGGGCGGAATAGACGTAGCCCCGTTCATTAAGCAGGTTATTGCAGGAGAGCGACCAGCGGAACTTCCTGTAGGCGTATTCCAGACCGGCGTCGAACAGCACGAAATTGGGCCTTGCGTTGGAGGCATCGTTGTAGTAGTGGTCCGCCCCCAGGTTGAGGCGGATGCCGAGCGGCAGGCGGAACTGCAGCTGCACGCAGTTGGCGTTGCTCAACAAGGGTTGCAGGCTCTCCCCCTTTTGCTGTTTGGTAAGCGAGTAAAGCACCTGCCCCGTGTAGGCGAACTTCAGGAAGGGGAACGGACAGAACGAGAAATCGAGCGAAGCCTGATACGACTGCCCGAAACCCGTGGCCACCCTGTCCTGCAGGAGGAAAGGCATCTGAAAATAATCCGCGCCCAAATCCAGCTTCAAGACCGCCTCCATACGGTAGAAATTCTTGTTCAAGCCGAGATTCGCATACACATCGTGCCACAGGCGGCGGCTTTTCTGCGTAACGGAGGTGGAATAGATACCGTCGAAATTCAGGCCGTAGAGCACACGCGGTTCGCCCAGACTGTACCCCAACGAGAAATCGACAAAGAACAGACGGAAGATGTTCTTGTAGTTCAAGCGGTATAGAAAGTCGTGGCGGAGGCCTTCCGTAAGGTCGGCGCGGTAGCGGCCCAGGCTGCGGTAGGTGTTCAGGATCGGCCCCGTATACAGGCGGTTCACTTCGGGTTCATCGTAAAAGAGTTCATAATTGAAACGCATGTCCAACGAGGCGGAGGCCGTGTATTTCAGGCTCAGTTCCGGCTCCGGCACAAAACGGTGCCGCAGGGTGTTGTTTTCAGCTATATTGTAAAGCGCCGTGAAATGATAGGCCAGGGGCAGCAGCAGTTCGGCTTCCCAACGCGAGGATTTGTGGTGCAGTTGCAGCATGGGCGCCAGGTTGAGGCGATGCAGGCGCAGGCGGTTGGCGGTGGCCGACAGGGTGGTTACGGAGGGCACTCCCGGCAGATACAAACCGCTTTCCAGACGGTTGAACCTATAGTGGGCGCGCACAGCCGGTGCCAGCGTAAAGGAACCTAATTTGAGCTTGCGGTAGAAGGTGGTCTGCATCTTGGCCGAAAAGCCGTCGGCCACCACTTGTTGCACCGCCCCCGCGTAGGGATTTTCCTGCGCCGCGCCCGAAGCCGAGTCCACGCGCAGGGTGTAGGGCTTGCGCTCGTAGTCGAGGTTAAGCGTCAGGTTGTAGCCGCTGCGCGCCCCCGTACGGTGCGTGAAATACAGGGAGGACGTGGCGCGGAACGATTGCAATTTATAATCCTGCTTCATTCCGTTTACCGTGGCGGCGATGTCGTTGAAGTTGCCCGTAAAGCCGTTCTCGTTCGAAAGGTAATAACGCGGGGTGTTCTTCTTGAAGCTCAGGTCGGCCGCCACCCTGTGCGCGGAAAGCGTGTTGCGGATGTCCTCACCGATAACGTTGAGCGTGGAATCGGGCAGCATCCAGCGCGTTACCGCCTCGCTGCGGCGGTTCTCCCGGTCGTGGAGATAGAGCGCGTTGAGGCCAATTACCAGATCGTTTCCGGTCTTGAACAGGTTGTGGAAAGAGGCGGCTTCGGAGCGGTTGTCGTAGTGGTATTTCTGCGCGACGCCGGGCGCGGAGGCCATGCCGGGTTCGCTCAGCGTGGGGTTGAGCGTGCGTGCCGCGCTCCCGCTATGGTCGGTCAGTTCGTAGCGCAGGTCGTGCCCCCTGTTGTTGGCCTTGGCCGTAAGGATGTGCTGGCTCTTGCGCCCGAACAGCATGCCCGCGCCCTCTCCCTCGTACAGCCCCTTGTCGTCGTAGCCCCCGCCCGCCGCCAACGAAGCGATAAAGACACCCTTCGACGATTCCTTGAGCCGCAGGTTGAGCGTGGTCTTGTCGGACGGCATCAAGCCTTCCAAAGCCTTTATGGATTGATGGTTTTCGAGAATCTCCACGGTGGCGATATGCCGTGGCGCGATGTTTTGGGTGGCGATGCCGTAACGCCCCTTGAGCAAGTCCATGCCCTCTATCGTAAACTCCACCGGCCTGCCCTTGTAGAGGATGCGCCCGCTCTCCAGCACCTGTATGCCGGGCATTTTCTTAAGCACGTCTTCCAGTACCGCATCGTCCTCGCCTTGAAAGGCAGCCACGTTATACACCAGGGTATCGGAACCTTTCTGCACGATGCGGTCGGCCTGAATCTTCACCTCATCCAACTGGAAGGCCTGCGCGTTCATGGCGAAATCGTAGCGGGCACTGCGGTTGGGAATCCTCCTCACCTGCGGTTCCAGTCCGATGCCGTTCAGGCAGAGGTCGAGGCTGTCGAGGGTCGAGAAGAAAGAAAGCCGGTAAAAACCGTTCTCGTCGGAAGCCGCATAGGCCACGGCCAAGGTGGACTTGCCGGGAGGCCGCGCCAACACATACACGGAAGCCGCCTTGCCCGAGGCTTGCTCGACCACCCGCCCTTCCAGCACCGTCTGCGCGTGCGCGCCGCTCCCCGCTCCCGCAAGCAAGAGGAAAAAGAGGCGCACGCATAGGCCGGGGAGCGGTTTCATAGGCGGTTTATTCTAATTCGATAGGGCTATGGTAAAGTCGGAGCGAAAATTCCTTTTCGCCGGCAAGGCGGCTGTTCCCGTAATCGTCGAGAATCTTGATGCGGAAGCCCAATGTCTGCGAGAGGAACACATAGGGTTGCGCGAACATGGTCTCGATAAGGCGGCGTGCCTGCCCCCGGGTGGCTTTCTGCGTCACGAACTGTTTCTCTCCCAAGGGAACATTCACCGGCTCGATGCCGTTCAACTCCCAGCGGTAATCGCCGGAAGTGTCTTCCACCCTCACGATAAGCCCCGGAAGTCCGCCGAACTTGTAGGGGCCGGCCTGCACCGCCACATCGGCAGTATACCAGGCGACATAGTACCGTCCCTTGTAGTCGGTGGATGCCCTCTGGCAGGCGAAGCCCGCCACGCTGTCGGTTTCGGGCAGCAACTGCCAGTTGAAGCGGGCCGGTTTCTCCTCGTAGCGGAGTATCGGGCCGGTAAAGAGGGTACGGAACAAAGTCCAGCTCTTGCCGTCGGGTGCCAAAAAATAAGTGGCGGGATAGGCCGGCATATTGTACGTATAGCGTTGCAGGGTATCGACGTAAGGCGTTTTTGTATCTTTCCAGTCCATCACTTCCAGTAATTCTGATGCGTCCCGCCGATACCCGCCTTTCCCTACCAAGACCACGCGGTTGTCGTGATAGATCCCGTCTTTCGCTCCGTTCCAGAACGACATCCTGTAGCGGAGCCTCACAAAGGCGGTGTCATAGACCGTCTGCCTCTCCCATTTCCACTCCGCCTGCGGATGCACCAGGTACGGATCAGGCACATAACCTGCATCGAACATCAGCATCTGCGCATGGAGCGGCAAAAGCGACATATGGAACAAACACACAAAAGCAAAACCGACCTTGATTTTCATAAATTATAGCTTACTCCTTAATGAAGGCCGATAACCCGTACCTCGTAATAACCCTTCTTTGCATATTTATGCGCGCACAAAACGGATTCCTCCGTGCCTTTGCCTACAACGGTATCCTTTGTCCTGTCGCCCCAGTAAACCCGATAGGGTCTATCTTCCTTTCCCTTGAATAAAAATGATTTCTCTCCGCCGTTTTCGGCAACCGTCCAGTGTAACGAAACCGTTTCGTCCTTCTTCACCTTCACTTCCACCGAGGGCTCCGACTCCAACCGGCCAGCCCCGGACACCGGAAAGAGCAAGCCCGTCGCCATCAACAATACGGGCAATATACCGATTCTCGATGTCTTCATAAATCTTTAATTTATATTATTTCACAATATTTATCCAATACTAAAACCATCTTTCAACTAATAACATAAAAAACTGCTATCTTACCCTGATTATCGGCTGACCAAAAAAAGAAGACAGCTTGGCTAGCGTGGCAATCGTAAAATTATGTTGACCACTTAGCCATTTTGTAATCTCGCTGGGACGATGACCAATTGCCTCCGCAAATTGTTTCTTGGTATATCCTCGTTGGTGCATAAGTTCATCTATGCGGTCCGAGATTTCAAAAGAAAGATCCACTTCTTGCCTAACCGCATCGGGAATTGGCCCCAACAATTCTTCCAACGATTTGACTGTGCGTTTCATAATCTAAAGATATTGTCTGTTTCTATGGACGTTTCCGTCAATACAACGGAACCATCCTTCACTCCTTGTTTAAGCAGGTTCTCAAATTTCTGCAAGGTCATAACATAGCCTTTTAACGACTCGTCTTCATTATAAGTCCGTGTCGATTTCACACCGCCGTTGCCAAGAATGAGAATTTTATCAGAAAGCCGCAAACAATATAAACGCAATTTAGACGATGTTACAGGTAATGCAACAACGGAATCACCCATCTTGCCCTCGGGACGAAAATACCGTTCCAATGCTCCTGTTCGGGCTATTCGGCCAATAAAGGCCGCAATACGGGTATAATCTTCATTATATTCTGCATCGTTCATGAATTTGGATACAAATTTCTCAAATTCATTTTCAACCTCCTGCAAAAATTGAAGCGTATAGATGGTGCATTTATCCCCATCCTTAATCAAAAACAATTCTACCTCGCTCATCTTAATCCTATCATCTACATTGTACAACGATACAAATGTACAACAAATATTTCACTTCTGAGTGAAATGCGATTTACCTTATTGATTATGCGCGTACAAGTGATTGTACACGATATTTGCGATGCAGGCGATCAAAGCCGAAGCTTGCGCTTCGGTGCCGGGAAAATCCTTTACCAACACGGCGAGGGCGTAGGCTGTGCCGTCCGGCATCATGATATAGCCCACGTCGTTGTGCGCCCCTAAAAGCCCGTCGGGCGTACGGAACCCGCTTCCCGTCTTATGCGCCTGCCTTACCTCTGGCTTATCGGCCACCGACACATAGATCCGGTCTGCTCCAGTGCTCACTTCGCACAGCATCCGGCGCAACGCCTCTTGCTTTACGGACGAAACAAGACTATCGGTAAACACTTGCCTGATAAGCCGCGCACAGGAAAGCGGGCTCCCGCAGTTTTGACCGGCCAACGCATGGTCGCGGTGCATCTCGGCCTCGGTATGCGTCAGTTTAAAATCCGATATTCCCGTGGCCTCCCGTATAAATCGGTCGGTTTCGCGCACCGATACGATGCTGTCGAAAAGCACGTTGCTGGCATTATTGTCGCTCTGCTGCAGGGCGTATTCGAGCAACTGCCCCACCGTAAGGCGCAACACCGGTTCCCGATGTTCCTTAAGCATCGGCGACCAAGTGTCGGGATTCAAGTCGCGGCGGTCAAGATGCAGTTCCGTATCGAGCGACATGCCTTTGAGGTCGAGCACGTGCGCCACCGCCAAGGCTTCATGCAACTTAAAGACGCTCATCAAGGGATAGTCGGCCGAGTTATTCACGGTAAGCGTGTCGTTATCGGGGGTAATGACCGCTATCCCCACACGGGCGGGCACATCCCGCACAAGTTTCACGAGTTCGCTTCGCAGGCTATCGATCCGATCGACGCACCCTGTCTTTTGTTTACAGGAAACGGCAAACAGCGCAAGAGCAAGCAAGAAAGCACGGAAAGCCAATAATTTCATAGGCAGGATAGGTTTGAGGCGAATATACAAAATATACCCTGATGCACCCGCGCCTCTTTCCTGATAAAAATTGTACTTCTATTTTAACATTACGCTTTCATCAATCCATTATCAATGGAAGTGCTCCTTCGCAAATCACGGGTTGAAAAGTGTAGTTTTTCGCCATCGAAAAGGATTGAAAAGTGTATTTTTGCAGGTATAAATCGGATTGAAATTACAAGCGCCACAGCGCCATGACACGCTTCGCAACCAATCCCGACTACAAGATTAAGCATGGCTATGTGCTGTCGAACAACCGCTTGGTGGAAACCGAAGGTAAGATTACCTATATTCCGGTTTACTACGCGATGTTTCTCAATACATCTCCGGAAGATGAAAAAGAAATTCTTATCTAAGCCCCTCACCCCTTTCGGGAGCAGGCGGGACAGAGGCCCTTTATCATGTAATTCACCGAGTGGGGCGTGAAGTCTGGCGGTAGTTTCACCATGGGGATGGGCTGCGCCTCGAAGCAGGTGGTGGAATGGCAGGATTCGCAATAAAAATGAACGTGCATGTCGGCAATCGAGCAATGGTCTTCGCCCGAACAGACCTCGTATTTCAGGATGCCGCTGCCGTCTTCGATACTGTGCACGATATCGTGCTCGTGAAAGAGGTTCAAGACCCGGAAAATACTCGACCTGTCCATCGTCTGTATGATGGCATCCAGATCGATCATGCTTACCGGGTGTTCCACCTTAAGCAAGGCATCCAACACCAGAATCCGGTTGGGCGTAAGTTTTATATGCTTGTGTTCCAGTATCTGCTTCCCGTCTTTCATAGCGGATCTTTCGTTTTATTTCCCGGCGAATTTACGGCACACTTTATGCAATCCGATTGCGAAGTTTTCCTGCATACGCCCTTTTGCAATCCGATTGCAGCGGCAAAACCCCACTTTTGTCCCGTCAAAAAAAAATACACGACCATGACAAAATCATTCAACATCGAAGTGGACTGCGCCAATTGCGCCAACTTAGTGGAAACCGCCGTAAATAAAGTGGAAGGCATCAAGAACGCCTCCATCTCGTTTATGACCCAGAAGATGAAAGTGGATTTCGAGGACGACGCCGACCCCAAGGCGGTGATGGCTCACGTACTCAAAACCGCCCAAAGGATAGAACCCGACTTCGTTATCCGCTAAACCTCCGCACCATGAACCGCAAACAACGCACAATGCCGGCGCGGATTATCGCGACGATTGCCGTAACCGCGGCGCTGCAGTTCATCCCCGTTTCGGGATGGCCGCGCCTGGCGCTTTACCTTGCCGTGTACCTGACAATCGGCTACGATATATTGGCAAAGGCCGGCAAGGGTATCGCAAACGGCCGCGTATTCGATGAGAACTTCCTGATGGCGGTGGCCACCGTGGGGGCTTTCGCGCTGGCGCTTTACGAAAAGAGCGGCGACTATCTGGAAGCGATCGCCGTAATGCTGTTTTACCAGATCGGCGAGTTCTTCCAGCGGTATGCCGTGGGCAAGAGCCGCCGCGACATCGCCGCCCTGATGGATATCCGCCCCGACTACGCGAATGTGGAGAAAGACGGCAAGACCGTAAGGATAAATCCGGAGGAAGTGCCCGCCGGAGATATCATCATCGTGCAGCCGGGCGAGAAGGTTCCGATCGACGGCGTGGTGATGGAAGGCAGCTCGTCGCTCGACACCGCCGCCCTTACCGGAGAGCCCTTGCCGCGGCTGGTGGGCGCGGGCCACGAAGTGCTGAGCGGCAGCATCAATCTGGACGGACTGCTGAAAGTGCGCACCACCAAAGAGTTCAGCGAGTCCACCGTATCGAAAATCCTGGAACTGGTGGAGGAATCGGCTTCGCGCAAATCGAAATCGGAAAACTTCATAGCCCGTTTTGCCCGCGTATATACCCCTGCAGTATGCTACAGTGCGCTGGCACTCGCGTTGCTGCCGCCCCTGTTCCTCGCGCTGTTTCAAGGCGCGGCCTTCAGGTTCATCACCTTCGAGCCTTGGATCTACCGCGCGCTCACCTTTCTCGTAATCAGCTGCCCGTGCGCGCTGGTGGTAAGCATCCCGCTGTCGTTCTTTGCCGGCATCGGCGGGGCGAGCCGCCGGGGAATCCTCGTAAAAGGCGCCAATGTGCTGGAAAGCCTGTCGAAAGTAAAGACGGTGGTGTTCGACAAGACCGGCACCCTTACCAAGGGCGTGTTCGAGATAAAGGCCGTGCACGATGCCCAAGACCGGGAACTTTCGGAGTACAGCCGACTTGTGGAAACGGCGGCCCTGGCCGAATCCGCCTCCTCCCACCCCATCGGCAAATCCCTGCTCCGCGCGTACGGCAAGGAAACGGATCGCAACCGGATAAGCGGCATCCGGGAAACGGGCGGCCACGGCGTGATGGCAGACCTCGACAACAAGACGGTGGCCGTCGGCAACGAGGAACTGATGGCAGACCTAAACCTGACACCCTGCCCCTGCCGCGAGGCGGGCACACTCGTCCACGTGGCCGAAGACGGCGTTTACCAAGGGCATATCCTGATGGGCGACACGCTCAAACCCGGCGCACAAGCCGCCATAAGGGAACTGCATCGCGCCGGGGTGCGCCGAACGGTCATGCTTACCGGCGATACCCCCGCCGTGGCGCAACAGGTGGCGCAAAGCCTCGGCATAGACCGTTTCTACGGCGGACTGCTGCCTGCCGGCAAGGTGGCGCGCATGGAAGAACTGCTGCAAGAGGCGGGCGCGCACGAAAAGACCGCGTTCGTTGGCGACGGAATCAACGACGCGCCGGTGCTTTCGAGAGCCGACATCGGCATCGCCATGGGTGCCCTGGGGAGCGACGCCGCCATAGAAGCCGCCGATGTGGTGCTGATGGACGATGATCCACGCAAGATTGGCCAGGCGATATGCATCTCGCGCAAATGCCTCCGCATCGTAAGGGAAAATATCGTGCTGGCGCTCGGCATAAAGGGAATCTGCCTTGGATTAGGCGTTTTCGGCATCGTGAATATGTGGCTCGCCATTTTCGCTGATGTGGGCGTGATGGTTCTGGCGGTACTGAACGCCATCCGCGCGATGTACGGAGTCAAGGAATGAAAAAGAATACCCCGATAACGAAAAAGCGCAACGGAAACCCGTTGCGCTTTTCGTATCCAGTAGCCCCGAGGGGAATCGAACCCCTATTTAAAGTTTAGGAAACTTCCGTTCTATCCATTGAACTACAGGGCCGGGCTTATGCCGGTGCGACAAAAGAACCGCGAAATTAATCAAAAAAGCTCAATATACCTTCGGCAATGTATTCCACCTGCTTGCGTTTAAGCAAGGGCTGCACGGGAATGGCCAGAATACGCTGCGCCGTGCTTTCGGCCACCGGGAAATCGCCTTCCTTGTAGCCCAGGTCGGCAAAGGCCTTCTGCAGGTGCAGGGGCGCCGGGTAATAGATCATCGAGGGAATGCCCAGGCTTTCCAGGTGGAAACGCAGGGCGTTGCGCTCGCGTTCGCTGCGGCAGAGCAGGCAGTACTGGTGGAAGATATGGGAGGAATGCGGCGCGCGTCCGGGAACCTTAAGCTGCATGCAACTTACAAAGTTACGGTCGTAGATGGTGGCGTTCTGCGCGCGCTTGAAATTCAGCCTGTCCAAATAGGGCAGCTTGGCGTTCAGCACCGCCGCCTGCACGGTGTCGAGGCGGGAGTTCACGCCCACCAGACTGTGCACGTAGCGTTTGCCTGCCCCATGGTGCGCGATCTTGCGCAGACGGTCGGCCAACTCGTTGCTGTTGGTGAAGATGGCCCCGCCGTCGCCGTAGCAGCCCAGGTTCTTGGTGGGGAAAAACGAAGTGCAGCCGATATGCCCCACGGTACCCGCCTTCTTGCGGATACCTTCCTTTACACAACGGTAATCGTAGGTAAAGGGACCCATCTTGAGCTGACCCGTACCTTCGCGCAGGATATAGTCGGCGCCCAGCGCCTGGCAGGCGTCTTCGATCACGAACAGGTTATAGCGCGCGGCGACATCCATAATCAGGGCCATGTCGGCGCACTGTCCGAACAGATGCACCGGAATGATGGCGCGGGTGCGGTTCGTGATGGCACTTTCGATGGCCGTGGCGTCGATGTTGAACGTATTGCAGTCGATATCCACGAACACCACCTTAAGCCCCAGCATCTTGACCACTTCCGCCGTGGAAACGAAAGTAAAGGCAGGCACGATCACCTCGTCGCCCGGCTCCAGGTTGAGCGCCATCAACGCTATCTGCAACGCATCGGTACCGTTGGCACAGGGAATCACGTGTTCCACGCCCATATACTGCTGGAGTTTTTCCTGAAACAGCCCCACTTCCTTTCCGTTGATAAAGTCGGAATGTCTTACGATACGCTTTACGCTTCTCCTTATCCGCCTGCGGACCCGCTTGTCCTGCCTGCGGATATCAACCATCTTGATGCTTTTCATAATGCGCTGTCGGCTTGAGTGTTGACGTTACTTCATTCTATACCAAACTGCAAATATAATGCATTCTCGCTTGTTGTTGGTCTTATTCAAAAAATTATTACCTTTGCACCCTCAAAATCTGGCGGGGTAGCTCAGTTGGTTAGAGCGTCGGATTCATAACCCGGAGGTCACGAGTTCAATTCTCGTCCCCGCTACCAAAAAAAGCCTGTTCTTCCGAACAGGCTTTTTTCGTTTCAGAAACTTCCCCCCCCCTTACAGAACCGTCAGTTTACCGAACGAAGTTCCTTCCGGGGTCTGCACTTCCATAAAGTACATGCCTGCGGGCAATTCGGGCAGACGGAGCGTCTGTTTCGGCTGATTCAGCCTTCCGGTTTCCCATACGGCACGACCGTAGGTGTTGTAGAAGCGAATCGTGTAGTCCTGCGCGGTTTCCACGTCCACGTGGATTTCGGAGCCTGAACGCACCGGGTTGGGATAAACCGACACGGATTTTTCCGCTTTTTCGGTCTTCTCCGAAGCCACATTCTCTACCTTGAACGAATAGAGCGATTTGGCCGAAGTTCCGGAAGCGTAAACGGCTTCCACGCCGGCTTCGTAAGTACGGCCCGATTCAAGGCTTTTGAAAACGTATTCGGCTTCGGTGGTCGTTCCGGACAGCTTGCCGTCCAAGTAAACGTTATAGCTCTTGGCGCGGCCGGTCTCGGCCTTGGCCTCTGTGGCAGGTCCGATATAGATATCGTCCAACAGCAGGAAGAATGTGTTGGCCTGCGTATAATGGAAGGCCACGTAGATGTTCTTGCCCCGGTAGGCCGACAGATCCACCACGTATTCCGTCCATTCTACGGGGATTCCGTTTATCTGGCGTACCGGATTGAACGACCCGATGCCGGCATCCGTTTCCGAAACCAATACCGAAACGCTTTCCAGTCCGTACACGTTCGAATAGCTCTTGGCGAAGAAGCGCAACTGGCAGTTGTCGCGGATGTTCTGCACGGGCGAAATCAACCAATCGTCGGGCGTGCCCATGTCGGTGGAGAAGAACACCACTTCCTTATCGCCCGAATGGGGACGCACGTTGGCATCGTTAGACGTGGAGGGCGTGGTGGCCGAAGGATTGTACACGATAGCCGCCGAAGCCTCGCCCATGCCTGGGAAAGAGCAATTGGAAACGCCGAAATTCTTCAGTCCGTCGCGGTCGATGTTCTTCCAGTCCCCGATGTCCTGCGTAAAGTCGGCGTAGGATTCGAAACTTTCGTTGAAGCCGTCCTTCGTGTTCCAGGTGAATGTACCCAGATACGATTCTCCGGACTTAGACAGACTTACGAACAGATTGGCGGGCGCGATGATGCTTTCCACCAGCTCGATGTCGGTAACCGAGGCCGTCTTATGCGAAATCGTCTGCGAAACCGGATCGAAACCGTTCAGGTTCACCCGGAGCGTGTAGTCGCCGTAACGGAGGTAGTTCACCGTTACCTTGTTGTCGGCGTCCACGGTATAGACGGTACGGTTTCCGTCTTTATCCGTAAGGCTTACCTGGGCGTCCTGACAGGATTCGTTCGTGTTGGTCGAAAGGTTCAGTTCCCATTTGCCCGATACTGTCTTGTAGTCGTCGACGGTAACCTGCGCCGTGGTGATTTCGGACTCTCCACCCTTGTACATCTGCGAAACGCCCACGGTGTGAACGCCGGGAGCCATATCGGCAAAGGTGTACGAAGTGGTGTTCACGCTCTTTACGAATTCTCCGTCGAGGTAAATGCGGAACTCGCCGGCCTTAGGCTGGTTCAGCCACTTGCCCGCCGGAACGGAAGCCATCTTGTCTGGCACGGCGCCGATAAAGAAGTCGTCGATCATCAGCATGTCGCCCGTATTGTCGGAAATGCAGTGGATGGCCACGTAAACCTCTTGTCCGGCAAAAGAAGACATATCACCCGTAAACGTCATCCAGCGTGCTTCGGAAGCGATGTAGTTTCCATTCGAAACCACCATAAAGTCTTCCGGGTCGGTTCCCGTGGTGGAAACGCAAATCGTAAAGTGTTCGGGCAGCGCGCCTTCCATCAACTGACGGAAACTTACCATCAGCATGTCGCCCTTGCGTATCATGCGCTTGGGGGCGATGGCCCAGTCGTCGCTGGGTCCACCCACGGCATTGAAGAGGGCCATGTACTTGGCACCCGTAAGCGGGGCGAAGGCGGCGTTGGTGCTGGCCGGCGTGGTGGAATAGGGATTGAACACCATGGCGGCCACAGGTTCGCCCCTGTGCGGATAAACCGCGTTCCTGACGGCGGCCGTACCCAGGCCGTCGCCGTCGATCAATGTCCAGGGCTCGAATTCGATGGCGAAGTCTTCGTGGTCTTCGAAACCGTCGTAGTAGTATTCACCGATATTGTTCCATTCCATCCGGATATCGGCCTTTCCGTTCCCGGTATTGTAAACGGCTTCGGCATTGAGGGCGTAGGGCGCGATACGGTGTTCCTTCAGCGTGATTTCGATCGTGGCGTCGGAAACGAATTCCAGCAGTTCCTCGTGCGGGAGGAAACCGTCCTTATACACGCCGAACCGATAGGTTCCGAAAGAAATATCCTCGAACACCATAACACCCGCACTGCCCACGAATTCATCGTAAACGATTCCGCTGTACTCGTTCATCAGATAGATTTCGGCTTCGGTGGCCTCATCGCCGTTGTCGGTGGCCACCTTTACGGTAAGCGTGCCGTTTCCGGCAATCTGGCCGATGGTGATGTCTTCGTCGCGGCTGGCGACGACTTCGAATTCATCATCGGTGTAAAGCACCGTTTCGCCGCGTTTGACGGTAAGGGTATAGACGGCGGGCAGCAGGTTGTCGAACACGAAGCGGGTGCCGGAGATGCTGGCCGTTTGCGTGTTCCGGGCATCCGCATTGTCGGTAAGCACCGCCACGGCTCCGTTCAGGTTCTGGCTGGAGGTAACGTTAAGCACCACCACGATATTGTCGAGGCGCAAGGTAACGTCGCTCAACGGAACATCCTGCTCCGAAGCGGCCACCGTTACCGTATCCACGCCCTTGCGGTGCGAGAGCGCGGTAACCGTGCGGACATACTTGCCGGCGATACGCACCGCCATGCGGTAGGTGCCGTCGGTTCCGGTGGTGGCTTCGTATCCAAAGCCGTACAACACATCATGCAAACGGACGTCGGCACCCGCCAGCGGCCTGTCGTTGACCGACGACAACACCTTTCCGGCAACATACAGGGGGTCGTTGCCCTTGATGCCCACCCGCAGCACCGTATCTCTTTCCAAATCAACGTCAAATGTGGTGTCCTTATAGGCGGGATGCGTCAAGGTGGCATGATACAGGCCGGCCTTGAGGTTTTCGAAAACAAGGGTGTCCCGGGTGGTTTCGGCATCGCTTTTTTGCGTATAGGTCCTGGTCGATCCGTCGGCCTTCACAACCGCCGTCAAGCCGTTCAGGGGCAGACCTTCGCCGCCATCCACGGCCACGGAAAGCCTGACCGGATGCGCCGTCATCTCGAGCGTTCCGAGATCCATATCCCCTTCTGCCACCTGAACGGTCTCGGGAGCGAAGAACAGTCCGTCGGCTTCGACCGTCAGCACATAGTCCATACCCATCCGGCCTATGTTCATGGAAAAGGCACCGTCGCCCGCTGTCCGGGCGCGGTACACGACCCCGCCGCCGGCAAGCGACACCGCGGCCTCAGCCACGAGAAGACCGTCCTCATCCACCACCTTGCCCGTTACGATGACGCTGGGCATATCGTAGATGAACCTGAGGGTCGGGTACTCCTTGTCGGGGCTTGCGTTTTCCTTTAAGGCGGCCTCCACGGTGCACGCCTCTTCCGGTCTGTCTTTGGCGTAACTCCTGTGGATGTCCTGTGCGGCGGTGTTCTTCAGGAAGTAATTCTTTTTGTCGTTGCCTTTGTGTTCCACCATAATCACCAGATCCCCGCCATCGTAGACGTACGGTTCATTCAGAACCACGTCATTCCATTTGAATTCTCCCCGTTCCGTCCTGGACACCGTGCTCTCGGCGTCATACACCAGGGTCAGTCCGTCCGGATCGGTCCAGCCGGAAGACACCTGCCGGCCGCCTTCCCTCGTTCCCATCCAGACCCGCAACGGCACAACGGCCTCGTTGTCCTGCAAGGTTACCGCGTACGAAAGCGTCTTTATCTCGCTCCCTTTCCTGATTCCCAGCCGCGCTTCAGGATAAAGGAACTCGCTCAGCGAATATTTGTAGAAACTTTTCCAAAAGCCGGTCGTCGTGTTTGTGTAAACATCTTCCGTCTGTCCCACCACAATTTCCCCGTAGAATTCGGGACGTACCAGCAGGGAGAAAGGCGCCGAGCCGTTGTTGCTTTCGTCGGCATCGCCCGCATACACCACCCTGAAGCGGAGGTCCTCCAGCAATCCTTCCTCCATAGGCAGATACACTACACGGACGGTGGCCGTGTCCATATGTTCCACGGCGACACCCGGTTGGCTCGCCAGCACCTTGTCGCCCTGCAGGAGTTGCACGGTATAGTCTACGGCGGGGAGAGAACCCAGATTCTGCACATATACCCCGTATTCCACATCGGCGTATTTGTTGCCGGCCGCCGGACACACGGGAACGCCCACGACACGCAGGTCTCTTTCCGCCACCACGCGTTCAGGCCCCTGTACATAATCCACCCAGGGGGATCCGCTGCCCGCGAACGCCACATACAGTTCCCCTCCTTCGGGAAACTCCACGCAGAAACCCTTCCATCCGAAACCGAGATCCCGGTAACGACCCAGTTCCTTCCATGTCTTGAGGTCGGCACTGTACAGAACCGCAAGCTCACTGCCCCTCTGCGCCCAGAAAAGCAGCCTGTCGCCGTTTTTCACGTTCAGCCTGGGGGTAACCAAAGTGTCGGCTTCCGAACCACATTCGGCATAATAACTGCCGTTTTGGGCTCCATATTGCGCCCTTTTCCATCCTTTGTCCGCCGCACCCCTGCTCCATCCCAGAGGCAGCCATTCGTCACTCTCGAACGATTCGCACAGGCTGCTTCGCGTCCTCACCAGTCCCGCCACCGAAACTTCATGCGTCCCCCCCTCATAGGAAACCACCACCTTCCCGGCATAAACGCCGGCGAAGTCTTTCCGTTCCATCCTTACCTTGACCGTGGTGTCCGCCTTTGCCTTTACCGTAAAGGGAGCCTCCACGTCAAGCGAGAACGGGGCCGGAACCGCGATGCCTCTTACATTCAGGGGCGCGATGCCGGTGTTGGAAATCTTCAGGTCGAGGGTCGCGCTCCCGACATTCAGGGGCAGGGCATCGAAAAAGAGGCTTGCCGAAGAGAAAACCGCCACCGGCAGATAAGGCACCACCTTGGCCGGCTTTACCGGCGAGGTCTGGTTGGTGGCGTCTTCGTCGCCGGCCAGCACGATGCGGCATTGCAGCGAAGATATGTTGCGGTCGCCCTCGCCCGGTGTCCATGCCATGGTGTATTCCTTGCTTTCCTTAGCCGCCAGCGCGCCGCCGTTCTTCGTGGCCAGCACCCGGTTCTCCTGGTCAATGAGTTCCAACACCACCGTTTCTTCGGATGTTCCCCAGTTGGAAACCGTAACGGTAAATTCCGCCTCGCTCCTCTCGTTCAACACATCGGGCGTGGTCCACGAAACGAAGTTCAGGTCGTGCGCGGGAATCACCGGATCGGGAATCAGGATATGGTCGAGGCTGAACGCCTTTCCGGCAACCGCCAGAAACGAAGCCTCTTGAGAAGTCAAGTCAATTTTTACCTCCTGGTAGGTGGTGGTCAGGGTAGGTTTATCCCATTCCACCTCGCTCCATGTCCGCAGGTCGGAAGATTGCAGGATGGAAACGGCCGGTTCACCGATGTCCGCTTTCAGGTGCATATACACCGTACCTCTCATCTTCGGAAAAACCAGCGTGTCGGCCGAACTTCCAAATCCAACACACCTTTCCCCATAGTGCGCCACATCCGGCCCCCCGTTCTCCCTTACGGAACAGCCGCCGGTACGGTTCCTGAACAAGGGCGGCAGGATTCCGCTTCCTTCAAAGCTTTCCAGAAGCGCCGTCTGCGGATAAACCATGCCGGAAACATGCATTGTGGCCGTATTGGCGGCAGGGTCGGCGCCGGGAGCGTTAAAGACCACGTCGCCGCTGTAGGTTCCCTGTGTTCCTGAAAGGGTAAACGTAAATTCCTTTTCGCCATCCGTGGCGACGGTAACCCCTGCTGGATCGGGCGTAATCGTACCCAGACCCTCCGGTATCGTCACGCTGCCGATGGTAAGGGTCTTGGCACCCGGATTGACCACCTTGAAAGCCATCTGCGCCCCCGTTTGGCCGGCACGCTGCCAGCCGAAAGCCAGTTCCCTGTGCGAAAGCTTGAGCACCGCCTCTTCGGAACGGATTTCGTAGGTAAAGGTGGTGATGGGGCGTATCTTTCCATAACCCTTCTTGCTGTCGGAAATTCTATGGAAATCGATGTCGCTGATGTCCTCCGCTTCCAATTCCGAATGATCCGTATTGGCATATATACACTGATTCTTTACCTCATCTCCGCTGGTTCCATTGTCAAAACTCTCAAAAATCCGGTTTTCATAAATCGGGTCATTCTTTCTGATAATGCTTACTATCAGATTGGAACCTCCATCGTACATATATGGATTGTCTAACGGCAACTGAAGCGTTTTGCTGTCGAAGGTTCCCAGATTAATCGTAGCGACCTTTTCCATTCCCGTCGTAGAGATGAACTTTTGTTCAGTAAAGGCCTCCGACTCAATTTCCCCGATATAAATATCCACTACCGAGAAATTTTTCGTTGCTTTCTCACTCAGGGTATAGGTTAAAGCCGTTATCATATTGCCGCTCAATTCCGACAGTTCCTCTCTCGTATAAATAACCTGAGAAATACTGTTCCTATAGAAGAAACCTATCGGACAGGCCTGCAGCGTACCCGGTTCATTGACCCAGGCGCCACCCACGGTCATTGTTTCCTGCGCCTTACCGATAATCGGCAAGAGCACGAGACACAAAAGCCCGAGGATCTTATATAATCGTTTCATGTTGATTGTGTTTAAGTAAAGGGTTGAATGAATAAAGCAAAGGAGGGGCTGCTTGCGTAACCCCTCCTTCCTTCTGATTTAAAATGTCGGTGAACGGTTAGTATTTCACCACGCGGAAATTCATCACCTGGGTCGAGGTGCGAACCTGCATGATGTAGAGACCCGCGTTCATCGAACGCATGTCGACGCTCTTCAGGTTCATGCCCTTGGCGGCGATACGTCCGTCTGTGCCCACCAGAATCACCTGATAGCTGTCGGCATCCACATCGATGTTCAGAACGTCCTTTACGGGATTGGGATAAAGCGCCACCTTGCTCTGTGCGGCTTCTTCGTTGCCCACGCCCGGTTTTACGTTAAAGATAACTTCCTGACTGTTGGAAAGGACGTTGTCGCTGGCCGTAATCACGAACATCACCTCGCCGGTCTGGGTGGGCACGCCGCGAACGGTTCCGCCGTCGGTTCCGTTGAGTTCCAGCGTCAACCAACCGGGCAGACCCTTGGTGGTAAAGGTAATCTTATCCCCGTCGGGGTCGATGGCACGGAACGTATAAGAGAATTCCTGACCCTCGGTGGCTTCGGAGGGCGGCGTGGTGAGGAAGCGGGGAGCCTGGTTTTCGGCCGGGGCTCCGAAACCGAAGTTCTCGAACCACAGGTCGTCCATGAACAGCGCGAAACCGTCCTGATTCGCCGTATGGCGGACGGCCACGTAAATCTTCTTGCCGGCGTAATCGGAAAGATCCACACTGAACTCGGTGAACCCGCCGGTGGGCGAGTAGGGAATCTTCACGTCGGTGAATCCCTTGAGCGGGGTGAAGCTGCCGGTGCTGTTGTCGGTTTCGCTCACAAGGACGGTGAGCCTGTGAAGTTCGTATTCTTTCTCATCGCCGTAGGACTTGGCGTAGAAACGGAACTTGGACTGGGCGGTGGCCGTCATCGGGTCGGAAATCAGCCAGTCGTCGGACACGGCCGAGTTGTCGCTGCTGGATGACGGACATGCGGCATACAGGCACTGGATTCCCGAAACGGGACTTACGCTGCGCCATCCTGCCTTTTCCACGTTCATCACCATCCACGCGAAGGAAGACCCTCTGCCGGGATATTCAATCCATCCCGGCTCGCAGGTGGCCCTGCCGTCCACGTCCACGGTGGTAAAGTTCCTGATGGTGTTGGTGGCGAAGGCCTCGTCCTGCTCGAAGGTAAAGCAGCGGTTGTTGGAATCCAGCGCGTGTCCTCCGGCCGGCTGTCTGGCAACCAGCCCGTTCTCGAACTCGATGCGCATGGTGTCGGTGAACACGCCGGCATCCGTGGCGGTGAAGAATATGCTGTATGGCTTGGTCCTGTCGATCTTGACCTCATCGCCCGGGGCAATGTCGGTCGTGAAATTTCCGCTGGCGAAGGAGACAGACTTCACCTTGAGGTCCACCGCGCCGTCGTTGAGGAAATACAGGTTCCGGGACGATACCGTCTGCCGGTAATTCACCACGCCGGCATCGAATCCGCCCTGACTGAAGATGACCTGTCCGTTGGAGGAGTACTCGCCGATGAACACGTTGTCCAAGGCCGATCCTTTCGATCGGGAATAATTCACGCAGGAATACCGCCAGCGCATGTACACCGTCTTCCCGGCGTAATCGGTCAGGGCATACTTGCAGCGATGCCAGTAATACCTGCCTTCTTCATCGGGTTCGTCGCTCACGAACGAGACGACCTTCCATTCGTTTTCGTCGGTGGATATTTCAAAATAGACGGTGTCCGCACCGTGGCGCTTGGCATCCGCGCCTCCTTTCATCGGGCCGTCGGGCACGCTGAGGTTCACCGGATAGGCGTTGCCCCACACGAACGATACCTGCATGGCCGGTTCGGAGGGAATCCGCACCGGAGGCATGGAAAGGATGGACAGCCCATTGCTGGAAGAAGAGACCGCCGAATGGTCACCTTCGTAGGGACTGATACTTCCCTGCGTCCACTTGTTGCCGCTTGTCCTCCAGCCCTGCGGCGGGAAGGCTTCCCCTTCGAAACCTTCACTGTAGGGGAATCCTTGGACGGAAGGATCGGCCATGGTGGAGAAGGTCCAGGTGGGGATCGGGGCGGCCTGCCCGGCCGCGTTCACGGGAATCACCTGCCAGTAATAGGTTTTTCCGTAGTCAAGACCGGAAATGGTTTTGGTGCATTCGGTCAATTCGGTATCCAACACATCGGTAAGTTTGTCGGAGGCCGTACCTACCCTTATCTTGTAGGAAGTGGCGTGCAACACAGGATCCCAGGAGAGAACGAGGTTGTTCACGTATATGCCTTCCGCCTTGTCGGCGGGGCTGGGATTGGTCGCGGCGCCGGGAACGGCATCGGAACCGTACAGGGGAGGAAGCACCACGTTGTCGAGACGCCAGGAGGAAACCTCGCTGTCGCTGGTCAGTCCCTCCGTCTTTACAACGAAACGCACATACGCGTTGTCGGAACGGGAGCCGAGCATGATTTTATTACGCTGCCAGGACGATTCATCGGAAGGGGTGGTCGTGAAAACGGTCTTCCAGGTCTTGCCGCCGTCCTCCGAAAACTCGACCACATCCGCGTTATCGTTGCCGGTCTGCTCCGTGGCCATGAGGTCTGCCCAATCGAAAACGATGTAATGCTCCGTAGATCCTTTCGACAGATCCAGACGGGGAGACTGCAGCACCATGTTGTCGGACAGCATGGTTGGAACAGCGCAGGCCGCGCCCGAAGCCGCCATTTCCGGCAGACGTTTCCAGCCTTGTCCCGTCCAGCCCGCCGGCGGGAAGAAATCGCCCTCGAAACTTTCTACCGTATAACCTGAAGGGGGAATGGTCTTGATTCCGTCCAATTCCACCGAGACGCTCCCTCCGTTGGTCTCGAAAGTCGCGGTGGCTCGGCGGCCTCCGTCTTTCGTAGGTGTGTAAACCACGCTGAAAGCGACCGCTTCGTCACGGAGCAGACGCACCTCCGAGAAATCGCCGGGAATGCGGAAATCGGTGCCGTCAAGCCCTTTGACCGAATTTATCCTGAGCGTGTCGATTCCCGCGTTGGTCAGCCTGAACTCGGGTCCGGAAGAAACCGAAAGGTTCAGGTATGATTCGGGGAAAGTATAGGTGGCGGGCGTCAGCCGGGCAACGGGTCCCGTAAGCGGAGACCACTTCTCGACCGAGACGTTGTCCACCTTGAAAAGGTTGCCCTCCCCTTTCCGGAAGTTCCTGTACAGCCACGCAATCCTTATGCTCTTTCCCTTGTATTTGGTCAGGTCGAGGTCGGCCCGCCGTTCGCCGAAACTTTCCCAAGGCCAGGGCGTTCCGCTGTTGGTCATGATGCGGGGATCCAGAAGATGCCACAGCGTATCCCAGGTGATGCCCTTGTTGGAGCTTACCAACACCCATGTGTTGTAACTCTCCTTTTCGTAGGCCTCCTTGTGTGCCTGCCAAAGGAAAGAAAGCTTGCAGGAATCCTCCGCCGGAAGATCGATGTCGGGCGTAATCAACCATTCGGTTTTCGGTTTTTCCGGATAGTCGTTGTCCGTCTGAATGGTTTTCGTGTCGATGTAGGGAGTGCGCAACCCGCCGCCAAGTGTGGGATAATCATCATCGTAGGAGAAAATCTGCCAGTGGAAATATATGGAGTCTCCATGGTCTTCGATTACCTGCCAATCCTCAGGCGGAAACGCGTTGCCCTCAAAGTCTTCGTAGAAGACCCTGTTTGTCTGTGCCTTAAGCGTGCAAACACCCAAGGCGACCATCAGGAAAATCAAGACTTTCCTGAATAGATAAGTGTTTTTCATTCTTGTTTATTTAAATATTGGTTAATACTCCTTCCTGATCACCCCTTTTCCTCTCGTTCTTCCGGTCTGTGTAAGGCAAATACAAGAAACTCTTCATATTCCCGGAACACTAAACCGATGCATCAGAGGAAAATGTTTTGTAAAAATAAAATACAAAATCGAAACAAACAAGCATCAACAAAACATTACCTACAAATCATATGGATATCAACTATTAAAAGCATTATCCTCATCGTCCCACTACAAAAAAAGCCCGTCCTCCCGGACAGGCTTTTTCATTTCTGCACGGTTTCTGTGCAGAAGCGCCGCTACTTCTTGAAATACCGCTTGTAAAGCCCGGCAAAGCCCTGGCCATGCCGCGCTTCGTCTTTGGCCATTTCGTGAACCGTGTCGTGGATGGCATCCAGGTTCAGTTCCTTGGCGCGTTTGGCGATGCGCATCTTGTCGGCGTTGGCGCCGGCTTCGGCATACATTCTCTTTTCGAGGTTGGTCTTGGTGTCCCAAACCATCTCGCCCAAGAGTTCGGCGAACTTGGCGCAGTGTTCGGCTTCTTCGAACGCGTAGCGCTTAAAGGCCTCGGCTACTTCGGGATAGCCTTCGCGGTCGGCCTGACGGCTCATGGCCAGGTACATGCCCACTTCGGTGGCTTCGCCCATAAAATGGTTATTGAGGTCTTTCTTCATTTCGTCGTCGCAATCCTTGGCGATGCCGATCTGATGTTCGGTAACGAAAGCGAGCACGCCTTCTTCTTCCACCAGTTCCTTGAATTTTTCGGCGGGAGCCTTGCACTGAGGGCAGTTGGCGGGAGGGTTCGCGCCTTCGTAAACAAATCCGCAAACGGTGCAGATCCATTTTTTCGTCTTAACCATGACTGTATGTTTTTAAGGTTTTTTCAATAAACTTCTTACCCGACTTTCGGGCACGCAATGATAGGTAAAATTTCAGATATGGAGAATACCTTTCCCCTAAAAAAACGCCCAGCCCGAAAGACGGCTCGACCCTCAGCCGCCGAAAGGTGAAAAAGCGTTCCTGATATGCTCCACCACGCGGCAGGCACTGCCCCTGCGCTCAATCCAAACAATATCGAAACGCACGTTCTCCCGGCAACGGTTCTCGTGTATGTATTTGGATGCCACCGAATAGAGGAACATCTGCTTGCGCATGTCCACCGAGCCGGGCGCCGTAACAAGACTGTTGGGCGCGCGGGTCTTCACCTCCACGAACACCAGTTCGCCGTCTTTCTTCAATATAAGGTCTATCTCGCGGTGGGCGAAGCGGTAATTGGACGTAAGCAGTTCGTAGCCCTTGTTCTTAAGGTAGGCCGCCGCCAGCACCTCGCCCGCCATGCCGATACGGTAGTCGTTCCTCTTGTTTGCCCCGAAAGGCGCGGCATCCTGTTTCCCGCCATGTTTCATCACCACCCGGCAGGTATCGAAACCTTCGCCGAAGCGCAATCCGTTTCCCGTTTTCATAAAGCATCGATTTTTGAACAAACCCTGCCCCGGCATCGTACAGGCAAGCCCGAAAGGTGCGCCCTGCCTTGGCGAAGGTTTTCTTATAGAATCCAGAAAGGGCGATTTTATCGAAGCCCGCCTCAGAAAACAGGAAACAACAAAATGATTGTCAGGAAAATAAAATTTTATTATCGACGTGCCTTGGCGAGAGCCGCAGCCCCTAAGATGGCGGCGTCCGCCTTGGAATCCATCAGACCCGACATCTCGATCTTTATACCGTCTTTATAGCAGAACAGCAGGTTTTCGTTAAAGGCCTCGCGCACAGGTTCGAGCAAGATGTCTCCCACCCGCGCCACGCCGCCGAACAGGAAGATATGGGTGGGGGCGGTCACGCAGGCCAGATTGGCCAGGAATGTTCCCAGATAACGCCCCATGCTCCGATAGGTTCGGAGCGCCTGTGCATCGCCGGCCAAAGCCAGGTCGGCCAAGCCCCGGTAGTTGTCGGTTTTGGGAGAAATCTTCTGTTCCGCGCAGATTCCGAGATAGGTTTCCACCGCGCCCGGAGCCGCCACGTAGCGTTCCAGGCAACCCTTGCGGCCACAGCCGCAGGCCCTGCCGCCGGGCTCCACCACGATATGCCCGATCTCGCCCGCCATCGCATTCAGGCCATACACCAACTGTCCGTTGGACACCACGCCTCCGCCCACGCCCGTACCGAGTGTAACGAACAGAAAATCTTTTAAGTTACGCGCCTTCCCGTAGAACATCTCGCCCAAGGTGGCGGCATTGGCATCGTTGTCCACCGCGATGGGCAGGTTCGGGAAATAGGTGCCGAAGAGTTCGGTAAGCGAGAACTTTTCCTGAAATTTAAGGTTGGCCGAGCCGTTTACCGTGCCGTCCAAGGCACAGGCATTGGGGCAGCATACCCCGATGGCCTCCACCTTTACCTTGTTTACCTTCTGCAGGCGCAAGATGGTGTAGGCCAGGGTAAGCACCAGATCGGCGGGAGTCTTGTACAGCCCCGTCTTGATGTTGTCGTGATCCACCAGCCGGCCGGTATCGTCCACCAGCCCCACCTTGGCGTTGGTACCGCCGATATCTACCCCGCAAAACATGACTTTACCTTATTCGCGAATCATGAACGAGGCGCGGCCAATCTCGGCGCCTTCGGCATAGAGCATCACTTCGTAGGTGCCCGCCATGGCCGGGGTGCTTACATTCTTGCGGTCCCAGAACATCTTTACGTCCTGGGCCTCGTTGCGGTAGTCGATTTCCTGCTTAAGCGTGTATTGCAGCGTCTGTCCGTTCAGTTCGAACGAGTAGTTGTCTTCCGTGCCCAGCGACATCACCTGTCCGTCGGGGCGGGAAATGCGGGCGTAGATCGTTTTGAGCCCCGGTTCCACCACCTTGTTCTCGCCAACGGTAAACTGCAGGTTGATGCGGGTTACGCGGGCGGCGCGGTCGGTGCCCTTTTCCTTGCCGTTGGGCAGCACGCGCACCGTAAAGGCCTGCAAGTCGTATGCCTTGAGCGCCGAAGCCATCGTTACCTTTTCCTGCAGGCGGGATTTGTCGGCTTCCAGTTTGTTGTTCTGCGCCTTGAACTGGGTAACGGTCTCGGCAAGCTGGGTGTTTTCTTCGGTAAGGGTCTGGTTCACGACCACCAGCGAGTCGATTCTGGCCACATAATCCTGCGTTATCTTGCGCAGGAGGTCGAGTTTGCGGCGAATCTTGTTGTAGTCGGCCTGGGTCGCGATAAGTTTCTCGATTTCAGCGCGGTTGGCCAGAATAATGCTGTCTTTTTCGGACATCTGGGCAGACAGGTCCTGGTTTTCCATCTTGATGGTGGTGTATTCGTCCATCACCTTGTCCAGTTCCCCTTTCAGCTCAACGCCTCGGGTAAAACTTTCATTGCGTTCGCTCACCGCCTTCTGGCTGCGTACAAACATATACACCAGGGCGGCCAACAACAGGATGATGATAATCCAAAGGATTCTGTTCGTTTTTCGAGGAGATGCCATCGTTTTATCTTTTTTTTAGGTGAACACGCGTTTTTAAGTTTTTTTTAACACGCAAGAGAACAAAGTTAGCGTAATTTTGCCAACATGCAAACACGCCTGCACCTGTTCACGTCGGCTTTCAAAAGCCTGCTCAACTTCTTCTACCCCGCCCGCTGCATAGGCTGCGGGCATGAACTGATGGCCGAAGAGAGCCTGCTCTGCGCCGACTGCATGAGCCAGCTGCCCTTCCTGCGGCTCGAAAACGAGGCGGACAACCCCGTGTTCATCAATATCGCCGGACGGGTGCCGGTGCTTTACGCCACGGCCGTATTCAACTTTACAAAAGACGGCATCGTACAGCAACTGCTGCACGAACTCAAGTACAAGGGGCGACCCGACATAGGCCGTTTCTTAGGGCGGATCGCCGGAGAAAGGCTCGCCTGCGCAAGCCTCTTTACGCCGCCCGACCTCATCGTTCCCGTTCCCCTGCACAGGAAGAAACTAAAGAAGAGGGGCTACAACCAAAGCCTCTGCATAGCCCAAGGCATCAGGGAATCGTTTCCCCAAGCCTTCATAAGGGAAGACATCTTGCTGAAACGGGAAGAAACACAGAGCCAGACCAAGAAAAACCGCCTCGCGCGCTGGGAGAACGTAAAGACCACCTTCGTGCTGAACGAAGCGGCCGAGCACGACCCCGCGCTGCAAGGCAGACATTTTCTATTGGTCGATGACGTGATCACCACCGGAGCCACCATCGAAAGCTGCGTGCGCCGGCTACTGAGGATTCCCGGCAGCCGCGTATCGGTGGCCGCCGTGGCCACGCCCTTGTAGTTACGCGCCATTTGCCGTATCTTCGCAGGTTAAAACGGCATTTTGCCGCGTGCAAATATTTAAAGATTATGAAATGCATTAAACGGGCAATCCTCGTAGCGGTTGCCGCCACCCTAAACCTTACTTTCATGCAAGCGCAAGACAACACCTCCGCCTATCCTGCCCAATCCGCACAGACTGAACAGATGGCCGTTATCCACACGCCTTTCGGCGATATGACCATCAAGCTGTATAACGAAACGCCCCAACACCGCGACAACTTCATAAAACTGGTAAAGGCGCAGATTTTCGACGGAACGCTCTTTCACCGCGTCATCAAGAACTTTATGGTGCAGGGCGGCGACCCGCAGTCGAAGAACGCCCAACCGGGACAAATGCTGGGCTCGGGCGACCTGGGCTACACGATTCCGGCCGAATTCGTTTCCGGCAAAATCCACAAGAAAGGCGCGCTTTCGGCGGCCCGTCTGGGCGACAACGTGAACCCCGCCAAGGAATCCTCGGCCTCGCAGTTCTACTTAGTGCAGGGTCGCGTATATACCCCGCAGGAAATAAACATGCTGCGTGAACGCGGCATCAAGATAAGCCCCGAAAACGAAGCCATCTACACCACCGTGGGCGGAACGCCCTTCTTAGACGGCGAATACACCGTGTTCGGCGAAGTGGTGGAAGGCCTTGAAATCATAGACCGCATCGCCGGCCAGGCCACCGACCCCCGCGACCGGCCGCTCGAAGACATTCCGATGACCATTACCTTGAAATAACAAACCGATGAGCCTCAAGGAACGCATAGACAATCTGCTGGAAGAAGCCCGCAAGATCAAGCTGGCTTCGGCGGAGGAATCCGAGAAATACCGCATCCGCATTCTGGGCAAGAAGGGCGAAATGAACGAACTTTTCGAAGAGTTCAAGAAGATTCAGCCCGAACTGAAAAAGAACATCGGCCAGGCGCTGAACGAACTGAAGACCGCCGTACAGGAAAAGATACAGCAGGCCAAGAACGACTTCGGTTCAGCCGGCAGATCCTCCGAAAATCAGGAAGACTTCGACATGAGCCGCCCCGTGGACGACCTGGTGGGGCACCGCCATCCCCTTTCGCTGATCCGCGAGGAAATCTACCGCATTTTCGGCAAGATAGGCTTCGACGTGTCGGACGGCCCGGAGATAGAAGACGACTGGCATCTGTTCACCGCGCTCAACTTTCCGCCCGAACACCCCGCCCGCGATATGCAGGACACCTTTTTTGTGGAAAAGAACGGCACAAACGACGTAGCCTTGCGCACCCACACTTCTTCGGTGCAGATACGCACGATGCAGAGCAAGCCGCTGCCCATCCGCACGCTCTGCCCCGGCCGGGTGTACCGCAACGAGGCGGTTTCGGCGCGCGCCCACTGCTTTTTCCATCAGGTGGAAGGCCTGTACGTGGACAAGGGCGTGTCTTACGCCGACTTGCGCGAGGTCCTGCTGTATTTCGCCAAGGAAATGTTCGGTTCCAAGACCGAGATCCGGCTCCGCCCGTCTTACTTCCCCTTTACAGAGCCTTCGGCCGAAATGGATATCGCCTGCTCGATCTGCGGCGGCAAGGGCTGCCAGCTGTGCAAGGGTACGGGCTGGGTGGAAATCCTGGGCTGCGGCATGGTGGACCCCAACGTGTTGGAAAACTGCGGCATCGACCCCGACACCTACAGCGGTTTCGCGTTCGGCATGGGGGTGGAACGTATCGCCAACCTGCTGTACCGCGTCAACGACCTGCGGCTTTTCTCCGAAAACGACCGCCGCTTTTTGGCGCAATTCTAATTGAAACCGGCCATGCGATCAAGATTCTGCATCTTGCGTCTTTTACCCTTAGCGCTGGCGGGCTGCCTGTTGTGGGCATGCCAGGGCAGGAAAGCCCCCGTGCCGCAAAAAAGCGCGCCCACACAGGCCGTAAGCATTCCCGTTTGCGAACCCGACTCGCTGCTGGCCTTCGTAAAGGCACAGACGGATTTCGGCCCGCGCGTTCCCAATTCCAAGGCACAGAAAGCCTGCGCCGGATACCTGCGTTCCAAACTGGAAAGTTTCGGAGCCACGGTGAGCGTGCAGGAATTCGAACGTCCACGCTGGGACAAGGTGCGCCTTAAGGGATACAACATCATCGCTTCGTTTGAACCCGAAAAAACGCGGCGGGTGCTGCTCTGCGCCCACTGGGACTCGCGCCCCTACGCCGACCACGACCCCGACCCCAAGGCGGCCGGAACGCCCATCGACGGGGCGAACGACGGCGCCAGCGGCACGGCGGTATTGTTGGAGGTGGCCCGGCTGTTGCAGCAACAGCGTCCGGCCGTGGGCGTGGACATCGTGCTGTTCGACCTGGAGGACTCGGGCAAACCGGGCAACCTGCCTCATACGCAGGGCGATGAATACACATGGTGCCTCGGATCGCAGCATTGGAGCGAAAACCTCGAAGGAACCCGCCCCATGTTCGGCATACTGCTGGATATGGTGGGCACGGAAAATCCCTGTTTCGTGATGGAGGCCACCTCTATGTATTACGCGCCCGACATCATGCGCAAGGTCTGGGAAAAGGCGGCGCTGATGGGCTACGGCAACATTTTCGTGAACCGTTCCTCGGGGGCCTTGATCGACGACCATCTGTTCGTGAACAACATCGCCAATATCCCCACCATCGACATTATCCATTACGACAACAAGACCGGCAGCGGTTTCTTTCCGCACTGGCACACCCGCCAGGACAATATCGGGAACATCTGTCCGCCCACGCTCAAGACCGTGGGCGACGTGGTGCTGGCCGTGGTTTTCGGTGAATGACAGGGGATTCCGGACAAATGGACGGCGGAACGTTGCCAACCGGAGAAAATTTACTATATTTGCGACCCTTAACAACCATGTAGTATGGAACTCAAAAAATCTCCCAAAGCGGATCTCGAAAGCCAAAAGGGGATGTTCGGCACCTTCGGTTTGGTTCTGGCACTCGTCATCACCTTGGTGGCGTTCGAGTGGAAGTCTTACGACCAGGAGCAAATCCAGGTTGCGGCCAGAACAGCGGTCGATATGGAAGAAGACGTTATTATCCAAACCGAACAGAACCTTCCTCCTCCCCCTCCGCCTCCTCCCGCCCAGATTTCCCAGGAAATCGAAATCGTGGAAGACGATGTGGAAATTGAAAACGAAGTGGAAATCAACGCCGAGTCGAACGAAAACACCGTGGTGGAAGACTATGTGGCTCCTCCGGTAGTGGAAGAAGACGAAGTGGCCGAAGAAGAGATTTTCCAGATTGTGGAAGAGATGCCCGGTCCGGCGGGTGGCACACAGGCACTCTACGAATATCTGAGCAAGAATATCCGTTACCCGATTGCCGCCTTGGAAAGCGGTATCCAGGGTCGTGTCTATATCAACTTCGTGGTTGAGAAAGACGGCAGCATTACCGATGTAAAGGTGATGCGCGGTATCGGCGGCGGTTGCGACGAAGAAGCGGTGCGCGTGGTGAAGGCGATGCCCAAGTGGAATCCCGGCAAGCAGCGCGGACGTCCGGTGCGTGTGCTCTACTCCATCCCCGTAATCTTCAACCTGAATTAAAAATCGATTTAAATGCTCACCTGCTGTTTCAAGCAGTGCCTTGCATCTAAGCATTTAAATCAATTTTATCCGAAATAGTTCTTTAGGGATTGTCTGATATTTTAAATTGGACAGTCCCTTTTTGATAAATAGGTATCATTATGAGCAAATACGGAATCTGCCACTTGGCACAGGCTCCCTTACGCGATACCATTTCCCATTCTTCCGAAATGATTTCGCAGGTGCTTTTCGGCGACGTCGTGGAAATCAAGGACAAGTACCAGAACTGGCACAAGGTGGAATCGGTTTTTGACGGTTACGAGGGTTGGCTGGACGAAAAGCAGTTCATTCCTTTGGAACAGGAAGATTTCGAAACCTACAAGGCAGACAAAAGCCATGTCTTCAGCGCCGGATTCGTTTCGGAGGTGGAACGCGACACCGACCACGCCGTATTCCGTATCGGCATGGGCTGCAAACTGCCTTTGTTCAATCAGGGATCGTTCAGACTCGGCAATCTGGATTACACCTACAAAAGTCCGGTGCTGGAAGTTCCCTCCGATGCCGAACAGAAGAAAAAGGCCATTCTGGAACGGGCCTCGATGCTGATAAACACGCCCTACCTCTGGGGCGGCAAATCGTCGGCAGGTATCGATTGTTCGGGTTTCACCCAGCTTATCTACAGAACCTGCGGTATAAACCTGTTGCGCGACGCTTCCCAACAGGCCACGCAAGGAACACTCATCAACCTGCTGGCCGAAGCCCAGGCGGGCGACCTGCTGTTTTTCGACAACGAGAACGAACAGATCGTGCACGTGGGCATCTACAACGGAAACGGCCACGTGCTGCATTCCAGCGGCTGCGTGCGCATAGACCCTGTGGATCACGAAGGCATCTACCGCCAGGATCTCGGCACCTACTCCCACCACCTGCGCCTGGTGCGGCGCATGCTGTAGCCTCAGTCCCGAAAGGCGGTCAACGACATAAAGCAAAAGGCGGTCAGCTCTATGAACTGACCGCCTTTTTTAGTGCCCAAAACAAGACTCGAACTTGCACTCCATTGCTGGAACTAGTCCCTGAAACTAGCGCGTCTACCAATTCCGCCATTTGGGCATTAAGAACCGAACTTACCGATCCTTAACTTGATGTTGGGTGCCCAGAACAAGACTCGAACTTGCACGTCGAAACCGACACTACCCCCTCAAAGTAGCGCGTCTACCAATTCCGCCACCTGGGCAACAGGGGTGCAAAGATACTACTTTTTCCCAAAACAGCAAATACGTTCCCTCCGGATTTTTCTTTAACTTTACCCCATGCTTTCCGATATTCAAATTCCTCCGTTTTTGGAAAAGGGTCAGAAAGTGGCTTTGGTGTCGCCTGCCGGCTGCATCGAGCCGGCCTGTCTGGAGCGTGGGCTGAACGTGCTCACTTCCTGGGGGCTGCAGGTAGAGGTTGGCGCCAATGTGCTGAAGAACTTCGGACCGTTCGCGGGCTCCGATGCCGAACGTCTGGAAGACCTGCAGGCCGCCTTGGACAATCCCGAAATCCGCGCCGTAATCTGCACCCGCGGCGGCTACGGCTCGGTACGCCTTATCGACCGCCTCGACTTTACCGCCTTTATGCAGCATCCAAAATGGATCGTGGGCTTCAGCGACATTACCGTGCTGCTCTCACATTTGCAGCAGAACTTGGGCGTGGCCTCCCTACATTCGTGCATGCCGCAGACCTACCCTTCTGTCGAGAGTCCCGATTACGAAGCCTCCGTGGGCTCGCTCAGGAAAGCCCTTTTCGGCGAAAGCCTCGTGCACAGGTTCCGCAACCAGTTCCTGAACCGCCCCGGCAGCGTCACCGCCCCGATTATCGGCGGCAACCTCTCCATATTATACAGCCTGCGCGGCACCCCCACCGACATCGACCCCACGGGCAAGATCCTCTTTATCGAAGACCTCGATGAGTTCGACTACCATATCGACCGCATGATGATGAACCTGGAGCGCGGCGGCTGGTTCGGGCGCATTTCCGGGCTTATCGTGGGCACGTTCACGCAGATAAAGAAAGGCGCACACCCCTATACCCGCGACGTATGGGAAATCATCAGCAGTTACGCCGCACCCTACGGTTACCCTGTCTGCTACGGTTTCCCGGCCGGACACGTGCCTTTTAACCGCGCCCTCTACATGGGCATTCCCGCCTGTCTGGACGTAGAGAATTCGGCGCAGACAACATCGCAACTTACATTTTACGTTTAGCCATGCAAAATCGCTTTTCACCCAAGAATGAAAAGGAGCTGGAGCTGTACTCGAGCGCGTCCAGCCTTTCCGACATGGAAATCTTTATCTTTCCCGAACTGATGTACGCGCTGGTGCTGGCCAACATCATGTCGCCCGTGCTGTGGAAATGGCGCAAGGAGAAATGGTTCGAGGGAATCGAGAAGAAATCGCTCAGCTACAAGATAAACCGCATCAAGCAATATGTAATGGACCACTATGTCTTCAATCTCGACCTGGAAACATGGGGGCTCACCACCAAGGAAAAGGAACTGAAACGCTTCAGCGCCTTTATCGACCCGGCGGCGCTGGCGCAGTCGAACGCCTTGTTCGGCTACGAGGGCGACAAATACTATTATGACGTGGATATCCGCCGGCATTTCGGCCTGGACAAATACAATGCCGACATCGTTCCTTATTGGAAAACCGAAACAGTGGAAGCCATGGACGCCTTCCGCTTCAAGGAGGGCTATGCCACGGGAGCGGGCGAATGCGTGTCGCTGTCGGCGCTCTATGTAGCCGCGCTGTTCGTGGTGGGGCGCGTTCCGCTCGACAACATCTTTATGATCGCCACCCCTTTGCATTCCCAGAACTTCATCGCCGAAAAAGACGGGTTCATCACCAACAACCGCCGCATCGTCACCAAGAAGATGTGGTACAACGGCACCGAACTCTCGGCCAAGGCCAGGCGGAGCATGGCGAACGAGCGCATAACGATCGTGTCGCACATCAGCGGTGTGGTGCACACATTCTATAAGGAAGCGGACATGAAGCCCGAAAGGTTCGATCATTTCAAGAAAAGCTTCTGCCATTATCTGGAGGCCGAAATCAATTTCGAGTATTTCGCCAACTTCCTCTACAGCCGCGAATGCTATTGGAGTTGTTTCCAATACCGCCATATCCGCAACGGGCGCGAATGTTACATTTCGCTCAACTGCATCTTCAACACCCAGCGTTCGAGCAAGAACCGCTTCGACAACGAAAGCCGCGCCGCCCTGATCGAAGAGATGGACAGCCAATGTTTCTCGCTCTCGCCGATCAAAGACCGCATCCTGATCAACGAGATCGAAGACTACCTCAACGCCCATCCCAACCAAAGCTTCGAAAGCCTTACCGGTTTCTTCTCTCAGATGATGCAAGGGCAGTGCTGCGTGGACAAACAAAAGATGATTCAGGAACTGGGCGCGTTCCTC
The DNA here is from genome assembly GCA_023662825.1 of Bacteroides sp. Classification (GTDB taxonomy): domain Bacteria; phylum Bacteroidota; class Bacteroidia; order Bacteroidales; family P3; genus Pullibacteroides. The sequence continues at coordinate 49,367 of JAMPIH010000003.1, forward strand.
AAGATTACTCCCCGTTTGCCGGACGCCGCCCAAAAAGAGTTCACGAGCTATCCCGAACTGAACGTAACACCCGACCAAGACCGCGAACAGATTTGCGGTTACCTGCACCGGAAGGCCGGAGAAGGACACCGCCTGGCCATATTGAGCCTCTACGCGTGGCGCGACATGGACTCCACCGACTGGCAACCCTTCCTCAAGGCCGCCTTCGAGCGCAACCCCGTTTGCTGCCAGGATGCGGAAAACCTTAGCGTGGATCAGCTTGTGGAAACCATCGGCGGATTTCCCGGCCAGTCGATCTACGAAGGGAACCGCCTGGCGCAACCCGACGAAGTGTGGAACTTCAGACGCGGCGACGGCATCGAAAAAGCCATCCTGCTGTTCAACATCCTTAAATCCCGCTATCCCGAGGCCCACGGACAACTCGATATCGAGGGCGGGGAAGCGGTGCTGAAAGTAAGGAATGCCGGCAAGACGGAAGAAGCGGTCTGGAGGTTCGCCTCCGAAAAACAAATAGGGAAGTCGCTTTCCTTATAGGCATTTTTACTACCTTTGCGAGCCATTTATTCCAATGGTAGAGTACTGAAGAAACAAAACCTCATAACGATATGAAAAAACTGTGTCTGATTCCCCTTGCCGCCCTGCTGGTATGGGGAGTGTCGTGTACACCCCAAAAAGTGGCAAACATGCAATCTTTGGATTTGTCTAACTTAGACACCACGGTTAATCCCAAGCAGAACTTCTACCAGTACGCCTGCGGCGGCTGGATGGAACAGCACCCGCTTACCGGCGAATACTCGCGTTACGGCGCATTCGACAAGTTGGGCGAAGACAATCAGGAACAGATCAAGAGCCTGATCGAAACGCTGGCCGCCAACGTAAAGGGATCCAAGGGTGAGGCTTTCCAGATCGGAACGCTGTTCAACATCGCCATGGACTCGGCCAAACGCAACGCCCAGGGCATCGAACCCATCAAGGAAGATCTGGCTGCCGTGGCCGCCCTGACCAACAAGGAAGAAGCCTTCGACCTGATGTGCCGTATGCACCTGAGCATCGCCAATCCCTTCTTTGCGTTCTACGTGGCTTCCGACCCCGGCAACAGCAAACAGAACCTGTTCCAGTTCTACCAAGCCGGAACCGGTCTTCCCGACCGTGACTACTACCTGGAAAAAGAACACAAGGCCATTTTCGAAGCGTATCAGGCGCATGTTCAGCGTATGTTCGAACTCTGCGGTTTCTCCAAGGAAGACGCCGCCGCCAAGACGCAGAAAGTGCTCAAACTCGAAAAGGAACTGGCCAAGGCGCAATACGACCGCGTTCGGTTACGCGACCCGCACGCCAGCTACAACAAGATGACGGTGGCCGAATTCCAGAAACTCGTTCCCGAAATCAACTGGAACGCCTATCTCAAGAACATCTCGCCCGATTTTGAAGTTACCGAACTCTCCGCCGGTCAGATGGACTTTATGAAAGGCATGGGCAAGCTGTACGCCAACACCGACCTCGAAACGATGAAGGCCTATTTCGAATGGAACATCATCAACTCGGCCGCCGGCGACCTGAGCGACGAACTGAACCAGGCCAACTTCGACTTCTACGGCAAGGTGATGTCGGGTCAGACCGAAATGAAACCCCGCTGGAAACGCTGCGTGAGTGCGGTCAACAGCATGCTGGGCGAAGCCGTGGGCAAGCTCTATGTAGAGAAGTACTTCCCGGCCGCCGCCAAACAGCGTATCACCAAACTGGTGGACAACATCCGTTTCGCCATGGGCGAACGCATGGCCGCCAACACCTGGATGAGCGACGAAACCAAGGCCAAGGGTCAGGAAAAATTAGACGCAATCCTGGTCAAGGTGGGCTATCCCGACAAATGGCGCGATTACTCGGCGCTCGAGATAAAGGACGACAGCTACTGGGACAACGTAAAGCGCTACTCCCTGTTCGAAACCCGCCACATGCTCGACAAACTGGGCAAGCCGGTGGACCGCGACGAATGGCAGATGACGCCCCAGATCGTGAACGCCTACTACAACCCCACCACCAACGAAATCTGCTTCCCGGCCGCCATCCTGCAACCGCCCTTTTTCTATGCCAACGGCGATGACGCCATCAACTACGGCGGTATCGGCGTGGTGATCGCCCACGAACTCTCGCACGGTTTCGACGACAAGGGCCGCCTCTTCGACAAGGAAGGCAACCTCAACGACTGGTGGCAGGAAGAAGACGCCAAGAACTTCGAAGCCCGCGCCCAACTGCTGGTTGACCACTTCAACAACATCGAGGTGTTCCCCGGCATCATGGCCAACGGTTCGCTTACCTTGGGCGAAAACATCGCCGACAACGGCGGTCTGAACGTTTCGTTCGCCGCCCTGCAGAAAGCCCTGCAGGAAAAGCCCGAAGGCGATATCGACGGATTCACGCCCGCCCAGCGCTTCTTCCTGTCGTACGCCACCCTTTGGGCTTCCAATATCCGCGACGAAGAAATCAAGCGTCTCACGATGCTCGACGTTCACTCCCTCGGCAAGTGGCGTGTAAACGGCACGCTGCCCCACGTGGATGCGTTCCTCGAAGCTTTCGACATCAACGAAGGCGATCCCATGTGGCTGGCTCCCGAAAAACGCGCCCACATCTGGTAGTGTTTCTCGCCCGACGGCAACGAAACGGGGCGGCTAAATGATTCTGTCGCCCCGTTTCGTTTTATGCCCGCTTGTATTTTCCGGATTTTATTACGTACTTTGCGTTACGTAAACCACGTTACGTAATTTACGTAATAAAAACGAAACACAATGGACGAGTTAAATCCCTTTTTAATATCAGGTTACGATAAACCGGAGCACTTTTGCGACCGGCAGAAAGAAACCAAAAGCATCCTGAATGCACTGAAAAATGGACGGGATATCACCTTGATTTCGCCCCGAAGGATGGGAAAGACCGGCCTTATCAAGCACACGCTCTATCAGGCCAAAGCCCAGAATCCGGAAATAAAGGCGTTCTATATCGACATCTATCCCACCCAGAACCTGAACGATTTCGTACGCTTGTTCGCCGCCACCATACTGGGGGAACTGGATTCCGCCTCAAAAAAAATATGGAAACAGATCGGCAATTTCATAAAGAGTTTCCGCCCCGTATTGAACTTCAACGAACTTACAGGCCTGCCGCAGGTATCGGTGGAAATGAAAGCCGGTGCGGAAGAAACGGGGCTCAAGGAGATTTTCGAGTATCTGAAATCTTCCGGAAAGACCTGCTATATCGCCATCGACGAGTTCCAGCAGATTGCCGAATACCCCGAAGCGGGCGTGGAAGCCCTGCTGCGCTCCTACATACAGTTTATTCCCAACGTGCATTTTATCTTTTCGGGCAGCAAGCAGCACGTGATGCACGAAATGTTCATGTCGGCCAAGAAGCCTTTCTATCAAAGCACGCAGACCCTGACACTCGACCGCATAAACCAGAAGGTGTATTACAGTTTCGCCGCCGGTTTCTTCCCCGCCAGACGGCCGCTTCCCCAAGAGGTTTTCGACCTTATCTACCGACGTTTCGAAGGCCACACCTGGTATATGCAGTGCATGCTGAACCGGCTGTACGGCTATTCGGGCGCCATCAACGAAAAAACGGTACGGCGGGCATTGTCTGAAATCGTGGCAGAATCCGCCTATTTCTACGAAAGCCTGCTGGCCGCCTATCCGGCCGGCATCAACCGGCTGCTCAAGGCCATTGCCGACGAAGGCTGCGTAAAGGAAATCCTGGCGGGCGAATTCATCGCAAGGCATAACCTGAAAGCCGCCAGCAGCGTAAGCACCTTGGTAAAGAAAGCCGTAAACAACGAATTAGTGTATAGAACGCCCGAGGGCTATATCGTGTACGACCGGTTTATGGCCGAATGGCTCAAGAACCGGGTGTTCTAAGATTCCTTTCCGGTAGCCTTGAGATAGCAGGCGCGGCAGAGGGGTTCATAGGACTCTGTCTCGCCCAACTGCACCAGATTCCTGCTGCCCGAAAAACGGTGGGAGTATTGGGCGGGATTGCCGCAATGCACGCAGACCGCATGCACCTTGGTTACCGACTCGGCGATGGCCATCAGCGCCGGCATCGAGCCGAAAGGCTTGCCCTCGTAGTCCATGTCCAGCCCCGCCACGATAACCCGTATCCCCTGGTTGGCCAGACGGCTGCACACATCCACGATATCGGCGTCGAAGAACTGAGCCTCGTCGATGGCCACCACCTCGGCATCGCTCAGGTGCAGCAGGATTTCGGCCGCGCTCTGCACCGGCATCGAGTCCACCGCCTTCTCATCGTGCGAAACCACCCGCACCACATCGTAGCGCGTATCGATGGCCGGCTTAAAGATCTCCACCTTCTGACGGGCGAAGCGGGCACGTTTCAGGCGGCGTATCAGTTCCTCGGTCTTGCCCGAGAACATGGAGCCGCAAATCACCTCGATGCCGCCCGCAGGCCGATGCACCCAATCCGAACCGTCGAAATACATGGTTTCTGTTAACTCTTTAATGTTTAAAACTAAAAAGGGGAACGCACGGAACGATTGCGAATTTACAATTAATTTGCGGATGCGGAATACTAATTTGTTTTCTCATGAAGAGCAAGGAATTGCAGTTGCAGCTTATCGACAGTCTGGACCACGTGGTGGCGCACGTGGAAGATATGGTTACCGACACGAACGCCGTGACCCGCGTTGGCATAGACACCCTTAAATCCGACATAGAACACCTGCTCCAAGTGGTGCAGGAAATAGAAAAGGCCGAATTGGAAAGCCCCGAAAGCTCGGTGCGCAAGATGAAGGATTCGGTGGAGGAACTCAAACGCAAGCTGGCCGTTTTCGAGGCTGGAGAACCCGAAGCCAGCCAAAAGCAGGAACCCGAAGAAAAACTTGCCTACGAAGCCGATGTGCTGCCCATCCGGAGCACGCACGCAAACACCGCACCGGAAGCCGAAGCGGAACCCGAACCTATGGCCGCTGAACCGGCGCCGGCGGTTGAACCCGAACCGGCTGCCGAAGCCATTCCCGCCTTCGAACCCGTTTTTCCCGAACCCGGGGAATACAGGCCGCAGGCGCAGATTCCCGAACCCGACCTGTCCGACTTCATCGCCCGCCCCGACGACGAGCCCACCTCCTATGTAACCAACCTCACCGCCATGGCGCAGGCCCATGTCGGCGAACAGGACATGTCGCAGGTGGCGGTTTTCTCCACCGCCATGCCCGACGAAAAGGTGGTGAAGCAGGTGGAACAGCGCTCCGACATCTTCTCCAAGCTCAAGGAAACCGGACAGATGCCCATCTGCTCCGACCAGAACGCGCTCAAATCGTTGGTGGACAGGCTCAAAGGAAACAAAACCGTAAACGACGCGCACCAGCCCTCTTCCGACAACCTGCGTTCCTGCATCGGCATCAACGAAAAGTTCCTTTTCATCAACGAACTGTTTAAGGGCAACATCAAGGAATACGGCGACATGCTGCAGTCGCTGGAAGACGCACAAGACACCCCGGCCATGAACGAAGTGGTGCGCAACCTGCAGCAGAAATACGCCTGGAACGAAAAATCGCTGGCCTACATCACCCTTTCCGACATTATCAAGAAGAAGTTCGGCTGCGCCCCCCAATGGGCGTAAGGCAAGGGTTTCATTATATTCGAGCCATGGAACACAACGGCAAACTCATTATCTTCTCCGCACCCTCCGGTTCGGGCAAGACCACGATCGTACACCGGCTACTGTCGGATTTTCCGCAATTGAAGTTCTCGGTTTCGGCCACTTCACGCGCCATGCGCCCCGGCGAACAAGACGGCAAGGACTACCACTTCCTTTCGGTGGAGGAATTCAAGCGCTACCGCGACCAAGACAAGTTCCTCGAATGGGAGGAAGTGTATGCCAACCAGTTTTACGGCACATTGATGAGCGAGGTAGAAAAGATCTGGAACGCAGGCGGGCACGTGGTGTTCGACGTGGACGTGAAAGGCGGTCTGAACATAAAGCGCAAGTTCCCCGAACGCACCCTGGCCGTTTTCGTGGCGCCGCCCTCCCTGCAGGAACTCGAGAACCGGCTGCGCAAACGGGGTACCGAAACCGAAGAAAGCCTCAAAAAACGGGTGGGCAAAGCCGAAGAGGAAATGAAATCGGCACCCCTGTTCGACCGTATCGTGGTGAACGACGACCTGCAGCAGGCCATCGACGAGACCCGCCGCTTAGTGGAGGCATTCCTCGCCCAAGAACTCTAACCCACGACGGAAAGCATGCCGACCGCCATCCTCTACTTCGGGTCGTTCAACCCCGTGCATAACGGGCATATCGCGCTGGCGGAGGCCGTTTCCCGAATCTACAAGGCCGAAGTGTGGTTCGTGCTCTCGCCCCAAAACCCCTTCAAGCAAGACCTGAACCTCTGGAGCGAGCAGGTGCGGGCGCGGCTGTTGAAAGAGGCGCTTCGCCCCCACCCTTCGCTTCGCTTCTGCGATGCCGAACTGCAGTTGCCCAAGCCCTCCTACACGATAAACACCCTGAACCACCTGCAGCACGAATATCCTGGCACAGACTTCCTTATCCTGATGGGAGAGGACAACCTGGCCGGACTGCACAGATGGAAGGCGGTCGATGAAATAATGGAGCGCTGCCGCATTCTCGTATATCCGCGGAAAGACACAAAAGGAAACGCCCCGAAACCGGATGCCTACCCGATTCTGGAGCGTTTCGGAGAAAAAATAAACGTGTTGGAAAACCTTCCGCTTCTGGATATATCTTCCACGCAGATACGGAAGATGATGGCGGAAAAAGAAGACGTTTCGGAACTCGTACCCTGGAATGTTTCCGGACTTGAAAACCTCTGTCCTTAGTATTTGAGCAGCGAGAACACCTCGTAGTCGGGGCCTATCTTGGTCCTGCCCTTCAAGGCGTCCAGTTCCAGGAGGTAGCAGATCTTGATGTCGGTAACACCCAGCTGCCTGATAAGTTCCAGGGCCGCCACCGTGGTTCCTCCGGTGGCCAGCAGGTCGTCGTGCAGCAGCACCTTGTCCTTGGGGTTGAGCGCGTCCTTATGGATCTCGATGCTGTCTTCCCCGTATTCCAGCTGATAGGTGTAAGACAGTTTCTCGGCGGGCAGCTTGCCCTTCTTGCGCACCGGCACGAAGCCCGCGTTGAGCTTGTAGGCCAGGATGCTGCCGAAGATGAACCCTCTCGACTCGATGCCCACCACTTTCGTGATGCCCTTTCCGGCATAGCGCTGCACCAACAGGTCGGTGGCCAGTTCAATAGAACGGGGATCTTTGAAGAGCGTGGTCAAATCGCGGAACAGAATGCCTTCCTTGGGAAAATCCTGCACCTCGCGCACCTGTTGTTTCAAATATTCAATACGTTCCATTTATCCGTGTTTTAGCGGGCCTCGAAGGCCCTTGCATTACATTACAAATGCCAAGGAAAGGCTTGCTCCCCTTGGCATTCCCGGTTTGAATTCCGTGTCCTTACTTGCGTTCGCCGAACTTGTTGTCCAATTGGAAAAGCGCGGTCTGACCGAATTTCTCGATCTTGGAAACGATGTCGGAGGCCGTAGCTTCCTCTTCCACCTGCTCGCGCACGAACTGCCAGAAAAAGTCTTCGCTGGCCTTGTCCTTGTCGGACACCGCCATATCGAGCAGCTTGTTGATCAGGTCGGACACGTGGCATTCGTGGGCATATACGGCCTTGAACATATCGAGCAGGGTTTTCCACGAACCCGGCACGTCGTTGAGCTTGCTCACCTTGGCCGTGCCGCCGCGCTGAATCAGGAAGTTTGCCATCATATAGGCATGTTCCGTCTCTTCGGCGGCCTGCTTTCTGAGCCAGCTGCTAAAACCGTCGAAACCTTCCTTTGCACAGAAGAACGACATGGAGGTGTACAGGTTGGCCGACCACATTTCGGCGGCAATCTGTTCATTAAGAGCCTTTTCGAGTTTTTTTGAAATCACCATGGCTTTAAAGTTTTAAAGTTATCAATCTAAGCGCGCATGTTCCTCCAACATAAAGAGAAACAGAATGCAAGGGCGAATTTACCAAAAAAAGTGAAATCGGAAAAACCGGAGCGCGCATATAACCCGCCCGCAAAAAAAATACGGATCCGGCAAAACAACGCACAGCATATCCCAATGCCTTTTTTACCCCTTATGACAAAAAAATGCCGATAGTTATTAGGCAAATACGTTGTTACTCTGTAAATTTTTTAATACCTTTATGGCGCCTTTAAGATGATGTCTTTTGACAAAAAGATTCCGTCTGAAGGGCACAACCGAAACACACAAATTTATTAACACAAACAACTGTTCACTATGAAAAAGTTATTTTGCCAGGTCTTGACGGCCTTAAGCCTGCTGTTTGCCACCATAGGATTGGCAACGGCACAAACCCTGACATTCCAGCCTGAAAGCGGGAGTTCTCTGAAAGCAGGTGCTGCATTTACCGTTGTATGCAGTGATGCAAGCGTTGAGCTGTCGGATATCTGGTACATAACTTACGCCACTTTGGATGAAGCGCAAAAACAAGCCCCTACCGCTTTTGCAAATTATGATGTATCTTATAACTTCGGAAACCCTTATGGGTTCGACCCCGAAATGCCTGTTGTAGCAGCGGCCATTTTGGATAAACCAGAAACCATCACCTATGCCGTGTACAAACTCGAAGGGGCTGAGGAGCCTGATCCCGGCGTTACGGTAGCCGCCCCGACCTTCAACCCTGCGGGCGGAGAAGTGGAGCCCAACTCCAAGGTAATGATTACGTGCGCCACAAACGGTGCCACCATCCACTACACCACCGATAATTCCACTCCCTCCGCTTCCAGTACGGAATACACAACGCCTATCGAAATTACCGAAGCGGTCACCATCAAGGCCATCGCTGTTTTGGACGGCAAGGAATCGGAAGTTGCCGAAGCCGCCTATACCATTAAACAGCCTTTGAGTGTAACGGTAACTTTCAATCCCGTTAGCGGTTCAAAAGTCCCTCCCGGAACAACGTTTACCGTTAGCGGTACACATAACGATGCCGGCAACGGGATGTTTTATTTCAAATCCTACGCAACTAAAGCTGATGCAGAAGCCGATGATTGGTCATCCAGCAATCCTCAAGCCATCTGCATGAATGGAAAAACATCTCCCTCCCGCGAAATTCCCACAGCCACTCCCATCATCAAGGTCGCGGCCAAAATCGGTACAGGCTGGTCGGATTTCTTCTATGCCGAATATATCATCGAAACCGCTGAAGAACCCGAAAACCCAGGATCCGGCAAGGCCACCATCCGCTTGACGGTGAATGGAGAAAACTGCCCTTACACAGACCGTCATCAGTACCAACTGTTGCTCGATGCAAATCATACGATGGCGGACACCTACAAAGAAGAATTGGACGAAGCCTATTTTGATCCGAATCTATTGTCCCGCCTTTATGACGCCACTACCGCAACAATCCCTGCCGGGATCACAGCCGAAAATATAGCAACAGGCGTCGACCCGGATAAAGAAACCTCTATCGAGGTAGAAACCGGTGTTTACGACATATTCCTCCTTCAATCGTTCTATGCCGCATGGGGTCCTGGAAATGTACTCCGCAGTGTTTACGGTCCCTCTGGCCAATTTTATGTAGACAACATCACGATTCAGGAAAACAAGACCTACAACTTTCTGGTAACGTTCGACAAGAGCGGTGCCCATGCAGAACTTGTCATTCCTATCGACCTGCAATTGACCGCCATCCTGGGAGAAAACAAACCTTCATGTGAAGCCGAATCCATGGAAGTAAGCCTGGCTGTTTCAAACATAGGTTCGACCGAAGTAACGACCTATGAAGCTTATTATGCAGTAGGTACCGATACGGTAAGGGAAACCGTCACCTCGGCATTGGCCGCCGGAGAAAGCACCGTATTCACCTTTGCCCGGAAACTTGCCCTGAATGTAGGCGAAAAAACGAATATCAAGGCCTGGATTCTAGCAAAAGACGAAATCATGACCGACAACAATACAGGAGAATATATCGTCTATCGGAGCGAAAGCAACCCATTACCCTTGACGATAAATTCCGAACAAATGCATACAGCCAAGACAAGCGATTGGACATTAGATGAAAACAAAGCGTTGGTCGCCTCGGAAAATGCCACCACTCCTGTATTTCTTCCTTGCTTTCATGTTGAACATGCCGGCACATACCGCTTAAGTTATGAATACATCTGCGGCAGATTTGTAGAACTCCCCGATGGTGGAGGCATTCTCATAAACAATGTAGATGTTTACAAAATCTGCGTAGGTAAAACTTCGCAAGACTGGAAGGATTGGTCTGTTGCCATAACCGACTCCACCATTACCGGATCCTCTAACCAAAACGAATTCACCTCAAAAGAAATCAGTTTTGAGATAGAAGAACCTGGCGATTACGCTTTCTGCATTTTTGCTGAACGCGTTAACGACAACAACAACCTCAAGTTCCGCAATCTGGAAATCGATGAAATTTCCGCATTCTCGGCCCGATTGACCAATTTCAACATCCGCCTGCCCCGTCTCATACCGCAAGATTGGACGGATGCATCTTGGCAAATTGACGTAGATATTGAGAACCGCGGTCTGCAGAAACTGCAAGATGCAGATTTTGTAATATCCGTTAACGGCACGGAAGCGACACGGCAAAAATTCTCATTGGATGTGGAGGCCAAACAGACGCTGTCATTAGATGTTCCCGTGAGCGGATTCCATGACGGGGAAGCCATTAAGGTTTCTGGAAACGTACTTGTAGGAAACGCTGTTGTCGGAAAAGCAGATGCCCAACCCGAGATTACCGTAACCAAGGATATTGCCGCTTTTGACCATATCTCGGACTTTACGGCCGCTAAAACCCTGCAGGGTTATAACGGGGGCCAAATCGGGTTGATCTATCCCGTAGCCGCCAAAGATACTCTGACTGCGCTTGCCATCGGTTGGGGTGAAATGCCAGACAATATGGACATCGGCATTTCCATACAAAAGGTAAATGTTGAAAACGATGAAATATCGTTAGGCGACATCATCTATGAAACCAAGGTGCGCCGGGGCTTGCCTGCAAGTTTACAAACCTACGACATCCCCGCCTTTTTGCTGGAAGCCGGAAACTATTTTATTTCGGTAGCACAATTAGGCATGACCTCGTTTAAGCTGGCCATGGATGAGTCTCCCGAAGGGGGCTTCTTCCTCTTCGACAAAAACAAGAACACTTGGAATTACTACACACAGGCAGGCTATCCGGCCATCCGTGCCATTTTCGGTTCCAACGGCAAATTGCTTTCTAAAGATGCCATGGTTTCAGCCATTTCCAAACCGATTGACGGCGGTGTATTTACAAGCAATGAACCCATTGTCGTGAAGGTTCGCAACAACGGCACCGATGCTGTTGAGTTGCCCGTTTACGTTCGCGTTGACAACACTTTGCTGGAACCTCAAACCGTGGCATTAAAATCCTATGAATCCAAAGAAATAACTTTCCGTACCGATTTGGCAGCGCAGAATGCCGACAGAAACATTACCATTACCGCCTTTACCTCGTTGGCCGGCGATGAAGATCCCGACAACGATACCCTGCGGAAAAAAATTGTTTCGTTTGTTCCTGCCGATCCTTATAAAATGGATTTCGAATCTTGTCTTGATTTTGCCACCGAAGGCCTGAACCCAACCTGGACTTCAGTAAGCTTGGACAAAACCCCTGTTCTGCCGTTACGTCACGTTTTGGATGGAGAATTCCATTATGTTGAATTTCCCGGAAGCGAAACCGATTTGGGCTTTATCGTTTTCAATCCTGTAACAACCGAGCCTTCCATGCTCTTTTACGACTACTACAACAATTGTCGGTCCCACTCCGGTCAACGCTTTGGCGTTTCTCTCGGAATCAACGATGAATATGTTCCCAAGGACGATTGGCTGATTTCCCCGAAGTTGAAGATGCCCAAAAACACACAACTCTCCATGTGGGTAAAATCGTTCGACAAGGTCTTTAAGGAAACCTACGAAATTTGGGTTTCCGAAGGTTCGGGCAATCCTGAATCCGAAGACTTCCAGTGCATCTACCCTGGAGAAGACGACGATGCCTTGCGTGCAGGCGGTGAATGGGAAAACGTAACCTTCGACTTGAGCCAATTCGACAACAAGGAAATCCATGTGGCCATCCGTTGCGTATCGGCAGATGCCCCCATGTTCATGATCGACGATATCGTGATCGGATCGAACGTGAGCAACGAAGAAGAACAAAACGCCGATTTCCGTATATCGGCTTATCCTAATCCCGCAACGGAAACCGTTTCCTTCATTTCTCCCGATGCGTACATCAACGAAGTAGCCTTATTCAACACCTCCGGTGTTTTGATTCACCGCTCGGCAACCAACCTAAGTTCCAACAATTACCGTTACAATGTACGCGGTTTGGTATCGGGCTTGTATTTTGCCCGTATCCTTACCGATAAAGGCACGGTTATCCGGAAGTTTATGGTTCGATAAACCGTTTTCCCCTTGTATCAGAGAGGGGCTTCCCTATGGGAACGCCCCTCTCTTTTTACTCATTTTCCAAAGCATAAACACAACCGAAACATGATGAAAAGAATTTGGTTCATCACCGTAATGACCCTCGCGGGCATTCTTGATATTCAAGCCCAATCCCGCTTTGTAAGCGAACTTAGCCAGAACAGGAACGTTCTGCTTGAAGAATATACCGGGATACACTGCGGCAACTGCCCCGACGGGCATAAAATGGCCACGGAAATCGTCAAGAAACATCCTCAACATGTCTTTCTGATGAACATCCATGGAACGGGGCTTGCAGCTCCTGCAGAAAACGATGTGGATTTGCGCACTTCCTACGGAAACAACCTGATTGAACAGGCTGGTGTCAAAAGCATTCCTACCGGTTCACTCAACCGCCATATCTTTCCTTCTGAAACGACATCGGCACTGAACCGGGACTCGTGGGATGAATATGTGGAGGAACTCTTGGCTATGCCCGCCTACGTCAATATTGCCGCCAAAGCCGTCCTTGATTGGGAAACCCGCGAGATTTCCATAACCGTGCAATTATATTACACCGGCACTCCTCCAGCAAAAAACTTTATCCATGTGGCCGTTCTACAAGACAGTATTGTCGGATACCAGAACGGCTCCCACATGAATCCTGCACAGATAACACCCGACAATAAATACCGGCACATGCATGTCTTCCGCGATTTCCTTACTGGACAATGGGGCGAAGAAGTAAATGTTCAAGGAACCGGCCAGATGATTGAAAGAACCTTTACAAAGACCCTGCCTGGTAAAATCGGCAACGTAAACCTCAATTTGTTCGACCTGCAATTCATCGCCTTTGTTTCCGAAAACAAAGAAGAAATCATAAACGTTTGCCCAGTCGCAATACAAGACGTGAACCGACCCGCCCGCATTGCCTACCTTTCCGACATACGACAACTTTCTCTCAACACTTGCGATAAAGACGTAAAGTTCGCCATCCGGGTCAACAACCATTACCTCTCCTCCGAACCTATTTCCAACATGGTTCTAGAATGCATCAGCGTGACAGAAACAACACAACACACTTTTTCGTTCGATCATCCCATACAAGCAGGAGACTCCGTTAACATAGAAACGAATGAAGTGAAACTCGGCAAAGCCAACCGAAACGAAACGGTCTATTGGTCCATTGTATCGATCAACGGGAGCAGTTTCGTCAACCGCTATCAAAAAAGGATTCCTGGAAAAGCCTTCAAACATTATGGTGTTACAGAAACCCCCGATATCTCACTTGTAGTTCAACAAGACCGTTTCGGTTCGGATATTTCGTGGGTTTTGAAATCCGAACAAGGCGACACCGTGGCAAATGGCGGCCCTTATAAGGATCTGCCCTCACGAGGAGTCGAAGCCCATACTTACGAACTGACCATTTCGGAAGGATGCCATACCTTCACCATCTACGACAGGCAACACGACGGCATAAACAATGGCTCAGGCGAAGGATGTGTCCGCTTTTCGAAAGCCGATGACCGAATATTTGCCCAACATGATGGAAAATACAGCGACAGTGCCACCATTATGATTTGTCTCGGAGAAGCCGAACCGGATGACCCCAACCTTCCCGACCGCCCCGAGCTGCCCGAAGACCCCGCCGACACGATTCCCGACAATCCCAATCCTACGGACACCCTGGCGGTAGAACGCACGGATGCCGGCACGCTCCATATCTACCCGAACCCCTGCCGGAACACGGTGCATATAACCGGTTTGGAAAACTGCGGAAAGATACTCCACATACGGATTCTGTCGGTTAATGGAATCGAAGTGTTCCGCGTAAAGGGGAACTCCGCCGAAATCGATGTGGAAAGGCTGCCTTCCGGCCTGTATATATTGGAAGTATGCACTCCAAGACGTGTTTACCGCACCAAGTTGCAACGCCGGTAAACCGAGGCCCCGCCCTCCCCTGCCCTACATGCAAACGCCCCGAAAGTTATCGGACTTTCGGGGCGTTTGGCGTATCGGGAGATGTTAAAAACGCTACAAGAAGAAAGGTTCTATGCCCGTAACTTCGGGCAGGATGGTGCGCAAGGCCACCTCCACGCTCTGTTTTATGGTGGCGTGGGCGCGCGGACAGTTGCCGCAGGTGGTTTTCAATCCCACCTTGGCCTTGCCGTCTTCGGTTATCTCGTAGAACTTTACCTCGGCGGCGCATTCATCGAACAGCGAGGGGGCGATCTTTTCTTTCACCACCCTTTCCACCTTCTCTTCCATCTGTTTGATTTCCTGTCTCTCCATATCTCATTATTAAAATTAAAGGAGCGGTGCCAGATAGCGAACCAGCGCATATCCGCCCGCGAACAGCCAAATATACAGCAAAAATGCCAACAGGAATGGACGGGGGCCGGCCTTCCTGAACTTGTCGAAACTCGTTTCGGTTCCCAGGGCGGTCATGGCCATCGTTAAAAGGAAGGTATCGAACGAATTGATATAATCGATGCAAACTTTGGGCAAGAGGTTCAACGAGTTGAAGCATATCACCAGCAGGAAGACAAAGGCGAACCAAGGAATGGCAATCTTGCGTTTACCCCCGGTCTCAGGCAGTTTGGAAGCTTCCGTATCTTTTTCGGGGCGGACGGTAAAGGCCAGCACCAACAGCACGGGCACCAGCATCATGACCCGTATCATCTTGACGATGGTGGCCGTATCCTGTATTTCCCCGCCCATCGCGTTACCCGCGCCCACCGCGTGCGCCACCTCATGCAGGGTCGCCCCCGTGTAGAGCCCCATCTGCTGCGGATCCAGGCCGAGCCAGCCGTTCCTATACAGAAAGGGATAAAGGAACATGGAGACCGTGCCGAAAATAACCACCGTGGAAACCGCCACCGCCGTTTTATAAGGCTTTGGCCTAATCGTGGCGTCCGCCCCCAGGACCGCAGCCGCCCCGCAGATGGAACTGCCCACCGAGGTCAGCAGAGCCGTGTCCCTGTCCATCTTGAGCAGCCTGCCGAAAGCCAACCCCAACAGGATGGTTCCGGCCACGATGGCGGCATCCACCGCCAGGGCGCTCCAACCCACCTCCACGATGTCGCCCAAGGTAAGCCTGAAACCGTAGAGGATAATGCCCAGACGCAGCAACTGCTTGGCGCTGAACTGAATCCCCGGCACCCAGGTTTCGGGCAGGCGGTTGCGCAGGCTGTTGGCGTACAGCATACCCAGCAGGATACCTATGATGAGGGGGCTGAACGACAGTTTCTGTATAAACGGGAATTGGGCGATGTAAAAAGCCGCGCACGAAAACAATGCGATAAGGAGTATGCCGTGGAGCATATTGCCTTTCGACTCGCTGAGCTTCACCATAGTTCTGATAATTTAGTAGTTAACGGATATTCCGCTCGGCAAAATTACCGAATTATCCATAAAAAAACCGGCCGTTCAGAACGAACGACCGGCAACCAAAAACTAAAACTATGAAATGTGACACCGGTGGGATTCAAACCCGCAACCTTCTGATCCGTAGTCAGATGCTCTATTCAGTTGAGCTACGGTGCCTCGTTTTTCGTGGGGGCAAAGATACAACTTTTTTCATTCCAAACAAGGGGTATCCGAAATTTTAACATTTATTAACTATTTTTCAACCGCCTTAACATTTACAATTCCTACAAAATCAACCCATTCAGCCGAACTCATTAAGTTTTGTTAAGAAACCCGAAGCCCAATACCTTTTCCGTAATGGAAAATTTACCTAATTTTGGGGCTTGCTGTTGCAGTTGCGACCCTGATGTGCTATGCCACAGCAAAAATGAACACGGTCAAATAACGAATTTTTTAAATACACAATCCAAATCAGCTCTTATGAAAAAACTAGTGCTCTTTGTGGTGTCCCTTTTCCTTTTGGGAGCGGCCAACGTGGCCTTGGGGCAGCGCACCGTAACAGGGAAGGTCACCAGCGCGGAAGACCCCATGGGCGTGCCTATGGTAGCTGTTCAAGTGGATGGTACCACCATCGGTACTTCCACCGACCTTAACGGGGTTTACACATTGAACAACGTTCCGGCCAATGCCAAGAACCTCAAGTTCTCGGCCATGGGTATGAAAGACAAGGTGGTGCCCATTACCGGCGGCGTGGTCAATGTAGTTATGGAATCGCAGGCCATCGCCTTGCAGGAAGTCCAGATTTCCGGTAGCGGCTACGGTGTCCGCAAGAAAGTGGACAATGTCGGTTCGGCCGTGGCCGTAGGCGAAGAAGTGGTAAAGCGCCAGACCGAGTCGAACGTTATCAACTCCTTGCAGGGTAGCGTTCCCGGCATGCAGGTAAGTACCGCTTCCGGCCAGCCCGGTTCGTCCACCACGGTGCGTATCCGCGGTAAGAGTTCTTTGAGTTCCGGCAACGACCCCTTGTACGTAATCGACGGGGTGCCTATCGTAACCGGTGCCATGGGTATGAGCGACTATTCGGGCGGTGAAGGTACCGACCCCTTGGCTGCCCTGAACCCTGAAGATATCGAAAGCATCCAGTTGTTGAAAGACGCCAGCGCCACCTCCATCTACGGTTCGCGCGCCTCCAACGGGGTTATCGTCGTAACCACCAAAAAAGGTCAGGAAGGCAAGGTCAACTTCTCGCTGAACGCGAAAATCGGGGTCGCCACGCCTCCTATGGTTAAGCGTCGTTTCCAGAAAGTGGATCTGGATGATTTCAAGATATTCCTGTTTGAAAGCCGCTTGAACACATTTCAATCTCGTCTGACCCAGTTGAGATACGAAAATAACCCCGATCTGATTTGGGATTATTATAATAACCGTGGCTGGGGTCTTAACTTCACTCCTACCGGAAATCCCGCAAACACGAATTGGTGGGATGAAGTAACCCGCAACGGCATTATCCAAGACTACTCCATCTCGGCCTCCGGTGGTACCAAAACGGTTAACTACTATGCTTCTGTAGGTTACTTTCAGAACAAGGGTATCGTTATCGGCTCCGACTATACCCGTTACAACGCCCGTTTGAACTTGGACATCAATCCCACCAAATGGTTGAGTTTCGGTGTCAACTTGAGCGGTGCCTATGCCGAAATCAATACCATTCCTACTGAATTGGCTTACGCGGCTCCTATCTGGGGTGCATCCATGATGCGTCCCTCCGACCCGGTAAAGAATGAAGATGGCACATGGAATACCACCACCAATCCTTTTGCCTCCGGATATAACCCTGTGGCCTTGCGTAAAGACAAATACCACGACGAAGCTTTCCAGCAGCAGTACAAGGCCATGTTCAGCCCCTACCTGCGTGTCAAGCTCTACAAAAACCTGTACGTTCAGTCCAAGATCGGTATCGACTACGTTGACTTGCGCGAAAAGAACGTTTGGTCTAAGGTAGTGAACCCGCAAGGTGAAAGTTTGGGTGGCTTGATGCAGGTGGATGAACAGAGCATCGCTTACATGAACATCGCCAACACCATCAACTGGATGCCCTCCATCAAGAAGAACAACTTCAACATCCTGGTCGGTCAGGAAGCACAGCGTTTTAACCAATACGAAGGATTTATCGCCGGTAACGACTACGTGGTTCCCGACCTGATGGAAATCTCCAATGCCGGTGAAACCAGCGGCTCCACTATGCGTGCCGATGCTACATTGGCCTCTTACTTCGCCAACGTTGAATATGACTACGACAACCGTTACTATGTATCGGCCAGCGTCCGTCGCGACGGTTCTTCCCGTTTCGGCGAAGACAACCGCTGGGGTACGTTCTACTCGGTAGGTGCCAAATACCGTATCACGGGCGAGAAATTCATGGCCACGACCCAGAACTGGCTGAACAACCTCTCTGTCCGTGTAAGCTACGGTACCTCCGGTAACCAGAACGTAGGTTATTATCAGGCACGCGGTGTATATGCCACCTCGCGTTACGGCGGTATCACCGGTTTCGCTCCCTCGCAGTTGGCCAACGGTGACCTGCAGTGGGAATCGAGAAACAAGTTCGACGTAGGTTTGGAGTTCACGATTTTCAACGCCTTGACCGTCGAATTGGACTACTATAACGACGTTACGAAAGACATGATCTTCAGCCGTCCCTTGTCGTACGGTACCGGTTTCGGTTCCATCGCCTACAACGTGGGTAAGATGCGTAACCAAGGGGTTGAATTGCAGTTGAGCGCCATGCTTATCAACCGCAAGAACTTCAAGTGGACCTTAGGCTTCAACCTGACCACCAACGACAACAAGATCTTGAAATTGCCCGGCGGCAACGATATACGCAACGGTACCATCGGTCTGCTGCGCGAAGGCCGTTCCTCCGCCCAGTTGTACATGCGCGAATGGGCCGGCGCTGATCCTGCAACCGGTCGTCCGCGTTGGTACGGTGCCGACGGTCAATATGTATTTAACTACGGTGAAGCGGCTTATCGTTTTGTGGGTACGAGTGACCCCAAAGTATATGGCGGTGTTCAGACCCGTTTTGATTTCTATAATGTAGATATCAGCCTCCAGTTTAACTACAATGCCGGCAACTACATTCTTTCGAATGACTTATCATACTTAGAAAACGAAGGCTCGCGCAGTGGAAACGTTACCACCTACTATATAATGGATAACCGGTGGCAACGCCCTGGCGATCGGACCGATGTTCCTCAGTTGATGGATGGTGGCAACAAGAACTCGCGTAATATCAGTACTTTCTGCCGCACAGATGGATCCTATTTCCGTATCAAATCAATTGTTGTCGGATACACGCTTTCCAAGAAAAACTGTGAAAAGATTTTCTTGAAAAGCCTGCGTTTCTACGCCAGCATTGACAACTTGTTCACCGCTTGCAGCAAGAACTTCCGTGGTTACGACCCCGAATCCGGTTTGAGCGCGATTCAGACCTCGAACTATCCGGTACCCGTAAACTACACCTTTGGTATCAATGTGGGTTTTTAACAGCAAGCATAGCTAACATTTAAACACAAAAGGATTATGAAAAAGATTAAAGATATAGCTTTGTTGGTTGCCGTGGTTCCAGCCATGTTGCTGTCCTCATGCTCAAAAGAGTACCTGGACAGAACGCCAACCACCGCATTGGACACCAATTTAGTACTCAACAATACCGACCTGATTCCCTCCACGGTAGTAGGAACGATGCGCATGATGTATTCTTCCAGCTTCGGCGGAAAATACGCTACCGTCATGGGAGACATCATGACTGATATGGTTACTTCCGTTCGCGGTAGCAACGGTTCTTTCAAGGAAATGGAAGAATGGAATATCAACCAATCGACACCCGATGTGGAAACCCTCTACGGAGCCAGTTTCCAGATTGCCGCATCTGCTGCCCGTACTATCCAGGCGGCCAAAAGAAAGTTGGCCTCCGACAGCACGAAGATGACCACCTCGCAAATAAATAACTTAAAAAGTGCCATCGCGGCTTCTTTAACGATTAAAGTTTATTGCGAATATTTCCTGACACAGTTTTTCTGCGTGGATGTCAATGTGGGTACAGGCAAGTATGCGTTCGACAACAACTTTACGATGCCTAATAAAGAGCATCCGGATAGACCTGCTGTTGGAATTATGCTTTTGAAAGACAGACCACTGGAAATCGATGAAAATGCCAATATTTCTTCGTTGAAAGAAACCTATGAGTTTATGGAATGGGAGCTCACAGAAGCAATCCGTTATTTTAAAGAATCTGGCAATAATTTCTTTACTTTATCCGGAACCCGTTTCTATCCTACCTTATGCGCTGCGTATATGGTTCAGGCTCGTGTATTCTTGGCTCAGCACAAACACCGGGAAGCTCATGAGGCTGCAGATAACGCGTTGAGCACGCTCCCCTCGGGCGCAAGTTCAACGCTGATTTCCGATCCGGAAAAAATGCTGGACGCTTATGGAGAAAACCTATCGAGCGAAGATATTTGGTCTTTGAACTATACTACGCAGGATAACCTTTCCGCCAATTCACTCCAAAACCTGTTTAGCAGTTATGGCTTCAATCCCAGTAAAAAAGCTTGCGACCTGTTTAAAAAAACCGATATCCGCAAGGGTCTGCATTACTACGAAAAGCCTCCTCAAAAGACATACTGCCTGAAGTATCCCAACGAAAACGGTGTTTTCAATGTGCCCATCTTCCGTGTTCCTGAGATTTACATGATTCAAGCCGAGGCTCGCGCGTACGACAAATCGCTGGGTGACCCCAAAGAGTCGTTGCTTATGGTTCTTGGAGCCCGCGACACCGCTATCGGTGGCGATATGGCCAAGTTGGAAGCTAATTATCAGGTCGATGATGAGCATATCATGCAGACGATTTTAGATGAAAATGCCCGTGAATTCTTGTGTGAAGGCCACCGATGGTTCGATTTGCGCCGCAACGGTGTCCGTTTGACCCGTGAAGGAACCAGTGAAAATAAATTATTCCCGACACACTTTACCGGCTATCCTCTATCCTCGTTCGCTTTGCCCATTCCTTACGGAGAAACCTCCACCGAACAATGGAAAAAAGGCAAGGGTGATGACGGCAAGGATCAATCCGGAAACTGGCAGAATAACGCCTGGGATGAAAAACAAGGTGATACCTACAGTCCCACCGCAACGATTCCTGTTGAGGGTGGTAACTACGATAGTTACGCCCACTAAGTTTTCCTTCAGTTGAAAAGCGCGTGGATTCAAATCCACGCGCTTTTTTTGTATCTTCGCAACCCTTTGTTTGGATAGAGTATGCCGCGCCTGTTTGGAAACAGTCTGTCTAAAAGAATCGCCGGAATCCCCTATATGAACCGGTGGTTCGTGCTTACGTTCGATCTGCTGGTATCGTGCTTCTGCACGGTGGGTTCCTATATTGCCATCTGCTCGCTGTTCGCCCAGCCGGTGCTTAGGGAGACCTCCCTGCTGGTGGGCTGCTTCAGCCTATTGTCGGGCGCCATCGGCTTCCTGCTGTTCAAGACTTACAAGAACATCATACGCCACTCGTCTTTTCAATCCATCTGGCGTATCGCCGCAGCCGTGATCACCAAAATGGTGTTCGTTATGGCCGCCTACCTCATTACCCGGACCTTTCCCGCCACAAGCCAGTTGCTCGCCGCCTTGCTGCTGGATGCCCTGCTTTCGTTCTGCATTCTGGTGTCGGCCCGCCTGGTGGTGGTGCTGTTCTACACCTACACGCTCAACGGATTTACCAAATCGCAGCAGAAAGTGCTGCTCTACAGCGCCAACCCGAACGACATAACGCTCAGCAACCTATTGAACCTCAACACACAGTCTAACTACACAATCGGCGGTTTCCTGAGTTTCGATTCCAAGAAGGCCACCTACTCGATCGGAACGCTTCCCATCTTCGTGGTGGAAAAGAACTCCACGCTGCGTAAGATCGTCGATAAGGAAGAAATTCAGGGTATCCTGTTCATGAGCCAGAAAGACATCCTGAAGGAGCGCAACCGCCTTATTCCCTATTGCCTTTCCAAGAAACTGAAGATGTTTACGATTCCGCCCATCGGCAAATGGCAGCACCATGCCCCGCAACTGCGCAGTCTGGATATCTCCGACCTGTTGGGACGGGACGAAATCAACATCAACACCACCAAAATCGAACAGGATTTCAAGGACAAGGCCGTATTGGTTACCGGTGCGGCCGGCTCTATCGGCAGCGAGCTCTGCCGGCAGATCGCCACGTTCCGGATCCAGAAACTGGTGCTGTTGGACAACTGTGAGACTGGACTGCACAACCTGCGCCTGGAACTGGAAGAAAAGTTCCCGAACCTGCAGTTGGGGGTCGTTATCGGCGACGTGCGTTCCAACGATCGTCTTAAATTCGTTTTCGAGAAGCATCATCCGCAAATCGTTTTTCATGCCGCGGCCTACAAGCACGTGCCGCTTATGGAGGAAAACCCCAACGAAGCCTTTATGGTGAACTCCATCGGCACACGCAACATCGCCCATATGTCGCTGCATTACGGCGTGGAAAAATTCCTGATGGTCTCGACCGACAAGGCGGTGAACCCCACCAATGTAATGGGTGCATCGAAACGCTTGGCGGAAATCTATGTGCAGAGCCTGAACCAGGCGGTAAAGAACGGCCTTCTGCCAGGCAATACCCGCTATATCACGACCCGCTTCGGCAATGTATTGGGAAGTCAGGGTTCGGTGATCCCGCTCTTTAAATCGCAGATAGAGAAAGGCGGGCCGGTAACGGTGACCCATCCCGAAATAACGCGCTACTTCATGACTATCAAGGAGGCCTGCCTGCTGATGCTGGAAGCCTCGGTGATCGGAAACGGCGGGGATATACTGGTGTTCGATATGGGAACGCCCGTAAAGATTGCCGATCTGGCCAAGAAGATGATACTGCTGTCGGGGCACGAGGAAAGCGATGTCAAGATAGAATACACCGGATTGCGTCCGGGCGAGAAACTTTACGAGGAGGTGCTCAGTTCGGAGGAATCGACCCACCCCACCTCGCACGAGAAGATACGTATCGCCGAAGCCGAGAGCTACGGGTTCAACGAGTTACAGCCGCTTTACGACCGTCTGGAGGAAGCCACCCGCGCCTGCCGGAGCGAGGAAACGGTTCAGATCGCCAAAGAAATCGTGCCGGAGTATATCAGCAACAACTCCGAATTCTCGAAATTCGACCGTAAATAAGCCTTTCCCCGGCCTTTTTATCCTGAATACAGTTAATTGTCTTCCGGAACGTCTTGTGCGGACGAGAGCCGCGCCTCGTCGAATTTAGCCTTCATCGTGGGATTGTTCCGCGTAAGTTTCTTGATACTGAGGTCTTCCACCTTGTCGTTGGCCAGCCGCAGGTTGTTTTCGGAACCTATCAGCGCGTCCTTTATCTTCTGCAGGTGGTCGATCGACTTGTCGATTTCCTCGATGGCCTTGGCGAATTTGTCGGAAGCCAGGCGGTAGTTGCGCCCGAACTTGTCTTTGAACTCGGCCAGCTGGTTCTCGAAATTGGTGACGTCCACACTCTGCTGCCTGGCCAGGGCCAACTGCCGTTTGTATTCGATGCTCTTCCTGGAGGCCTGGGTCAACAGGGAGATGATGGGCATGAAGAACTGGGGCCTCACCACATACATCTTGGGGTAGCGGTACGACACGTCCACGATGCCTTCGTTGTAGAGCTCGCTTTCGGGTTCGAGCAAGGACACCAGCACCGCGTACTCGCAGCCTTTTTCGTTGCGGTCTTTGTCTAATTTGGCGAAGAAGTCTTCGTTCTTGTGCTTGGTGGCGGTCCCGTCCATCTCGTTCTTCATCTCGAACATAATGGAAACGTATTCCACGCCGTCGGCGAAATCCTTGAAGATGAAGTCGCCCTTGCTGCCGCCCCGCGCATCGTTGTCTTTCTCGAAATAGGCGTCGGGATACATGGAGGTGCGCACCCGGTTGAACTCGGTGCTGCAGTGCACTTCGAGGCTCTCCCCGATCATCTTGGTGGAGAGCTTGGCCTTCATGTCCTTGTAGAAATCCACCAGTTCCTGCTTTTCCTTAATCTGCAGTTCGTAACGTTGCTTTAACTCGTTCTCGCGCAGTTTGGCGGCATCCACCGCTGTCTTTACCTTGTTCTCGAGCTCGGCGATGCGGGCCTCCCTTTCGTGCAGGGCGTCTTTGGCCTTGTTGCGCTCCTCCATCAGCGCCAGGTCGCGCCTGCTGTCGTTCTGGCTGATGGCACCCTTGAGTTCCGCTATTTCCCTATCCTTTTGAGAAAGCACCACATCCATCTGCAGGCGGGTGTTCTCGGCCACTTCCTGCAGCTGCCTGTTGAGGCTCTCGATCTGGCTTTCCCTTTGAGTCAGCAAAACCTTGTTCTCGCCCAGGCGCTGTATGTAGAGTTGCTTGAGCTTTTCTTCGGCCGCGCTCTGTTCGGCCTGCTGCTGTTTCTTAAGCTCTTGGGTTCGGCGCTCCACCTCAGCCTGGAACTCGGCGTTCTTCACCTGATTCATGATAAGGGCGTAGTCGGCCTCGTCCACGCTGAACACACTGCCGCATTTGGGGCATTTCAACTCTTTCATACAAGATACGGTTAAAAAAAAGGGGCGTGCGAAAACACGCCCCCAAAGATAAGTTCAAAAATCTTATTTCTTGATATTGGGCAGTTCCAGACCGTAGCCCTTCACCACGTCTTCGCGCTTGAGCCAGATGCCCAGCAGGAAGGCGATCACCCCGAAAGAGGCGAAGATAATCATGGGCATCGTGTAGTCATAGGCGGGAAGCGCGTCGCCGGCGGCCATGGCTTCCTCGCGGGCTTCGGCCACGCCGGGATTGCTGGCGTTGAGCACGTTGCCGATAATCTTGGGCACGAAGCAGAGGCCGATGTTCTGAATCCAGAAGATAAGCGCATAGGCACTGCCCAGAATCTTGCCGTCGATCACCTTGGGCACGCTGGGCCAGAGGGCGGCGGGCACGAGGCTGAACGAAACGCCCAGAATCACCGTAATCAGCAAGGCCAGAAACTTAGACGGGAACATGGGCAGGATGAAAGCGTAGGAAAGGTGGCAGGCAATCATGATGAGGGCGCCGTACATAAGCATCGAGGCGCCTTTACCCTTGTAGTCGATAAACGAACCCAAGACCGGGGTGAGGATCATGGCCAGGATGGGGAACCAGCGGAAAATGTTGGCGGCTTCCACCGAGGGAATGCTCAGCGTGGATTCGAGGAAGTTGGTGGCGTAGCGCTGGAATGGGAAGATGGCCGAGTAATACAGCACACACAGCAGGGCGATGAGCCAGAACATCTTGCTGCCGAAAATGTACTTGATGTCACTGAACTTGAACTGGTCTTCGTCGGAAGCGGCTTCGGCATCGGCGCCCAACTGACGGTCGAGCTTGCGGTCCATAAAGGTGAACACGATAAAGTTGATGAGGCCGATAAGCAGCAGCGCGGTGCAGAAGGCCAGGGGCGCCACCACCGAGCCGTCGAATTTGGCGGCCAGGAACGGAGAGAGCGAGAGCACGGCGAACACACCCAAGCGGGCGATGGCCATTTCCAAGCCCATGGCCAAGGCCATTTCCTTGCCGGCGAACCATTTGGCGATGGCGCGCGAAACGGTGATTCCCGCCATCTCGCAACCGCAGCCGAATATCATAAAGCCTAAGCAAGCCAGCTTCGCATTACCGGGAAGCGCCGTCCAGAACGAGTTGAGCCAGCCGCAGAAAGCGGTGCCCTGAAAGGTATCGCTAACGGCCACGTACTTGATGACCGCGCCGGCCACCATCAGGGAGGCGGACAAGGTTCCGGTAAAGCGGATGCCGCATTTATCGAGGATGATGCCCGCCAGGATAAGGAACCCGCACACGTTGAGGATATACTCGGAGGCGGCGTAGGTGCCGAACACGTCGGGCGTCCAGTTGCGGCTCGATTCGATAAGCGTCTGCAGGGGCGACATGACATCGACGAACATGTAGGCAAAGAACATCATCAGAGCGATGAGCACCAAGGCAGTCCAACGGGCGGCTTTGGAATCACGTAAAGTGAGTTGGATTTTTTCGACCATGAGGTAAGGTTTTTTATGGATTAGTTATTCATGTGCTTGAGGTTGGAGGCGTAGCCCGCCACGAACAGCCCCGTCCAGAGGATGGCGCCGTAAGGTATGCCCGTGCCGGGAACGGCAAGCATGCTTACCAGTATCAACAGGCATTGGGCGATGGTGTAGGTATGGAATCCCACGCGCCGCAGCCGCCACATCAAGAGCGCTCCGGCAAAGGAGGCGGCGTAGAGCAGTCCGTTCAGCAGGAAATACCAGCGCGGCAGGGAGAACATCAGTTCCACCGAACTCTTTACGTTCGGCGCCATCGCGAAATAGGCGTCGTAGGTATCGGTCTCGAACACCAGGCTGCGGAAAGTCTCGAAACTCATTCCCATCGAGATATAAGACAGGAACGAGAAACCGCTGCCGATAAAGGTGAGGATGCAAAGGAAGCTTAGAAGCGTAGTCCTCCGGAATCCGGGCTTCCGTTCTTCCTGTCCGAAGGTTTCAAAGTTTTCAGAGTCCATAAGCGTTTAATGTTTGTTCGGATCGGGCAATGAAGTCCGACACCGTCTTGTCTAACGAAGTGAAGGGTTTTATGCGGCGGTTCATCTCGTGCAGCACGCCCAGGCAGTCGCCCTGTTCGTAGCGCACGCTGCGCGAGAAACGCGCGGGGAAACGCGCCATGTATTGCAGGCGCTCGGTATAGATCTGCAGCATCTTTTCGGCCAAAGCCAAGCCTTTTTCGTAGGCTCCGGCACGGAAATATTCTTCCAGCAGATAAATCATGATGCCTTCGAACGGAACCTTCTCGTCGGGGAAGAGTTCCAGGCACCTGTCCACCGCGCGCACCGCCGAATCGCGCTTGCCCTCGAAATTCAGGGCGCGCGCCAGCATGGAATACTGGTAGCGGATGGTGTTGGCGTAGCCCGCGCTTTCAGGATCCACCGCCGTTTTGGGATCCTGCAGGTTGCCCCAGCGGAACTTGTTCACGAACAGGTCGTAGGTCTTGTCTGTTTCCATGCCGTTGGCACCCACATAGGCACGGTTGGCGTTGCGGTAGGGAACCAGACGATATACATTGCCCTGCACGGAGGCCAGTTCA
Source organism: Bacteroides sp. (assembly GCA_023662825.1). Taxonomy (GTDB): domain Bacteria; phylum Bacteroidota; class Bacteroidia; order Bacteroidales; family P3; genus Pullibacteroides. Next base: position 76,387 of record JAMPIH010000003.1, read on the forward strand.
TTGACCGGGAAAACGCCCGACTGCGCCCCGGTGCTGAGCACGTGGATGGGCCGGTCGAACTTGTTGGTGGCGAACATATCGAGGAAGGCCAGGTCGGCGCGGTAGATGACCGAGGAACCGGGCTTTACCATGTAGTTGATCTCGGCGGGAACGCGCTGCGCCTGCTCGGGCGTGACAAGCCCCTTGGCCAGCATATCCTGTACGTCGAGGCTTACCTTGGCCTTGCGGGTGGGGAAAAACGACACCAGCGAACCGTCGCGGCTGCGTTGCTTGGTGGCGGGATTGTCGCTGCCCACCACGCGCAACAGGTCGGAAAGCTCGATATTCCCTCCCAAGTCCATATCGCCCATATACACGTAGTCGTTCACGCCCTGACCGTAGCCCTCGTAAGGTATGGTGAACTTGAGCGGGGCGGCCTCGTACATGGCGCGGAAAAGCGGCTGGATATGCCAGAAACTGTTGGCCAGCGCGCTGTTCACGATACGCACGTCGGTGCGTATGCCTTCCATCTCCTGACAGTACCAGAGCGGGAAGGTGTCGTTGTCGCCGTTGGCGATCAGGATTCCGTTCGGCTCGCAGGACTCGAGGGTATTCCTGGCGAAATCGTAGGCGGCCGTGCGGTGCGAGCGGTTGTGGTCGTCCCAGCCCTGCTGCGCCATAAGTCCCGGCACGAACACCAGCGAGAGCGCCCCCACCCCTGCCAACGCGACATTGCGGTTCAGCTTTCGGCTCAGCCAGTCGGTAAGCGCCATCACGCCCAGGCCGATCCACACGGCATAGGCGTAGAACGAACCGGCGTAGGCGTAATCCCTCTCGCGGGGTTCGGTACTGGGTTGGTTCAGGTACAGGATAATGGCCAGACCGGTCATGAAGAACAGCAGAAACACTACGAACGCGCCCTGCCTATGCTTCCTGCAGTGATAGATCAGGCCGCACATCCCCAGCAGGAACGGCAGCATGAAAAAAGTGTTCCTGCCCTGATTGTTCTTGAGGTAGCCGGGCAGGTCGTCCTGCGGGCCGAGACGCCATTCATCCAAGAATTTGATGCCGCTGATCCAGTTGCCGTGCAGTACGTCGCGGCTGCCGTCGCGGTTGTAGCCCAGCCCCTGTATGTTGTTCTGACGTCCGGAAAAATTCCACATGAAGTAGCGGAAATACATCCAGCCGAAATGGTAGCGCACCAGAAAGCGCATGTTCTCCAAGGCCGTGGGCTTGGCCGTGCCTTCCTTGGCATCGGTTCCGCTCCAGAAACGGTAGTACTCCACATGGGGCCTTCCGCCCCCGCTCTCGCTCGAATACATACGCGGGAAAAGGCCGCAGTGCGCCTTGTCATAGACGTATTCGATACCGTGCCCCACCACCTTGTACCTGCCCGTTTCCTCATCCTTTACATATTGGGCGGAGGTTTCCCTTACATCCACCGCCTGGGCATTGAAATACTGCCCGTAAAAGAGCGGACGGCTGCCGTATTGCTCACGGTTCAGGTAGGCAAGGAGACTCAATGCGTCTTTGGGCTCGTTCTCGTTGATGGGCACCTGCGCGTTGGAACGGATCACGAGCGTAAAGAAGGTGGAATATCCGATCAGCATGAAGCACAGCCCCAGCAGGCAGGTGTGCAGCACCACGCGGTTCTTCCGGTAGGCGTAGCTCAAGCCCCACACCAGGACGGCCACCAGCAGCACGAAATAGATGACCGTGCCCGAATTGAACGGCAGGCCGATGGAGTTGACGAAAAAGATCTCGAAATAACCGGCCAGCTTTACCGTCCAGGGCACGATACCCCAGAGGATGGCCGCCAGCAGGAAGAGCGAGATAAAGGCCGAAAGCCAGAAGCCCTTCCGGGTATGGGGATATTTCTTGTAGTAGATGGTGAACACCATGGCGGGAATCACCAGCAGGTTCAGCAGGTGCACCCCGATGGCCAGCCCCACCAGGAAGGCGATGAAGATGAGCCAGCGCAGGTTGTGCGGTTCATCGGCCACGGTTTCCCACTTGAGGATCGCCCAGAAGGTGATGGCGGTAAAGAAAGACGACATGGCATACACCTCGCCCTCGGCCGAGGAAAACCAGAACGAATCGCTGAAAGTGTAGGCCAACGCGCCTATCGCCCCGCAGACGTAAATGAGTGTCTGGTGGAACACACCCAATTCTTCCTTATCCTTGCGCGCAACGCAAAGGAGTTTCTTGGCCAGCATCGTGATGGTCCAGAACAGAAAGAGGATCGTGAAGCTGCTGCACAGGGCCGACATCACGTTGACGGCGAAGGCGGCGTATTGATGATTGCCGAACGTGAAGATCTGCGCCAGACAACCCAAGATCTGAAAGGTGGGCGCTCCGGGCGGGTGGCCTACCATCAATTTGCCCGAGGTGCTGATATATTCACCGCAATCCCACCAGCTTACGGTGCGCTCGGCGGCGGCCACGAACACCACCGTGGCGATCGCCCACACGAACCAGCCGATGATGTTGTTCCATTTGGCGTAATCCTTCATCTTAGTTGGCTTGGATGTTGTAAACCTTGAACACTTCCTCCACCTGATCGCCCACGTTCCCGATACCGTAAGCATCGGCCAGGTATTTGACCGAACCCAGCACATCGATGGATTCCTGCACTTCGGACTGCAGGCTACGGCGGTATTTGGCGGGGAAGTTCAGGTAGTAGCGCAGGTTATGCCCGTAGGTGTCGGCCACGCGTTGCAGGATGTCCAGAGCCTTTTCCTTCTCGCCGCACAAGGCATAGGCCTGCGCATAGATCAGGATGTTGCGGTTATAGGCGAACACCTCGTCGGGAAAGAAGAACAAGCCCTTGTCCAAGGCCTTTACCGCCGAGTCGGTCTTGCGTTCGGCAATCAGCGCCATGGCCAGCGTGGCGTACTGGTGGCGCGCCTGTTCGGTCCACGAACGGGTTTCCGGATCCAGTTTCGACTTGCCGGTGTTTATCTCGCCCCAGTCGAACTGGTTCACGAGCAGGTCGTAGGTCTTGCCGGTGTTCATGCCGTTGGTGCGCGAATCCAGAGCCGTGCGGTTGTCGTTGCGGAAAGGCACGAAACGGTATATCATGCCTTCCATCTGCGACTGCGCCAGGGCGGGCAGGTAATCCTGATGCCCGTAGGGGCTTACGAAGCAGATGGGACGGTCTTCGAGGTTGTTGGCGATAATGTCGAGCATCACCAATTGCGACTTGTTGATATTCCGTCCGTTCAGTTTCCACGAAAGCTGTTCGGGCATACGGTTTATCTCTTCTTCGGTAAAGGCAGCGCCCCGGCGCATCCTGTCCTTGTCGATGGTCATCTTTACCGAAGACGAGGGCAGGTAGGAAATCCTCTCGCCCGACTGATCCATCAGCTTGGTGGAGGGATTGTCGGAATTCACGAAGCCCAGCAGCTGCTGCAGCTCGACGGCCTGCGGAATCTTGTTCTCGATATACACGCCCTCGTTCTTGCCGCCGCCGTAGTTCTTGGCGTCGAGCGTAAACCTGAACGGGCCGGATTCATATACCTTGCGGTAGAGCGGCTGGATAAGCCACGAACTGTTGGCCAGGATGCTGTTTACCAGACGCACGTCGGGTCGTATGCCTTCCACATGCTGGCAGTACCACATGGGATAGGTGTCGTTGTCGCCGTCGGACACCAGCACCGCGTTGGGCGGACAGGAAAGCATCATGTTGCGGCCGAAGTCGCGGGCGGAGGTACGGTGCGAGCGGTCGTGGTCGTCCCAGCCCTGCTGCCCCATGAGCACGGGAACGGCAAAGAGGCAGACCACGCCGATGGCGGCATAGGCCGCGCCCTGCAATAGCTTGCCCTTGTCGGCCAGAAAACGCCTGCAGGCTTGGCCGATGCCCGCCACGCCCAGGCCAATCCAGATGGCGAAGGCATAGAAGGAGCCCACCACGGCGTAATCACGCTCGCGGGGTTCGGTACTGGGCTGGTTCAGGTACAGGATAATGGCCAGACCGGTCATAAAGAACAGCAGGAACACCACGAAGGTGTCTTTGGGTGCGTAGCGGTACTGGAAATACAGCCCGATCAAGCCCAGCAGCAAAGGCAGGAAGAAGAAGGTGTTGCGGGCGGGATTCTCGGCCAGGTGGCGCGGAAGGTCGTCCTGGGGGCCGAGCCGCATCTCGTCGATGAACTTGATGCCGCTGATCCAGTTTCCGTGCAGCACATCCACCGAGCCGTCGGGATTGAAGCCGCGCCCCATGATGTCGTTCTGACGTCCCACGAAGTTCCACATAAAGTAACGGCCGTACATCCAGCCCATCTGGTACTTCCACAGAAAGCGTAGGTTCTGCCCCAAGGTAGGACGCTTGTCGCCGCTGTGTCCGCTCCATATCTTGTTGTAGGTGACGCAGGGCCGGCCGCCGCTTTCCATATTGGAGTGGATGCGGGGCAACAGGCCGCAGTGTTCGGCATCGTAGGTGAGTTTCTGGGACGAATAGCCCGCCTGTTCGTAGCGGCCGGTGCTGTCGTCGCGCACGTACTGTGGATTGGCCGATTCGACCGCGGTGAGTCTGGCGTTGTAAAACTGGCCATAGACCAGGGGAACCGAGCCGTATTGGTCGCGGTTCAGATAGGAAAGCAGGCTGATGGCCGTCTTTACCTCGCCCTGGTTGAGGGGCACGTTGGCGTTGGCGCGGATTACCAGGATAAGGAAGGTGGAATAGCCGATAAGCAGGAAACACAGGCACAGGAAAGCCGTATGCAATACCACCCGCTGCTTTTTGTAAGCATACCAAAGCCCATAGACCAGGCCCGCGATAAGCAGCACGAAAAAGAATATTGTGCCGAAGTTAAAGGGAAGATGCAGGGTGTTTACGAAGAAAAGCTCGAAATAGCCGGCCAGTTTCACCGTCCAGGGAATGATGACCCAAAGGGTGAGGCCCAGCAGTACGAACGAGAGCAGCAGCGAGATCCAGAAACGTTTCCTGGTGGGCTTGAACTTCTTGTAGTACACCACGAACACGATGGCGGGAATCACCAGCAGGTTCAACAGGTGAACCCCGATGGCCAGGCCTATCATAAAGGCGATAAGCACCAGCCAACGCAGGTTGTGTGGCTGGTCGGCCACGGCTTCCCACTTGAGGATCGCCCAGAAGGTGACGGCGGTAAAGAACGAAGACATGGCATAGACTTCGCCTTCCACGGCGCTGAACCAGAACGAATCGCTGAAAGTGTAGGCCAAGGCGCCCACGATGCCGGCGGCGAAAATAAGGATGCGTTGCGGCAGGTCGGGCTGCCAGGCGGAATATTCCGGCGCGCCGGCGCTTTTTTCCATACGGCGGCTGCCCTGTTTTTTCACGGAAAACGAGAAGGAATACACTAATTTGCGGCCCAGCATAGTGATGGACCAGAACAGGAAAAGAATCGTGAAACTGCTGCAGAGCGCCGACATCACGTTGACCATGAAGCCTATCCTGGCGGGGTCGCCGAAAGCCAACAGGCCGAACAGACAGCCTATGAGCTGAAAGGTGGGCGCTCCGGGAGGGTGCCCCACCATAAGTTTGCTGGCGGTGGAGATATATTCCCCGCAGTCCCACCAACTGCCTGCCCTTTCGGCGGTTCCCACAAAAACGGCTGTGGCCACCGCCCACACCAACCATCCGATCAGGTTGTTCCAAAACTTGTACGTACGCATATCTCGCGGCAATTTTCGAAAAGGAGCAAAGTTAACCATTTTCTTCTTATATTCGCAGCCGCTCAATCGGCGCACCCGAACGGGAAGCCCGGTTCAGACCCTAAAGAAATGGACGTACCAAGCATACGGAAAGAATTTCCCTTGTTGGAGCAGAAAATCAACGGCAGCCCGCTGGTTTACCTGGACAACGCCGCCACCACGCAGAAACCGCGCGTGGTAACGGATGCCCTGCTGCACTATTACCACACCCTCAACAGCAATATCCACCGGGGTGTCCATCACCTGAGCCAAAAAGCCACCGACGCCTTCGAGGAAAGCCGCGAATGCGTGCGCCGTTTCATGAACGCCGCCCGTCACGAGGAAATCATCTTCACCAAGGGAACCACCGAGGCCATCAACCTGGTGGCGAACGGATTTGCACGCGCCTTGCTGAAAGAAGGCGACCGGGTGCTGGTAACGGTGGCCGACCACCACTCCGATTTCGTGCCCTGGCAGCAGGCCTGCCTGCAGAACGGGGCGGTATTCGACATCATGCCGGTGCAGGAAGACGGCACCTTGGATTTGAACCTCTTCGAACAGAAACTGGCCTTGAAACCCAAACTCGTGGCCTTTCCGCATATCTCGAACGTGCTCGGTCTGGAAAATCCGGTTAAACGGATGTGCGCGATGGCGCACGCCCAGGGTACGGCCGTGCTCGTGGACGGGGCGCAGGGTATCGCGCATTGTCCGGTGGATGTAATTGACTTGGACTGCGATTTTTACTGCTGGTCGGCGCACAAGATGTACGGTTCCACCGGCATCGGCGTGCTGTACGGCAAGACTGAATGGCTGGAAAAGCTGCCGCCCTACCAGTTCGGCGGGGAAATGATCGAGGAAGTGGATTTCCAACAGACCTCCTTCGCCGCCCTGCCCTTTAAGTTCGAGGCCGGAACGCCTCCCATCGCCGAAGCCATCACGCTTAAGAACGCGATAGAGTTCGTGCAGGGAATAGGTTTCGATGCCTTACGCAAACACGAAACCAGACTGACCCGCCTGGCCATCGACGGCCTGCACCATATCGAGGGCGTACGGATCTACGGCAAGGACGAAGGCCACTCGGGCGTGGTTTCGTTCAACATAGACGGGGCGTACCACTACGATGCCGGCGTTATCCTCGACCAGTTGGGCGTTGCCGTGAGAACCGGCCACCACTGCGCCCAGCCGCTGATGAAGCACTTGGGCATCCCGGGCTGCATCCGCGCCAGCTTCGCCGTATACAACACCGAAGAAGAAGTGGAGAAACTGCTCTCCGGCGTAAGGAAAGCCGCCGAGATGCTCATCTGATAATTGATTGTAAAACATTTAACACGCATAGACCCATGAATTTTTTAAAAAGAATCGTAATCTCGGCTTTGGGATTCAGTCTCCTTTCGACCCTTTCCTTTTCTCAGGATTACATGGACAATGCACTGTACGTAAAGTTTAAGGAAACTTCCTCCGTAAGTGCCAAGAAGTTTCAACGGGACGTTGTACCCATTGAATACCTGCAACTGAAAATGTCGAACAAAAAGATGGTCAATAACGGCTTTCACCGCGAAGCTCGTTCCATGAGCCTGTTCGACAACGCTTTTCTGGACCGTACGTTTCAAATTCAGTTCGACAGCACGGTAAACATTAACAAAATTATCCGTCTGCTGGAAAGCGACCCGAATGTGGAATTGGTGGAACGTGTACCCGTTTTCAAACTCTTTTCCGTGGATCCCGCAAAAAGTGAAGCCCCCAATGACCCTTATTGGTCGCCTGTTGACGGAAAAGAAATGCTTTGGTATCTGAAAATGATCAATGCCGAAGGTGCATGGGCTTTGCAACAAGGGGATTCCAATATCAAAGTTGCTGTGGTGGACGGTGCCGTTTGGGGAGAGCACCCCGACTTGGAAATTCCCCTCAAGTATCAACATGATGCTACCGGAGAATCAAGGGACGGAAGTTCCGCCCCGACATACAAAGGAAACCAAAACGACATCTGCTCCACACTCTATGCTCCTGAAGGCAGTCCTGATGACCCTTGTCCTGTTTACTCATGGTCGCATGGAACACATTGCGCAGGAATAGTGGGGGCTAAAAATAACAATGGTGTCGGCATTTCTTCTTTGGCATCAGGCGTCACCTTACTGGGGATAAAAGCTACGAAAGTCTACGCGCCCGGAAGTGTGTCGGCCGGATATGAAGGAATCCGATGGGCTGCTCAAAATGGAGCCAAGGTAATTAGTTGTTCGTGGGGGGGGAGTACAGGCGGTAGCGATGTGGGCAATGCCCTTTTAAGAACCTGTTACAATACAGGAATAACTATTGTTGCGGCTGCCGGTAACGATGCCAGCCAAGATAAGGGCGAACCCGCCAGTTCAATGTATGTAATTACCGTAGGCTCCGTAGATGAGAACAGACAAAAATCATCGTTTTCCAATTATGGAAACTGGGTTGACATTTTGGCTCCCGGAGGATCGGCCTCAAGACAAAACGGCAATGTCGGAATCGTCAGCACCACTTACTGTCAATCTCAAAGCCTACGCTTATACAAAAACATCAGTGAATTCAATGACAAATATTACGACGAAATGTCGGGTACGTCTATGGCCACGCCTTTGGTTTCCTCTTTATGCGCATTGATGCTCTCGAAAGACTCGACCCTTACGCCGGGACAAATCAGATATATACTGCAAAACACCTCCAAATCCAATGCAGCCACGAATGCCGTGTTCACTCCCTTGGCCGGTATCATCGATGCCGAAGCCGCCATAAAGGCTGTTTCGGAAACCGTATTTGATGCTCCCGTTGAAAATCTGACCGTGGCTTCGACTGTAGCCGACACCATTTGGTTAAAGTGGGATGCTCCCAGCAATCCGACCCACCGGATTTTAGGTTACGACGTATTTTGCAACGGTGTTCTTATCGACTCCTGCACTCCCGAAACATCCACCAAATACTATTCCACGCCTGGAGGACAAAATGTTTATCTGGTAGGTGTCGTATATGAAGACAATGTTGTGTCAATACGCAGGGAAGTCCGGAGGATCGGTCCCGAAATGTTTAAGATCAACGTTATGGCAAGTCCCCATGTGGGCGGAACCGTAACCGGTGACGGCACTTATGCGGAAGGATCCATAGTTACCCTTTCAGCAATTCCCAATGATGGATATGTGTTTTTGGAATGGGGCCGTCTAGGGTCAGATGAAGTCTTTGGGACACGACCCACCATCACACGCCGTGTTAAAGAGCAAGTCACCTATGTGGCCAGGTTCAAAAAAGGCGTGGACAACGAACAGGAAAGCGAACAGACGTTCAGCCTTACACCCAACCCTGCCCGCGACAACGTCAAGATCGGCAGCCCCGCCCTTATCGAACGCATTACGGTGGTTGACCTGCAGGGCCGCACGCTCAGGCAGATCGACAAGGTGAACGCCATGGAATACACGCTCGATGTACAGAGCCTCGAAAACGGCACCTACATCGTGATGTTGAAGACCCAGAACGGAACCTTGCAGCAGAAATTCGTCAAGCTTTAATAGACCGGAGCCTTATTTCGGTGAGTACCTTTTTGGTATAGAGGGGGAAGTCGGCCTTTTGAACCCAATCGTAATACGAAGGTTCATCACGGAAGACTTCCTCCACTTTTTTTCCCTTGTGCTTGCCGAAGCCGAACACTTCCTTTCCGTCTTTGTCGTATTGGATGAAGCCCGCCAGATCGGCGCTCCTGTGCTGCGTGGAGAAGTCGGCCAAGGCCGCCACGTTGTTCTGCACGGGACAGGAAGTCGAGCCGTTCTTATCGGTAAATTCCACATGCTCGTAGCGCTGCACCTGCGCCTTGAGCACCTCGAAGGTGGCGCGAGTATCGGCGATGGCCGCGTGGGCGTCTGTTAAATCGCGGTTCAGGTAATGCCTTACGGCCGCCGAGAGCGTGCGCGGTTCCATCTTGTGGTAGATGTTCTGCACGTCGATGCAGCGGCGGTTCTTCATGTCGAAATCAACCCCTACCCGCAAGAATTCCTCCACCAACACGGGAATGTCGAACTTATTGGAATTGAAGCCCGCCAGGTCGCTGTTGCCGATAAACTGCGCGAGTCTGGGTGCCAGGGCCTTGAAGGTGGGTTCCAGCGCCACATCGGCATCGTAGATATGGTGTACGGCCGAGGATTCGGGCGGAATGGGCATCTCGGGATTCACGCGCTGCACCAGTTCTTCGGTATGGCCGTCGGGAAAGACCTTGATGATGCCAATTTCTATGATGCGGTCGAGCCCGATATGCAGGCCGGTGGTTTCCAAATCGAACACGCACAGGGGTTTGTTAAGGTTCAGTTTAAATTCGGTGGTTTCCATGATTGCTTATCTCCTTTTAAAAATCTTTATCGAACAGTTTCTTGCAGGCCTGCCTGTACTGCGCCAGGCTTTCGGTGCGTTTTACGGTTTCGAAGCCTTCCTGCGGCACGAATGCACCCGAAAAACGGCTCCAGAACATCTTTTGCCGTTGCAGCACCGTGCTTTCGGGATAATCCGACTCCGTGTAATGGCGCAACAGGGCGGCCACGAAACCGGCGAACAGACTTCGCTGGCTTTCTTCGGAAAACCTTTCCCCGCACAGACGGCAGGGCAAGAACGGGTCGGCGATCACGCCACGCCCTATCATGACGCGGTTTATGCCGGGAAAGCACCGCGCAAAGGCTTCCGCACTTGCCACACTGTCGATGTCGCCGCTGTGCACCAAGGGATGTCTGCAAAGGGCGCGGGCTTCCTCCAAGGCATCCCAATCCACCTGACCGCCGTACAGTTGCGTGCCGATACGCGGATGCACCGCCACATAGCGCAGGGGGTAACGGTTCAAAACCTCCATTACCGGATATAGTTCCTCTTTCTTGGAATAGCCCAGGCGGATCTTTACCGAAATGCCCAGGCTGGTGGAAGCGAGAGCCTTTTCCAAAAAGGCGTCTATCATCTGCGGATACGGCAGCAGGCCGCTGCCGCGCCTTTTATGCGCGACCCGTTTCATGGGGCATCCCAAGTTCCAGTTTACCGAAATATAGCCCATATCCTCCAGGGCCTTGGCCATGGGCGGAAAGAACTCCGTTTCGTTGCCCAGAATCTGCGGCTCGATTTCCATGCGGTTGTGCTGCGGCCACAGATCCGCCAGGTGCGAGGGCTTTACGGCCTCGCCGCGCACCAAGGTCACGAAAGGACTTACCGCCCGGTGCATGCGCGAATAAGCGCCGAACACTTCCATCCATGCGTTGCGGTAGCAACGGTCGGTAATCCCGTCCATGGGCGCCAAAATCCATGTGATGTGCGAAAGCGGATCCATTGGGCGAAATTACACTATCCGCCGCAATTTACGGCATTCTTTTTGTCATATTTTGCCGTTCTGTCGTAGCGGATGCGGCCAAAACCTGCCATATTGACACGCCAAACCGAATGGCACGCACTTTGCCGTAACAGGCATCGCGCTTTTGAAAAACAAAAGCCGTCTAACACAGAAAAAATTTAGAATCATGGGAAAGATAATCGGTATCGACCTGGGAACGACCAACTCCTGCGTAGCTGTTATGGAAGGCAGCGAAGCCGTTGTTATACCCAACAGCGAAGGTCATAGGACAACTCCTTCCATCGTTGCCTTTGTAGATAACGGCGAACGCAAGGTGGGCGACCCCGCCAAGCGCCAGGCCGTTACCAATCCGCAGGGCACCGTTTACTCCATCAAGCGTTTTATGGGCGAAACCTTCGACCAGGTGAGCAACGAAGTGGGCCGCGTGCCCTATAAGGTGGAAAAAGGCGACAACAACACGCCGCGCGTAAAGATCGGCGACCGCGCCTACACGCCTCAGGAAATCTCGGCCATCGTGCTTCAGAAAATGAAGAAGACCGCCGAAGACTACCTCGGCACCACGGTTACCGAAGCGGTGATCACCGTGCCCGCCTACTTCAGCGACTCGCAACGTCAGGCCACCAAGGAAGCCGGTGAAATCGCCGGTTTGACCGTAAAGCGTATCATCAACGAACCTACGGCCGCGGCCTTGGCCTACGGTCTGGACAAATCGCAAAGCGACAAGAAAATCGCCGTGTTCGACCTCGGCGGCGGTACCTTCGATATCTCGGTGCTGGAACTGGGCGACGGCGTGTTCGAAGTTAAATCGACCAACGGGGACACCCACCTTGGCGGGGACGACTTCGACCAACGCATCATCGAATGGCTGGCCGATGAATTCCAGAAGGAAGAAAACACCGACCTGCGCAAAGACCCGATGGCGCTGCAACGTCTGAAAGAAGCCGCCGAAAAGGCCAAGATCGAACTTTCGAGCTCCACCACGGCCGAAATCAACCTGCCGTACATCACGGCCATCGACGGCACGCCCAAGCACCTGGTGAAACAGCTTACCCGCGCCAAGTTCGAACAGATCTGCGACGACCTGATCCAGCGCACCATCGAGCCTTGCAAGAAGGCGATGGCGGATGCCGGCCTGCAGCCCTCGCAAATCGACGAGGTGATTCTCGTGGGCGGTTCCACCCGTATCCCCAAGGTACAGGAAATGGTGCAGAACTACTTCGGCAAGGTGCCTTCCAAGGGCGTGAACCCCGACGAAGTGGTGGCCATGGGCGCCGCGATTCAGGGCGGTGTGCTCACGGGCGAAGTGAAAGACGTGCTGCTGCTCGACGTAACCCCGCTTTCGCTGGGTATCGAAACCCTGGGCGGCGTGTTCACCAAATTGATTGAGTCGAACACCACGATTCCCACCCGCAAGAGCGAAGTGTTCAGCACGGCCGCCGACAACCAGCCTTCGGTGGAAATCCATATCCTGCAAGGGGAACGCCCCATGGCGAACCAGAACAAGAGCATCGGCCGCTTCCACTTGGACGGCATTCCGGCTGCTCCGCGCGGTGTGCCCCAAATCGAGGTTACGTTCGATATCGACGCCAACGGTATCCTCAACGTTTCGGCCAAAGACAAGGGCACGGGCAAGATGCAGCAGATCCGCATCGAGGCTTCTTCGGGATTGAGCGAAGACGAAATCAAGAAGATGAAGGCCGAGGCGGAAGCCAACCGCGATGCCGACATGAAGGCCAAGGAACAGGCCGACAAGGTGAACGGCGCGGATGCCATGGTGTTCCAGACCGAAAAGCAGCTTAAGGAATACGGCGACAAGATTCCTGCCGAAAAACGCTCGGCCATCGAAGCGGCCTTGAAAGACACCAAAGCCGCCCTCGAAAGCAAGGATCTGGCGCAGATCGACGCGGCCACGGCCAAGTTGAACGAAGCCTGGCAGGCTGCCTCGCAAGAGATGTACCAAGCCCAGCAACAGGCCGCCGGCGCACAAGGTGCGCAAGGTGCCGCGGGCTTCGACCCGAACGCCGGTGCCAACCCCGGTGCGGGTGCGCAGGACGCTCCCAACAACGGCGGTGTAACCGACGTTCCTTTCGAGGAAGTGAAGTAATTGAAAAACTGATTTAGCGATTGTGTGGAGCTGGGCGGCGTATGCCGCCCAGTTTTTTTTGTTTACAATTATTTTGCTATATCTTTGCAAACAAACCGATATCACAATGGAAGCAACCGTGCAAAAGAAAGCGACCATGTTCCGGCTCGATGCGGATTTAATCGTCCGTTTAAAGGAATTGGCCAAACAGGAACACCGCAGCCTGAATAATTTTGTGGAATGCGTTCTTCTCGATGCGGCATATAACGAGCCTAACGAAGTTACCAAAGCGGCTCTTGAAGAAGCACGAAGCGGGAAGTTGCGTAATACGACACCCGTTGATACGTCTTCTATCGAGGCAATGTTCAAATCGGCCGGATTATGAAAACCTTAGTCCAGTCAACTCAGTACAAAAAGGACTTAAAACGGATACGCAACAATAACAGGAAAGCGGCTGCCCTTCTTTCAATTCTTCAACTATTGGAAAACGAGGAGCCGATTCCCGAAGTCTATAAACCCCATATGCTTACCGGCGATTATACCGGTTGTATGGAATGCCACATTGAAAGCGATTTTCTGCTGATCTGGGTCGACCCCGACACAGACGAAATCGATTTGTTGCGCCTTGGATCACATTCCGAATTGTTTGGAAAAGGCGCTAAAAAGTAGAGGCGGGCCTGCAGCCCGCCTCTATACGTTCAAATCAAAATACCTTTTACCTCACCGCTATCTTTACCGTGCCGCTGCCTTCTTCGGTAAATAGCCATAGCAGGTAGATGCCGGAAGGGAGGCCGGATAAGGACAATTGCAAGGTGTTGGTGCCGGCAGTGCCGGAGCATGAACGCATGGGCATCCGCTCCCTGCCGTCCAGGGAGCGGATGCCGTACTGCAGGTTGCCGGCGCAGGCAAGCGTAAAACTCAGTTCCACCTTGTCGCATGCCGGATTGGGATAGGCCCGCAGGTTTTCGATATGGGCGAATTTCCGCACCGATACCGGGCTGTAACGAAACATCCAGACAAGGCTGTCGGAATAGGTTCCGTCGCTGGCCGCCACCCGGTTCCCTCCTTTATCGAGCATTTCCAGATGGCCTTCCCCGCTTATGTTGTTGATGCCGTCCTTAGCCATATCGCGAAGCACGAACATATTGCAGCCATGCGGCAGCGTAAGCTTGTGCACGTGTTTTTCGGTACCCGCGGCGTTCAGGTCGGCATAGGCGTCCACCTGATCGATAACCGTGCCGTCCTGCGCCGTAAAAGCCCACGAAATCTCCGTACCCCAGCGGTCCTGCCATAGATTGAGCGTTACCTCCGGCTCGTTCACCACATAGAAATCCTTGCGCGCGGTAACGGATACCGCCTCCTGCAACAGCTTCAAGGGCGTGCCGTTTACCGCCTTTACCTGCACCTGCACGGTTTCGTCCACCCCGCCCGCATCGAGCTGCACGGACGGCACCTCAACGCGCACCGTGGAGGAGGCCGAAAAATCCGTAAGATTCACCGTATGTTCCTGTTCGCACCCCTGGGCGGTGCGGAACAGAAAGCTTACGTTCTCCACCTTGGCCGATTCGGGATTACGGTTCACCAGATCGAAACAAAAACGCAGCCCGTTGTCGCAGGTATTTTCCTGCACGGTTTCAAAATTTTTCATCTCGAACACGTATTCCGGCCCGTTGGAAAAGACGGGCTCCACGCGACAGGCGTTCAACACTTCCTTTTCGCTCTCGGTAACGAAGGCCACCACCTGCAGCTGCAGGAAATCCACCGCTGTCTGGTTATAGGCCTCGGGCAATTCCTTGGTATAGGTTCTGGTTACCAGACTGCCTTCGGCGGTGGTTTCAATCCTGTCGCCGGCAATATCGGTAAGCAGATCGCGCAACACATGGCGATGCAGATAGGAACCGTCGGCCAGCACCTGCGCGGGATTGGCCGATGAATTATCCTGCTGCCCCTTGATATTGTCCTGCACCAGCATTACATGAAGGTAGTTTTCGCCTTGCGAAGAAGAGGCCGTGTAATAGAGCTGCACCGTAACCTTGAGTTCACGCCTATTCCAGTCGAGCTCGGCCTGGGCAGCGATATTCACGGCAGCCACGGCACGGTCGTTTTCCTCCCACAGCAGGTCTTCCACATAAGCCAGCCACTTACCTCGGTTGGAGGTGGTGAGCCCGGTTTCACCCGGAAACACATGTCGGCTTATTTCCGCACTGGGAATACCCGAAACACCGGCCCGGGAAGCCAAGGCCTCGCCGTAGGCCGAACGCAAGTCGGTCTCGCCCGGACGGGGCGTAGCCAGGCTACCGGCATGGATGTTCACAAAAAAGCAGTCCTCGGGATAGAGTTCCTCTATCTCGCCCGCCGTTTTGTGGCCGGAAGGACAGTTGGGGCAGTGCAGCCCCGTGAATTCCTCCACGAGCACCTTGCGGTATTGCGGTGTCTGTTCCACAAAGGTTTCCTGCGCCTTAAGCGGACATCCAACGGCAAGCAAAACAGTGAGTGCCGATACCCGTATCCATTGTACAGTTTTCATTTTTCCGTTTTTTGAAAGACTAAAAAAGGGGCGGTGCGGAAAACCGCACCACCCCGCGAAAGAACAAGACTATCTTACGATAAGCAGACGGCCTGCGGCCTTGCGCGTGCCATCGGTAAGCAGCACGGTATAGACACCGGCGGGCAGGTTCAGGTCGAACCCACAGAGGCCTTCCGCCTTATCGGCCTGCCATACGAGCGAACCATCGAGCGCGTAAACGCTTACCTTGCCACCATAGGGCAGGTTCATCGAGAAGATGCCGTTGTTCGGGTTCGGCGTTATCGAAAGCGATTCCAAACCGGCTTCTTCCAGGCCCTCGTTGGCCACGCCCTTGCCCAAACGGTCGGAGAATGCGTATTCGGATTCACCGGTGGCATAGATCGCCTTGACCGCATACATATACCAGGCATCGGGCAGGTTCACATGGCTGTCGGTAAGATTTCTGTCGGAAGTGTTTTCCTTAAGCAGCGTCCAACGGTCGGGCACGGTCATATCCGATTCGCGCAGACGATATACACTGTATGCCTTTACGAAATCCTCACCGGAAGCATCCGCCTTGGACGCGTTCTCCACGCCGGCTTCAAGCGCATCGGTGCAATAGGCCTGAATCATCCAGTTGTAGTCCAAGTCGGGGCTAAGGTCGGTGATATGCGCCCAGCTTCCATCCACACTGATCATATTGCCCCGGCCACGCACCGCCGGACCACGGTCGATACCGCAGCCCCAACCCTGGGTAAGGCTTGCCGTATAACCCACCATCACGGTCTTGCTGCCGTCGATGTAATACGGCTTGGTCAGCACCACTTCGTTCCATTCGTTGTATTTGATGGACGAAGCCGGAACGGTCTGGTTCAACACCGAGATGCCGTCTTCGCCTTCCCAAACCTGCACGCGGAACGAACCTTGCGTAGGATTGTTCGGCTGGGAGGCCGGATAGAACTTGATCTTGTAGATGTAAGTACCCACAACGTTGTTTTCCCTTAGGTCGGCCGGCGTGTATTTATGCGCGCAGGAAGCGTTGAAGCCCGTGTTCGCCTGACCGATGCCGGTAAAGAACTCGTCGGTGCTCCAGGTAATGTAGTGCGGATAAGCCCCGGAGGCCATCGGCGAATACCAATCCACACGCACGTTGTCGTCACCGCGCTTAAAGGCGCGAACGATAGGCGCATCGAGACTTTCCTTGAGTTCGTTGCCGTCTAAGGTCGTCTTGGCGTCGGAAACGGTAACGGCCTTGGTGAAAGTCTGGAAGTGTGGCTTCTCGATGCGCAAGGTATAGGAGCCTTTCAGTACGGCGGGAATATCCACCGATCCGTTGGCGCCGATCACTTCTGTATAGTCTTTACCCTGAGCCTGCGCGGAAAGGCTTACCACGGCGCCTTCGGCCGAGGAACCGTTGTTCGTGGTGGCCTTTACCGTAACCACCGCCACCTTGCCCTTGGGCAACAGTTCGGAGAGAACGGTATCGGAGGTATTGCCGGTGGTGGAACGGGAGAACACGGCAAAACGGTAATCTCCGTCGGCTATATCTTTCCAATCCTTATCCACATAGGCCAAATCCTTGAAATTCTCGCCGCTCAATCTGATCCATGCGGCAGGTTTGGCAAGATTATCCTCGGTAAAGCGATAGAGTTCGTAGGTGTAGTCCAGTTCTTCTTCCGCCTTGGACAGGGTCTTCGCCGTTCCTCTCGAATTGGCGGCCACAGCCTTGATCATCCAGTTGAAATCGTACATACTTGCCGAAAAACCGCAGAAAGAACTCCAGGCGTTGTTATAGAACAACAGGTCGCCGCCAGGAACCACAGGCCCTTCATCGGCGCCGATAGGATAATTGCCCGCCGCCATATAGGCCGTGTAACCGATGATGTAGCTTTGGTTCGCGTTGATCAGCACCGGTTCGTCCAGAACCACGGTGTTCCATTGGTTGAGCACGATGCCGGAACCGTCCACCCGTTGGGCATAGGCTTCTTTCTCCTCACCTATGTTGTCGCTCTTCCATACATTTACGGTAAAGTCGGCGTTGGCGGAAGGATAGAACGAAATGGAATTGATGTAGTATCCGTCCACTCCGGCTTCTTCCAGTTGGGCAGGCGTGAAGCGTTGCCCCACGATCATATCGCCGCCGGCATTAACCCCATAGCCGGAAGTGTACTCGCCTATGCTCTTGGTAAGTTCCACTTCCTTGAGGCGGCGCGGTTTCTGCCAGCTCACATCCACATAGTCCACCCAGTCGGTGGCCTTGAAATCGAGCGGCGGACGCACGTCCTCGATCAGCGTAACCAAATCTAAGTTGCAGTTATCGGCGTTCAGGACAACATCCTTCTGCGTGTAGGTGTTGTAGAATTCCTTGCGGACGGTAAGGTCGTAGGTTCCGAAGTGAACGTTCTCGATACGCGCCATGTCGTCGCTGCCCACCGTGGCGGTATAGACGTTATTGATGCCCTTGAGCTGCACTTCCGCGCCCCTGGCCGACTCCGTGGTGTTGGTAAGCACCTTTACCTTTACGGTAATGTACTTGCCCTTGTCCACGGCGCGGCTGAAGGTGTAGTCGGAATAGGCACCGTCGCTTAAACTGCGCACGGCGTAACGCCAGAGCGTATCCTTCAGGGTAGGCCAGGCGGCATCACGCACCTGCATCTCGCTAACGGGTGCAGGCGTGATCTTTGTCCACTGGTCTTGATCCTGTTCCAGCCCGTTCAACAAGCGGTACACTTCGTACCGGTAACCGGCCACGGCCTTGCTTTCCTCAGGCGCATAAGCCTTGGCCGCCCTGCGTTTTTCCCTGCTCAGGATTTCTACGGTGTAGCTTGCCGGCGCCTTGCCCCGCTGTTCATCGACAGAGGCGGGCACAGGCACGGAAGGCTGTTGTTCCGAACCGTATTCGGCCAGGAAATTCCCGTTACCGGAAATTACGGGGCGAACCGAATAGAGTTCCATCGTGTCGGTAGGCATGCTGTTGGGGTTGGCCGAGCAATAGGTATGGATCAGCCAGTTGTAGTTCGTGCCGGCGGACACCTGACGCACGCTTACCCAAGTATGGCCGCCGTTTTCGGAAAACAGGTCTCCGTTGGTTACGGCAGGCCCGCGGTCGAAGCCCACCGGATTGGAACCGGAACTTTGCTGAACCTTAAGCGCCACAATATAGTTCTTGGAGGGATCGATCGCCACGGGCCGCGACAGGCTGTGCTCACACCAGGCTTCGTATTGTTCCACCTTCACTTCTTCTTCGAACACCAAGGCTTCAACCCCTTCGTCTCCGGCAAAGACGCATACGTAGAACTTGGCGATGGCATTGGGATAGAACCTAACCTTGGTGATGGCCGATGAAACTGTGATACCGTTCGATTCGAAAGTCTGGGGCGTGTAACGGTGCCCCACCATATAGGCATGGTCGGAAGCCCCGCCGAAACCACCGTAAATCTCGCCTTTGTCGAGCTGAAGCCAGGCCACCGGAACGGGGTCGGTCCATTCCACAAGCGCGTAATCGGTCTTGTCGTAGGCGCTTACTGACGAAGGCATGTTCACCATTTTCGAAAGCACGATGGTATCGGCCTTAAAGTCGGCGGCAGCTACGGCAAAGGGTTCAGCATAGTCGGAGTAACCCGAAGCGGTAATCTTGGCCGTGTACGACAGGTTTCCATATACGTTTTCGAGAATGTAGACACCGTTTTCATCGGTGGTAACCGTGTAGCTGCTGGGGCCGGCCAATGTAAGGGTGGCCAAGGGCAGGCCCTTATGCGGATCGTCGCTGCCCACGATAACGCCGCTCACCTTTACTTCGGGGCGGTTCTGCATCGTGATATCCAGCGTGGCGGTCTGTTTGTCTGCAATCGCGGCGGCACGTTCCACATCTTCGTAACCCACCATGGCAAACCTTACATTACGGCTGCCGGCAGGCAGGTAAGGAAACATGTAGGCACCGTCGTTTCCTGTACGCTTTACAAGATTGATGCCGTCAACGCTTACCTGCGCGTTCGCCAAGGCCTTGCCGTCTTTATCGGACACCTTGCCCTGCAAGGCTCCCATATCGTCGATATCGAAATAGAACGTGGTGTTGGGGCGCAGGCTGAAGAACTTGCCGAACAAGTTATCCAGATTATCCATGTGCATCAAGAGATTATTACCGTAGGAAGAACGGTGCACGGCGTTCCAATTGGTTTCCGTACACGCAAAGTTCATACCGTTGGCCAGATAGCTGAAAGTGTTAAGACCTTCGAATCCTACCACCAGGTTACCGCCCTTGTAGTCGAAAGCCCATTGGAACGGCAGATACCATTCGTAATTGCCCGGCTCGATATCCATCACGGTATCCAACACACAGGTAAGTTCGTCGGGGCCGAACCAACCCGCGCTCATATCGTAACGGTCGGTCTCGCCCACCCAGACGCGGAAATGCTGGTCTTTTATCGGCTTGCCGTCCTCCGGCGTCACCATCACCTGATAGGAAAGCCCGTAAAGTTTACCCATTACGCCTTCCATCAGGCTGTTTGGATATACGGTCTGACCCAGACCCTGGTCGTAGGTGTACCAGGGCACGGAATACGACCTTACGTCGCCGGTTCCCACCAGAACGGCCTTGAAGCCGTCGCCCTGTACCCTAAGTTTGATTTCGGTACTGATATTGTTTCCGGGAACCGCGTCTTCATCCCATACCACTTCGGCACGGAGCGCGGTAACGTTCGTGTTCTGAGGTGTCCATGAAAGGCTGATATCGGATGTCCTGCCTGCCGAAAGCGGTCGGGTCTGCTCGGCGGACTCAGCCAAGACATTGCCCGTTTGATCCAACAGACGTACCTTATAGTTGCGGGCGGCGGAGGTTCCCTTGTTTTCTATGGTAAACGTATAGGCATTCGCCTCGCCTGCCTTGGGCGCGTTCGATCCTTTAAGGCTGACTGCCGCCAGATCCTTTTCCGCGATCTCTTCCACCCATACATCGTCTATCCAAATGTAGGCGTCATCTTGAAAATAGTAGAAGCCAAGACAGAAACTGCCGCTTTCGGATGCCGTGAATTCCTTGCTGCGGTCTTCGAAACCGCCGCTGCCATACACGGACACATTTTCGATAAGCGTGGTCATCGCTGCGGGATTGGCGGTCTTTCCCAAGGAGACACGCAAATGGACTTCATTAAACGTAGTGCCTTTGAGCGAATAACGCAGACGGTAATTCTTTCCCTTTTCGAATTTCATGAGCGGCGAGAACAGCCAGTCGTCGGCCGGCGGCTGCGGGAATTCCCAGCCTACCCTCGCCAACAACCAGTTGTATTTTGCAGCACCAGGCAACAGATTGCCACGGGAAGGATCCAGATCCCAGGTGGCCTTGTCCTTCTTTACGTCCAATATTGTCCAAAGGCTTCTAAAGGCTTCTTCATCCTCAAAATCTTCGTGGAAAGGCAGTGCGGCGGAAGTTCCCGCCTTGACGCCTTGCGACAGGGCCGGTTCTCCAGTGCCTTTCGCGTTTTGGGCGGTTACCTCGTAATAGTAATAATCGAGATCGGTAACGGCATCAGTACAGGTCTTGTTCGAAGAGGAAGAAATCACCACCTTGAAATCCGGCTTGCGGATCACCGTGTAGGTAAGGTTGCCCTTGTTGTACCAACCGCCCTCCTGGCCGAATTCGCCCGGTTCATCCCAACTTACGGTAAGGTTGCTGCCGCTAAGCGCCGTGCGCACATTGCGAGGGGCGGAAGGAAGATCTTCGCCCACAAAGGTGGTTATCGTTTGGGGATAACTCCTGCCGCCTGCGTTTACCGCATACACGTGATAGGTAACCTTGCCCGCCTGGGGATTCGGGTCGACCCAGGTAACCTCGGCGCCGGGAGCCAACGAAAGGGTGTAGGCCTGCGCCGTGCTGCCGTAGTTCTTGTAGATTTCGATGGCGGTAAGGTTGCCGCTCAATGCACTTCCATCCTGCATCTGCGTAGGATTCTTCCATTTGAGCGACATGCCCGTGCCATTGTTGCCCGGCACCTGCACCAGATCCGACACAGGCTGCGGTGCGGCGTTCATCAGTTCCTGCGTAAGGGCGATATTGTCCACATACAATCCGCCTCTTTCACAGGCTGGGGAAACCGCCCGCACGCCTATGCAGTATTTGCCGTCAGCAGGCACGGTAAACACCACCGATTTTTGATGTCCGTTCTGAAGATTATACACATGGATGCTGTCCAGACGCTTGGTCATGCCTTCCACCGTGCGGTCTGTACCCAACCACATTTCCACATCGCCTTCGTCCAGACCGTTGTTGGCGAAATACGAAAGCCGGTAAGAACGGTCGGCCTTCAGGTCGAAAAGCGGGGAAACGGCATAATCGTCGGCTTTCTGTGTACTTCTGCTATAACCCAGATCGTACCCATAACCGGGTGTCATCCCGCTGATAATCACCCTCCAGGTAACCCCGTCTTTGTTGGCGTCTATAAGCAGCCAATCTTGCGAGGGTTCCTCCCTGGCTCCTCCGAAGTCTTCGTAAAACACCGTATCGGTTTTTACGGCAGGCAGTTTCTGCATTCCCTCTTGCGGAGAAGCGAACGCCGCCCGGCACGCGAATATGCCCGCCAACACGAGCATAATCATAAATTTTGCCAATTTTTTCATCAGTCCTTATTTTTTGATTACTTTCTTAGTTTCTTGATAATTCCTGCCTTGCAGCAGAACGATATAGGTTCCTGCCGGCAGTTCCTTCAGGCTGACGGTCTGCCCCGAAACGGGATTTTCCCGTTGAAGCACCACCCTGCCCAAAAGGTCGCAGACGCTTAGACGCTGCGCCGGTTCACCTGCTATCTCGATATACAGCATATCCTCCACGGGATTGTTGCAACGGAAACGGCCTTGAACCTCCGTGTCGGTTTCGTTCGCCACATTGCTTTCGGCCACGCGCACGTTATCCACCGTTACGCCGTAGCCGAAATGCGCCACGCCCTCGAAGGCCACGAAATATTCGGCACTCGGCTCGGGCAAGGCGATCAAGGTGTCGCGCCAGCGGTCTATGTTTCCTTGAAACGCCGCCAGAAGTCGCCAATCGGCCGTAGCCGAGTTCTTGGTATATACGTTCAGGTTATCCTGGTCGGTAACCCAGACCGGCTGGGCGTAACTGAACGAGAGCGCCGGATTCTTCAGCCTGCTCAAATCCAGTTGGGGCGAGATGAGTTTGGTGGAGAAACCGTCGTAACTTTCGGCACGGAACATGGCGTTATACGAACCTTGGGCGGCGGCAGTCACCGGCGCTTCGGGATTTCCCACTCCGCTCAGAAACTGCCAGTCCACACTGTCCTTTACATATTCCTGTGTCCAGCAGGAAGGAATCTGTTCGCCCTCGAAACCTTCGCTCCAGGGAAATTCCTCCACTACATCGCACACCACATAAAGGCTGCGTTCAAAGTATTCGTCGCAGAGATAGGGCTCGGAAACACGCACGGTAAAGCGGAAAAGGCCGAATTCCTGCGGCGTTCCAGCCAACAGCCCGTTGGTGTCAAGACTTATGCCCTGCGGCAGGCTGCCTGCCACCACCTCGTAGGTATAGGCGGCATCGGTGCCTGAGGCCTGCAATTGCAGGCTATAGGGACTTTCCGCATAGGCATGGGGCAGGAGTTCCGGTTCCAGAGAAAGCTGCACGCAGGAGTTTCCCGTTACCTGCACGCGCATGGTGTCGCAGCCGTCGGAGGTAAGGTAAACCAAGGCCGAATCGCGGCGTATGCCCTTGGGATTGTAGCGCACATATACCAAGCCGCTGCCGTCGCGCCGGCTTTCCACGTCAAAATCGCCACCGTTGACGGAAACCTCGAAAGGTTCGACCGTCCAGACCTTTACCGGAGCGGTAAGGTTGGCGGTCTTTATGGCGAAAGTATCGGCAGCCGAAGGCCGGTTGTAGTCTTCGGTGCGGAACACTTCAAGCGCCTTGCGGCTCAGGTCGATGCGCGGCGCGTTGGGGTCGATGTAAATCGCGTCCAATGTCTGCGCGCCCGTGTTGAGCGGATCCAGCCAATACCCTATCTGCGTAACGGAATCGGCGGTGGTGTCGGTACGGTATTGGTTCCAATGATACCAGAACCTACCGTAAAACCCCACACCCGTGGTGTCGTTGCAAGAGGTGTTGCCGCCCGTAAGCGTGGCGATAAGCCGGTGTTCGGCATTGAAAATGCCCGATCCCGAAGAACCGCCCTCGGTTACCGAACGTCCGTGCTCAGTACGCATGTATTTTACCTCGAAATGGGCATTTTCGGCACCTTCGCTCTGATACATGGGCCATTTCGAAGCCTTCAGGTGACCCAGATGCGAGATTTTCTTGATGTCGCCCGCCGGATGGTGGATGCCTATCGCCGTGGAATCGGCGGGAATCAGGTCGCGCCTGTCCCAACCTGCATACAGCACGTTCCATTCTTCGGGAATACGCTGCGTAAGCTCGAGCAGCAGCCCGTCCGATCCGCCCTTCTGGGGAGTGGATGCGCGATACACGCAGCCCACCGCCGTCCTGGCGTTCAAAGGTTCGGCATCCTCGCAACCGGGCGCCTCGTAATGGAAAGTGAACTGCCATTTGGAGAAATCGATGGTTTCAGGATCCCCTCCCGAAAGGCAGTGCTGCGCGCTGATGATGAACGGACGGAGGTTCTGCGCCGTATTGTTCACCAGGGTTCCGGTACACAGATACCAACTCCAATCCACATACATCAGCATCTGGGCCACCGACTTCTTGGTCTCCTGCCAGTCGTTGCCCTCGCTGCAGTTGATGTTGATCGTGCACCATTCCGACTCACCGAACTTGGCACCGCCGACCTGCACGCCCTGGCGATGACGCACGCTCACCTGATTGAAACAATAGCCCAGGCCGTCTATCTGCAGGCGCAGTCGCTGCAGAAGCTGCGGAATATCCGCCTCGGTGGAGCCTTGAGGCGCCACGTATTCCAGCACCACGGCATCGCCCGGCAGCATTTCGGTACTGAACGGACCGCCCTGCGGGTGAGTGCGCTCTGTATATGCCCCCAACACCCGCGTGCGGCGCGGGGTGTATAGGTAAAGGCTGCTGCCCTGCGGCAACAGAAAATCGCCATAAGAAACGATAATGGCCAAGGCGCCCGGCAACTGCATGTGCAGCCGCCATACCAAGGTTCCGTCGGGTAACGATTCCCATTGCCCGGCGTTCTGCGGACTGTAGTTTACCGGCACGTTCACCGCCACTTTGGGCGCCATGCCGAGCGTGGAAGCGATCTTTTCCTCTTCCATCATCGCCTGTACGTCCAGATTGTGTTCCACCACCTGCACTTCCGGCGCGGATTTCGCCTCCCCGAAAGCGAAGGAGGGAGGCGTTCCCCCGAACGACACCTGTGCCGCCAGGGGAAACGCCGCCAATCCGAACAAAAGGCTTGCAAGGATTTTCCTTATCATGATTCCTGTTTATTTACGGGTCTTTACCACACGCTGCATCAAACGCTTGCCGTCGGCGGTCTCCACCAAGACGATATACAGGCCGTCGTTCAGATTCAGGTTCAGCACCACCTGCCTGCTGCCGCCCGCCTGTTTCCTGGCCACCGTGCGACCTTGCATATCCACCATCTGCACATACTTGACGGGCAGGGAGGATTCGATGCGCAGTTCGTTCGTAAACGGATTGGGCGCCACATGCAGCACCTGCACTTCAACGCCTTCGTTGGCCACATCCGTTTTCTTGAAGGTGGCCGCCAGGGTATGGGTGGCGGAGACTTCCCTGAAGGTGTAGCTGCGTACCGCGCCCACCGAGGCGCCGTCCACCTTCACGTCTTCGATCTCGTAGCCTTCGCTGGCGGTAACGGCCACCTGCAGGCTGTCGCCCTGTCTTACGTTAACGGTGCCGGAGGGATTTACCGAACCGCCTTCGCCCGCGCTAAGCGTAACGGCGAACGTTATGGCCTCGAAACGGGCTTCGAGCGAGATGTTCCCAGTACATTCGAAACGGTAGGGATTTTCGGTGCTCAAGGCCGCATTGTCCTTATACCAGCCCGTAAAGCGGTAGCCGGTGTTGGCCGTGGCGGTCAATTCCACGTCTTCGCCCGCCATATAGCCGCCCATGCCCTGCACGGTGCCGGCGCCTTCGGGTGCAATCGAAACATTTACCATATAACCCTGAGGTTCATACACATACACGCTATCCAAGAGCAAGCGGTACTGGTCGGTGCAGTCGAAATGGCGGAAGGCGATATGCACCACTTCGTTGCGGTAGCCGTTCAGTTCCAGGGTAATGTGCTTCAATTCGTTGTTTTCCAAGGTTTCGGTATGGATGGGCGTAAAGAACAAGCTGTCGGTATTGGAATTGGTGGAAACCAACACCTGGAACTTTTCGGCGAAAGCGCCCGCATCGGCGGCCTGCACGTAAAACGAAAGGTATGCCTTGGAATAATTGAGCAGCAGACCGGGCGTCACCAGCCAGTTGTCGGGATTCACCGCTCCTTTTTCATCGTCCAAGGATGCCGAATTGGCGCAGGCCTTGCCGAAGGGCGCGGTAATGTATTCGCCCGTGGTGTCGCGGAACCAGGATTGAGCCACATCGGCGGAATAGCTAAAGTTATTCCAGTCCTTGTTCCAGTTTTCTTCTTCGAAACCGGCCACGAAAGGCAGCGTATAGGCTTTCTTTACCCTTACGCGCTTGGTGGCACGGTTGTTGAGCGCATTGCCGTCGCCGGTGGCTTCCGCTTCCACATAGATTTCCATGGATTCTTTATACGCGGCGGTCAAGGCTTCGGTTACGGTAATCAGGGTGTCTTTGCCGGGAGCCAGGGAGCCATTCCAAGCTATCGATCCGAGTTCGGTGTTATCCGCACCATACTTAATGGTAGCGGCGGTAAGGGCTTCGGTGCCGCTGTTGGTCAGCACGGCGCGCAAGGCCGTTTTAAGTGTCTGGGCGCCGAAAAGAGTGTCGGAGAGCTGGATGGCGGAAATTTCGGCATCCTTGTCGATTAACGGACGAATGGAAAGGTTGTCGAAACGCATATAGGCATAGGATGTACTATTGTATTCGTTAACATGCGCCACGGAACGCATTATAAAGAATCCTTGGGCAAGATCCTTGAGATCCACCGTAAAGCGCACACGGCTCCAGCCCTCTGCTTCCACCTGCGGATACCCCGTGGTGAGACGGCTCACACTGTCAATAAACACCACGTCTTCCCAAACAGGATTGGTGCCGAAAGCCAATTCCACGCGATCGGGACGGGTTGGATTGTCTGTCGCACGGTAAATATCCAAGCTTACTTCGTATGTGTCGTAGCGCAAATCCAACAAGGGAGAGACAAAGTATTCCGGTTTTGCTGCGCCAAAGGAATAATGCAGATAGTTTTCGCCCGAAGCGGGTTCTACCGGATTATAACTCGGCTTGGCCTGCCATGGATTGGAGTATGCTGAATAAATGCTTGTCCAATAAGGATGTTCCGTATTTTCGAATCCTTCGGCAAATCGCCACAGACCGGGTTCGTAGATATGGGCGGCAAATTCGAAGGTGTTGTCGAAAACGGAAGCATCTTCGGGCAGCTCCACCTTAAACGCCAGATTGGAAACGGCTTCTCCGAAAGTGCAGGAGAAGGAAACGGTATCATAGGCTCCTACCGACACATTTTTACTTGGAGCCGTCGCCACCTGTTCTCCTCCTGCATAGAGGGTCAAGGTTTTGGATTGCGCCTGCGTGCCGTCATTATACACCACGGCCTTTATCACTGCTTGTTCGCCAGCCACTGCAAAACCATCTACCCAAGCGTTTACCAATGCAAACTGGTCGGCACGGTCGGCCAGCATGGGGCCATATATTTCGTCCACATTCATAGTGTTTCTCAGCGAGACGAGGGCCACATAGCGATTACCGAAAAAGCTATCGTTTTGGTCTGTAAATAAAAACTTCTGCAAGGTATAACCGCCCTTAAGTATGGTCGCCTTGGCCAAGGTATCCCAGTCCTTGGCATTTGTAGAAGTAAGAACGGCGTATTCGGATCCATTATCCCAAGTTGTCGAGGCATAAAAGCACAAGGAATCGGTGGCCGTCAGGTGCAAAAGAGGTGTAATCAACTTACAGCCAACTTGGGAAGAAGCATGTGCACTCCCTCTATAACAAGATGTGTTGCCAGCATAATTCAAGACAGACCAGCCATAGCTTCCCAATGAAGTTTTTTCACAACCCCAATATTTCGGAGGAAAGGTGCTGGAACTTACCTCCTCAAAGCCTTCAATGAAATATCCGACCGGATACGCCTGCAAGGAAAGCCCGATGACATTATTGATATTGTTTTCATCTTCGGGGACACGAACCTCAAAAGCGTAAAGGCCGGCGGCAGGTATCGTATAATTAAATTCAAGCGTGTCGGACAACACTCCTGACGCCAAGGCCGCAATCGTTTCAGAAAGTTCTTCCTTACCATTGGCATACAAGGAAACTTTCAGATTGTCAATATTTCCCGTACCATGATTTTCCACCCGCGCGCGTACCGTAACCTGTTCTCCGGCGTACCAATACCGCAAAGGATTATCCATTTGCGCCATCACGACACGGGCATCCTTGCTAAAGGAACTCAAGGCTATATTGCCTCCCACTTCATCCAGATAGACATAGACCCCTAAGCCATAACTATCCACCATAGCGAAAGCCACAAAAATATCCTTGTCTTTGTACTTGGAAAGGTCAAGACTATACTCTTTCCAGCTTTCCGTCATGGCATTCTCGCCACGTATGCCCCACACAGCAATCGTATCGGTAAAATCCGACATTCCCGATGTGGCCTGTGACACCAAAACATATATCTCCATGGCATCGACAGGCTTGTTTCCAATCCAGCTCAACCCAGACAATTTGGCGAAGAAAGAAAGGGCATCACCGTCTTGAACGCGCAATTGCGGGGTAATCAACGCCCGCACAGCCGCCTGGCCATTGACAAGCGAGTTTACGCCGTTCCAAGCCACACACCCCTTGGAAGATGTAGCACCATCCGAAGTATTCCACCATCCAGATGTTCCATATTGATCCGCGGTGGTGTAGATTTCCCAGTCTTTCGGAGGACGCACCTTGCCCGCATGAAAGTCCTCTACCAAGGTATTGACCGGATGTACTTCCACTTGCAATAAGACATTGTCATTAATCGTATTGTCATCGGCGGGGACATCCACTTTCAATTCATATTCACCGACTTCGGCAAACGTATAAGAAAATTGCAGCGTATCGACAGCGCCTGCGGCTATCATTTTTTTCGCAATAATCGGACTTGCCCCCTCAGCGCCATCAATGTTCACCGTCAATGTGCCGGTTACTTCAGATTCTGCCTTACCCCGGTTCTCCGCCAACACATTTATCGTTCTCCTATCTCCTGCAAAAACAACATAATCAGGGCTCAAGAAAATCGATTTCAAATTGATATCGTTATCGAAACGCGCCAAGGGAATACCGGCCACCTCATCCAGGTATATCTGGGCAAGGTCGTTTTTCTGCAAACGGAACGCCAGAAAGATTGCCTTTCCATTATAGGCGCTTAAATCCACCGTCTGTTTTTGCCAAACGGCAGTAAACCCGCTGCCTTTGCTTTCGTTCCTGATTTCCAAGAGATCGGTTTTGAAATCGGTCAAATCCGGCGTGCTTTCGGAAAGCAGCACATTAAATACGGTTTGATCCATCGTATCCTTACCCGCCTTAATATAGAAGGTAAGCTCGTGATTGTCTGCCGTCGGTATCAACTGGGGCGTGATAAGCCAAGTGTCATTGTTTTCATTGTTCGAGACACTTGCGGAGCCTGCAGTTTCTGCGGCTCCCTGATAGGCCTTACTCCAAGAAGAAACTCCATGATTTACCGTACTCCATTCTGCCGGGGGCATTTGATAGGCTTCAAACGACCCGAGCGAATCGATCATCTCTCCCTTGGAAAGATTCTCCGCCCTTGCCGTAAAGACAAAGGAGAAGAAAAACAAGGCCAGGAACAGACCTGCCCCGTGGAAAAACGCTTTTGCTTTCATCTTTTAGTTGTTTTGGTTTGTAATTTTTGTTTTTTGCCCACATCCGAAACAAGATAAACAACTCATTGCCAATACTTTTACTTTCAAAAAACAGGCTTTTGAGTGGCTTTCCCGTTTCTCGGCAGTCGTGAAATTATAAAAAACGACCACATCCAAGCAAAAACAGACGATAGAAAAATGGTAGATATATTGAGTAAACAATTGACTAAAATATATCATTAATAATTTATTTACAATTGTTTATGAAAAATTTACCGATGGATTTTAAAATATACGCCATTGGCTTTCAGGGAAAACTTTATCTTTGCCGTGTTTTCTATCAAAACGACAATGAGAAAGGCAAGTAGATTAATAAGTGTATGTTTTTTACTGAACATATTGACAATCTTGTTTTTAAATGCAAAAAACAACACTTATTGCTGGGAAATCCTGCACAAGGAGTTCGATTCCGTGGCCGCCACGCTCGAAGATCTGGAACCTGAGGCGCAAAATGTTGTATTACAACTTAACAAACTGGAAAACATAGCTAAAACGCAGAAAGATCCACTTCTGTATGCCCGCTACCGCTATTGGAACGCCTACTTTAACGGAAATCGTTGGAACACTACGCAAAACAAAGAATCAAAAAGACGATATATAGAAGAAACTCTGATAAATATCGATAAACTAAGGTACGATTATGACTACGCCCGCCTGGTGTATCTAAGCTTAGACATCAAGGGCGAACCCAACGGCAATTACCTGGAGCAGTACCGACAACTCAACGAAATCTTGCATATCTTTATCAAATACAGGGATTTAAAAAGCGAGGCCGGTTGCTACCAGCTTCTGGGCATCTTGTTTTCGGAACTGCGGGAATACGGCAAGGCACTGGAATACCTTGAGAAGTCGGATGCCAAATTCCGCGAGCTGGAGATGCACAAGTCACTGGTTTCCAACCAAGGAAACAAGGCCATCGTATATTACTACATGGGACATGTAGATACGGCCAAGGAAACCTTGCGCAACCTGCTCAACAACAACCTCAGCTGGAAAGACACCAATCTGGTGATTTCGGTCTATAACAACCTGTCGTTGATGACCGACAGCCTCGAGGAACAGATATACTGCCAAAATACATCCATCGCCGTGGTCAAAAGTTATTCCGGCTGGAAGCGAAACTATTACGACGCATTGATATTCAACAATCTGGCACTCCGTTATTCCCAAACCGAAAATGGACTGGATTCCGCCATACTGCTTTATGGCAAAGCTATAAAATGCGCCCGGATCGAGAACTCGCACCGTATCCTGCTCCACGCCCTTTCCAATATCTCCGATTGCTACGCTCAAAAGGGCGATTTCGTTAACGCTTACCGCTATATGACCCAGTTCCGGGAACTGCAGGACTCGGTAATGGGTTCAGGCAAGATTGCAGAAATAAACCGTCAGGAGGCGAGCAAGGCCATCGACGAATACCAGCAACGCATCAAGCTGCAAAACCAGAAAATCGCCTTGCAAAAGAAGCTAAGCACCTTTACACTCTTGGTCTTTATCCTGATTGCCTGCGTGTTGGCGGTAATCCTATTTTACCTGTGGCAGAAAAAGCGCTTGGACGGCATTGCCCTTAAGAACAAGGAACTGAAAAACAGGCAACTGCAACAGGAAATAGATCATAAGAATCGGGAACTGAGTTCCAATATGCTTATACTGAGCGAGAAAAAGCGTTTTTTGCAGCAAGTGCTGGTGCAACTGGAAAAATTCCGGGAAAAAAATTCCCTCAGCAGCTCCTGTGAACTGGCCTTGCGCAAGATGATTACCGAGCATATCCGAAGCGAAGACGAATGGGAGTCTTTCAAGATACACTTCGAGAGCGTTCATCCAGACTTCTTCGGCAAGCTCAAGGCCCAATATCCCGAACTGACCCCGAACGACCTCAAGCTCTGCGCCTACATCAAGATAGGATTATCCATCAAGCAAATAGCCCAAATGACGGCCGTCCTGCCCGCCACCGTAAAAACCAACCGCTACCTGCTGCGCAAGAAATTCCACCTAAGCGAAGAACAATCGCTCGACTCGTTTATATTTAACGTGTAGCCTTAAATATCTCCTTCAGCAAAAGGCAGAATCGGCTCAAAAATCCATTCATAAGAATAAAAATCGGCTCAATTTGAGCCGATTCTACGATAAAAAGTCGTAATTTTGAGCCGATAAACGAAGGTGTCATGACGCGAGAAATGGAAATTCTTCAATTCCTGCACTACAACCCACTCGCTTCCCGAGTTGAGATCGGCAATGCCATAGCGAAGGATTCAAGCCCGGCAACATTGAAAAGGTTGATTGCCGGAGCCGTCAACGAGGGATTTATTGAAGTGGTGGGGAGTGGTCCGGCCACCCGCTACCGTCTTACACCGCAGGCTTATGTAACAATGGACCTGAACCTTGACACTTATTTCGACAGGGACATTGACGAGCGACAGATACAGGCGTCTTTCAACTTCGGGTTGATAAATGAAATTCTTCCGAAAGTAAAACTTTTTACACCCGATGAGCTTGCCAAACTCAACGAAGCGCAGAAGTTGTTCCGGGAACATCTTGCCGATATGTCGGAAGTGGAATACCGGAAGGAAATGGAACGCCTCGGAATCGACCTTTCATGGAAGTCCTCGCAGATAGAAGGCAACACCTACTCGCTGCTTGAAACCGAACGACTGCTGAGAGAGAAACAGACCGCAAGCGGCAAGACTAAAGAAGATGCCTTGATGCTGTTGAATCATAAGGACGCTCTCGATTTTATCCTCGATAAACCCGATTACCTGAAGGATTTATCTGTCGCCCGGATAGAAGAAATTCATTCGTTGCTTACAAAAGATCTGGGCGTCGGTCGTGGCATACGCCGCCGACGTGTAGGCATTACCGGTACCAACTACACACCCCTCGACAACGAGTTCCAGATTCGAGAGGCCATCGAAGATTCCGTCAGACTCATCAACGGCAAAGAAAACGTATTCGAAAAGGCGTTGCTTGTCCTCGTCCTGCTCAGTTATATCCAGGCGTTTACCGACGGCAACAAACGCACTGCCAGAATTGTCAGCAACGGCATACTGATTGCCCACGGATATTGCCCCATCTCATTCCGCACCGTCGATTCCGTCGATTACAAGAAAGCCATGCTGATGTTCTACGAACAGAGCAACATCACGGCATTCAAGAAGATCTTCATCGAACAATTCCTCTTCGCCGTTAAAACTTATTTCTAATTTGCCGGGCGTAGATTCCCTCCAATTCGTGCCGACTAAAGCCCAATCATCACAACCGGATAATCTTGGCGGACTTGTCGGCATAGTCGGGCATGCTTTCCCCCACCCCGGCGCCTATGTAGGTGGGGTCGCAGCAAAAGTACTTTCCGTCATTGAGTTCAAAATAGGAACCCGACACCTCATCGTTAAAGCGAATGGCCGTGGAAAGGTGGTCGTCGTATTCCACCAGCACCGATTCAAGCCCCAAGAGGTCGGCGGAGAGGATGGAAAGCAAGATGGCACGATCCTCGCAATCGTTATAGGGGTAAAAGAAGGTTTCATCGCCAAAAAGCGGCCTTTCATAACCGAATTGCTCGCCGTCGGTCTTGTATTGAAAGCCGTGTTGAATAAAATCCAAAAGGAAATTCACCGCCTCCACCTCACCCTTTCCGTTGATTTCCCTGCGCAAGAGCGGATAGAGGGCGCGCTTGACCTCCCGGCTGAGCGAAGCATGCACATAGTAATTCCACAGGTTGGTCCGGGGCAAGGAATTATAATAGCGAATCAGGTTCCTGTTGGGCTTTACCTTGGCCGAAAACGTTCGCCCGTCCTTGTCTTGAATCTTTATCTCGCGGTACGGGGCACCCTCGTAAGCCAAGGCCGGAACCGAGGAAAGCTTCGACGAAAACAACCTGGTTCCCTCTTTGGGCATATCCACCACATAACACTGCGAGTTCTCGTTATCCTTCAGTATATAATGCCGCAGACCGTCGATGGTGACGAAACTATAGCCGTAAACGGTTTCCTGAACCCCCACCATAAGCGACAGCCGATTGCCCATACGGCACATCTTTACCCGATAGCCGTCGTACACCAGCATCATAAACGTAAACAGGGTGGATTTGTTGTCACTGCCGTAATAGGCATCCCCCATCGCGCTCAACAAGCCCACATAGCCCCAATCGCCCAAACGCATGGCTTTCTTGAGTGCCTTACAGTCATCCGAAAGCGCCTTTACATCGGCCATCGACAACTTTTTCCACGCATCCGCACAGCAATTCTCATCCACCCCGTTCAGCGTAAAGGCAAAATCCCTTCCCATGTGAACCCTACAGGGAGAGCCGAGATAGGTGAACTGAAAGGCCGAAGGGTGTCCGCTTTCCACCATCAAGGTGGCGGGAGCCGGTTCGGGTTCCGGCAAAGGTTCGGAATCATCTTCCAGAAAATCCTCCAAGTCGGAGAAATAATCATCGGGAATATCTTCATCCAGATTACCTCCCGCCCTGCGGTTCAAGGCCGACACGGTTCCCATCACTTCGGCCACCGGCATCAGCCGGTTTTCCGTGGCCACGCCCGAAGGCCTTACCGGCTGTTGACGTGGTTCGGGACGCAGGCGCATGCTCATCTTGGCACTTACCATAAATTCTTCCCACTGCCTGCGCATGCTTTCCTCATAGGCCCTGAACATTTCCTGCTGCTGTTGCCTGTAGGTGTCGAACGCCTGTGTCTGTTGATTGCGGTAGGCCTCAAACTGCCGTTGATAGTCTGCACGGATATCCTGTGCAAAGGCCGCACGGCAAAAGAAGCCCACCATAACGCCCGCCAAAAATATCTTTTTCATAATCGGTCTGTATTTTATCGTATGGTATCCATTAAACAATCTTTCTCCGCCTCATTCAGGCTGTCTATCGTAATCTCCACCTTGGGAAAGCTGACCGCAGGCAGACGGCGGCGCTCGCGGTTCATCCACCCCTCGAACTGCAGCATAATCTGTCTACCCAAGGCCAAGCGTGCCTCGTCTATCCGCCTTACAAAGGCGGGCGTGGCCGCATCCTTATACAGCGGATGCCCGAATTTCGGCCAAGGCAGTTTGGAATCGTTGAAGTTGCCGTGCATCGTGATGCCGCCCCTCGTCAAGCCCTTCAGCACCGGGGCATCGAGCAGGGAAACATGATAGCGGTAGTTCATCTCCATATCCTGCCATCCGCCCACGGCCGCCTTGTATCTGTCGATTTCCAGCACAAAGGGATAGACCGTCATCTTGCCGTCCTGCACCGCAATCACCGCCGAAACACTGTCGATCAGATTGCGCTTCCTGTTCTTGAACATCAGCATTTTGGCCATGCGGGCAAAGGCCTCGCCGTCGAGCAACACCAACGAATCGCCGTGCAGGTGCAAGGCCGCCGTAAGCGAGGGGAGCCGGATATTTACATTCGAATCCAACTGCGCCGAAGCGGTGGCCTGCAGATCCACCCGGCCTTCGAACGAACGCAGCATGGGCAGCGTGGTGTCCAAGGCCGAAAAGCCACGCAGCAACGAATCCACACGAATGCCGTTGAGCGATATATCGGCACCTATGTCGGCCTGTTGACGGCTTCGGCCGGCATACACCAAATTCATCGACATATCGGCACCCCAGGCCTGCATAGAGAATTCCCGCAGGTTAACGGCCTTGTTGCGAACCTGGATCGTGCCGTGTATGCTGTCGAAAGCCGTACGGTCGTAATACACTTTCTGCGCATCGACCGCCAGACGCAGATCCAGGTTACCGGGCACCCTTAAAAGAGCTGATTTTTGCAGGCTGTCCGCCTGATAGGCAACGCCCATATCCTCATTCCCCCGCATATCGACCAGACAGGCACCCGCCTTTTCTTCGAGTTGCGCCGTATCGACCGGCCGGTTCAAGATATTGAGCAACTGATTGCAGTCTATCATGCGCGACTCCACACGCAGATCGGCCTTGATGAAACCCTGCCGGTGAATGATGGCCGGAACATCCCATACCTTTCCCCTTACGGCCAGACGCGATTCTCCCAAACGGAAACGCGCCTGGTCGATTTCCAGATCCCTGCCATCCAACGTTCCACCGAAACGTTGGATCTGAAGCGGTTCCGACAGTTGCGGCAGCGTAACCGCCACCCGCTGCAGATTGGCCTCGACCACAGGCCACCACGAAGAAGGGGCAAGACGGGTTAAACGGGTCCTGAGGGTCGCCCGCAGGATACGGGTCCTACAATCCGCCCTCCGCACAAATAACGAATCGGTTTTAAAATCTATGGTTACAAGCGGGTCGCGGGCATTCTCCCGGGCAGGCACCACCTTTCCCTTAAGCACGGACGCCACACTGAAAACCTGCAGGCTATCACCGATGGCGGCAAACAGACGGCCATATCTGAGCGCACAGGCCATAGGAACAATGGCATTTTCGTTTCGTCCGGCCATCGTTTGACTTATCGCCTTCACCTCCAACGAATCCACCCTGACGTTGACGCCCGGCAGTTTACCGTGCAGTTTATTCAGCAAAACCACCCCGCCCAGATATTTACCGCCCTTAAAACGGCACTGTGCATCCGTATTCCAATAGACGCCCGAAAGCGTATCGTTAAAAAAGACCTCCTCCATATCGAACCTGCCGCGCGCCTGAGCCTTTCCGTAGTTTGCGTTCCGGATATACGAGAGGCTAAACCGCCCGTCCATATCGGCCACCATCACGCCCCCCATCGCCAAGCCGCCCCGCAGCGGAAAGATTTCGGGAAGCACGGCCAGATCCACATCGGCGCTAAGCTTAAAAGCCACCGACGGGTCGGCAAACAGTTCGTCTACCCTGCACTCCGCAATCACCTCCATATCTTTTGCCACTGCGCCCAATTCCTCGATATCCACGTAGGAAAGCATCTTTTTACCGGGCGCAAGGTGGGCGTTAAGCCGGACACGAAGCGTATCGACGGGATACGGCATGCCCGAATAGTGCAGATGGCCGTTCTCGAGGCTCAAGCGCAAATCGGCCTCCGGCATTTCTCCGCCCCCGTAGCAACCGTATATACGTCCGTGCATGTCTATCTGCCCGTCGGCCTGCACGCCCTGCACTTTCAGGTATTTCTGCGGCAGCATGTCCAGCACTTCCTGCAGGGAAGCCGTCTGCAAGTCCACCTTCAGGTCCATTCCTATCCCGCCCGCCGTGTCCATTTCGAAACCGCCCTGCACCCCGACTTCCAACCGCTTTGCCTGCAAACGGGACTCCCATAAAGTACCTTTCCGCTCCCTGTAGTTGTAAGATGCCTGAACGCTTCCCTTCAGCGGAATGCCCTTTACCATTTTCTGACCGACCTGCGTAAAGTCGATGTCCGCAATCTCGAAGTTGACCGATGCCCGTAAGTCCGCGGTGTCGCCCGCCCCCTCGCCCGCCAAGGCCAGTTTCCTTATCCGCGCTTCGGTTCCAGTGCATTGATCCCGAAAATGCACGTTTACATGGTCGATTCTAAACCGATTCACCTCTATGTCGGGAAGTTGCAGCGCGGAAACGTTGCTGGAAAATGTATCTTGCGTGGGGAAAATATGATAGTTGGAAACCCCGTCCGCACGGGTAAAGAGACGGCAATCCGCACTGTCCAGTTCTATGGCAAAAAATGAGAGTTTTTTATGGCGGACATAGGTTTTGAAGTTGAGCCCGACCCAACAGCGATGAAAGGCGAAAAGCGTGTCTTCGGGTGCGGAGGCCGTATCGCGGAAGGAGTGCGAAACCACTGAGCCGTCTTTCAACGCAAGCCCCATATGGGGAAAAGAGGAGAAAAAGGTAAGATCGACTTCGCGAACCTGCACCTCGGCACAGAGGCTTTGCGTGGCAATCCGGTTAACCAGCGGCGTAAGACGTTTAGGAGAAAGAACCACGGCAACCGCAATCCCCACAACCAACAAAACCACCGCCAGCAAACCGCCCAGGCTTATCAAGGCGATTCTTGCGATTCGGGCTGCGGGGGATTGGGTCATTTTGCGTCTTTCATTTTGGGGGCGAAGATCTTCGTTGAAATACATATCCTGGCATAAAAGAACCAACCACTCCTCTATTTGCTGCCCAAATTATTGAAAAATTTACAAATTCCTTTCCATCAAAGAGCAAGCCAGAAATATTGTAATTATAGTAAAATCCCCAATCAGTCGGAACAGTAGTTGTATATACGTACAAATCCGTATATATAGGCAGCGGAAGAACTTTCTGACTTTGAGTATATGCATCTATAATTTTTTCGACTTCATCTCTATGAGCGTAGTCAATGTTTTCGTTTATCACCAGCAATTGATCTGCCGTATGAATAGGACTACTATAATAGTTTTCAAGACGAATCTTTGTACCCGAAATGTTTCCAAACAAATCCTTCACCAAGGCTTTGCAACTTATGTCCATTTCCGTTGGAACTATCCCGGCAATCGTTGCCGCTGTAAAGGTTTCGAAGGTCTCCACGTCAACCAACGAGGCCGACAAGGTTATATTCTTCGCGTCATAGTAGGCCACTTCCATCCGCAACACGTATGCGGCACCCGTGGCCGCCCCTAACCTCTTTACGGATTCATCGCTCGCCAGGCCAGAGCGCTGAAATTCATGCTCGCTCATGATATCCCTAAAGTCTCTCGTAAAGGCCGAATAGCCAGGCATCGCGCTAATGGCGGCCGACAATCTACCCCTCAACAATAGCTTGACCCCCGAAGCAACCTTGTTGTTGTCCATATCTATCGGCTCCGTAATCGCCACCTTCTTGATGTTTTCCTGGGCAAATGCCTTAACAGAGAAAACGAAAAATAGAGACAGGACTAAACGAATAATAGCTTTCATATCTATTTATTTTACTGTGTTTGAATGACGCAATAGCGAGAAATGCTCCAAAACTTTTCCTTATCCAAAATCACTATACGGGTATTGTTAGAATTGCTTAAATCCCACTTATAACTGCCCGCCGGATGAGGAGTCTTGAGGTA
The DNA here is from genome assembly GCA_023662825.1 of Bacteroides sp. Classification (GTDB taxonomy): domain Bacteria; phylum Bacteroidota; class Bacteroidia; order Bacteroidales; family P3; genus Pullibacteroides. The sequence continues at coordinate 114,894 of JAMPIH010000003.1, forward strand.
CATATTCTTCGAATTACGATGTTTTGTCTCAAATACATCAAAATACCTATAGTCCGCTTTTGTGTACCTTGACCGTGGTAAATTTCTCCAGTTTTCTAATCCATCCTTGGTTCCAAAGAGAAAATATACTTCATATAATGATTCATTCAACATTCTCTCCATCACGGCATACGCATCTTTCAGCGCACTCAATTCCTGCTGCAAACTTTCAATTCTGGCTTCATCTTCTGCCAATGATTTTTTGAGCCTTGCAATGTCGTTGTTCCTTTGGTTTACAATCTCTACCAAACGTTCGTTTTCCACCCTGAAATACGATATAGTGTTCTCATATTCAGCAACAATAGGGCTACCGGCATTCTCTAATAACTTTTGTGCCAAACTATTACATGCTTTGGCCATTTCAGAAGCCTCAATCCCTGCAGTCACCCCATCTGTTTTCACAATCCCCGCCGTTACTACATCGAGAATATCCGCAGTCAATATCACATTCCGGGCATCATATTTGGCTACTTCTATTTTCAATACATAAGACACCCCGGTCATTTTACCTATCTGCTTGATTTCGGCATCCTGCACCATACCCGTTCTCTGAAACTGTTGTTCTTTAATAATGCCCGCAATATCCCTTGTGTACGCCTCAAATCCCGGGGTATTGGTAATGGCCTTTGCCAGACTTGTTCTCAGCAAGAGTTTTACGCCTTCGTTAATCTCGCCTTTCCTGTCTATCGGCTCCAGAATCGCCACTTTCTTAACGTTCTCCTGTGCATAGGCAGGAATATGGCACGCCGTTGCCGCGATTAACAATAATAGAATACAGATGTATTGCCGTTTCATTGTGTTCTTCTAATAATATGAGGCTCTATGGAATCATAACCACGCGGAAGCCAACATTATTATACCTGCCGTCTGACGTACCGTTGCTACGATACGACACCCGACAGGACTGCGCACTGCCGCACCAACTACCACCACGACTCACGCGTTCAGAGCCCGACGTAGACCCTGTAGGATTGACTAGTTGGAAACATTCATAACTGTCCGTATACCAATCCATGCACCATTCTTCTACATTCCCGCTCATATCATAAAGCCCTAGGCCGTTGGGGCGTTTACTCCCCACCACATGTGTACTGCGATTGCCGTTCCCGTCATACCACGCCACCGCATCTATTGAAAGGCCACCGCTATACTTAGTGCCATCATTCCGGTTACCGCCACGCGCCGCGTATTCCCACTGCGCCTCGGTGGGCAGGGTGTATTTCCTGCCCGTCTGCCGACTCAGTTCCTCGCAGAAAGCCATAGCTTCATCCCAATTCACGTCATACATCGGATAGTCGCCCCCAACACCGGCCAATCTATAATTCCCCTCTTTATCCCGCTGCTGTTCCACCGAGGTTCCCATCACCTTCTGCCACTGCGCCTGCGTTACCTCCATCATCCCGATGTAATAACCCGTTAGCATCACAGAGCAGGTATTCTTTTCGTCATCATCGCAATCGCCTCCTTGCTCATCTGTACAGCCCATGATAAACGAGCCGCCTTCCACCCACACCATTTTCATGTTCAGACCCCAGGAGTTCTCCACGTAGTCTTGACCGTCAGTTAAAGGCATCCTACTTGCAGACGACGATATATTTCCGCTTGTTGAAGTTCCGGAAACATTAAATAACTTTTTGGCCAATTCTCGGCAACCTTCCGCCATCTGTTCGGGATTCGATGTGCAAAGTTGGTCGCTGGAATGTTCCACATATGCCGTTTCTACCGACATCAGTTTGGCCAAAATATAGATATTATTTCCCGATTGAGCGACTTCGGACACTAAAACATAGGCAACACCCTTTATCTCCCCCATTTTTTGTTTCTGTTCATCGGACACATGCCCTGTCCGTTGAAATGCTTGTTCTTCAAAAATGGCGTCGATATCGGTGCGGTCGTAAGCCTCGAATCCTGATATACTGGTAACTGCATTGGTAAGCTTTCCCTTCACCATAACCTTTAAGAGGTAGTTCACATTTCCCTGCCGATCTATCGGCATCAACACCGCCACCTTCTTTATGTTGTTTTGCGCCTGCCCGAAGCCTAATGTAAAAAGGGTATTGCCTGCGAGAAAGAAAAAGGTCAGCAGGCGTGCAATCTTTCTCATTTCTATAGGGTTTTCATTTCAACCACCGTATCTCGCTTTACCTGAGATTGCACTTGGAGTTCAACCTTCACCGGGGTCTCCGCTGCGGCAGATTCCGTAGCGGGTTTCTCTGCCGGTTCCTGCTGCTTTTTCAAGTTTTCCAAGAGTTGTTTGGCATTTTCCTCGCAGGTCCGCATCAAATCGCTTGCCTGACGAACCTTAACGATACTTTCGGCACTCACGGCGGGGGTTTCACCCTGCACGTCCAACATTCTGGAAGAAATCACCAACTCGCCCATGGCTTCCGTAAGTTCGGCCACCACCACGTAGTCCACTCCGAACCCACGCCCTATTTCCCTAAGCCGCGATTCGTTTACCGGAGCATTCACCTTATAATCATGGTCCTTGGCCAATTCAGCAATAAAGGAAACGGTTTTTTCCGTGGCCGAAAACTCCGGATTGGCGGATATGCCCGACACGATTTTCTGACCGGCTATCTTCTTGTTGCCCGCATTGACTTCACCCGTTACATACACGGCCACTTTCTTAGGCGCTTGTGCCATGACCACACCCGCACACAAAAGCCACAGCAGGAATAAACTTATCTTTTTCATTGATTCCTCACGTTTTTTTTACAGGTTATACAAAAGTTTCCGAGCCACGCTTTTACAGGAACCCGCATAATCTGCCGCATCGTTCTTGGCGTTCAGGGTTCCCGAATTGGCAATCCTTCCCGTTTCCACATCAATAATCTGAGAGATATACGATATGTTGTAGTCGTCCAGCTTAACCATTTCCAAAATAACAACATACTGGGCTCCCGTCATCTTGCCGTATTCCTTCACCTGGTCTGGATCAACCATACCGGAGCGTTGAAAATCATGCTCAAGCGCAACCGATGAAACATCTTCGCGGGTAAAGCCTTCGTAGCCCGGCGTCCGGGTAATTTCGTCGGTAAGAAAGCCCCGAACCATACGCTTCACACCCCTTGGGAACTCGTTATCTACGTCGATAATTCCCAGAACGGCCACCTGTATCTTTTCCGAAGGCGCGTAGTATTCCTGGGCCACGCTCCCTGCGTGCAGGCACAAAAAGCCCACAAACGCCATCAAGAACAATGCTCGTCTTTTCATTCCACGCTATTCTTTAAGGGTTGTCGATATCACCTGTCCCGCCTTCTTGCTGATGTCCTTATAGGCGGTTCTGCCGGCCTCGGTATAGTTGTGGGTGTGCCCCCCCTTTACCGACACTTGGTCTTCGTAGATGCGTTGCGCACGGCCCTGCACCTGCTTGTCGATGGTAAGCAAGGCATCCACATAGGCAAAGTAGGAAACCACGTTGCCCGTGGGCACCATATTGTATTCGCGGGCAGAACACTCCATGCCGATAACCCAATCGGCCTCTTCCGGATTTTCGGTAAACGTGCATCCCTCTTTGGCCAAAACCCCTTTCAATTCGTTTTTCAAGGTAAAGTAAGGCGAACCAAAAAGGTCGGCGGTGGCGGTGAGGTAGATTTTGGTTCCGTATTTCATATCGGCCACCATGTTCTTCAACTTGTTTTCGCGGCTGGCGCAGCGGTTGGACAGATCGGCCTGTTCTTCCTGCGTCATACCGAAAAAATTAAGCCAAAAGAAGAGTTCCGGAAGTTCCTCGAACAAAGGCAGCGCCGCATTGGCTTCTTCGGCCGCCTTCGACTTAAATCCCTTGTTTACATAATCGGAGCAGATTTCAACCGCTTTTTGCGCCTGATTGATGATTTGCTCCACCTTGTTGCCGTAGTAGCGTTTGGCATCAGCCTTGTTGATATAGGCAATCGCCCAACCTTCCTTGGTGGCGGGGTTGTACTTGGTCTTAAAATCGACAAGTTCAAGGTTCACGTCGGTGGAAAAGGTAGAGGTGGAACGATAGTAAATGTTCGTACGCCCGTTCTCCGCGCTTTTGTCCATCGAAGAACGGGTGCTTACCTGTACCTGCACTTTCTCGGCCAACTTACTTTGGGCGATACGCAACAGGTAATCCTTAAAAGCCGTTTCGGTGCCGTTATAATCCCGCAGATTATCATTTTGGATGTCGTAGATATACCCACTGTAGGTATATTGAACCCATTCGGGCGGGCAGTTTTGCGACTGTGCAAAACCCACCCACCCCGCTAAAAGCAGTACAAGGGTTATTAGTTTTTTCATGTTGGTTTTATTCGCCTTTGGCGGCATTGATAATCGAAGCGTTGGTTTCTTCGAAGGCTTTCAAATCTTCACCCGTAAGTGTGGTTGGTTTCTGTCCAGCCGTATTGAGCATCTTTTTATAGAGGTCGCCCCGTATGCCCACCTTGGCCCGTACGTTATACATGCCTGTTTTCTTGTCGTATTCAACTAAAGCGTTTCCCAAAGGTTCACACCCGTTCTGTACACTCATGCTCACTTGATTCCAATACGACTTGAGGGCCTGCTGCACCTGACCGTTATTAGCCATTGCCCCACGTTCGCTCTCGGTTTGCACCATATTGAGAATGGAACGCGACACTTCGGCACGGGCTTCGGAAAGAGCCATCTCAATGGCCATACTCTTGTTGTCGGCCTTGGCCGTACCGGCAAACCACTTGTAGGCAACCTTAACCAACTTGGTACCTTCTTCGTTAAGGGATTCCACCATTTCGAAACCGGTAAGGGCGTTTTCTTCAACCGCCACTCTGCTCCCCTCCAAGGACTTTACTTTACCACGATTCATTTCTTTTTTTACAGCCCTTTTCTGCGCCATAACGGGATTGATTGTCGAAAACGAAAGCACCAAAAGGCCGCAAAGAGCCAAAGAAAAGATCTTTTTCATTGTCTTGAACATTTATCGTTTATGTAATTTATTTTGCGAGGATGGCCTCTCAAAGCCCTCCTATCCGCAGTTTGCAAAGTTAGCGCAGGTCGATAGCCCGTTATGTACACAACTTTTGTTACATTTGTCCATATTTTTATGGGTATCTACCCGAATATTTACAAGATGGAAGACTTGAAAAAGACGATTGGGCACAGACTCCAGATGCTCCGCCTGGAACGCAACCTCACGCAGGAACAGATGGGGGAAAAGCTCAATCTGTCAACCAGCGCGTATTGCAAAATCGAGTACGGGGAAACGGATCTTACGCTTACCCGCCTGAACAAGATTGCCGAAGTGCTGAATATGTCGGAAATGGATTTGTTCAGCCGTATCGAGGGACAGGCCTGCATTAACGAGCCTCACGACTGCGACTGCGTGTGGATAGCCAAAGACAGCAGTACCGTAACCGTAGAAAGCGCCAAAGACCTGCGCGAATTAGTGCGCACCCAGACTCTCTTGCTTGAAAGTCTCTCCAAAAGGCTCGACGCCATCGAAAAAAAGATCTCTAAAAAATAAACATCCCCCTACACAAACCAACAAGGCTCTCCCCTCCGGGCGTAGATCTCTTCCAATTCGTGCTGGTGGTAGAGATAGCCCTCGTCGTTGTAGTAGCGGGCGTTTTCGGGGCATTTCTTGATGCAGGCGCCGCATTTGATGCAGATTCCCGTGTATTCGCGCACATTCTCACGGCTTATCGAACCCATGGGGCAGACATCGGCGCAGATTTTGCAACCGGTACAACGGTCGTTCACCAAAGATTTCACCTTCAAGATATTGATGGCCACCCCGTGGCGGTCTCTCGGCTGGTAATAGCCCCTGTACGGAAAGGGCGTCCCCTCCACAAAAACGGGAGCCTCCGGCAAGGCGTTTTCCCCAAAACCGGCTATCTTTTTTGCCACTGCAACGGCAAATTCCTCCACCCTTAACAAATCTTGCCTATCGGGACGGTTCGCACCCAGAACGCGCGAAAAGGCGTGTTCGCCCACGAATGCCCCCGCCCCCACCGTGCGTATGCCGGCGCTTTCCATCAGGTCGCGCAACTCTATCAGCGCATCGTCGTAGTTACGGTTGCCGAACATCACCACCGGAACACCCACCGCCCCCACACCCTGCATGGCCTGCAGATATTTCAACAGAACGTTGGGCACGCGCCCGGCATACACCGGCGTTCCCATCACCACGATGTCGCCTTTTTCGAAAACGAGCGGTTGAACACGCGCAGAAGGCAAGGTAAAATCCACCTGCGTACAAGGCAGCTTCAGTTCCGCCGCGATTTTTGCGGCTATGGTGCAAACCACCTTCTTCGTAGTGCCGGTGGCACTGAAATAAACGGCTTTAACAGCTTTCATCTTCCAAGAGTCTTATCATCCAGGCAGTCTTTGCGCCCGCCTGCGAAAAATCCACCTTATAACGGTTATCGATACGGTAGCCCGCCACCCAGACGATGTCCTGCCCCGAACAGAGCAGCCACACCTTTTCCTTTCGGCTGTTGCCCAAACGCAGGTCCTTAAAGAAATCGCTCAGCTTGCGGAATCCCTTCATGCCCAACGGACAGAACCTGTCGCCCACCCGCCAATGCCTCCATTCAAGCGGAAAACACAGTTTATCGAAATCCAGATACGCCACCCTAGAATCAGTATCCATTTCATCCTTGCCGCCAAGCACCACCTTCCGGGCTTCGTGCCGCGGCTCGGCCAGCTGCAGGGAATCGCCCTGCCCCACCCAGCGCCAGCCTCCCGGCTCGCGCAAGAGGAAGCCGCTGCCGTCGGCGTTGTAGAATTTCCTGCCGGGAATACCGTTCTTGCGGTTCTCCGCAATCTGGTCTATCTGCCGGCGGTTAAAGGCGTGGGAACGCAGATAGAGTTCCCAGAACAGGTCCTGGTGCGGATCGGTCTGCGACAATCCTTCCAGGGCGATAAATTCCGTGTCTTTTGCCTCTCCGCGCCCCGCCTCCACCACTTGCGCCCGAAGCCTGCCGAACCAGTCATCCACCAGGGCATCGGCCAGACGCAGGGTCTGCATGCTCTGGTTCAGCTTTACCGCAAAACCCGCGCAACAGGCTTCGGCGGCGGGCAAGAGCGTGTGCCGCACCTTGTTACGCATACAGAACGGCTGCGCGTTGGTGCTGTCTTCCACAAAATCGAGCCTGTTCAGACGCGCATATTCCACAATTTCGGAACGCAGGGCGAACAGGAGCGGCCTCCGGAAACGTCCGTCCGGGCTTTGCGGCAGCATGCCCTTCAGCCCCTTTACGCCGCTGCCCCTAAAAAGATTGATGAAGAAGGTCTCGGCATTGTCGTTGGCATGGTGCGCCAACAGACAGGCGTCGAACGCCCGCGCCGTCTCTCCCTGCAACAAGTCTTCAAAAAAGGCGTAGCGGAGCTCCCGCGCGGCCATCTCCACCGATATCTTATGTTGCCGGGCATGGCTTTCGGTCTCGAATTCCGCAAAGAACAAAGGGATTCCGGCTTCTTCCGCCAAGGTGCGCACAAAGGCTTCGTCGCGCATCGATTCCTCGCCCCGCAAATGGAAATTGCAGTGGGCGATGCCTAATTCCAAGCCTTCGTGTCCGGCCGCGTAACGCCGCACAAGATGCAGCAGCACCACCGAATCCACGCCGCCGCTAACGGCAAGGAGCAGCCTCTTGCACCCGGCAAAAAGCTGCTCCTTTTCCACATATTCTACAAAACGTGTGTACATGGCACCACTACAGGGTACGCTTGATTTCCACCTGTTCGTAGCCTTCGATAATGTCGCCCACCTTGATGTCGTTGAAGTTCTTGATGTTCAGACCGCAGTCCTGCCCCACCAAGACTTCCTTCACATCGTCCTTGAAGCGGCGCAGCGAACCCAGTTCGCCGGTATAGACCACAATACCGTCGCGGATAATGCGGATCTTGGTGTTGCGTCCCAGACGTCCGTCCAGCACGATACATCCGGCAATCGAGCCCACCTTGCTGATCTTGAACACCTCGCGGATCTCGAGGTTGGCCACGATCCTTTCCTGGATAACGGGCGAAAGCATGCCTTCGATGGCGTCCTTCAACTCGTTGATGGCATCGTAGATGATGGAGTAGAGGCGGATATCGATCTTCTCGTTCTCGGCCAGCTTGCGGGCGGCCACCGAAGGACGCACCTGGAAGCCCACGATAATGGCTTCGGAGGCTGCGGCCAGCATGATGTCGCTCTCGGTGATCTGACCCACCGACTTGTGGATAACGTTCACCTGAACCTCGGGCGTGGAAAGCTTGAGCAATGAGTCGGACAAGGCCTCCACCGAACCATCCACGTCGGCCTTTACGATAATGTTGAGTTCCTTGAAGTTTCCGATGGCGATGCGGCGGCCGATATCGTCGAGGGTGATGTGCTTCTGGGCGCGCATACCCTGTTCGCGCTGCAGCTGCAGGCGCTTTCCGGCAATTTCCTTGGCTTCCTTCTCGTCGGTCATCACGTTGAACACGTCGCCCGGCTGGGGTGCACCGTTCAAGCCCAGCAGCAAGAGGGGCTGCGAGGGCCCGGCCTCCTTCATAGGCTGGTTACGCTCGTTGTACATGGCCTTTACACGGCCGAAAGTAGGACCGGCCAGAATAAAGTCGCCCACACGCACGGTTCCGTCCTGCACCAGGATCTTGGCCACGTAACCGCGGCCCTTGTCCAGCGACGATTCAATCACCGTACCCTTTCCGCGCCTTTCGGGATGTGCCTTGAGGTCGAGCATCTCGGCTTCCAGCAATACCTTTTCGAGCAGGGATTCCACACCCAGCCCGCTCTTGGCCGAAATATCCTGGCTCTGGTACTTGCCGCCCCAGTCTTCCACCAGCAGGTTCATTTCCGCCAGTTCCGACTTGATCCTTTCCGGGTCGGCGGCGGGCTTATCCACCTTGTTGATGGCAAAGATGATGGGAACGCCCGCGGCCTGGGCATGGTTGATGGCTTCCACCGTCTGCGGCATCACCCGGTCATCGGCGGCCACCACGATGATGGCTATATCGGTCATCTTGGCGCCACGGGCACGCATGGCCGTAAAGGCTTCGTGACCGGGCGTATCCAGGAACGTGATCTTGCGGCCGTCTTCCAGTTCCACTTCGTAGGCCCCGATGTGCTGGGTGATACCCCCGGCTTCACCGGCAATAACGTTGGTCTTGCGGATATAGTCGAGCAAGGAGGTCTTACCGTGGTCAACGTGACCCATCACGGTAACGATGGGCGTACGGCCCACTTCCTCTCCCGCTTCTTCTTCCTCTTCCTTGTTTTCCAGTTCGTGGATCACCTCGGCGTCCACAAATTCCACCTTGAAGCCGTATTCTTCGGCCAGGAGCGAGATGGGTTCGGCGCTCAGACGCTGGTTGATGGAAACGAACAGACCCAGCGACATACAGGTACCGATAATCTGCGTCACGGGAACGTTCATCATCGACGAAAGCTCGTTCACGGTAACGAATTCGGTTACCTTCAGCACCTGTCTTTCCTGCATTTCCTGCGCCATCTCGGCCTCCATGTGCTGGCGCACCATCTGGCGTTTCTCACGGTTATGCTTGGAGGTCTTCGACTTGCCCATCGGCGAAAGGCGGGCAAGGGTTTCCTTCATCTGCTTTTCGATTTCCTGGTCGTCCATTACCGGAGGTGCAGGCGGGACATTGCGCTTGCCGTTGTTACCACGGGGACCTTTTGGGGGACGGTTTCCTCCCGGCTGCGGGAAACGTCTGTTCAAGCCTTCAAGACCGCCGCTACCTCCCTGCTGGGGAGCGCCGCCGGCATTGGGCGCGTCTTTCTTGATACGCTTGCGGCGTTTTTCCAGTGCGCCGGGATTTTCCTTGGAGGAAGCCACCGGTTTGGGCTTGCGCTCGAACTGCGACAGATCCACCTTCTGACCCGTAATCTTGGGGCCGTCGATCTTTACGTATTCGGTCTTGATGAAGTTGTCTTCCTTCGGCTGAACCGCTTCCGGCTTGGGTTCGGGAACCGGCTCGGGTTCCACGATCTGCGGGCGTTCTATCTTGTCCGGCTTCACGGCCTTGCCCTTGCGCGCCAGATCCAGTTCCTTGGCGTCCATCACCGACAGGATCTTGGGACCCGCCACACGGCTCGGCTCGAACAGTTTCTCAAGTTTCTCCTTGGGGCTCTCGGGCTTCTTTTCTTCGGCCACGGCCACTTCTTCCCGCTTGGGAGCGGGTTCGGGTTCCGGCTCTGGTTCCGGCTTCAATTCAGGCTCGGGTTCAGGCTGGGGTTCCGGTTCGGATTCCGCCACCGGTTCGGGCATGGTTTCCGCCTGCGGCGTCTTTTCGGGTTCAGGCTGTTCTTCCTGAACCTTTTCCGCCTGTCCGGGCTCTTCTTCCGCCTTTTTCTGCTTGGAAGCGGCAGGTTTGGCCTTCTTTTCTTCCACCACGGGAACTTCTTCCGCCGGTTCACTTACCGAAACTTCCGGCTCGGCTTCCGCTTCCTTGGTCTCCTTGGCTTTCTTGCTTGTTTTCTTTACCGGTGCGGCCGATATTTCGGAGGTCTTTATAAACAAGTCTCCCTCCAAGGAATCGGCGGCTTCTTCCACCGTTTCCTTGGGCGATTCCTTCGCCTCTACCGTAACCTTCTTGGGAATGGCTTCCAACTGCACACCCTGTGCCTTTTCGGAAATCACCTTGTCCGATTGAAATTCTTTCAAGACAAGCATGTACTGTTCGCCCGACAGTCTGGTATTGGGACTGGCTTCCACTTCGTGACCCTTCTTTCCCAAGAACTCGACAATCGTGCCTACCGAAACATTCACTTCTTTGGCGGCTTTGGAGAGCCTTACCGGTTTTGTTTCTTCTGCCATTAATCTTATGCTTCTGGTTTGTGTATTCTGCTATCGTAAAATTTGCTCGCCGGATTAGTTGTCGAACTCGGCCTGGAGAATGCGCCGTATCTCGGCGATGGTTTCTTCTTCCAGATCGGTGCGGTGCGCCAGTTCCTCGGGATCCATCGCCAGCACGTCCTTGGCCGTGTCGCAGCCGATGTTGCTCAGCTGGTCGAGAATCCACTGGTCGATTTCATCGCTGAATTCCTGCAGATCGACGTCTTCCTCGTCGGTGCCGGTGCTTTCGCGATATACGTCGATGTCGTAGCCCGAGATGCGGCCCGCCAGCTTGATGTTGTAACCGCCCTTTCCGATGGCCAGCGAAACCTGGTCGGCACGCATATACACTTCGGCGGTCTTTTCCTCTTCGTTGATCTTGATGGAGGAAATCTTGGCGGGACTCAGGGCACGGGTAATCAACAGTTCGGGATTGCTCGTCCAGTTGATCACGTCGATATTCTCGTTGCGCAGCTCGCGAACGATGCCGTGGATTCTGGCACCCTTCATACCCACGCAGGCCCCTACGGGATCCACGCGGTCGTCGTACGATTCCACCGCCACCTTGGCCCTCTCGCCCGGTTCGCGCTCAATGCGCTTGATGGTGATGAGGCCGTCGAAGATTTCGGGAACTTCCTGTTCGAACAAGCGTTCCAGAAAGATGGGCGAGGTACGCGAGAGCACGATAACGGGCGTGTTGTTCTTCACGTCCACCTTGAGCACGACCGCGCGCACGGTGTCGCCCTTGCGGTAGAAGTCGGCGGGTATCTGTTCGCTCTTGGGCAGCAGCAGTTCCACGCCGGCGTCGTCCAGCAAAAGGATCTCACGCTTCCATACCTGATACACTTCGCCGGTTATGATCTCGCCGATCCTTTCCTTATAACGCTTGTAGATAACGTTGTGTTCGTAGTCTTGAATCTTGGAAATCAGGTTCTGACGGATCGAAAGGATTTCGCGGCGGCCGAAGTCGCTGATATAGACGGCTTCCGACACTTCTTCGCCCACTTCGAAATCGGGTTCTATCTTGATGGCTTCCGAATAGGGAATTTCCAGCACGGGATCCTTGAGCTCGCTGTCCTCCACAATCACGCGGTTGCGCCAGATTTCCAAGTCGCCCTTGTCGATGTTCACGATAATGTCGATATTGGAATCCGTCCCGTATTTCTTAATCAGCATGGCGCGAAATACATCCTCCAGAATGCGCATCATCGTTTCGCGGTCAATGCTTTTCAGATCTTTAAATTCGGAAAAGCTTTCTACCAAATTCAGATTTTCCATGGTTTTATCCTGTTATTTGAATGAGATTACGACTTTAGTTTCCTTTACCTGCGAGTATCCGAAGGCGTGTTCGGGCGCGTCGGGCATCTTTTTCGTAGGGTTCTCCTGAATGCGGAAGCCGTTTTCGTCGGCCGCCGTAATCACGCCCTTGATGCTCTGGCCGTCGGCGGTAAGCGTCTTCACTTCCCGGCCGATGTTCTTGACATATTGCGCCGGAACGCGGAACGGCTGATCCAACCCGGCCGAAGACACGGTAAGCTCGAAATCCTCGGCATCGCGGTCGAGGCGCTGCTCGATAAAGCGGCTCACTTCCACGCAGCGGTCAATGTTCACGCCCTTCATGCTGTCGATATACACCTTGATTTCGTTTTTGGGCGAAACCGAAACGCTCACGACAAACATCTCTTCCTGCGGCATGGTTTCCAAGGCCTGCGAAAGAAGTGCTTCTATCTGTTTCTTGTTTATCATCGTTCTAAAAAACTAAGGTTCAGGAATTTGCACACGCCGCAAAAGCAACCGCAAGGGCAATAAAAAAGGGGCTTGCACCGCCCCCCAATCCCTCATGCCGCACAAATCCAACCCCTAAACCGTGGCAAATGTACGGTATTTTATGCTTAAAAACAAGAGTAAGCGTTTAGTTTTCTTCTTCGTCGAGCACTTTCCAATATCCAACCCTGTTTGTTCCCATCCGTTTAACTATATTGTTTTCTTGCAACTTTTTTACAGTCATTGCCACCCACCTGCGGGAAAATCCCGTGTTTTTTGCGATACCGGCAAAAGTAATCTTGGGATTTCTCCGCATTTGCTCTATAATCTGCATTGCACTTTTTGGTGCACTTTTTGGTGCACTTTTTGGTGCACTTTTTGGTGCACTTTTTGGTGCACTTTTTGGTGCACTTTGCAGTGTACTTTTTGGTGCACTTTGCAGTGTACTTTCGAGATTACCGACATTTGCACCGTCGACTTGCCGTTCAATATTCCGTTTGAGTCCGAAAATAACCTTAACAGAGGTGAATGTGGACTCTATTTGCATCTCATTGCCGGTAACCTCATTCCAACTTTTCAACTTGCGAAGGCCATAACCTAAGTTTTCGGAAAATTTGGCAAGGCGGAAAAGTTTGGAAATAACCGGATTGCGAGGCATGGAATCGAAAGCTTTTTCCATGGCCTCAACGGGTTTCGGCATACCGCCGGGATTGATGAACTCGATTCGGTCATCAAACACATGAATGCAGGAACGTTGGGGACTGAAATGATCGGCATGGGCCATTTGGTTCACCAAGGCTTCACGCAGGATATTGTATTCCGAAAGGTCTTCCTCGGATTGCCCTTTCAGATTTATACCGGTCATAGGGGTATTGACAAGCGTACGTATGCGCCGCAGTATGATTTTGGCAGCGTCCCAAAGATTTTCCTGTTCGGGAATACGGTAAGTATAGCGGTTGGTGTAGGCTTCGGTTCCCATTCCGGGAATTTCCACGTAGTCGGCGCAGAAAGTGGGCACATAGCGAAAGGTGTAGGGATTCTTACCGAACATTATCAAGCCTCCGTATGTAAGGTTTCCCCTTTCGTCTGTAATGCCTACCGCCCGGCAAAATTGCTCGTCGGATACGTTGTCGAGATGTTTCACAAGACCCACATAGCGCACCTCCCCTCTAAAATCGAAAAGGGTGTCCTCGTTAAGCATCTTGATGGATGTGGATGGGATGGATTGCTGGGACTTGACGCCAAAGGTCTGGTCGCGGAACAGCGCCATTACCTCCTGTTGCGTGGCGTGCTGGTCTCCGCTTCCCATTCGGATAAAGGTGTTTTCGGGAGTGCCTATATAGACGGGTTTGGTTTCGTGAGAGGGAATGTAGAAACAGAGTATGTCCTTGCCATCTATCTGATGGCGGTTTGCCTTTGCAGAAAGCCGGACGTTAAACTTTTTGGTACGCAGGCAACTGAGAAAGTCTTGCTCTAATTTTCCAATGTCGTCAACACCCGTTATCTCGAACTTCTTGCCGGTTTGCTTCACGCCCAGCACAATCCAGCCACCCGACCCATTGGCAAAGGCGCAAACGGATTCCCAAATGTTTTTGGGAAGTTCCGCTTTCGCGGCCTTCACCTCAAAATCATCCCATTCTATATCGCGCAGCCGGCTTACAAGTTCTTCCTTTGTCATATTTGCAAAGGTAAGGTTTTCCTCCTACACTTTTCATACCCGCAATTCAACCATGTTCAAGAAAACACGTACCGTTTTCGCAACGGAATCCCCTCATATTCACATCATTTCGGTACGAGTTTCGCGAAATCATTCCGGATGCACAAGATGCACCAGCTCCACTTTCACATCGAAATTGCGTTCCAGCAGGGTTTTCATTTTTTCGGCGCTATAGACCGAGCGGTGCTGGCCGCCGGTGCAGCCGAAAGCTATGCTCAGGCTTTCGAAACCGCGCTCTATGTAGTTGCTTACCGCCGGTTTGAGCAAGGCCAGACAGTTTTGCAGAAAGGCATCCATTTCAGGATAATCCGCAAAGAAATCCTGCACCTCCGCATTGCGCCCCGTAAGGTTCTTGTATCGCTCCAGACGCCCCGGATTGGGCAGGAAACGGCAGTCGAACACAAAACCGCCTCCATGCCCGTCCTCGCAAGGAGGCAAGCCCTTCTTGAACGAAAAACTGCATAGGTGCAAGGTAAGTTTTTCCGAACGCGGGTTGGCGAACTCCGCCCAGTGCGAACCTTCCAAGGCCGCGATCACCCTTTCGATTTCGGGATAGGGCGAGAACCGCCCCTGTCTGCGCAATACCGAAAGGTTCCTTATCGCATAGGGAATGCTCTTCAAGAACAGATCCTTTTTCTGACAGATGCCGCGCAAGCCGTACGCCCCCATCGCCTGCAAGATGCGCAGCAGCACGCAGGCATAAAACTCCCTACAGAAACCCTCCCCGTCAAAACCCGCCATCTCGCGCGAAGCCGCTTGCAGGTAATGTTCCAAAAGAAGGCATCGGAAATCATCGGGCAGCGAAGCCTTGGCATCGTACAGCAAGGAAGCCAGGTCGTAGCCCAAGGGGCCTTTCCTGCCCCCCTGGAAATCGATGAACCAGGGCGCGTTCCCGCGCACCATGATGTTGCGCGACTGAAAGTCCCGATACATGAAATACCGGTGCGGCTCCCAGTTCAGGAAAGCGCACAGGCGGTCGAAATCGGCTTCCAAGGCCGCCTCGTCGAAAGGAATATCCGCCACCTTGAGGAACGAATACTTAAAGTAGTTCAAGTCCCACATCATGGCGGCGCGGTCGAAATCCGCCACCGGAAAAACATGCGTGTAATCCAGACCCTTTCCGTTCTTGAGCCCCGCCATCTGGAACCTCACCAAATCTTCGATCACGCGGAAATAAACCTCCCTTACCGCTTCCGGAACAGGAATTCCGACGTTTTTTGGCAGGAGCGAAAACAATGTGTCGTCGCCCAGATCCTCCACGAAATACGTCTGTCGGCCGGCCGCCACATGCAGCACCCGCGGCACCGGAAGCCCCTCCTGCAAGAACTGTTGCGTAAACGAAAAATAAGCCTCGTTCTCGGGCACCGAGCGGTTGAACGCACCCAACACCGTCTGGCCGTTGAACGCGATGCGGAAATAGCGACGGCTGGAGCCGTTGGCCGAAAGCGGCCTGATCTCCGAAGGTTCGAACCCCTTCCATTCCCTAAACTGCTGCCTGATATTCTCCATGGCTTATTTCTCCCTGCTGTTGGCCTTTTCCACGCCCAGAAGACGGTCGTAACGACCGCCCGGCTCGCGGTAAAAGACATAGACGTAGTAATCGTTCTCCGCCTCCTGGTTGTTGCCCTCCATCACGGGAATGGAAATCTCCCCATTGTACTGGCAGGCGAACATATAATCGTAAAAACCCTGTTTCAATGGCAGGCTGAGCGTATAGGCACGGATGTTCCCGCGGTATTCCATCCGGCTCTTCTCGTTGCAGAGCCAATTGTTGAACTTGCCGATAACGTAGTATTTGCGCAGCGACTGCTGTTCGGCCTGCAGGATAAAATGCACGTTCACGTATTCTGCCTCCACGTCCGAATTCTCCATCCGTTCGGCCTTGATGACGAAGTTGCCGTTGATGTCGTCGTCGTTCACGTACGGCTTGTATTCCCGGCTCTTCTGAGGCAGGGTCTGGGCGTTGTAGCGGTCGCTCACCACCGACACGTAATCCACGCCGCGCCCGCTGTAGGTAATGGGCCGTATGTCGATGTTGCGGAACTCGTTCAGACCATCGAACACCAGTTCGTCCCTGTCGCGGTATTCGTAGCGGCTGCCCGTCTGGAAAAGCATCGGCAGCTGGCGCAGGCTCTGCGTGTTCATGTTCTGCTGGGCGAACACCTGCAGGCAGCGGTCGGCCTGTATGATCCGCACGGGGCACTTGGCGGCATCCACCGTAACAGCCAGTTCCTGCCGCAACTGCCGCCATTCCACACGCCGGGGCACCTTTACCTCGATAGTGGTCTGCACCGCCGCCTCGCACACCATAAAGGGAATCACCAACAGGATATCGTCGGGATCGTCGGGCGCAAAAACTTCGAAACGGTAGGCCCCCGACAGCTTTACGTTACGCCCCTTTTCGGGAAAGGTGAACGAATAGTGCGCATAGTTGCTGCGGGTGTTGAACGAATAGTCCATTTCGGTGATGTCGGTCTTGTTGATGCCCGAAACGTATTCGATCTCGCGCATATCGTTGGGCGAACCGTCGGTGTTGAGCAGGCGCACCCGGTAGCGGAGCGTCATGTCGCGGTCCTGCAGGTCGTCGAAACTCACGCTCAGGTAGTCGCCGCTGTTCAGGTTTATCACCGGCAGGTTTTCGTAGTCTTTATTGGAGGACACGGCCTGCACCGAGCCGAAACCGATGGCCGTCTGCGCAAGGCCGGACACCGGTACCAGCAGTAAGAAGACAAGAAAAAAACGCAGGCTTTTCATGGAGAAGAGAAACTAATGAAAGAATACGTAGGCCACCAGAATGGCCGCCACCACGCCGATAAGGTCGGCAATCAAGCCCGCCTGCACCGCGTAACGGGTCTTGCGGATGCCCACCGAACCGAAATAGAGGGCGATGATATAGAAGGTGGTGTCGGCCGAACCCTGGAAAAGGCAGGACAGACGGCCCACGAAACTGTCGGCTCCGTAATTGCTCATGGCCTCTATCATCATGGCCTTGGCGCCGCTGCCGCTGAGCGGTTTCATGAACGCGGTGGGCAAGGCGCCCACAAAATCGGTGTTCAGCCCCACCGCATCCACGCACCAGGCCAGGCCGTCTATCAGGTAGCCCATGGCGCCCGAAGCGCGGAAAACGCCGATACCCACCAGCATGGCCACCAGATAGGGAATGATTTTCATAGTGGTCTTGAATCCGTCTTTCGCTCCGTCTATAAAGGCTTCGTAAACATTGATGCGTTTGTATAATCCTCCGCCGATAAAGGCCGTTATCACCAAAAGCAGTATGCCGTTGCCCGCGATATTGGAAAACCGGGCCAGCTGCGCCGGTTCCAGACTGAGGCAGTAGGCCATCAACCCACCGATAAAGAGCGTGATGCCGCCCAGCCACAGCAGGACGGTCTTGTTGAACAGGTTTATCTTTTGCTTGACGGCCACATAGATGATGCCGCCCAGGGTGGAACAGTAGGTGGCGATAAGCAGCGGCACGAACACGTCGGTGGGATTGGCCGCGCCAAGGATGGCGCGTTGGGCCAGCACCGCGATGGGAATGATGGTGAGGCCCGAGGTATTGATGGCCAGGAACATGATCTGGGCGTTGCTGGCCGTGTCTTTGTTGGGGTTGAGCTGCTGCATGCTCTCCATGGCCTTCAGCCCGAGCGGGGTAGCGGCGTTGTCGAGCCCCAGCATATTGGCCGAGAAGTTGAGCAGCAGTTGTCCGGTGGCCGGGTGGTTGGCCGGAATTTCGGGAAAGAGCTTGCTGAAAAAGGGCCCCACGATTTTGGAGAGCACCCGTATCGCGCCCGCCTTCTCACCTACGTTCATCAAGCCCAGCCAAAGGGTCATGACGCCGGCCAGGGGCAGCGCGATATCCAATACCGCCATCTTGGAGGCCGAGAAGGTGGCGTCGATAATGTTCTTGAACGCCTGCGCGTCGCCGGTGCAGAAAAACGAGACCAAGGCGACCGCGAAAGCCACCAGAAAGAATCCGATCCAAATGTAATTGAGCAACATACGCCTATCTGCCTTGGAGAGCCAAAATTAGCGAAATTTTCAGACAAAAACGGCAGTCACCGGACACATTCTTAACCGGATCATTTTAGAAAGTGTATCCTATCCCCACATCTACATAATGCTCAACCTTAGGAAAGTATTGGGTCGGGGCCAAGTGATTAAGTGAATAGCCTGCAAAAACATTAAAATTCTTTATCTTTCCAATTAATCGTGCCCCTGCACAACCGGAAAAATCATGCATTTCTTCTTCCCAATTTTCCCAACTTCCCCCCCTTACCTTGTCTTGCATATAGCGGTAGCCACCTGTATAAAAAACAGCCAAATCCAAAAAACGTACAAGATGTACTTTCATTCCTATGCCGGCGGAAAGTATAACCGCATTACGTTTGTATTTGTTGGATTTATCTATTTTCCCATTATTACCCACGTATTCAAGCCTATCGTAGGCTCCGATGTAGGAAACTTCCCCTATCGCATAGAAATTGACGAAGCGCGAGCGCATGGGAATGTCGTAGGTATAAGCCAGTGAAAACCTAAGAGGAGGAACAGGCTTCCACTCTTTATACCACCAACTCCGCAGTACCGGGCTGTACCCAAAAGCAAGCGAATGTTTTCCTTGGCTTCGAACACCCGTTTCCGCACCGCTTGCAAAACCGGCCAATCCCAAGGATACCGTAAATATCACGATAAACCTCCACAAAAAATTCCTTTTCATATCCATATAAATCTTTGGTTCAAGGGAGGCGAAACGCAAAGGCTCCGTTCCTCCTTGTTTTTATACATCTTACCTCACCGAAAACTTTTCCGTAAGCACGCCGCAGGGGGTCTTTACGCGGGCGAAGTAGATACCCGAGGACATCCACGACACGTTGTAGCGGAACGAGGTTTGATTATCCAATGTGGCGGCATACAAAACACGCCCGTTCATATCCAAAATCTCCACCTTCTGAAGGTTACAGCCCGTGGCGGTGAGCGTTACCGTTTCACCGGCGGGGTTGGGGAATATCCGCAATTCGGCCTTTTCCGTTGTCTCAACACCCACGTTCCCTTTTTTCTTGATGGAAAGAATTTCCAAATCCGACTGGAGCCCATTGCGCCTGTAAATGGACGCGATACCCCGTATCTCCACCTCGTCACCCGCCTCGTACCGAATACCGTCCACCACCAAATCGCAGTCATACACCCCATTCTTCATCAAGAAATACCGATCCTTTTCCGTTTGCAGAACCGGCCATAGGCAGGGTAAGACCGGCTCCCCTTCGGGCACGTCCTCGGGGCTTTCCCCCACAAAGTCTATCTTTCCCTCAAAGGTTGCTTCATCAACGTTCAAAAGACATTTTTCCGTCTTTTCATACAAGTTTCTGTCTCCGTCCCGACAACACAGCAAGGCATCGTTACTTCCCGGACAGTTCCAACACCCGTCCCATTCAATCCCCACAGACAACGAGCCTATGCCTTCCACCCAAAAATCCTCGATGCTCGTTTCACTCCTCACCTCCAACTTTATGTATTTATGTTTCTTGCCTCCTTCAAAAAACACGGTATCTCCGGTTGCAACAACCCTAAATTCTTCATATGCGTCTATCGTATCGCCCGGCTTCAAGGAAAAGTCGCACATCACCCTTTCCATCTTTGTAGCATAATCGTAGAGATAGAGTTTTTGATTTTCCTCGCGCAAGGCTGTACCGCGATGGCGAACGGGCAACAGGTCGAAGTTGTCCCAATACAAGACTTTCTTGTACAAGACATTTTTGTAGGTATTTCCGTCTATCACTGTGTCTTTCCCGAAAAAGGAAACGATATTCTCGCCCGTAGGTTGATATTCCTCTGGATTGAGTCCCCCGACATTGCGGTTGAAACTCCATAGCCGTCCCTCCTGCACTACATTTGGCTTCACCTCCTGGGCAAAAACTGTCAGAACACCGGATACACTCAATATGAGTGTCGTTATTATTGACTTTGCTTTCATTGCCTTAGTTTTTATCGTTGCACGCTGATTGATTTCAGTATTTGTTTCGTTCTAACCCACTATTCCGTTAATTCCCGTTGTGTCTTCCCAAACATTGCAAACATATGCCAATACCTTCAAAAATAAAATAGTTGTATATCAATAAGTTTTTCGTATATTTGAAGTTTGTGCAGCCAGATGTTCATGACCTCCCAATAAATGAAGGCACATATCGTATTACCGGGCGATTGCGTACTTTCCCGTATCTTCGCGTTTCAACAAAAAAAGAAACCATGAAGGCTACGTTCCGGACGTTGTTTCTGGCCGGCATATTGTTGTGCACGGCTTGCGGAAAAAAGCATCTGATTATGGAAGATACCGAGCGGCAGCGGGTCTTGGAAGACTACGCCGCAAAAAAAAGAATGTTCCCATCCTCCGACTTTCAATCCGTGTTCGATTTTATAGAGGCGCAGGAAATGCCCGAACGGGAAGCCCTGCAATTCCTCTACGCCTATATGCCCATTGGCGATATCGCCGACTATTCGCCCGGATTCTATCTTCAGAACATACAATCTTCGTTTCAGGCCAAGCAGGAAATGCCCTGGGGCAAGACGATTCCCGAACGCGAGTTCCGCCATTTCGTGCTGCCGGTGCGCGTAAACAACGAGAACCTGGATTCGTGCCGCACGGCCTTTTATGCCGAACTCAAAGACCGGGTAAAGAACCTCTCCCTCTACGATGCCGTGCTGGAAGTGAACCACTGGTGCCACGAAAAGGCCACATATTCGCCCTCCGACATGCGCACCTCCTCGCCCCTGGCCACCGTCAAGACTGCCTACGGACGCTGCGGCGAGGAATCCACGCTCCTGGTGGCCGCGCTGCGCTCGGTCTGCATCCCCGCACGCCAGGTCTATACCCCGCGTTGGGCGCACACCGACGACAACCACGCCTGGGTGGAAGCCTACGTGGACGGACAATGGCATTTCCTGGGCGCCTGCGAACCCGAACCCGTACTGGACCTGGCCTGGTTCAACAAACCCGCCACGCGCGGCATGCTGATGCACACCAAGGTGTTCGGCCGCTACACGGGACCCGAGGAAGTGATGGCGCAAACACCGCTCTTTACCGAGATAAACGTTACCGCCAACTATGCCGACACCGCGAGCATACGGGTGCTGGTGCGCGATGTTTCGGGGAATCCGCTGCCCGGCTTGAAAGTGGAGTTCAAGCTCTACAACTACGCCGAATTCTATCCCGTGGCCGTGAAGTTTACCGACGGCAACGGCCTGGCAAGCCTTACCGCCGGCAAGGGCGACATGCTGGTGTGGGCGGAGAAAGACGGCCGTTTCGGCTTTCAGAAAGCAAGTTTCGGCAAGGACAAAGACGTAACCTTGGTTTTGGATAGAACCGTAGGCGAGGAATTTTCCACAAGCCTCGACATGGTGCCGCCCGCGCTCAAACGCAAGGAAGTGGAGGTTTCGGAAACACAACGTCTGGAGAACCGGAAACGCCTGCAGGCTGAAGACAGCCTGCGCAACCTTTACACCGCCACCTTCTACAACAAGCAAACCGCTGCCGCAAGAGGCCGGGAACTCGGCCTACCCGAAGAAGAAGCCGTAAAGGTATTGACCGGATGCCGGGGCAACCGCGCGGTTATCGACACCTTTCTGCAAAACGCGCCCGACCACACCGGAGCCCTGAACCTGCTGCTCGCCCTGAGCGAGAAAGACTGGCGCGACATATCCTTGAACGTATTGCAGGAATGCCTGAACCAAAACTCCGACAACATTTCCTACGTCTGCAATCCGCGCGTGGAATACGAGCAACTGGTGCCCTACCGCACTTATTTCAAGACAGCGTTCCCGCTTGAATTTTCCGAGAAGATCCGCCATCAGCCCGAATGGTTCGCCCATTGGGTAAACGACAGCATAGCACTTGCGCCCGAATACTGCCTGAGCGCCTGCCCCATCTCGCCTATCGGCGTATATAAGGCCCGCAAGGCGGACGCCAAGAGCCGCTCCGTCTTTTTCGTGAGCGTGCTGCGCGCCCACGGCATTCCCGCAAGAATCGAACCGGTTACCGGCCAGACCCAGTATTCCATAAAGAATGGTGTCTGGAAAACCGTGTTCGCGCCCGCCGAAAGCCACACGGAAAACGGCTGCCTGCAATTGGAATACCAAGGCGTGAGATTATTGCCGAACCCCGAATACTACGGGCATTTCACGCTCTCCCGCCACGAAGAAGACGGCTTCCGCCTGCAAACCTATCCCGAAGACGGCAGCGTAAGCTACAAGTCCACGTTCTCCAAGCCGCAGCACCTCAACGCCGGCCATTACCTGCTGGTTTCCGGCACCCGCCTGGCGGGCGGCGAGGTGTTGGCGCAACTAAGGTTCTTCAACGTAACGGACGATAGAACGACCCGCATTCCCCTCACGATGCGCGACGACCCCGACAGGGTAAAGGTAATCGGCAACTTCAATGCCGAAACGCGCTATTTCGATATGGAAAGCGGCAGCATCAAAAGCATCCTGCAACGCACCGGCCGAGGTTATTTCGTGTTGGCCGTCTTGGGCTCCGGCCAGGAACCCACCAACCACGCCCTGCGCGACCTATCCCGCCTCAAGGTCGATTTAGAAGCCTGGAACCGACCCTTCCTCGGACTGTTTACCGACCCAAACGCGTATCGGAACTATACGGAACATCCCTTCGAGAACCTGCCCGCCACCATGGTTTTCGGCATCGACCAGGAAAATGCCGTGGTAAGGGAGCTGGCGCAGAAAATGGACCTGCAGGCGCAGAACCTGCCGCTGTTCATTATCTGCGATACCTTTAACCGCGTGGTGTTCGCCTCTCAAGGCTACAACATCAATCTGGGAGAACTGCTGCTTAAGACAATACGGCAGCTATAGCAGGGCCTCGATGGCCGCGCTTATCTTTTCGACCCCGCTTATCTGGTAAGCGTAGCCGTCTATCGAAACTTTTTCCTCTTTATCGAACTCTTTATGGCGGAAGGTCATGGCGCTTTCCTGCCGTACCTTTCCCGAAAGATGAAACTCGCGGGCACCCGTCCTACGCGCTATTTCCGCGATATTTTCCGCCGACACCCCGCAGCCGGGCATCACCGCAAGATGCCGTGCCTTCTGCACCAGACGGGCGATCAAGTCCGCACCCTGCAAGGCGTCGGCACGCTGGCCGGAGGTGAGCAGGCGCACCACCCCGCAATCTTCCAACACCGACAAGGCTTCCATGGGGTCGGCGCAACGGTCGAACGCGCGGTGGAAAGTTACCGGAAGCGGTGCGGCTTCCCGAACGCACTGCCGCAAAAATTCCCCGTCGATGCTGCCGTTCTCGCGCAACATACCCGTAACCACACCGTCCACACCCATATCCTTCAACATGCGGATATCCCGCAGCATCACCTTTTTCTCCACCTCATCGTAGAGGAAATCGCCGCCGCGCGGCCGCACGATTACATTTACCTTGATGCCACCCGCCGCACAGGCTTCGGCGATACATCCGTAAGAGGGCGTGGTGCCGCCTTCGGGCATGCCCATGCACAGTTCCACCCGGTCGGCGCCGGCCTGTCTGGCCGCCAACACGCTGTTCACCGAGTTGGCGCAGACCTCAATCGTAAAATCTTCCCGCTTGGCAAACACGGCAAACAAGATTATAGAGTTTTGTAAATCAGTTCTGAAACGGAACGCTTGGGCACATGATGCACCCGGTCGGGCGTACGCCAATACTTCACGTCGCCCGCTTGCATGTCCTCAACCTTCACCGTTTCTATGGGCTTGCCCAAGGCCAGCACATAGGTGATCTTCAGGTGTCCGGGCAATTGCAGCAACGTCCTTAATTCGGCGTTCTTGAACGACTTGACGATACAGCCGCCGTAGCCGGCTTCGGTGGCCGCCAGCACCAGGGCCTGCAGCTGCAGACCGTCGTCGCAGAGGCAGTTCCCGGCAATCTCCGTATCCAGCAATTGCACCATATAGGCCGTGGGGCGTTCGTTTTCGTCCGGGCCGTCCCAATCCTTGAGATAGCCCGCCCAGGCCAGGAGCGGAAAGAGTTTCCTGCAGTTCTCCCTTTCGGTAACGAGCGCGTATTTCAAGGCCTGCACATTGCGCCCCGAGGGGCAGTAACGGCAACATTCCACCCATTCTTCCAGCAGTTGTTGCGGAACCGGCACCGAGGCGTCGAACCTGCGGTACGAACGGGCGCGTTTAAGCAAATCGAGCAACATGGCCTGGCTTTTTATTGTTCGTGGCCGATATCCTGCATGGCCTGCGTTACGTTGATGGCATAGTCGCCCACCTTCTCGCATTCGGACACGATATCGTTGAGCAGGATTCCGGTGGAATAGGCGTAACGCTGCTCCTCGATCGCCGCCATGTGTTCCTGCTTAAGCTGGGTGCGGTAGTTGTTGATCTCGTTTTCCACCTCGTACGCCTTTTTGGGAAGCACCGCCTTGTAGTCGCCCGAGAGGTTCACGCACATCACCGAAATCGATTCCTCGGCCAAGGCGAACATATGCTTGATGCGTTCGGACTGGTGGTCGCCGAAGGTTATCTTCTGCTCGTTGCGGCGCGAAATGGTGCCGGCGATATGCAGCGTGGTGTCGGCGATGCTCTCGATTTCGGAAACGATCTTGAACATGGCGCGGATACGCTGGGTGTTCTCGGTGGACATGCGCGACTCGGAAACCTTGGTAAGGTAATTGGCGATCTCCACTTCCACCAGGTCGCTCTCGTCCTCCATCTTGCGCAGTTTTTCCATCACTTTCTCGAACTCGTCGGCCGGCAGGTTATAGGCGTCTTCCATGCGCTTGAACATCTTCAGGGTGTTCTGTCCGTAGAGCAGTATTTCCTGATGCGCCTGGAAAAGCGAGGCTTCGGGCGTGGAGAGCAATCCTATCTTGATGTGCTTCAAGGCGAAACTTTCTTCTCCTTCCTTGGTGGGCAGCATTCGGCCAACAATGCGGCATAGCGGCTTTACGAACCAAATCAGCACAAACACGTTGATGCACTTGAACACAGTGTTGAACAGCGCCAGGGTAAGCGGCAGGGAGGTCAGCACATCGGCCCGCACCGCCTCCTGCATATAGGCCGGAACCTCGGCCTGCAGCAAGGCCGTGTTACTGTACATGGGGTTATAGTTGGCGATGTGCAGGAACATGCTCAGGTCGCACACCATATTGAGGAAGTACGGGAACACGATAAACATCCACACCGCCCCGAACATATTGATGAGCATATGCGAGAAAGCGGCGCGCTTGGCCTGCACGTTGGCCACCGAAGCGGCCAAAACGGCGGTGATCGTAGTACCGATATTTTCACCGATAATCATGGCCGCCGATTCCTCCAGCCCGATAAGGCCGCTGGCGCAGATAACCAGGGTAAGGGCGATCGTGGCGCTCGAACTCTGAAAGAGCGCTGTCATCAATGCCCCTATCAGCACGAAGATAAGGCGCGAAAGCACGCCGTGCGAGGCAACGGAATTGATGAAATTCTGCACCGCCGGATAGTCCTGGATATTGGTGGGCATACATTCCTGCAAAAAGCGCAAGGCCAGGAACAGCGTACCGAAACCGATAATCATTTCCCCCACGTTCTTGCGCGAACGTTTCTGCGAAAAGAGCAGCGGCAGCGCAAACGCGATGATGGGCAGCGCCAGGTCGCTGATGCTGAATTTTCCGAACCCTAATACGGAAACCAGCCAGCTGGTCACCGTGGTCCCGATGTTCGCCCCCAGGATAATGCTGATGGAGCCAACCAAATCTAAAAGCCCGGCGTTCACGAAACTCACCACCATGACCGTGGCCGCCGAAGAACTCTGAATCAAGGCCGTGATGACAATACCGGTAAGAAGACCTTTAAAACGGTTGGATGTCATGGAAGACAAGATGCCGCGCATCTTGCCGCCCGCCAGTTTCTGTAATGACTCGCTCATCATCTTCATCCCGTACAGGAAAAGCGTAAGGGAGCCGATGAGTTGCAAAAGGATAAGAATTTCCGATTTCATCGCTATAATATGATGTATTTTAATAACTGAACATCCATACCGCCGGACAGTCGCGGTAGTCGTTTTCTTTTAAAAGCTTCAGATAATCGCCCGCCACTGTCTTGGTCTTCCCCCCGGCACAGGCCTGTGTCTTGCGGTAGGCTTTCAGGTAAGCCTCGCTCGCCTTGCCGTTCTCGAACACGGGCTGTTTTTCGGTGCCGAACACCAATTGTTCTATATAGGCGTCGCGGCGCTGTTCGGCCTCGTCCCTAAAGAGGAAATAGGCGGTGTCGGACAGGAAACCGTCCCAGAAACAGGCCCTTTCCGCCAGTTCCATCGGCGTGAATTCCACAATCTCCGTTTGCCCGAACGCGTTCGTGTCCTGCTGGACGGCCTCAAAATAAGCGTATGTGCGGGGGCTCAGGAAATCTTTCAGCTCGGTCTGGATCCGCATCAGGTCGGGACGGATGTTGATCAGACCGTTCCTGTGGACCACCGAGAAGTAGTGACCGTAGAGCAGGGCCGCGTAATCGGCGGCCGCCTTCTTTTCCCTGCTGTTGCGGTCTTTGTTGCCCGAACGCAGCAGGATCAGGTTGAAGTCGATGTTTTTGGTGAGCAGCACCGCGAAATCCTCCAGCAGCACGTAGGCCGAGTCCGCCGTCTGCACATCCCCCTGTTCAACAAGGTCTTTATAGGCGTCCACCGCCATCTTGAGCGACTCCGACCTGTCGTTCCAAAGTTCGTCCAGACGTTCCGAAAAATTTTGTAAGACCTGCGCCTTGGCACCGGAGAGTGTCAGTAAAACAAGCAAAAACAAGATCGTTTTGCAACAAGAATGTTTCATAAAGCAGTCTTTTTCTGCGTTGAAGGTAACTCGTACCGCCTGTTAGGGCACGTAAAAGTACATCATTGCTTCCAAATTTGCGAAAAAAAATGCATCGTACGAATTTTACGTATCTTTACAAGTTTTTAACCTCCCGTCCCGACGACGGAAATCACAGAAGAATATGGCAGCAGAAGAACAACCGAAAATTATTTTCTCGATGAACCGGGTAAGCAAGGTTTACCCGCCCAACAAACAGGTGCTCAAGGATATATGGCTCTCCTTCTTCTACGGGGCCAAGATCGGCATCATCGGCCTGAACGGTTCGGGGAAATCCACGCTTTTAAAGATCATCGCCGGCATCGACAAGAACTATCAGGGCGATGTGGCCTTCTCGCCGGGCTATTCGGTGGGCTATCTGGCGCAGGAACCCGAGCTCGACAACAGCAAGACCGTAAAGGAAGTGGTGCAGGAAGGGGTTCAGAACGTGGTTGACCTGATCAAGGAATACGAAGAGGTGAACAACCGTTTTTCGGAGCCGATGGGCGACGAGGAAATGAACAAGCTTATCGAACGCCAGGGCGAGCTTACCGAACTGCTCGACCAGCACGACGCCTGGGAGCTGGACGCCAAGCTGGAACGCGCCATGGACGCGCTCAACTGCCCCGAGGCCGACACGCCGGTGGCCAACCTTTCGGGGGGCGAACGCCGCCGGGTGGCACTCTGCCGCCTGCTGTTGCAGGAACCCGACATCCTGCTCCTCGACGAACCCACCAACCACCTCGACGCCGAGTCCATCCAGTGGCTGGAAGCGCACCTGCACCAATACAAGGGTACGGTGATCGCCGTTACGCACGACCGCTACTTCCTCGACAACGTGGCCGGCTGGATCCTCGAACTCGACCGGGGCGAAGGCATCCCCTGGAAAGGCAACTACAGCTCCTGGCTCGACCAGAAGACCAAACGACTGGAGCAGGAGGAAAAGTCCGAATCGCGCCGCCGCAAGACCCTCGAACGCGAGCTGGAATGGGTGCGCATGGCGCCCAAGGCGCGTCAGGCCAAGGGAAAGGCACGTCTGAACGCCTACGAGAAGATGCTCAACGAAGACAGCAAGCAGAAGGAGGAACGCCTGGAAATCTATATCCCCAACGGCCCGCGCTTAGGCAACAACGTGATCGAGGCCGTGCACGTGCGCAAGGCCTTCGGCGACAAGGTGCTGTTCGACGACCTTAACTTCAAGCTTCCCCCGGCCGGCATCGTGGGCGTGATCGGCCCCAACGGCGCGGGCAAGACCACGCTTTTCCGCCTTATCATGGGCCTGGAGAAACCCGATGAAGGCACCTTCGAGGTGGGTTCCACCGTCAAGCTGGGCTATGTTGACCAGCAACACGCCAGCATCGACCCCGAAAAGACGGTATGGGAGGTGATCTCGGAAGGCAACGAGCAGATAAACCTGGGCGGACGGCTCATCAACTCGCGTTCCTACGTGTCGCGCTTCAACTTCGGCGGCGCCGACCAAGGCAAGAAGGCGGGCGTGCTCTCCGGAGGCGAACGCAACCGCATGCACCTGGCCCTGGCACTCAAGAGCGAGGGCAACGTGCTCCTGCTCGACGAACCCACCAACGACATCGACGTGAACACGCTCCGTGCGCTTGAAGAAGGCCTGGAGGCCTTTGCCGGCTGCGCGGTGGTGATCTCGCACGACCGCTGGTTCCTCGACCGCATCGCCACCCACATCCTGGCCTTCGAAGGCGACGGACAGGTGTATTTCTTCGAGGGCGGCTACACCGAATATGAGGAGAACAAGAAGAAACGCCTCGGGGATGTAACACCCAAGCGGTTCAAGTACAAAAAACTCATGGAGTAAAAAGCGTTTTGAACGGCGATCTGCCGCGTTGCAGCCCTCGGTCGGTTCGGTCACGTACACAAGTACGCTCCCTCTCCGTCCTCCAGGCTGCGCCTTGCATCTCACCGTTCAAAACGCTTTTTACCCTCCGAGACAGAACCTTTTTCCCCTCCGAAACGGAGGGGATTTTTTGTATTTCTGTAATTTTTCCGGGACCTTTCGTGTCTAATGAGCAAAAACTCCTACAGTACGTGCTATGGATGAACAGGAATTTACCCGTCTGGTGCGGGAACAGAAGGAAACTATATATACCGTCTGCTATATGTTTTCCGACAATCCGGACGAGGTGAGCGACCTTTTTCAGGAAACGCTGGTGAACCTCTGGCGCGGGTTCAGGAGATTCAGGGGCGAAAGCAGCGTCCGCACCTACGTCTGGCGTATCGCGCTCAACACCTGCATCAACGCCGACGGCAGGAAAAAACGGCGGCAGAAGCACGAAACACCCTACGACATGCGGCAGCTGGAACCGGCCTTGTTCGAGGGCGGCACGGAACAGACCAAACAGGCGCGCATGCTGCACGGCAGAATCAGGAAACTGGGCTTTTTCGACCGCGCCATCGTGCTGCTCTGGCTGGAAGACCTCTCCTACGAGGAAATCGGCGCCATCGTGGGCATCAGCGCGCGAAACGTGGGCGTGCGCCTGTTCCGCATCAAGGAGGAACTCAAAAAGGCCGTCCGTTCCGAAAATCCATCAAAAACCCTTTAAAATCTTACAGATGAAATCGATAGAAATCCCCGAACCGGAATATAACCGAATGAAGGAAGAACTGGCCTCGCTCAAGAAACTGGTAACGGAAAACATGGAGGTGAGCGAACCGGCCATACGCCGTTCCATGGAGCGGAAAACCGATGAGATAAACCGGTCTTCGACCGTAATAAAGGTAATGGCCCTGGCGATGATGTGCATACTGCCGGCCACACTGCACAACACGCTGCACGTCTCGGCAGCCTTCATCATCGCTTCCGAACTCATGATGCTGTTCTGCCTTCTGGCCACGGTGGCGATGCACGCTCCGATCCGCAGGCTCGACTTCGCCTGCGACAACCTGGTGGACGTGGCGCGGAAGATGAGCCGTTTCAAGCGTCAATACGTGCACTGGCCGAGAATCGGCGTGCCGATGATAATCCTGTGGCTGGGTTGGCTGTTCTACGAAATCTACACTGTAAACGGCCAAGACCGCACCGATTTCCTGATTCTCGGCACCTGCATCCTCTGCGGCGCCCTCATCGGCGCCTTTCTGGGCTTCCGGATGAACCGCCACGTAATCCGCAAAGCCGATGAAGTACTGCGGGAAGCGAGGCGGATCGGCGATTCGGGCGAGCCTTTCTGAGCGCGGCTTCGGGAAAAGCCCAAATAAAAACGTATATTTGCTACGTTTTTAATCCAATACAACAAACATCATGACCATTGAAATAGTTGACGGCCAGTCGAAACGCCTGTATTCACTGGTGGCTCCGTTGGTAATGAACCGCCAGGTGCTTCATCAGAACCACGATTATCCCTTCTGGACCTCGCCCGCCCATATCTGGTTCATCGCATTGGAAGGCTCCAAAGATGTCCGCGCGTTCTTTCCTGTGGAAATCACCAGGAAAGGGGATGCCAAAATCAACAACTATTTCATGGCGGGAGCCGAGGCTACGGCCTTTCAGCCCCTCATCAAGGAAATCATCAACTACTGCCGCCGCAGATACAACCTGCAGGCAGTGGTGCTGATGCCGCACAAAGAACTTTTCAAAGCCGCCGGATTCCATATCGCCAAAGAATGGAAGCTCTATGTAAAGATGGAATACGGCCGCAAGAAACAGGAAGAAAAACCGGCAAAGGCAGCCAAATCGACAAAGACGGCCAAACCGGCAAAGGCAGCCCAAGCCTCCAAATCAAAATCAAGCAAGACAACTCCCAAAAGCAAAGCCGTACCCAAACGAAGAACCACCGCCAAGGCAAGCAAGAAATAAGGAAAAGGGCATAACCATGAACGTTTACGAACTTGCCCAGGAGCGGATCAAACTGATTTTCGAGACTTTCGACAACATATACATTTCCTTTTCGGGAGGCAAAGACAGCGGGGTGCTGCTGAACCTGCTGCTGGATTATATGCGCAGGAACGGCATCAAACGCAAGATAGGCGTTTTCCATATCGACTACGAGATACAATACCAGCAGACGCTGGAATACGTGGACCGCTTCCTGAAAGACAATGCCGACCTTTTGGAGGTATATCGGGTCTGCGTTCCTTTCAAGGTGCAGACCTGCACCTCTATGTTCCAGCAGTACTGGCGGCCTTGGGAAGACAGCAAAAAGGACATCTGGGTCAGGGAGATGCCCAAGAACGCCCTTACGTGGCGCGACTTTCCATTTTACAACGACGACATGTGGGACTACGAGTTCCAGACCCGTTTCGCCGCCTGGCTGCATCACCGCAAACAGGCTAAACGTACCTGCTGCATTATCGGGATCCGAACCCAGGAAAGCCTGCACCGCTGGCGCTGCATCTACAGCAATCCCAACCGTTTCATGGGCAAACGCTGGATCCGGCAGTGGCCCGGTGGAAAAATCTGCAACGCCTATCCCATATACGACTGGCTCACCGCCGATGTATGGACGGCCAACGGAAAATTCGACTGGCCCTACAACAAGCTATACGACCTTTTCTATATGGCGGGCGTGCCCGTGGAAAGCCAGCGCGTGGCCAGTCCGTTCATCTCGCAGGCCATCGCAAGCCTGCACCTCTACCGGGCCATCGACCCCCATATGTGGGGAAAGATGGTAGGCCGGGTCAACGGAGCCAATTGTGCCGCCATTTACGGAAAGACCTCGGCCCTGGGCTGGCAGAACGTAAAGCTGCCCAAAGGACTTACCTGGGAACAGTACATGTATTTCCTGCTGTCCACCCTGCCCGAGGAAACCCGCTGCAATTATTTGGAAAAGCTCTCGGTGAGCGTGCGTTTCTGGCGGAACACGGGCGGCGTGCTGAAAGACGAAACCATAGAGGCTCTGCAGCAATCGGGCGTTCCCATACAAGTGGAGGAAAAAAGCAATTACAAGACCACCAAGAAACCTGTAAAGATGGAGTATATGGACGATATGCCCATTTCTGAATTCAACCTGCTGCCCACGTACAAGCGGGTCTGCATCTGCATTCTGAAAAACGACCATGCCTGCAAATACATGGGTTTCTCCCCAAACAAACTGGAGAAGGAACGGCGCAAGAAAATCATGGAGAAGTACCAATCTTTATTGGATCAAAAAAATGGAAAAGACCTTTAAGAGCCCTGTGTACGGAGTTCGCTCCGTGCCTGTAGAAAAGATAGTGGCCAACAGCTACAACCCCAATATCGTGGCGCCTCCGGAAATGAAACTGCTGGAACTTTCCATCTGGGAAGACGGCTACACGATGCCCTGCGTTTGCTATTACGACAAGGAACGCGACCTGTACGAACTGGTGGACGGCTATCACCGTTACATGGTGCTGAAGAAATCCAAACGGATCTATGAGCGCGAGAAAGGCATGCTTCCGGTAACGGTCATCGACAAAGACCTGTCCAACCGCATGGCATCCACCATACGCCACAACCGTGCCAGAGGCGCACATAACGTGGAGCTGATGAGCGAGATCGTGGCCGAACTCACCAAGGCCAATATGTCGGATGCCTGGATCATGCGCAACATCGGCATGGACCGCGACGAACTGCTCCGCCTCAAGCAGATAACCGGCATCGCGGCGCTCTTCGCCAACCGCGAATTCAGCGAGGGCCTGCAGAACTGCGGCGAGAACGACCCCGATGACCACGAACGCGACGTTTACTAACGGATTCGCCAAAAATCAAAACAAAATTCACCACAAAACAACATATAAAACAATCATTATCATTATATTACATATGTAATAACTTTATTACTAATAACTTTATTACAAACAATATTATTACTAATAACTTTGTAAGTAACAACCTTATTATATATCTTTGCACCAAAGCATTCCGCCATGAACAATATGGAAGAAAAACCTTTTATCTTTGGTGTGGCCACCTCCGGAGAAAACTTTACCGATAGGACAAAAGAAACGGAACGCCTGCTGCTGAACTTCAAGCACGGAGTGAACACGGTGCTGATCTCGCCCCGCCGCTGGGGAAAGACATCCTTGGTTCAGAAAGTATGCGGAATGGCGCAATCCGTCAAATTAAAGGTGGTGTTTCTCGATATTTTTTCCTGCCGCAGTGAAAGGGACTTCTACGATGCCTTCGCCGCCGCCATCCTCAAACAGACTTCCTCCAAATGGGAAGAATGGGTGGAAAACGCCAAACTGTTCCTTTCGCGCATCAGCCCCAAAATCACCATGGGGCCTGACCCGATGTCCGATTTTTCGGTGTCGCTCGAAATGAACCCCAAGAGCGACGATATCGAGGAAATCCTGCAGCTTCCCGAGAGAATAGCCCAAAAAAAGAAGTGCAAGGTCGTAATCTGCATCGACGAATTTCAACAGATTGCCGAGTTCAACGACTCCAAGACCTTTCAGAAACGGCTCCGTACCGTATGGCAACTGCAAAAATCGGTGTCGTACTGCCTGTTCGGGAGCAAGCAGCACCTGATGAACGAACTCTTCGAAAAGAAGAGCCTTCCTTTCTACAAATTCGGTGACGCCATCTACCTAAACAAGATAGGCACGTCCGATTGGGTTGAGTATATCTGCAAGCGCTTTACGGCCACGGGCAAACGCATTTCGCAAACCCTGGCGGAAAAAATCTGCCAGCGGGTGGACAACCACTCCTCGTATGTGCAGCAACTGGCCTGGCTGGTGTGGATCCATACGGGCAAGACCGCCACGGCACAGAATCTCGAAGACGCATGGCAGGACATCATCGACCAGAACACGCCCCTGTTCGAAAAGCAGACCGAAAGCCTTTCCACCTATCAGATGAATTTTATGCGGGCGGTGGTCAACGGAACGGACAAGGAATTCACCTCCCAGGAAATTCTGCAGCGATACCAGCTCGGTTCTTCCGCCAACGTAAGCGTCATCAAGCAGGCCTTGGTGAAAAAAGAACTGATCGAACTGGAAAAGCAGCGGGTAATCATCCCCGACCCCATCCTGAAAGTCTGGCTCAAACAGGAGCTGTTCCGCGACTAAGGCCGCAAGCCCGCCCTTTCGCCGGACAAGGCCTTGCCGGCATAGCGCCACGGCGATTTCTTGTTTTATCCTTTAAAATGCCTTAAATTTGCGCTCAAAGGTTATTTTGGCGTGAACGACTTGGCTGCTTTGGTTTCGGACATCGAGAAAAAGGCGCGGAATTTGGCCGACAGGCTCTCCGCACTCGAAATCGAGAACAGGAAACTGAAAAGCCGGTTGAACGAGGCCGAAGTTTCCTTGAGCTTGCAGAAAAGCAAGGTAAAGGAATTAGAGAATAAAAACAGCATATTAAAAGTAAGCGGCAGCCTCGGCTGCGGCAATGGAAAGCAAGACAGGCAGAAAGCCGGTGCCGTGATAGACGGTCTGGTGCGGGAGATAGACCGATGCCTGATGCTTCTGGACGCTTTCGACCCGTCAGGAAAGGAAACCGAACCGTTCCCCGTTCCCTTGTCCGGACAGAACGTCGAATGAAGACCACCGACAAACAATGAACGCGATTCCGATTACCGTAAACATCTGCGAACGTCCGTATAAGCTGATGGTGAACCCCGACGACGAGCCTCTTATCCGGGAAGCGGCGAGGAAAATAAACGAAGGACTACGGAACTACTCGCAGAATTACGCGTTTAAGGATTATCAGGATCTGCTTTCGATGGTTGCCCTGCAATACACCCTCAATTCGCTGAAGAACGAAAGGGAGCTCAGTTACAGAGACCGCGAGTTGACGGAACAGTTGCAACAGATAAACAGAACGCTTTCTATATAAGGACAACCGCACGACCCGCCATACAGTTTGAAAACTCAACATTTTAAACTTTGGGGATGGGTTCCGGTTCGGGAAGGTAGGCTTTGAATTCCTTCGGGAATCTCCTTTGGAGACATAAGAAACCTGAAAGAAAGGGCTGCCCCATGAATATAGAGCAAGGAGTTTTCTTTAACTCTATAGGGTCTGCGGTTTTTCTTGCTTTGTCTATTGTCCGGCTTCTTTTGATAGGCTTTCATTCATTATAAAAACAAAAAGAGATGGATTCGAATGCCGTTTTGATTGTCGTAGCGTTTTTGCTCGGCATCGGAATTTGGGCGGCCGTGAACGCGGTACTGCTCAAAAGGAGACAGAAGAGGATCCTTGCCGAGGCGGAAAACCAAGGCGAGATCCTGAAAAAAGAAAAGTTGTTGCAGGCCAAGGAAAAATTCCTGCAGATGAAGGCCGAGTACGACAAGAACGTACAGGAACGCAACAGCAACCTGGTTCGCAACGAAAACAGGATCAAGCAGAAAGAAAACGAAATCAACCGGAAGTTAGAGGAGATTCAACGCAAGAACAACGAACTTTCGACCCTGAAGGAGAACCTCAACAACCAGTTGCAGGTGGTCGGCAAGAAGCAGCAGGAACTGGAAAAGAGCCACGCCCAGCACGTGAAGCAGCTCGAGGCGGTGGCCGGCCTTTCGGCCGAGGAAGCCAAGTCGCAGCTTATCGAATCGCTTAAGGACGAAGCCAAGTCCGAGGCCCTGAGCCAGATCAAGGACGTGGTGAACGAAGCCAAGCTCACCGCCAACAAGGAAGCCCAGAAAATCGTTATCCAGACCATCCAGCGCACCGCCGCCGAACACGCCATCGAGAACACGGTATCGGTGTTCAACCTCGAGAACGAAGAAATCAAGGGCCGCATCATCGGCCGCGAAGGCCGCAACATCCGCGCCCTGGAAGCCCTTACGGGCGTTGAAATCATTATCGACGACTCGCCCGACGCCATCATCCTCTCGGGCTTCGACCCGGTTCGCCGCGAGATTGCCCGCCTGTCGCTGCACAAACTGGTTACCGACGGCCGCATCCACCCCGCCCGCATCGAGGAAGTGGTTACCAAGACCCAGAAGCAGATCGAGCAGGAGATTATGGAAACCGGCAAGCGCACCTGCATCGACTTGGGTATCCTGAACATGAGCAACGAGCTGACCCGCCTTATCGGTAAGATGAAATACCGTTCCTCCTACGGGCAGAACCTGTTGCAGCACGCCCGCGAAACGGCCAACCTCTGCGCCACGATGGCCTCCGAACTGGGCCTGAACCCCAAGATCGCTAAACGCGCCGGCCTCTTGCACGATATCGGCAAGGTGCCCGACAACGAACCCGAACTGCCGCACGCCATCCTGGGTATGAAACTGGCCGAACGCTACAAGGAAAGCCCCGAGGTGTGCAACGCCATCGGTGCCCACCACGACGAAATCGAGATGACCAACCTTATCTCGCCCATCGTACAGGTGTGCGACGCCATCTCCGGCGCCCGTCCCGGCGCCCGCCGCGAAGTGGTGGAAGCCTACATCAACCGTCTCAACAACCTCGAATCCCTGGCCTTGTCCTACCCCGGCGTGGTAAAGACCTACGCGATTCAGGCCGGCCGCGAGCTGCGCGTGATCGTGGGTGCCGACAAGGTTACCGACGACCAGGCCTGCCAGTTGTCCTTAGACCTGTCGAAGAAGATTCAGGAAGAGATGACCTATCCCGGCCAGATAAAGATTACCGTTATCCGCGAGACGCGGGCGGTGAACTACGCGAAGTAGGGCTTCAGAAGCTCTGCAAGATACTCCGGACAGCGGCAAGGCATTCCGCTGTCTTTCTTTACGAAAGCCAATTGCGAAAACCCACGGTTGAGCAGTTGGCTTTCTTGGTTATACACCTCGTAATAGAAGTCCATACGAGCCCCCTGCGGCATTTCCCTAACGATGGTGCGCACGGTAACCACATCGTCGTAATGCGCCGGTTTACGGTAATTGAGCTCGGCCTTGACCACGGGCATCATCACGCCCCGTTCTTCCATCTCGCGGTAAGACAGCCCCAGGGCACGCATCGACTCGCCGCGGGCTATTTCATAGAACTTCAAGTAGTTTCCGTAATAAACAAAGCCCATCTGATCGACATCCCCGTAACATACGCGGATCTGGGTATCGTAGCTATACATATTATAGATGTGTTTTCGGATAAACGACACGTAAAATTAACCATATTTGCCGGTTTGGCCGGCGCGCCCCGCGAAAACAGGACACTTTTCGAGAAAAACACGGCCAGAGAAAGAAATTTATCAACCGTTTGATAAGTTTCTTCCCACCCCTCCTTCCGGAAAGGTAATGAACAATCACCCTCCGTAAAAATTTTAAGAAACTTTTACCGGGTCGGAATCCAGCCCCGTGCGCCATAAAATCACAACATCAAGAAAATCACCATACAACATTCCAAAACTACACGACAGCACCGATTTCGTTTACACATTCTTTCTTAAAAAACAAGAGCCGGCACACTTTTTTTTTACCTTTTTTCAGCCCATCTTTGCAAGCGAAAATCACGTGTTGAAAAGTCCGGAGAACACCACTTATCAACAGCCGATATATCACACTAACGTTTTATTTTAGCCGAGATGGAAAAGAATCATACCTCCGTATGGGAAGAATGCCTTGAGATCTTCCGCGACAATTTGGGTGACACCGCCAATTACAAAGCGTGGTTCACTCCCATCAAAGCCGTAAAGTTAGAAAACAACACCCTTACCATACAAGTTCCCAGTCCGTTTTTCTGTGAATGGCTCGAAGAACACTATGTAGGCTTATTACGTTCCGCCATCAAGCGTACGTTGGGTCCGGAAGGCCGCCTGGAATACTCTGTGATCGTGGATAACACCAACCCGTACGCGGTAACAGCCGAAAGCGGATACAAAAAAGAAACCCGAAACCAGCCTACCGCCATGCCCATTCCGCAAAGAAACCAGCAACTGCCCGACCCGTTCATCATTCCGGGAATCAAGAAAATAAAGGTCAATTCCCAGCTGAACCCCGCCTATTCCTTCGATAATTTCGTGGAAGGCGAATGCAACCGTCTGGCACGCTCTGTGGGCTATTCCATTGCCGAGAAACCGGGCAAGACGGGATTCAACCCCCTGTTCCTGTACAGCCCCATCGGATTGGGCAAGACCCACCTGATGAACGCCATCGGCCTGCAGGCCAAGCTGAACTATCCCGACCTCACGGTGCTGTACGTTTCGGCAGAGCTCTTCACGCAGCAGTTCATCGACTCCTGCCGCAACAACACCACCAACGACTTCACGCACTTCTACCAACTGATTGACGTGCTGTTGATCGACGACATCCACAAACTGGCGGGAAAAGATAAGACGCAGGACGCTTTCTTCCAGATATTCAACCAACTGCATCA
The DNA here is from genome assembly GCA_023662825.1 of Bacteroides sp. Lineage (GTDB taxonomy): Bacteria > Bacteroidota > Bacteroidia > Bacteroidales > P3 > Pullibacteroides. The sequence goes on from JAMPIH010000003.1 coordinate 153,195, forward strand.
GAGCGGAAAGCAAATCATCATTTCGTCCGACAAGCCGCCGGTAGAACTGCAGGGCATCGACCAACGGCTGCTGTCCCGCTTCAAGTGGGGGCTGGCTGCCGAGCTGCAGGTGCCCGACGTGGAGACCCGCATCGCCATCCTGCAGAAGAAACTGCACTCCAACGGGGTAGAGATGCCCAAGGAGGTTATCGAGTACATCGCCTACAGCATCTCCACCAACGTGCGCGAGATGGAAGGCGTGCTCAACTCGCTGCTGGCGCAGTCGATCCACAACAAGAAGACCATCACGATGGAACTGGCGCGCAAGATGATCGACCAGATCGTGCACAACTCCGCCAAGGAAATCTCCATCGACTATATCCAGAAGGTTATCTGCGACCATTTCGAACTGCCGGTGGACAAGATACACTCCAACACCCGCCGCCGCGAGATCGTGATCGCCCGCCAGCTGGCCATGTATTTCGCCAAGAAGCACACCAAGAATTCCCTGGCCGCCATCGGCGCCCAGTGCGGCAAGCGCGACCACGCCACGGTGCTGCACGCCTGCAAGACCATCCAGAACCTGATTGAAACCGACAAGGCGTTCAAGGGCGTGGTGGAAGAACTGGACAAAAAAATCAAAAACTGATTTTTCCCATGGCAACTCTGTTCCTGTTGCCCAGCTGTCTCGGCGATACGCCCGTAAGCGCCGTGTTGCCCGCCGATTATCTATCGCGGATAGAACATCTCCGTGCCTTTTTTGTGGAAGACCTGCGCTCGGCCAGGCGTTTCTTGCGCAAGGCCGGCTTCAACGCCCCTTTCGGGGAAGTTACCTTCGTGGAACTGAACGAACATACGAAAGAAAGCAGCATCGAGCTGTTGCTGCAGAAACAGTCGCTGGATCCGGCATCGTTTTCGAGGCAGGACATCGGCGTGATTTCGGAAGCGGGGCTGCCCTGCGTGGCCGACCCCGGCGCGATGGCCGTGGAATGGGCGCACCGCAAGGGCCTGAAGGTGGTTCCGCTGAGCGGCCCCTCCTCGCTGTTCATGGCGCTGATGGCCTCGGGCTTCAACGGACAGAATTTCTGCTTTTCGGGCTACCTGCCGGTAGAGGCCAAAGACAGGCAGGCCCGCCTCGTGGAACTGGAATCGCGCTCGCGCAAGACTGGGCAGACGCAGATCTTTATCGAAACGCCCTACCGCAGCCGCCAGATGCTGGAAAGCATACTTTCCGCCTGCCGCCCGGAAACGCGCCTGTGTGTTGCCTGCAACATCACCCTGCCCGACGAGCTGATCGTTACCCGCAGTGTGGAGCAATGGCGCAGCAAGCCGGCAGACATCAACAAGAAAAACACCGTATTCCTTATCTCAGCATGAACCCGCCATTAGCCGAACAACTACGTCCGCAACGCCTGGAAGAGTACATCGGGCAGACCCATCTTATGGGTCAAGGCGCGGTGCTGGAGAAAGCCATACTGTCGGGCAACCTGCCCTCGATGATTCTGTGGGGGCCTCCCGGCGTGGGCAAGACCACGCTGGCCTACCTTATTTCCAAATACCTGGACCGGCCTTTCTTTACGCTGAGCGCGGTGCTGGCCGGGGTAAAGGACGTGCGGGAGGTATTGGACAAGGCCGAACGCATGCAGAAATCCACGGCACTGCTCGACTCGCCCTCGCTGTTCGAGTCGGCGGCTCCCAAACCCCGCAACCCGCAGGGCAAGCGCCCCATCCTGTTCATCGACGAAATACACCGGTTCAGCAAGTCGCAGCAGGATTCGCTCTTAGGCGCGGTCGAAAAGGGCACCATCACCTTTATCGGCGCCACCACCGAGAACCCCTCCTTCGAGGTGATCTCGCCGCTTCTGTCGCGCTGCCAGGTGTATGTGCTGCAGAACCTTTCCTCCGAAGAACTGGACGAGCTCATAGCCCGCGCCGTGAATCATATCCGGGAACGCTATCATCTCGACATTCAGATTGAGGAAAGCAACGCCCTCAAGCGCATTTCGGGCGGAGACGGCCGCAAGCTGCTCAACGCCATCGAACTGGTGGCGGGCGAGCTGATGGCCGACCCCAAGAACGCCGTCCAGGGCGCACGCCCCGTCGTTACCGACCGACTGGTGACGAGCCTCATACAGCAGAATCTGGCCACCTACGACAAAGACGGCGAGAACCACTACGACATCATATCGGCCTTCATCAAGTCGCTGCGGGGCAGCGACCCCAACGCCGCCGTGTATTACCTGGCGCGCATGCTCTCCGCGGGCGAGGACGTGAAGTTCATTGCCCGCCGCATGGTGATCCTGGCTTCCGAAGACATCGGCAACGCCAATCCGAACGCGCTGTTGCTGGCCAACGCCTGCTTCGACACGGTGCACAAGATAGGCTATCCCGAATGCCGCATCACGCTGAGCCAGACCGCCGTATATCTGGCCTGCTCGCCCAAGAGCAACGCCTCCTACATGGCCATCGACGCGGCCCTGGCGGAAATCAAGCAGTCGGGCGACCTGCCGGTGCCCCTGCACCTGCGCAACGCGCCCACCAAGCTGATGAAGGAGTTAGGTTATCACGACGGCTACAGGTACGCCCACGATTTCGAGGGCAATTTCACCGAACAGGAATTCCTGCCCGAACAGCTAAGCGGCAAGACGTTCTACGAACCCGGCAACAACCCCAAGGAAAACGAAATGCGCAGCCGCCTGCAACGGCTCTGGAAAGATAAATACGGATATTAGCCATGAGTATCATCGAAAAACAAGAACAGCTCGTACAACAGTTTTCGGCGCTTTCCGAATGGATGGACCGTTACACCCTGCTCATAGAGAAAGGCAAGGAATGTCCGGTATTGCCCGACAGCGACAAGAACGAGGCCTTCCTGATAAAGGGATGCCAGTCGCGGGTGTGGATCAAGGCCGAACTGAAGGACGGGAAGGTGTATTTCAAGGCGGATTCCGACGCGGTGATCACCAAGGGCATCGCCTCGCTGCTCATCTACGTGTTTTCGGGAGAAGCCCCGCAGGATATCGTGAACGCGCCGGTGGATTTCCTGGACCGTATGGGGCTCAAGGAGCACCTTTCCCCCACCCGCTCCAACGGGCTCACGGCCATGCTCAAGCAGATAAAGCTCTACGCGCTGGCATTGAGCATCAAGAAATAAAAACAGAAAACAATGGGTTTGGATCTACAGCAACATACCTCAGCCGATTTAGCTGTCTTCAATAAGAAATTCCAGGAATTCATTGCCGGCGACTTCCCGGAGATAGAGCAGGTATATGGCCAGCTTTTCCAGTCGAAGGGAAAACAGCTGCGGCCGCTCATGGTGCTGCTTACCCACCGGCTTTTCCGTGAGGAAATTTCCGAGCAGGCGTATCTGGCGGCATCCTTGGTGGAAATCGTACACATGGCCTCTCTTGTGCACGACGATGTGGTGGATATGGCGGACATACGGCGCGGCAAGGCTTCGATACGCTCGCTTTTCGGCAACAAGACCGCGGTGCTGGCGGGCGACTACATGCTTACCAACGCCTTCCTGAAAGCCTACGACGGCGAGGACACCCAACTGTTGCTCTTTTTGGTGGAAGTGATCCGGCAGATGAGCGCGGGCGAGCTCATTCAATTAGAAAACGTGGGCAATCCCGACTCGAACGAGGAAACCTATTACCGCATTATCGAACGCAAGACCGCCGCGCTGTTCGGCTGCTGCTGCCAGTGCGGGGCGCACACCGCCCAGGCAGGCAAAGAGGAAATGGAACTGGTGCGCGAGATCGGCAGGAACGCCGGACTGGTGTTCCAGATAAAGGACGATCTGCTGGATCTCGACACCCGGCACGACAACGGCAAGCAATACGGCAACGACCTGCTGGAAGGCAAGCTTACGCTGCCGGCCCTGCACTACCTGCAGCACTGCCCCGCCTCCGAGAAGGAAGACTTCTTCGTGCGCCTGCACGCCCTGGTGGAACGCCACAACAGCCCCGACCACAACATGGAGGAAAAAGACGCAGACCTCGACCTGCTGATAGACCGCATAAAGCAGTCGGGCGGCGAGGAATATGCCGTACAACAGGCCGGACGGTTCACCCAACAGGCATGGGACGCCTACCGCCGCCTAGGCAAGGAATCGCCCGCTTTCGAAGCCTTGCTGACCCAAATCTGCCAAACCCGATAGCATATGAACGACAAACTGAATTTCCTGCTGCGCACAGCACTCTCGGCCGCCACCGAAGACAGAGAATCCTTTATCGAAAAGTTCAGCACCGTATTGGAAGAATACACGGGCCTGGACAGGCAGACCGGCGCCAATGCCGGCAAATACGTGGCGAACGGACTTGTCGCGCTCCGGCAAGAACTCGAGGACACCGCCGCCCGCAAACAGGCTTCTGGGCAGACCGGCTGCGAGGCCGGCGAACTGGCGGAAGAACTGGAACAGATCAAGCAGCGCCTGGACGAAATCCTTCAACGCCTCGATACTCCCAAGGCATAATACCGTCGAATCATGAAAATCCTGAATCTCTACACCGGCTTTCTGGAACTATGCCGCTTCCTGCAGATTTTCCGGATACTGCTCCGGCACGGCATCTCGTCCTGGTTCTGGGGCACGCGCATGGGCAAGCGCCACATCAAGCGGCATCCCGAAAAAGAACTGCGTTCGGGGCCGGAACAGCTGCGCATGTTGATCGAGGATCTGGGGCCCACGTTCGTGAAATTCGGACAGATCCTGGCCGACCGCCCCGACGTGCTTTCGGAACGCATCCGCTCCGAACTCAAGAAACTGCAGTCGCAGGTGGTTCCCTTCGACAACCACACCGCCGTGAACCTGATCGAGAACGAACTGGGCCGGAAGACCGCACACGTTTTCGAATGGTTCTCGAACGAATGCATCGCCTCGGCCTCCATCGGCCAGGTGTATGAAGGAAGGCTCAAGAACGGCGACGAGGTGATCATCAAGATACAGCGGCCGCACATCGAGAACACCATCAAACTGGACATCAAGCTGCTCAGGCTGATGTCCAACTGGTTCGTGAAGTCTTACCCCAAGTACGCCTACATGGATCTTTCGGGCTTCGTGGACGAATTCGCGCAACAGATTTCCAACGAGTTGGACTATTTCAACGAGATGGAGAACATGACGCGCTTCGCCAAGATGTTCGAGAACGACCCCACCGTGCATATCCCCAAGACCTATCCGGAATATACCACGCGGCGGGTGCTGATTATGGAGAAGATAAAGGGCATCTCGCCCGACCGCATCGACTCGCTGCGCCAGAAGGGATACGACCTGCACACCGTGGCCGTGAACGGGGCCAACGCGCTGCTGAAGATGATCATGGAGGAAGGCTTCTTCCATGCCGACCCGCATCCGGGCAACATCTTCATCATGCCCGGCAACGTAGTCTGCTTTATCGATTTCGGCATGGTGGGCACGCTGCGCCCGCGCGAGATGAACTTCATCGCCAAATTCCTGATCAGCTTCGTGCGCAAGAACCCCAAGGGAATGTGCGGGGCGCTGCTCACCATGAGCGGCAAGAAATTCTATCAGGACATAGACGAGCTGGAATTCGAGCTGGACTCGCTGCTCAAGCGGGTGGGCAACGTGCCGGTGGAGGAAATAAACTTCGCGGGCATCATGCAAAGCTGCATCAACATCCTGGTAAAGCACAAACTGCGCGTGCCCTCGGGCATGTTCATGCTGGGCAAGGCGTTGCTTACCCTTCAGCGTTTTGCCGGAGAACTCGACCCCGACCTGCCCATCACGCCTTTGGTGCTGCCCTACGCCAAACGCCTCGTTTCCACGCAGTACAACCTGCAGAAAGTGGCGGGGGCGGTGTTCGACACCGTGGGCGATTACGTAAGCCTGGCACGCAGCCTGCCCAACCAGATCAACGAAATCCTCTATAAGATCAAGGAAGGGAAGATCGCGCACGAGATACGCATGGACAATGCCGACTCCACCAACAAGGCCCTGCGCAACATCGGCAACCGCATCGTGCTGGCCATACTGCTGATCGGGCTGTTCATCGGATCGGTGCTGCTGTTGGCGCTCGCGCCCGACTATCACAGCGGCAAATACTTCATGGGATTCTCCGCCGTCGTCATCACGCTGATGATCCTGTTGCGGATTTTCAGGAAACGATAGCTACACCGCCACCTCGCCCTTGATGGTGGGATGGCTTTGATAGTTCCTTATCTCGATATCCTCGTACCTGAACGAGAACAGGTCCTTTACCTCCGGATTGAGATGCAGTCCGGGCAACGGATAGGGTTCACGCCCCAGCTGCAGTTTTACCTGTTCGAAATGGTTGTGGTAGATATGGGCGTCGCCCATGCTGTGTACGAAAACGCCCGGCTTGAGCCCGCACACCTGCGCCATCATCGAGGTCAGGAGCGCGTAGGAGGCGATATTGAACGGAACGCCCAGAAAGGTGTCGGCGCTGCGCTGGTAGAGCTGGCAGGAAAGCCGGCCTTCCGCCACGTAAAACTGAAAGAAGGTGTGGCAGGGCGGCAGCGCCATCTTGTCAACGTCGGCGGGATTCCAGGCGGTAACGATCAGGCGGCGCGAATCGGGATTGGCCTTTATCTGTTGAACCACATCCTTTATCTGGTCGATGTGCCGGCCGTCGGGCGCCACCCAGTCGCGCCACTGCTTTCCGTAAACGGGGCCGAGCTCGCCGTTCTCGTCCGCCCACTCGTCCCAGATGGTAACCTTGTTCTCGTGCAGGTAACCGATATTGGTCTTGCCCTGCAGCATCCACAGCAACTCGTAGATGATGGAGCGCAGGTGCAGTTTCTTGGTGGTCACCAGGGGGAAGCCTTCGGAGAGGTCGAAACGCATCTGATACCCGAAATAACTGCGGGTTCCCGTGCCGGTCCGGTCCGACTTGTCGGTGCCCTTTTCCATAATGGTGCGGAGCAGGTCGAGGTAGGTTTTCATCGTCTGTCTAAAATTCTATCGTGAGGCCGTCGTAGGCCATCCATACGTTTTGAGGCAATTCGGCCTGGGTCTGCGCGTAACCCAAGGCATGGCCGGTGTGCACCAGGTAGGCTCGTTCGGGCTTTATCTCGTCTATCAGCTGCAGGGCATCCGAAAGGCTGAAATGCGTCATGTGCGGTTCCTTGCGCAGCGCGTTCACCACCAGGGTCCTGGTGCCGCGAATCTTATCCACCGAGGCGCGTTCAATCACCTTGGCGTCGGTAATGTAGGTAAAGTCGCCCATGCGGTAGGCGTTCACCTTCATTTCGTAATGCTGCACCTCAATGGGCGTTATCTTCAGGTCGCCCACCTGAAAGGCGCGTTTCTCCACCCGATGCAGCTCGAACTGCGGCGCGCCCGGATAGCGGTGGCGGCCGAAAGCGTACGGCAGGAACGCGTGCACCGACTCTATGGCCTGCCTGTTGGCATAGACCGGCATGGCGCACTGCTGGAAATAGTTATAGGAACGCACCTCATCCAGGCCGGCGATATGGTCACGGTGCCCGTGGGTCAGCAAGATGGCGTCGATGCGCTGCACCCCGGCGCGCAGCATCTGATAGCGGAAATCGGGACCGGCATCGATAAGCACCGTAACCTTAGGCGTTGTGATGAGGGCGCTGGTGCGCAAACGCTTGTCTTTCGGATCGGGCGAGGTGCAGACGGGGCAATGGCAGCCCACCAGAGGCACGCCCTGCGAAGTTCCGGTTCCCAAAAAAGTAAGACGGTTCATACCCATTTTATCAGTGCGCGAAGGTACCCATATAATGCACAGGTTTTGTAAATTTGCGATGTTTTTATCAACGCGATTATACACATCCGAACTAAAAAAAACAACGATATGAAAAGCAAGATGTTCTTTACGGCACTGTTGGCCATGGCCGCCCTGGTACCGGTAAAAGCACAGGTGAAATCGGAAAAGATCGAGCTGCCGCCCGACCAGGTGATCAGACATTTCCGCGCCAATAATTCGGGCACGGTGGTGGTGGACTGGCGCCAGGTGGAAGACGAGAACAACACCTACATCATCGGTACCTACACCCTGGACGGCGACCGCAAGAAAGTGATTTACCGCGACATGGCGCACTACTGCTCCGAAACGCAGATTCCCCTCAACTACTGCCCCGCCAAGCTGAAGGCTGCCGCCGACACCTTGGCCGCCGGCTATGCGCTTAAGGAACTCTACTACCAGTCGGCCGGCCGCGACCGTGCCTACCGCGCCGTAATGCAGAAAGGCAAGGGCAAGAAGGCCGTTACCCGCGACCTGCTGTTCAACGCCAAGAGCGACTTCCTGCGCGAGGAAAAGCCCGAAAACGCACGCATCCACCGCCTGTAGTCCGCATGCCTGATTTTAAACTGAGTCTAGACGATTTCGAGATAGAGTCGGACGAGTTGCTGGCCATCGCCATCCATTCGCCCGGCTCTCCTTATTATAGGCTGGCGCATTCCCTCAATAAAAAACTGAAGTGGAATCTCGTCAATATCAAGATTGCCTTCCAGCCTCCGGAAAGTCCGTTGTGTTCCTTGAATGTGTTGAGCCACACGGATAACGTGAACCGCGTGCAGTACCTGTTGGTGGAAAACCGTTCCGGGCAGCAGGTCTGGATGCCCAAGATGCCCGATGTAGATTATTGGTTGGTGATTACGGGTGCCGGTCTGGAATTTTTAGATACGAATACTTTCCTGAACATTCTATCGGAAACGGAAAGCATCTTCAGCGCCTCGCTCCTGCCTTTTGACAGCCTTTCGGGAAGCGGCAGGACCTCTCCCCTTTTCAAATACTTTCAATCCTTATACAACTTCTTGGACTATAGGGGATTTATCCGGAATTTCGATTAACGGAAAAATCCCCCGATAGACCCATGGTGGAATTACCGCAAAAACGGTTTAGTTCTGCCTGTAGTTAACATCAAACCTTTTTTCTCCCAGCACCAAACCATCTTCCACACGCGTTACCTTGTAGGTAAAATAACCGGTGGCTTCGGTTACCCCCTTGGTGGTAAGCCAACCATACAGCCCCACTTCGTTATACTTCGATATGGCATCGTCAAATTCACGCACGGCTTCTCGGTCGTTCTTTTCCTTTGCCTTGCTTGTACTCGAAGCGTCGTTATCGATGCGTTCCGTTTCGTGATCCCAATCCAAAACGGTGGTAAGGTAGGTATAAGTCAAATAACCTCCTTGCACTCCATTTTCCGTCATTTGAGTTACATCCACTTCATAACGATAGGCCGTTTCCACTTCCTTCTCGCACGAAGAAAGCAACAGCATACCGGCAATCATGGCGGCAAAGGCCACGAAAAATTTCATTCTTTTCATTTTTTTACTTTTTACAGATTAATATAAAATGTCTTCCTTTTGCTCTTTATGGTTAAGGTAACGGGCCTTTACGAACAGGTAATCCGACAGGCGGTTGATATACGCCCTCGCCAGCGCCTCCCTGCCCGCCTCGGCCTGCGGAACGCCCTGAAAACCTGCCATCCTGCGTTCGCAACGGCGGCAAACGGTACGGGCCACATGCGCCTGTGCCGCAGCCAAGCCCCCTCCCGGCAAAATAAAGCTTTTCAGCGGAGAAATGCAAGTTTCCATCGTATCGATAGCCGCCTCTAAGCTAGCTATATCTTCTTCGTTTACAAAAGGTAACGAAAATCCCTTACCCGCTGAAAAATCGAACGAATAAAAGCTTCCTATACCGAAAAGACAACGCTGTATGTCTTGCAGAAAGGCGGTCTCTTCGGGCGAATGCACGGGACAGGCGGCCAACAAGCCGATATGGGAGTTAAGCTCGTCTATCGTGCCGTAAACCTCCACCTGCGCATCGCATTTATCGACCCTGCGGCCGCCGATGAGCGAGGTGGTACCCTTGTCGCCGCCTTTGGTGTAAATCTTCATGGCCTACATCTTTTTGGCGGGATAGAGCGCTTCCCACCACTGCGGTTTTTCCTTGAGGTATTTCCCGAACCAGGCCAGGATGGTCTTTTCCCAGTCCACGCGCTTGGCGTAATCCACAATGCCGTGGTCTTCGCCGGCCACGGTAACCATGGCCACTTCCCTGCCCAGGAGCCGCAGCGCCTTGTACATCTGGTAGCTCTCGCCGATGGGCACGTTCACGTCGGAGGTTCCATGCAGCAACAGGAGCGGCGTATGCACCTTGTCGGCGTTGAAGAGCGGGCTCTGGTCCACGAAAATATCCTTGCGGTTCCACGGGAAAGAGAACGAATTGGCGCCCGCCCCGTACAGATAGCCCCAGTAGCCTTCACCCCAATAGGAAGAAATGGAGCTGATGCCGGCGTGGGAGACGGCGGCGGCGAACAGATCGGTGCGCGTTACCAGGAGCTGGGTCATGAAGCCGCCGTAGGAGGCGCCGATACAGCCCAATTTGGTGGAATCCACAAAGGCGTGTTCGCGGCAGAAACGGCGTACCCCCGTAATGATTTCATCGGCCACGGTAATGCCCCAGTTGTTTACGTGCGCGGCCGAAAAGTCGCGGTCGTAGCCGATGGCGCCCGAAGGCTGCAACACCAAAACCACATAGCCGTTGGAGGCCCACACGCTCTTGGGATAGCGCATCGAGAGGGCACGCGGCGTGGGCGTGGTACCCGAGTAATAATAGACAATGCAGGGATATTGTTTGGAAGCGTCGAAATCGGGCGGCAGGTAATACACCGCCTCGATGGTCCTGCCGGCGGCGTTCTCGAACGTCCAGTCGTGGTGCTCGCCTATGGCCACGTCCTTGAGCTGCGCACCCTGGGGATCGGCCACCAGCCAAAGGTTCTTACCCTCCTTGGCCGAGGCGAAATCGTTCTTGGCCGCGCTGCCCTTTGCCAGGTAGGCGCGGAAAGGCTTGTCGATGCTGCTGCCGGTATAGAGCAGGGCGTTGTCGCAGACGTCGAAACCGTTCACCACATCGGTCTTGGCCGGAATCTGCCGGAATTTTTTGTCGGAAAGACGGTAGGCGTAGAGGTTCACCCGGTCGTGGTCGTCGGCGTAGAAATAGATGCAGTCGGCCGCGGCCCACTTTCCCGATTGCAGGGAGGGGCCGAAACCGCCCGTAATCAGTTCGGCTTTCTTAGAGGCGATGTCGAAAATAAAGGCGTTCACCTCGTAGTCATTGGTAATGAAGCAATCCTCGCAAGGCACGCTGACCCCGGGCGTGTGGGGGTCGGCGAACATCTGTTCCGAACCCGTCACCAACAGCCGCCCGGCATCGGGCGAGAAGCTCGCGCTACCGGGGAAATAAGTCCGGTAAAGCAGTTCGGCACGCATATCCTGCAAGTCCATGCGGTACACGTTCTGACGCATGTACTGACGCATGGAATCGGCCACGTCGTCGGTGGAGAAAAGCAGGTAGCGGCCGTCTTGCGAGATATCCATGAGCGATGCCGAATGATAGCCGTAGGTAAGGGGGACGCGGCTGCCCGAAGCCAAATCCAATTTGCTGAGCGCCGTGCGGGTGCGGTAATACGGCCACTGGTCCATGGGGTTCTCCATATGCTTCAGGCCGTTTTCGGGCGTCTTGCCCGTGGTGGCCACGTGCAAAATCATGTATTTTCCCTGCGGATCCCACGAGAAACCCTGCAGGTCTTCGGTGGTTTCATACACCATGCGTGCCGGCGAGCCCAGAAAACCCGCATAAATGCGGTGATGGCTGCCGCTCTTACGCATATAGGCGTATTGATCCGTCTTTTCGGCGAAGTCCAGTCCGGAAACACCTTCCAGTTCCATCACGGGCTGTATCATTTCCTGCGGATTGAGGTCGGAGGTGCGGTAGATGCGGTGCACCGAAGCATACTTTTTCTGCTTGGGAACGGCGTAGTTGAAGCTCAGCTTGAAGTATTTGCCGCTGGCCGAGAGCCGGGGCGCATATACCGAGGTGGCGTGCAGATAGTGGTAGAGCCCGTAGGTTTCCTCCACGTCGGCACCCAGGCGCAGGCCGGATTCCCCGGACGTAAGGCTGAGCGACAGGGCGGTATTCTGTTCCTTGCCCGTATAAAGCGCCTTGAGCACGAACACATGGTGGCCGGGTTCAATCTTGAGGCTGGCCGTCTTGGGCTGCGGAACAAGGGTGTCCTGCGCCACGGGCTGGCTCATGACCTCCACTCCGTCCATATAGAGCTTGAACGCGGGCGAGAAGGCCACTTTAAGCGTAGCCTTGGCATAGTCGGCGGCATGCAGGTAAAAGCCGTCCAGCACCCAGGCGTAATGCGTGGAATCCAGAAGCGGCAGGCTCAGCTGAAAACCGGCACCCCGTTTCTGCCATGCCTGGGGCTTGCCCTGCCACGAAAAGCGGTCTCCCGCATGCGGACGGGCATCGGAGGCACATTCCCTGTCGAAGAAAGCGTAGTCGAACAGCAGGTCGGTGCCGAAAGCCTTTCCGTTGATGTCCGCCTCGTTGTGGAACAAAGGCAGGTCGAACGCCAGCGGCCCCAATTGCAGATAGTTTTCCAGACGGTATTCCGTTTCGTTGTCGTTGGCGGCATACGCCTGAACACCGCATGCCAGCACGCACAGCACCGGCAAGAAACACGCAAAGACACCCTTGCGAGGTGCCTTTGCGCGATGATTCGTAAATCGTATCATGGTTGAATGTTTATTCGGTAGGAGCGTCGGAAGGTTCCGCCGGTTGCTCGGGCGCCGGCTCGGAAGCGGGTTCCGCCGGCGATTCCACCTGCGGTTGGGCGTTCGAGCCCTCGTTCATGATGATGCCTTCCGGATTATCGGGATTGGAAGGCTCCACGCTGATCTGCTGCTTGGGCTGACGGCGCGAACCCGAAGGCTCTTCCATATTGTTCTCGATAATCTTGAACTCGGTGCGGCGGTTCAACGCACGGCCTTCCTCGGTGTCGTTGGTGGCGATGGGCTGCGACAGACCGTAACCGATAAAGGTGAGGCGGTCTATGCCGATGCCGCGGGCAACCAGGTAATCGACCACCGACTTGGCACGGCGTTCCGACAGGCCTTGGTTATACGAGGCCGAACCCTTGTTGTCGGTGTGTCCCGAGATCTCGATCTTGATGGTGGGGACATCCACCAGCAGCTTATACAGACGGTCAAGTTCCACATACGACTGCGGGAGCAGGGTGGCCTTGTCGAATTCGTAGAAGATGTTGCGCAACACCACGCGGCTGCCCACCGAAACGTTCTTGAGCGGGAATTCCTTATACACTTCCTGATATTCGGAAATGGCGGGGATGTCGAAGTTCTCGGAATGGAACAGATAGCCGTCGCGGCGCACCGTGATGGCGTAGTTGTGTCCTGCCGGCAGCTGGATCATGAAACGGCCCGTGCGCGGGTTGGACTTGAACACGGCGATTTCCTGCTGCAGGTCGTTGTCCACCATCACCACGTCCGCACCGAGCGGATCCTTGGTGTAGTCGTCATACACGAACCCTTTCAACAGGGTGATCGGGGTAATCTGGATTTCGGCCGCCGCTTCGGAAACCGATTCGCTCACGGGTTTGGTGATATAGGCGATCAACTGGTCTTCCGACTGGGTGATGACCCCTTTTTCCTCGCCCATATAGGTAATCTTGTACAGGTCGTAGCCGCCCACGCTCTCGCCCATGCGTTCGGAAGCGTAATAGGCGGTCTTGCCCGTGGCCGAATGGCGGTAGAAAGCATCGTTTTCCACCGTATTGATAGGCCAGCCCAGGTTCTTGGGCTCATCCCAGGAAGTGTCGTTGTTCTTTTTCTGCGCGTAGAAGATGTCCAGACCGCCCATCGTCTGATGACCGTTGGAAGCAAAGAACATACTGTTGCCGTCGGCCACGATAAACGGAGAGATCTCGTCTTTGGGCGTGTTGATGTCGGGCCCGAGGTTGATGGGTTCACCCCAGCCGCCGTCTCCGGTGGAGTCCTTCTTCATCATCCAGATGTCGAAACCGCCGTAACCGCCTTCACGGTCGCTGGCGAAATAGGCCACCCGGCCGTCGAAGGTAAAGGAAATGGACTGTTCCTGCGAAACGCGGGTGCCCGTTTCTTTCGACTCTTCCTTACGTTTGGGTTTCTGCCAGCCGGTGGTGTCGAACTGGGCGGTAAAGATCTCGCCCTGACGCTTGGCGCCGCGATACACGTAGAACATCGATTCGTCGGGAGCCATGCCCGAAGTGGCGTCGTGCCCCTTGGTGTTAACCGGCTCGCCGGCATTGTACACGTGCCAGATCGTATCCACGATCGAGTCGCGGTAGGCGTAATAGATGTCTTCGAAAGACAGGCCCGAATACACATCCACGTCTTCGGTCACGGCACCGGGACGCAGGGAGGTGAAGTAAATCATCTCCTCGTCGGCACTTACCAGCGGGGCGTATTCAGGATAAGGCGAATTGAAGGTGATGCCGAGGTTGTCCACGAACAGACGTCCCGGCTTCTTCATCTTGATCTGGGCGTATTTGCATTCCTTGATGCGTTGCAGGCAGCGGTCCACCGCCATGGTGTCCAGACCCGGCTTGCGCAGGCATTGCTCGAACAGCATGATGGCCGAATCCAGCTTGTAGCGCGACACATACAGGCGGGCCAGATCGTAGCGGGCCTCGTAGTTGCCCGAATCGATGGCCAGGGCCTTGCGCAGGTAAGGCTCGGCTTCCCAGCGGGTCATCGTGGAAACCGTGTTGCAGTGACCCAGCATCACATTCAGCAGCAGGTTGTCGGGATTCACCTCATAGGCCTGCAGGAGATAAGGCGTGGCTTCCACACGGCGCGCCTGGCGGAACAGTTCCAAGCCGGTCTTGTAGCTTTTCTTGGCCGTGCGGTAGGTCTTGCCGTCAACCGACGAGAGGGCGGCGCGCGTAAAGGGTGTCCCCACCAACTCGTAGGCGCGCTGGGCCTCGGTAAGTTCCCAAGGCCTCTTTACCGACTTCACCGGCTTGTTCGTGGGATTTTCTTTCTCTTTCTTGGGCAGCACCCCGAAATTGTCGGGCAGCGTGGTGGGATTCGCGTTTACCGATACACCCCCAAGCATCAAGGCCGCCAAAAGAACGGCCACACATCTGGATATTTTAAAACAAACGGATTTCATGATCTGCAGGTTTTATCGGTTTTCTCTTTTTTCGATTTTGGTGCATTGCATCTTGGAATAGCGCTGCGCCTTTTCGTTACCTAATTCGGCGGCCTTCGACCAGTCTTCGCAGGCACCGGCGGCATCGCGCGTCATTTCGCGGAAATTGCCCCGGTTCAGGTAGGCGGCTGCATTCTTGGGCATCAGCTCAACGGCCTTGTTGCCGTTCTCCAGGGCCTTTTCGTATTCGAACAGCTTGTAGTAGGCACAGCCCCGGTTCATGTAGGCATAGGCATACTGCGGGTTCAGCTGCAGGCAGGTGTCGAAATCGGCGATCGCCCTTTCGTACTGCGCCATATCGTAGTAGGTAAGCCCCCGCAGGTTGTAGGTGCGGTAGTTCTTGGGGTCTTTCTGAATGGAACGGGTATATACCAACAAGGCCGTGTCGTAGTCTTTGGCGCGGCGCAGGGCACTGCCCCAGTTGTTGTACATGAACATATCGTTCTGGTTCAGCGTGCAGGCCTTGCGGTAATCGGCAGAGGCTTCCGCGTACTTGCCCAGCTGGCGCTTGGCGCTGCCCCGGTCGTTGTAGGCGTAGGCGTACTTGGGGTCGGCGGCGATGGCCTTGTCGTAGTCGGCCACGGCTTTCTCGTACTCGCCGTTCTCGAAATACAGCCCGCCGCGGTAGTAGGCCGCCTGCGCGTGCGATCCGTTTAGCGACAGTGCCTTGGTGTAGCTGTCCATGGCGTCCTCGCGCTTGTTGTTCTGATAGAAGCACTGCCCCAGGCCGAAATAGGCGTCTGCCGTAGGCTCGATCGAAATGGAGGTGTTGAAGTCTTCGATGGCCGACTCGAACTCGCCCTGCTGCCACTTGATGTTGGCGCGGTTGGTATAGGCCTCGGCGTAGTCGGGCTTATATTCGATGGCCTCGTTGAATTTGAGCAGGGCGTTCTCGAAATCGCCCATTTCCATGAATTCGACCCCGGCGTTGTAGGCCTTCTTCTCCAACTGTTCGTCGATGGTGCTGGCTTTGATAACCTCGTCTTCAGCGGCTGCCTCTTGCGGCGGAGTCTGCGACAAGGGATCTTCAATCGGTCCCACTTGCGCATGCAGCATGGCGGTTGTTCCCAACACGGCCATCAGTGTAATCAAACCAAAAGATTTCATATCAAAAGTTCTTTTTTATCACTTAAACTCGTCCGGTTCAAAATTTACGCCCGGACCACTACCGGAAAATCGCTGTCGAAACGCAACTGCGGAATGGGTTCCATCACGTAACTCAGGAAATCGCGGTAGGCGTCGGTAACGTTAAAGGTGTTCTTGTCGTAATAGACGTCGGGCAGGGGGATGTTGCCGATGGAGCCCATGTCGATGGAGGAGGTGTTGAACTCTTCCAGCTCGTTGTAGCGGACCACCTTGTTGAGCACCGGCATCTGGCCGTAGGCGTTGCGCAACAGCAGATCGACCACCTTGTCGGCCAAGGTGGAGGTGAGACGGCGGTCGTACTCGCGGCATTCTCCCGAACGGGCGAAGTAGCCGCTTACCTGCGCGCGGGCATCCAGCCCCAGGCGGCGGGTGATCTCGCCGGCCACCACCCCGCTCACGCCGCCCAGACGGGCGTGTCCGTATTCGTCTTTCTCGGAACTGGCGTACACCACATCGGTCTTTCCGGTGGTTTCGTCGTACCAGCGCACGCCTTCCGAAACGGCGATGATCAGGCAGCGGTTCTTGTTGCGCATATACATTTCCTTGACGCGCTCGAAGAAGAATTCCTTGCGTTCGGCCGTCATCGGGCATTCGGGAACCAGCACCATGTCGGCGCCCCCATAGACGGAAGTGGCGGTGAGCCAGCCGGCGTCGCGCCCCATCACTTCCATCACCATCACGCGCTGGTGCGATTCGGTAGTGGTGCGCAGCATGCTCGTGAGACGGGCCACCGTGCGCGCCGCCGAGGGAAAACCGGGGCAGATGACCGCCTCGATATCCTGCCCGTTGTAACGGTGCATGGTGCGGGTGCGCAGGTCGTTGTCGATCGTCTTGGGGAATCCGATTACCGGAATGCCTTCCTTTTCGTAGAGTTTCTTGGCCGCGCCGTTGGTGTCGTCGCCGCCTATGGTAACCAGAACGTCTATCTTATAGCGCTCCAGATTCTTGAGGATCTGCGCCACGCGGTCCTCGCCCTCTTTGGAAGAGAACGGATTGGTGCGGCTGGAACGCAAGGCCGTTCCGCCATAAAGCCCGTTGTACGGCTGGCAGGTAAGGTCAACCACCTGTCCGTCGCCCAAAAGCCCTTTCCAGCCCTGCTTGATGCCGTAAACCTTATATCCCAACACAGAGGCCCGGTTACGCACGCATTCGATGCTCGAATTGATGGCGGGCGTATCGCCCCCACCCGAAAGTATGGCCAGAGTTTTGCCATGAAAAAGCTTGTGATCCAACCCCATTGTGTCGTGTTTTTAATTCTTATACAATCAATTACGAAAACCCCAACTTCCATCGCAGAGGGCAACGGGAGCGGTATTTTCAAACTTGTAAAATTAGCTAAAAATCTATCAATTGCCAAACATCAGCCCGATACGGACCCCCGCCTGCATGAACAGGCCTCTGAAATGATACTGCCAGGGCTTTACATCGCCCTCTTCCACGATACGCCGGGATTCGTCGTTACCGTAGCTGTTGAACGAGTGGCGGAAGGCCGCCCCCACATAGAAATCCATCAAGGCGCCCGGCCACAGCCTGAACGAGTAGCCTATCTGCACCTGCCCTCCGAAACGGAAGGAATTCACATGGTAGAAATCGTAATAGTCGTCGCCGTCCCTGCCGTCGTAATCGCGTATGATATTGTAGTCGAAATCAAGGCCGGAAGCCACGTAGAAACCGCGTGAGGAAGAATTCTTTACGTAATAGCGCAGGTTGGCCTCCAGGCAGAACCCGTCGGTCTTGATGTCGCCGTTCTTGCGCTTGCAGTTATACTGGGGCGCCAACTGAAGCCAGAGGCGGTCTTTGAGCCGGCAGTCGAAATCCACGCGGAAACCGTTGAACGCCAAGGGCACCGGCACCAGGCTCACCATAAACCTCTCGCCGTACATATCCTGCAGGTTGCCCACACGCTGAAAGCGGTTCTGCCCCTTGGCGGGAAGCAGCAGGCAGAGCGCCGTGCCGAGAAGTACGAGTATGTTCAATTGCCGCTTCATCCTTGCCTAAAATAAAAAACCGAGGTTCAAACCGAGCACCAGCACCGACCCGCCGCGACCGTAGTCGAAGATATGGCCGTCGTAGTGCGGTTCGCGTATTTCCAGATCCGCTATGCCGGACGACACCCGGCTGCTGTTCACGTTGAAGTTGGTCAGCCAACGCTGCCCGTAGCCGATAAAGAACTCGAAATAGAGCGGTTTGGCTATGTTCTGCCGGAAGCCGATGGCGATGTCCAGCCCGGCCTTCTCGATATGCGTCTCGGCCTGCGCCACATTGCGGATATCTAAGTAGGAATACTCCAGGCCGCATTGAAAGAACATGCGGAAACCTACGTCGGGCAGTTCGAAATAGTTGTAGCGGTAGTTCAGGTTCACCGAGAACCCCAGCATCTTCTGCTTTTCCTTCAAACGGGTGGTATGGTTGTTTGAGGATGTGTAGAGTATGGGGCTGATGCCGACCCAATGGCGCTGGTTGAACACGTTGCGGCTGTACGAAAGCCCGTAGCCGCCGAAAATAAAGGGAAAAGCCTGCACGCTGAGGGTGTTGTTGCCGAACCTTTCCTTAGACGGATTGTAGTACCCCAAACCGGGGCGTTGCCCGAACGCCTGCCCTGCCAAAAGCAACAAGGCAAAGAAAACAAGCAAAATACAGCGTACCGGTTTCTTCATTTCCAGTTTAAAATCGCCCAAAAAGCCTGTAAAGGTATAGCTTAAATCTCAATTTACGAAATAAAGGGGAGCAACCGAGCCTTACCGCACCGCCAGTTTGCCCACGCTTACCGTGCCGTTTTCCTGCATCAGGCGCAGGATGTACATGCCGGATGCCAGGCCTTGCAGGTTCAACGTGTTGCTGCCCGCGTTCACCCGTTTTTCGAGTACCTGAACGCCGCCGAGGTTAAAGATCTGCAGGCGGCCTTCCGTTTCGGACTCCAGCACCGCGAAATCCTTGGCCGGATTGGGGCTCAACCGTAATCCACCCTTCGTATTCGTGGCATTGGCCACGTTCGGGTCACCCGTAAACCTCAGCCCCAATATAACCGGCTCGTGGTCGGAACAACGGTAGGGACCCGTATGGATTTCCTTATCGCGGTCGTAATCCCAGAACGAAGGCTCGTCGGCATTGATATGCCAGACGGTGGCTCCCGTAACGCATTCCTCCATTTCGGGCGAGGCCAGCGAATAGTCGAGATACTGCACCTGCCCGTCGAAACAATAGGTATAGTTCCCGCCGAAACGGTGCGTCTGGTTGCGGTAGCCGTTGTCGGTAAACACCCGGATGGGATCCTCCATGTACATGGCGTTCAGGTCGCCCATAATCAGCACACGGTCGGTATTGTAGTAGAACTTGAGCGAATTGAGCCGGTCCTGCACCGCGTAGGCCTCCTGAACCCGCTGGTTGTTGTAAACCCCCTGCCCGTCGCCCCGGTCGGCGTCCGCCCCCGTGCCCGAGCCCGACTTGGCCTTGAAGTGGTTGATACTGAAGATGAATTTCTGCCCGTGCTTCAGTTCCCTGAAAGCCTGAATCAGCTTACGGTTCACGGGAGTCACGTTGTTGAGCATGAAATACTGGTCGTAAGGTTCCACCTTGGAAGCCTTATACACGATATGGTTCAGCGTGTAGGAAGAAACCGCCTCGTACCCGCTCCAACTGAGGTAGGTGTAGTCGTTGCCCTCCTTGCTCCGGTTGAGCGCGGCCACCAGCGAGTCGATCACCTTCCTGCCGCCTCCCACTTCCACCAGTCCGAACATGTCGGCGTCGATGGCCGAGAGCGCCGAGACCAGGCGCGCCCGCTGCACGGGCTCCTGATCGAAATACCTTTCCAGATTGAAGCCGCACACCTTAAGTTCGTAATCGCCCAAGGCCTCTTCGTCGGGCGCAGCCGTGCGTTCGTTGCCGTAGAAAACAGGTTTTTGAACAGCATAGACCCGGTAGCGGTCGTCCACCTGATCGACCACAAAGAGCAGGCTGTCGGTGATCTGCCCCGTTCGGCAGGTGCCGTCGGCATCCAGCCACGGATTTTCGGAAGGATTGCGGTTCGTGCTGCCGTCATCGAGCAGCAGGCGGTTCGTGCGGTTGGAATCCACCACGAGACGGTAGGCCTCGCTGCCCGGCATATTGTAGTCGGTGGGCGAACGCAGGCGCTTGGAACTCAGCTCGACCGAGGCGTCGTTCAACAGCTGGTAGGTGGAAACAAGATACATCGGATGGGCGATACGCAGGGCCATACCCTCGAAGCGTTCGAAATCGGCGGGTGAGGACAGGTCTTCGGGAAACCTCACCGTGGTGTAGGGCACCGGCAGCCCCTGCGCCAACACCTGCAGGCCGGAGGCGCCGCTAAGCTGGGTGCGCTGTCTGTACTCACTCACGGTGGCGGTCAAGGCAATGAAATCGCCCTGCCTCACATCGGCCTTTCCATATACGAAAACGCCCCTGGAGGCCGCATCGCCTCCGCCTTTGGCCGTATCCTGCAGGAAGAAACCGCCCACCTGTCCCGAGCCGAACAAGGTATGGGTCACCACCCCCTCGGTGCGGATTTGTTTTCCCGCATAGGGCGAGGCGGTTTCCGTGCCCTGGATCCGGGAAATGGAAACGCTCTCCTGCGCGCGCACTTGCGCGGAAGCCGCAAAAGCAAGCGCCGAAACGAACAACGCGATCTTCTTCATTTTCGTAAAATCTACAGTAAATCCGACAGTTTCCTGAAAACCTGCCGGGGCGATTTGTTTTGATACAACACAGCGTGAACCGCCTCGAAAACAGGCATCCTGATATCGAAGTTGGCCTTTACCTCGTGCAGGCTTCCGGCCGCATAATAGCCTTCGGCCACCATCTTCATCTCCAGTTTGGCCGACCTTACCGAATAGCCCTGCCCTATCATGTTGCCGAAGGTGCGGTTGCGGCTGAACTGGGAATAGGCCGTTACCAGCAAGTCGCCCAGATAGGGCGCCGAATGCAGGTTGCGGTCTATGTCGTGGATCAGCTGCAGGAAACGCTTCATCTCGTCGGCGGCGCTGCTCACCAGGACGGCCACGAAATTGTCGCCGTAGCCCAGGCCCTTGGCGATGCCCACGGCCAGCGCATATACATTCTTGAGCACTCCCGCGTATTCGATGCCGTAGAGGTCGTCGCTGCAACGGGTGTTCACGTATTCGCACGAGAAACAGCGCGCCACATACTGCGCCAGATCCGCGTCGCGCGCGGCCGCCGTAAGGTAGGTGAGCCTGTTCAGGGCTATCTCCTCGGCATGGGAAGGCCCGCTGATCACCGCCATGTTTTCTTCGGAAACGGCGAATGAATCGCGTAGATACTCGCACACCACCTGGTTCTTCTCGGGCACGATGCCCTTGGTGGCCGAACACAGCAGTCTGGAACGCAACAGCCCGGGGTCCAGTTCCTGCAGGGCGCCCGGCAGATACACGGCGGGGACCACAATCACCAGGGTCTGCGCCTGACGGGCGATTTCATTGATGTCGTTGCTTACCGTGATGCGCGAAACGGGAAACTCCACCGACGAAAGGTACATCGGATTGACCCCCTCCGCCTGCAGACCCTGTTTGATTTCTTCCTCGCGCACCCACCAATAGAGGTGCTCGTGGTTGTGCAGCAGGATCTTGGCCACCGCCGTGGCCCAGCTTCCGCCGCCGATAACGGCTATCTTTCTTTTTTCCATGGCTGCCAACTACAGTCCCAGCACCGACTTACCCTGCACGAAATAGATGTCTTTGGCGATGTTGGCTTCGGCGATGCGGTCCAGATCTTCCTGCAGGTCGGCGGGAACCACGCTCTTTTCGGCCATCCACTGGCGAACGCCCTCATAGTCGCCTTCCGCCTGGTATTTGAGGATCTGCGCCATCAGGGCCTTGGTGGCCTCCTTCATCTTGGGCAGGTCAACGGTGTATTTGCCTTCGGCGTCGCGGGTAAACACATCGTGGTCCTTCATAAAGTTGAAGCAGAGCATGTTCGCCTTGCCGTGCGCGCTGGCGGCACCGAAACGCACCGAGCGGAAGATGCCGGCGAAGAAGGTGATGTAGTTCTTGTCCACGTCCGAACCGCTCATCTCGCCTTTCTGATAGAGCTGGTCCACCATGTAGAGCCCCATGATGTCGGCCTTGGCTTCCTCGATGGCCGAATAGGTTTCCTTCAAGGCCGAACGAACCGTGCCCTTGCCGTTGATGGTGTTCTTCACACCCAGGCCGTGCGCCACCTCGTGGAAGGTAACGTCTTCGAAGAAGCAGTCGAAATCCACCATCTTGCGCTGTTCGGGATTCATCACGATATCGGCGATGGGAATCACGATATTGTCGAACTTGGCCTTCATGGCGTTCTTGAGCTGGAGCTTGCGCGTGCCTTTCTGAATGTGCACCCGTTCGTCGTTAGGCAGGTTGATGGCGATGGTCTTGCCCCCGGCGTTGCCGTCGCCGCGGTACAGCAGCACGTCATACACGTTCAGGTCTGAATCGGTGCCGGGCATCTCGCTCTTGTATTTGGGATCCACCGGAAGCTCGCGCTGCAGCTGCGGCAGCATGTCGGCGAACTTGGAGAGTCTGGCGCTCCATTCGGGATCCTTCACCAACAGGAAAGACTCGTGGGCCGACTTGTAGCCGAACAGGTCGTCTTCGTAGTCTTCGATGGGGCCCACCACGAAATCGATGTCGGAGCTCTTGGCGTCCATCCAGGCCAGGTCGCTCTCGAAATAGTCGTCGGTGCGCAGGGCCCGGGCGCGCAGGCTCAGGTACTTTTTGAAACCTTCGTCGGAAGCCAGCGCCGCAGCAGAGTCGAGCAGCGCCGCCGCCCTCTCGATGTCTTCCTTAAAATAGTCGTGATACCAGACGGCCTTCAGCTTGCCGTTCTCGTCGCGTACAATCATGGTGTAGTGCGAATCCTTGTCGGGGTCGTTCCAGGCCTCGAACTCGCCTATCGTCATATCTGCAGGATAGAAGCAGGCGCCACGGGGCTTGTCGTTCATGCCGTCCTTGGCTCCGGGCACGGGCATAAAGGCGATGTTGCCGTCCAGACGGTCCCAGGGGCCGTAGTTGATTTCGGCGAACTTGCGCAGGGTCTTGTCCTGAATGGAGTTGAGGAACTCGTTGCGGTCGCCGGGAAAGGCCTCTTTCCAATAGATGTCTTCCATCACTTCGGCCGCATCGCACAGATAGGCCATCATCTTCCTGTCCTGATCGCTGAAGCGGCTCAAGTCGCTCTTGAGTTCCACGCGGGCGTAACCGTTCACCACGGCATCGTCTGCAAGATTGCACTTTTTCTTGTCGCAACAGGAACTGAACACAAGCGCGCCCGCAGCCACGCCCAAAATCACCTTTTTCATATCGAGATATTTAACAGTTACCTTTCCAAAAGCCCGGGCAAGGCCAAGGCCAAACTGGCAAAGATACTCAAAGTTGAGTGCAGAGACAACCGAAAGCCTGCTTTCGGATTGGCTATGCCGAGACGGAGTATCTTGGATGAAGTCAAAGATACGTATAAGCTGAGAGCAAAAGCAAATTATCTTGATTCGAAAAGAATGGGCATTTATTGCGATAACCTTTTCCTGCAAAAATTCGTTTATCCAAATAAACGTTATTATATTTGTGCTGAAAAAGTACAGATATGGAAACGTTGTTCCGAAAGCATCAGATGATGATCTCGCAAACAAGCATGGATATCATCAGGGATATAATTCACAAAGTGTCGTGGCAGAAACATTTGGTCGGCATCCGCGGTTCAAGGGGAGTGGGAAAAACCACTATGATGCGTCAATATATCCGATCAAAATACGGATCTCAACCCGGCGAGGCTTTGTATTGCGTTATGGACTCCCTTTATTTCACCAACCACTCCCTGCTTGATCTGGCGGAGCGATTCCATATGATGGGGGGCAAGCATTTATTTCTCGATGAAGTCCACAAGTACTTCTCTTGGAGTAAAGAAGTGAAAGAAATATACGATTTGTATCCTGATATGAAAGTCACTTTCACCGGATCCTCCCTCTTGCAAATTCTCAATGCCGATGCAGACCTTTCACGCCGTGTGCTGTCCTACAATATGCCGGGGCTTTCCTTTCGTGAATTTCTGAAATTCTACCATCAAATAGAGTTGCCCATTCACTCACTAGACGAAATTTTGGAAAATGCCGATGAGATTTGCGCAGAAGTGAAAAAGAAGTGCCATCCTCAAAAAATGTTCGAACAATACCTACGGGTAGGGTTCTATCCCTTTTACGAAGACGATGAAATGGAATACTACAGTCGCATCGAAAACGTGATTCAATTTATCGTAGACCAAGAAATGACCCTTTTTTGTGGCGTTGAACAGGCCTTTACCCGCAAATTGAAAGCGTTGTTGCTTTTCTTGGCAAACAATCCGCCTTACGAAGTCAACATCGCAAAGTTATCTTCCTATCTCGAACTCAACAAAATCACGGTGTTGAATTATTTGTCAAGCATGAACAGAGCCGAACTCATTCATCTTATCTACAGCGACAACAAATCTGTCACCAAAATGCAGAAACCCGACAAAATCTACATTCAAAACCCGAACATGCTTTGCGCCTTGGCCGATGAAATCAATCAAGGAACGTTAAGGGAGTGTTTTTTTGTAAACCAGCTCAATGTGAATCATACCGTTGAATACGGAAAGGAACACGGAGATTTTCTCATTGACGGAAAATATACCATAGAGGTAGGAGGAAAAAATAAAACATTCGAACAGATAGCCCGTCTTCCCAATTCCTACATCATGGCCGACAACATGGAAAGCCCTGTGGGGAAAAAACTGCCTCTTTGGCTGGTTGGCCTTATGTACTGATTTTTTTACGAGCCTCGACGATGAGCCGTAAAATTGAGCCGAAGGCTAGCCCCAACGAAAAAGGGAAAGGGAGGGCAAGGGCGAGAAAGCCCAAGTTATCAACACCATGTTGATAAATGTTCTTAACAGTAGAAACGTATAATAATCAACGAATTAACAAAACAAAAAAAAGTAACAAACAGGTATTGTTTATAACATTGGGGATAACTCAAATCCCCCCGCGGGGAAAAGCTATACTTTTGCACATCGTTGCATGAGGGGATTGCGAATTCCAAGGGGCAACACACTGTAAACACTTTAACGCTAATAGCTTATGCAAGCTGATTTATTCTCCGGAAGAGGGTCGGACGGGTTATTTTCGCAAAAGTCCGACAGTATGGTGGTTGAAAACGAACCGAAAGATTCGGTTCAGGCCGGCCCTTACCAAAAATTAAAGGAACATAGAGCTAATCTGGATATGAGCAAGGAACAGACTTTGTCGGGGAAAGACATGCCGATGGAAGCGGAACTCAAGGAGTTCTCGCACGAAGAAATTTTGGAAGCCTCCACCAAATACTTTAAAGGGGATGCCTTGGCCGCCACCGTTTGGATGAACAAGTACGCCCTCAAGGACAGCGACGGACGTATCTACGAAAAGACGCCCGACGAGATGCACCGCCGCATAGCCCGCGAGCTGGCGCGCATCGAAAGCAGGTATCCCAACCCCGTTTCGGAAGACGAGGCCTATGAGCTGATGAAGGATTTCCGCTACCTCATTCCTCAGGGAAGCCCTATGGCGGGTATCGGCAACAAGTTCCAGATCTCGTCGCTCTCCAACTGTTTCGTGATCGGCAACAAGGGCAATTCCGACTCTTACGGCGGCATCATGAAGATAGACGAGGAACAGGTGCAGTTGATGAAGCGTCGCGGCGGCGTGGGGCACGACCTCTCCCATATCCGTCCCGCCGGCAGCCCCGTAAAGAACAGCGCGCTCACCAGCACCGGCATCGTGCCCTTTATGGAACGTTACTCCAACTCGACCCGCGAAGTGGCCCAAGACGGCCGCCGTGGCGCCCTGATGTTGAGCATCAGCATAAAACATCCTGATTCCGAACGCTTTATCGACGCCAAACTGGAAGAAGGCAAGGTAACCGGCGCCAACGTCTCGGTAAAGCTTACCGACGAGTTCATGCAGGCCGTGGTGAACGGAACGCCCTTTATCCAGCAATATCCCATCGACTCCAACCATCCCCAGTATATAAAGAAGGTGGATGCCCGCAAGATCTGGAACAAGATTATCCACAACGCATGGAAATCGGCCGAACCGGGCGTGCTGTTCTGGGACACCATCACCCGCGAGTCCCTGCCCGACTGCTACGCCGACCTCGGCTTCCGCACCGTATCGACCAACCCCTGCGGCGAAATTCCCCTCTGTCCCTATGACAGCTGCCGCCTGCTGGCCCTGAACCTCTACAGCTACGTGGAAAATCCCTTTACGAAGGACGCCAAGTTCAACATGAAGCTTTTCCGCCAGCACGTGCGTGTGGCCCAGCGCTTTATGGACGACATCATCGACCTGGAGCTCGAACACGTGGACCGCATCCTCGAAAAGATAGACCAAGACCCTGAGAACGAAGACGTCAAGCGTACCGAAAACGAGCTTTGGGACAAGATCAAGGACCGCAGCCGCCAAGGCCGCCGCACCGGCTTGGGCATTACCGCCGAAGGCGATATGCTGGCCGCCCTCGGACTTCGCTACGGCACCGACGAAGCCACGGACTTCTCGGTGGAAGTTCACAAGAACCTGGCGCTGGCCGCCTACGGCTCCTCGGTGGAAATGGCCAAGGAACGCGGTGCGTTCCCCATCTACGACACCAAGCGCGAGGCCGACAACCCGTTCGTGAACCGCCTTAAGGAAGCCGAGCCCGAACTGTACGAGAACATGGCCAAATACGGCCGCCGCAACATCGCATTGCTTACCGTGGCACCCACGGGCAGTGTAAGTATCTGTACCCAAACCACTTCCGGCATCGAACCGGCCTTCATGCTGGCCTACAAGCGCCGCCGCAAGGTCAATCCGGGCGACAAGGGCGTGCACGTGGATTTCGTGGACGAAGTGGGCGATTCCTACGAAGAATACACCGTGGTTCATCCCAAGTTCCTGGAATGGATGAAGATTACGGGTCTCGACACCACCAACCTGAACTCCTACACCGAAGAGCAGCTGCAGGAAATCATCGCCCAGTCGCCTTACTACAAGGCGCTTTCCACCGATATCGACTGGGTGAGCAAGGTAAAGATGCAGGGCGCGGTGCAGAAATGGGTCGACCACTCCATCAGCGTTACCGTAAACGTGCCCAACCAGACCCAGGAAGAACTGGTGAGCCAGATTTACCAGACGGCCTGGGAGTGCGGCTGCAAGGGCATGACCATCTACCGCGACGGCTCGCGCTCGGGCGTGCTGGTGGCCGACAAGAAGAAAGAAGAAACCGAGACGGTCAAGAAAACGCCGTCCCGTCCCGATGTGCTGAAAGCCGATGTGGTTCGTTTCCAGAACGACTACGAGAAGTGGATCGCCGTGGTGGGTCTGTACGAAGGCCGTCCCTACGAGATCTTCACCGGCCGTGCCGACGACTTCCCCCTGCCCTCTTTCGTAAACAAGGGAGAGATTATCCGCGTGCGCAAGGACGAGAACTCGCCCGCACGCTACGACTTCGAATTCAAGGACCGCGACGGCTACGGCGTTCACTGGGAAGGCCTCTCCCGTACTTTCGATGAAACGTATTGGAACTACGCCATATTGATTTCCAGCATCTTGCGCCAGGGAGCCGACCTGCCCAAAATCATCGACCTCATCAACGGGCTCAAGTTGGGCTCCGACGACCAGATCAACACCTGGAAAAACGGGGTGGTCCGCGCGCTCAAGAAGTACATTCCCAACGGAACCATCGCCGAAAAGACCAAATGCCCCGAATGCGGCGAAGCCGGCCTTGTCTATAAGGAAGGCTGCCTCACCTGCCCCTCCTGCGGCTATTCCAAGTGCGGTTGATGCCCTAAAGCGGACGAAGTTTTCGGCAAATAATCCGCTTTGTTTTTTGGCGGATTATGCTATCTTTGCCCGTTGGTCAGGATACTCCGACTCAGCCAAAGCAAGTATCTTTGTCCGCTTTTAAAAAATTTCGACATGCACAGACAATCATGGGTAGTCGTTACCCTGCTTTTCCTGAGCCTCGGCGCTTACTCGTATGCACAGATTAACAACGACGGCGTCGTTCAGCCTACGGGACAGGTAAACAACCCCATATCCACGGCGGTGCCTTTCCTCACGCTTTCGCCCGACGCCCGTTCGGGGGGTATGGCGGACGTAGGGGTGGCCACCTCGGCCGACCTCAATTCCCAGCACTACAACGCCGCCAAATATCCTTTCATGAAGGATCAGTTCGGGCTCTCGCTCACCTACAGCCCCTGGCTCATCAACCTAGTGCCTGATATGTCGCTGGCCTACCTTTCGGGGGCTTATAAATTCAAGGACGAACGCAACGTCATCGGTTTTTCATTGCTGTATTTCAGCATGGGTTCGGTAACCTTCACCAACAACCCGAACGATGCGGGAACGACTTACAAACCCAACGAATTCGCAATCGACGTAAGCTACTCGCGTAAGCTGATCGACGTGCTCTCGATTGCCGTTACCGGCCGCTTCATCTACTCCAACCTTACCTTGGGACAATATGTAGGCGGAGTCGATACCAAAGCCGGTCTGGCGGGTGCCGCCGACATCGGCCTGTACTACTGCCAGGACTTCGATCTGGGCAAGAAATACAAGGGCGGAACCTTGAGCGCCGGATTGAGCTTCACCAATATCGGCAACAAGATGAGCTACACCACCGACCTGTCGGAAGAGTCCGAGAAGAACTTCCTGCCCGCCACCCTGCGCCTGGGTATCGGTTTCAACTGGCATATCGACGACTACAACTCGGTGGGTTTCTATGCCGAGGCCTATAAACTGCTCGTTCCCACGCCTCCCATCACGGAATACGATTCGGCCACGGGCGATTGGAATATCGTTGCCGGAAAGAACAACAACGTGAATGTAATGAAAGGGCTCTTCCAGTCGTTTGGCGACGCGCCCGGCGGCTTCAAGGAAGAGATGCGCGAGATACAGTGGAGCCTTGCCGCCGAATACTGGTGGCGCGAAATGGTGGCCGTCCGCATGGGCTACTTCCACGAAAGCAAACTCAAGGGCTACCGCCAGTACTTTACCTTGGGCGTAGGCTTGCGCTACAAGATGGTCGGATTGGATTTCTCCTACCTGATTCCCACCTCCACGATATCGGGCTCGAACCCGCTTAAGAACACCCTGCGTGTAGGCGTTTCGTTCAACTTTAACCGCGCCGAAAGGGCCGCACGCCAAGCCAAGCGAGTGGGAAATGAATAATTTCAAGGTCGGCTACGGCTACGACGCCCACCGCTTCGCCCCCGACCGCAAACTGATTCTGGGCGGGGTGGACGTGCCCTACGGACAAGGTCTGGACGGACATTCGGACGCCGATGTATTGGTGCACGCCGTGTGCGACGCCCTCTTGGGCTCGCTCGCCCTGGGCGACATCGGCCGGCATTTTCCCGACACGGATCCGGCCTACAAGGGCATCGACAGCCTGATACTCCTTAAGAAAACCGGCGAACTCATCGCCGCCCATGGTTACCGTATCGGCAATGTGGACGTTTCCTTGCGTCTGCAGAAGCCCAAGATAGCCGCCTACGTGCCGCAGATGCAGCAAAACCTGTCCAAGGCCCTGGATGTGGAACCCGAACAAATCTCGGTAAAGGCCACCACCACCGAACGGATGGGCTTCGAAGGCAGCGGGGAAGGCGCCTCGGCCTCGGCCGTGGCCCTGGTGTACAGTAACCGGTGAACCGGGATTACCTTCATGCCGTCGGAGGCGAACTCCTGACGGATAGACCGCAGCAGCTCTTCCGGGTCGGTCTCATTGCGGTAGTCCTCAATGCCCACTCCCGTTTCGGGGTATTCCTTGTAGTGCCCTTTCCGCGCCAGCAGGATGTCCTTTTGATGCTGGGAAAATGCCTCTCCCATTTAGCAGAAAAAAGATGCGCGGCAAAAACTTGACCAGTTTGGTCAAGTTTTTATAAATACAGATAAACAGCATCTTACAAAACTCAACCAAATTGGTCAAGTAATTCGGAAAAACACTCCTGAAGGCCTACCGTCCCTCCAGTATTCGCCTTTGTCCCATGGCAACACCACCGCTTTCTTTTGAACTCAGCAAAGGAATGTACAAGGTTACCGCGGGCGAACATTTATTCGTATCGGTCCCCGTCGCGACATTGCCACTGAAGCGGAAGAACGCATCTTGGCAGAACGTCGCTGTTCTTTTATGGCCACATTCGATGCCACCCCATGCCTAAATGCAACATTCGAAGATCTGGATGTGGATTATATCAAGAAGACATATTTACCGATGATGTCAATACCATCACTGCATTCCGCGTGAAAGTGGAGGCCACTTCCGACTTATGCCCTGGAGGCGGGTCGAATATAGGTCAACCCACAAGTCAACCTACAAGTCAAGAGATTCAGAAAATCGAAGATAAAATAATCGAATTCTGCAAAGAACCACGTTCCTTGATTGAAATAACCACATATTGCGGATTCAAGGATCAACGGAATTTCAAGGAGCGCTACATCAATCCTCTGCTTGGTACACGTATCCAAATGACAATCCCCGACAGACCCACCAGCCGATTTCAAAAATATGTCATATTTCAATAAATAGCATCAGCAAGGTTTTAGGAAATTGGGGACGGGGCATCGGATTGATGATTTCGGAATGCCGAAAGGCCGGCTTGCCCGAGCCGAGCCATCCGAAACAAAAATATATTCTTACGGATAAAGGAAAAGAATTGTTGAAAAAATAACAATTCTTGCAGTACACGCAAGGGGCGATACGGAATATATCCGCATCGCCCCTTTTTATTTAATTGAAAAAACATTCTTATCGATTATAGAAAACAGCCATGCATTCTTGAGGTCGCCGCTTTCGGTGTGCTTTAATACTTAAACCTTGATGCCAAAATTCAAGTCGAAAACCGACACTATTTTTTGAAATATCTTCCACAATACAGATTTTTGTGAATCGAAACTAACTGAAATACAAAGAACCAAAATTTTACATGGCATAATGATTTTTTAAAACATCTATACCATGAAAACGTTCAGAAATGTGGTTTTTCCATTTCGGGAAAGCCTGAGGAAAAGGATTGGGTTGAGTACACTTTTTAAAAACGCTTCTTTCCCGCCTCGGCGAAAAAATTTAAAAATTGTTGATTTGCAACAAAAAACTTTATTATTTAATTATTTACAAAAATATCATTGAAATGAAAAAGATTGCAAAAGAAAGCAAGCATAGCGAAGGCTATCTCCTTCGCGCAAAACAGATACAGGAGATCGACAGACTCCATTACCAACCGTACCATGATTCCTGCCATCGGATGGTGTGGGTGAAATATGTCTATCCTGTGTATGGGTGTAACTATCGGACATTCTTGCGGTATCTGAAAGTGGATACCTCGAATGTTCCAGCTGAAAGTAACAGTACTTCCACACGGAAGTAAACGTATCCTAAATGCAGAAAGCCCGTGGAAAAATCCACGGGCTTTCTACGCTTAATCAATGAAGATGGTTAGTTCAACCCCTGCCGTACCAGTTCCCGATACTCCTCGCCGGTGCAGGTGTAGATGGTGTAAGCACCGGACTTGAAGAAATCAATCATATCCTGATAACGTTTCTCTGCCAACAAAGACATCAAATGCTCTCTGTTTTCTTTCAACATACGGGAGGGTATATACCCAAGAGTGTCACGTTCTTGTGGCCAATCAAAACTGGAGGTTAACGGATCATAGCAAACGGTTCTTGTCGAATCACAATAGGAAACAAAAACACAGTCTTCGAATGAGGCCAACCAGCCGAGGTATTCAAAACCGTCAATACCAACCATCTCTCCATCGATAACTTCCTTTTCCCTCCATTCAATCACCGCATCGTTGGAAAAGGTGAAAACGTGATTAAGTGTGTCTCTCGAAAAGCAGATGTTATCCCAAGTTAAAATTGGAGACTGAAACTCCCGTGTCGGATTCCATATAGTATCAAAGTACGGCATTCCCTTATAGAAGTGTCCTGTCATCAAGATTGCCCAACGGGCTAATTTATGAACAGCAATACTATCCCCCTCTATATCCAACCCCGCATCTTTTCGGGGTTTCTGTCCCGATTTTATGTCCATTTTACACAAGGCATACACCAAAATCCGTGATTTATTCCGATTTTGGCCCTCCGGGTTGCAAGACATCATTATGCACATAACCGACAGGAAGATAAAAAACAACAACTTTTTCATAGTTTTATTTTTTCTCAAAGTTAGTAATTAATTGAATTCTATCAAAAGGACCGAAGTGTTATAGGTGTCTATATACTCACCCTTGTCATCCCTGATGAATATATCTACATTTCCTCCACCGGGTGCACCACCGTTCGAACTGACCCTATATTGATAGGGTGCTGACACGAATGCCGTATACCACTTGTTTTTATTACCCCCTGTCAATGTTAACCTTGTACATTTTTTGTTGAGGTGTTCGTTTGTTGTAATACTACACAAGACATCAATTCCATTTTTTTTCTCCACCTTGTTACCTGCAAGGCAATAAACTCCGGCCACCTTACACTTCATCATAGTGTCCAAATTTCCCTTGTCGGTGGAAGACATAAGGCCATTGGAAGATTTGGTGGCCACCGCCGTGGTGGTGGCGTTCGTTCCCGCCGCTCCTGTAGCCCCTGTTGCTCCTCGCAGGCTTGTAAGGTATGTAACCGTGGCTGTCGTGAGTGAAACCGCCGTTACCCGGTACAGATAGGAATACGTGGAGTTGGCGATGATCAAGTCGCCAATCTTGACGGAACGTCCCGTGGGTATCGTGATGGTTGAAAGCGTTATCGAAGTCGTACCCGTTCCGGTTGCCGTTGTCGACCTCCAGATGCCGATTCCCTCGAGACCTTGCATACCGCGTGCACCGGTCGCTCCCGTTGCACCTGTTGCACCCGTTGCGCCGGTCGCCCCGCGCAGGGAGATGAGCCTGGTTCCCGTTACAATACCGCCGCTGATGGCTGTAACCCGATACAGATAGGAGTTCGCGCTTGCCTCGATAAACAGGTCTCCCACCTGTAAAGGTCTTCCATTGAGCACCGAAGCGGTAAAATACGTCTCCATGGCTATCGAAGCCGGGGAACTTGACAATGAGGAAGCTAGCCTGTAAATGCTGAAGCCGTTCAGCGGGGCGCCGATGGCTTCCTTGATCGGCGTGCCGTTCACCCTTACCGTGTCCAATCCGGCACTTGTTTTCAGGTTTATGCCGCTTGTTCCCCGGATTTCCAGGTTATTGTCGGTCGGTTCCGACAGATATACATTGTCCCCGTCGCCGAAGGCCAGCTTCTTGCCATCATTTTCGTTGCCTTTTAGCCTGAGGTTGCCCGTAATCGTCGGCGAACCTTGCAGGGTTACCGAACTTTTAATCGTGGGTTCCGGATACGAACCCGTCAAATCACCGTATGCCGTGCCGGACGGCTGCATCGAGGCTGGTTTGTTCTGGATATAGGCATCCGAAGTGATATCATCTTCTTTCCAGTTTGCCTGCACATTCACTTCCGCGCCTTCGGCGATGCCGTCCAGTTTTTTCTTTATGGAACTCAACCAACCGTTGATGGCTCCGAATAGTTTGGACAGCGAATTGCCCGACTTCAATTCCTCTGCACTTTCTGAGGCATTAAAGGTGGCCGTTGTATTCGAGGCGTCTCCGCCGTCTTGCTTTAGTTTTTCGGTGATGCCGAGCGTGTCCACCAAATGCTTGTTGCCGCTCGCCTTGATTTCCAGATAAAGGCCGTCCGGCTTTTGCACCGTGGCCACCGCCTTGTAGTTGTAGGCTATCGCCTTGCTGTTGGAATCTCCGTA
>JAMPIH010000004.1 GCA_023662825.1 Bacteroides sp.
TCTCATTTCTCCCCTACAGTATGCCCTGGGGCGCGTTCCCTCTCGAAACTTTTTTTCGTTCCGGCACGCCAAAAATGCGGAGACAGGGGCGTTTTTATACCCCAAACGGCAAATTTCCGGGCTCGCCACTCAGAATGCATGATTGAATATCCCCCCCCATTTCCTATTCGCCTCATATTTTTACAAGCTGACAATAAGCACCTTACAAACTAAAAAAGAAGACAAGCTTCGATAAATCCGGATTTTTGGATTCTATATACAACACCACTTAAAATTGTATGCCATGAAAACAATCGGTCAGAAAACACTTGAAAGCCAACGTAGTGAAAGTAAATTTTACGCCACCATGAAACACTTGCTCCGCGAGATCGCGCCCATCATCATACCCTCCATCCTGTTCTCCATCTGCATCTACTGCTGCGTAATGGAGGCGCTCACCTTCCCCGTAAGGTAAAGGGCAAAACAAAAAACGTTTTGGATGGCCAGATGCAAGGCGGGCGGCTTAGGGGCGCGCGGGAGCGTACTGAAGTACGTGACCAAGCGAACCTAAACCGCCCAACGCAGCAGATGGCCGTCCAAAACGCTTTTTAAAAGGCTTTTTTGTATTGAATGGGCGTGAACCCCGTCTGCGTCTTAAACATCTTGCAGAACGAGGCCTGATCCGGATAGTTCAGTTCCTTGGCTACGAGGAGAAGGTTCTTGCGCTGTCCCAGCATAAGGTGCTTGGCCTTCTCGCAGACCACGATATGCACCCACTGGTTGGCGGAGATGCCGGTAAGCGCCTTGAGGATCGTGGTGAGGTATTGCGGGGTTATGCCGAGCATGGCAGCGTAATAGTTGAGGAAACGCTCCGAGCCCACCTTCTGGTCGAGCAGGTTGAGGAAGCGCAGGATAAACATCTCGCGCGATCCGAACCTTTCCCCGTTGCGGCGCAGGGGGATATGCTGGCTGTATTGGTCGAAAAGCTCGTAACAGAAGGTCTTGGCCAACTGTTCCACCATATGGCTGTTGAAGATACCCTGTTGGAAGAAAGACGACGACTTGGGAGTTTCCATCTTCTTGCACAGCAGGGTGAACATATCGTTTAACTGAGCCACCGATTTCTTGGCCAGGGGCAAGACCGCCTTTTGCTGTATATAATAGTAAAGGTCTATCGGTTGAGAGAAGGCGGACGAAAAAAGGAAGGAATTGCCGGAAACGATGGCCACCGCCTTGAAGTCGGCGCTGGCCGAAAGGCATTCCAGAACAAATCCGGTATTGATGATCAGCGCGTCGTTTTCGCGAAGCCGGTGGCGGGTGGAATCCATGGTAAAGGTCGATTCCCCCTTGACGCAAAGCATGCAGATGGTCTTGGAACCATCCCACAGCCGACGGAGCTTAGCTATCCTGCTATCCAAAATTACTGGAGCAAAACCATACTGATGCAAAACATCTTTCATATACAAGAGACTGTCGGGCAATTGCACGGATTCCAATTCCGCCAATTTTACCGCACTGGGTTTTCGTCCTCTCTTACCGGGCGTTTTTTTTCTTTTCGTAGTCGCCTTCGGAGATTGCGGAACCGTTGGTTTTGCTGCTTTTTTCAAGGTTTTTAGTTTTATATTCAACGAATTTGCGCTGAATGGTTTACAGCGGCAAATATAGAAAAATATGTGGAAATGTAGATAAAAAAAATAACGCGCCTGTGCGCGTTATTTTTGATGTTGCCCTACCAGGGGTCGAACCTGGAGACTTCAGATCCAGAATCTGACGTGTTGCCAATTACACCATAGGGCATTGACCTATCAAAATCGGCTGCAAAGGTAGAAAAAAAACTTTTACGTTCAACAAAAATTTTTCATTTCGGTTTTAGAAGCCGGAAAAGGCCTCCCGATATCGCGCTTGGCGGAACTTCTTCCGCAAACTTTGCACAAGGTGCTGAAACCTGTGTGGAACGATACGCGGCAATCGGTAACGCGGATCAAAACTTTTAAACGACCTAAACAATATCAACCATTTGTAATTTCATTAATCTTGGCACATACTTGCCGTACATGATCCAACCCATACAGCAACGAACGACTGTCGATGCCCATCCATAAAAACAGGGTATGGATCTTTTGATAAGCATTCATTATATAGCCTGTCGCTATTTCCGGCTTTTGTTTGGCAAAGCATATCGGTTCATGGTGCGCGATGCGGTTTCGGAGAATATTGATACCGTCCAATTCGTTAAACATATAGGTATTGTTATATTGAACCGTTGAAGATGAGCGTGGCTTTTCGGGGAAAATGGCAAGTAATGTACGACCTGTAGCCCGATATTGCGGATTGGCAAACATATATTTCCAAACGCCGAATTCCATTTCAGCCAATAATTTTTCATGAGAATAGATATGATTGCATATCAGTCGCTTATAAGCTTTCCTTATAATCATGGCGCTATCCCGACAGCCCGGCACATCAAATACTCCATCCGGCAAAACCGCATTCCGCAACCAATCCGAACCAAAGTTTTTCATCAAGTTCCTGTCGATGGCGTTTCTTATAGCCACTTCAAAACAACTCAACAAGGTAAAAAATTCTTGAGACAAATTGAGATTCAACCTGTATAGTTGCATAGTCTTACGCGTATCGTGCTTACACGCATAGAGATAACGGCTTAATCGTGTACTCGACATTACATATTGAAAATCTTCATATTTCATTTCTTTCTTTTATTTGGTCTGTTTCCAAGAAATTCCTATCTTTGCAGTGTTGCTTCCCGATAGCCCCTGACACAAGTCAAGCTATCGGGTTTAGTTTTTTTATAGGCTTTCTGTTTTTCGCTCCGAAAACGCGCAACCTATTGGTTGCAAAAATAAGGCTTCTATCGATAGGCAATTCTTAAAAAAAACTTAAAAACAAAGCCGTTCATCCGTTTGGCAGATCCACTTTCATAGACTTGGCGCCAAATCGGATAAACGGATCTTTCTTGGCTTAGGCCGGAAAACAACCTACTATAGTCTAAAATCTCAATCCTAAACCGAAGCCATGAGATTGTCATAAAGCCAAAGTCCACTTCCCATTGCAAAAAAGGCCAGCCCTGTCATTTTTAGCCCGTCTCCACGAATCATAATATCCACTAAACAAAATGCAGTCTGTTGTTTTTTAATTTTGTGGTGATCATATTTTTATCCTCTACAAACAAATTTGTCCCCCAACATATCACTTAGACGTTGGAGCCATATACAGCATCCTCTATTTTTGTCTTTACCTATGGTTCTGCTTGTCTTTCTTTTCCTTTTTGGAATTTTTGAAAAACGGCCCGATTTTGAGGAATCCCCACGCTTTCGAAGTTTCCCGGCTATCCCCTGCCTCCACCGATACTGCCGAACCAAGTAGCCGGCTTGCCATCCTGCGGCATCCTTCAGACATTTCTTTTGCGGATACTCCCATCTGCTCGTAGTCGGTGCGTTCCAGTTTGGCGGTTTCCACATCCAATATCTTGGCGGTAACAATCACGTTGGAGGCATCTATCTTGGCCGCTTCCGCCACCAACACATAAGAAGCTCCCGTCATCTCGCCCAAGCGCTTGATCTGGTCATCGCTCACCATACCTGTACGCTGAAAATCCTGTTCGCCCTGAATGGCCATCATATCCACGCGGTCGTAACCCTCGTAGCCCGGTGTCTGCGTAATGACCTTCGCCAAAGTGGTACGGAGCAACAATTTAACGCCATAGTTAACCGCATTGCCCCGGTCCACCACTTCCAGAATCGCCACCTTCTTGGCCGACTCCGATTGCGCCCACAGCAAGGGTAATCCCATCAGGAATACCCCCAACACCAACATAATTCGTTTCATATTCTTTTGGTTTATTTGTTAATAATCTCGCTTATCGCCGCACCTATCTTCTTGGAGACCTCTTTATAGGCCGCCCGCGCGGCTTCGATAAAATTCAACGAGTGACCGCCCTTTACCGAGACTTCATCGGCAAAAATCCGTTGGCCGGCAACCACCTTTTCTATTTCCAACACCGCATCCACATACGCATAATATGTAATGTAGCCGCCCGACCCGAAACTATTGTAATCGCGCGAGGAAGCCGACACCTTGACCACCCAGTCGGCATTGCCGGGTTCCTCCACAAAACTGCAACCGCTTGCCGAAAGCACGCCCTTCAATTCGTTTGACAGTTTATTGTAGGCCTGTTCGCCCAAATACGCGCTGCAAGACAGGTAAATGCGCGTACCATATTCCAAACCGGCCACCGTTTGGCGGATTTCCCGCTCCAGACTATTCCGTTTTTCCACATAAGAAGAAAGCTCCTCCTTCGACGCTCCAAAAAAGCCGAGCCAGAAAAAAGCCGCCTCCATCTGTTCAAAAACCGGCAGCACCTTTTCCAGGCACTCCTTAGCCTTGGCATTGAATCCCGCATCCACATAGTTGTCCGCCAAACTCCGGGCATTGTCTATCTTGCCGAAAAGCAGCTGCAGTTCCCCTTGGTAATAACGGCAGGCCGCCTGTTTCTCGATATAGGCGACGGCATACCCCTTTTTTGAGACAGGATCGTAACGGCTGTCTGTTTCCACAAAACGCAAATCCACATCGGTTGAAAAACTCGTTTCCGAAGTATAAAGCGTGTGGGTCTGTCCGTTTGCCGAAGACTTCCGCATTACCGCCTCGTCCCTTACCCTCACCCGCACGGTCTGCGCGAGATTGGTTAGGGCAATGCCTGTCAGGTATTCCTTAAAATCGCTTTCCGTACGGTTTCCCGCATTACCCGCCGTCTGTATGTTGTAATAGTAGCCGCCGAGGGTATATCTTACCCAGTCCGGCGGATAGTCCTGCGCCTGAAGCAGTCCCGAAAACAGGAAAACAAGCAGACAAGCCAAGATGTGTTTCATCATCCCCTCCGCTAAAGGGCGCTTTTGGCGGCGTTCATAATGGCTTCGTTCATTTCCATGAACTCCTGCAACTCTTCCTGATTCAAACCGTAGTTGCCGGTATTCCGCCCCGCCGTATTCACCAGGGAGACATATCGGTCTCCACGGATGGCCACCCTTGCGGTAACCTCATACATGCGGCGAACCGGGTCGTATTCCACCCGCACCGCACCGTAAGGCTCACAACCGCTTATCACGCTGGTGCTGACCTGCTTCCAATACGTCTTGACCGCTTCCTGCACGCGCTTGTTCACCTCCAGGCCGCCCTTCTCGGCCACCGACTGCACCACATTGTTCAAGGTTAACGAAACCGTGTTGTGGGCATCCCGGCGCGCCATCTCTATGGCGGTCTGCCTATCGTCGGCCGAGGCCTTGCCGGCGAACCAACGGTAAGGAACCGTCACCATTTTCGTACCGTCTTCGCTCAAGGTCTTCACTTCCTCCGTGCCGTCCATAATCTCATCCATCACCCTCACCTTGTTGCCTTCCAGATTCCTGGCAGATTCGATCCGGGTCTCTTCGGGCTTGGCATAGTGTTTGGAATTACCGCACGAAGCCAACAGCAGAACCGGTACAATCGCCGGTACAAAAAAGCGTATCGTTTTCATAAATATATGTATTTAAGTTTTCTATCATATCAACAGTTTCATCTCCTCAAAGACGAAACCGAACCAAAGATATATAATTAATGATTTAAAATTTCATTGTTTTTATTAATTACACTTCTTAAATACAAAATTTATATTATTATAATTGCAAAATATTTTTACATACGGTAACTGGAATTCATAGACACGCTTGCTCTCATTACACTTTTTACAATCAAGAATTATAATAATATAAATTACCGATTTCAACACAAAAAAGTTATCAACACCCCGTTATTTTTTTAAGAAAGTTTATCCATGCGGGAGGCCACCTCAGAATTCATTCCCGATATCCCCGTTCCTCCGCGTAAATTCTGCCGGACACCGAACACGCGTACTGAAGTACGTGACCGGACAAGCCGAGGGCTGCAACGAAGCAGCCCGCCCCCACCACGAAGCCGGTTTAAAAAAAACGTTTTGGAGGGTGGGATGCGAGGCGCAGCCCGAAGGCGGTGAGGGAGCGTACTTCAGTACGTGACCGAACAAGCCGAGGGCTGCAACGAAGCAGCCCGCCCCCCAAAACGTTTTTTTTAGTAACTTTGGTTTTTAATCTATTGTAAGGTATGCCCGAAACAAAACCCAGCCCGAAGACGGCAAAAAAAGCCCGCAGGAGAATACCTGTATTCGGCTCCATCTTGAAAGCGGCATTGGAGTTCAGAGCCAACAAAGTGCCTTTGGTCAGTTTCTTTAGCGTAAAAGACCCCGTAAAGGCGCAGAACCGCGTGTTGAAGAAACTGCTGTCGAAAGCCGCCGACACCTCGTTCGGCCGGGAGTTCGGCTTTAAAGAAATTCTGGGCAGCGCCGACATACGGCAGGAATTTTCGAAACGGGTGCCCGTATATGATTACGACCGGATGTTCCGCGACTGGTGGTACCGCAGCCTCAACGGGGAGACCTTTGTTTCGTGGCCCGGCAGGAACACGCACTTCGCGCTCAGTTCGGGCACGTCGGGCGCCAGCAGCAAGTATATTCCCGTTACGGGCGATATGGTGAAAGCCATCAAGAAAACCAGCATCCGCCAGCTGTTCGCCCTGGCCCAATACGACTTCCCCAACGAACTGTTCCAGAAAAGCGCGCTGATGCTGGGCGGCAGCACCCACCTGCAGTACAACGGCAGCTATTACGCGGGCGACCTTTCGGGCATCACCACGGGGAACCTGCCCTTCTGGTTCGAGCATTTCTACAAGCCGGGCAAACGCATCTCGCGCGAACGCGACTGGCCCACCAAGATTGAGGAAATCGTGCGCAAGGCACCCGAATGGGACATCGCCGCCGTGGTGGGCGTGCCGGCCTGGTTCCAGATTCTGTTCCAAAAAATCATAGAGCGCTACAACCTCAAGACCATCCACGACATCTGGCCGAACCTGGAGATCTACGTGCACGGCGGGGTGTCGTTCGAACCGTATAAGGGCAGCTTCGAGAAACTGCTGGCGCATCCATTGGTGTATCTCGAAACCTATCTGGCGTCCGAGGGCTTTCTGGCGTTTCAGAACCGCCCTGGCGTGAACGCCATGCAGCTGGTGCTCGACAACGGGCTGTTCTTCGAGTTCATTCCGTTCAACGACCGCAATTTCGACGAGGACGGACAGGTGGTGGAAAATCCGCAGACCTTATATATAGACCAAGTGGAGGAAGGCCGGGAATACGCCGTGCTGATTTCCACCTGCTCGGGCGCGTGGCGGTATATGATCGGCGACACGGTGCGCTTTACCAGCAAGGCGCACAACGAGATCGTGATCACGGGCCGCACCAAGTCGTTCCTGAGCCTTTGCGGGGAACACCTCTCGGTCGATAACATGAACCGCGCCGTAAAGATGCTGGGCGAGGAAAAGAACGTGGGCATTCTGGAATATACCGTGGTGGGCGTAAAGAGTAACGGCATGTTCGGTCACCGCTGGTTCCTGGGCTGCGACCAGGCCATAGACAAGGACGAGGCCGCCCGCAAGATAGACGAATACCTGAAGGTGCTCAACGACGACTACCGGGTGGAACGCCTGGAGGCCATCCGTTCCATAGACGTGGAGGTACTTCCCTTGCAGGTGTTCTACGACTACATGCGCCAACAGGGCAAGGAAGGGGCGCAGAACAAGTTTCCCCGCGTATTGAAAGGCGAAAAGGCGCAAGACTGGCTTAAATTTGTAGAATCACTCAATAAATAACCTCAAAAACTTAAAACTATGAACACGATTCCCGCATCCGAAATGCCGTTGAACAACGACGGCAGCGTCTATCACCTCGCGCTCCAGCCCGAACAGCTGGCACCGAACGTAATCCTGGTGGGCGACCCCGGCCGCGTGCCTACGGTATCGAAATTTTTCGACAGTATCGAGCACAAGGTGCAGAACCGCGAGCTCATCACCCACACGGGCACGAAGAACGGAAAGCGCATCAGCGTGATCTCCACCGGCATGGGCACAGACAACATCGACATCGTGCTCAACGAACTGGACGCCTTGGTGAACGTGAACCTGAAGACCCGCACGCCCAAGGAGGAACACCAGAGCCTGAACCTGGTGCGCATCGGCACCAGCGGAAGCTTTCAGGCCGACTTTGAGGTGAACACGTTCTGCGCCGGCGAATACGGCCTGGGTCTGGATGGCCTGCTGAACTACTATTCGGTGCCCGACCAGATGTTCGAACACGATATGGAACGCGCCCTTGACGCCCACCTCAAGCTGCCGATGGGCTTCGCCCGTCCGTATGTGGTGCGTGCATCGGCCACCTTGCTCAACAAAGTGGCCTTCGACATGCAGAAGGGCATTACCGCCACCGCGCCCGGATTCTTCGCCCCGCAGGGCCGCGTGGTAAGGCTTCCCCTCTCCTATCCGCAACAGAACGACCTGCTGCAGAGCTTCGACTTCAAGGGTATCAAGGTGTCGAACATGGAAATGGAGACCTCTGCGCTCTACGGCTTAGGCCGCGCGCTGGGACACCGCTGCCTTACCGTATGCCTGCTGATCGCCAACCGCTGCACCAAGAAGTTCAGCGAAGACTATCACCCGCATATGGAAAGACTGATCGAAACGGTAGTAACCCGCCTCACCGCCTGATGAACCGCGTTCCCGGACAAGCCGAAATAGAAGCCTTGGTAGGCATGTTGGACGAAACCGACGAAGAAATCTACCAAACGCTTAAGGAAGCCCTCTTTTCGATTGGCGAGGAGGCCTTGCCCTATTTGGAAAAGGCGCGGATGCAAAAGGAAGGTTCGCTTTGGCAGAACCGCATCCAGGCGCTGATGGCCGAACTGCAGGTGGAGACAGCCTGCAGGAAACTCTCGGCCTGGAAGGCCGAGGCCTCCCCCAACCTCCTGCGGGGTTTCTACCTGCTTTCTTCGGCTTTCTATTCCGACTTGCCCTGGGAAAGGGTGTGCAACGAATTCAACCGCCTGCACGGCGACTGCTGGCTGCTGTTGGGGGCGGACGTGAGCCTGTCGCGGAAGCTGGCGCTGTTCAACAACTTTTTCTTTAACCAGTGCGGGTTCCGGTTGGGAACCAAGATCGTGTCGGACTACAACTTCGCCGATTTCTTCCTGCCCAACCTGCTGAACCTGCGCCAGGGCAACGACCGCAGCCTGGCGTTGGCCTACCAGTACCTGGCCGAACGGAACGGGCTGCCGGTATTCCTGCTGAACCTGCCGGTGGTGAACCTGCTGGCCTGCACCACCGACCCCGAATCGGTGAACAAAGACGACATCCGCTTCTGCATCGACATCACCCATCAGGGCTCGCTGATAAACCGCACGGCGGTGGAACCCGTGTTCAGCCAGCAGCGGCAGATTCAGATCTGCAACACCGTGCAGGCATTGCAGGAC
The DNA here is from genome assembly GCA_023662825.1 of Bacteroides sp. GTDB lineage: Bacteria > Bacteroidota > Bacteroidia > Bacteroidales > P3 > Pullibacteroides. The sequence goes on from JAMPIH010000004.1 coordinate 9,366, forward strand.
TTTGTAAAACTGCTCAACTACATCGTTTCGGCACGGGAAACCAATCCCTTGCGCAAAGAAGCCGTACGCAGGCTGCACGAGTGCCTGGGGCAGTCTTCCGACAATTTTCCGCTCGGCAATCCGCCTTTTTCCGACAAAGACACGCTTTTTTAGTATTTTCGGCCCGGCAAAGCTGCACATACAATGGAACAGAACATTTTTCTCAAGGAACAGGCCGCCATGCCTTACACGGTGCTGCCCGCGCAAAAAGACCAGGCCGCGCCTTACCGTATCCTGGCCAAAAGCGGCCAGGAGATACATCCGCTCAAAAGCTATCTTGAAAAGGCCCGGAACATTGTCATCATAAGCCACAACAACCCCGACGGCGATGCAGTGGGATCCTCGATGGGGCTGCACACCTACCTCAAGAACATGGGCAAAGACAGCCATGTGATGTTTCCCAGCCGCTACGCCCAGAATCTGGCGTGGATGGATTCCGAAAAAATCGCGCTCAACTATCAGGAACATCCCGACAGGATAGCCGCGATACTGGCTCAATGCGACCTGCTGTTCGTACTCGACTTCAACCGCCTGAGCCGTGCCGAGGCCATGTCTCCGCTTCTGGAGAAAATGCAGGCGCCCCGCATCATGATAGACCACCACCTGGAACCGGATACGGAAAGTTTCCACTTGGGGTTCTCCAACACCCGGATTTCCTCCACCTGCGAGGTACTCTACCGGGTCATCTATCACGAACTGGACCCGAACTTCATCGACGCGCAGGTGGGTGCCTGCCTGTACGCGGGTATAAGCACCGATACGGGCTCTTTCAGCTACTCCTGCTCGCACGGGGAACTGTTCTCGGCCATCGCCGACCTGATTTCCAAAGGCCTGGACACCGTAAAGGTACACCAGAACATTTTCGACAACTTTTCGGAAAGCCGCCTGCGGCTGTTGGGCTGCTGTCTGGGCGAACGCCTGGTGGTGAAGCCCGAATACGAAACGGCCTACATGTACCTGAACCGGGCGGACATGCTACGGTACAACTTCCGCCCCGGCGATACGGAAGGCATCGTGAACTATGGGCTGAGCATCGCCGGCATACGCTTCGCGGCCTTCTTCACCCAAAAGGAAGACCGCGTCCGCATTTCGTTCCGCTCGCAGGGCGACATCGACGTAAACAAGTTCGCCAAGGAACACTTTAACGGCGGCGGCCACAAGAACGCGGCCGGTGCCGCCTCGCACGACACGATCGAGGAGACGGTGGCCAAGTTCGAACGCCTGCTGCCCGACTTCTACGAAAAATCGATACGACAGAAATAAATGAGCCACTGCCCCGACTTACGCCACGCCGACGCCCGTTCCCGACTGCTGATCCTTTGCCTGGCGGTGCTGGCGGCACTGTCTTGCGCCTGCAAGCGCACGGTGGTGGCCGTAACGCCCGACGACACGGCGGCCAAGGCCAGACAGGAAATGCTCTCGGCCCAGGAAATTGCCATTCACCAGGAACTGGAAGGCATCGAGGCGTTCTTGCAGCGCAGCGGCTGGCAGATGCAGCGCAGCGGCAGCGGGCTGTATTACAGCATAGAGGCAGCTCCGAATCCAAATGCGCCCAGCGTGGAACGCGGCGATGCGGTAAGGCTAAGCTACACCCTGCGCCTGCTCAACGGCGAGGAAATAGCCTCTTCCGAAAAGAACGGGCTTAAAACCTTTATCGTGGGCAAATCGGAAACGGAACCGGGGCTTACCGAAGCGGTGCTGATGATGCGGAAGGGCGACCGGGCCAGGCTGATCCTGCCCTCCCGGCTGGGCTTCGGCTTTTCGGGCAACGGGGCGGAGATCCCTCCCATGGCGAGCCTGCTTTACGAACTTTGTGTGGAAGAAGTTTTGGTCCGCCCCGAACAAATGGCGGAGAATTGAATAAATTTGCCGACCTTTGCGGCTTGTTCGCCTCAAACGAAGGCTTGATAAAATTTTAACCTCAATACAATGAAAAAGAACATTCTCTTGATTATGGGCTTGCTGCTCTCCGTACTGGCGTTTTCCGCCTGCGGTTCGCACAAGAAAACCGCCAACGGGCTGGAATACGACCTCTTGGTAAAAGGCAACGGCCGGGCCGCCCAGATGGGCGATATCGTAAAGGGCAAGATGGCCCTTTCCTCGCAAGACTCCGTGATCTTCGCCCTCGAAGAACCCGACATGATCATGCAGATCATGGAATCGGTATTTCCCGGCGACCTTAACGAAGGCCTGTTGATCATGCACGAAGGCGACAGCGCCGTATTCTACATTCCCTCCGACTCGATGGCCAAATACATGGGCGGCGTACCCGACATGTTCGGCAAGTACGTGATCTACTCGATCAAGGTGGACAAGTTCTACACCGAAGAAGAACTGCAGCAGGAAAACCTGGTGAAAGCCGCCGAAGCCAAGGAAATCGAAAAGGAAGCCATTGCCAAATACTTGGCCGACAACAAGCTGAACGTGGAACCCACCGAAAGCGGCCTGTACTTTATCATGACCAGGAAAGGCGCCGGCAAGCCCGCGCAGCAGGGTCAGACCGTAAAGGTAAACTACATCGGCAAGCGCCTGGACGGCAAGCTGTTCGACACCAATATCGAAGCCGTGGCCAAGGAAAACGACATGTACATGCCCCAGCGTCCCTACGAACCGATGGCGGTATCGGCGGGCGTAGGCCAGATGATCCGTGGCTTTGACGAAGCCCTTACCATGATGCCCAAGGGCAGCAAGGCCACCCTTATCATTCCGTTCGAATTAGGCTATGGGGAACGCGCCGTGAGCGAAGACATTCCCGCCTATTCGACCCTGGTGTTCGAAGTTGAAATGGTTGAAATCGACAAATAGTCCCTTTCACGAAGCATGCGTAGATTATTCAGCTTTCTAAGCCTGTTTTTGTTTGCAGGCTCTTGTATTTGCCCCTGTGTTGTTGAAGCGCAGGGGCAATTTATTCTTTCGGGCGAGATCCGCGAACGCGGCCTGTATTCCCACGGATATATGGGTATGCTGGACAAGTCCCAGCACGGCGTTTTCTGGGTGGGGCAGCGCACCCGGCTCGGTTTCGACTACCGAAACAAGAACTTGGGATTTTTCGTACAGCTGGAAGACGGGCGTATCTGGGGCGAGACCAGCGGCATGCACACGCCTTACGGCTTCGGCATCGCCCAGGCCTGGTTCCACGCCGAATTCGCCCAGCGGTTCAGCCTGAAGATAGGCCGTATGCCCATCGTTTACGAAGACGGGCGTTATTTCGCCTATTCGCTGTGGGACGAATGCGGCAACGCCAGCGATGCCCTGATGCTGCGCTACCGCTCGCTCGACGGGCGCACCAAGGTGGATCTGGGAGCCTCGGCCTCGAACAACAGCGCCAGCCGTTTCCTCAATCCCTACGGTCTGGACGACTACTACAAATACCTGCTGATTGCCTACGTATCGCACCGCTTCAACGATGATTTCCGGTGGAGCGCGCTTTCGGTTACCGATTTTCAGGAAAGACACTACCACGCCTTTGCCGACAGCGCGCAAACGATACAGGAGGTAAAGACAGACCCCACCAAGATCTATGCGCGCACAGCCATAGGCACCTATTTCGACATTTGCCGCGACCGCAAGCTCTCGGCGCTGGTGTATGCCTACGGCCAATTCGGCAAAGACCTTTTCGGACGGAACATCGTGGCGGGCATGGCCTCGGCCATCGTTTCGTACAAGCCGCACCCCACCGTCGAGATCAAGGCGGCCTACGACTATATCTCGGGCAACGAAGACGCCTCGGCCGAACTGTCCGAACAGGCTACCGACCACGCGTTCAACCGCTTTATGGGCAGCGGACACTCTTTCTTAGGCATCATGGACCTGTTCAGCGGATCGGGCCGTCAGGACATCACGTTCGGTTCAGGCTACCATCAGCCCTACCTCACCAGTTATTTTCCCGAAAAAAGGCATTCCATCGCCTTGAACGCCCGTTATTTCTGGACGGCCAACGATATAGCGGACATCGATTCCCGCAATCTGGGTCTGGAAATGTCGCTGATCTACAAATACGACATACTGCCCGACCTGAAGCTTACGGTGGGTTACGCCCTGCATTCGCGCACCAAAACGCTCGAAACGCTGAGCGGCATCGCCCCCGGAAATTCCCGGCTGCCCCACTACGGCTATGTGATGATTGCCTACAAGCCGGTTATCTTCAATACCGCCAATCATCCCAAGAAAGAGAAATAGACGCGATGGCCGAAGCGGGAAAAGAACTCTTTGCCTGGGGCAACAACCGGAGGTTCAATGCGTACAGCGATTATTTGCGGAGAACATACGGATTCCGCCTGCAGAAACTTTCGGTAAACGCGGGCTTTTCCTGCCCCAACCGCGACGGCAGCAAGGGTACGGGGGGCTGCGTTTTCTGCAACAACGAGGCGTTCAACCCCTCCTACTGCCAACAGACGCCCGGCATTACGGAACAATTGAACGAGGGCAAGGCTTTCCATGCCTGGCGCTACCGGCACGCGCCCAAATACCTGGCCTACTTCCAGGCCTTTTCCAATACCTACGCCCCGCTGCCCGTACTTAAGGCTCGCTACGAAGAAGCGCTCGGCGTGCCCGATGTAGCGGGACTTGCCATCGGCACCCGCCCCGACTGCGTGGATGATGAAACCTTAGACTATCTGGCAGATCTCGCCCAAACAAAGCATATCCACTTGGAAATGGGCATCGAAAGTTGCTACGACAAGACCTTGCAATGGATGAACCGGGGGCACGATTTCGCCACGGCGCGCAAGGCTTTCGAAGCCGCCGCCCAACGCGGACTGTTTACCGGAACGCACCTGATCCTGGGGCTGCCGGGCCTGAGCCGCGAAGAAGAACTGGCTCAGGCGGGAATCATCTCCCACTTGCCCGTAAACACCTTGAAACTGCACCAGTTGCAGATTATCAAGCACACGGCCCTCGAAAAGGAATATGCCGCCCGCCCTCAGGATTTTTCATTCTTTACGGTGGATTCCTATGTGGATTTCGCAGTGGATTTCCTGGAAAGGCTTTCGCCCCAAATCATGATGGAACGCTTTGCCGGGGAGGCTCCCGCCCGATTCCAGGCCGGCCCTACGTTCGGGAACCTTCGCAGCGACCGCATTCTCCAGCTTATCGAGAAACGTCTGGAAGAACGCGGCACCTGGCAAGGCCGTCTTTTTTCCGAATGATTTTACCGGCGGGCGTGCTCCGCCTGCTTGCGGTGGTTCACCAATTGTTCGCAAACTATTTCCGCAATATCCCGGATATCCGTCGAACCGATTTCGGCAAACGCCCGCTTGCAGGAAGGACAGGCCGTCACCAGCACGTCCACCGGTTCTTCGGTCATTTTCTTCAAGGCGTCTTTGGCGATCATGCGGCGCTTCTTGTAAGGCATACCCTCGGCGGCGATACTGTGACCGCAGCATAGGGCTTCCTTGCCCTCATAGGCGGTCTTGCGCAGGTTCAGCACGCGGAACAGCACGTCGCGGGGCTGCTGGTAGATGCCCGAATTGCGTCCCAGTTCGCAGGGGTCGTGATAGACGCCCTTCATCAAACTCTTGCGCACGGTAATCCTGCCGGCTTCCAACAATTCGAGTATATATTCGGTGTGGTGCATGACCCGCACGCCTTCCAACTTATAGCTGTCCTTGAAAATCTTGTAGCAGATGGGGCACGAGCAGACCAGTATCCTGGCGCCCGTAGAAAGGATGGCCTCGGTATTCTTGGCCACCAGCTGCTCGCTGCCCGCCCGGTCGCCTGTAAGCATCAGGGGACGGCCGCAGCAGATGCCGCCGTCTTTATCCAGGAACGTATGGTTCACGCCGGCGGCTTCGAAAATCCTTACCATCGAGCGTTCGATATTGGGCGTGAGATGGCTCATGCAGCCGGCAAAATAAACCACTTCGGGTTTGGCATTTCCTTGAACGGACGGTTTTTCCACCGTTTCGGATGCACTCTGCAGGATACCCGACCATGCCGAATTTCCCGCCATGGGATTAGCTTCCGCCTCCACATAATCGTAGCGGTTCGGATACAGGTATTTTACATCGGCGCCCTTCAGGTTCAGCTTCAGCTGCACCGAGTTCACCCCTACCGGACAGGCCTGTACGCAGCGGTTGCACATCAGGCAGTAGGAAGCCGCCGCCATGGCCTGCTTGTCCTGCCGCAGGCGCACGTTGCGCGTAAATTCCACCGAGGCCATCTGCCGCAGGGAGGCCGCCGACACCATCTGACAGGGGTCGAGGCAGATGCCGCAGCGCGAGCAGGAATAGATTTCCACGCTGGCGTAACCGTTGTTCTTGGCCGTTTCGCGGATGCCGGCATTGCGCATATAGATGAGCAGGGCTTCCGAAAGGATATGGGTGAAGCGGCTCCAGGGCAGCGTAAGGAAGAACACCATAAGCGCGATCGAATACGCCCACCATGTGGGACGTATCAGGGCGTCGTTGTTCATGAACTGGTTGAACCAGTCGAAAATCATGCCGAACCCTCGGGTCAGGAAACCGCCGCCGCTGATATGGGAGGTAAAGCTCTCGGCCAAAAAGCGCAAGGGGAAGATGCACCAGAGCGCATACATGCCCAGCTGGTCGTTCCACTTAAGGCGCGTGGTGCGTTTCATGCCGAACAGACGCCGCCGTATGCGCTTTATCATAGCCAGCGCGATACCCGACAGCACCATGAGCAGGAAAAAGTCCATTAGGAAAAAGAACACGCTGCCGCCCACCGTGGTTTCGGTCTCCATCATGAAATAGCGGAAAAAGATTGGGTAATACGGCAGGTTGACCCGGTGCGGGGCGAAGAAAAAAATCTCGATATGCCCCACCAGGATAAGCATGAACCAGCCGAAGGCGATACTGGAGTGCATATAGCCCAGCATCCTGTTCTTCTTCCATATCTTGACGTGCAGCAGGCAGTCGGCAAAGATGTCCTTTATCGTGATGAATATCCTGTAGCTGAACAAGTGCCGGAGCATCTTTTTCCGGTCGCTCACCGGCAGGTTCTTCACCACGGTAACCAATGCAATCACCAGATAGGCTATAACAAACACATAGCCTATCATATACGGGATTACAAACGGATCGTATGCGTTAACGAATCTTTCGTGCATGGAGCTTCTTGTTTACAAGCGTAACGACATGGCGCGTATTTACTCCCTTGGGGCATACCCACTGGCATTTTCCACAGAGCATACATTCGGATATGCGTTCGGCCACCTCATCCAACTGCCCGCGCTTGATAAGCAGTTGCAGACGCCGCAGGTTGAAACCCGTGAATTTCCCTGCACTGCAGGTAGCCGTGCAGGTACCGCAATAAAAGCAGTTGAGGAAAGAGGGTTCTTCTTCCGCGATTTCCTCCAGGAGCGAGAAGTCCGCCTTGTCCAGATCGATGACGCCGCTTTTCTTGATTCCGAAACCGAAGTCTTTCATGGCATTGTCGTTTAATCGGTAAGATAGCGGTGAACGCTTTCGGCTGCCGAGCGGGCGTCCTGCAAGGTATCGGGCAAAGACTTGGGCCCCGTGCAGGCTCCAGCCAGGAAAACGCCTTTGGAATGGGCGTAATTGCCTTTGAGGAACAGGTCTTTGGTTTCGAAGAAATGGTCGGAAGCTGAAATCTTGAGGTCCAGGTTTTCCGAGAGTTCCGCCGCCTGCGCGCAGGCCTGCATTCCCACCATCAGCACCAGCATATCGACGATAAGCCGCATGGGGCGCCCCAAGAGCGTGTCTTCGGTCTTGATCTGCAGTTTGCCCTCGGCCGTTTCGGAAACCTCCGAGAGGCGGCCGCGCACGAAATGCACCCCGTAGTGGCTCTGCGCCTTATGGTACATCTGCTCGAAATAGCGGTCGAACATACGCAGGTCCATATAGAGGTTGAACACTTCGGCCTGCGGATAGAGTTCCTTGATCTCGCAGGCCTGCTTCACGGCCGTAACGCAGCACACCTTGGAGCAATAGGTGTGATCCACCTTCTCGTCGCGCGAGCCCACGCAATGCACGAAAGCCACCTTTTCGGGAACGCGGCCGTCGGCGCACAGCACCTTCTTCTGCCGGAACCTTTCTTCCAGGTCGGCGGAGGTGAGCACGTTCTCGTAGATGCCGTAGCCGTATTCTTCCTTGCGCTGGGCGCGGAAAAGCTCGAACCCGCTGCATACCAGCACCGCGTCGGCCTGCAAGAGCCGCCGGTTGCTCAACATCACTTCCAGACCGCGCATACGCCGTTTGAGCGACTGCACCTCGGCTTCGTAAATCACCTCTATCTTATCATCGGCCTCCCTGACGGCGTTCAACATTTCGTTCAGCACGTCCTTGGCTTCATCCAGCTGCGGGAACAGACGGTCCCAGCGCGCCAGATGCCCGCCCAGAGCCTTGGTCTTCTCCACCAGATACACCTTGTGCCCGCGGCCTGCCAGACTCAAGGAAGCCTCCATACCGGCGGGGCCGCCGCCTATAACGACAATTACGTTTTCCATGGCTTATTCTTTAACAGCAACCGATATTCAACGGAAACTCGGGTTTTCCCAAATCCTGCCCGTCCAGCCCCTTGTACTTGGCCGCCGGGTCGTAGGGAATGCCCATCTTGTCTAAAACGGGTTCTGGACCTATCTGGTGCACCTGAAGACCCAGATCCCAAGGGTCATAGCCCATCACCAGACCGGCCACCTCCTCATAGGTGAACACGGGGATGCCGTGCCCGTTCTCGCCGTAGGTCTTGCCCTCGCTCTCGGCAATCACGTATTGCCAACGGTCCATGAAATAGGGACAGCCGGGACAGTTGGTGATGATCATGTCGGGCTTGAAGGGTTCCATCGACTCGAACTTCTTGTGGGTGTTCGACAACGAATAGCCCCGGTTGGCCTTGACGAAATACTGGCGGAAACCGAAGCCGCAGCAATGCCGCCGTTCGGGATAGTCCACCACCTCCCCGCCCCAGGCCTCGACCATGCCGGCCAATACGTAGGGATACTCGGCACCGCCCACGCCCTTGTGCGGGAACATCTTGGCGTAGTGGCAGCCGATGTGTTCCACCACCTTGAGCGGTTCGCCTGTCTTCTTGTTGACCAACTTATACTTAGCCTTGGCCGCGATTTCGTTCCTGAGCTTGAAGATGATGTCGCTGGCGTGCGCCACATGCTCGGGAATCTCGAACTCGCGCCCCGTGGCTTCCTTAAGCTGGCGGCGGGTCTTTTCCAACACCTCGGGCATGGTCTGCCAGGTGTGGATGATCTCGGTGTAGAGGCCGAAGGAGGTGATGCACGACACGGCGTAGTTCCTGTAGCCGGCCTCGGTCATGAGGGCGAACTGCCGCGCCACGATCGACATGATGGTCTCGATCTTGACCACATCGCAGTGATAGCCGATACCTCCGCAGGTGGTGTGGTGTTCCGTTTCATAGACGTCCCTGCCCAGATCCTCGCGCATTATCTTCAAGAAATAATGCTCGGAGGCCGGAAACATGTTCTGACGTATGCAGGAACGCACATAGAAATACTTATCGTCGGGAATCTCCTTCTGATAGTCTTTCCATATCAATCTTTTGCCTTCCAGTTTCATATCCTATTTGCTTGCTTCGACGCTCTTGATGTACTCGTCCATGCTCATCCCCATCCTCTCTGCTTCTTGCGCCGAATAATTTTCCAGATTTTCAAAGAGTTCCGTAGTGCCCGTAACATCGAAGATGCGCTTGAGCTCCGCCAAGTCCTCATCGGGAATCTTGCGCAACGCGCCCGGCCCGCGCTTGTCGAGGTTGCCGTGCAGGCGCTCGAACATCTCCTTGAGGTGGGAATGCTCCCACTCCCAGATGGGGCCGGCCTCGGGATGGTTTTCGGGCATCATCGTGGGGCCGTATACGCAATAGCCGTACTTGAGCAGGTTCTCGCCGATGCTGCGTTTGAGCAGGATCTGCTGACGGCCTTTCTTCGAATACACGAAAAGGCCTGTCTGTTGCGAGAGCGTGCGCAGGGCCATGATGACCAAACCCGGGCCGTTGTTGCGCGGACAACGGGTCAGGCACGACATGCACTCTCCGCAGAACCAGATGACATCGCTCTTGAGCAAGGCTTCCAGTTCGGCTTCCTTTTTCTGCTGAACCAGATCCAGCACCTTGCGCGGGTCGTAATCGTAGAACTCGGCGGCCGGACAGATGGCCGTGCAGGTTCCGCAATTCATGCACACCTTCATGCCTTCCTGAAAGCGTACATCCTGCGCCAGCCGTTCATATAATGTTGGCATAGTTACCTTGATTGCAGTACGAAGTTACCAAGTTTTTTTTAATCCCATTCCTCTTCGAGCTCGGCCGGGTCGGGTTCAAGCACCACGCGGGTATAGACCATCTTGCCGAAATATTTCTTAACGGCCTTCTGAATCTTCTTGGCCGTCATGGCGGCGGCATTCCTGGCCTGGGCCTCGGCGGTAAAGCTGCCAAGATCCGTGCCGCAGTAGTCGGCGTTCTTTATCCACAGCAGCCAGGCCTCGTTCTTCTGGCTCATGCTCTCGAAGTTGCGCTTTTTCAACTCACGCACCTTTTCCAGCACCGTTTCGTCGGGACCGGAGGTCATGATGTCCTTTATTTCGGCCAACACCGCGTCGGTAAGCGTATCGGCGTTCTCGGGGTCGCAGCCGAACATCACCATAAACGAGAATTCGCCCTTGGGATAAGGACTGATATTGATTTCCAGCATGGGGCTATACACGCCGCCCATTTCCTCGCGGATCTTTTCCAGCATGCGGATTTCCATGATTTCCTTGAAATAGGCCAAGGCCCTCCTGTCTTCAACTTTCTTCCAGTCGATGGAACCGGTGAACACGATGCCCACCATACCCTGTTCGGCAGAGCCTTTCTGCACGCGGAAATCGACGGTGGAGGAAGGCAGCGGCGTGGAGCGGTCCTTGAATGCGGGTTTAGTGCCCTTGGAAGGCAATGATCCGATATAGGTCTCGAGCAGGAAGAGCAGATCGTCGTTAACCTGGAAATTGCCCACGAGGTAGTAACGGTACGAAGCCGGGTCGGCAAGCTGGGCGCAATAAAAATCGTAGGCCCTGTTGCTGTCAACGGCATCCAACTGGGCCGCAGTGGGGAAAAGGGCGGCGCGCGGGTGATTGTTGGAGGCCGCCTTGATCAAGGTATCCATGAAGAAGTACATGGGATTGTTGCCCAAGAAACGGGTCTGGTTCTTGAGGTTGGCGATGACACGCTGGGCGGCCACGCCGTCTTTGCGGGGCGCGGTAAAGGTAAGGTAGTTGATCTTGAGCATGGTCTCGAAGTCCTTTACCGAACTGGAGGCCGCCACTTCGGAGGTGATGTCGCCTACAATGAAGTTGTAGTTCATGTTCTTGCCGGAAATCTGCTTCATCAGCATGGCATGGTCGAAATTGCCCAGGCCGGACTGCGACTGGATATAGTTGCAGTACTTGGCGTCCATATATTCGTTGTCTTCGGCCAGGGAGGTGCCGCCGAACGCATAGGCGCACATCAGGATCTCGTCGTTCTTAAGTGTGGTGGGTTTCAACACCACTTCGATGCCGTTGGAAAGCTGCACCCTGGTGGTGCCGTAGGCCATGTTCACCGAAACGATGCGGGCGCCCGAGGCGGGACGTACCGGCAGTTCCAGGAGGGGTTCCATGCTTACGCGGTCCACGTAGGGTTCCACTTCCATGGTCTTGGCCACTTCGTACAAGTCCTTGAGTTCTTCTTCGGTGGGAACGGCCACGCCTTCTTTTTCGGGGGCGTTCACGACCACCAGCATATTGCTTTCGGTAATCTTGTCCTGCACGTACCTGCTCACTTCCTCGGCAGTGATGCCGGGCAGCACGGCCTGCATGATGGCGTATTCGGCCTCGATGCCGGGGGCGGCCGTACCTTTAAGGAAGTGTTCCACGTATTCGGAGGCCAGGTCGTTCGACGTCTGGTTGGCGGCTTCGTTCAAAGCGCTTTCGTAGAAAGAGGCGATGGTCTGCTTGGCACGCTCCAGTTCGGTGGCTTCGAATCCGAACTTATCCACGCGCATGGTTTCTCCCAGCATCGCGATAAAGGATTCGCCGATCTTGCCGGGCTTGGCCATGGCGCTCACCACGAAGATGTCGGTATTGCGCACCAGATTGCCCTCGCCCATCGAGCCCGTCACCAGCGGGCAGTCGGGATCCTGCGCCAGTTCCATGAAGCGGGCCTGCATCAACTGGCTCACGAGCATGCTGATGATGCCGTTGCGGTAGTCGCCCACGGTGCGGTTTATCTGATGCGGGTGCTTGATATAGATCTCGATCGTGGAGGAAGTGGCCTCGGGGTCGGTGGCCACGGCGAAGATGGGTTCGGTATTGTCGGGGATATTGGCGTATTCGCGCGCCTTGGCGTTGGCCGGATTCTTGATGCCGGCAAAATGTTTCCTGACCATGCTTTCGGCATAGTCGGGATCGATGTTGCCCACCACGATTACCGCCTGCAGGTCGGGGCGGTAGAAGTCTTTGTAGAAGCTGCGGATTTCCTCTGGCTTGAAGGTGCGCAGGTTTTCGACCGTGCCGATGGGCAGGCGCTCGGCATAGAGCGAGTTGCCGAAGATAACGGGGAAAATCTTCTTGCGCATACGGTCCTGCGCGCCCAGCCCCATACGCCATTCCTCGATGATCACGCCGCGTTCATCGTCGATGTCGGCCGTTTCCATATTGGCCAGGTGCGCCCAGTCTTCCAGCACCTGGAAGCCGTTTTCGAGCATGCCTTCCTTATCGGTGGGAATCTCGAGCATATACACCGTTTCGTCGAAAATGGTGTAGGCGTTGATGTCGCCCCCGAAACGCACGCCGGTCTTCTGCAGGAAATCCACCAACTTGTTCTTGGGGAAATGCTTGGTGCCGTTGAACAGCATGTGTTCGGTAAAGTGCGCCAGACCGCGCTGGGCCTCGGTCTCGCAGATCGAACCGGCGTTTACCGCCAGCTGCAGCATGACCCGGTTCTCGGGTCTGGCGTTCTGCCGTATATAATAGGTAAGCCCGTTGTCCAGCACGCCGTAGCGCACTTTCGGATCCAGGGTCAAGGCCTCGTCCATGTTTACGGTTTCTTGCGCGAAGGCGGAGAACACGCCGGCAAACAAGCAGCCGATAAACCATAAAAATCTTGTTTTCATATCATTAAGCATTTAGATTCTGTATATCAAAATTCCAGGTCGAGTTTGAGGCTCTCCTTGAAATTCTTTAGTTCGGGATTGTTTTCCACCATCTTCATGAACTTCTCGCCCGGCGTGTAGGGCCTGGCGGCCAATTCCCGGTTTTCGTCGATATGGTAGCGGAACTCTATCCTGCCGTTATGCAGTTCTTTCCTGAGGAAAGTGAGCACCTCCACGGCATCCTTTTCCATCGACTCTTTCGACGACTGGTTGGCCACCTGAAGCAGCACCAGACCTTCGGCACTCGCTTCGGGAGCGGCGGCGGCCAGTATAGAATACAGGCTGGGGCGTTCTTCCCGGATGCTCTCTATATAGCGGTTCCATACCTCCGTGAATGCGGCCTTTTCCACAGGCCTGTCGGCTTCGGGCACCACGCTCGCCTGCACGGGAGCGGTCTCGGCCTGCATCGACAGGTTCTTCAGTGAACCGAGGCTGGTGAACCCCTTGACCGGACGGAACGCGGGCTGCGGGCTCTCGACAGGCGTAGGCGCCGATGCGGATACCGGTGCAGACGCTGGAGTAGGCTGAGCCACAGGAGGTGTTTGAACCGGAGCCTGCGTGCTTGCCGGGGCGGAATCCTGCCGCGGGGGCGCGGAAACCGCCTGCGTGCTTACCGAAGGCTGAGGGGATACGGTCTGCGCCGCCTTAGCGGGCGGCGCCACGGGCTCCCCCAGGGCGGAAGCCGGAGCCTCCCCTCCCCTGGCACCCAAGGATGCGGGTGCGAACACACGCACAAGCTGCAAGAGCAACATTTCCACCAACAGTCGTTTGTTGTTGCTGTCGCGGTACTGCAGGTCGCATTGGTTGCAGAGTTCCAAGGCTTGCAGAAGCTGCGCGATCGAACACTTGGACGTCTGTTCGCGATAGCGGTCGCGCAATTGGGGCGAACTTTCCAGCAGGTCGGCGGTCTTGGCATCCTGCATCAGCAGCAGCGAACGCAGGTGCGCGCTCAAACCGTCGGCGAACACGTGTCCGTCGAAGCCGTTTTCGAGCACCTTGTTGAAAAGGTTCAGGCAGGAAGGCACGTCGCCGTTCTGAAAATAGCCGAACATCTCGAAATAGGTCTCGTAATCGAGAATGTTCAGCATCGATATCACCTGCTTGTAGCTCAAGCTGTTGCCCGAAAAGCTCACGATCTGGTCGAACATCGAGAGGGCGTCGCGCAAACCGCCGTCGGCCTTCTGGGCGATGACCCGCAGGGCCTCGTCCTCGCAGGCAATGCCTTCCTTCTGGCAGATGGACCTGAGGTGGTTCACGATGTCCTCCACCCCGATACGCTTGAAGTCGAAAATCTGGCAGCGGCTCAGGATCGTGGGCAGTATCTTGTTCTTCTCGGTGGTGGCCAGGATGAATTTGGCATAGGCGGGCGGTTCTTCCAAGGTCTTGAGGAAGGCATTGAAGGCCTCAGACGTAAGCATGTGCACTTCGTCGATGATATAGACCTTGTACTTGCCCACCTGCGGCGGGATCCGCACCTGTTCCACCAGGGCGCGCATGGCGTCCACCGAGCGGTTGGAGGCCGCGTCCAGCTCGTAGATGTTCTGGGAGGCGTTGTTCTTGAAGCCCCGGCAGGACTCGCATTCGCCACAGGGCTCCAGGTCGGCCCCCGGATTCATGCAGTTGATGGTGCGTGCCAGGATACGGGCGCAGGTGGTCTTGCCCACCCCGCGCGGCCCGCAGAACAGGAAGGCCTGCGCCAGATGCCCGTTCTTGATGGAGTTCTTAAGCGTGGTGGTGATGGCCTGCTGCCCCACCACCGTATCGAATGTATCCGGGCGGTATTTCCGCGCCGAAACCACAAAATCTTCCATAATGTCTGCTGTTTAGGCCTGTCCCAGACACAAGGTCCGGACCGTGCCGCCTCCGCCTGCACTTAGACAAACGGAGAACCTGCGAAGTTACAAAAATAAAAGTTTTGAAGTACCTTTGTAGGCTTGTGTAAATTCAATCCGATCATGGACTACGATTTCAAAAAGATAGAAGCCGCCTGGCGCGGATACTGGGCTCAAAACAAGACATTCCAGGCCCGCAACGACTCCGAGAAGCCCAAGTTCTACGTGCTCGACATGTTCCCCTATCCCTCCGGGGCGGGGCTTCACGTGGGACATCCCCTGGGTTATATCGCCAGCGACATCTACGCCCGATACAAACGCCTGCAAGGCTACAACGTGCTGCACCCGATGGGCTTCGACGCCTACGGGCTGCCCGCCGAGCAGTACGCCATACAGACCGGACAGCACCCGGCCGTCACCACGCAGAAAAACATAGAACGCTACCGCCACCAGCTGAACCTGCTCGGCTTCTCGTTCGACTGGGAGCGCGAGGTGCAGACCTGCGACCCCGGTTACTACCACTGGACCCAGTGGGTGTTCATCCGTCTGTTCCACTCCTGGTACAGCAAAAAGCAGCAGAAAGCCCTGTCCGACACCCTTCTTGTGGAACGGCTTGAAAAGGAGGGCAACGCCGCCCTTCTGGAAGAAGCCGCCTGTTCTGCCCACGAGGTGTTCAGCGCGCAGGACTGGGCCGGATACGACGAAAAGAAACGTTCCGACATCCTGATGAACTACCGCCTGGCCTTCCTGTCGGACACGATGGTGAACTGGTGCCCGAAACTGGGCACGGTGCTGGCCAACGACGAAGTGGTGAACGGCCTTTCCGAACGCGGCGGCTTCCCGGTGGAGCGCAAGCTCATGAAACAATGGTCGCTGCGCATCACCGCCTACGCCCAGCGCCTCCTGGACGGCCTGGATAAACTACAGTGGAGCGACAGCCTTAAGGAAATGCAGCGCAACTGGATAGGCCGCAGCGTGGGCGCGGAAGTGCGCTTCGCCTTGGACGGCAAGCCCGGCCAAAGCCTTACCGTGTTCACCACCCGTCCCGACACCCTGTTCGGCGTAAGCTTTATGGTGCTCTGCCCCGAACACGAAAACATCGGGGAGCTGACCACAGCGGAACAGAAGGCCGAGGTGGAAGCCTATGTGAAATACGCCAAGAACCGCACCGAGCGCGAACGCCAGACCGAAGTGAACAAGGTGAGCGGCGTATTTACCGGCTCCTATGCCATACATCCCTTTACGGGCGAGAAACTGCCCGTATGGATCTCGGAATACGTGCTGGCCGGTTACGGAACGGGCGCAATCATGGCCGTGGCCGCCCACGACAGCCGCGACTACCGTTTCGCCAAACACTTCAACCTGCCCGTAAAGCAGGTGGTGGAAGGCGGCGACATCAGCACCGAAGCCTACGAGACCAAAGACGGCAAGCTGATGAACTCCGAATTCCTGAACGGGCTCGATGTAAAGCAGGCCATCGCCCGCATGGTGGAGGAAATCGAAAGACGCGGCCTGGGACGCGCCCGGGTCAATTACCGTCTGCGCGACGCCATCTTCAGCCGCCAGCGCTATTGGGGCGAACCCTTCCCCATTTACTACAAGGACGGCATCCCCCATACGCTCAACGACGACCGGCTGCCCCTGCGCCTGCCCGACATCGACGAATACAAGCCTACCGAAGCGGGGGAACCTCCCCTGGCGCGTGCCAAGAACTGGACCACACCCGAAGGCTACCCCCTGGAAACCTGCACCATGCCGGGATTTGCCGGCTCCAGCGCCTACTACCTGCGCTATATGGACGCCCGCAACAACCACGAGTTGGTGTCCAGGCAGGCCAACGAATACTGGCGGCAGGTGGATCTGTACGTGGGCGGCGCTGAACACGCCACCGGACATCTTATCTATTCCCGTTTCTGGAACAAATTCCTCTACGACCTCGGCCTAGTGTGCGAGGATGAACCTTACAAGAAGCTCATTAACCAAGGCATGATCCAGGGGCGGAGCAACTTCGCCTACCGCCTCAACTGGACCAACTACCGGAACGTTGTCGCACAGGATCCGCAGGCTGCCTTGCCCGACATTACCGAGGCCATGGCGCAGGAAGGCAAAAAGCTCGTGTTCGTGTCCAAGAACATCGAAAACCGCGAGAAGTTCTGCGACCCCGTGCACGTGGACATCCACCTGACCGACAACGATATCCTCGACACCGAGGGCTTCAAGAAATGGATGCCCGACCTGGCCGCCGCCGAATTCATCTTGGAAGACGGCAAGTACATTTGCGGGGCGGAAGTGGAGAAGATGTCGAAGTCGATGTACAATGTAGAGAACCCTGACGAGATCGTGGAACGCTACGGTGCAGACACCCTGCGTATGTACGAGATGTTCCTCGGACCCGTGGAACAGTCCAAGCCTTGGGACACCAAGGGCATCGAGGGCGTTTTCCGATTCCTGAAGAAATTCTGGAGAACCTGCTTCGACGAAGACAAAGACAGCCTCGCCCTGGAAGACGGCACACCCACCGCCGACGAAATGCGGGTGCTGCACCAGACCATCAAGCGCATTACCGACGATACCGAGCGTTTCTCATTCAACACGGCCGTAAGCGGATTCATGATCGCGCTCAACGAGCTTTCAGACCTCAAATGCCGCAAGAAGGCCGTTTTCGAACCCTTTACGGTGCTGCTGTCGCCTTTCGCGCCCCATATCTGCGAGGAAATCTGGAAGGCCTTGGGGCATACCGAAAGCATTTCGTACGCCACCTTGCCGGTTTACGAAGAAAAATACACAGTAAAGAATTCGTTCAACTACCCGGTCTCGTTTAACGGCAAGATGCGTTTCAATATGGAACTGCTGCTGAACCTCACCCCCGCCGAAGTGGAAAAGGCGGTCTTGGCCGATGCCCAGGCGCAGAAATGGCTCGAAGGCAAAACGCCCAAGAAGGTAATCGTGGTGCCGGGCCGCATCGTGAATGTGGTGATGTAGCGAACCCGAATACGGAAGCGGGGTTTCTTACCGGCAACTTGCTTTTGCAGGCAATTCGGCTCTATCCAACTGCGAACGCAGTGCGTTCATAATTGAACTGGACGCAAAATCAAACGCTTGTAATGCGAATAGGCCAATCTTCGCCACGAAGTGCGATATTCCGAGAGAAACCGTGCAATTTGGCGGATGCCGTTTTTTTCCCGACCTTTGTAAGGTTATTGATAGATTGCCTTATGGACTCGAACCTGATAAAAACCATTCAGACCTATTTCGCCACCCAGCCGGTGGAGAAGGCTTGGCTTTTCGGGTCGTATTCCCGGGGGGAAGAACGGCAAGACAGCGATATAGACCTCCTGGTGGTGTTCAATAAAAACGCCAACGTAAGCCTTTTGAGGCACGCCGGCATGATTGTCGATTTGGAAGACCGCCTCCATCGCAAAGTGGATATGGTAACCGACGGCAATCTACTGCCCTTTGCCTCTGAAAGCGCCAACCGCGATAAAATCCTTATCTATGAGAGAACCGCTTAAAGACAATGGGCGGTTGGAACATATCCTGGCCGCCATCCATCGGCTGGAACAATATGCCAATGGTAAAACGTTGGCCGACATAGAGCATAATGACATGATGTATTATGCCGTTGTCAAAAATATCGAGATTATAGGGGAAGCGGCCTATATGCTTTCAAAAGAATTTACAGACTCCCATACCGATACGCCATGGCGATCCATCGTCAAAATGCGCCATGTCTTGGTACATGGATACTACCAGGTAGAGGCCGCCGAAATCTGGGCGGTCATCGAAAACGACTTGCCTCTGTTAAAGACACAAATCGAGCGGTATCTAACTGAATAAACAAAACCCCGACAGGATATTAACTCTGCCGGGGTTTTGTTTTTTCTATCTTTCTGAGCGCAGGGGAATAGGCCTTGCCATCTCTCCTGCGCCGGGTTTTAGGCGGGGATTAAATTAGGGAAGCAGGGCAACGCGGAAACCGAGTACGTCGCTTGATATGTCGACAACTTTTTAATGTTTATTTTCTGCAACTTACACAGATTTTTCATCTAAAAATTCGATAAAATCCATATTCGGGCATTATTATAGTAGCCCCGGTGTGCGGAAGTCGCCCGCCGGAATTAAGAAAAATCACACAATCACATGAAAAAGAACAACAACACGCATCCCGTTTTCAACATTCAAGACAAGCTCATTCCCCTTCGCGGACAGTATGTCCTTTTGGACGTCGATGTGGCCGCCATCTACGGCGTGGAAACCAAACACGTTAACCAAGCGGTGAGGAACAACCCCGAAAAATTTCCCGAAGGGCACATCATAGATTTTGATAGACAATCATTTGCAAACTTGAAGTCAAAATTTTTGACTTCAAGTTTGCCAGAAAACCAACATGGAGGTAATCGAAAACTTCCCCACGCTTTCACCGAAAAAGGCCTCTATATGCTGGCCACCATTCTGAAAAGCCCAACCGCCACGACACGGTGGAATAACTTTTATTTTTATGAAAACAAACACTTTAATTAAAAACAACAACTATGCAACGTGGGTAAAGGAATTGAAGCAACGCTACCTGTCGTCCCGCATCCGCGCATCCTTGGCCGTCAATGCCGAAATGCTCGGATTCTACTGGAGTGTGGGAAAGGACATCGCCTCCAAACAATGGAACAACACCTACGGGTCGGCCTTCTACAAGACCCTCAGCACGGACCTTCGCCGCGAACTACCCGAGGTGAAAGGGTTTTCGGAAACGAACTTGAAGTATATGTTCTATTTCTATTCCGTTTATAGTAAACTATTTGAAAATCGTCCGCAGGTTGCGGACGATTTTGAGAACCTCCTTTTTTCCATCCCGTGGGAACACCACAGACGTATCATAGACAAATGCAAGGACAATCCCGAAAAAGCGCTGTTCTATGTGCGCAAGACACGGGAACTGAACTGGGGACGAACCCTGCTCTCGCACTGGCTCGACACCAATCTCTATGAACGTGAGGGAAAGGCCGTTTCCAATTTTGCATCCACCCTTCCTCCCGCCTACTCCGACCTGGCGCAACAGGCAACCAAAGACCCCTACGTTTTCGATTTCCTCGACCTCCGTAACAAACACGACGAACGGGAATTGGAAAAACATCTGGCCGACCGCATGACCCGTTTCATGATAGAGTTGGGAAAAGGTTTCTGTTACTACGGACGATAGGTGCACATAAAGGTGGGTGATGACGACTTTTATATCGACCTCCTTTTCTACAACGTCCGCCTGCACGCCTATGTGGTGGTGGAACTTAAATCCGGAAAATTCAAACCGGAACATACCGGTCAACTCGGCTTCTACACCAAGGCGGTGGACAAGCTGATGAAATCCGAGATGGACAACCCGACCCTCGGCATCTTGATTTGCCGGGACAAGAACAACTGTACCGCCCGATACGCCCTTGAGGCCATAAATGCCCCCGTAGGTATTGCCGAATACAAGTTTTTCGACAAACTCTCGTCCGACTACCGAAATTCCATGCCGACCATCGAGGAAATAGAAGACAGCCTGCAAATGCCTGATATAGAATCAGACGGACACGGCAAGCCAAAATAGGAACAAAAAAGCGCAGGGGAACAGGCCTTGGCCTACTCTCCTGCGCTGGGTTTTAGGCGGGGATTAAACTAGGGAAGCAGGGCTACGCGGAAGCTCAGGTCGTCGAACCCGTAGCCGGGCCTGCAGCTGCTCCGGAACGACACCCGGCAGTCCCTGGCAACGCCGTACCAGCCGCCGCCACGGTACACGCGGCGATCCCCATTTTGAGGACCCGTAGGATTGTCGGTGTCGGATTCGTCATAATCTGCATACCAATCCGCACACATTTCATCTACGTTGCCGCTCATGTCGTAGATGCCCAGTTCGTTGGCTTTCTTCGTGCCTACTGCGTGCGTATTAAACTCGCTATTGGATTTGTACCACGCCACCTCGTCTATGTTGTTGCTCCCGGCATACTTGTAACCCTTGCTCTTCTTGCCCCCGCGTGCGGCATACTCCCACTGCGCCTCCGTCGGCAGCACGTACTTCTTGCCCGTCTTCGCGCTCAACTTCTCACAGAATTCCTGCGCGTCTTCCCAAGACACCGACGCCACGGGAAGGTTGCCACCATAGAACCCCAACGGTTCCGTCCCCATCACCGCCTTCCACTGCGCCTTTGTAACCACATACTTGCCGATATGGTACGAGTTCAATTTAACGGTGCGCACTGGATATTCGTTATCATTCGCATCATCGCCCTGCTCGGCGGTCGCCCCCATCTGGAAGGTTCCACCCTGTACATACACCATCTCGAAATCCACCCCGAAGGCCGTTTCGGTAAAGTCGGCCTTCAGCTCAGGTTCCTGCGGTTCTTCGGGCTCTTCGACGCCAGTGTTCAAGGGCGTCATCACGATATTCCAGAACACCCTCGTGTCCGTTACGTTCACGGCTTCGCTCTTGTAGGTTTCGTAGCCCTCGGCCTCCGCCTGCAAGACGTAGGTTCCCTCGTCCAGATTGTTGAAAGCATACCAGCCTTCCGTGGTCGTGAACACCTTCCTGCCCGTTGGCAACAGTTCCACTTCCACCAACGAGAGGGGTTTCCCCGTCTCGGCATCACTTACCCCCCCTTTTATCGAGGCCATGGTCACTTCTGCCCCTCCCGTTCCGTTACCCCCGCCATTGCCATCGTCCGATTCCTTTTCCGGTTTGTCGCACGCGGTGAAGAGACTCAGGGCCAATAAGCCCAAGAGGGCCAGTTTGAAATAGTTTTTCATTTTGTTTATCATTGTGATTGTAATTTATTCCGTTGAATTCTATCGTGATTTACTTGCAATTAGGGAATCATGGCAACGCGGAAGCCTCGATCGTTGGTGCGGATGCCGGGAATGGTGTTGCACCGGCACGACACCCGGCCGTACGAGGCAGCGTCGTACCAGCTGCCGCCACGCGCCACGTGGCGCGACCCAATCTGAGGACCCGCAGGATTGTCGGTGTCGGATTCGTCATAATCTGCATACCAATCCGAGCACCATTCATATACATTGCCGCTCATATCGTAGATGCCCAGTTCGTTCGCTTTCTTCGTGCCTACTGCGTGCGTTCCATAATCCGGGTCATCCTCTCCCAATGCACAGCTATTATCACGATACCAAGCCACTTCGGAAAGCGTGTTGCTCCCGGCATACTTGTAACCCTTGCTCTTCTTGCCCCCGCGTGCAGCATACTCCCACTGCGCCTCCGTCGGCAGCACGTACTTCTTGCCCGTCTTCGCGCTCAACTTCTCGCAGAACCTCTGTGCCTCCTCCCAGAGTACCCGTTCAACAGGATTCCCGTCGCCCTTGAAATAGGACAGATTCTCTCCCATCACCGCCTTCCACTGCGCCTGCGTCACCTCATACTTGCCGATATAATACGAATCCAACCTGACGGTACGCACCGGCCACTCCCCGAGATACGCATCATCGCCCTGTTCCGCCGTCGCCCCCATCTGGAACTCACCGCCCTCCACATACACCATCTCGATTTCAGGAATTTCGTCCGACTCCTTTTCCGGTTTGTCGCACGCGGAGAACAGACTCAGGGTCAATAAGCCCAAGAGGGCCAGTTTGAAATAGTTTTTCATTTTGTTTATCATTGTGATTGTAATTTATTTCGTTGAATTTTAATATAGTAAGGCCTTATTAGGGAATCATGGCAACGCGGAAGCCCAGATAGCTGTACCGGTAGCCGGCATGGTAGTTGGGGCGCCGGTACGACACCCGGCAGCCCCTGGCGTCGAGGACCCAGCAGCCGCCACGCACCACGGCGCAGGTCGTCACATTTTGAGGGCCCGTAGGATTGTCGGTGTCGTTCACATCATAACTTCCATAGTAATCTGCACACCATTCCTCTACATTGCCGCTCATATCGTAGATGCCCAGTTCGTTGGCTTTCTTCGTGCCCACTGCGTGCGTTCCATAATCCGGGTCATACTGTCCCAATGCATAGCTATTATCAGAATACCAAGCCACTTCGGAAAGCGTGTTGCTGCCCGCATACTTATAGCCCCGGCTCTTCTTGCCCCCGCGTGCAGCATACTCCCACTGCGCCTCCGTCGGCAGTACGTACTTCTTGCCCGTCTTCGCGCTCAACTTCTCGCAGAATTTCTTCGCGTCTCCCCTAGACACTTTCCCTACAGGACGATTCTCGCCCTCGAAAGACGACGGCTCCGTCCCCATCACGGCCTTCCACTGCGCCTGCGTCACCTCATACTTGCCGATATGGTATGAATCCAACCTGACGGTACGCACCGGCTTCTCCCAATCGTAAGCGTCATCGCCCTGTTCCGCCGTCGCTCCCATCATGAATTCCCCGCCTTTTACATACACCATCTCTATGGCTGTTCCATAGGCCGTTTCCGTGAAGTCCGCCTGCAACTCCGGTTCGAGCGGGATATACGGTTTTTCATTTTCTTTTTCCTTCTCGCACGCAGCGAATAGGCTCAGGGCCAATAAGCCCAAGAGGGCGATTTTTGCATAGTTTTTCATCGTTTTTCCATTTATTGTTTGTCTTCTGTTCAGTGATTAAATTCTCACTCTATTTCGGCCAAGACCGTCAGTACACAGCCCCCGCTGTTATCCGACCGTATCAGGAACTTCGCAGCTTTATGGCCGCTTGCAAAGCCGGAATTCCCAACAATGCTTCTGTCTATCTCTATACCGACGAGTCCTGTTTCGTTGGGCTTCAGGATTCCTGACGGAGGGTCAATGGATTTAAGCCAATTGTTTTGAAGTTTCACATCCTCGAAATCCGAAGTCCACGTGCAGGTATGCCCGCTACCGTTGTAGATACGGAAGTACAGCTTTGTGTCCGTTGTGCCGAAATCCAAAGTGTCCAGCGGGATATTCGCGTTTACTTCCAGCAAGTTCATACGGGGCGGCAGCATGGAAATGGCGCAGTCCATCTGCCAGCATTCCCCATCTGTCAACGACTTAGGCAGTATATAGACCATGCCGGGAAACACGGTATCGATAAAGCCTTGCTTGAATATCCTTATCTCATAGTGCCCCGTGTCAACATCATCAATTCTATAGTTTCCCGTACGGTTGATCAAGCAGCTGTAAATGGCGGTCTGGGTGCCGGGCAGCAGCAAGCGCACGTAGGCATCGGTAACCTCTCCCGTATTGAAAAATGTTACCGTTCCCCTTATACACCCGTGGGTGTCATTGAACCGTCTATCCTTATCTTTGCCTGTTTCGGTATTGCACGCAACAGAAAAACAACACAAAGAGGAAAAGCAAATCAGTTTCAACAAAAACGATTTCATATCCGTTGATTTTAATTAGAAAGACAACTCCAATACCCCACGATGATTAACGAGTATATTGCATTTGCTATGCCCGTTAACCAAATATATGGTGGGGTCTATCCGAATTTCTATCGGCTGCAGGATATTGGGGGACAATACACCCGACCTCGGATTTATTTCCTTAATCCAATCGGAGTAAACCCTTTCCACTTTCCCGTTTATGATAAACGAACGCACATTACTACCGCTGCTCATATAATGACTTAAATTATACGACATATCGCTTGCGGTGGCGTTGTAGAGATAAAAAATTATAGATTGGGTGGAAAAGGGTATAAGTTCGATGCATTTCTTCTCTTTGCCCTCCTCATCCAGAATACGGAATTCTTCGCCATCATCCTCCACGGGATACATGATTATGTCCTTAAGGTAAACTTGCCACCATCCCATGCTTACTTTTGCCAAAACCTCCGTGTAGCCTTCCCTTGTCGCGACAAGGGTGTAGTCCCCCGACGTCAATCCATCGAATTCGAAACCCTGCCCGTTCCTCACCGCCTGTATCCAGGCCTCTGGATGGACGGAGCCCTCCTGATGCCTTTCGCCCGTTCTATCTCCCTTTACCAGTTGCACTCGAAACACAGCCCGTTCGTTGTGCAGTTTCGGGGCGCGCAAGGTGCCTTGCAGAACAAAGGATCCCTCCGCCGGAACGTTTTCCGTATCCGCCCCGACCTTGTCCTCCCCCTCCCCGTGGTGGCAACCCACCAACAGGGCAAGCGCGAGCATGGCAAGAATCGCCACTCCCTTTATTGGCAAAATATGTCCCATAAGGTGATTTTTTGCACATTTTTGCTATAGTGCACAACCTTGTTTTCGTTGTTGTACACAAGAAACGCCCTGATGTAAAATGTCTGGCAAGGAACCCAACCGCCCTCCATCGTAAGCCATGGAAGCGGTGTTTCCGAATAGTGCGAATAGAAAGAATAATCCCCTAAATCGTTTACATAGACCACATTGTCATTAATCGTAGGCAGGGAGTCATTTTCGGCAAAGCAATAGCCCATTTTCTCAAAGGTATGCCTTCCCAAAAATTCAATTTCCGCTATGAATGTATCTGGAAATAAATTATCAGGATCGTCTGTTCCTCGCGTTATAGGCGGCAACACCGTCAGTGTCGGAAATTTCCCCACGGCCGTCACCGTGAGTATCTTGCTTCCTATATTGGTCTTTATCAGTATTTTTCCTGTTGTCTTTCCCGCCTCGAACTTTTTCGGGTCTATCTTTATCGTAAAGAGTTCGGGGCTGCCGTTGGGTTTGAGAACACCCGAGGCCGGTATTATCTCCGTTATCCATTCCTGCACACTCCCTATGCTGTATTCCAGTGCTTCCCCGCCGCCGTTGAAAAGCTGGACGTAATACGAGGCCGGGGACTCCAACGCCCCCACGTCTATCCTGTCCACTTCCTTATCCTTGTTTCCCACTTCCGTGATACGGAGCATGTCCATGGGTCTGCCGATGATGGCATCCCGCTGCAGGGAGTCCGCCCCCGCCACGTAAAGGTCTTCCGTAACCACTCCGTATTCCGCTTTGTCGAACCGCAATTGATACATCTTGTTTCTTTCGACCCGCAGGGAATACGTTCCCTGTTCATCCGTAAAAACCCTTCCTTCCACGCGACCGTTGTAAAGTAAGCTAACCCCCACATGAGGCAGGATCTCGGCGGTATGGAAATCCAACACCTTGCCATAGACACATCCGGTCTGCGCATACAGGCAGAAAGTGCAACACAGATAAAGAACACATATACAACAGAACCTTTTCATGATTTTCACCGCCGTATCAGTTTCAGTTCCACCGTCTCCACCTTGAATTCGCTCAGGGTAACGTTCCGGAAGTCGTCTTTGTATTCGTTGCCGCTCTTGTGCGCCCTCACCTGGTAGGTGCCCTCCATGCGCAGGGAGGGAAAGACATAGAGGCCTTCCGGCAGACGGGTGCACGGAAAGTCGTCCTGTCCCGGCTTGTTGTACGACAGCGACACCTCGGCATCGGGTACGGGCGTTCCGTCTTCGTAGGTAACGAACACGCGCAGTTCGTACAGAAAGGGCTTTTCTTCCTTAAAGCAGGCGGTGCAGCAGCACATCGCGAGCATCGCCATCAGACTGTGTTTTATATAGCGTTTCATCTTGGCTGTCTTTAGGTTAGAAACGAATGTTCAGCGAGGCCTGCGGGTTGCCCTGCATGTCCACCGTCACGCCGGGAATGATCCTTACCTCGTCGCTTACCTGCACGGCCAGGAAGTTGGAGGCGAAGGCCGCCACCGCCAGCCCGATGCAGCCCCACATCGCCCCGGTGTAGGTGCGGTACTGCCGGTAGTAGTGCCTGTGGTCCTGACGGGTGCCGGCCGCATAGGTGTTGTGCTTCCGGTAACTGTTCTGTGCCTGTATGCCGAGGGCGATGCTGCCGGCCAGGGCCGCCGCCCCCACGCCGTTTACCGTGCCGTACCACACGCTTTTCTTTACCTTGACTGTCTTGATAAAGAAGGGGTGGAGGTAGTTTTTGTTGTTGGTGTATTTCATGGTATCCGTCCGTAAGAGATAGTGCGTGTCTATGACTGTTTCCTTTTGATACACCGTGTCAAGCCTATAATTGATTATAGTATCTGTTTTCACATAAAGATCTTCCCGCGCTTTTTTCTTATCGGTTTTAGAATCCTCCACGCGTTCATACCTTGACACGATACTGTCACACTGCTGTTTTCGAGTAGAATAGAAAGCCCTACATTCCAGACAGTTGGAAAAACATCGGTCGAACAGTTTTTTTGCCTTAAAGAAGTTCCCGCTATCTGCCGCTTTCACGGCTTTATGGCAAATCCTACGGTTTTCATTGACTTGTCCATAGACCATACTGAAGCAAGACATGAATAGCGCGAACAAAAGTTGTAACAGAATCTTTTTCATCGTAACTTCTTTATGCAGTCCATCAATATTTGCACATCGTCCTCTTCTCCTGCATATCGGGCATCCTCAATGTTGGCCTTGAAATAGTTATGGCAAGTAGAATCCGGCTCCATACCCCATGCACGGAGCGAATCGTTCAGATTATTGCTTGTCTTGATGGCCATATCGTGCCATGGCTTCATCAGATACCTGTCGAGGCATTCGCGGGCATATTGGATATACTCGGTGCGCTGCATGTTCTCGTTGAGCGACTGCGTTTCCTCGTGAATGCGCTGGGTCTGCCGGAAAACGCACACGGAAATCACCAGACCGGCTATCGTGGCGAGGGAGGCCACGAATCCGGCAAGGCACGAAACACATTTTCCCCATTTACGGTTACGGGGTCTGTGACTGTTTTTCATGATATCCAGCGGGTTGAATTTTGCGTTGCAAAGTTAATGAAACGGGTTGTAATATTCAAACAAAAATCCACTCTCCGGACATACCGCCCACGTGCCATTTACCAACATCCGCCGGTTAACATCCCCGCGCTCCTGCTCAATACCCGGACGCGTTGCCCGGAATACGGGATTTTTCCCCTTACAGCCTGTTTCCAACGCCTGCATACGCCTTGCGCTTCGGACTTCCGCCGCCCGGAACGCTGCAAAAGTAGGCAAAAAACTCCGGACTTTAAAATGTAAGTACTTGATTATCAAGTAATTTTATTATTATAATTTTGGATTATGGCGGGTGTATGGGGCGTAGCGTGCGGAGGCTCAACGCATTGAGCCTCCGCCATGGGAAACTCCCGAACGCACGGTTCAATCTGTGCTAAATTATAATAATAATAAAATTTCCACAGCAAGGCACAAATCCCGGAAGTTGGAATTTTTATCGACGTATTTAGACTTTGTTAAATGTAATAAATGTATTACATTTGTGGCATGAGAAAAATTTTCCGCAGCAACGATTTCGATACGTTCTACGAGTCTTTACCCCCAATGGCTCAAAACAAGGTGCTTTATGCACTCAGTGTAATCACTGAGATCCGGAACGTAAGTACCAAACTGGTTAAAAAAATAACCAATACCAATTTTATGAGCTGCGCATCTCGGTTGGAAATGAGTACCGGGTAATTTTATTTACCATTAATCACAACAATTTCATAGAAGCGGAACAAATCTTTCTCTTGAATGGATTCATGAAAAAATCCACCAAGGACTACAAACAGGAAATAGCCAAGGCTCAACGAATTTTAAAAACCTTACAGTCATGAAACCGAATATCAACATAGAAAAACTGAAAGAACTCCCTACCGTTGAGGATTTGATCGCTCAGCATCATGGTGTCAAAGGCACGGTAAGCAGGGAAGAATTTGACGCAAAAGCACAGGCGTGGTATTACGCCGAGGTGTTACGTGATGCCCGTAAGGCCGCCGGCATCACCCAGCAGCAATTAGCCGCCAAAATCGGCAAGAAACGAGAATACG
This sequence comes from Bacteroides sp., assembly GCA_023662825.1. GTDB lineage: Bacteria > Bacteroidota > Bacteroidia > Bacteroidales > P3 > Pullibacteroides. The sequence goes on from JAMPIH010000004.1 coordinate 38,057, forward strand.
TGGCTCTGCTCGAAAAGGGAGAAACGGACATGCAACTTTCCACTTTCCTGATGATTTCCGAAGCGGTCGGCCTCAAATTCCACCTCGCTTAGACAAGGGCATTGTTTTAAGAATTATGCGTAAATTTGCTGCTTTGGCAATCCTACGATGATACAGGAAGAAAACGCGAAATTCGAGAAGAAGAGGATCCGGAGCGCGCATGTAACCACCGTGCTTTCCATCGCCACGGTGCTGTTCCTGCTGTGCATCCAGGGGCTGATGATGGGCTACACCCACAAGGTTTCCGACTATGTAAAGGAAAACATCGGCCTTACCCTGATGATCAAGGACTACACCCGCGAGCAGGACATCCTTGAAATGAAGGAAATCATAGACCGATCGCCCTTCGTGAAGAGTTCGCGCTATATCAGCAAGGCCGAGGCCGCCAAGGAACTGCAGGACGACCTGGGGCAGGATTTCGTTTCCTTTCTCGGCTACAACCCCCTGCTGCCCTCCATCGAGATACACCTCAAGGCCGATTACGCGACCCAGGACAGCATCGCCAAGTTCGAGGAAGAACTGACCCGCTACCATATCGTAAAGGAAATGTTCTACCAGCCCGACCTCATTCAGCTGGTAAACGACAACGTGGCCAAGATAAGCTTCTGGCTGGGCCTGATAAGCTTCTTTATCCTCGTGCTGGCGGTTTACCTGCTCAACAACACCATGCGCCTGCTCATCTACTCCAAACGCTTTACCATAAACACCATGCAGCTGGTGGGCGCCACGGCTTCCTTTATCCGCCGCCCCTTCCTGCACAAGAGCATGCTCCAGGGGCTTTTGGGCGCGGTCATCGCCATCGCCGTGGCCTCGTTCGGGCTTATCGTGCTGCACAACCGGGTGCCCGAAATCATCAACGGACACGACTCGGGCATGATTCTCCGCGTGTTCACGATCGTTCTGCTTATCGGCCTGCTCTTTACGCTGGTATCGGCATGGTTCTCGGTAAACAAGTACCTGCGCATGCGCAATTCAGACAACCTGTACAATTAGACATATCATGGCTATCACTACCGAAAAGACAACACCCGCCAAGGCTTCCAAGCCCCAATCCGATAAAAAGATGTTCGACTTCGCGTTCGGACGCAAGAACTACATCCTCATGATAGCGGGCATCGTGGTGCTGGGCATCGGCTACCTGCTGATGACCGGCGGGGGCAGCAAAGACCCCGGAACGTTCAGCTACGAGCTGTTCAACACCCGCCGCCTGGTTATCGCGCCCTTGGTTATCCTGGCCGGCATCATCATCGAGATCGTAGCCATCATGAAAAAGCCCGAATAAGGCATGGGCTGGTTCGAAGCCCTTATACTGGGCATCATTCAGGGGCTTACCGAATTCCTGCCGGTAAGCAGCAGCGGGCATCTGGAAATAGGCAAGGCGCTCCTGGGCGTGGAAGCCACCGACGACCTGCTCTTTACCGTAGTGGTGCACGGCGCCACCGTGCTGAGCACCATCGTGGTGTTCCGGAAAGAAATCCTGAAACTGTGCAAAGGACTGTTCCGTCTTGAATTGAACGCGGAAACGGTCTATATCTTCAAACTCCTGCTTTCGATGGTTCCCATCCTCGTGGTGGGCGTTTTCTTCAAGGACCGGGTGGAAGCCCTGTTCGGCAGCGGCATGCTGCTGGTGGGCTGCATGCTGTTGCTTACCGCCCTATTGCTTACGCTGGCCAATTACTTAGGCAGCGGCAAACGCGAGATCTCGTTCCGCGATGCCTTTGTCATCGGACTGGCGCAATGCGTGGCGGTGCTGCCGGGACTTTCGCGCAGCGGCACCACGATAGCCACCGGCCTGCTGCTGGGAAACAAGAAAGAGGCGGTGGCGCAATTCTCGTTCCTTATGGTGCTCATTCCCATTTTGGGCGAAAACATACTCAGCCTGGCTTCGGGTGAAATATCGGCCTCCACCATTCCCCTTTCCTCGCTGCTCATAGGCTTCTGCGCAGCCTTTGTCTCGGGGTGGGCGGCCTGCAAGTTCATGCTGCGCATCGTAAAGGGCAAGAAACTGGTTTACTTTGCCGTTTACTGCCTTGTGGTGGGCATTCTGGCCATTATCCTTTAAATTGAACACCATGAAAACGGAAACTTCCGTTTTTTTTAAAACGCTTTTGCTTGGGGGACTGCTCTGTGTCCTTGCTAAATTCCTCCCCTTGCGGGCGCAAGCCTCCTGCCAGCCCGATCCGGGCAACCTCAGACGGGCGGAATTCCACTATGAGAAGGCCATGACCGCCTACCGCGAAGGCCTGCACACCGCCGTCCGGAAATATCTGCAGATTGCCAAAAAGACCGAGCCTTGCTTTGCCAAGACGTATATGCTGGAGGCCGTGGTATATGAAGACGAAAAGAAGAACGACAGCGCGATAAAGGCCTACGAGAAGGCACTGGCCATCGACCCGGACGTATTTCCCAACGCCTATTACAGCCTGGCGCGCCTGCAGGCCACCTCCGGCCGCTACGCCGAGGCCGACGACAACCTGCGCACCTACCTCGCCTACCCGAACATCAGCAAGGCCATGCGAGAAAAGGCGCAGCTACTGCAGTTGCGCAACGAGGAAGCCCTCGACCTGGCCAAGGACGCCGTGCCTTTCCAACCCAGGAACTTGGGCGCCAACATCAACACCGAATACGAGGAATACCTGCCGTTCGTAACGGTCGATGACCAGATGATGATCTTTACCCGCCGCTATATGCGCCCCACCGATCCACCGGTGCTGGAAGAGGACTTCTTCTATTCGCTGCGCGACACCAACGGGGCCTGGCAGATGGCGCAGCGCATGGAGGAACCCATCAATTCCGACGACAACGAGGGCGCGCTCTCTATTTCGCCCGACGGCCGCTATCTGTTCTTTGCCGGCTGCAACCGCCCCGACGGCTGGGGCTCCTGCGACATCTACGCCTCCATAAAGCGCGACTACGGCTGGAGCAAGCCCTTTAACATAGGCAAGCCCGTCAATACCTCGCACTGGGAATCGCAACCCTGCCTTTCGTCCGACGGACGGACGCTCTATTTTACCGGCACCCGTCCCGGCGGTTTCGGCAAAAGCGACCTGTGGCGCAGCCGCCTCATGCAGGGCGGCGTCTGGAGCGAGCCCGAAAACTTAGGACCGAACATCAACACCTCCGGCGACGAGAACTCGCCCTTCCTGCATCCCGACGGAAAAACGCTCTACTTCGCCTCCAACGGACACGGAGGCATGGGCGGCATGGACCTGTTCGTGAGCCGCATGGACAGCAACGGCAACTGGTCGGCTCCGCAGAACTTAGGCTACCCCATCAACACCAGCGCCGACGAAACAACCCTGAGCGTGAACGCCAGGGGGGACACCGCCTATTTCAGCAGCGACAACCTGGGCGGTTTCGGCAAGAAAGACATCTATTCGTTTCCCCTCTACGAACAGGCGCGCCCCACCACGGTCTCGTTCATGCGCGGCTTCGTGGCCGACGCCAAGACCCACACGCCCTTGGCCGCCCACTTCGAGCTGATCAGCCTTAAGACCGGCATCACCCGCGTTTCCTCCACCGCCACGGCCAAGACAGGCGAATTCCTGGTCTGCCTGCCGGTGGACGAGCCTTTCGCGCTCAACGTTTCCTGCAGCGGCTACCTGTTCCATTCCGAACACATCGCCCTCGACTACGGCAACGCTTCCAAACCCATGGAAAAGGAGATATGGCTGCAGCCCATCGAGAAGGGGACCCATATCGTGCTGGAGAACATCTTCTACCAAACGGATAAATACCAACTCGAGAAATCCTCGACCGGCGAACTGGAACGCCTTTTCCTTTTCCTGGCGCAGAACCCGGGCGTACGCATCGAGATAAGCGGCCACACCGACAACGTGGGCTCGGCGCAATACAACAAGACATTGTCTGAAAACCGCGCCAAGGCCGTGGCCGACTACCTGACAAACAAAGGTATAGACCCCGCGCGCATCGTGGCGGTGGGCTACGGATTCGACAAGCCCGTGGCCGACAACCAAAGCGAGGAAGGCCGCGCGAAGAACCGCCGCACCGAACTTAAAATACTGTAACATGGCGACCGATTTCGACCCGGAAGCTCCGCTTTCGCCCAACGGCAACTATTTCGGTTTTCCCTACACGCAGCAGGAAGCCAAGCTGATATTGGTTTCCGTGCCTTGGGACGTCACCACCTCCTACCGCCCCGGGGCGGCACAAGGCCCGCAGGCCATACGCCAGGCCTCCCTGCAATTGGACTTCTACGATTTCGAGATACCCGACGCCTACAGACTCGGCATCGGGACCCTGGATTTTTCCGAATCCGAAAAGATCGCGGAACGCTCGGCACAGTTACGCCCCTTGGCGGAAAAAGTAATCGAACAGGGCGAGGAAAACACGCCCGAAGAACTGGCCGAGGTAAACGCCGGCAGCGCATCCGTAAACGATTGGCTGCACGACACGGCCTCCGCACTGTTGGCGCAGGGCAAGCACGTGGGCGTGGTAGGCGGCGACCACAGTTCCCCCCTGGGATTGATGCGCGCCTTGGGCGAGAGACACGGCGCGTTCGGCATCCTGCATTTAGACGCCCACGCCGACTTGCGCAATGCCTACGAAGGCTTTACGTACTCGCACGCCTCCATCATGCACAACGCCCTGCAGCTGCCTTGTGTGGAAAAACTGGTTCAGTTAGGCATCCGGGACGTATGCCGAAGCGAACAGAACCTGGTAAAGGAATCGAACGGCCGGATACGTCAGTTTTCGGATATGGAGGTGCAGAAAAGGCTTTTCGAAGGCTACACCTGGAACGATATCTGCCGGGAAGTCATCGACGCCCTGCCCGCCAAGGTCTATGTAAGTTTCGATATCGACGCCCTTCAGCCCGCGCTCTGCCCGCATACGGGAACGCCGGTGCCGGGTGGACTGGAATTTTCCCAGGCGCGCTATCTGCTGTCTCTGTTGCGGAAAAGCGGAAAACAGATCATAGGCTTCGACCTCTGCGAGGTAGCCCCGAACCCCGCCGACCCTGCCGATGAATGGGACGGGAACGTGGGTTCAAGGATTCTGTATATACTTTGCAACATGCTGCTGGCCCCGGCAAAAGCCTAATAGAGTTTAAGGCTGTAGTCGCGCGCGCCGAAAATGGAGCTGCCGATACGCACCAGGGTACTGCCCTCCTCCATCGCGACCGGGTAGTCGTCCGACATGCCCATCGATATTTCCCTGAAATGCTCCTCTCCTGCAAAATAGCCGGCCTGTAAGGTCTGGAAGATATTCCGAAGCGAGGCGAACTCGCGGCGCACCTGCTCCTTGCTGTCGGTAAAGGTGGCCATGCCCATCACCCCGTCTATACGCACATTCCGCATGGCCTTGTATTGCGGTGATTCCAGCAAGGCTCTGGATTCAGCAAGGTTCAGCCCGAACTTGGTCTCCTCTTCGGCTATATGGAACTGCAAGAGACAGGGCACCACGCGGTTCTCCTTGGCGGCCGCCTTGTTCACGTCTTCCAATAATTCCAGGCTGTCGATGCTGTGGATCAGGCTCACATAGCCGATGATGTACTTTATCTTGTTGCGTTGCAGATGCCCGATAAAATGCCATTCGATATCGGAGGGCAACACCTCGTGCTTGGCGCGCATTTCCTGCGCCTTGTTCTCGCCGAACACACGCTGCCCCGCATCGTACACTGCCTTTATTTCTTCTACGGTCTTGTACTTCGATACCGCCACCAGGCGCACGCCCGGTTTGATCGTGGCGGCCACTTTTCTGTAGTTTTCCTGTAACATCACGCGTAAAGATGCAAACGTTTTATAAAACTCAAACGGATTTCCTCACCCTCGGCCAAGGTATGCAGGTCGGGAAGCGCCAGACGTTCGTCTAACTGCGCCACCGTAAAATTGAACTTCGCCCCGTTCTTGACCTTCACCAGGTAGGAGCCGGCGCCGGGCAAGAGCTTATGAGGGTCCGACACCAGGCAGGCACCGTTCCGATATACGCCCGACAGACCGTAGGCATAGCCCAACAGTTCGTTGGCCTGCGCCACGTTGCCGTCCTCCAGCAACTGGCGGATGCGGGTCGAGCTTACGTGCTGTTTCTGCACCACCTGTTCCGGAAAGCGGTCCACCGCGAAACCGTAACGCCTGCCGTAATCGAGCATCTGCTCGTAACTGCCTTCCCGGTTATGCCCGAAGTTGTGGTTGTAGCCCACCACCATCTTCTTCACGCCTATTTTTTCCACCAGAATCTTCTCAATAAAACCGGAATACGGAATCTTGGAGAATTCCTCGTCGAAACGCACCATCACCAGCACGTCCAGGCCGGCCTTGGCCAGCAGTTCCGTTTTCTCGGCATCGGTGGAAAGCAAGCCGAAACGCTGCGCGTAGGCATCGAACGAATGCAGCACCAGACGCGGATGGGGCGAGAATGTTATCAGCACGCTGTTGCCCCGTATCAGTTCCGCTTCGTGCTTGAGCAAACCGATAATGCACTTGTGCGCCGCATGTACCCCGTCGAAAGAACCCACGGTAACCACCGGATTCTTAACCGGCTTCCAGTTTTCCAGTCCGTGAACCAATTCCATGGCTAAAAGTCGATGCTTAGGCCCACCATAAAGTTAAAGCGGTACGAAGGCACGTCATACCACCGGAAATAGCGTTGGGATATCAGGTTGTTCAAATCCACGAAGGCCGTCATACGCTTGATAAAGCGGTACTCGGCGCCTATGCTCCAGTCGAAGCAGCCCTTGAGCGTAACTTCGCGGCCTTTCCTGTCCCTCGCCTTCATGTTGGTGTAGCCCTTCATCGTGGTATATACCCACACCCGGTTCACGATATTGTAGCGGAAATCCAGGTGTGCGGTAAATTCGGGCATATAGTAGAGTTTCTTGCTGTAATGCGAGTATTCGGCATCCACGTGTGCCAGAATCTTCTCGCTCCAAAGGAAATTCAAGTCGCCGCGCAGCTTGAGGTTGAACACTTTCCCGCTGTATAGCGGTGTAAAATCATTGTATCCGTAAAAATTGAAACGGGCACCGTAATCGTAGCGGTAATAGTCGAAACTCAGCACATCTTCCATAAAATGGGCCGAAACCTGCAGTTTGTAGTCGATATGGCGGCTGAAATTCCCACTCAAGCCGGCGTAGGCGTTGAATTTATCGCGCGTAAACTTCAAATCGCCGTACATCAAGGGATGCAGGAAGGGATTGGTTGCCGAAATCCTGTCCACCGTGTTGCGTTCCACGCCGCCTCCCGTTCCGATAAAGAAGGTGAACGCGCGCGGAATGATATGCAGTTTCAAGTCCACCACCGGATTGAACTGGAATCTGGCGCCTTTCTCCACGCCGTCGCCCCCGCCATGCCCGTAAATATGGAACACCAAGTCGGCATTCAATTCCACAAATTCGTACTTAAAGCGGATGGTCGGCTGAAAATTTACATGATAGGCGTTGCGCAATACGTTTCCCTTGTGAAATTTCTCGTTGTTCACGCCATACCAATAACTGTCGTTGATTCCGTCGCGGTACATATTGTCTTCGAAACGGAAACGGCCGCCTATGCTGAACATATCGGCCGAACGCCGGTTCTCGACCACCACTTTCGAAACGCCCCCGTCGAGAATAACCGTATTCTCAATGGAACGCCAGTTGGTAAGGTTCAGGTTGTAATCAGCCTTGGCGTCGAAGCGCAAGTCGTTGTAGGCGGAGGCATTGTCGGTAAAGGTAAGTATGCCGCGCGCGTTCTGGAACCAGCGTTTCGGATTGTTCGCCGCGCTGTTGTTCGGCATTCCCCCCACGTCATTGCTCCCCTTGATGCTTTCTATGATCGCCGCGTCTTCCTTTCTCGCCGAATCGTTGATTCCGTAACAGTTCACCGCCTTCTGGCCGTACATGATTTCCAGTGCCGTATTGAACTTCTCGCCGAAAAGACGACCCACCACATCGGCCTCGTTAAGCGAATGGTTAGTCTTTACGCTGCTGTATTTCTTTATCTTGCCGTAGGCGGAATGATGCCGGTAGGCGGCCGCCACCTCGTATTTACGGTTGCGCCCCATGGCGAAATTGGCGTCCACCAAAGGCGAGAGATGGTTACCGAAGCCCACCTTGACGCTGTTGTTGAACAATTTGGGAATCGGTTCGCCCAACACCTTGGCCGGCTTGATGTTTTCGGTGGGATACACGGTGGCGAACGGACGGGAGATAATCTGGATGTCGGAAGGCGGCACCAATATGGAGGTATCGGCGGTCCGCGGCATGAACACCGGCTTTTCCACCGCTCCCAATTCCGGTTGGTAGGGGGCGGTCACCACCACGTTCTCGTTATAGCCGTTCTGCGTTTTGCCGTTGTCCTGCGCCTGAACCGGAACCATACACAGGCTTCCAAAGACACCGGCGATCAATATGGATTTTATTTTCATTGTACCTTTCCTTTTCTTGGTTCAAGCCCCGCTTACATGGCAGGCAATACGATTTCTTCCGGCTCTTCGTAGCGCGAGGAACGGAATTCCTGCTCGCTTTCCAGCTCGGCGCTTTCCCGCTGCAGGATCATCTCCATTTTCTGCGAGGCGAGGTCTTTCAGGTCGTCGCCCTCGTAGTTGTCGATAATGCTCTGCAGGGTCTGCTTGGCCTGCAGGATATTGCCTTTCTGATAGTAGATGTCCGCCCACAGCAGATAGGTCTTCACCAGATAGTATTCGTTCATGGACGATTGGCTGATGTAGTCGAAAATCATGCGCTCGGCCTCGTCGTACAGCCCCGCCTTTACGCGCTGTTCCAGCAAGGCATAGCGTGCCAGCGATGCATAATCGGTATTCTGCGATTTGGCCAGCACTTCGTACTGCTGCATGGCCAGTTCGTTCTCGCCGATAGCCGGAGCGGTCTGGGCAATCAGGTAACGGGCCTCCTCGATCTCCTGTTCCGATACCCCGTACTGGCGTATCACGTCCAGGGCCGATTCCACCGCATCCTTGCCCATGCCCAATATCCGCAGGCAGCGCATCTCGCCCACCTTGGCGGCCACGGTCTGCGCCTGTTCGGTTGCCGTTTCCTTGAGCTTGCGGTAATAGCCCAAGGCCGGTTTGTATTCCTTGTCGGCATAACACATATCCGCCAGCTTGCGGGTGGCTTCCTCGGCATCGGGCACCGGCAGTTGCGAGATCTTGATGTAGGCGGCCTTCAGGTTTTCGCGGTCGTTGTTCCTTTCGGCGCAAAGGGCGGCATTCCGCCAGGCCTCCACCGCGAACAAGCCCTCCGGATAGGATTCCGTATATTTCTTGAACCCGTTGAACGCCTGCACGTAGTCTTCTTCCAGCAAAAAGTTCTCAGCGGCCATATAGGTAAGCGAATCCTGCTCGGCCTCGTTGATCTTGATGTTGGGCAACCTGTTCACATAGGCGAAAAACTTGTCGATCTGATTCATCGACATATAGATGTTACGGATGCTCACCAAGGCCTGCCGCCCCTCTTCCGTGGAAGGATTGCGCTCGGCCACGTGCTTGAAGCACCGCAGGGCCTCTTCGTTCTCGCCCCGGTTAAAATAGATAAGCCCCATCTTCGACCAGGCCGAAAGCGCCTGCGGGGAACGCGGGTAACGGTCGCGCAAGCGGCCGTAATACAGCAATGCCTTGTCGGCATCGTTCAACATCATGCAGGTAGATGCCAGTTCGCTGTAAACGCGCGGCATATAGGGCGATTGGGAGAACTGTTCGGTCATCTTCTGCAGGTATTCCGCCTTCGAGGCATACAGGCCGCGCGCCCCTTGGCAGAGGGCAATCTGCAGGTAGGCGTAATCGGCGGGCTTGTAACCCTGCTGCAAGGCCGAGGTATAGGCGTTCACCGCCGCCTCGTATTCTTCCTGCATATAGCGGCAGTCGCCCAAGCGCCCGTAGGCGTCGGCCACCAAGGCGGCATCGTCCAGGGTGGCGGGGCGTTTCAGAAAATCCTCGAAATAACGTATGGCCAAGGGATAGTTCACCATCTCCATGGCCGTATAGCCCAGGTTGTAGAGCGCCTGCGCGTATTCGGGCTGACGCTGCGCACCCGAAGCCTTGACAAAGCGTTCGTAGGCCTTCTGTGCCGTGGCATAGTTGCCCGCAACGAACTGACATTCGCCCTGCCAGAAACTGGCGCGCGCCGTCAGGCCTTCGTCGTAGCCGTTGGCCACGCAACGTTCAAAAAACGACAGCGCCGTGCCGTAGGCCTTGCGCTTGAACGATTCCACACCCTTGTTGAACAGCAGCCGCTGCCCGGCCTCCTTTAACTGCGGCGTATGCTGCGGTATCTTTTCGAGCGAGGCCAAGGCCATGTCATAGTTCTTGGTGGTCATGTAGATACTTACCAGATACGAATAGATGCGTTTGTTGTAGGGCGATTGCGGATAAGCTTCCAGAAAATCCTCCAACACCTTGACGGATTCGTGATAAGGGGTCAAGCCCAGCTCGTAGGCCAGTTGCGCCTGATGGTACATGGCGTCCTCGCGCATCACCTCGTTCTGGCCGCGGATCTTGGCCACGTCGGCAAAGGCGTTCATGGCGAACTTCTTGTTGCCCTGCATCGCGTAGCAGTACGCCAGATGATACAAGGCGGTCTGCCTCAAGGCATCGTCTGGATTCAAGGGCAGCACTCCCTGAAAATGATAGGCCGCCGAATCGTAATAATGGTTCTTGTAGTAACAATAGCCCAGGATAAACCGGCCCGCAGCATCGGGCACCACCGACGAATTCTTAAAGAACGACACCATATAGGGCAAGGCTTCCGCATAACGGCCTTCCTTATAATACGCCTCGCCCAGCAAGCGGCCTATCTCGGCAGCCCGCTGCGGATTGCGCGCGTTCTCCATCAGTTCCGGCCCCGTTTCCAACACCTTCCTGCTGTCGCCCAGGGCATGGTGGCACTGCAGCTGGAACAGCGGCACGATGGCGGAGAACGTGGGGTCGTCGGCTATCATGTTGAAGGCCTCCAAGGCATTCATGTACATGCCTTCGGTGTAAAGGATGTAGGCGTAATAATAGGTGGCCACCACCTGATAGCGGTTCTCGCGGTCCTTGAGCTGGGCGAAGGCCAGCTTGGCCTCCGCATATTTCTTCTGCACGAAAGCCGCGTAGCCGCTGCGGAAATAATAGCGGTCGGCTTCCTCGCCCTTAAGGCTTGCCTCCACCGGATCCACCATCTTGAAGTAGTTATAGGCCGAGGTATAGCGTTTGTAGTCGTACTCGAAATTGGCCAACTGCAGGTAGGCGGTGTTGACACGGTTGCTGTTGGGATAGGCCTCCACGAAATCGCGCAGGGCCGAGGCTCCGTTCTTGTGAAACAGCAGCACGTCGCACATGGCGCGGTAATACATGGCTTCCGATACGAAATAGGTGTTTTCCACCGGGTCGATACGCCGCTGAACCACCCCGAACGCCCGTTTGGCCGCACCGTACTTGGCGTTCTCGTACAGACGCACCGCATCGTAAAATCCCTGTTCGGGCTCGTCGTAACGCGCCGTGTTCTGCGCCTCACCCCAGGCACACAGTCCCAGGCACAGGCAACCCAACACTAACTTCTTCTTGTTCATAAGGCTACCGATGTTTGGGTTTAACGGAAAACTTCATCTTGTAATCGTGCGAGACCGCGCCTTTGGCTATGTTGTCCAGCTTGCGGCGCAACATCGTCTTGCGCAAGGCGTTGAGGCGGTCAACAAACACCTTTCCGTTCAGGTGGTCGCACTCGTGCTGCAGCACGCGCGCCACATAGCCGTCGTGGGTCTCGTCGTGAAGCTCGCCCTTCAAGTCCATATAACGGATCTTGATGCGGGCATGGCGTTCCACGTCTTCGTGCACGCCCGGAAAGCTCAGGCAGCCCTCGTTGAACGCCCATTTCTCACCATCTTCCTCGTAGATGTCGGGATTGATCAAGGCCTTTCTGAAACCGGCGGCCTTGGGGTCTTCTTCGGCAAAAGGCGTGGCGTCCACCACGATCAGTCTTATCGAAAGCCCTATCTGCGGCGCGGCAAGCCCCACCCCGTTGGCTTCCTCCATGGTCTGGAACATATCTTCCACCAAGGTTTCCAAGCCGGGATAATCGAGGCCTATCTCTTCGGCCTGACGACGGAGCACCGGGTCTCCGTAAGCAACAATGGGATATATCATGATTCTTTGAATTGCATATAGGTTTGTAATATCAGCGTGGCGCTCACCATATCCACCGTGGCCTTGTCCTGACGCTGTTTTTTCCTGGCGCCCATCTCGAGGATGGAACGCTGGGCGATACGGGAGGTAAAACGTTCATCGACCCTTTCCAAGGGTATCTGCGGATAGGCTTTCCGGAAACGGTTCACGAAAGGCGTGATAAAACGCTCGCTCTCGGAGGGCGTGTAGTCCATCTGACGGGGTTCGCCCACCACCACGCAATCCACCGCCTCCCTGATCATGTATTCTTTCAGGAAACCCCACAACTCAGCGGTGGGCACGGTCTGCAAGCCGGTGGCGATAATGCGCAAAGGGTCGCTTACGGCAATGCCGCAACGTTTCCTTCCATAATCGATGGCCAAAATCCTGCCCATAAGTACACAATAATTCAGATTGCGCGAATTTAGGCAAAAAGAGAACCTTCGTGCGGACACTAAAAGATATTTTCCAACCTCAGACTGTTGAAAAAAAGACCGTAAACGGATTTAATACCGGTACTCGGTAACGTTGAAAACGGGCGTATTCGAATAGAACACCCGCAAGAGCTTGAGCATTTCCTCGCGCGCCTCCTCCACCGTATCGGCGAAAATGGCTTCGTTCTTCTCCCCGATACTGTTGTTCATCACGATATAACTGTCGCGCTCCTTATTGTATTGGAATACAAAATAATAGGTGGGTTCGTGCTGGATAATGAACGACTGCTGCGGTTCGAGCAGCGAGACGAACAGCACCAAGGCTTTTTCAAGATCGGGCTCATACACCGTCTCGCCATCGGAAGAAGCCACGCAGAAAGCCTGTTCGAAAACGTCGTGCGAAAAATTGGCCAAGGGTTTGTTGTAGTCGGCGGAACTTACCAGCGTCAGGTCAATATACGAACTTTGCGCCTGCACGCAGGAAAGACCGCCCATCAGAAAAAAAAGCGGCAACAGAAGTATGTGGAACCGTTTTTTCATCATACCCAAAACTGCAAGGTTTCGTGCTGCAAATATAAAACCCTTATCGCGAATAACAAATTTTTTTTATCAACGGATAACCCCTCTCGGACGCCGCAGAACCACGTTTTCCATCCGCTCGTCGGAGTCGAAACCGTCGCCCTCCAGCACCAGTCCCGGACTTACCTTGCGCACCGCCACATCCGAGTAGATCTTCTTGGTCTGCTGGTTCCAGAACAAGGCCTCGGTATAAATGGTGTCGAGCGAACGGTAGTCATACACCTGCACGTTACCGAAAAACTTCATCAACTTCTTTTCCTGCAGGTTAATGGCCGAATCGGCGAACATGAGCACATCCACCGTGTTGCCGTCCTCGTTAAAGAAGGTGGATTTTATGCCCTTGGGAAATACCTGATGCGGCTCTGTATCCGCCTCCTCGCCCGTATAGTTGCTCATTACCGGATATTCCATAAACACCTGCGCCTTGCCCGCCTCGGTGGCCAGGGTATTGGAACCGTACACCGTCTGTCCGGGCGCGGTCGAAATATCGTCGAAAGGCATAAAGACCGCTTTCCTGCCTTGACACGAGCAAAGCAGGAAAGCGGCGGTCAGCCCCATCAAAATGATTGAAAGACCCTTATTCATCGTTTTTTCCATAATGCCTACCGGCTGGCGCGGATGGTGGTGGTATGGCTAAACCAGCAGGAAATCGTGTAGGTGTCGCCTTCCTTGAGGCCGTAGGTGAACAAGTCGTCGGCCGAGGGGAAGTGCGCCGAATAGGTTGATACCAGCTTGCCCACGGTCTCGGCCAGCGAGGGATCCACATTGCGGGCCTTCACGAACATATCCACGGCGGCCCAGTAGGGAGCGCGGGCGGCAACCGGCGTTCCGTCGCCCTTGCAGTTGCCGGCACCGGCGGCGTAAACCATACCCAGCAACATATAGGCCTTGCCGCTGGCCGCATTGATTTCCAAAGCCTTGTTGCAGGCGTTGCGGGCTTCGCCGAAGCGATTCAGCTTCATATAGGCGTCTCCCAAGAGCAGGTAGGCGTTCTCCTTGTCGGATTCGGATTCCAGCTGGTCGATCACATCGGCCGTAAGGTAGGCGACCGCCTTGGCCTGGTCGCCCTTCGAATAGCACATCTTGGCCATCATATAGGCGCTTTGCGGCGTAGGTTCCAGCCCATAGAGGGCCTCGGTCATGTTGAAGAAGATCTCCGAGTCGGTACAGGAACGCAGGTTCAGCATCCGGGTGGCTTTCTTAAGGAAGTTCACATCCGAAGCCGAAGTCTCGAACTTCTTGGTATAGATGGGAATAAGGTCCTGACAGGCGGCATAGGGTTCGAACAGCGCGTTCAGGCCGTTCTCGCGTTCGGAAATCTTGTCGTTCGACGGGTTCAACTTCGCGATGGTTTCCAAGGCGGTGGAGGCCTGGTCGTAGGCGTTGATCAAGGCTTCCTTATCCATCAGACCGGCCTTGAACGCATCGCAGCACGCGCCGAAATACATTTCGGGAATGTTCTCGAAGTTCTTTACCTTGGCCGATTCTTCCACATATTCCATAGCCTGGTTATAGACTTCCAGATATTCCTTGATGTTCTTGGGGCGGTATGTGCGCATGTCGGCGGCCTTCATGCCCAGACAGAAGCCGGTTTCGCCGAAATACTGACGGCGCAGGTCCCAGAGGTTCACAAGCTCATCGATGTACTGAGCCCGCAAGGTGGCATCCTTTTCTTTGGCAATCATGTTCTTGAGGATGGTATTGCCGCGGATGAAGTTATTCTTGGACGAGGTGGGACACAGTTCCAGCACCTTTTTCCAGGCCCCGTAGGCATCGGTATAGTTTTTCTGCTTGAAGAACTCCTGATAGACCGACAGGTTCTGAAGGCAGCTGATACTGTCTTCGGGGTTCGCCCCGTATTTTTGCGCATGCACGGACGAAGCGCAAACCAAGGCCAATGCTACAACAAAAATCTTTTTCATGGTTATTTATCTCCTTTTGTTATTTGCGGTTAATCGTATTTGGGCTTTATGAACCAGGTTTCCACCGACGAGAAACTTACGCCGATACGCATGTAATCCTCGCGTATCTGCCCTAAGTTCAGTGAACCCGTCTTGCCGTATTGCAGCCCTATGTTGATGAGTGAGCGCGACTTACGCACCGGTATGCCCACCCCTATGCTTATTCCGAACGACTGCAGCCGGTGTCCGTCGTAGGAAACGCACTGCTGCTGGTAAAAACCGCCTATCCGGTAGGCCACTTTCCTTGCCTTGGAAACCGCCTGCGGGTCGTTCTTAAGTTCCGCCCCCACATTTACCGAAAAGGTGTTCTCGAAATAACCGTAGGTCTTTCCGTAGTCCTTGAAATCCTTCCACCACGTGTATGCAAAATCCATGCCGACCACGTACTGCCCCCGTTTTTCGTACGAAATGCCCGCCCGTACCGAGGAGGGGAATACCACCTTGCCCTTCTGCGCGGCGGCGGGCAAAAAGGCCGTGTCGGTATTGGAGGAAAATACGCCCTGCGCCATCGTGGTACGCTTGCCGTACAGCGTGGTGGCGAAACTATAGGTGGCGCCCACGGTAAGGTAATTGTCCTTATGCACCCGGGCGGCATAGGTGATGCCCAGATCGGCGGAGAAGCCGTTGAGTTTGGTTTCCGTATAGAATTTGGCCTTTCCCGCATAGGAGGCCAGGCTGTCGTCTAAGTAAGAGAGCGTGGCGTCCTGCTCCAGCTTGCCGAACATATAGGCGAGGTTCACCCCTACCGAAACGGGCCCCCAGCCGAAGGCATGCCCCCAGCCCACCTTGGAAAGCCCGCCGTCGCCGCTGTGCAGCAACTGCGTATGCCCGATATGGGGAATGGAATCGGAAAACGAGGAGGAACGGTAATTCATATCGGTGACCGGCAGCAGGAAAATGGCCATCTTGTACCATTTGCATACCGGAAAATAGAACTCGAGGTTGCTCAGCCCACCCGAGGTGCTCTGGTTGTAGAGGTCCTTTCCGTCTAACTTCTGCCCCAACTTATTCATTCCCAAATTGAAGCCTATATCAAAACGCACACTCAGGGTATCCACGCCCGTGCGGTAGGATGCCGGATTGAACGGATTCATGTCGCCCGGCGCCGACAGCCCGACGGCGATGCCACCCATCGACATATTGCGCACGTTCAGATAAGGTTGTATGGTTCCCGCCCCGAAAGCGGAATAGGGAGACAGCAGCCCGGTCTGTGCACGCAAAGACAACGGCAAACCCATCGAAAGACACAAAGCCGCCGTAAAGAGGGCTTTCAGGATGCTTGCCTTATTAGCTGCCATTCAAGTCTAAAATTTCGTTGAGGCCACGCAGGACCAAATTTTGGTGGGCAAATATCCGATAATTAAAGGACTTTTCAAAATAGCCGGCGTTCCCTCCCGTAAGCACGACCGTAAGGTCGGGAAAGCGTTTCCTGTAGCGTTCCACATAGCCCTGCACCTCGTAGCGGAGGCCTTCCAGCGCCCCGCTGTAGAGGGCGGTCTGCGTGTTGTCCAGAAACTCGGTGTCGCGCTCCTGGCGGATATCCACCAAGGGCAAGGCCTCGGTAAAGCGGTGCATGGCCCGCAGGCGCATGTTCAGTCCCGGCGAGATGGCCCCGCCCAGAAAGCAGGCGTGTTCGTCCACCACATTATAGGTGACGCAGGAACCGAACACGATGCAGAGCACGTTCTGCCCCGGATAGAGGGATGCCACCGCGGAAGCCACCGCGATACGGTCGCGCCCCAGCGTTTCGGGATTCCTATAGTTGAGCGTTACCGGAATCTTCAGGTCGGGACGGTACGACTGCCAGTCGATGAAATACGGGAAATTGGCGAGCGACTTGGCCAGGAACACCGGTTCCCGCGCCACCGTGCACACGATGGCCGCGTCCAGTTCGGGATATTTCCGGCGTACGCTCTCGATATCGGGGGGGGTGATGGCTTCGTGCCACTGGGTGCAAAGCAGGCGCTTGCCGTCGAACACGCCCAGTTTGGTAACCGTATTGCCTATGTCTATTACTAACTTGTGTCGCATACATCAGCAGACCACGCGGCGGAGCATGCCCGAAAGCATACCCTTTACCCGGTCCAGGTTTTGTTTTTTGGTAAGCAGAGCCATCAGCTCCGCCTCGTCTTGCGTTTCCTTGATACGTGCGGCCACCTTCTCGATCATGTCCTTGACGCGCTTCAGGCGGAAGCCCTGCACGGCCTGCAGCACGGCCGCGTCCAGCACCGGCCCGTGGTTCTGTTCGGTGTGCACGTAGATGTTCTTGCTTTCCCAAACCTTGCTTATCTCGAAGCGGGTGGCCGACAAATCGGCCACCAGGGCGCGCAGGTCGGGTTCCTCGCTCAAGAGCAGGTCTTCGGCGGCGGGGATCTCCCCCCGGTCGTAAGAACCCGCAAATATAGAGAAAAGACGGTTCTTGAGCGGGTCGTCGAACGAAAGTTCGTCTTGCTGCAGCTCCATCACGATATAGGCGCACACGGGCAGCACCTGTTTTTCTTCCTTGCCCTCGGCGTTCAGATAGGTCTGACGCGTGTTCGAACGTCCGTAGTTCACCAGCAGCCGCATCAACTCGCGTTCCAGAGTCTGCTGCAGGGCCTGCGCCTCCGATTCGCGCACATCCTCCTCGCTCTTGGCCTGGGGCGGAAGTTCGGGCAGCTGTTCGGCCTCCTGTCTGGTATGCTGCTTCTGGAAGTCGCTGCGGAAAATGCGGTTCAGCTTCTGATACAGGTCGGCCTCGGCGATACCGAGCAAACGGCTGCATTCCTGTATATACACGGCGCGTTTTATCTCATCGGGAATCACCGAAATGCTGGTGAGGATGTTGTCAATCAGTTCGGCGCGCCGGATGGGGTCGTTGCCCACGTCGGCCAGCAACAGGCGGGTCTTGAAGGTAATGAAATCGACCGCGTTCGCCTTCAGGTATTCCTGTATCTCGTCGGTGGAATGGGTGCGGGCGTAGTCGTCGGGATCCTGACCGTCGGGCAGCAGAACCACGCGCACGTTCATGTCTTTGGCCAGCACCATGTCGATGCCGCGCAACGAGGCCTTGATACCAGCCGGGTCTCCGTCGTAGAGCAGGGTCAGGTTCTTGGTGAAGTGCGAGATAAGCTTTATCTGGTCTTCGGTGAGCGAGGTGCCGGAAGAGGCCACCACATTGGTGATGCCCGCCTGGTGCATGGAGATGACGTCGGCATACCCCTCCACCATATAGGCCATGTCTTGCGCCACGATCTCGCGCTTGGCGAACGGAATGGCGTACAGAACGTTGCTCTTGTGATAGATGTCCGATTCGGGCGAGTTTACGTACTTGGCCTTGGTCTTGTCGCTTGTAAGGATGCGCCCCCCGAAACCCAGCACACGCCCCGAAAGGCTGTGTATGGGAAAGATGACCCTGCCCCGGAAGCGGTCGTAGAGTTTGCCGTTTTCCTCTTTCTCGATGGTAAGCCCGCTCTGCACCAGAAACTTCTTGTCGTAGCCGGCCTTCAAGGCCTCCTGCGTAAAGGCATCCCAGCTGTCGGTGCAATAGCCCAACTGGAACTGCTTGATGATGGCGTCGGTAAAGCGGCGTTCGCGGAAATACGAAAGCCCGATTGTGCGCCCCTGCTCGCTTTCCCAAAGGTTCTTCACGAAATATTCGGCGGCGTGCTGGGTAACGTGGTAGAGCGATTCCCGGTCGTTCTCGGCCTTGGCCTGTTCGGGCGTGAGTTCCTGCGCCTTGATTTCTATATTGTATTTCTGCGCCAGGTAGCGGAGCGCCTCCACATAGTCGAAATGCTCGTGTTCCATGAGGAAGCTTACCGAATCGCCCCCTTTTCCGCAGCCGAAACACTTAAAGATACCCTTGGCGGGCGACACGATGAACGAAGGCGTTTTTTCCTGATGGAAAGGACACAGGCCCAGATAGTTCGCCCCGCGCTTCTTAAGCGAAACGAACTCGCCCACCACCTCGTCGATGCGGGCGGCCTCGATAATAGCCCGTTTGGTCTCTTCCGGTATCCTGTACGCCATAAGGGGCAAAGGTACAAAAAAAGCGTTCTGGACTGCCAACTGCTTCGCCGGGAGCCCTAAGGGAGCTTGGTCACGTACTTTCGTACGCTCCCGCGCATCCCATAGGGCTCCCGGCTCGCATTTGACCATCCATAACACTCTTTTCTTCAGATAGAGGGATGCCGGCAGTAAGTTCAGCGAAGCAGATTGCCGTTCAAACCCATTCTACCCTAAAAAACGATTGGAATGGTGAGATGCGAGCCGAAGACCGGAGGGGCACGCGGGAGCATACTTCTGTACGTGACCAAGTGCCCCGAGGTTTTCGGCGAAGCAGATTGCCGTTCCAATCGTTTTTTTCCGTACATTTGTTAGTTTAACCAGGTTATCACATAAACCATTCAACGTGTTCAGATTAGATAAAAACAGCCTTTCCAACTTAGAATTGTCGCTGCAAAAGGAGTTTATCTGCGTGTCGGAGAACGGAAGCTATGCCTCCACCACCCTTGCCGGCTGCAACTGCCGCAAGTATCACGGATTGTTCGTTTGCCCGCAACCCAAGTTGAACCAAGACAATTTCGTGCTGCTCTCCTGCGTGGAGGAGACCCTGTCGCAACACGGGCGCGAATTCCATCTGGGCGTGCAGAAATACGCCGGCGACGTGTTCTTCCCCAAAGGCCATAAATACGCCGAGCGTTTCGAATACAGGACCCATCCGGTCTGGACCTATCATATAGGCGGCGCGGTATTGCGCAAGGAACTGCTGATGCACCCTTCCAAGAACCGTCTGCTGCTCAAATACACCCTGGAGGAAGCCCATTCGGAAACCTTTATGGACATACGGCCATTCCTGGCGTTCCGCGACGCGCACGAGCTCACCGTGCGGAACGAGGCCGCCTGCACCCAGGTGCAATATGTGCAGCACGGCATAAAATGCAGGCTTTACCCCGGTTTTTCGGATCTGTGCATACAGTTCTCGAAAGAATGCGGGTTCTCCGACCGGCCCGACTGGTACAAGAACGTAAAATACAGCGAGGAAGAACAGCGAGGCTATCCCTGCCACGAAGACCTCTTCACTCCCGGCCACTTCCATGTGTCCCTGCCCCTGCACGAACCGGTGTATGTAAGCGTGGGCACGAGCCCTCTGGCGGATCCGGCCAAGGCGGCCGCCCTGTTCGAGGAAGCCGTGGAAAAACTGCCGCCCCACGAGGGCATGGACAGCAGCCTCAAGGCCGCCGCCCGCAGCTTTATCGTAAAGAAGGAAGACCGCCGTCAGGTTACGGCCGGTTACCCATGGTTCGGTTCCTGGGGGCGCGACACCTTTATTTCCCTGCCCGGCCTTACGCTCTGCACGGGCAACACCAAACTGATGGGCGAGGTGCTGCGCAGTATGGTTAAAGACCTTTCCAACGGGCTTTTCCCGAATATCGGCTACGGCGGAGAGGCCGCCTACAACTCGGTGGACGCCCCGCTGTGGTTCGTGTGGGCGGTGCAGCAATACGCCCTGCACACCAAGAAGGCGGCGCAGGTATGGGGCGAGTTCGGAGATGCCGTAAAGCAGGTGATCGACGGCTACGCCAAGGGCAACGGCTTCGGCATCGGCATGAGCCGGGACGGCCTGATCTACGCCGGAAAGCAAGGCTACGCCCTTACCTGGATGGACGCCGTGGTGAACGGACATCCCGTTACCCCCCGCGCCGGCATGCCGGTAGAGATAAACGCCCTGTGGTACAACGCGGTGATGTTCGCCATGGAGTGCGAAAAGAAATGTTCCGAAGCCAAACGCCCTGCTTTCGTTGCCAGGTGGAAGCCGATTATGGACAATTTCCCCGAGGTGTTCAAGGCGAACTTCTGGAGCAAGGAGAAAGGATATCTGGCCGACTGCATCGACAACGGCACGCCCGACTGGAGCATCCGCCCCAACCAGATACTGGCCGTATCGCTGCCCTACTCGCCCGTAAGCGACAAGGTGGGGCAATTGGTGGTGGAAACCGTAAAGACCTGCCTGCTGACCCCGCGGGGACTGCGCACGCTTGCCCCTTCCGACCCGCGCTACCGCCCGGTGTATCAAGGCCCTCAGGAAGAACGCGACCGCGCCTACCACCAGGGCACGGCATGGGTATGGCTCACCGGCCATTTCGCCCAGGCCTACCTGCGGGTGTATGGCGAGGCCGGCAAATCCTTTATCGAACGGCTGTACCTGAATTTCGAACCCGCCTTGTGGGAAGCCGGAATCGGGTCCATTTCCGAAATATACGACGCAGATCCTCCCTACGCGCCCAAAGGGGCTTTCAGCCAGGCATGGAGTGTGGCAGAACTGCTCCGCATACGTAAAATGTTATCTTAAAAGCAGCTGCCATGAAAGTATTGATGTTCGGCTGGGAGTTTCCTCCCCATATCAGCGGCGGTCTGGGCACGGCCTGTTTCGGCATGTGCAAGGGTCTGCTGGCGCAAGGCGTGGAGGTGATTTTCGTGGCTCCCAAGATGCACGGCGACGAAGACGCTTCGGTGGCGCAACTGGTAAACGCCTCCGAGGTGGAGATAAACCTCTGCAACCCCATTTACCGCGAGCTTTTCCATAACCTCACCTATATCGAGGTGGGCGCCAACCTTATTCCCTATTCGGGTTTCGGCCAATACCTCGACCTGAAAAAGGTGCAGGAGGGCAAGACGGTGTTCGACGCCGGCGCCTACATGCACCAAAAGTTCGACTTTTCGGGCGAGTACCGCGCCAACCTCATGGAAGAGGTTGACCGCTACGCGATGGTGGCGGTAAAGGTGGCCCAACAGCACGATTTCGACGTGATCCACGCTCACGACTGGCTCACCTACCGGGCCGGCATCGCGGCCAAGAAAGCCACCGGAAAGCCGCTGGTGATACACGTGCACGCCACCGAGTTCGACCGCAGCGGCACCAACGTGAACAGCGTGGTGTTCGGCATCGAGCGCGAGGGCATGCTGGCGGCCGACCATATCATCACCGTAAGCAACTACACCCGCGACATCGTGATTAACCGCTACGGCATCGACCCCGGCAAGATAACCACCGTATATAACGCCGTGGAGCCCAAAGACAGCGACCCGCAGGTGCAGACCGGGGCCAGGAAAGCCTCAAGAAAACGGCTTATCGCCGTAAGGAAACAGGAAGCGGAGAAAAACATTCCCGAAGAAAAGCCCAAGCGCAAGATCGTAACCTTCCTGGGGCGCGTCACCTATCAGAAAGGCCCCGAATACTTTGTGGAGGCCGCCCGGCTGGTAATGGAGAAAGACCCCGAGGTGGAATTCGTGATGGCCGGTTCGGGCGACATGCTGCATTCGGTCGTGCGGCGTGTCGCGGCATTAGGCTTAGGCAACCGCTTTCACTTTACGGGCTTCCTGCGCGGGGCGGACGTGGACAGGATGTACGGCATGAGCAGCGTGTACGTGATGCCGTCCGTGTCGGAACCTTTCGGCATCTCGCCCTTAGAGGCCATGCGCTCGAACGTGCCGGTGGTCATTTCCAAGCAGTCGGGGGTGGCCGAGATCCTGAACCATGCGCTGAAAGTGGATTTCTGGGACGTGGACGCGATGGCCGACGCCATCTACGCGCTGCTGCACTACCCCGCCCTCTCGCAGATGTTCGCCGAAATGGGAGGTGCCGACGCCAAATCGCTCAAATGGAGTTCGGCCGCCGAAAAGATAAAACGGGTTTACCAAAGGGTATGTCCCTTTTAAACACATACAAAGGATATTATGAATACGTTCAGCCTTGTCTTTAAAGTTCATCAGTTGTTTTACCTGCGTCCCTACCGTTTCTTCGATATCGGGCAACGGCACAACTACTACGACGACTACCGCAACAAATACATCCTCAAACGTTTTTCGGAACGTTCGTACTATAAGGCGAACCGCCTGATGCACGAGCTGTGCGACCGCTACGGCGAGCGTTTCAAGATCTCGTTCGTGTTCAGCGGCACGGCGGTGGACCAGATGCAGTGGTACGCGCCCGAACTGCTGGAAGACTTCAAGCAGCTGCTTACCCGCCCCAACGTGGAGATCCTGGCGGGCGACGACAGTTGCAGCGCGCTGGCGGTGATGGACAGGAACCTGTGGAAAGCCCAGGTGGAACGCCACCGCACGCGCATGAAAGAGGTGTTCGGCAAATGCAGCGACATCCTGGCAGGCACCGAACTTCTGTACGACGACCAAATCGGCAAGACCGCCGCAGAAATGGGCTACAAGGGAATTTTGGCCGAAGGCGCCAAGCCGGTGCTGGGATGGAAAAGCCCGCACGTGCTCTACAAACATCCCGAATGCGACCTGAACCTGATCCTGCGCGACGGAGTATTGAGCGAAAGCGTAAGCATCCACTTTGCCGGCAAGACCTCGCTCACCGCCCCCGAATTCGCCAGCCTGGCCGCCCAGGACAAGGAATCGATTCCCGACGGGAGCCACGTCAACTTCTACTGCAACTACGCCACCCTGGGCGAATATCAGGATGAAGAGAGCGGCATCTTCGAGTTTTTCAGGCACCTGCCGCAAGAAATCATGAACCAGGGTTTCGACTTCGTTTCCCTGTCGGAACTGTGCGCGCTTCCCGATGAAAGACCGGCCCTGCACGTGCCCTTCACCACCTCGGTGATGGACGAGGAAAAAGACCTTACCTTCCTGTACGCCAACGAACTTCAACGCGATGTCATCGCCAACTGGAAAAAGGTGTGCCCCTCCATGCGCTCCTGCCCCGTGGAAGAACTGCAGAAGGACTTCCGTTTCCTTACCAGCGTGGAACACCTGGCGTTCATGTCCACCAAATACTTTACCGAAAAACCGTCGATACGCTACCTGAATCCCTACGATTCGCCCTACGACGCCTATATCGACTATATGAACATCTGGTCCGACTTCACGCAACGATTGCAAGGACTTTAAAAAACCGTTTCCATGCAGGATCCGAACCGTTTTCTGTTTAAGAAGTACATCGCCCAGTCCTCCGATTTCGAACCTTTCTCCCTAGACATCGAGAAAGGCGAAGGCATTTACCTCTGGGACAAGGCCGGCAAGAAATACATCGACTTTATCTCCGGCATCTGCGTAAACAACGTGGGGCACCGTAACCCCGTGGTGATGAAGGCCATCGAGGAACAGATGCAGAAGTATCTGCACGTGATGGTGTATGGTGAGTTCATCCAGCAGCCCCAGCTCGACCTGGCACAGGAGCTTTGCGCCGGCCTGCCCCCGCAGCTGCAGAAGATATTTTTACTCAATTCGGGCTCGGAAGCCATCGAGGGGGCGATGAAACTGGCGCGGCTCTACAACCACCGTTCCCAGATCGTGTCTTTCTCGAACTCCTACCACGGCAGCACGATGGGCGCCATGAGCGTGTTGGGCAACCCGCCCATCCGCCAACGTTTCGACCCGCTGCTGCCCGAACACCTTCTGCTGGAATACAACAACACGGCGCAACTGGAAAACATCACCGAAAAGACCTGCTGCGTGGTGGCCGAGGTGATACAGTCGGGCGGCGGCATGCGCGAGGCCACGCCCGGATTCATGCAGGCGCTGCGCGAACGCTGCACACAGACCGGCACCCTGCTTATATTCGATGAGATACAAAGCGGTTTCGGACGCACGGGCAAACTCTTCGCGTTCGAGCACTACGGGGTCGTGCCCGACATCCTCTGCCTGGCCAAGGGCATGGGCGGCGGCATGCCCATCGGCGCGTTTATCGCCAGCCCCGAACTGATGGAACTGCTCAATAACGAACACCCGCTGATGGGGCACGCCTCCACCTTCGGCGGCCATCCGCTCAGCTGCGCATCCTCGCTAGCGGCGCTTAGGCTCATCCTGAGCCCGGTGGTATTGCCTAAGGTGGAAAGCAAGGGGCAACGCATACGCCGACACTTACAGGAATTGCCGCAAGTTCGCTCCGTTTCGGGAAAAGGATTATTTTTGGCGGCCCATTTCGGCAGCGAGGAGGCCACCGCCAAGGTGCAGGAACGCTGTATGGCAAACGGTTTCATTACGTTCTGGCTGTTGTTCAACCATACCGCGTTGGCACTCACCCCGCCGCTCACCTCCACGGACGAGGAAATCGACCTGGGCATGGAAATTTTTAAACGGTCGGTACGCGAAGCCGGCATTTAACGCAACACCTAAAACGTCATATCATGTTTACAGGCATTGTAGAAAAGACTGCCAAAGTGGTGAAGATAGAACAGGAAGGTTCCAATTTTCACTTCACGCTCCAGACCCCCATCGCCGACGAGCTCAAGATAGACCAGAGCATGGCGCACAACGGGGTCTGCCTTACCGTGGTGAAGTTGTTTCCCGAACGGCAGCAATACACGGTTACCGCCATGGACGAAACCATGAACCGCACCGACCTGCGCTTCTGGCAGGTGGGAACGGAAGTGAACTTAGAGCGCTCCATGCCGATGGACGGACGCTTCGACGGGCATATCGTGCAAGGACACGTGGACAGGACCGCCGTATGCCAAAAGGTGGAGACCTTAGACGGCAGCTGGAAGTTCCACTTTACCTTTGAACCGGGCAAGGTTGAAAACGGCGAGGTGCCTCCCTTTACGGTAGAGAAAGGTTCGATCTGCGTCAACGGCGTAAGCCTTACCGTGGTCGATTCCCAACCGGGCCTGTTCTCGGTGGCCATCATTCCCTACACGTTCGCAGAAACCAACTTTCACAACATCAAGGCAGGAAGCACGGTGAACATCGAGTTCGACGTGCTGGGCAAGTACGTTTCCCGTCTTTTTGCCGAATACATGAAACAACAAGGAAAATAAGTCTCTTTTCGCAATGAAGACCAAGAAGAACATTGCCTTGGTGTGCGGTGGCTACTCCAAGGAAAGCGTTATTTCGGTGATGGGTGCCGAATCGATAGAGAAGCACATCCCCACCGACCGTTACCGGGTTTTTAAGATTGTGATCGAACCCAACCGCTGGTACTACAAATCGCCCGACGGGGGAACCGAGGAAGTGGACCGCAACAACTTTACCTTAGCCGGGAACATACACTTCGACCTGGCCTACATCAACATTCACGGCACGCCGGGCGAAAACGGCCTGTTGCAGAGCTATTTCGACATGCTGCACATTCCCTACACCACCTGCAACGCCTGCACCTCCGCCCTTACCTTCCACAAATTCTTCTGCAACTCGGTATTGGCGCACCACGGCGTGCGGGTAGCCGATTCGGTACGCCTGTTCCGCCACGAGAAATACGATGTGGAGGAAATCGGCAGGCGCCTGGGGTTCCCCTGTTTCGTAAAGCCCAACGCCGAAGGTTCCAGCATAGGCGTAAGCAAGGTAAAGCAGGTTGAAGACCTGCAGGAAGCCATCGAGAAGGCGTTCGGCGAAGACAAGGAAGTGATGGTGGAAAGATTTATCGACGGCAAGGAATACTCCTG
Source organism: Bacteroides sp. (assembly GCA_023662825.1). Taxonomy (GTDB): domain Bacteria; phylum Bacteroidota; class Bacteroidia; order Bacteroidales; family P3; genus Pullibacteroides. Next base: position 64,553 of record JAMPIH010000004.1, read on the forward strand.
CGGACTGATGCGCTTCAAGGGCGAACTGCTCGTGTTTCCGCTGGCGGCCATCGTTCCCAAGAAGGACTTTTTCGACTATGAGGCCAAATACCAGGGGGCTTCCGACGAAATCGTGCCGGCGCCTGTAGCGCCCGGACTGGCGGCCGAAATCGGCGAGATCGCCAAGAAGGTATATCACCTGCTGAATTGCAGCGGCGTGGTGCGTTGCGACTTTATCGTGGAAGAGAGCACGCAGAAACCCTATTTTCTCGAGGTGAACACAACCCCCGGCCAGTCGGAAGAAAGCATCGTGCCAAAACAGGTGCGGCAGATGGGCTGGAGTCTGGAAGAATTCTACACCAACGTAATCGAAGAGGCGCTCAACAGATAAGGGTCGTTTCCAGCAAACTCTTCTAAGCAGGCATTACCTTACGCGTATCGTGGTGCCTGCTTTTATTTTGCTGCTCTTCATATTGTTGAGGATGCGGATCTGGTTTACCGAAGTACGGTACTTGCGGGCGATCGAACTGAGTGTCTCGCCCTGGCGTATGCGGTGGTAGCGCGCACCCGATGAAGAGGATCCGTAAAGCGTTTCCTTGCAAATCGGGAATTTATCGCGAATCAGGCAATACTCCACAAAATCGATCAGGTACTGCGCATCGATGGGCGCACCCAGATAACGCACCTCAAAGTGGAGGTGGGAACCCCGGCTGCGGCCCGTATTGCCGCCCAGACCGATGGGGTCGCCCGACTTGACCACATGGTTGGGCTGCACCAGCAACTGGCTCATATGGGCGTAGTAGGTTTCCAGCCCGTTCTTATGGAAGAGGATCACGATATTACCGTAGGAGTAGTTACGCTGGGCGATACGCACGATGCCGTCGAAAGCCGCCCGTATCGTGTCGCCTGTGCGCAGCCCCACGTCGGTGCCGTAGTGCATCCTGCCCCAGCGGAAACCGAAGGGCGAGGTGAGCCGCCCCTTGAACGGATGCGTATAGACGCCGGCCGAATCCAGGAGGGTGATCCACACGGTATCGTTGCCGCTGATCACATCGTCGGGGTGGCGGTAATGCAACACATTGGGGTTAAACGAGGTATAGGCGAAATTCTCGCGCAGCTGCCACAGTTCCTCTATTTCTTCCTCCTCCACCTCGCGCTGCCAGAGATGGTACATCACCGAACTGTCGTCGCGGCTCTCGTACACATCCTCGAACACAATGCCGGCATACGGATTGGGTATATACAGCGCCGTATCGGAAAGCACCGAGGCACGCAACCCGCCCCCCAAGAGGATAAAAAACAACAATATACTTATTTTCAACAGAATACACTTCATCGTGGCGGCTTCTCTATTGTTAAAGGCGTGTAAAGGTACAAAAAACCGCTTTTCCGTTAATTTGGCTACTTTTGTTTTATGAAAAACCTTCTGCGTACCGGAATCCTTTTCCTGCTGTGCCTTATGGCCAACAGCGCGGGCGTCGAGCAACAAGCCCCGCGCATCGTCTCGCTCTCCCCCTCCATCACCGCCACCCTGCAGCAGATAGGCGCCGACAACGCCATCGTGGGGCGGACCACCTACTGCCCGGCGCCTTTGGACGGCCGTTCCAATGTTACGGTGGGCAACGTTATGGAAACCAACATCGAACAGATTATCGGGCTGAAACCCGACATCGTGTTCTGCATGGCCTTCACCAAAGCCGAGACCATCGACAGGCTCAGGAAATTCGGCATTACGGTAAAGGAGTACCGCACCCCGAAGAACTTCGACGAAATCTGCGGACAGACCGTGGAGATAGGCCATTGGGCGGGCATCGAGAAACAGGCCCTGGCCTTTGTGCTGGCCGAACGCCAGAAAGTGGAGGCGATTAAAGACGAGTTCACCAGCCGGCCTCCGTTCGCGCAACCGCCCGCCGTGTTCTTTCAGATCGGCGACAATCCGGTGTTTCCCGTTATCGAAGACACGTACATGAACCAGTACCTTACCTTCCTGGGGCTCGACAATATAATAAAGGAATACAAGGGAGGCGGCATTTCGCGCGAGTACGTGGTGGCGAAGAATCCTGAACTCATGTTTATTAGCCGCATGTCGGGCATGGGAGAAGAAGCGGCTGCCTACTGGAAGCAATTTCCCTCCATACGCGCCGTGAAGAACCACCGTATCCTGATGGTGGACGATACGGAAGCCTGCTGTCCCACCCCGCTCTATTTCCGCAAGACCCTGGAATTCTTGGCCGATTACCTGCGTAAACTGTAGCGTTCCATGGGCAAACGTTTCTTTTTCCAGCTGTTTTCTGCATCGTTGCTGTTGCTGCTTTGCTTTTTTTTCTCGCTTTCGTGGGGAGAAAGCCCGCTGTTTCCGTGGCAATGGGGCGGCATGGAGAAAGACGGCTTGGAAATGGCCATCATCCGCCATATCCGCCTGCCCCGCAGCCTTACCGCCCTCTGCATAGGCGGCATGCTGTCGATGTCGGGCTGCCTGCTGCAGGGACTGTTCAAGAACCCGCTGGTGGAGCCTTACACCCTGGGCATTTCGGGCGGCGCCTCCTTAGGCGTGGCCTTGGCGGTGGTGCTGGGCGTGTCGCCGGCACTCGGTTTCTGGGGCATCGGAAGCTTCGCCTTTGCCGGCGCCATAGCCGTAAGCGTGCTGATCTTGTTCTACGGGCGTTCCCGCCACGGCATCGGCAACCTGCTGCTGGCCGGCATCATGACCGGCATCCTCTGTTCGTCGGGCACCACGCTGCTCATGAGCCTTTCCTCGCCCCAGGACATGACCCGCATCCTCTATTGGACCATGGGCTCCCTCGAAAGCAACGATATGCACCGCAGCCTGATCCTGTGCGTGTTCGCGGGGGCCGGACTGGCTGCGGGCGTGCTGATCTCCCAACGGGTGAACCTGCTCTCGGCAGGCTCCCGCAACGCCCGCCTGATGGGCGTGAACACGGCGGTACTGGTGCCGGCCTTGTTGATACTCACCTCGCTGCTGACGGCCGTAAGCACGGCCCAGACGGGCATTATCGGCTTCGTGGGGCTGATCGTGCCGCATATACTGCGCCGCCTGTGCGGCAACGACTACCGGCTGCTGGTTCCCCTTTCGTTTCTCGGCGGCGGAATCTTCCTGCTGCTGTGCGACCTGATCGCCCGCAGCATCATCGCTCCCTCCCAGCTGCCCATCGGCGTGGTAAGCGGCATACTGGGCGGCTCGGTATTCATCTATCTGCTGTTACGCAAAAACAAGGAAGCATGAACCGGGATTTACTCTGTGTGGAACACCTTTGCGCCCGCTATCCGGGCGGTTTCGAGCTGCGGGACATTTCATTCTGCCTGCCATCGGGCTGCATTACCGGCGTTATCGGCCCCAACGGTTCGGGCAAAAGCACGCTGATAAACGCGCTCTGCCGCGAAATCCCCGCCACGGGTTCCGTATCGGCCGACGGCAAAGACTTCTGGGCGATGCCGGTTCGCCAACGCGCCCGCATGCTGGCCGCCGTGCCGCAATCCATCGAGAAACTGCCGATACCGCTTATGGATTTCGTTCTGATGGGACGGACACCCTTCAAGAAATGGTACGAACTCTCCCATTCGCAAGCCGACCGACAGGAAGCGGTCAAGCATTTAGAAGAAACCGGATTATCGCGCTTCAACCCCTACCGCAAGCGGATAGACGAACTGAGCGGGGGCGAACGCCAACTGGCCGCCATCGCGCGCGCCCTGTGCCAGCAGGCGCGCATCCTGCTGTTGGACGAACCCACGGCCAACCTCGATCTGGCGCATCAGGTAAAGATACTGCGCACGGTACGCCACATCACGAAACAGAACGATGCCGCCACGCTGCTGGTGATACACGACATCAATCTGGCCGCCGCCTTCTGCGACTTCCTGATTTGTCTGGACAACGGCCGGATTGCCGCCCATGGAAGCGTGGCCGAAATACTGGATAGGGAGCGCTTGGAAAGCATATACAAAACGCCGCTCTGCATAGGCTCTCACCCGCAAAACGGCGTTCCAGTGGTATTTCCCGTTTATTGAATTCTCTAAAAGAATGACTACATAGGATCCGATGCATCGTCGGCAAGGCTGTCCGCCAGATCGTTTACATCGGGACCGCCCTTTTCGTTCACGTTTTCTTCGCCTTCCACTTCTTCGCCCGGCATATCCGAATCATAGTCTTCATCGATGCCCATATCCACGTTCACATCCACCTTTATCAGATAATCGGCTTCGGGCGTATATAAGCCCACCGCATAAAAGGCATCGCCATTGGGTTTGGGGTAACGCAACACATAATCGGCATAGCCTTCCGGATAACGTTCGTCGAACAAGGCCTTGATTTCGGGCGTCATCTTGTCATAACTGATAATGCGGCAGAGTTTTTTCTGAGCCGGCGCCGTGGTTTTCCCGGCCGGTTCTTCTTTCTTTGCGGGAAGCGATTTGGCAGGCGCAGCCTTGACGGGCGTTTCCTTTACGGTAGCCTTGGGCTGGGGTTTGGAGGGTACGGGAACCGCCGCCTTCTTTACTTCGGACTTCTTGGCAACCGGTTTCTGAACCGTCTTTTTAGGCTCGGGCTTCTTGGCGACGGGCTTGCTTGCCGTAGGTTTCTTCACTTCCTTCTTGGCTGCCGCCGGTTTTGCAGCCGTCGTTGTCTTCTTGGGGGCGGATTTGGCCGGTTTTTCCGCAACTTTGGCAGCCGAGGCCGCCTTAGCCGTTTTCTTTACATCCTTGACGGGTTTGGCCGCCTTGGTTGTCTTGCTTTCGCTTTTCTTTGTTGCCATATCAAATAACTATGCCTGCATCGCAACAGGAACCGAGGTGCAAAGAAAGTAATTTTTCCATAAAAAAAAATAGTTTTTCGCCAAGATTTGAGTTTATGGCAGGTATTGTTACCTTTGCGCTCGGTCAAAAGCAAGAAAGACATGGAGAAAAAGATTTACAGCGACGGCTCGTATGTAATCCGCGAGTATTGGGAAAACGGGCATATCCGTAAGGAAAACCGCTACAATCCGAACGGCAAGTTAGACGGAGTGTGCCACTTCTGGTACGACAACGGGCAGCTGATGCGCCACGCCTTTTATGTAAACGGTCTGGAAGAAGGCGTTGTAAAGCAATGCCATGCCGACGGCAAGACCAGCTCCGAAGAAACCTACGTGCACGGCAAGCTCAACGGGCCCTGCAAGATGTGGAACGAACGCGGGCAACTCTACAAGGAAACCTTTTACGAGAACGACCGTCAGATCTACGGTATATTGCACGAATATCACGAAAACGGCAAGCTGTTGCGCAACAAGATGCTGCGTGACGAACAGCCGCACGGCATCTGCCAGGAATACTACGACAACGGGCAGGTGTGCGAGGAAACCATCTACGAAGAGGGCCTGCGTGAAGGGATTTCCCGCAAATGGGGTGCGCACGGCCGTCTGATCGAGGTGAAGTCCTACAAGAACGACCTGCTGGAAGGCGAATACAAATGGTGGAGCCGCGAGGGCATCGTGCTGATCGAGGCCTGCTACCACGAGGGTCTGCTGCAAGGGGTATGCAAGCGGTATTACGAAGACGGACAACTGGAGTTTGAAGAAAACTACGAGAACGGGAAGCTGCACGGCATCCGCAGGACCTATTACGAAAACGGGAAATTGAGAACGGAAGAAAACTACGTGAACGGCGAGCAGCAGGGCCCGCAACGTATGTGGAACAAAAACGGTAAGCTCAAGAAAGAGTTCGTGATCGACAGCAGTATAGGCTCGACCGCGAAATTTTAATACCTTTGCCGAAGTTTCGGGGTGTAGCGCAGCCCGGTAGCGCACCTGCTTTGGGAGCAGGGTGTCGCAGGTTCGAATCCTGTCACCCCGACTATGATTTCTTTCTTTGTGGCCTTGGCCTTACTGGTGGCCGGCTATTTCGTTTACGGAAAATTTGTGGAAAAAGTGTTTGCGCCCGACCCGGCGCGCACCACCCCTGCCGTGGCGCATCCCGACGGGGTCGATTTTATCCGGCTTCCGGCCTGGAAGATGTTCATGATACAGTTTCTGGACATCGCCGGGCTCGGCCCCATCTTCGGCACGATCCTGGGCGCCATGTACGGCACAAGTTGCTATATATGGATTGTGGCGGGCTGCATTTTCGGCGGCGCCATGCACGATTATATGGCCGGCATGCTCTCGCTGCGCAACGACGGAAAGAACATGCCCGAGATTACCGGAAAGTTCCTCGGCGGCGGCATGAAGCAATTCAGCCGCGTGGTCTGCATCCTGCTCATGATCATGTGCGGCACCGTGTTCGTTACCGGTTCGGCCGGGCTGCTGGCCAAGCTTACGCCCGCAAGCCTCGACATCACCTTCTGGAGCATCGTGATTTTCTGCTATTTCATCCTGGCCACCCTGCTGCCCATCGACAAGCTGATCGGCAAGATCTACCCCGTTTTCGGCATCTGCCTGCTGTTCATGGCGCTCGGCATCATGGGCGGGCTGGTCTATCACGGCTGTTTCCGCGCGCCCGGCAGCATGCCCGAACTTTGGCAAGGGCTCTCCAATATGCAGGGTCTGGCCGGAGGAACCTCCAAGCCCATCTTTCCCATGATGTTCATCTCGATTGCCTGCGGTGCCGTGTCGGGCTTCCACGCGACCCAGTCGCCGCTTATGGCGCGTTGTTTCTCATCCGAGAAGCAAGGCCGCCCCATTTTCTACGGTTCCATGATTACCGAAGGCATCGTGGGTTTGATCTGGGCGGCTGCCGCCACCTATATCTTCCATAATTCCGACCTGATGGCGCAGATAGGGCTTACCTACGCCGACGTGGAAAGTCAGGGCGGTCCCTTGGTGGTGAACGGACTCTCGAAAGCCTGGTTAGGCACGTTCGGCGCCGTGCTGGCCATTATCGGCGTGGTGGCCTGTCCCATCACCTCCGGCGATACCGCGATGCGCGCCGCCCGCCTTATGGTGGCCGAGATTTTCAGCTTCGAACAGAAAAGGCTTCGCAACCGCCTTTACCTGGCACTGCCCCTGTTCGGCATCTCACTGCTGTTGCTTACCGTCTTCAGCAACCAGTTCGGTGTATTGTGGCGCTACTTCGCCTTTATCAACCAACTGCTGGCCATGTGCACGCTGTGGGTAATCACCGTATTCCTGTTCAGGCACCGTCCGGGCATGAAATATATCATGGCCCTGGTTCCCGCCCTGTTTATGACCGCGGTCATCTTCACCTACTTTTTCCGCGCCCCAGAATGCCTGGGCGGTCTGTTCGCGCAGAACGCCTTCTACCTGAACACGCTCGCCTACGTGCTGGGCGGTATCGCCACCCTGTCGGTTTTCGGCATCTTTATCCGCTGGTCCGGCAAAGCCCCCCGCATGTTGAACGCCGACTAATTCCTGCCCTATGCACATTGTTTTCTTACCAGCCTGGTATCCGCACCGAAACGATGATATGGAAGGCCTGTTCGTGCGTAAACACGCGCTGGCGGTTGCCGAACGCCACCGGGTGGACGTACTCTTCATACGGCAGGAACCGAACCTAAAACAGCCAGAATTCGAGCATCGTGTGGAAGGACGCCTGCACGAACACTATATCTACTATCCTTACGGCAAACGTAAGGCAGTTCGGATTATCCGTTTCCTAAAGATGTTCCATACCGGATTCAAGGCCATTTGGGAAGAAAGCGGAAAACCCGACCTTATCCATGCCCACGTATTGGACGGAGTCGGCATCATGGCCTTATGGGTTAAGTTCCGATACCGGATTCCCTACGTAGTGACCGAGCATTGGTCGCAATATTTACGGAACGAATTTACCGGCAAGATACATCGACGGATCGCCCGATGGGTTGCCCGAAAAGCAGAACGGATTATGCCGGTTTCCCACAATCTTCAACAAGCCATGCTGCGGTGTGGTTTTAACGGAAACTACACCGTTGTATCGAATGTGGTGGATGATTTTTTCTTCCGCGGCATCTCATCCCCTGTTTCCACCCCCGTCAAGACCATACTGCATATCTGTTGTTTCGATGAAGCGGCCAAAAACAACCGAGGCTTGTTGCGTACCGTAAAAAAGCTATCGGAAACCCGCACGGATTTCAAGCTTCTGATGATAGGCGACGGCAAAGACCGTGCAGCCACGCAAGCCTATGCCCAACAATTACAATTAACGGAAGATCGTTTGAGCTTCGTGGGAAAGCTACAGCCGCCAGAAGTTAAACAGGCTTTATCGGAATGCAGTTTCTCCACCTTGTTCTCCAACTACGAGAATCAGCCGGTAGTGATTTGCGAAAGCCTTTCCTGCGGCAAACCGGTGGTCGCGACACAAGTGGGCGGCATTCCCGAACTGATAAACGACCGGAACGGCCTGCTCGTCCCACCCCAAGACGAAGACGCGCTCTTGGAGGCCTTGAACCGGATGCTGGACACCTATACGGAATACGACCCGGAGGAAATAAGCCACCAGGCCAGACAAATGTTTTCGTTCGAGGCGGTAGGGAAACAATTTGACGACATTTACCGTCAGGCTTTAAAACGGTAAGACCCTAAAACGAAAAGAGGCTCCCGGCGGGAGCCTCTTTTCGTCTATCAGAAATCGTTTCTACGCGTTCATCGACTTGATGCCCATCTTGGCATATTCGCCGCTGTCCAGCTTGGCCTTTACCTTGTTGAATACATCGAGGGTGTATTTCACGTCTTCCAAGGTATGGACGGCGGTGGGGATAATGCGCAGGATGATCATGCCCTTCGGAATCACGGGATAGGTAACGATGGAGCAGAACAAATCGTACACCTCGCGCACATCGTAGGTAAGCTGGGTGGCTTCGGCCACACTGCCGTTGAGGAATACCGGGGTCACGCAGGTGTTGGTCTTACCGATATTGAAACCGCTGTCGCGGAAGCCGCCCTGGATGGCGTTTACAATCGTCCAGAGTTTTTCACGCAGTTCGGGGTGATCCTTCATCATCTGCAGACGCTTCTGCGCGCCAATGACCAAAGGCATCGGCAGGCTCTTGGCGTAGATCTGCGAACGCATGTTGAAGCGCAGGTAGCGGATAATTTCCTTCTTGCCCGCCACAAAGCCGCCGATCAGGGCGAAGCTCTTGGCAAAGGTGCCGATATGAAGGTCGATGGCCTCTTCGCATCCGAAATGCTCGCCAATACCGCGGCCGTTGGGGCCCATCACGCCTACCCCGTGGGCATCGTCCACCATAAGGCGGAAATCGTATTTCTTCTTAAGCTCGGCCAATCCACCCACATTGCCCGCCTCACCGGTCATGCCGTAAACCCCTTCGGTAATCACGAGGATACCGCCGCCGGTCTTGGCCACCACTTCCTGGGCTTTCTTTATCATGCGTTCGGCATCTTCCATATCGTTGTGGCGGAACTTGAAACTCTGCCCCAGGTGCAGACGCTTGCCGTCCATCAGCGATGCGTGGATTTCGGCATCGAAGACAATCACGTCGTGGCGGTCCACCAAGGCATCGATGGTGGAAACAATGCCCTGATAACCGAAATTATAAAGGTAGGCGGCCTCTTGACCCACAAAGTCTGCCAGCCCCTGCTCCAGTTTCATATGTTCTACGGTCTGTCCCGAAAGCATGCGGGCTCCCATAGGATATGCCAGGCCGTATTGGGCGGCGGCTTCAGCGTCCACCTTGCGCACTTCAGGATGGTTGGCCAGACCGAGGTAGTTGTTCAGGCTCCATACAAGGCGTTCCTTGCCGTTGAACATCATGCGGTTGGAAATAGGGCCTTCCAGCCTGGGGAACATGTAGTAACCGTCGGCATCGTCGGCATATTTGCCGAGCGGACCGAAATTCTTGAGCAGTTTTTCAAAAATATCCACGATAGTAGGGTTTTAATGTAAGCGGCAAATTTAAGAAACTGTTTTGACTTTTACACCCGATACCGGCGAAAGGTAAAAAAAACACTTCCCGGATTCTCGAAAAAATAAATTTTCAAATACTTGCAACCTTGTTGCAAAACCTTCTTCCTACCTTTGCGCACTTTACAAAGACTATACATCATGGAAAGCAAAGAGAAAGCAGCTTTAGCGCGGATCATCACGGCCGGCCTCCTTTTAGGTTTGTCCTTTATCCCGCTTCTGCCCTATTGGGCGGGTGTGCTCCTTTGCTTGACGGCCTACCTCGTGTGCGGACTCGAAGTATTGGCCGATGCCGGGAAGAACCTCGTAAAGGCCCGGTTTTTAGACGAGAACTTCCTGATGAGCGTGGCCACCATCGGCGCCTTGGCTATCGGACAATACCCCGAGGCGGCGGCCGTGATGCTGTTTTTCCAGATCGGTGAACTGTTCCAGAACCTCGCGGTAGGCAAAAGCCGCGCCTCCATTTCCTCCTTGATGGATATCCGCCCCGAATTCGCCAATCTGGAAGACGAAGAGGGTAATTTTACAAAAGTGGATCCCGCGCAGGTGCCGGCGGGCAGCACCATTATTGTGATGCCCGGCGAGAAAGTGCCCATCGACGGTGTGGTGGTTTCCGGGCATTCGGCCATCGATACCGCCGCCCTGACGGGCGAAAGCTTACCCAGAGATGTCGTTCCCGGCATGGACGTGCCCGGCGGCAGCCTGAATATTTCAGGTCTGTTGCGCATAAAGACCAAAACGATCTACGCGGATTCCACGGTGGCCAAGATTCTCGACCTGGTTCAAAACGCCCAGAACGGAAAAGCCGAAAGCGAAAAATTCATTACCCGTTTCGCCAGATACTACACACCGGTCGTGGTGGGCATCGCCGTACTGCTGGCCTTTATCCCGCCCCTTTTCCTCGGCGGCCTCTGGGTGGAATGGATTCACCGCGCCTTGGTTTTCCTGGTGGTTTCCTGCCCCTGCGCCTTAGTCATTTCCATTCCCCTTACCTTCTTTGCCGGTATCGGGGCCGCCTCCAAACGGGGCATCCTCGTAAAAGGTTCGCAATATCTGGAGAACCTGTCGAAAATACGTACGTTGGTTTCTGACAAAACGGGCACCCTGACCCAAGGGGTGTTTGCCGTACAGGGCCTCTATCCCGTTACGCCCGGCGATGAAACCCGCCTGCTGGAACAGGCCGCCCTGGCCGAATCGTTTTCCACCCACCCCATCGCCCTCGGCATTCGCGAGGCCTACGGGCAGAGCCTTGACACGAAGCGGGTGGCCGACCTCGAAAACATAGAAGGAGAAGGGGTCTGCGCCACCATCGACGGACATAATGTCTATGTAGGCAATGAAAAACTGATGCGCCGCGCAGGCGTTGATTTCTACCACAAGCATCCGGTGGGCATTTCGATACACGTGGCCTTGTCCAACACCTACTTAGGCTATATCGTGCTGTCCGACCGCGTGAAAGCCGAGTCGGTACAGGCCGTGGCCGATGTTAAGAAAGCCGGCATCGAAAGAACCGTTATCCTGAGCGGCGACCGCTACGAAGTCACCAACGCGGTGGCCCACACCTTGGGCATTGATGAATGCTACGCGGAGTTGTTGCCGCACGAAAAGGTGCAGAAAGTGGAGGAAATCCGGAGCAAGAACGGAGGTCTGATCGCTTTTGTAGGCGATGGAATCAACGATGCACCGGTGCTCAAGGCGGCTGACGTGGGTATCGCCATGGGGGCCATGGGGAGCGATGCCGCCATCGAAGCCGCCGATGTGGTGATCATGGACGACAATCCCGCGAAAGTGGCCACGGCGGTACGTATTTCCAAACGTACTTTGCGTATTGTCCGACAAAATATAATTTTGTCTATCGGTATTAAACTTTGCATCCTGATTTTGGGTGCTTTCGGCTTGGCCGATATGTGGCTGGCCGTGTTTGCCGATGTAGGCGTTACGATAATCGCCGTCTTGAACGCCATACGGGCCATGTATTTGAAAAAAACGATATAAGATGAGATATAAGATGCTTGCCCTGTTCATCGGGGCCGCCTTGTTATGTACAGGCTGTGATTGGCACTGGCGCAGTCACGAACACCAAGACGAGCATGGAGAACACGAAGGCCACGACCATGCCTCAGAAGCTCCTTTTCACCGTGAGGCCGACAACCATGACCACGACCTGCACGACGATCACGACGAACACGATGAACTTGAGGAAGCCCGCAAGCATAACGATGCCGACGGCCACGACCACGAAGGAGAAGAAGCACTCCACGCAGGCGAAATCCATTTTACGCACGAACAGGCACATGCCGTGGACTTGAAGGTGGAAAGGATCGACCCTGCCGCTTTCCGCGCCGTAATCCATACCGGCGGCATGATCCAGTCTTCCCAAGGCAGCGAACAGGCGGTGGCCGCCACTTCGAGCGGGCTGATGTTCTTCGCCAACTCCTTCCTTACCGAAGGGGCGGCCGTGAAGGCCGGGGATCCCTTGGTGAACATCTCCTCCGACAAACTGCAGGAAGGCGACATTGTACTCAAGGCCAAGATAGAGTTCGAGACCGCCGGACAGGAATACGAGCGGGCCAAGAAATTGGTTGACGACAAGATTATCAGTCAAAAGGAGTTTAACGAAATCCGCGCCCGATACCAGACCGCCAAAGCCACCTTCCAAGGGATGGCCGACAATCTTTCCAGCACTGGACTGGCGGTCACCTCCCCCATTTCGGGTTACATCAAGAAATGGATGGTGCAGAACGGGCAGTATGTAAGCCTGGGGGAACCGGTGGCCATCGTGGCCCAGGACAAACGCCTGCAGCTGCACGCCGATGTTACCGAAAACAATTTCAAATACCTCCGCAACGTACATAGCGCCAACTTCAAGACCGCCTACGACGACGAGGTTTACCAACTGGCCAACCTCAACGGGAAACTGCTCTCGTACGGCAAATCGGCCGAGGAAGGTTCCGCCTATATTCCCGTAACCTTTGAGTTCGACAATATCGGCGACATCGTGCCCGGTTCGTTCGCCGAGGTTTATCTGCTGGCCAACAAACGCGAAAACGTGCTTACCGTACCCCTTTCGGCCTTGGTGGAAGAACAGGGACAGTACTTCGTGTTCGTGCAGCTGGAAGATGAAATCTTCCGCAAGAACCATGTGACGCTCGGCCAAAGCGACGGCACACGCGTGGAAATCGTCAAAGGCATACATGCCGGAGACAAGGTGGTAACCAACGGTGCCTATTCAGTCAAACTGGCCACGGCGAGCACCGCCATTCCCGGACATACCCATTAAGCTCGGAGGTCTCAATGTTTTTAAACAACATCATCGGATTTTCGCTCCGCAACCGTGCGCTCGTGATTACGGCCACGTTATTGTTGCTGTTGGTGGGCGTATTCACGGTCAGGAATATGGACGTGGACGTATTCCCCGACTTGAATGCTCCCACAGTGGTCATCATGACCGAAGCCTCCGGCATGGCGCCCGAAGAAGTGGAACTGCTGGTGAGCCGTCCCGTGGAAACTTCGGTGAACGGAGCCAAGGACGTGCGCCGCGTACGTTCTTCCTCCACCACCGGTTTTTCGCTTGTGTGGGTGGAATTCAACTGGAACACGGACATCTACCGCGCCCGCCAGATCATTTCCGAAAAAATCGCCAACATCAAGGACGAACTGCCCGCCGGCGTGGGCACTCCCACCATGGGTCCCCTTTCCTCCATCCTGGGAGAAATGATGATTGTGGGCATCACGGCCGATTCCACGTCCATGCAGGACCTGCGCACCATGGCCGACTGGACGATACGCCCGCGCCTGCTTACCGTGGACGGCGTCACGCAGGTTTCCATACTCGGGGGCGAGACCAAGGAATACCAGATCCTGCTCAATCCCGACAAAATGAAACACTACGACGTTTCGTTGAACGAGGTGATGGAAGCCGTGGAAGGCATGAACCAGAACGCCACCGGCGACATCCTGTACAACTACGGCAATGAGTACATCATCCGCGGGATGCTTTCGACCACCGACATCGACAAGATGGGCAAGGCCGTGGTGAAGACCGACAACGCCCACCCCATCCTGCTGAGCCATATCGCCAAGGTGCAGATCGGCAACCAGACGCCCAAGACCGGCGTGGCTTCCGTTTGCGCCCAACCTGCAGTCATCATGACCATCAACAAGCAACCGCAGACCAATTCGGTAAAGCTCACCAAGAAAATAGACGAAGTGCTGGAAGAACTTAAGCTCTACCTGCCGGCCGACGTAACGCTGTCCACCGACATCTACCGTCAGGCGGACTTCATCACCAACTCCATCAACAACGTAAAGAAATCGCTCTACGAAGGCTGTATCTTCGTGGTTATCGTACTTTTCCTCTTCTTGATGAACGTGCGCACCACCGCCATCTCCCTGGTCACCATTCCCATCTCGCTGCTGGTGTCGCTGCTTACGCTGCGGCTTTTCGGACTCACCATCAACACCATGAGCTTAGGGGGGATGGCTATCGCCATCGGCTCTCTGGTGGACGATGCCATCGTGGATGTGGAAAACGTGTATAAACGGCTCCGCGAGAACCGCTACCTGCCTGTCTCTTCGCGTAAACCGTTCATGCAGGTGGTGTTCGACGCCTCCAAGGAAGTGCGTATGCCGATCCTAAACTCCACGCTGATCATTATCGTGTGCTTCGTGCCGCTGTTCTTCCTCTCCGGAATGGAAGGCCGTCTGCTGGCGCCGCTCGGCATCGCGTTCATCACCGCCCTGTGCGCCTCCACACTGGTGGCCCTCACGCTTACTCCCGTATTGTGCAGTTACCTGCTCAACAACCAGACTTCCGACGAAAAGGCCGACCGTCCGCCCCTGCTGACCCGTCTGCTCAAGAACGGATACACCAAGGCATTGGACTGGGCCTTGCGCAACCGCGCCTTCGTTCTCTCGGGAACGGGAGTGCTGCTGGTAGTCACCCTGTTCGTGTTCTTCAGCTTAGGACGGAACTTCCTGCCTCCCTTCAACGAAGGCTCGTTCACCATCAACGTAAGCACCATGCCCGGCATCTCGCTCGAAGAATCGGACCGTATCGGCCGCAAGGTGGAGGAAATCCTGCTGGAGATTCCCGAGATACAGACCGTGGGCCGCAAGACCGGACGCGCCGAACTGGATGAACACGTGCTGGGCGTAAACAACTCCGAACTCGAGGTGCCTTTCGTGTTGGACAAACGCTCCAAGAAAGAAGTGGTGGCGGAAATCCGCGAAAAGGTAAAGTCCATTCCCGGCATCAACCTCGAAGTAGGCTCGCCCGTCTCACACCGTATCGATGCCATGCTCTCGGGAACGCAGGCCAACATCGCCATCAAGCTTTTCGGCACCGACCTGAACCATATGTTCGAACTGGGCAACGAGATCAAGGAAGCCATCGAGCATATCGAAGGCATCGCCGACCTGAACGTGGAGCAACAGATCGACCGGCCGCAGCTGCAGATTATCCCCAAACGCGAAATGCTGGCCAAATACGGCATCTCCCTGCCCGAATTCGCCCAGATCGTGGATGTTCTGCTGGCCGGGAAAGTGGTCTCGAACGTCTATGAAGGCAATACATCCTTCGCCCTGACGCTGAAAGCAGACGAACCGTTCCGCCAGAGTGCCGAAAGGATCCGGAACATCCCCATCGACTCCAAAGACGGAAAGATACCCTTGGAAAACGTGGCGCACGTGGTTTCGGGCGCGGGTCCCAACACCATCAACCACGAGAACGTGTCGCGCAAGATCGTCATCTCGGCCAACGTATCGAGCGGCGACCTGCACAGCGCCGTCAAGGCCATCCGTGAAGCCATCCAGGAGAACATCGTGCTGCCCGAAGGCTACAGCGTGGAATACGGCGGGCAGTTCGAGAGCGAACAGGCCGCCTCGCGCGTGCTGTTCTGGACATCTATGCTCTCCATCCTGGTCATCTTCCTGCTGCTGTTCAACCAGTTCAAGAACGTGGTTCAATCGGCGGTGATCCTGCTGAACCTGCCTTTGGCGCTTATCGGAGGTGTGTTCGCCATCAAGTTTACGGGAGGGAGCCTCAGCATCCCCGCCATCATCGGCTTCATCTCGCTTTTCGGTATCGCCACCCGCAACGGAATCCTGCTCATAGCCCGCTACAACGACCTGCGCCTGGAAGGTTTCTCGCTCAAGCAATGCATCATGCTCGGTTCAGCCGACCGCTTGAACCCCATCCTGATGACCGCCCTTACCTCCGCACTCGCCCTGATTCCATTGGCCATCAGCGGGGATTTGCCCGGCAACGCGATCCAAAGCCCCATGGCGAAGGTTATCCTGGGCGGGCTGATCACTTCCACCCTGCTCAACGGATTTATCGTACCCATCCTTTATCTGCTGATTAACCGGAAGGCGTACCCCGGAACGGGCATGCGGGCTCCGGTGGAATTCACAACCCCCAAAACGACTGTCTAATGAAACTGATACGTTATGGTGCGGTGGCGGCTTTCGCCTTGCTGAGCCTGCCTTTATTCGCACAGAACACCATAGACGAGGTTCTGCGGCAAATCGAAATCAACAATGCCGCCTTGCAGGCCTTGCGGCACGAAACCGAGGCGCAGAAATTAGAAAACAGAAGCGGCATCACCCTCGATGATCCGGAAGTGGAGTTCGGATACAACTGGGGGTCTCCCGCTTCGGTAACCGACAAGATAGAGCTGAGCGTCACCCAGAGTTTCGACCTTTCGGCTGTGGCCGGACTTAAGGGCAAGGTGGCCAAGGAACGGAACAAGCTCGCCGACTGGCAATACCGGTCCGAACGCCGGCAGATCCTGCTGGAAGCCAAGAACCTGTGCCTGGAACTGGTCTATTACAACGCCTTGGAAGAACTCCTTTCCGCCTACCGGGATCAAGCCGGACAATTGGTTGCGCACCAGCGCAAGAGTCTGGAACACGGCAACAGCAACCGTCTGGAATACAACAACGCCGTGTTGCGCATGGCCGCCGTGGAAGGCGAATACGCCCAGGTGGAAACCGGCCGGAGAACAGCCATCGCCAGGCTGACCGCCATGAACGGAGGAAACCGTCCCGAATTCAACGCCACCGCCTACGAAGCCTTGGGCATGGAAGATAACTTCGACGACTGGTTCGAACGCGCTTCGGCCGAAAATCCCGAACTGCAGTCGGCCGAGCAATCGGTGGTGGTGCAGAAGAAGCAGCTGGCACTGGCCAGAAGCCAATGGGCACCCTCCCTCTCGTTGGGCTACGCAGGCGAATTCGAAGGCGACGAAAGCCATCACGGCATCGCGGTAGGCCTCTCCCTCCCCCTTTGGGCGAACCTCCATCAGGTAAAGCAATCCAAGGCCGCCATGCAGGCCGCCCAATACCGGGAAGAAGACACCCGGCTCCAATTCAGAAGCACGCTGGAAATCCTTTACCGGAAGACCCTCGGGCTCAAACGGGTGGCCGAGATCTACCGTGCCTCGCTCAACGAGTCGGACAACCGCAGCCTGCTTCAGAAAGCGCTCGACGAAGGCAATATCTCCGTGCTCGATTTCCTTACCGAAATGGAACTCTATTACGAAGCCGTGCGGCGTACGCTGGAGGCCGAGAAAGACTTCCGCCAGGCACACGCGGAACTGAGCGCGTTTGAGTTGTAGCGCGATTTTGCTTATCTTCGCAATCGCCTTACTCTCCGGGTAAGGCGATTTTTTTAGCTTTTCGCATGGAAAACCCGTTCGACAACATACATACCCCCGGCGACCTCAAGCAACTCTCCACCGAGGAACTGGTACAGGTGGCCGACCAACTGCGCGAATACATCATCCGCATGGTCTCTTCCCATCCCGGCCATCTGGGGGCGAGCCTGGGCACGGTGGAACTTACGGTGGCCCTGCACTACGTCTTCAACACCCCCTACGACCGCATCATCTGGGACGTGGGACATCAGGCCTACGGACACAAGATACTTACCGGACGCAAGGAACTGTTCGCCACCAACCGCACCTACGGCGGCATCAGCGGCTTTCCCTGCATGGCCGAGAGCGAATACGACGCGTTCGGGGCCGGCCATTCCTCCACCTCCATCTCGGCGGCTTTGGGCATGGCCACGGCTTCGGTGCTCAAGGACGAGAAAGACCGCCAGCACATCGCCGTTATCGGCGACGGAGCCATGACCGGCGGCCTGGCTTTCGAAGGCCTCAACAACGCCGGCGTTTCGCGGAGCAACATCCTGGTGGTGCTCAACGACAACGGCATGTCGATCGACGCCAGCCGGGGCGCGTTGAGCCGCTACTTTACGCGCATGACCGCCTCCAAGTCGTACAACAACTTCAAGGACAGCGTGTGGGACATGATGGGAGGGAACACGCGCCAATACTACCCCAAACGCTTTATCAGCAAGATTTCGGGAGCGCTCAAGTCTTTAATCTCCCCACAGGCGGGCAACCTTTTCGAAGCCCTGAACTTCCGCTATTTCGGCCCCATCGACGGGCACGACCTGCCCACCCTGATAGCCGTCCTGCAAGACCTGAAGACCATACAGGGTCCAAAACTGCTGCATATCGTCACCACGAAAGGCAAAGGCCTCAAGGAAGCCGAGGCCGCCCCCACCCTTTACCATGCCCCGGGCAAGTTCGACGTAAAGACGGGCAAGCTCATCCCCTCCGGCATCAACCTGAGCCTGGCTCCAAAATATCAGGACGTATTCGGCAAGACCATCATCGAACTGGCGGGGATGAACCCGAAGATCGTGGGCATCACGCCCGCCATGCCAACGGGCTGCTCGCTGAGCATGATGATGAAGAAGATGCCCGAACGGGTGTTCGACGTGGGCATCGCCGAACAGCACGCCGTTACGTTCTCGGCGGGGCTGGCGGCCGAAGGCATGGTTCCTTTCTGCAATATCTACTCCTCGTTCGCCCAACGCGCCTACGACCAGATAATCCATGACGTGGCACTGCAGAAGCTGCCGGTGGTGTTCTGCCTCGACCGCGCCGGCCTGGTGGGCGAAGACGGCGCCACTCACCACGGGGCGTTCGACCTGGCCTTCCTGCGCCCGATTCCCGACCTTATCGTGGCCTCGCCCATGAACGAGCGGGAACTCCGCAACCTGATGTACACCGCCCAGCTGCCCGACAACAGGCTGCCGTTCGTTATCCGATACCCGCGCGGCCGGGGCGTTACGCCGAGGTGGAAAACGCCGCTCGAAGTACAGCCGGTGGGAAAAGGCGTCTGCATTAAAGAAGGCCGCGACACGGCCATCCTCTCCATCGGACATATCGGCAACAACGCGATCAAGGCCATCGGAAAGGCACAAAAAGAAAATTCCAGACTCTCGGTCGGCCTGTACAACATGATTTACCTAAAGCCCCTGGATGAGGCGCTGCTGCATAAGGTGTTCAAGCTCTACAGCCGCATCATCACATTGGAAGACGGCGTAATCAACGGAGGCCTGGCCTCCGCCGTCTGCGAGTTCGCGGCCAGGAACCGTTATACGCAGGAAATCATCCCGCTCGGCCTGCCCGACCGTTTCATAACGCACGGCAGCGTGAAAGACCTGCACAAGGAATGCGGCATCGACGCCGACAGCATCGCAAATATCCTGTTGAAAAAATAGAACCTACCCGATGCGGCTCACGCCCTCTTGGGTCAGACGGTAGCGCTGGCCGCTTTCGGGGCAGACGGCCTCCCCTTGGGCGTCGAACTTCAGCTTGTGGCCGTATTCGCTCACCCAACCGGTCTGCCGCGCGGGATTGCCCACCACCAGCGCGTAGTCCGGCACATCTTTCGTAATCACGCTGCCGGCGCCGATCATCGCGTATTTTCCGATAACATGACCGCAAACGATAGTGGCGTTCGCCCCGATGCTGGCGCCCCGCCTCACCAAGGTTGGCCGGTACTGGTCTTTGCGGGCGATGGCCGAACGCGGGTTGATCACATTGGTGAACACGCACGAAGGCCCCAGGAACACATCATCCTCGCACACCACGCCGGTATAGATCGAGACATTGTTCTGCACCTTGACCCCCCTGCCCAGCCTTACCTGCGGCGACACCACCACATTCTGCCCTATATTGCAGTCCTCCCCGATCTCGCAACCGGACATGATATGGCTGAAATGCCAGATTTTAGTGCCTTTTCCGATAAGGCAGGGCATATCGACAAGGGCGGTGGGATGTAGGCTGTATTCGGTCATCGCAAGCGTTTTTAGGCCTCAAATTTACGGCATAAACGCAAAAAATCGTTAATTTTGAGGCTTGTTTTTCAAAAGCAGGAATCATGGAAAATTTCAAGCCCACGGGCTATCGACTCAAGACCATCGCCACCGACCGTGTTTTCAAGGACGAAGGCTGGGTTATCGATGACCCGCAATGCGACTCACCCTCGCTGGTGCGCGCCCTATACGACAAGAAACAGCTTGAACCGAAAGACTTGGGCTGCGGCATCTACCGTTTCGCCGACTGGCTCCCGGTTCAACGCACGCTCAAGGGCTCCTGCGCCCCCGTCACCTACAAAAGCGAGAAACTGGCACAGAAACTTGGTCTGAAGAACCTCTATATTACCTTTAACGGCTATTTCCCGGAAATCGGCGCCACGATGAGCACCTGCTCCTTCAAGGAAACGGAAGCCTATTCGGTATGCGGCCGCCTTTCCGCAGGCTGCGACAAGGTGCTGGTGGTGGCCTCGGCCGGCAACACGGCGCGCGCCTTCGCCAAAGTGTGCTCCGACAACCACATCCCCCTCTTGCTGAGCGTACCCGAAGACAACCTGTCGGCGCTCTGGTTCGAAAAGCCGCTCAACGACTGTGTAAAGCTGATCGCCTGCAAGAAAGGCGGCGACTATTTCGACGCCATCCACCTGAGCAACCTCGTGCTCAAATCCGACCGCTTCCTTGCCGAAGGCGGCGCCAAGAACATAGCCCGCCGCGACGGAATGGGCACCACCGTGCTGTCGGCGGCCACCTTTATCGGCCGGATTCCCGACTTCTACTTTCAGGCGGTGGGCAGCGGCACGGGAGCCATCGCCGCCTGGGAAGCCAACCTCCGCCTGATCGAAGACGGACGCTTCGGAAAGCACCTGATGCGGCTCATGGTGTCGCAGAATGACCCTTTCCTGCCGATGTACAAGGCATGGAAGGCCGATTCCCGCCCGCTGCTCCCCTACGACGACAATCAGGCAAGGCAGGATGCCGAAGCCATCAACGCCAAGGTGCTTTCGAACCGCAAACCGCCCTACAGTCTGGCGGGAGGTCTCTACGACGCACTCAAGGCCACAAACGGCGATGTGTTCAAGGTAACGAACGCCCAGGCCGAGGCCGCGCAGAAACTGTTCCTGGAAACCGAGGGCGTGGACATCTACTCGGCGGCGGGCGTGGCGCTCCACTCGCTGACGGAAGCGGTGCAGAACGGCACGGTAAGACCCGAAGACGTGGTGATGCTCAACATAACGGGCGGCGGCGAAAAACGCCTCCAGCAGGACAAGCAGCTGTGGATGCTCAAACCGAACCTCGTTTTTCCGCTCGATCCGGATCCGCAGGAAGTGCTGGACAAAGTGTCGGCCCTGTTCGCATAGACAGGTTTGGTCGTGTCGCCTAAAACGCTTAATTTCGCGACCGCAATGGCTTCGTAGCTCAGCTGGATAGAGCAACAGCCTTCTAAGCTGTGGGTCGAGCGTTCGAATCGCTCCGAAGTCACCGAAAGCCATCGGAAAATATTTCCGGTGGCTTTTTTCTTCCGCATACCGACCTTTTTCTTCGCCGTTTGAACAAAAAAACGTAAATTCGCAGGTTGTGTATGGCACAGCGCTTGTGTTGTAAAAAATAAAATCTCAAAAGATATGCAAAGAGACACGCAGATTTTCGACCTGATCCAACAGGAAAGAAAACGCCAGACTTCGGGTCTGGAATTGATCGCTTCCGAAAACTTCGTTTCCGACCAGGTGATGGAAGCCATGGGTTCGGTGATGACCAACAAATACGCCGAAGGCTACCCCGGCCACCGCTATTACGGCGGCTGCCAGATTGTTGACCAGAGCGAACAGCTGGCCATCGACCGCATCAAGAAAGTGTTCGGCGCCGAATACGCCAACGTGCAGCCGCACTCCGGCGCGCAGGCCAACATGGCCGTTTTCGTGGCCTGCCTCAAGCCCGGCGACACCTTTATGGGCTTGGATCTGGCGCACGGCGGACACCTTTCCCACGGCTCGCCCGTCAACTTCTCGGGGATGACCTACCGTCAGGTGGCTTACCGCGTGAGCGAGGAAACCGGCACCATCGACTACGAACAGATGGAAAAGACCGCGCTCGAAGAAAAGCCCAAATTGATTGTGGGCGGCGCTTCGGCCTACTCCCGCGACTGGGATTGGAAACGCATGCGCGAGATCGCCGACAAGATCGGCGCCCTGTTGATGGCCGACATCGCCCACCCGGCCGGCCTTATCGCCTGCGGCCTGCTCAACAACCCGCTCCAGTACTGCCATATCGTAACCAGCACCACCCACAAGACCCTTCGCGGCCCCCGCGGCGGTATCATCCTGATGGGCAAGGACTTCGAAAATCCCTGGGGCTTGAAGACGCCCAAAGGTGTGGTCAAGATGATGTCGCAGATTCTGGATTCGGCCGTATTCCCCGGTGTTCAGGGCGGTCCGCTCGAACACGTGATCGCCGCCAAGGCCGTTGCGTTCGGCGAATGCCTCACCGACGACTACAAACGCTACATCCAGCAGGTGAAGGCCAACGCCGCCGCCATGAGCAAGGCCTTTACCGACAAGGGCTACAAGGTAATCAGCGGCGGAACCGACAACCACCTGATGTTGATCGACCTCCGCACCAAGTTCCCCGACCTTACCGGCAAGGTGGCCGAAAACACCTTGGTTCGCGCCGACATCACCATCAACAAGAACATGGTGCCCTTCGACAGCCGCACCCCGTTTACCACCAGCGGTATACGCGTAGGTACGCCCGCCACCACGACCCGTGGCCTCAAGGAAGCCGACATGCCCGTTGTGGTTGACCTGATCGACCAGGTACTGTGCGACGTGAACAACGAAGCCGTTATCGAAAAGGTACGCAAGACGGTGAACGATATGATGAGCAATCGCCCGTTGTTCGCCTGGTAATCATCGCGTTGAGGAAAAAGGTAATCTGCTTCCTTGTCCTTGCTGAGGTTCGGTTACGTACGGAAGTACGCGCCCTCACCCTCAGCTTCGGCAGCGTCGCATCTCACCCTTTTCCTCAACGCTCCTTTCTGCATAAGTGGAAATCAAGATAGAGAAATGAAAGGCAGTAAATTCCTTCAGGATTTCAAGGCGTTCGCCTTGAAGGGGAACGTGATGGACTTGGCCGTCGGTGTGATTATCGGCGGAGCGTTCGGAAAAATCGTGTCGTCTTTGGTGGCGGATGTCATCATGCCTTTGTTAGGCTTGCTGATAGGCGGTATCAATTTCAGCGACCTGCACATCACCTTAAAGGCCGCCCGCGAGGTGGACGGCGTGATGCAGCCCGCCGTATTGCTCAATTACGGCAATTTCCTGCAGAGCGCTTTCGATTTTCTGATCATCGCCTTCTCGATTTTCCTCTTTATCCGTTTGCTTTCCAAGCTGCAGACCAAGAAGAAAGCCGAAGAGGCGGCCGCTCCCGCGCCCGAACCGCCCGCCCCCACCAAGGAGGAACAGCTGCTTACCGAAATCCGCGACCTGCTGGCCGAATCAAAGCGAGCAGAAAAAGGAGACTAAGAAGGGTACGCTGAAATCCACCAGTATCGCGTGGAAGATAGATACGAACACCATCTCCTTGCCGCACACCTGGGTGATGACGGGCAAGGTGGTGTCCATCGTGGTGGCGCCTCCGGCACAGATGGGGGCGAACTTGCCGAACACACGGTAAAGCAAGGGTGCGCCCGTGAGTGTAAAGAGTTCGCGCAGGATATTGCTCACCAAGGCAATCGTGCCCAATTCGGCTGCCGCGACCAGGCCGATACTCGCTTCTTTTATCTGCGTGATAAGCAGGGACGAAAGCGAATAATAGGCGAAGCCGCTGCCTACCGCCATACATTCCCAGACGCTCCATTTTTTGAGGAGCAGGGCGGCCAAGGCGCAGAACGAGAGCGTTCCGACCCAAGTGGCCAGCGGCACCAGCAGCAGGCGCGGCCTGATCTGGCGCAGGATTTCCTTGAGGCGTTTGTCCGCGCCCAATCCCAATCCCACCAAAAACATCAGCAGATAGAGGATATACAGGCTCGCGTCCGACTGCAGCATCCAGTCGGGCATCTTTCCCGACCAGCCCAGCACGCAGCCGAGAATAAAGCACCCCACGATAAGCAGGCTATTTCTCATCGCCGCGCCTTTTAAAGAACACCTTATACACGAACAAGGCCGCCAGAGAACTGCCCAAGACACCGGCAACCGCCAGCAGCAGGGCCTGCCCGCCTA
The DNA here is from genome assembly GCA_023662825.1 of Bacteroides sp. Taxonomy (GTDB): domain Bacteria; phylum Bacteroidota; class Bacteroidia; order Bacteroidales; family P3; genus Pullibacteroides. The sequence goes on from JAMPIH010000004.1 coordinate 88,769, forward strand.
TTTGGGGAAGGCTTTCCATAATGGCGGGGTTCCCGCCCACGGCCAGTCCCATCAGGAACAGCAGGACAAAGATAACGTAGAGCAAGGGCTTGTCGAGCTTCTGCAACAGGGGAAGCCTGCGCAACAGGTATCCGAGCAGGATACCGGCGAACATAATGCCCAGCACTTTAAGCATGGAAGTGTGTTTTTTGCGGTTGAAACAGCGAGGCCTTAGGCGCGCAGTCTGTCCAAGGCCTTGCACCAGAGTTCGGCGGCGATGCGCACTTTCTCGGTGCAGGAATTGAGGTAGTAGTTGCCTTGGGCATCGGGATTTGACGTGTCGGGCGTGGGAGCCTTGGGCAGGCTCAGCAGGGCGGCGCAGCGCAGGGCGCCGTTGCGTTTCTCGAATTCCCTGGCCAGTTCCTGCACCAGGCCGAAGGTGCGTTTCTTGCCTTCGCCGTCGCGGGGCGTTGTGGAGCCGGTTTCCAGCCCGGCCAGCATAAAGATGCCCATCGCCGCGCCGCAGATATCGCGCATGCCGCCGATACCGCCGCCGAAAGCGGCCGACATCTTGAGCGATTGTTCTTTGGTGAATCCGTAAAGGTCGCCGAAAGCGGCCACCACCGACTGGCAGCAGTTATAGCCTTCCCTGTGCAGTTCGCCAGCCAGATTGATTCTTTCTTCGTACATCTCTCTCGTGTTTTAAAATGAAACCCCGCAAAAATACGGCATTTTCGCAAACCCCGAAATTTTAAGCAAAGTTCCGGCAAAGCGATGCCATTTCCTATAATCCCAAGAAAATTGACTGCTGATTACCACCGGAATCCATTCTGATATCTTCTAAAAATTTTTCATCCTCTCCCCAACGAACTTGCAAACACCGCGGTTTATATTATTATAATTTGCCGCGAGACACAACGGGAATTGCATGAACCAAGGGTTCCGACATTTCCCCACGAGCCGGCAAACCCCGCAACAGCAAATTATAATAATATAAATCTTACGTTTAATCAAGAGTATTGATTTTTATTTACGGATAATTAAATTATATTTGTTACACATTGAAACCAGATACAAGGCATCAAATACACTAAAAACCAACAAAATGAAACGAATACTTTTCCTGTTGGCGGCAATCCTCGCATTCGCCGCCACTACCCTCGCAAAATCCGACACGATTCGGCTAGTATGGGAAGCGACAGCCAGCTTTGAAAAAAAATTTTCTTTTAAAGGTACCGATGGAGGTAACTTCACAGTGAATTGGGGAGATGGAAACACCGAAAATATAACGGCAACGGATGAATATGAAGACTTAGATGTAGCACATACCTATTCCAAATCTGATCTGTATCAGATTACGCTTTCGGCTTCTGATACAGGAGATTCGGACTCGAAGATTCGTGTTTTAAATTGTTCAAATACGCAAGTATCGATATTAGATTTGAGTAATTGCACTTCATTAATCTCTTTGGATTGTAGATGGAACAGATTAACAACCTTAGGCCTAAGCAACTGTCCATCGTTAAAGATTTTAAATTGTGAAAACAACAAGTTGACAACTTTGGACATAAGCAATCTTGAATCATTGATGGATGTTAATTGCTCTATGAACCAATTAACATCTTTAAACGCGAGCAATTGTACATCATTGAAAACATTGAACTGCTCTTATAACAATTTAACATCTTTTGATGTACGCGATTGTGCATTGTTGAATGTCAATTGCTCCTTTAACAAAATTCCATTATCAACATTATATAAATTGAAACATTCCGAAGCCATATATGGCATAACGGCTGGAGCACAAAGCGACTCAATAACTTTGCTCATTAATCAGTCTTTTGATTTATCAACAGAACGGATGTTTGACAATCGCGTTACCAATTTTCATATAAACGCCCCCTATGATGAATATGAACCATCGGAATTGTATATGGAAAACGAATTCGTATTTCAATTTCACATTCCCGGCAATTACAGCTTGGTTCTCTCTAATTCTTCTCTATATGGATTTTTCATCTGGTACATTTCCGTAGTGAAAGAACTCCCAACGGGATATTTTACAGCAAAGGCTATTTCCAACAATTCCGACTGGGGCTTGACCACAATAACGGGCTACGGAACCTATAAAGAGGGGCAAGAAGTAACATTTAGTGCCACCCCGAACGAAGGGTACCGTTTCGTAAATTGGACAAAGGGAGATGATGTAATCAGCACTGAAGCGGTTCTCACCCTTACAATAATGGAAAATCTCGAACTGACTGCCAATTTCGAGAAAGATCCGGACTATAAGGAAACCTTTACCGTAACGCTTGCCTCAAACAATAACGAATGGGGCTCCGTTTCAATTACAGGCGATGGCTCATATGAAACGGGTAGTGAAACAACCATTTCCGCCACTCCCAACGATGGTTTCATCTTTGTAAACTGGATGAAAAAAGACAGTTCCATATTCGCAACAGAAGCTATCCATACATTTGCGGTAACGGAAAACCTCGAACTGACGGCCAATTTCGAGAAACGTCCGGATGATGCAGAAACCTTTACGGTAACGCTTGCCACCAACAATGCCGAATGGGGGCGCGTATCGATAAGCGGCGATGGCACCTACAAGAAAGACGAAGAAGTAACCATCACCGCCACTCCTAACGAAGGTTTCCATTTCGTTAACTGGACAAAAGACAATGAACTATTCGCCACAGATGCAGAGTTTACGTTTACAGCAACTGAAAACCTTGAACTGACCGCCAATTTCGAGAAAGACCAAAATAATGTGGGCAACGAAAGCCAGGAAGAAAACGGATTTCGCGTGTATGCACAAGACCGCGTTATTTACCTTTCCGAACACAGTGACGTACAGGTCTATAACACGATCGGCCAATGCCTCTACAGCGGCCATTCCACCGCCATTCCGGTACGGCAGAGCGGGATTTACATCGTAAAGGCCGGCACGCGAATCCACAAGGCCATCGTGCGGTAAAAACCACAAAAGCGCCACATCATAGCATTGATATAAAACAATATAAATCAATAAAAATGGAAACAAGAAAACATAAAGCATCCGAAGAGGCAGAATACCCCACCTTCGAGGAGGCCTGGAAAAAGTATGTTACGAAATTGGTGGGGAAATCCTTCAAGAACACACGAGGGGAAAATAAAATCACAGCGGTAACGGGAAGAGGCGTCCAAAGAACCACTATCTCTGAAAATCCGAACAACTGGATTCCCATCGAACATTTCCGTTCCGTCTATAATGACTTAATCGAGAAAGGGACTATCATAAGGAAAGAACTCACAGCTCAAAAGAAGAAATGGTGTTCCTCCGGTGTGGTTTGGATATTGGGGCAACTCCCCTTTATTGCGTTAGAAACCGAACCATACATCAAGCTAACACTGAAATAATATTGCAACATAGCCAAGGAAGCGCCAAGGCGATACTGCCTTGGCGCTTCTCTTTTACCCCTCATCATAAAAATCACCGGCAATCCCCCTTCCTCATCAATAACTAACAGTTCAAATTTAGAATATTATAACTATATTTGCAGCACTAAAGTTTAATTTTAAGCTGTTATGAGCAGCACATACAGCCTTGCCGATACGCAGATAGAGCGCCTTATCGGCGAAAAATTAAAGACGGTTCGGCTCAAGCAGAACCTTACGCAAGAAAGCGTTGCGCAAGAAGCGCAGGTGTCGCTTTCTACCGTCAAGAAGATAGAACGTGGCGAAATCGGTTCGTTCGATGCCTTTCTCCGGCTGCTCCGAACCTTGGGAAAACTCGATGTACTGCAACCGCTCATCGAGGAAGAAGAGCTGAGCCCCAACGAATATTACGAGCTGGTTAACGCCGCCAAAAAGAAAATGCGCAAGCGCGCCACCGGCACGTTTAAACCTAAACGACAGGAGGAATCTGAATGGTAGATATAGCGAAAGTCCGTCTATATGGAATGGATATGGGTACTTTCCGTTGGAACGAAAGATACGGTTTGGCGCAGTTCGAATACGTAAGCGATTTTCTAAACAGGGGCATCGAACCCGCACCGCTCATGATGCCCGTACACGGTGGACGCGTGTATTCGTTCGGCGATATCGGCAAGGAAACCTTTAAAGGATTGCCGGGCATGCTGGCGGATTCACTGCCGGACACTTATGGACGGGCGTTGTTTGAACGCTGGCTTGCCCTGACAGGCCGTAGGAGCGGCAATGCGGTGGAAACCCTGTGTTTCTTGGGCAAACGCTGCATGGGAGCCTTGGAATTCGAACCGGCTATGGATATGCCCTACGATTCCAATATGAAAATCGAAATCGAATCCTTGATCGATGTAGCCAGTGAGGCTTTGGCCGAGAAAGAAGATTTCGGAGCCAATCTTAAAGTTGACCAAAAAGCAGCGATAGCAGAAATTGTCAGGCTCGGCACTTCGGCCGGAGGACAACGGGCAAAAGCCATCATCGCATACAACAAGGAAACGGGGGAAGTCCGTTCCGGACAGATTGAAGCCCCCGAAGGCTTCGATTATTACCTTATAAAGCTTGATGGTGTAACCGCCACTGCCGGTTTTCGGGAAACGCAGAACTTCGGCAGGCTGGAATATTCTTTTGCCAAACTGGTACGGGAATGCGGTATGGAGATGTCGGAATGTTCGCTGATAGAGGAAAACGGCCGGGCTCACTTCCTGACCAAACGCTTCGACCGGGTAAACGGAGAGAAAGTGCATATGCAGACGCTCTGTGCCATTGCCCACTACGACTACCGTATGCTCCGGGCGTATTCGTACGAACAGGCGTTCAATGTGATGAGAGAATTACACCTGCCTTACGCCCAGGCACAGGAAATGTTCCGGCGCATGGTGTTCAATGTAGTAATACGCAATCAGGATGACCATACCAAGAATATCTCGTTCCTGATGGATAAGAACGGGAAATGGTCGTTGTCGCCCGCCTACGATATGGGGTTCAGCTATAACCCCGACGGAGATTGGACCTCTCAACACCAGATGTCGATAAACGGAAAATTCAAGGATATAACGCGAACCGATTTAATGGAATTCGCCACAAAAAACAATATCAAGGAAGCATCCGAAATCATAGACCACATTTGCGGAACCGCAGCCCGCTGGGAACGTATCGCTGCCGAATGCGGTGTTCCCGCCGATATGATAAAGGGTATCCAGTCCGAATTCAAACTGAATCTCTAACCTACCCCCTAACCCCCAGTCCGGCGAGCATTTCCGCTCCTATGGGGAGGGCGTTCTCGTCTATGACGAGGGTGGCGGTGTGCAGGTTGGTGGGGTCGCTCAATTGGGGCGGCTTCACGCCTAAGCGGAACATGCAGCCCGGAATCCGCTGCGTGTAGTAGGCGAAGTCTTCGGCCGTCATGCGCAGCGGCAGTTCATCCAGATGGTCTTTGCCCACCACGCCGGCGGCCACGTTGCGCACACGGTCGGCGGCAGCGGCGTCGTTGTTCACGAACGGATAGCCGTGGTCGATGAACACCTCGCATTTCCCGCCCATGCTTTCGGCGATGCCCTGGGCGCAACGCCTTATGTTCTCGTGCGCCTTGGCGCGCCATTCCTCGCTGAACGTGCGCAAGGTACCCTCCATGTTCACCTCACCCGGAATGATGTTGGTGCGCCCCTCCCCGATAATCCTGCCGAACGACAGCACCGTGGGGATGTAGGGCGGCGCCTGGCGGCTCACCACCTGCTGCAGGCCGGTAAGGATATAGGCCGACATCAGCACCGTGTCGATGTTCAGTTCCGGCATCGCCCCGTGTCCCGCCTTGCCGACGGCCTTCAGGTAAATCTCGTCGGTGGAGGCCATGTACTGCCCCGTCTTGACCCCTACCCGTCCACATTCCATCTCGGGCATCACGTGCAGCGCGTAGATACGCTCGGGCTTCGGGTTCTCTAGCACGCCCTGTTCGATCATCTTGGGCGCACCCGCCCTGAAATCCTCTTCGGAAGGCTGGAAAATCAGCTTTACCGTGCCCTCCCATTCATCTTTAAGCGTGTGCAGCATCTTGGCCGCGCCCAACAGGCAGGCCATGTGCGCGTCGTGTCCGCAGGCGTGCATCACGCCCGTGTTGCACGAGGCGAAGTCCAATCCCGTGTTTTCCGTTATCGGCAGCGCGTCCATATCGGCCCGCAGGGCCACGCAGCGCAAGGCCGGGTTACGCCCCTCGACAAGTCCCACCACGCCCGTTTCCGACCAGCCCGACGTGCAGGGAATGCCCCACTCGGTCAGCTTTCCCGCAATATAACGCCCGGTTTCGAATTCCTGCGTGGAGAGTTCCGGATGCCGGTGCAGATGCCGGCGTATCGCTACGATCTCGGCCTGCAGTTCGCGGGCAAGCCGCTTTATCTTGTCTTGCATGGGGCTGTGTTTTACAGGGTTTGAAGCGCCACGTATCTGGCGTAGTGTCCGTTGAGCGCCATCAGCTGCTCGTGCGTTCCTTCTTCCACGATACGGCCTTTCTCGAACACCACGATACGGTCGGCATGGCGCACGGTGCTGAGCCGGTGCGCCACCACGATGGAGGTACGGTTCTTCATCAGCTGCGAAAGTGCCTGCTGCACCGCCACTTCCGATTCGGTGTCGAGCGCCGAGGTGGCCTCGTCCAGCACCAGGATGGGCGCGTTCTTGAGTATGGCGCGCGCGATGGTGATGCGCTGGCGCTGCCCGCCCGACACGGTCATTCCGTTGTCGCCCAACATACTGTCGTAGCCTTCGGGCATCTTTTCAATGAACTCGTGCGCGTTGGCTTTCCGCGCGGCCTCCACCACCGCTTCCTGCGGCACGTTCTCCATGCCGAAACGTATGTTGTTGGCCACCGTGTCGTGCCAGACGAACGGATGCTGGCTCACCGTGCCGATCAGGGCGCGCAGGTCCTCGCGCTTCATGCCGGATATATCGGTGCCGTCTATCGTGATCCGGCCCGAAGCCGGGTCGTAATGGCGGCAGAGCAGGTCGACCATCGTGGTCTTGCCCGCGCCCGACGCCCCCACGAACGCATAGGTCTTGCCCTTTTCCATACGCAGGTTCACGTGTTCCAGCGCCGGCGTCTCTGAATCGGCGTAATAAAAGGTAACGTCTTCGAAAACGATTTCCCGGTCAAAAGAATCCTTGCGCACCGCATCCGGCCGGGAATCCTCGCCCTGGGGCTCGTTGATCACCGCATAGATGCGCTTGAGGGCGGCGCGCCCCTTCTGTATGTTGTAATAGGCGTTCACCGTATGCTTGGCGGGCGAAATGATGCGTATGAGCAGCAGGATGTAGAGCACGAACATATCGGCCGGCATACGCCCGTCGAGCACCCATAGCCCGCCGAAACCCAGCACGCCCATCGTAACGACCACCAGCAGGATCTCCGTAAGGGGCCCCGAGAGGTCGCGGCGGCGGTGAACCCCGTTCAACACCCTTACATACTGTTTGTTGTAGTCGCTGAAATTCCTGTGCGACCAGCCTATCAGGTTAAACGACTTGATGACGCGCAAGCCGTTTATCGCCTCCTCGATCATCGACACGATCTGTCCCAGCATGTTCTGCGTTTTCTCGCTCTTGCGCTTCAGATACACGCCTATCTTTCCCATCACGTAAAGGATCACGGGAAAGGCCACCAGCACCACCAGCGAAAGCACGGGATTGATGGCGAACAGCCCGATCACGAACACAATCACGTACAGCGGCTCCATAAAGGCGCTCTGCAACGACTTCACAACCGCCGTCTCCACCTCGCCCATATCGATGTTTACCCGCGCCAGCAGGTCGCCCTTCTTCTGTTCCGAGAAGTAACTCAACGGCAAATGCATCATATGGTCGTAGAAATGGATGCGTATATCGCGCACGATGCCGCTGCGTATGTTGGCCAGGAAATACATCGCCCCGTAGCGGAAAAAATTGGAGAGCACCGACATGCCCACGAACACCAGCGCCAGTATCACCAGGGCCGGCATCACCCCGTGGGTCGCCTTGAAAACGCCCACATAGTAGTAGGCGTACTGCAGGATGCCGTCCACGTTGAAATGGAATTCGGGCCGACTCTCCACCGGAGGCACCATGCCGAACATCACCGAAACGAAAGGCGCTATCAGCGTGAGCGAGAAGAAAGAGGTAAGCACGTACAGCAGGTTGGAAAGCATGTTTCCGGCAATGTACCACTTATACTGGAAAACGGAACGTAAGAAATGGCTCAGGTCTTTCATCTATAAATGCCAATAGGCTCGCGAAGATACAAAAAAAGAGGCTGCCAAGTAAAACTCGACAGCCTCTTTCGGCGTTGAACGCTTTTCAACAACCTTATCCCCACATCTCCTCATCTGAGGGGATGCGGATGCGCTCGCACAGCGGCGCAATGCGGGTGGTGTTGAGCAGGTGTTTGTAGGTGAAGTTTTCGGAGATGGAGTTGTTGCCCCATGTACCGCAACCCAAGGTGTTGGTAACGGCCAAACCGTTCTGGATGGCACCGCCGCCGGTGGTGGAACCGGGAGCGTTTACAACTACACGGCTGACGGTAAGCATGTGGCCGGCCATCAGGATGTTGCCCTGGTTGTTGGAGTGTACCACGCAGGTGTGGCCGTTGCCTTCCATGTGGAGGTTGTCCAACATGATGTTCAGACCTTCCTCGAAGTTGTCGTAACCGATGCAACCCATTACCGGGCACATCTTTTCCTTGCAGATCTGGTCGGCCTGGGCGGCACCGATGGCTTCGGCCACGATGGTCTTGGTTCCGGCGGGAATCTTGATGCCGGCCATGGCGGCGATCTTTTCGATGTCCTGACCTACCACGTCGCGGTTCATCGCGTTGTCTTTAAACAAGGTGGCCAAGAGGCTTTTCTTTTCGGCATCGTTGCAGAAATAGGCACCGGCTTTCTTGAAGGCGGCGAAAACGGCTTCCTTGTCTTTCTTGGGATAGCAGAAGAACTGTTCGCCCGAGCAGATGATACCGTTGTCGAAGGTACGGCCGAAAACAACTTTCTTGGCGGCTTCCTCGAAGTTGATGTCGGTGTCGAGGATGCACTGAACGTTACCGGCACCCACACCGAAGGAAGGCTTGCCCGAAGAATAGGCGCTCTTAACCATGGGCATACCGCCGGTAGCAACCACCACGTCTGCGGATTTCATCAATTCCTGGGTCGATTCGATGGAGGGTTCTTCGATGATCTGCACCAAGTTTTGGGGAACGCCCATCGCCTGAATCTTTTCCTGAATCAAGTGAACGGCCTTGGCCGAACACAGTTTGGATTTGGGGTGCGGGGCGATGATGATGGCGTTCTTGGTCTTGAGCGCGAACATGATCTTGCTCATGGGCGTAACCACGGGATTGGTCATGGGGGTGATACCGGCCACCACGCCGATAGGCTTGGCGATGGTGATCATGTCGGTGCGTTCGTCGATTTCCAAGATACCCATCGACTTCTTGTCGCGCAGGTTGTACCAGATGCCCTTGGATTTGTTGCGGCATTTGGCGATCTTGTCTTCCAGCTTACCCATCTTGGTTTCTTCCACGGCCATCTTGGCCAGCATTTCCGCATTGTCGAAGATGACACGGGCGGTGGCTCTTACCACGGCATCGCAGGAAGACTGATTGAAGGTTCTTTCATAAATGGCTTGAGCTTCGCGAGCTTTTGCCACCATTTCCTTGATTTCCATTGTTTTTATGTTTTTAATTTTTTAATACGTGCAATTACCGTAAAAGCTACAAAGCCCCGCCTTGTAAAGCGGGGCAAATGTAGGTAAAAGATTGCTTACTTTTTAAAAAAGTTCGCGGTAAACTTCGCGGATTTCGTCTTCGCTCAGGGGAACGTAGTTGTTGTTGAGCAGACGCTGCTGGGTTTCCAGCACCGCCTTGGCGAATCCGGCCACTTCCTCTTCCTTCATGCCGTAGGTGTGGAGCTGGTTTTTCTTGATGAGTTTGCCCAGCAGTTCGTCCAGGGCATCGTAGGGATCGCCCGTGGTGTGCAGCAGCTGTTGCAGGTAGGCGTTCAGTTCCTTGATGCGGCCGTTGGGGTTCTTCTTGTTGTAGAGGTGGAAGATGGCCGTGTAGAACTGGTAGTTGGCCTCTCCGTGGGGCACGTGGTAGTTGCCGCCCAGGGGATAGCTCAAGGCGTGAACCGCCCCCACGCCCGTGTTGCCGAACGCGATGCCGGCGAAGTTGCTGGCCATCAGCATTTCGCCCAGACGTTCGAAACGGTAGTCGGGACCCTTTTCGGCAATGCCCTGGAACACATCGATGATGATGCGCATGGCTTCCTTGCCGAGGGCTTCGGTATAGGGATTCGATTTGGGGGAAACGAACGATTCGGTGGCGTGAACCAGAGCATCGATGGCGCTGCAGGCGTAGAACTTGAAGGGAAGGCCCTTCAGCAGTTCGGGCACCAGAACGGCATCGTCGGCCACGATGGCATCGTCGGCCAGCCCCATCTTGGTGTGCAGGCTCTTGAGCTCTGCAATCGAGATGTTGGTCACTTCGCTGCCCGTGCCGCAGGTGGTGGGCAGGATCACCAGCTGTTTTTCCTTGACGATGGAAATCTTGCGCAGGAAAGCGTCGGTTACGTTCTCAACGCCCTTGAGCGCGAACACCTTGCAAATGTCGATAACGGTACCGCCGCCCACGGCAATCACACGGTCGTAGTCAACCTTCTTGGCTTCCTTCAGGATGGCGTTCATCATTTCGTCCGAAGGCTCGCCCGCGCCGTACTTTTCCTGAAAGATAAAGGTACAGGGCAGGTTGAGCGACTTCATGAAAGGTTCATAGATGAACTCATTGGTCACCACCAAGTCTTTGGCACCCAAATTGAATTCCTTGGCGAATTCGCCGAAGTGCTCGAATTGACTCAAACGAGTCTTTAACTTGAATAATTGCATGATGTATTAGTTTTTAAATCTTTTCCTGTATTCTTCTTCCAGCATGGGGCGGAAGTCGGGATGGGCGATGGCGATAAGGCGCTTGGCGCGATCCTTAAGGCTGGCCCCCTTGAGTTTGGCCACGCCGTATTCGGTCACCACGTAATCCACATCGTTGCGCAAGGTCGTTACCGCGCCGCCCTGCTTGAGGAAGGGCATGATGCGGGAAGCCGTTCCCTTGGCCGCCGTGCTGGGCATGGCCATGATGGAACGTCCGCCTTTCGACCAGGCCGCGCCCCTTACATAATCGACCTGACCGCCGGTGCCGCTGAACTGCTTCAGCCCCATGGCCTCGCTGGCCACCTGTCCCATCAAGTCCACCTCGATGCAGGAGTTGATGGACACCAGATTGTCGTTCTGGCTGATGACGCGCGGGTCGTTGACCCAGTCCACGGGGCGCATCTCCACACTGGGGTTGTTGTTGGCGAAGTCGTAGAGTTCCTTGGTTCCCATAAGGAAGGTGGCCACCAGCTTGCCGGGCATGAAGTTCTTGCCCTTGCCGTTGATGACGCCCTTATGAACCAAGTCCACCACGCCGCTGGAAAACATTTCGGTGTGGATGCCGAGGTCTTTCTTGTCGCCGAGGGCCATCAAGACCGCATCGGGAATACCGCCGATACCGAGCTGGAGGGTGTCGCAGTCCTTTACGATCGAGGCGCAGTTCTTGCCGATGGCGATTTCCACATCGGTAATCTTGGCCGGAGGCAGCACGGGAATGGGGCCGCCGGTTTCCACGATATAGGTAAAATCCTTGATGTTCATGAAGTTGTCGCCGGGAATGTAGGGCATGTTGGGGTTCATTTCGGCAATGATCACCTTGGAGCGCCGGGCGGCGGGCAAGGTGTAGTCGCAGGAAATACCGAAGCTGCAGTTACCTTTCTCGTCGGGACAGGAAACCACGCAGACCGTTACATCGGGCTTGAAGGATTCGTCGAACCAGGCCGGAACATCCGAGAAGTGAAGGGGTACGAAGTCGCCCCTGTCTTCGGCTACGGCGGCACGCGAGTTACCGGCAACGAAGTTGGTTACGTGGCGGAAATGCCCTTCGGTTTCGGGCGTCAAGTGACAGTCGCTCATAATGGTGAACATATGGAAGATTTCCACACCGTGGAGACGATCCTTCTGTTTAACCATTTCGGAGGGAACGACCTGGGGCGCGCCGGCGGCATGGCCGAACACCACCTTGTCGTTGTCTTTGATCGCTTTAACCGCTTCTTCCACGGTCACGAAGTTTCCTTCTTTTTTCAAATCCATGATTATGATGTGTTTTATTTTTTTCCGTGCATCAATGTCTTGGCAAAGGCCAAGAGTTCCGGATCGGTCTCGTTGATAAGGTACACCCGTCCGGTTTCAGGAAGTTCTTCCCTGAGTGTCTTTTCGATCACCTCTTCCAGGGTGATCTGCGCCGCCGGGCAAGTCCGGCACGCGCCCTGGAAAACCAAGCCCACATCCCTGCCCTTGATTTCCTTGATGCGGATGTCTCCGCCGTGATTCAATAAAGAAGGACGGATCCGCTCTTCGATTAAAGAGCGAACCCGGCCTTCGAATTCAGTGTTGTCCACAGAACCTATTTTTTAGCGGGCTTTGCGGGCCAGTTGTCTTTGGATACATCCACCTTGGCGATCTTGCGGGCCAGTTCCTTCTTGGCCTCGAGGTTGCCTTGACGGGCAATCATGATACGCTGCGCCTGGGGCGAACCGGCTCCGTGTAGGGATTCGGTGCGGTAACCTACGGCAGCCGTACCCAGGGTCATGTTTTCGATCAAGCGGAGAACACGCATCCTGTTTTCGGTATCGGCACCGGTGGCACCCTTGAAGAACTTCTTGACATAGGCACCGGTTTCCTTGGAACGCAAATCCTGTTCGGAGGGCATGGTAACCATCAGACCGCCGGCGATGTCTTCGGCCAGGCGGGCGATTTCGTAGGGATAACGGGTAACGTTCTGCTTGCAGACGTTGGCCAACAGCAAGTCGATCTGGTAGTTGCCGGCAGGCATCTTGACCCCTTCGGCCGAGCAGGCGATACCGCAGGCGTAGAGGGTTTCGTTCAGGTGAATCATTTCGATGAGCTTGTCCTTGATGTGGCTGGCCTTGGGTACGCCGTTGTAGTCGGCGGCCAAAGCGGCGGCACCGATCAACACGTCGCCGACACCCACCTTGCAGCCACCGTAGGACTGACGGTGATAGCCGGCGAAGCGTTCCACCATCATGCCGGCGAACTGGTATTCCTTGCACATGAAGATACGTTCGTTGGGTACGAACACGTCGTCGAACACCACCAAGGCTTCGTGACCGCCGAACTGGGAGTTACCGAGGTCGATTTCGGCATTGGGTTCCATCTTGCGGGTGTCGCAGGACTGACGACCGTAAATCATAAACACGCCCTTGGCATCGGACGGGATGGCGAAGGAAACGGCATAGTCCTTGTCTTCCTCACGCATGGCGATGGTAGGCATGATAAGGTGTTCGTGGCTGTTGATGGCACCGGTCTGGTGGGCCTTGGCACCGCGAACCACGATACCGTCGGGACGTACTTCAGTGATGTGTACGAACAAATCGGGGTCTTCCTGCTGCGAGGGAGCCAGGCCACGGTCGCCCTTGGGGTCGGTCATGGCACCGTCAACGGTAAGGTCGTTCTTCTGAACGAACTTCATGTATTCGGTAAAGCGTTTGTGGTATTCGGTACCGAGGGCCTTGTCCATTTCGTAGGTGGTGGAGAAAATGGCGTTGAACGCGTCCATGCCCACGCAACGTTGGAAGCAGGCGGCCGTTTTCTGACCCATAAGACGCTGCATCTTAACCTTCTTGATCAGGTCTTCGGTGTTCTGGTGCAGGTGGCAGAAACGGTTCACCTTTTCGCCGATAAGGGGCGAATAGGCCGTCATCAGGTCTTCGTATTCCTTCTTCTGGGCCAGTTCGTAGGTCATGGCCACCGAATTCAGGGAAGGACGGATAACGGGGTGGTTTACAGGGTCTTTAACTCTTTCTCCAAACATATAGACCTTCAGGTCCATCTTCTGGAGGCTCTTGATGTACTCTTCAGCTGTCATCATGGCGGTATTCTTTTTAAGGTTTATGTTTTTTTGTTTGCGTTCCAATCACCCCAGGTAAAACAAAACGCCCCGAACATGCACGTTGCTCTGTTCCTACTGTGCGGCTTCTGTAATAAGGGCCGCTCATTGTTGTTAAGCTGCTGTCCAAGGCGTTGTGCGCCGGTCGAAGACCAACGCGGTTACATACGTGTTTTGTCTTTCCTGCAGTGTGTTGTTTGCGGAAAATCGGCCTCTGAACAAGTTCAGCGCCTTATTTTTCCAAAGCGAGGCAAAGTTAGCAAATTTTTGCAGACAACCAAACGGAATATTTGCCGAAAGATCCGGGGCGGAAAACTACTCGGAATACCCTCCCCTGTCGATCCTCCGCTGCAGGTCGATAAAGCGTTCCTCGCCGTTCATCAAAAACGCAAGGCGGCAGTCCCTATAGACCGTGAAACGTTTAAAGCACACCTCCACATTCACTTCCCCAGGCTTGCTTTCGGACCACTCGCTCTTAGCCGACCTTCCCTGATAGGACTTTCCCTTATTGTGCAAGATGAAGTTTCCCAATTCAGGCCTGTTGTCGGATTTCCCCTCCTCAACCGGCACGACGAAGCGAATGGTGGTTTTCCCTCCTCCGTTCGAAAAAAACGTCATGTAAGGAACGGTGGTATCAACGGCGGGGCGAGGGCGGACGGTGGCTTTTTCGTAGTCGGCCTGAGCCTTGGCATAAGCCCCGACGCCGAATTCCCCGGAAAACCACGTCGCATTTCCCCTCTCCATATTGAAGAAACCTTGATCTTCGCCGTTCAGCGTAAACGACAGGGCGCAATCGTTAAACTCGGTGAACTTCTCAAAGCTCACCTTCAGGGTGGTCTTGCCCTGGGCGGTCCTGTCCGCCATCGAAACCCGCTGCGCCTTATAGGACTTCCCGTTATTGTGGAATACGAAGTTTTCTATCCTGAGTGCACGCGAATCTCCCCTATCCTCATCCGGCACGGAAATCCAGAAGGTGGTCTTTCCATGCGCGTTCGTCATCTTGATCATTTCGGGTCTGGCGAATACCGGAACCGACAAAAGGGCGATCCCGAGGGAAAATATCAACTTTTTCATAGTCTTTGGTTTTTAGGTTTGTACTCGAAATTATAAATATAGTTTTTTTACTGATGGCAAATATATTAATAATTTTTTATTGACACAAAAAGCGATACAAAAAGCGGGGCGAGAATTTCAACCTGGCGTGCAAAAGTGGTCAAAAAAATTTCTACTTGGCGTGCAAAATGGGCCGTAAGGCATCCTATGGCGTTTATATCGTACATTTGCGCCCATGCCGGAGCGTAAGATCATACACATCGATATGGATGCCTTCTATGCGTCCATCGAGCAGCGGGACCATCCCGAACTGCGGGGGAAGCCCATTGCCGTGGGGCATGAGGGACCCCGCGGCGTGGTGGCGACCGCCAGCTACGAGGCCCGGAAGTATGGCGTGCACTCGGCCTTGTCGTCCACACGGGCCAAGCGGCTCTGTCCGGACTTGATTTTCGTGCCCACGCGCTTCGAGGTCTATAAGGCCGTCTCGATGCAGATCCGGGATATTTTTCACGACTATACGGAATTGGTGGAGCCGCTCTCGCTCGACGAAGCCTTTCTCGACGTCTCTTCCGCACCTTCGGCCACCTTGCTTGCGCAAGAAATCAAATCCCGCATCTTTCAGGAAACCGGTCTTACGGCCTCGGCCGGCATCTCGATAAACAAAATGTTGGCCAAGATAGCCTCCGACTACCGGAAGCCAGACGGCCTGTTCGTGATTCCGCCCAAGCAAATCGAGGCGTTTGTGGCCACACTGCCCATTGAGAAATTTTTCGGTATCGGAGAGGTTACGGCAAAGCGGATGCATCGCCTGGGAATCCACACGGGCGCCGACCTGCGGCAATGGAGCGAACTATCGCTCATTCAGGAATTCGGAAAGATGGGACGCGCCTACTACGGCTATGCGCGGGGCATCGACGAACGGGCGGTGGAACCCAACCGCATCCGTAAATCCATAGGAGCCGAGGAAACCTTTGCCGAAGACACCGACAGCCGGGAACGCCTGCTCGAAGAACTGACCGCCATCTGCAAGGAGGTGTGGAACCGCCTTTCCAAACACGGGTTCAAGGGAAAGACGGTGGTGCTGAAAGTGAAGTTCTCGGACTTCCGACAGATTACCCGCTCGAAAACTTTGCCTTTTACCGTTGATTCACCCGAATTATTGCAAAAGGTGGCCGAGGAACTCTTGGACACCGTCGATTACAAGGAAAGCAAGATCCGCCTGATAGGCGTTACCGTAGGCAATGCCGCTACCCCGCAACCAACCATTGCCGGAACGCAGTTGCGACTGAAGTTCGAAGGGGAACGTGAACAAATCCTATGAGCGGGAAGCGGTCCCCGTGCAATCATCCTCTTTCCAACAATCTCCCGTCAAGACAACACCTTCGTTTTCTGATCTTTGAAAAATAAGAAATCGAGCCCGATAATCACCAAAGTAAGAAATTCGGAGGCGGGAACAGCCAACCAAATGCCCGGAACACCTATGTAGCGCGGCAACAGCAGGAATGCCGGCACCACGAACAGCATGCCCCGCAGCAAAGTGAACAAGGTGGCCCTGTTCGCTTTCTCTATACTTTGATAGTAACCTATAAACGCGATGTTGAGCGCGAAAAAGATTCCGCACAGGGCGAACTTGGGTAATCCCGCACAGGCCAACGCATAGGCTTCTGTATCGGAAGACAGGAACAGGGACGTGATGCCTTTCGCGCCCGCCGCCACCCCTACGGTAACGGCAAGACCGCAAAGCAAGGCCGCCGCCAATGCCGTCCGCAGCGATTTCCTGACCCTTGTAACCGCACCCGCCCCGTAATTGTAGCTGATGATGGGCTGCACCGATTGCGCCACCGCGTTACTGATTGAAAAAATAACGGGAAACAGATAGCAGGCGATACTGAACGCCGCCACTCCATCCTCTCCCAGCGTGTTGATAAACACGTAGTTCCCTGTAAGTATAGTCACCGACATGGCCAGCTCCCCCAACAAGGTGGCGAAGCCTATCTTGACCATATAGGCGGTGTTGCGCAAAGTCAGCAGCAAACTCGTAAGCGACATCTTGAGGCGGTAGAACGCAAGCGTTTTCGAGAATCCGAAAAAGTAAACCAACACCATCACGCCCCCCAGCATACAACTTATCGAAGTGGCGATGGCGGCTCCTTTCACCCCCATCCCCAAGAGAAAGACAAAAATATAATCGAGTCCTATATTGAACACCGCCGACACCACGTTGCACATCATCGCATAACGCGGGGAACCGTCGAGCCTTATCAGCAACAGCCCCACGCATTCGACAAGCAGGAACACCATGCCGGGCAATATCCACAGCAGATAGCTTACCGCCTGATGACGCAACACTTCACTGCATCCCAGCAGGCTCACCGTCCGAACCGGAAACATCAGGCAGAGGGAAACGACAATAAGCGTGATGAAACTTCCCACCAAAAAAGCCTGTGTACCGATGATGTTGGCCGCCTTGAATTCCTTGTTGGCAAGGCGTATGCCGGCGATAACGGAGGCTCCAATGCCGAACATCAGCCCCAGTCCGGTAATCACCATCCAGAGCGGCGCCACGATATTCACGGCGGCGATGCCGCCGGCGCCCACGCCTCGCCCCACGAACACGCCGTCGATAATGGTAAGCAGTGCATTGAACACCATGCCGACCAATGTCGGGAAAAACATCTTCCGGAACAAGACGGGAATATTCCCGTTGCCGAAATCAAGGCTGTCGCGTTTCAGGTTCCTGTCTTTTTTCATTTTCTGACTACGGTATCGTTAAACAAAAAAGCCGGACAAGAAACCAGGCGCCCCCGACATCTTATCCGGCAATTGCGGCGGACGACCGCTTGCCTCCGATGAGCGACACAAAGATACGAATAAGCTGAGAGCAGAGCCAACCGAAAGCTTGCTTTCAAGTTGGCTTTGCCGAGGCGGAGTATCTTCGGCGAAGTCAAAGATAGTCAAAAATGCTAACTTCGCGCTTGGCAAAACCTCCTATTAGACATGCAAAATACAACACAACAGCAACTTACCGAACTTATTATCGGATTGGAGAAAGCAGCCCTCGACAAATGGTTCAAGGGCGACACTTCCAGCTACGACCGGCTTTGGTCGCGCCGCAGTTTCTCTTACTTCGACGGAGTCGTAACCGAACGTGTCGACAGTCACGCGGCGATAGAAGAAGTGTTGAAGAACATCGAAGGCAAATTGTTCGCCGACAGTTACGATTTCCGCAATCCAAGGGTTCAGTTCGGAACGGACATGGCCGTACTTACCTATCAGCTTTATGCCCAAACCACGCTGATCGATATGGAATACAACTGCGTTGAAGTCTATCAGAAAGAAGAGGACGGCGAATGGCGCGTAATCCACTCCACATGGTCGTTTATACGCCCTATGGACAAGGACTTCGGCAAACCCAAAGAAATCGTCTAAGACGTGTATCCGCAATCCAGGTTATGCAGCCCGAAATCCGCGTAACGGCAGGACGGGTTCCGCACCTTACCTTTGCCGGCACAAAACATCAGGCCATGACGATAGAAGATTTTCAGCGGAGGATTGCCGAGGGCAAGCCTTTGGAAGGGGACGAGATGATTCAATTCATGCGGCAGCAGAGCGCCCTCTCGCGCCAGGTGCAGTTCGAGTTGAACACGCATTACCATAGTCAGGAAGAAATACGCGAACTTTTCGGGCAGATTACCGGACAGCCCATGGACGGGGACTTCACGCTTTTCCCTCCCTTCTACACCGATTTCGGCAGGAACATCCATATCGGCAAGAAGGTGTTCATCAATTCCGGCTGTCATTTCCAAGACCAAGGCGGCATCTTTATCGGCGACAACTGCCTCATCGGGCATGGTGTGGTGCTGGCCACACTGAACCACGATTTCGAGCCGTCCAAAAGACAGAACCTCCACCACGCCCCGATACGTATCGGCAAGGGCGTTTGGATTGGGGCGCACGCCACCCTCACCGCCGGCGTCACCATTGGCGACAACGCCGTGATAGCCGCCGGAGCGGTCGTCACCAAAGACGTGCCGGCCGATATGGTGGCGGGCGGCGTACCGGCCCGAATCATCAAGAGCATCTATAAAACCTCATGAACTCCCGGCAGATTCACGAACACGAAATACATCGTTAAAATTCGTAACTTCGCGCACATTCCTAAACGGTGCTGCAAGGCATATAGAATACGCGAACACATGGAACAGAACAGAAAAGTGGCGCTGATTACCGGCGTAACGGGGCAGGACGGTGCCTATCTGAGCGAGTTTTTATTGAAGAAAGGCTACGAGGTGCATGGGCTTAAACGCCGTTCCTCCTCTTTCAATACCGAGCGTATCGACCACCTTTACCAAGACCCGCAGACGCCCAACCGCAACTTTATCCTGCACCACGGAGACATGACCGACAGCCTGAACCTGACCCGCATCGTGCAGGAGGTTCAGCCCGATGAAATCTACAACCTGGCCGCCATGAGCCATGTGCAGGTAAGTTTCGACACGCCCGAATACGCGGCCAACGCCGACGGCATCGGCACCCTGCGCCTGCTGGAATCGGTGCGTCTGCTGGGAATGACACAGAAGACCCGTATCTACCAGGCTTCCACCTCCGAACTGTTCGGCAAGGTGCAGGAAACGCCCCAGACGGAGAAGACGCCTTTCTATCCGCGCAGTCCCTACGCGGCGGCCAAACTCTACGCCTACTGGATTACGGTGAACTACCGCGAGGCCTACCACATGCACGCCAGCAACGGCATCCTCTTCAACCACGAATCGCCGGTGCGGGGCGAGACCTTCGTTACCCGCAAGATTACCCGCGCCGTGTGCAAGATGGCGCTCGGCCTGCAAGACCGCCTCTACTTAGGCAATATGGATTCCAAGCGCGACTGGGGCCACGCCAAAGACTACGTGCGCGCCATGTGGATGATCCTGCAACAGCCCGAGCCCGACGACTATGTGATCGCCACCGGCACCACCACCTCCATCCGCGAATTCGTGGACATGGCCTTCCGCCACGTCGGCTGCCGTCTCGCCTACAGGGGCAAGGGCATGGACGAACAGGGCGTGTTGGAAGCCATCGACAAGGATGTGTTCGTGAAGCATGTGGGTGAACAGCAATACCAGGCGTTCAGCAAACGTATCGGAGAGGTGCTGGTGGCGGTGGATGCCAAGTATTTCCGTCCCACCGAAGTGGACCTTCTCTTGGGCGACGCCCGCAAGGCCCGCGAAGTGCTGGGCTGGAAACCCGAATACGACCTGCCCGCCCTGGTAAGGGAAATGATGGAAAGCGACCTGCACCTGATGCAGAAAGACGAATTCCTGAAATCGAACGGGTATAAGATTCTGAATTACTTCGAGTAGCCATGAGAGGAACCGAATACAAGCTCAAAAAACTTACAATCAAAGGATTCAAATCCATCTCCTTTGATAAGCCCTTGGATATCGAGTTCAACGACATCAATATCCTGTTGGGGGCGAATGGTGCGGGGAAAAGCAACATTGTAAGTTTTTTCAAGATGTTGGGCTTCATGATGACAGAAAAATTGCAAGCCTTTATCTTCCAAGCAGGACCCGGCCAAAGGTTTTTGCACTATGGCAGCAAACACACACCCACCTTAAGCGCGGAAATTCGTTTTGAAAAAGGGAAAGATTGCTACGATACCTATCGCTTCAGCCTTACGCATGCGGCGCAAGATGGACTTATTATAAATTTTGAGGAAATAGAATACTACAACGGCGATCCAAATAAAAAAAGCTATCAACGCACACTAAGTTCCAATTTTAACGAATCTTCTCTCCCTTCAAGCCAATTGGATGCAGCAAAATTCCTTTGGGGGTTGGTCAGCGGTTGTAAAGTCTACCAATTCAGCGATTCATCCACCACCTCTCCCATGAGGCAAGCCTCCACGGTGGAGTCCGCCCATTATTTGCAATCCGAAGCGAACAATCTCGCTTCTTTTTTGTATTACTTGAAAAACAACTACAACGGGGCGTATAAGAAAATCGTGGACTATACCCGAAGTGTAATCCCTCAATTTCAGGATTTTTATCTTGAACCCGAAAACAATTACATTTCGCTGAAATGGACAGACACTTCCGCCAACGACTACGTCTTCTCCTCAAACCAACTGTCCGACGGTTCCATTCGATTTATCGCATTAGCCACCTTGCTCTTACAACCGAAAGAAACCATACCGCACGTTATCTTGATTGATGAACCGGAGTTGGGTCTGCATCCCTATGCCATCGATCAATTGGTGGAAATGATAAAGGATGCTTCCAAACGGGCTCAAATAGTGGTATCATCTCAATCGCCAGCCTTGTTGGACGGATTCGATTTAAACGACATCACCGTTATTGAACATAACGGAGCATCTTCCGTTGCCCGAAAATTGGATTCAGACGAATACACCGAATGGCTAAAGGAATATCTTCCCAGCGAATTATGGAATAAAAATGTATTGGGAGGGCGTCCATAATGGAAAAGTTGGTGATTCTGCATGTCTTGTGCGAAGGTCAGACAGAGGCTGAATTTGTAAAACACGTGTTGAGCCCGTATCTACGGCAATACAACATCATTACCAAAAATATCTTGCTGAACACTTCCCAAAAGAAAAAAGCCCAAGGTGGCTTGATTAGCTATCAACAAGTTAAAAGAGATTTAAGATTGTTGATGAAGCAAGAATCCAGCAAGACCGGTGAGATACACTGTTTCACCACCATGTTTGATTTTTATGCGCTTCCGAACGACTTTCCCGGATATGGGGAAGCCTCGGTCATCCACGATTCATACCAGAAAGTTGCGATGTTGGAAAAATCGTTCAAGGAAGACATTTCCCATTCACACTTCATTCCTTACATCCAACTGCACGAATTCGAGACGTTGTTGTTCTGCGGTATCGAACAATTGGCACAAAAATATCATGAATGCGACAGGGAGATAAGAAAGCTGAACAACGTTTTAGCAGAACACAAAGGGAATCCTGAACTGGTAAACGATGGAACTGACACAGCCCCCAGCAAACGCATCATCAACGCGATAAACGACACGTATCACTACGATAAGCCCCGTACCGGCCGGGAAATAACAGAGCAAATCGGCATCAATACACTCAAAGAAAAATGCCGTCATTTCTCCGAATGGATAGAAAAGTTGGAACAAGTTATCTCATGAACAAGCACAGCAAAATCTACGTGGCCGGGCACCGCGGCCTGGTGGGCAGCGCCATCTGGCGCAATCTGCAGGGCAAGGGCTATACCAACCTGGTGGGCCGTAGCCATGCCGAACTGGATTTGATGGATACGGCGGCCACCGCCCGCTTTTTTGACGAAGAAAGACCCGACTACGTTATCGTGGCCTCGGCCAAGGTGGGCGGCATACAAGCCAACAGCGTATACCGGGGGCAGTTCATCTACGAAAACCTGATGATTGCCTGCAACACCATTCACCAGTCTTACACCCACGGGGTAAAGAAACTGCTTTTCCTGGGCAGTTCCTGCATCTATCCGCGTATGGCGCCCCAGCCCATGCCCGAAGACTGCCTGCTCACCTCCCCTCTCGAATACACCAACGAACCCTACGCCCTTTCCAAGATTGCCGGGCTCAAGATGTGCGAAAGCTACAACCTGCAGTACGGTACCGACTATATCTCGGTGATGCCCACCAACCTCTACGGCCCCTTCGACAACTTCAACCTCGAGACCTCCCACGTCCTGCCCGCCATCCTGCGCAAGATGTTTTTGGGCAAGTGCCTCGAATCGGGCGACTGGAAGAGCCTGCGCGCCGACCTGAACGCCCGCCCCGTGGAAGGGGTGGACGGTGCCGCACCTGCCGGAAAGATACTGGAAATGTTGGCCAAATACGGCGTACGCAGTTTGGATGCCGACCCTGAAGAAGGCCGACCCTGCCGCGCCGAAGTGGAGATATGGGGCAGCGGCAAACCCTTGCGCGAATTCCTTTGGAGCGAGGACATGGCCGATGCCTGCGTGTATCTTTTGGAAAACGTTTCGTTCAAAGACCTGAGCAAAAGCATGGGCAAGGAAGTGCGCAACACCCACATCAATATCGGCACGGGCAAGGAAGTCACCATCGCCCAAACCGCGCAACTGATCAAGGAACGCATCGGCTTCGGCGGCGAACTCCGATTCAATGCCGACAAGCCCGACGGAACCCCACGCAAGCTTCTTGATGTTTCCAAACTGCACGCCCTCGGCTGGCGTCACCAGGTGGAACTCGAAGAGGGCGTTTCCCGCCTTGCGGACTGGTATCTGCAAAGCCTCCGATAGGCATCTTTAGTACAAACCGAAAAAACTTCTCCGGATATGGACCAGACGATAAGACAACGGGCGGAATTGTGGACCAAGCCGCCTTACGATGAAAAGACGCGCCTTGCGGCGCAAGCCTTGCTGAACGGCGACGAGGCCGAATGCGCCGACGCCTTTTACCGCGATTTGGAGTTCGGCACAGGCGGCCTGCGCGGCATTCTGGGCGTAGGAACCAACCGGATGAACGTGTATGTGGTGGCCTTGGCCACCCAGGGTTTCGCCAACTACCTGAACAAGCAATGCGCGGCCGAAAACCTGCAAAAGCGCGTGGCCGTTTCCTACGACTGCCGCAACGGAAGTTCCGAATTCGCACTGACCACCGCCAAGGTGTTCGCCGCCAACGGCTTCAAGGTGTATCTTTTTACCGCCATGCGCCCCACACCGGTGCTTTCGTTCGCCGTGCGCCATTACGGATGCTGCGGGGGCGTGATGGTTACCGCCAGCCATAACCCAAAGGAATACAACGGCTACAAGGCCTACGGCAAGGACGGCGGGCAGCTGGTGGCTCCCCACGACAGGAACGTGATGGCCGAGGTGGCCGCCATCAAGGGGCTTTCCGAGGTAAGGATGCAGGGCGGCGAGGCCAATATCCGCTATGTGGACGAGGAGGCGGACAACGCCTATCTCGAAAAGGTGTGCGCCCTCTCGCTCGACAGGGAGGCGGTGCGCAAGCAGAAAGACCTTAAGATTGTCTATACGCCGTTGCACGGCACGGGCATGACCATGGTGCCCCGCGCCCTCAAACGCTGGGGGTTCGACAACGTGATTTGCGTGCCAGAGCAGATGGTCCCCGACGGGAACTTCAGCACCGTGGCCTCGCCCAATCCCGAAGAAAAGGCCGCCATGCAGCCCGCCCTCGACCTGGCGCGCCGCGAGAAGGCCGACCTCGTGATCGCCACCGACCCCGATGCCGACCGTGTGGGGGTTGCCATCGCCGACGGCCAGGGCGACTTTATCCTGCTCAACGGAAACCAGACCGGTTCGGTCTTGGTGAACTACCTGCTGCGCAAATGGAAGGAAAACGGACGGCTCACGGGCAAGGAATATATCGTAAAGACCATCGTGACCACCGAGCTGCTTAAGGAAATGGCCGCCAAGAACGGCGTGGACTGCCCCGACGTGCTTACCGGCTTCAAATACATCGCCGAGGTGATCGGCCAGCGCGAAGGAAAGCAGACCTTTATCGGCGGCGGAGAGGAAAGCTACGGCTATCTGGCGGGCGAGTTCGTGCGCGACAAGGATGCCGTGATCGCCTGTTGCCTCATTGCCGAGATGGCGGCCGAAGCCGCCTGCAAGGGACAAAGCTTTATGGATATCCTCTGCGGGCTGTACAGGGAATACGGATTCTACCGCGAATCCCTGGTGTCGCTGAGCCGCAAGGGACAGCGCGGCGCGGAGGAAATCAAGGCCATGATGAACGGTTTCCGCCAGAACCCGCCCCAAAGCCTAGGCGGCGAAAAGGTGGTGGAGATACGCGACTACAAACAGGGATTCGCCAGTCTGCCGCCTTCCAATGTATTGCAGTTCTTCACCGAACAGGGCAGCAAGATAACGGTTCGCCCCTCGGGCACCGAGCCCAAGATCAAGTTCTATTTCGGGCTGAAATGCCCCTGGCTGGACGGCAAAGACTACGCCGCCCAAGACGCCGAGGCCGCCCTGCAGGTAGAAAAGATCAAGAAAGATCTGGGTATTTGAGCCCTTACGACACCCGAACCAAGCTGTAAGCCAGATAAACCGACAAGAAACCGACAAATAGGCTCGCAACGGTGTATAAGGCAACAGAAAGATGTTCCGAACCCAGGAACAGCAGGTAGTTCTCGTTCATAAAGGAGGAGAAGGTTGTGAAACCGCCGCAGAAACCGACGGTAAGGAACAGTTTCATACCCTCGCTCAATTGACATCCCTTGTCGATAAGGCCATACACGAGGCCTATGATGAAACATCCCACCACGTTGACAAGAAACGTACCCCAAGGAAAACCGCCATGGCCGGAGAACGGTATGGCGCGACCTATCAGGTATCGGGTCATACCGCCGAAACAACTGCCGGCACCGACAATCAGTATTTTGGATACGATGGCATTCATTTTCTTATAAAACCCGGTTATTCCCCGGTAAACTCCTTGATGCAATCGACCCCCGTCTGCACTGTTTCCCTTACGACCGGCCAGAAACGGTAGGTGGCCTTTTCCACATAGCGGAACGAGAGCGAGGAATCGCGCACCGAAGTCTTGAGAATTTCCTCGTCCGGATCTATCTTGTTCCAGAAATAAATCAGTATGCTGAACACCGCCAGCACCTTGCAGAAACTAAGCAGCAGGCCGCCGATACGGTTGAAAAGCCCCATCGAGGTCTTGTTGGCCCAGTTGCCCAAAACCTTGCCCAGGAGATACACGCCCACCGAGACGCCGATAAACATAATCACGAAACAGATCGTCTGCGCATGCCTGCCGTTGATCGAGAACCAGTCGCCCACCAGGTACGAGAACTTGAACGACATATAGAAACCCGCCACCAAGGCCAGAAGCGAAACCAATTCCATCACCAGGCCGTTCTTGGCTCCCTTGAACCCGCACCAAAGCAGGGGTATAAGGATAATGAGGTCTAGGAAATTCATGCTTCGTTCCTGTGTCGGTGATTGTTCAGCAGGCGTTTGGTAAGCTCGGAAGCCTCCATGAAATGGATGATTTCGGGATTGTCGCTCTGCATGATGTCGCTCCCGCTTCCCTGCCACCAGAGTTTCCCCTCGTAGATGAAGTTCACCGTGTCGCCGATCTTCAAGACCGAGTTCATGTCGTGGGTGTTGATCACGGTGGTGATGTCGTATTCCCTGGTGATCTCGGCAATCAGGTTGTCGATGAGTTCCGACGTGCGCGGATCCAGGCCCGAATTGGGCTCATCGCAGAACAGGTATTTGGGCTCCACGGCGATGGCGCGGGCGATGGCCACCCGCTTGCGCATGCCCCCGCTCAGTTCGGAGGGCGAAAGGTTTTCCGCACCCTTCAAATCGACCCGTTGCAGACAGTCTTTGGCGCGGCGAATCTTTTCCGAACGCGATTTCTGGGTGAACATATCCATCGGGAACATCACGTTCTCGAGCACCGAAAGCGAGTCGAACAAGGCCCCTCCCTGAAAAACCATGCCGATTTCGCGGCGTATGGAGGTTAGCAGCTCGTGGTTCTGCTTGGTCACGAAATCGCGGCCGTCGAAAAGGATGGCCCCGCTGTCGGGCGTAAGCAATCCGGTCATGCTCTTCATCAGCACCGTCTTGCCCGAACCGCTCTGGCCGATAATCAGGTTGCACTTGCCCGGCATCAGTTTGAGGTTGATGTCGAAAAGCACCTGTCGGTCGCCGAAAAACTTATTCAGATGTTGTATTTCTATCATTTCCGAAATTCCTTTACATAAGTAACTGGGTCAGCACCAGGTTGGAAAGGATGATGGCGATGCTGCTGTTGACCACTGCCTTGGTGCTGGCGCGCCCCACTTCCAGTGCTCCGCCCTGCACGGTATATCCGTAAAACGATGATATGCTGCTGATAAAGAAAGCGAACACCACGGTCTTTATGATGGCGTATGCCAGGTCGAAGGGGTGCGGGAAGGACTGCAGGCCGTAGATAAACTCGTAGGAGGTCATGCCGCCGATGCTCACCGCCGCCCACCAACCGCCGAACAAGGCAGCCACAATGCTGAGCATAATCAGTATCGGATTGAAAATCAGGCAGGCGATAATCTTGGGCAGAATCAGGTAGGAAGCCGAGTTCATGCCCATCACCTCGATGGCGTCGATCTGTTCGGTAATACGCATCGTGCCTAACTGGGAGGCGATGTGCGAGCCGATCTTGCCGGCCAGTATGAGGCCGATAATCGTGGGGGCAAGTTCCATCACGATGGCCTTTCGGGTGGCGAACCCCACGGCATAGATGGGAATCCAGGGCGAATCCATGTTGATCTGCAACTGGATGGCGATGGCAGCGCCCACGAAAATAGACACCAGCGATACCAAGGGAATCGAATCGAAGCCCAACTGATTCATCTCGCCCAGCACCTGTTTCCAAAAAAGCTTGCGTTTTCCGGGCGGGGTGAACACCTTGCCCAACAGAATAAAATAACTGCCTAAGGTTCGTATCATAGCAATATCGGCTCTTGAACGGCAAAGGTACGAATAAAAGGGATGCTCGCTTTGATTGCGCCGGGACTTTGCCTAATTTTGCGCCGAAATCTTCCGGTACATGAAATCGAAGAAACTCCTGCGAACCATCCTGCCCTGCCTGTTGCTGGGCTGCCTGTTCTGCTCCTGCCGGCAACAGTACTACCTGCCCGGCGGAAACTACCGCCGCAAGCCAGCCAACAACTGCGGCTGTCCCTCCTATTCGCAGGCCGCACCCCTACTCCGCCAGGGGGTTCCGTTCCAAACGGTGCACGGCCACCAGCCCGTGCACGCGCAGTTTCTGCCCGTCGGTCAGCTTGCGGACGTTCACGAAGGGCGGTAGTTTCTCCGTCACCTCATAGTCGCAACCCTCCATACGGAGCCGCGCCCCCACCGGCAGTTCGTTGATCCTGAGGCTTCCCGCCTCCACCCATACTTCTACGGGAGGTTCCTCCGCCTCTTTCCTGCGTTGTTCCAAGGCCTGGAAAGCCGCCTCCTCGCGCGCCCGTTCCGCCTCGGTTTCCTGCTCCCTGATGCCCGCCAAGAGTTTCTGCGCCGCCGTACCCAGATCGGGCGCCGGAATCACGACACCTTTCCTAAGCAGCTTCATATACTTGGAGACGAAGGCCTTGCGGTTCCTGCCGTAACGGTTGCAGGCCTCCTCCAAATCGGCCTCGAAATAGCGGCTGGTCTTCTCGAAATAGCCGGCGATCACCTGAAGTATGTCGTTGGGAAAGATACGGGGCGAGAAAAACGGCTTGAACAGGGTCTTGAAGTTCTTTTTCCACTCCTTGCCGTGGGGATATACGTTGTTGCCGTATTGTTTCTGGGTAAGCAGGTGCGCCCACTCGTGCACGAACACGAACAGAAGCGCGTAAGGGTTCAGGTCGATCTGCAGCGAGATGGTGTGCAGTTTGGCGAAACCGGACACGAAAGCCGGCGTATCGGCATCCACCTTGGGCGGCATGTAGTAGCCTAAGGTATGCCCCTTGCGCGTGGAGAAAGCCACCCGCACGCCCTCGCGCTGCAGCATGGCAACCACCAAGGGCAGGGCTTCCGCAATAATGTAGGGCTTGAGCGCCCACGCCACATTCCGCTCTACTCTGATGCCCGCGGCCATGGGTCGGATGAATGCTTAGAAAACAGGCGGTTTGGGTTTACCCTTGTATTGCCCGTGGAAACGGCGGAACCTCAGCGAGATGACCCCGAAGAAGGCTTCCTTGAAGATTTTCTTGCTCATCTTGGACGTACCCTCGGTTCGGTCGGTGAACACGATGGAAACCTCCTTTATCTGATAGCCCAAGCGGTAGGCCGTATATTTCATCTCTATCTGGAAGGCGTAGCCCACGAAATGCACGTCGTCCAGATCCATGCCGCGCAGCAGCGATGCCTTGTAGCACACGAAACCTGCCGTGGCGTCGCCGATCTTCATACGGGTAACGAAACGCACGTAGGCCGAGGCGAAATACGACATCAGCACCCGCCCCATCGGCCAATTGATCACGTTCACCACGCCGTTTACGTAGCGCGATCCCACACTGAGGTCGGCGCCGTCTTTGGCGCAGGCATTGTAAAGGCGTTCCAGGTCGAGCGGGTTGTGCGAGAAATCGGCGTCCATCTCGATCACGTAGTCGTACTTACGCTGCAAGGCCCACTTGAAGCCGTGGATGTAAGCGGTTCCGAGCCCTAACTTGCCCTGGCGTTTCTCGATAAACAGCCGGTCGCCGAACTCGGTGTCGATAAGGCGTTCCACAATATCCGCCGTGCCGTCGGGCGAATTGTCTTCCACCACCAGGATATCGAAAGCCTTGAGCAGGGCGAATACCGCCCGCACGATCTTTTCGATGTTCTCCTTTTCGTTGTAGGTGGGAATAATTACCAAGGTGTCGCTACGCATCCCCGAAAGTTTTAACATTCCGACAAATGTAGCAAAAAAATCTTTGCCGCCGGGATTTTGCGAAAAACGGGAAACTCCGCTATCTTAGCGCATAGATTTGCGGTTTCTTAAACGATTGACAATGAAATTCAATTTAGGCGACAAGGTAAAGTTCATGGATCAGGAAGGCCAGGGCGAAATCACCAAAATCATCAACGCCAACACGGTGGGCGTCACCACCGACGGCTTCGAGATTCCCTGTTCGGTTACCGACCTCATCAAGATAGAAAAGCCGTCCTCCACGGCCGAACGCCTGTTCTACGAGGGCAAGGGCAGCTACGACGCACCGGCAAAGCCGGAACCGGCCTCCGGCAAAAACAAGGCAGTTCAAACACCTTTTGAACCGGAAGACGAGGATGAATCCGAGGATTACGAAGCCAACGACATACCGGCAGCCTTGGCGGAAGACATGCGCGTGTCGCCCCTGCGCCGTTCGTTCGGGGGCAAGAACCCGCAGCGCGAGGGGGTCTATATCGCGCTCGTGCCCTTGGACCAGCAGTTCATGCTGCGCGGCCCGATGGAGTTCCATATCGTGAACTACACGCCCTATACCCTGCTCTACAACCTGGCCACACGGGGGGCGGAAAGTTTCTACGGGGTGGATTTCGCCTCGGTGCCGCCCTACAGCAAGATGCTAGTGGAGAGCGTGGAACGCGAGGACCTGGGTCTGTGGACGGAAGGCATACTGCAAGGATTGTTCTACCAAGACGAAAGCCCTGTATGGATGATGCCCTTCAGCAAGGACTACAAGATAAAGGTGAACCACCTGGGCAAGCTGGAGAACTACGTGTTTCCGGTGTTCATGCAGCAGAAAACGCTTCTGGTACCGGTGCTGGACGCGGCCCTGCACAAGACGGAGAACGGCATCCCGATGACGGTGGGCAAGGCCGGTGGAAAGACGGAAGAGGCCGAGGCTCCAGCACGCAATATCGTAACCGACTCCAAGAATCCCTTGCAGGCCTATATGCTGCAGAAGGACGTGGCGGAAGTGGACCTGCACGTGGAAAAGCTGCTCTCGACGCGTCTGGAATTCAAGAACGCTGACGAAAAGGACTACCTGGCACGGCAACTGCAGGTGTTCGAGACCTGCCTGAACCAGGCAGTAAGCCAGCGGCTGTCGAAAATCATCTTTATACACGGCGTGGGCAACGGCATCCTGAAGGCCGAGATGGAGAAGAAGCTGAGGCAGTACGAGAACCTGCATTTTATGCCGGCGAGTATAACGAAGTATGGCCGAGGAGCCATCGAGGTCTATATCGGGTAGCAAAAAAGCGTTTTGGACGTGCTTCGAATTACGGGCTTGGAGGGCACATCCTTCAGATCCCCCTTCCCTCCATCCTAAATATAGACACTACCATGCATCTCCTGCCTTACACTCCCGATGATTTGGAGGAAATCCTGCAACTGTTTTACGAAACGGTTCATAGGGTCAATATCCAAGACTATTCCGAAGAACAGGTAAACGCCTGGGCTTCGGGAAGGGTGAACCGGGAGGCTTGGGACGCCACCTTGCGGACCCATATCTCGATAGTGGCGGTCGATAACGGAAAAATCGTGGGCTTCGGGGATATGGACGCCTCCGGCTATCTCGACCGGCTGTATGTTCACTACGCGCACCAACGCAAAGGAATTGCCTCCGCGATATGCAACCGCCTCGAAGCCTTGGCGGAAGCGGACTGCATTACGGTGCATGCCTCCATTACGGCAAGGCCGTTTTTCGAAAAACGAGGCTACAAAACCATAGCAGTCAATGCGGTGGAACGCGCCGGTGTTCCGTTAACCAATTACTTGATGCGATTGCGACGGTAATTTTTTTTGCAATTTGGTTTATAAAATAAATCGGTTTATATTTGCATTTAAAAATAGAGGGGGACATCAGCGCGCTTGGCTCCTTTTCTTTTCGATTTACGGTTTATAAAGTAAACCTATTTATTAACAATCAAAAACAAAAAAAACAATGGAAGACAAGAAAATCACACCACAAGAGAGCATGGAAATCATCAGCGAGATGATTCAGACCACCAAACGCCGCATGACGATGCAGGATTTAAAAATTTTCATCACCTGGGGCTTGCTGGCCATTGGAACCGCCCTTGTGGTAGGCACACTCCTGTTGCTTACGCACAACAAATGGTTCCAGCTCTTTTGGTTCCTCATTCCCCTTGTCGGCGTTCCCTGCACACTCGCCCTTTCAAAAAAAGCCCGCAAGGAGAACAAAGTAAAGACCTTTGTGGATTCGCTCACCAACGGCATCTGGAAAATAGTGGGATATTCCGGACTCGGCCTCATGCTGCTGTGCGTGGCCTTCAGTCTATTCGGATATCATCAGCTTTGGATATCCACCTTCTTCTTCGCCTTTATCATCGTGGGCTTCGGCGCGGCCATGCAAGGAGTGGTGGTGAGAGAAAACTCCTATGTGTTCGGCGGCCTTTTCTCCATTGTTTCCGGCTTTTTTGTCATGGGATTGTATCTTTGCAACATACCGCTTTCCATCACCTGGTGTCTGCCGCTCTACATCCTGTGCTTCCTGCTGATGTGTATCGTGCCGGCGGGCATCGTGGCCAAGAAAATCAAAAGAGGACAACAATGAAAGAACTCAATCCACTGCTGCACTCCCAGTTACGCCTGGCCATCATGTCCATTCTTTTGAATGTCGAGGAGGCGGATTTCGTCTATCTCAGGGAAAAAACCGAATCCACGGCCGGCAATCTCAGCGTTCAGCTCGACAAACTGTCTTCTGCCGGATACATCTCCGTGGAAAAAGGCTTTTCCGGCAAGAAAACCAGAACCGTATGCCGGATTACGGAGGTGGGACGGGCGGCGTTCGAAGAATATGTAGCTGCCCTCAACGACTACATAAAAATGAAATAAGACGGTACGTCCTCTGGCATTCCGTTCTACAGCCCCGATATATCCACTTGGTAATGGGTCGGGGCTGTATTGTTCCTTTGGAGAAACATCACCATATAGACGGGGGCATAAACAATCTTTTCTTCCACGTGCAGATTGTCGTTGTTGAAGACCACAGCCTGCGGCAGATCGTAATCGGAGCAGTCCATCAGGTTAGACAGGGCGCGGTGCGTTTCGTAGTCTTTGCCCGACTTTACCTCCACGGGCAAGACCCTGCCCTCCGTTTCCACAACAAAGTCCAGTTCACCCCGCTTCTTGCTGTTATAATAGTAGGGAACCATACCGTGCGCCACCAATTCCTGCGCCACCGCGTTCTCGTAAATCGAGCCGAAGTTAATGTCTTTGTCGCCTTTGATAATCCGCATCTGGATACCCTCGGCATACTGAGCGGCAAGCAGCCCCACATCGTTCTGAAAAAGCTTGAACAGATTGCGCGAACGGGCAAGCAGCAGCGGCGTTTTCGGTTCTTCCACATTATAGACAGGCAAGGCCACACCTGCATTCGTCAACCATAAAAAACTGTTCTCGACCCGGTCGAATTTCGCGTGTTCGTTGAGCCGTTTCAAGATAAAACGCTTGTTTTTGGCGTTCAGTTCGGGCGGTATAAGATTGAAAATCTCCTCGATGTAAAGTTTGTTCGACCGGTCGTATTGCGCGATGTCGCGCTTGTACAGGCGTATGATGTCCTGCTGCACGGCCATCACTTCCTGCAGGTTGTTGCCCTCAAGGTATTTGCTCACGGCCGCGGGCATTCCCCCCACAATAAGGTAGAGTCGGAACAATTCCATGATTTTTCCGTGCACAAAGGCATCGACCTCGGTACGGTTCAGCCAGGCTTTGTGCAGGGAATCGATGACGGCTTCGCTGACGCCCACCCCCGACAGGAACTCCTCGAAATCGAGCGGATACATATCCTTTACGCCCATATAGCCAACCGGTTCCGAGCGCAGGTCTTTCAAGGCCACGCCCAGCAGGGAGCCGCTTAAAATATAGCGGTACGAGCCTTCTTCCACCAAAAACTTAATGGCGGTGACAATGTCGGGGCATTGCTGCACCTCGTCGAAAAAGATAAGTGTCTGCCCTTTGACGAGCGGCACGGCGGTAATCGTTGAGAGCCGGAGCAGAATATCGTTGGCATTTTTCGCCCCCTTGAACAAATCCACCGCTTCGGGGGTTTCAATGAAATTGATTTCCACAAAACGCTTGAAGGTCTTGCCGAACGCGCGAACCGAATACGTCTTGCCGATTTGCCGTGCGCCGGTAAGCAACAATGCATTCCGTGTGTCTGCATAATACCGCTTAAGGAAACCGTCTATCTTTCGCCTTATCATAAAACCTATTGTTTAGCAGATTTTCAATCAAATAAAATCAAATCTGCCGCTTTTTCAATACAAAAATAGGCTATTTTCGCCGCTTTTCCAAGGAATTTTTACCAGAATCTGCCGCTTTTCCAAGGCAAAAACACCCCGATTTTGCCGTTTTTCCAAGACTTCACACTTAGTGTAGGATGTAAAGAAAGGATTCGGGAGCGGTCAAGCAAAACCAACGAAGCCGTAAAAAAGCATTTTGAATAAAGAGAAACCAGGATGCAACCAACGGAGCCGGTTCAATTAAACGTGTTTTGGGGAGTGGGATGCAAGGCGGAAAACCAGCCTTGCGCGGGAGCGTACTTTAGTACGTGACCAGCAAAGGCCGGTTTTCCAACGCAGCAGCCCGCCCCCAAAACACGTTTAATTACCGAAGTTGTCGTAGCGGATCATTTCCGGGGGGACTCCCAAACTATCCAGCATCCTCACCACCGCATCCGTCATCGGCTTGGGCCCGCAGAGGTAGTACTCGATTTCTTCGGGTTCGGGATGGTTCTTGAGGTATTTGTTGAAGATCACCTGATGGATGAAGCCGGTGTCGCCCGTCCAGTTGTCCTCGGGCAGCGGTTCGCTCAAAGCCACGTGGAAACTGAAATTGGGGTGTTCCTTGGCCAATGCCTCGTATTCGTCCATATAGAAGAGTTCCTTAAGGGAGCGACCGCCGTACCAGAACGAGGCCTTGCGGTCGGTGTGCTTCGTCTTGAACTGGTCGAAAATCTGCGAACGCATGGGCGCCATGCCCGCACCCCCGCCGATAAACATCATCTCGCGCCGGGTATCCTGTACGAAGAACTCGCCATAGGGTCCCGAAATGGTAATCTTGTCGCCCGGTTTGAGCGAATAGATGTACGAGGAGCAGATACCGGGGTTCACGTTCATGAAGCCCCCCTTCTTGCGGTCGAACGGCGGCGTGGCGATACGCACGTTGAGCATGATGCGGTTGCCCTCGGCCGGGTGGTTGGCCATCGAATAGGCGCGGAAGCAGGGTTCGGGGTTCTTCATCACCAGATCCCACATCTTCATCCTGTCCCAATCGGCCTTGTATTCATCTTCCACCACGATATCCTTGTAGTTTACCGTGCAGGCCGGCACGTCAATCTGGATATAGCCGCCCGCCTTGAAGTTCAGGTTCTCCCCTTCGGGCAGCTTCACCACGAATTCCTTGATGAAGGTGGCCACATTGTGGTTGGACACCACCTCACACTCCCACTTGCGCACACCGAACACTTCGGGCGGAATCTGCACCGACATATCGCCCTTTACCTTTACCTGGCAGCCCAGACGCCAGTCCTGCTGCTGCTCGCGATACGAGAAGAAGCCCTTTTCGGACGGCAGGATGCTGCCCCCGCCCTCGGTAACGCGGCAACGGCACAGCCCGCAGCTGCCCTTGCCCCCGCAGGCCGAAGGCAGGAATATCTTTTGGGAAGCCAAGGTCGACAAGAGCGAGTTGCCCGTATCCACCTCCAAGGTCTTTTCTCCGTTTATCTGCAGTTTAACCTTTCCCTGCGGCACCAGCTTCTTGCGCGCCAGCAACAACACGGCCACCAAAATAAGGATGACCACCAGGAAAACGGCCACCGAACTTAAAACAACACTCCACATAACATCCTATTTTAAAGCTCAATACCCAAGAAACACATAAAAGATACGCCCATCAACCCCGTAATGATGAAGGCGATGCCCAAGCCCTTGAGGGGCGCGGGCACCTGCGAGTACTTCAACTTCTCGCGGATAGCGGCGATGCCCACGATGGCCAGGCACCAGCCGATGCCCGAACCGAGGGCGAAGGTGGTGGATTCGGCCAGCGAGGAATATTCCCGTTCCTGCATGAAGAGCGAAGCCCCCATGATGGCGCAGTTAACGGCAATCAGCGGCAGGAATATACCCAACGACGAATACAGGGCGGGCGAATAGCGTTCCACCACCATTTCCACCAGCTGCACGATGGCGGCGATGACGGCGATGAACATGATGAAGCTCAGGAAGCTCAGGTCCACCTCCGCCAGCGCGGGGCTGAGCCACGACAGGCCGCCCTTGACCAACAGGTATTTATTGATGAGGAAGTTTACCGGAACGGTAATCAGCATCACGAAGATAACGGCGAGGCCGAGGCCGAAGGCGGTCTTTACGTTCTTGGAGATGGCCAGGTACGAACACATGCCCAAGAAATAGGCAAACACCATGTTATCTACAAAAATCGACCGTACGAAAAGGCTGAACAGATTTTCCATGGCTTACTTCTCGATTAAATTACGGTTAAACGAACGATGAATCCAGATGATGACGCCCAGCACGATCAAGGCCATGGGCGGCAGGATGAACAGGCCGTTGTTCACATAGCCCGCATCGTAGAATGAATCGGGTATCACCTTGAAACCCAAGAGCGTGCCTGTTCCGAACAATTCGCGGATAAAGGCCACGACCACCAGGATGAAGCCGTAGCCCGCCCCGTTGCCGAGCCCGTCGAGGAAAGACGGCCAGGGCTTGTTGGCCATCGCAAAGGCTTCCAGACGTCCCATCACGATACAGTTGGTGATTATCAGCCCCACGAACACCGACAGCTGCTTGCTTACGTCGTAGGCCACCGCCTTAAGCACCTGATCCACCAGGATCACCAGCGTGGCGATTACCGTAAGCTGCACGATGATGCGGATGCGCGGCGGTATGGTGTTGCGCAAGAGCGAGATAATGAGGTTTGAAAAACCCGTTACCACGATAACGGAGATTGCCATGACCAATGCCGGCTGCAATTTCACCGTTACCGCCAGCGCCGAGCAGATACCCAGCACCTGCACGGTTACGGGATTGTCCGCCCCGAAAGGACGGCTCAGCAGCTTCATGTTCTTGGCCGAGAAAAGGCGGTTCTCCTCCCCCGCCGTCTTGGGGGTGCCGCCTTGTGCCTTGGCAGGCTTTTCCTGCCGCTTCATATCTTTTTCTTTCATCTTCTTGTTATCCGGTTATTCGACCACGGGCACTTCCTGCGCCACCGTGTCGGCAGCGGCCAGCCACGCTTTCATGTTCTGGAAAAAAGGACGGTAGTATTCCATACAGCCGGCCAGCATGGCCGTTACGCCGTTGCTGGTCATCGTGCCGCCCGAAATGGCGTCCACCGCGTGTTCCACGCCGCCGGCATACTTGTCGGCACCGCCTTTCTGCACGGTGATGGAGGTGAAATTACCCTGCGTGTCGAAAAGTTTCTTGCCCACGAACTCGTTCTGGAACGCGTCTTCGGCAATTTCGGCGCCCAAGCCGGGGGTCTCGCCCTTATGTCCGAAAGTGGCTCCCGAAACGGTGTTGAAATCCCTGCCCAGGGCAAGGTACCCCCAAATGGGTCCCCACAGCCCCTTGCCCTGCAAGGGCACGATATAAATGGAATCGCGGCAGACAAATACGGGAAAGAGAACGTCCTTCCTGCCTGAAGCGGCATCGCCCAACTGGGTCTTGAGGTCGCAGTCAAACGCGCGGGCGTCCGCCTTGCCGCCGCCCACGGCTTTCCATTCGCCACGGACATTCCGGTATTCCGATACCAAATCGCCATTCATGTCCACCATCCATTCGGAGGTAATCTGACGGTTATAGAGGTTCACGGCATCCTCGCTCGAAGCCGTCTGGCCGGCGGCCTTGAGGATTTCCTGCATCTTGGCCACTTCCCGGTTGCGCTCCTGCATGGGTTGCAGCAGGCTCGCCGTAAGGGCCAGCACCACGGCGACGGCCACTACCAGCGCCGAGGTATAGAGAAATATGTATTTGTTGGAGAACATGTTTTCGGGTATTAGGCGTTTAGGGTTTGCGGTTGTTCCACGGCACGCAGGCGTTTCTTGCGGCGGTTTATATTGCGGTTCACCACTAAATAGTCAATCAGCGGGGCAAAGGTGTTCATAAGCAGGATAGCCAACATCATACCTTCCTGATAGGCAGGATTATAGATACGAATCAGCACAGCCATCAAGCCCACGAGGAAACCGAAAATCCACTTGCCGCAATTGGTCTGGGCGGAAGTAACGGGGTCGGTGGCCATGAACACGGCGCCGAACAGGAAGCCGCCCGAAAGCAGGTGCTGCATCACGGTGGCGTCGGAGGAACCGGTCATGCGGCCGATCCAGGCCATCACCACCCCGCCGATTACGGCGCCGAACATGATGCGGAAGCTGCCGATGCCGCTCCAAAGCAGGATGGCCGCCCCCAGCAGGATGCAGAACTTGGAGGTCTCGCCCACCGAACCGGGAATCAGCCCCCAGAACAGATCGGACACCGAAGGCACGTTGCCTGCGCCCGCCGCCATGGCCGACAAGGCCGTGGGTCCCGACACGGCATCGGCCACCCATACGGCGTCGCCGCTCATCTGCGAGGGATAGGCAAAAAACAGGAAGGCGCGCGCCAGCAAGGCAGGATTCCAGATATTCATCCCCGTGCCGCCGAACACTTCCTTGCCGATGATCACGGCGAAGGCGGTGGCCACGGCAATCATCCACAGGGGTACATCGGGCGGGCAGATCAGGGGTATCAGGAAGCCCGACACCAAAAAACCCTCGTTGACCTCGTGCCCGCGAACCTGGGCGAAGATGAACTCAATGCCCAGACCCACCACATAGCTCACGATCAGCATGGGAAGCACCTTGGTGCAGCCGAACCAGAACATAGGCCAGAAATCGGCGCTCTGTCCGAGCGCACTGTAGTGCATATGGCCGGTATTGTAGATGCCGAACAGGAAGCAGGGCAAGAGTGCCACCACCACGGTGATCATGGTGCGTTTCATGTCCAGCGCATCACGTACATGGCTTCCCGAAACGGTAACTTTATCAGGCACATACAAAAAGGATTCAAAAGCCTCGAAGGTGGAATGGAGGAAATGCAGCTTTCCGTCCTTCTCGAACTGAGGCTTGATCCTGTCTAAGAAATTCCGCAACATATTATATATAGGTGTTTCTTTATTCTTTAATCGAAACTAATCCACTTCCTTGCGAACCAGTTCCAAACCCTTGCGGATAATCCGCTGGATTTCGGTCTTGGAGGCGTCGATATATTCGCAGAGCGCGAAATCTTCGGGCGACACCTCGTAGATACCCAGGTCTTCCATCTTCTCGATGTCTTCGGCCAGGCAGGCCTTGATAAGCTGCATGGGATAGATATCCATCGGCAACACTTTCTCGAACTGCCCTGTAAGCACGAAGGCACGCTCGCCGCCGTTCAGGTTGGTGTCGATGCGGTAGCGGCGCTGCCGGAACAGCCAAGAAAAGAAAGTGTGTGAATAACTGTAGAGGTTGAAACCGAGGGTCATCCAGCCCATGAAACGGAAGCGCCTGCCCTCCGGAATCACCGAGATACCGTGGTCGTAAGCGCCCAGATAGCCGTTCACGCCCACGCTCGTACCCGTAAGCACGTTGCCGCTCACCACGCGCGGTTCCAGCTCGGATTCCTTGAGATTGTCCTTAAGCAGATACTGCACGTTCAATCCAGCCAACACCTTGTGATAGCCGGTGTGAACCACTTCCGAACCACCCAGGGAAACGATCTTGGTGGCATCGTAAACACCCTTCAAGAACAGACGCCCCATAATCACCACATCTTGCGGATGCACGTACCATACCGTCTCGCCTTTGTTTATCGGCTGGATATGGTGGATCTGAACGCCCACGTTGCCGCAGGGGTGAACCCCCTCGAACACGCAGCGTTCCACGTTCCTGCATTCATTATACACCTTGGATGCCGTTTTGGTGCGGTGCACGCCCAGATAGACCTTGCCGTCGGTAAGCTTGTTCAAGGCATCGATACCGGCCTGAAAGAAGTTTTCCTGCCCGTGCACCACGATATCCAGGTCGGGGGCAAGGGGGGCCGTGTCGAAGGCCGAGATATGGATGCTGCGCGGACGGGTGTCGGGATTGGCGGGAATATCGTAGGGACGTTGGCGGATATAGGCCCAAAGCCCGGCTTCCAGGAGGCGTTCCCGTACGTTTTCGCCCGTAAAGTTTTCCGGCTTGATGGGTTCAAACTGCTTGTATTCAATCTTTTCGTCCGCATCGATGCGGATCTCGCGAATGGCGCGGCGTTCCCCGTAAACAATCTCCCTTACCGTACCGCTTACCGGCGAAGAAACGGTGATCCGGGGATTTTTCTTGTCGTGGAACAAGGGGGTCCCGGCCTGAACGCGGTCGTTTTCGGCCACGTCCAGCTTGGGCTGCATGCCGTAAAAGTCGGTCGGCTTGACCGCATACTTCACATAAGCCACCGTGGGTGCGTTCAACGAATGGTCGGGGACACCTTCAATTTTGATATCCAGCCCCTTACGGAGTTTGATGATTTTTTCCATGTGCTAATGCCACCTGTTTTAAAGGTACGAAGATACTATATTTTCGCGTACCTTTGCGAGCATGGGATTCCATATAGCCAATCTTATCGCAAAACGCTGGGCAGGAGCCTCTTCGCTACGCCACAGCCGCCATATCGTGCGTATGGGGATGGTTTGTATCGGATTGTGTATCTGCGTGATGGTGGTTTCCGCCTGCATACTCACCGGATTCCG
Organism: Bacteroides sp.; assembly: GCA_023662825.1. Lineage (GTDB taxonomy): Bacteria > Bacteroidota > Bacteroidia > Bacteroidales > P3 > Pullibacteroides. The sequence continues at coordinate 128,973 of JAMPIH010000004.1, forward strand.
TCAGGAGGTAAGCGAAAAGGTGTTCGGTTTCGGCTCCCACGTGGTAATCCAGCCTTATCTCCCTGATAACGAAACCAATGAAGCCTGCATAAACTGGAACGGAGAACTGCAGGAAACCCTCGACAGACTGCCGGGAATCTCGTCGGCGCAGGCCTATACCTTAAAGGGTGCCCTGGTGCGCGGCCGGGAGCAGAGCCACGGCGTGTTCTACAAAGGATTGCCGCCGGATTTCGATACAAGTTTCTTTTTCAGCAAGTTGAAGCGCGGCCATTTGCCCGATTTCGCCCATGACCCCGTCTTTCGCCCCATAGACAGCAATCGCTTCTGGACTAAACTCTCCCAAGAAGTGCTGGTTTCCGAACTGTTGGCCAATAAATTGAACATAGATACGGGAAGCCGGCTGCGCGCCTACTTTGCCTGCGGGGAGCGGCTCCGCCCCCGCGCCTTTACCGTGTGCGGCATCTACAGCACGGGGCTGGAGCGGTTCGACGAGACCTATATCATAGGTCATATCGGTCATATCCAAAGACTTAACAACTGGAACGCGCAGATGTCCGACGGGGTGGACATCCGGCTGGAAAATCCCGAAAAACGGCAATGGGTCGCCCAACTCCTGCAGATAGAACTACCGTACCGCTACAACAGTTTCGTGTGCGACGCGCTCTTTCCCGAAATATTCGACTGGCTGGTGCTGGTGGACGCCAATGTATGGGTGCTGATGGTGATTATGCTTATCGTATGCCTTATCTGCCTGGTTTCCTTGCTCTTTATTTTGATGATAGAACGCAAGGCGCACGTAGGCATACTGATGGCGCTCGGCGGCACGCCCCTGCTGGTCCGCCGCATCTTTGTAAGACAGACCCTGCGGATTCTAGGCAGAGGCCTGCTTTGGGGCAATGCCGCCGCATTGATTCTCTGTGCCTTGCAAAAAATCACGGGACTCATAAGACTGAACGAGTCCGTCTACTACATAGACCGCGTGCCCGTGGCCTTTCCCTGGCTCATGATATTGGCCACCAATCTATTGGTGATTGCAGCCGCCTACCTGTTGCTGATTACCGTTTCCCGAATTCTTCGAAGGTCCCATCCTCATAGAACAATAAAATCCGCCGCACTTTAGGCCGGATCTCCCGTTCAGACATCCGTTCCTTTTTTTCCGTATCTATCTGTCTATCATCGGCCGGAGCCGTCCACGGCATTTCCGAATCCGATTCTCCGGCCTGAGGCTCCGTTTCGTTAGCCGGAAAGAAGGCGGCTTCCCCGCCTCCGTTCCTTACATCCGATTCGGTTTGGAAAGCCGCCTGCGTTTCTTCATTTGAACCGAGGCCGTTTTCGGACGAAAACGGCCTGGATTCCGTTCCGAAAACGGGCGTTCCCGCTTCTGCCAAATTAACATACATCCGGCCTTTCCCTTGCAGGAACCAGGCCGGACTCAAATCGGGAAAAGCGGCCAAAACTTTTTGCACAAAATCCAGACTCGGGTTGTTCCGCCCTGACAAAATGTGCGACAAACCCGAACGCTGAATGCCGATCCGGTCGGCGAACTGCGAAGGAGTGAGATTTTGCGATTGAATTATCAGCTCGATTCTCTTGATCATCGGTTTACATTTTTAAACAAATCGGTTTTCGCCAGAACCAACCCAATTTGCATTTGTAAAAGTAAGCAAATTTACATTCATAAACAAATCCAATACAAACAAATACATCAAGTAAAAGTTTATATTACAAAATAATACAACAACAATATCAATTAGTTAAACACATTAATAGAGAAACAATAAGATAAATTACAAAAATAATACAATAAACACTTTAGGTTACACATACAAAAATCAGATTACATTCTGATTAAACACAAATAAATACAGATACAGAACAGATTTCACACTTTTACAAAAATCATCAATCAAAAACAAGCTTCAGCTACGGATGTAATCCGAATTTTCCATGTTTACAGAAAACAACCAATACAACGGTAAACAAATTTGACGTTCAAAACGCGCCGAACCGAAATTTGAAAACAGACGTTTTAAGAAACTTTCTCCCCGAAACAGGCTGCAACTCTCCCCTGCCGATTTCCGGGCCGAAATTTCGCCCGATTCGGCCTTCCCGAATTCTTCAAAATCCGCGAATCAGAAATATTCAAGTATGACAAAAAGACACTATTCCGCCACGAAAGAAATCCGGGCGTCGGTAAATTTTTCTTCGAAACGGACACATTCGGAAAGGCGCACACTGACCCGCATCCGGCACTCGCTGTCGGCCTCCTGCCCCAATACCTGCAGGCGCAAATCCTTTACGATGCGCATCACCTGATTCATCCGCTCATAGGGAAACCGCAGCCCGTAGGCGCGCATCACCACCTTTTCCACGGTCTCGGCCTGCGCCAGGGCATCGTTGGTGGCTGTCTTATACGCATTTATCAGTCCTGACGTACCCAGCTTGGTGCCGCCGAAATAGCGCACCACGACCACCAAGACATTGGTAAGACCAAATGAAAGTATCTGACCGTGAATGGGTTTACCCGCCGTAGAAGAAGGCTCGCCGTCGTCGTTGGCGCGATACACCTCCTGACGGCTGCCCAATACATAGGCGTAGCAATGATGCCGGGCATCGTAGTATTCCTTGCGCAACTTCTCGATTAAATCTTTGATTTCCTGCTCTGTTTCCACCGGATAGGCAAACGCGAGGAACTTGCTCCCCTTTTCCTTATACAGCCCCTGGGCAGGTGCGGCCAATGTAAGGTAGGTATCGTCCGGAACGGACACCGGGGCCTGGGGCGGATTCTGTTTGTCGGATCTTGCCATCGGGGATTTTTTTTGCCTTAGGAATTATTTCAAGCGGGTATCAGCCACCCTATTCCGGTAAATATCAACTTCGTCACCATCATACACCTCGTGGCTCACACGTTTGGCCGGAGGCAAGGCGGGTGCCGGATAGCCGCTTCCCAGATTGGCGCCACCCCGGAAGACCCGGATTTCATCCCACAGGTTTTCCGCAATAAACGAGTGCAGGAGTTCGGTGCCTCCCTCCACAATCAGAGAGCCTATCTTCTTGCTTTTCAATACATCAAGACAGGCTTGTAGCCTAAACGGAGCCTCTGTCGGACAGATTTCCAAGTTTTGTCCGGCCGCTGCCTGCAAGTCGGCATATTTCTCTATATCATCCTTATTTACAAAGAGAAGGCTTTTCTGCCGGCCATCGAAGAAATTCAGCTGCGGCAGCGCATTGTCGCATTCGGCATCCCGCATATGGGCCAACAGGCGGCCATGCAGGTCGAAGCTTACGCGCAGGGGCTGGTCTCCGTGGTACATCCGGGCGTCCAGACGGGGGTTGTCTGCCAATATCGTATTGGTTCCCACCATAATGGCATCCTCTTGCACCCGGTAGGCATGGTTGAGCGCCTGCAAGACCGGACCGGTGATCCGGCTACGCAGGCCTTTTTGGGCGGCGATAAAGCCGTCGGCACTCTGCGCCCATTTTAAAATTATGTAGGGGCGTTTTTTCTGCACATTGGTAAAGAAGCGTCTTCCCATCTCCCAGCCCTCGGCTTCCAGGCAATGTTCCCTTACCTCCACCCCGGCCTCGCGCAGCATGGCAATGCCCTTGCCGTTGACCTCCGGATTGGGGTCGGGGCAGGAAACCACCACCCTCGGAACGCCCATCTCTATGATTTTGAGCGCACAAGGGGGCTGCTTGCCGTAGTGGGAACAGGGTTCGAGGCTTACGTACATCGTGCTTTCGCGCAAGAGTTCCCGCGGACTTTTGCCTGTTGTACGGCAGATGTCCGCCACCGTGGCGTTGGGTGCCAGAATCGAGTTCAGGGCATTCACCTCGGCATGCGCCTGCCCGTAGCGGCGGTGAAAGCCCTCGCCGATAATCCGGTTCTGCCATACCACCACGCAGCCTACCGTAGGATTGGGGCTGGTGGCTCCCAGGCCGTGTCTCGCCACTTCGAAAGCGCGGCGCATAAAAGCTTGTTCAGAATGCATAGGCGCAAATTTACGGAAATTTCAAGTCGATATACACCGGCAGGTGGTCGCTGTAGCCGCCCAGATAGGCGGCACCGTAAAAGGTGCGGAACGGTTTCTGCCCCAGGTAGCGTTCGTCGGGCATCAGCAGGAAATTGCGGTCAAACAGGAACGCCCGCCCCCTGTCGATATAGGCAAACATGCTTCGTTCCAGATAGATATGATCTATCGTACTCCACTCCTCCCGGTATTTGTGGCTGCCGGTTTTCCCGGGCCAGCCTGCGGCCTTCATCAGGTTGACGAAGGGCACGGAATCGAGCCGGGACAGCACCTCGTCCTGAGGCGTGGTGTTGAAGTCGCCCATAGCCAGGATAAAGCCCTGCGGATGCACGGCATGGAGCGAGTCCATTACCTGACGCAGCAAACGGGCGGCTGCCGCCCGTTTGCCTTCCGTCTGCAGCACGCCGCCGTATTTGGAGGGGAAATGGTTCACCAGCAGGTGCAGGGTATCGGGCAAGCCTACACCCGTTCGCGGCAGGGCGCACACATACAGGATGTCGCGGGTGCGGGAAACGGTATCGGGGGGAATGACCAGCGGATATACAAAGGCGGTATCGATCGCCAATAAATCCCTTCGATACAGCAGAGCTACATCGATGCCGCGCGGGTCGCGGCTCTCGAAATGCACGAAATCGAAACCGAGATGGCGCAGGGGCGTTCCCCGGCATAAATCGCGCAGCACGCGGGCGTTCTCCACCTCCGCCATGCCCAAGGCCGCCAAGGGACGCTCGGCGTTCAGGGCGGCGATAACCTTGAAAAGGTTGTTGCGTTTCTGGGTGTATTTGGCATTGCCCCAGCCTTTTATCCCCATGGGCGTAAAATCGTGGTCGTTCTTGCCGGTATCATGCAAGGGGTCGAAAAAGTTCTCGGCATTGTAGAAGGCGATGCGGTAAAAGGTGTCGGCGGGCGGTGCCGCGTTGTTTTGGGCGGGCAGGCCGATACGGGTGATGCCGAGAATGAGCGGCAACAGGCCTCTATATAATAGGTGTCGGAAGGATGCCATCGGCATTGGATTTTCAGCAAAGGAAGCGAATCGAATTCATAACGCACAGATAATTAAGTTAAAAAATGTTAATTTTAAGGATTTTTAACAGCAAACGGCTATTGATGCGCTCTACGCTGGGGGGTGGCTACAAGTTTTTGGCTCGCTTTCCGGTAATTTTAACATTTGCGGGCTTTCTTGCGGGCACTTCAAAATATTTTGCTACCTTTGCAGCCCCATTCCAAATACGGAAAGATGCCGGAGTGGTCGATCGGGGCGGTCTCGAAAACCGTTGTTCCCTTTGGGAACCCAGGGTTCGAATCCCTGTCTTTCCGCAAAAAAAGCGTTTTGAACGGCGATCTGCTTCGCTGAAAGCCGTAGCGGCACTTGGTCACTTACTACAGTAAGCTCCCGCGTTCCACTACGGCTTTCATCTCGCATCTCACCATTCAAAACGCGTTTTTCTTTCCGGACGTTCGGTGACCGGCTCGCCGGAAGCGTTGGTTCGCTTGGTCACGTACTTAAGTACGCTCCCGCGCGCCCCAACGGACTTCATCTCGCATCTCACCATTCAAATCGCTTTTTTCTTTCCGGACGTTCGGTGACCGGCTCGCCGGAAGCGTTGGTTCGCTTGGTCACTTACTTCAGTAAGCTCCCGCGCGTCCCTACGGCTTTCGGCTCGCATCTCACCATTCAAATCGCTTTTTTCTTTCCGGGGGGCTTTCTTCATTTTTTATCTTTGCATTAATCAATCCTCCTTTTATTGATGGAAACGATTCAGATTTTTCGCTATCAATCGCCTGTCGGCGAAATGATTATCGGTTCCTTGGGCGATAAGCTCTGTATTTGCGACTGGGCGACGGGGAAACGCCGCGATACGATAGACCGCCGTATCTGCCGCCACCTGAATGCCGCGTATGTGGATGGTCCATCAACCGTAACCGAAACGGCCATCGCCCAGCTCGACGAATATTTTGCCGGCAAGCGCAAGACCTTTACGATTCCCCTTGTCTTTACCGGATCGGAATTCCAAAACAAAGTCTGGTCGGAACTGATGAAGATTCCCTATGGCGCGACCATATCCTACGCCGAAGTGGCGCGCTGTATCGGCAACCCGAAGGCAGTGCGCGCCGTAGCCTCAGCCAACGCGACCAATCCCATTTCCATTTTCGTGCCCTGCCACCGCGTAATCGGCAGCAATCACAAACTAACCGGCTACGGCGGCGGCCTGGCAGCCAAGCAGGAACTTCTTTCCCTCGAAGCTCGCGTATGCGGCACAGGAATCTGAACCCTTACGTAAATTGCATATCTCGCGCAAGCCGCGTAATTTTGCATCAAAACCTCAAGACGATGAATAAATTCAAAAACTCTATCTGGGCGGCCGCATTGATGCTGATGTTCGGCACGGCCTGTTCGGATTGCAAAACCAATCAGACCATGAGCCAAAACAACACCCTGGAGACGCTTAAGACCCGGCGTTCCGTCCGTTACTATCTGGACAAGATGCCCGAAAAGGAACTGCTGGAAAAGATACTCGAGGCCGGAACCTACGCACCCACCGGGAAAGGTAACCAGTCGCCCGTTATCGTGGCGGTAACGAACAAGGAAACCCGCGATAAACTCTCTAAACTCAACGCGCAGGTAATGGGCTCCGACAACGATCCTTTCTACGGCGCCCCCGTGGTGCTGGTGGTGCTTGCCGACCGCAACTTCAAGACCACCTACCTCTACGACGGTTCGTTGGTGATGGGCAACCTGATGAACGCCGCCCACGCGGTAGGCCTGGGTTCGTGCTGGATTCACCGCGCCAAGGAAGTTTTCGATATGCCCGAAGGCAAGGAGCTGCTTAAGGAATGGGGCATCGAGGGCGACTACGAAGGCATCGGCAACTGCATTGTCGGCTACATCGATGGCACCGCCCCCGCCGCCAAACCCCGCAAGGAAAACTACGTTTACTGGGTGGAATAAAGGGCATTTTCCCGTCTAAAACCTTTTTATCATGGATAGATATTATGAGGCTCCCAGGAACAACGGAATGGGAATCGCCGGATTCGTGCTGGCACTTTTGTCGTTGATGTTCTTTTGGACACCTGTTTTGGACTGGATCCTTTGGATTCTCGGTGCCGTCTTTTCGTTTATCGGCGTATTCAGAAGACCCCGCGGACTGGCCATCGCCGGCCTTTGCATCTCGTTCGTGGGCATCATCATGCTGATACTCTTCATGCTGTTCTTCAGCGCGATGTGGGCGATGTCGTAAACGGGGGCCGCACGAGGGATAAAGTGTAATAATGGAAAACATTGAAGTGGTGAAAGCCGACTATATCGGCGATTATCGGATAAATCTTGTCTTTAACGATGGTACGCAAAAGATGGTGGATTTATCGGATGAAATTCGCACATACCCTGCCTTCCGGATCCTTGCTGACAAAAAGAAATTTGCAGCCTTTCGGCTTTCCGACACCTTGGAATGGTGCAACGACATTGACATTGCCCCCGAATACCTTTATTACAAGGCTTAAAGCACTGCACCATCGGAGATTTACGTCTTGGTTTTAATCAAAACAAAGAATTCCCCATCCTATAATCCTGTTTATCAAGACAGTTTTGTAGATATGCAGCCAAGGCAGTACAATCTTCAATCGCAGATTCCCATGTTGTAGATTCCCATACAGGCCATTGTGAGTCTTCTTTCTGTAATCTTTATCAAAACTTGACATGAAAGATTTTGCGGCAATAGATTTTGAGACGGCCAACGGGCGGCGTTCCAGCGTGTGCAGTGTGGGCATCGTGATTGTACGCGGCGGCAAGGTGGTGGACAAGTTCTACAGCCTGATTCAACCCGCGCCCAATTACTATACATACTGGGCCACAGCCGTGCACGGCCTTACGCGGCAGGATACCGACGGGCAGCCGGCCTTTTCTGAAGTTTGGCGGCAAGTTCAGGACCGCATCGCGGGGCTGCCGCTCGTGGCGCACAACCGGCCTTTCGACGAGAGTTGCCTCAAAGCTGTTTTTGAGGAATACGGGATGCCTTATCCCGGCTATGAATTTCATTGCACCTTGGCGGCCTCCCGCCGCACCCTCAACCTGCCCTGCCATCAGCTCCACGTGGTAGCGGAGGCCTGCGGCTACGATCTATCCAACCATCACCACGCCCTGGCCGATGCCGAAGCCTGCGCCGCGATTGCGATGAAGATATTGTAGAAAAGGCCTGCATTAATCCGTAAATCTACCCGACCTTAGTGAAGCAAGGCAACGCGGAAGCCCCAGATCGTTGCAGTCGGGCTTCCAAACATGCAAAAAGTTGCAAAATAAGACTCAAGTTGTTGCAAAAAGTTGTAAATTTGTTATCGAAAAATCTGCAAAAAGTTGCAATATGCTTGAACGGAAGATATTTAAAAAACTCAACGACTGGCGAATATCCAAAGAAAAGAAGGCTCTGCTTGTAAAAGGCGCCCGACAAGTCGGTAAAACGACCAGCATCCGCGCATTCGGCAAAAAGCACTACAAGCATTACATCGAGATCAACTTCGAGAAGACCCCTTCGGCACGGGAGGCCTTTGCCGGCGATTTGGACGCCAAGACGATAATCCTCAACCTGTCGGCCATGGGCTACGGCCCCTTTGAGAAAGGGAATACGCTCGTATTCTTCGATGAAATCCAGAGTTGCCCCGCCGCCCGCACCGCCATCAAGTTTTTGGTGGAAGACGGCTCCTACGACTATATAGAATCCGGTTCGCTGCTGGGTATCAACTATAAGGAAGTATCCTCCTATCCTGTCGGCTTTGAAGAACAAGTGGAGATGTACCCGCTTGACTTCGAGGAATTTTTATGGGCTAACGGCGTCTCGGCCGACGTCATCGCGCGGCTTCGAACAGCCTATGAACGCCTTATCCCCTTGCCCGACTTTCTGCACGAGCAGATGATGAGCCATTTCCGCCGCTTTCTGATTGTAGGCGGGATGCCGGAAGCTGTCATGGCCTTTCTAACTGATAACGACTTGGAGAAAACCCGCCGCGTACAGGCAGCGATACTGGACGGCTACCGTAACGACATCGCCAAATACGCCGGCAGTGAACAGCATTTAGCCAAGCAGGTGTTCGACGCCATTCCCGAGCAACTCTGCAAGAAAGACAAACGTTTCGTATTGGCCAATTTAGAGAAGGGTGCCTCGCAACGCAAGTTCGGCGATGCCACGCAGTGGCTGGCCGATGCAGGCATAGCCTATTTCTCGTTCAATGTCGGCGCATTCGAACTCCCGTTTTCGTTCTCGGAGAAGCGGAATCTATACAAACTCTTTATGCTCGACACGGGTCTGTTGAGCCACATGAGCCTGAAAAATATCCAATTTCCCGTGCTCAACGGCGAGATAGACATCAACGAAGGGGCGCTGACCGAGAATTTTGTGGCCGTGGAATTGGTCAAGCACGGCATATCGTTGAACTACTACGACAAGAAAAGCCGTCAAGAACTCGATTTCATCTTTCCCGAGCGGAACCGCATCTCGGTTATCGAAGTCAAGTCGGGCGACAGCTACACGCGCCACGCCTCGCTGAACGCCATCCGCACCGCCTACCCCGACCGCATCCACCGCTCCATGGTGCTGAGCAAGTATAACGTTTTCGTTAAGCCAATTGAGCCATCGAAAACTTGTTTTCAAGATGGCCATGGCGAGAAAACGGGCGCGAAAGCGAATACTCGCCGTGGCGAAGCGTCAGGTAATGATGCCACCCGCCGCACGGATGAAGTGTTGTACTACCCCCTGTATATGGTGATGTTTGTGTAGGGGGATATTGATAATCAACCTCACAATCCCAGCACCCCGTCCCGATAACCTCTCAGATCCGCCTCATGGAAAAGCGCTATCGCACGATCGAGTTCCCTGAGAATAACGGCCTTGTCATTCGGCAAGGCGCCGGTTACCGGCACGGTGTTGGAGACATGGTTGGCAAGGATATTGGTCTTTATCTCCAACCGGCTGATAAACGTACGCGTCTCCAGCAGGCGTTCCATTTCCGGTTCCACCTCATAGGTTCCATTCATCACCTCCTGATATAACGGCGCTTCCGGAAAAAGGGTAAACGAAACGATATTGATGATATAGGGATTCAACTTGTTCAACACTTCGGCGGAAGCCAACGCAGAGACCTCGCCCATGCCCTTTCCGCCAAGCCCGTTGAGATAGAACACATTGTATTTGATGCCCACTTCATCGAGTTTGGCAAGCTGTTCAAGAATATCCACGGCACGGTATCCCTTGTCCATCCTTTCCAAAGTCGGGTCGTGGGCGGTTTCCATCCCGATATTGATATTGTCGAGTTTCATGTGCCGCAGGTTCTTCAGTTCCTCCACGCTCTTGGGCGCGATATCCGTAACACGGGCGAACATGCCGAAAGACTCCATGTGCGGCAGATATTTCCTGAGCAAAATGGCGATATCCATCAGTTTGTCATAACTCATCACAAAAGGGTTCGCGCCGGTAAGATACACCCTGCGGGCGCGCGGCTGCCATTGGCGTATCACCCGTAGATCCTCCTCCACTTCGCTCAAGGGCGACATCCTGAACGGGGTGCCATGATACAGGCTGCAAAACTTGCATCGATGCCACGTGCAGCCTGATGTAACTTGCAAAAGCTGTGAACCGGCTTCATAGGGCGGCCGCCATACCTGACCGGTGAAATGTAACTTCGGCTCCATCATTCCTCCATTATTTTTGTAATTTCGTGCCGCAAAACTACCCGATAATAAAAATAGAAGCAATAACTTACAGAAAGGTTTCCCCCTTACCGAAAAGTTAGTTTCGTTGTTCCTCAACCGGTTTTGCACACGCCTCCATGACAAAAAAATTAGACTACGGATATTGCAAGGCTGCGCCGATGCTCGAATGGCTCGGCAACAAATGGGCCCTGGTGGTTCTCGTAAAGATTGCCGAGAACGAACCGATACGCTTCAACGAACTGTATCGGAACATCCCGTCCGTTTCCGAAAAGGTCTTGGCGCAGGTGCTCAAACAACTCACCGCCGACGGCATCATCCGCAGGCAACTGTTCCCCGACGTGCCGCCCAAAGTGGAGTATTCCGTCACCAACTTCGGCAAGACCCTGCTTCCCCATGTGAACGCCCTTCTCCGCTGGGGACAGGAAAACTTTGAGCGGATTATGATGAATCGAAGAAATACCGACACAACCGCGACGGCTACACCGAGGCCAAATCGGAGTTCGTGAAACGCATCACCGCACGGGCGAAACAGCAAAAAGACAACAGGTCTTAATTTTGTTACGGCGGTAAATTTTACTGCAGTAACAATCCCTCAAAGCCCGTCCGACACAGACGGCAAGGACTCCTAAGAACAAGCCCGTAAAATTGCTAACTTTGCGGCAGGTTCCGAACAGGTTCTTTATCCGGGTAACGGTCGGATTATGAGGAAGATTGTTTTGACAGGCTTGCTTTTGTTGATTGCCTTGCACAGCGAGGGGCAGAACTTCGTTACCGGGACAGACAGCCTGCTTTATGCCCCGGCCTTGCAGAGCGTAACCATATCGGGACAGCGCGGCAACAAGATCACCCCCTTGGAAACCACGCTGAATACCGTTACCCTGAAAAAGGCGGATATCATGTCGAATCTGTCGGGCAGCCTGATGCAGACCCTTTCGGGCATTCCCGGCGTGCAGGCCATGACCATCGGTTCGGGCAGTTCCAAGCCCGCCATCCGCGGCCTGGGTTTCAACCGCACCGTGGTATCCGAAAACGGCGTGAAGCACGACGGACAGCAATGGGGCGAGGACCACGGGCTGGAGATAGACCAGTTCTCGGTGGATGAAGTGGAAATCATCAAGGGGCCGGCATCGCTGGCCTATGGCTCGGACGCCATCGGCGGCGTGATTAGCCTGCAGAGCAACGTGGCGCCCAAAAAGAAATTCGGCGGCAGCGTCCGCCTCTTTACCCGCAGCAACAACGAATCGATAGGCGGCAACGCGCAGATCTACGGGCGCAAGAAAAGGTTCTGGTACCGTGCCGACCTTACCTATACCGACTATGCCGACTATATGGTGCCCACCGACAGCATACGGTACTACGACTACAATATAGCCCTCTACCGGCACCGCGTGCGCAACACCGCCGGAAAAGACCGCAACGGAAGCGTGACCTTCGGCTATACGGGCAACAACGTCTCCACCAACGTAAAGGTATCGGACGTCTATTCCAAGAGCGGATTCTTCGCCGACGCCCACGGGCTGGAAGTGCGTCTGTCGGATATCGACTACAACCGTTCCATACGCGACATCGACCTGCCCTACCAGTTCGTGAACCATTTCAAGGTGGTGAGCAACACCAAATGGAACGCCGGAAATTCCCGATGGATAGGCACGATCGCCTATCAGAACAATATCCGCGAGGAGCATTCCGAACCCGTGTCGCACGGCTATATGCCCAAACCCACCGGAACGCTGGAGCGGCACTACGTAAAGCACACCGCCTCCGCCGCCCTCAACATGACCCTGCCGCTGGCACACCGGAACACGCTCAGCGCGGGGTTCAACGTAGATTACCAGCACAACCGGCGCGGCGGCTGGGACTTCGTGATTCCCGATTTCGGCACGGTGTCCGAAGGGCTGTACGTGTCCGATAAATGGCAGGCCAACGAGCAATGGGCCGTCAGCGCGGGCATCCGCCTGGACGGCATCCACACCCATATACATTCCTACCACGACTGGTATCCGACCCCGCAGGCCAACGGCGATCTGGTGTATCTGAAGCGGGCCTCCAAACTGAACCGCTCCTTTTTCAGCTTTACCTACAGCGCAGGCGTAAGCTACGCCGACAAGGGCTGGTCGTTCAAGGCGAACATCGGAAAGAGTTTCCGCGCACCCTCGCCCCAGGAACTGGGCATCGACGGCATCAACTACAACGTTTTCCGCTACGAGAAGGGCAACTCCGCGCTCAAACCGGAGCAGTCCTACCAACTGGACGCCGGCGTGTCGTGGACGGGAACGAAGTTCGAGTTCGCGCTCGACCCCTACATCAACTATTTTCCTAACTACATCTACCTCAACCCCACCTCCTCGTATGTGGAGGGGCTGCAATCCTATTACTACACCCAGAGCCGCGTGTTCCGCTACGGCATGGAGGCATCACTGGCCTACCGTTTCCTGCCTGACTGGAAACTGGGATTGAAAGGGGAATACCTATACGCCGTTCAGCTCTCGGGAAACAAGAAGGGCTATTCACTCCCCTTCTCGCCCCCCGGCGCGGTGCATGTGGAACTTACGTACAGCCTGCCCGAAACCCACAGGAAAAACGGAGGGTTCTTTACCCTCGACCTGAAACTGGCCGCCCGCCAGGACCGCATCGTCCCGCCCGAAAAGAGCACACCGGGCTATGTGCTGCTCAATGTGTCGGCGGGCAAGGACTTCGCCCTCGGCAACAGCACGCTCAAGCTGAACCTTAAGGTTCAGAACCTACTGAACACCAAATACTACGACCACACCAGCTATTACCGCCTGATCGACCTTCCCGAACCCGGATGCGATGTTTTCCTGATGGTGGAATGGGTGTTTTAAGGCTTGCAAACGCTTAAAAACGACATACGATGATAAAGAAACTGCTTTTACTGACGCTGCCCCTCCTGATGTTCGCCTGCAAGGACGACAAGGACATGGAAAGCCCGAAGATTGCCGGCGGGGAAACCGAATCGCCGTTCAACTGCCAGACGATCCTGCGGGGCGGAACCTTGCCGGTAAGCTTCTTGCTTACAGACAACGAGGAATTGGGATCCTTCAATATCGAGATCCACAACAATTTCGACCACCACAGCCATTCCACCTCTGCCGAGGATTGCCCGTTCGACCCCGACAGGGAAGCGGTGAACCCCTGGATTCACAACGAAGACACCGATATCCCTGCGGGCCTGCAGTCTTATACTATCGACATGGAGATTGCCGTGCCGAACGATGTGGACACGGGCGACTATCATTTCACGGTACGGGTCACCGACAAGGCCGGCTGGCAGAGTTTCAAGGCCGTGAGCCTGAAAATGCGCTGAAAAAGCCCGTTTCGGGGCGAATCTGACGGATAGCCATCTTTCTGTATTTCAATTCACTCCGGAGATTTTAACATTTTTTTAAGAATTGCCGATGTTCTTTATGCCTATCTTTGCCCTGTTGCTAAAAAAAACATATCATGGATCAACAGGTTGACATCAAAGAACTCAACGACAAAATCCAGCAGGCAAGCTCTTTCGTGGACTTGCTGTCGATGGAGATGAAGAAGAACATCGTGGGGCAGAAAGACATGGTGGAAAGGCTCCTGATCGGGCTTTTGGCAAACGGCCATGTATTGCTCGAAGGGGTGCCGGGATTGGCGAAGACCCTCGCCATCAAGACCCTCGCCACCGCCGTCGATGCCAATTTCAGCCGCATCCAGTTTACCCCCGACCTTTTGCCTGCCGACCTTATCGGCACGCAGATCTACAGCCAGAAAGACGAGAACTTCATTACCCGCAAGGGGCCCATCTTCGCCAACTTCGTATTGGCAGACGAAATAAACCGTGCCCCGGCCAAGGTGCAGAGTGCCTTGCTGGAAGCCATGCAGGAACGCCAGGTAACCATCGGCGAGGAAACCTACAAACTGCAGGATCCCTTCCTGGTGCTGGCCACCCAGAACCCGATCGAACAGGAAGGCACCTACCCCCTGCCCGAAGCCCAGGTGGACCGTTTCATGCTCAAGTTGGTGATCGGCTATCCGCAGAAGGAAGAAGAAAAGCTGATCATCCGTCAGAACGTTTCCAACAAATACCCCACCGTCAACAAGGTGGTGGATACGCAGGAAATCATCAAGGCCCGCGAGCTTACGCGCGAAGTCTATGTAGATGAGAAGATCGAGAACTACATCACCGACATCGTTTTCGCCACCCGCTATCCAGAACAGTACAAGCTGGAGAAATACCGCAGCATGATCTCGTTCGGTGCCTCGCCCCGTGCCAGCATAAACCTGGCGCTGGCATCCAAGGCCTACGCCTTCATCAAGCGCCGCGGCTACGTGATTCCCGAAGACGTGCGCGCCGTATGCTTCGACGTGATGCGCCACCGTATCGGGCTCAGCTACGAAGCCGAGGCCGAGAACGTGACCACCGAAAACATCCTCAACGAAATCCTCAACACCGTGGAAGTTCCATAGAATCTGCCTCCCGAATGGATTCTTAAAACGACGAACGATGGAAACTTCCGAATTATTAAAGAAGGTGCGGAAAATCGAGATAAAGACCAAGGCTTTATCCCGTCAGATATTTTCCGGACAATACCACAGTGCTTTCAAGGGGCGCGGCATGGCGTTCAGCGAGGTGCGCGAATACCAGTACGGCGACGATATCCGCTTTATCGACTGGAAGGTAACCGCCCGCTTCCATAAACCCTACGTGAAGGTGTTCGAGGAAGAGCGCGAGCTTACCGTGATGCTGCTTATCGACGTGAGCGCGTCCGGGCTTTTCGGCAGCGTGACGCCCAAACGCGAGACCATCAGCGAGATCGCCGCCATCCTCGCGTTCTCGGCATCGCAGAACAACGACAAGGTGGGCGCGATATTTTTCAGCTCGGAGGTCGAGAAATACATTCCCCCGCAGAAGGGCCGCACGCACCTGTTGCGCATTATCCGCGAGATGATCGATTTCGAGCCCGTACATAAAGGCACGGACATCAGCGCGGCGCTGCGGTTCCTGCGCAACGTGCAGAAACGCAAGAGCACGGCCTTCCTGCTTTCCGACTTTATGGACGCGCAATACGAGGATGCACTCAAGATTGCCTGCAAGGCGCACGAACTGATCGCCATCCACGTGGCCGACCCCATGGAGGCCTCGCTGCCCGACTGGGGACTGCTGCGCATACAGGACAACGAAAGCGGAAAGACCTTCATGATAGACAGTTCCTCGCCCCGCAACCGCAAGGCTTTCGAGGCCTACCGCCAGGAATCGGACAGACGACGCAACACCGTGATGGCCAAATACGGTATCTCGCATGTGTCCGTACGCTCGGGCGAAGACTATGTGAAGCCCCTTATCAATCTGTTCAACAAGCTATGAGAATAAAAGACAACCTGCGGATTTTCCTGTGCCTGCTCTGTATGGGCCTGCCCGGCCTGAGTCTGGCGCAGAAAGAGGTGCGCGTATGGGCGGAGTTCGACACCTCGGGCTGGATCGGCGACGGGCTGGAACTGCGCCTGTGCTGCCTGAGCGACGCACCC
Organism: Bacteroides sp.; assembly: GCA_023662825.1. Classification (GTDB taxonomy): domain Bacteria; phylum Bacteroidota; class Bacteroidia; order Bacteroidales; family P3; genus Pullibacteroides. The sequence continues at coordinate 145,221 of JAMPIH010000004.1, forward strand.
GAAAAGGTGAACTTCCCCATCCTGCAAGACCGTATCTCCGACAACCTTCAACTGGTTCCCGAAGACAGCCTGCGCGTGAAGACCTCCTCCGAATCCGCCACGGGGCTTTCGCTGCGTTCGGTTTCCTACCGTTTCTCGGCCTATAAGGAAGGCGTCTACACCATGCCGGCCTTTCCGTTCGAGTTCGTGCGGAACGACAGCCTGCTGCAGTTGCGCACCGATACGGGGCTCGTGCGTTTCTTCGCGCCCGTGGTGGATACGGTGCAGCCCATCAAGGATATCCGCGCCACCTTCGAGGTGAGCCGCAGGGAACTGTTCGGCGAATATTTCGACCGCTACGGTTTCTGGCTGTGGATCGTGCTGGGCGTGGCCGCGCTGACAATCGCCGGTATCTATCTGTGGAGACGCTTCAAGCAGGGCAAGCCGCTCTTCGTGCCGCAGAAGCCGCCCGTTCCGCCTATCGACCGGGCGCTTGCGGAACTGAAAACGCTCAAGGAGAAGCAACTCTGGCAGCAGAACCGCGTTAAGGAATACTATACCGAACTTACCGACATCCTGCGCGTGTACCTTTCAGGGGGCATGGGCATCGCGGCCGTGGAAATGACCAACGATGAACTTTCCTCCGCATTGAAAGAATCTTTGGCCTCCGAACCCGACCGACTGAACGCGCTGCTTTCGGTACTGGACCGTTCGGTGCTGGTGAAATTCGCCAAGGTGCTGCCGCCGCCCGACGAACACGAAGACAGTTTCAGGAAGGTTTCCGGTTTTCTGGATTACCGCAAGGCCAAGGAAGCCGAACAGACAACGGAAAACGGGGAGAGAAGTGAGGCTCCCGAAACAAAATAAAAGCCATGGAAAACCTCGTTTTTGCCTATCCGTCCGTATTGTGGGGACTGCTGCTGGTGCCCGTCGCGGGCTGGTGGCTGTTCGCCCGCGACAAAAAGACGCACCCCTACCTGCATTACTCCGATTCGGGCTTCGTTTCCGAGCTCAGGAAGAGCTGGAGGCAACGCCTCTACCCGATGCTGCATGTGTTCCGCCTGCTGGCGCTGGCACTGCTTATCGTGGCTTTGGCGCGCCCGCAGGCCAAGAGCAAGAGCAGCAGCAAGAACATCGAAGGGGTCGATATCGTGATGGCGATGGACATATCGGGCAGCATGCTGGCCGAGGACTTCTCGCCCAACCGCCTGGAAGCCTCCAAGCAGCTGGCGCAAGACTTTATCCGCGAACGCGAGAACGACCGTATCGCCGTGGTGGCCTTCAGCGGGGAAGCCTACACCCAATGCCCCCTCACGATCGACCACGGCATTCTCGAAAACCGCATCAAGCAGCTTAAGAGCGGGCTTATTCCCGACGGAACGGCGCTGGGCGACGGCCTGGCGGTAAGCATCAACCGCGTGCGGCAGAGCAAGGCCAAGAGCAAGGTGATCATCCTGCTTACCGACGGGGTGAACAACGCCGGCTCCATCGACCCGCTCACCGCCTCAGACCTGGCCAAGACCTACGGGGTGCGCGTCTATACCATCGGCGTGGGCACCAAGGGACTGGCGCCCTATCCGTACAAGACGCCCTTCGGCATCCAGTACCAGAACGTAAAGGTGGAGATCGACGAGAGCCTGCTCTCGCGCATCGCCCAGGAAACCGGCGGGAAGTATTTCCGCGCCACCTCCAAGAGCAAGCTGCGCGAGATCTTTGAAGAAATCGACAAACTGGAAAAGACCAAGATCGAGGTGCTTTCTTTCGAACACCGTTCCGAAGAATACAAGCCGTTCCTGTGGGCGGCGCTGGCGCTGCTGCTCCTGGAACTGATCGGCCGTCTGTTCATCTTTAAAACCATGCCGTGATGTTTATCATAGAAAATCCCCAGACACTATACCTCCTGCTGCTTATCGTTCCCTTTGCGGGCGCATTCTATTGGAACATGTACCGCAAGCGCAAACGCATGGACGCGGCCGGACAATACCCGGACATACGCCGACAGATGCCGCAGTATTCGGTGGGCAAGCAGCACCTTAAGTTCTATCTCTGCGTGCTGGCCTACGCCTTGATTGTCTTCTGCCTCTCCAACCCCCAGCTGGGCACTTCGGTAAAGAAAGCCGAGCGCAAGGGCGTGGACGTGATGGTGGCGCTGGACATCTCGAACAGCATGAACAGCAACGATATCCAGCCCTCCCGCCTGATGCGCGCCAAGCAGGCCGTGATCCGCATCTTAGACAAGATGGAGTCCGACCGTATCGGCCTGGTGGTCTTCGCCGGGGATGCCTACCTGCAATTGCCCCTCACCACCGACTACGGGGCAGCCAAACTGTTCATCAACAACATCCAGACCTCCGACCTGAGCCGTCAGGGTACGGCCATCGGGGCGGCTATCGACCTTTGCGCGCAGAACTTCGACCCTCGGCACGAAAACGTGCACAACAAGGCCATCATCGTGATCAGCGACGGCGAGAACCACGAGGATGACGCAGTGTCGGCCGCCCAGAACGCGGCCAAGAACGGCATTGTTGTAAGCACCGTGGGCATGGGTTCGCCGCAAGGGGCGCCCATTCCCGAATACAAGAACGGACAGGTGGTGGCCTATAAGAAAGACGCCGACGGCAATGTGGTGATCACCCGCATAAACCGCGCCATGCTCGAAGAAATCGCCAAGGCGGGCAAGGGCTTTTATGTGGAGGCCAACAATATCTCTTCGGGCGTGGAAACCGTGTTCTCCAAACTCGCCGAATTAGACAAGGTATCGTTCGAAAGCCGCAACATTTCCGATTACGAAACCCGATACACGTATTTCCTCGCCATGGCCGTATTGATTCTCTTGCTGGAAATCTTCCTGTTCGAAAAAAAGAACCCGCTCTTGAACCGCAAGCGCATTTTCGGCGACAAGACCGCCCGAGGAGGCACGGCCGCCCTGCCGGCATGGGGCTGCCTGCTGTTCCTCTCCCTGGGCACGGGTACGCTGAACGCGCAGACCGCCATCCCCACCCACCAAGGCAATAAATTCTATCTCGACGGCAAGCTGCACGAGGCCGAAATCGCCTACCTGAAGGCGCTCAACCACGACAGCACCTATTACAAGGCCAAATACAACCTGGCCAACGCCCAATACGGACAGAAGAACTACGAACAGGCCTTGGAGAACTACCGCTCCGTGACCGAGAACCCCGCGCTGGGCAAGGCTGAGAAAGCCTCGGTTTTCCATAACCTCGGCAACACCTTCGTGCAGCAGAAAGACTATCAGAAGGCGGTGGATTCCTATATCCAGGCGCTCAAGCAGCAACCCGGCCGCACCGACACCCGCTACAACCTCGCCTACGCCCAACGCATGCTGCAACAACAGCAGCAACAGCAAAACCAGCAGCAGAACCAACAGGACAAGCAGGACCAAAAGCAAGACCAGAACCAGCAGCAACAGCAGAACCAGCAGCAAGACCAACAGAAAAAACAGGAACAGCAACAGCAACAACAGCAGAACCAAGCGCAGGAAAAGCAGGGACAGGAACAACAGCAACAGATGTCGCCCAAACAGAAAGCCAGGCAACAGGAAGCCGAACGCATGCTCCGCGCACTTGAAAACCAGGAAAAGAACACCTTGGAAAAAATAAAGAAAAGCAAAGACCAAGGCAAGGGTTCACCCGTTGAAAAAGACTGGTAAGTTGAACCGGAAAAGAAAACGACACATGAACATAAGCAACCATACGATACGGAAAATCCTGCACACGCTCTGCCTGCCTCTGCTCTTGTCCGGGCTTACGGCGGCATGGGCGCAGGAACCTGTGCTGAGCCTGCGGGCGCCCTCCACGGTAAGCGCGGGGCAGGCGTTCGAGATCTCGTACTCCATCAACGTGCGCGGTTCCAAGTCGTTCCGCGCGCCGGCCTTCAAGGGGCTGGACCTACTGTTCGGCCCGGCGCAGTCGCAGTCGAGCAGTTTCCAGTTCGTTAACGGCAAGCAGTCGCAAAGCTTCACGCTTTCCTATACCTACCAGTTGCGCGCCCCCCAGCCGGGCAGCTACCATTTCGGCAAGGCCAGCATCGTGGTCGATGGCAAGACCTACGAGTCGGAGCCGTTCAACCTGGAGGTTACGCCCGCCGCACAGAACACGGCTCAGCAAGGCGCGCAAGGCCAGCGGCAGAACCCGAACGCCCGCGCCCAAGCCCGCGAGGAAGCCGCCGTGCCCGCCGAAGTAAGCGACAAAGACTTGTTCGTCACCGCCTCGGTGAACAAACGCACGCCCTATGCCGGCGAACAGGTGCTGCTTACCTACCGCATCTACACCGCCATTCCCGTAGAACAGTTCAGTATCTACAAGACCCCTTCCAACAAGGGCTTCTGGACCGAAGAACTGAAACTCAACGCCGACGAACAGGAGCAGGAGGTAATCGACAACAAGCTCTACGTGTATGCCGATATCCGCAAGGTGGCGATCTTCGCTCAGGAAGCGGGGGCGCACACGCTCGAACCCATGGAGGTGGAGGCCTTGGCGCAGGTACAGGCACCGAGGCGGCGTTCGGGCAGCATTTTCGACATGTTCGACGACGCGTTCTTCACCCCCACCCAGACGGTAAAGAAGAACCTGCGCTCCAAAGCCCTGCGCATCAACGCCAAGCCCCTGCCCGCCGAGGGCCGCCCCGCCTCGTTCGACGGCCTGGTGGGCGACTACAAGATCGACTTCAACTACGACAAAAACCAGCAGATAAAGGCCAACGAGGCCGTTACGTTCACCTTTACCGTATCGGGCAAGGGCAATATCGAGATGATCCACGCCCCGCAGATTCAGTTCCCTCCCGATTTCGAGGTCTATGAACCCAAGATCTCGCACAACAAGCAGGTGTCGGCCAACGGCGTGAGCGGTTCGGCTACATTCGAATACATCGTGGTGCCGCGCAACCGGGGCGTGTACAAGATCAACGCCTTCCAGTATTCGTTCTTCAATCCGCAAACCGAAAGATATGTGGAGAAGACCGTTCCTGAAATCGTGCTGAACGTAGAAAAAGGCAAGGACATGCCTGTGGCGAATGCCAGTTCGACTCACTTTGCCGGCGCTTCGGGTGATATCAGCTATATCCGCACCCAGGCGGGCAAATGGAGCAAGGCGGGACAGACATTCCTGTTCTCGCCCGGCTTCTGGCTCCTACTTTTGGGCGAATGCGCGCTGTTCGCCGCCTGCCTGCTGATTTACCGCAAACGCCTGAAACGGAATGCGGACATCGTGGGCACCAGGAACCGCAAGGCCGCCAAGGAAGCCAAACGCTGCCTGCGCAAGGCGGTGTTCCTGCTGGACGAAAAGCACAAGGATGCCTTCCACATCGAGATTTCCCAAGCCCTATGGGGATTTCTGGCCAACAAGCTGAATATCCCGCAGGCCGAGCTGTCGTTAGACAACGCCCGCAGCGGGCTCAAGGCAAGGGCGGTAAGCGACGAACTTACCGAACAGTTCATCAAGACCCTGGAGCATTGCGAATTCGAGCGTTTTTCCCCCGCCCCCACGGGCATAGAAGGCATGAAGGCGCTCTATTCCGAGGCGGAGAACATCCTCTACCGGGTCATCGATTCACTTAAATAAGGACATTTAAAGATGGCTTTGTCATTATATCAGATAAAACGATGGGGTAAAATGCTGTCAGGAAAGAGCCCTGAGCATGTAACCCAAGGTTTAGGAAAATGTTTTTCCGAAAAAACGATTCACGGCTACTATAACAATCTCACGGGTAAAGTGTTCATTGAACCGCATTGGGTGGAATCGAACGAAATTCCAACTGTCAGGCAGAATGGAGGAGCTGACATCATCTTTCCCGTTGCCGTATTTCAATATGCCTTAGGATGCTACGATCTTTACATCCTTAATGGTATGCCTAAGTACCTAAGCAAATTCCTTCAACTTGCGGATTGGACGCTTAAAAGCCAAGATTCGTCGGGTAGATGGTGTAACTTTCTGCATACCGACCCCAAAAATCCGTATGGGGCGATGGCTCAAGGGGAAGCCGCCTCTGTTTTAATCCGGGCTTATATGGAAACTAAAGATACGAACTATTCAGATGCTGCAAAATCTGCCATAGATTATATGCTGGCCCCCATTGAGAAAGGAGGTACGGCCATCTACGAAGGAGACGACTTGCTACTCAAAGAATATACCCATTTGCCTGTTGTTCTGAATGGTTGGATTTTTGCATGGTGGGGCCTAATGGATTACGTCACGCTAACCCAAGATACGGGTTCCTATTACCAAAAACTCCGGCAATCCTGCGATTCAATCGTTAGATACTTGCCGGCTTTCGCCAATCGTTATTGGAGCAGATACGATTTAGGCAATAAATTAGCCTCTCCGTTCTATCATAACCTACACATTGCCCAAATGCAGGCGATGTACCGATTAACTGGCCGTTCCGCCTTTAATGAATACGCCCTGAGATGGAAAAGCCAAGCGAACAAGATTCCCAACAAAAGCCTCGCATTTATCGTCAAGGCCGCTCAAAAAATATTGGAATGAAAAGGATTTGCATCTGCGGAGCTTTCAGGTTGGGTAAGAAACCCAAAGGCGGGCAAGAAATCAAGACCGTTATTTTGGCGGACGCATTGGAGGCTGAATTCGGCAAAATCTACAAAATTGATACACTTGCAGCCAACAGCACGTTCAAAATACCCTTTCAGCTCCTATGGGCAATGGCCTTCTGCCCTGATATAATTATCTTACCTGCACAAAACGGCATTGTCGTATTGTCCCGTCTATTGGTTTTATTGAACAAGCTGTTTCATCGGAAACTGCATTATTCCGTCATCGGAGGCTGGCTTCAAGATATATTGGAAAACAAACCCGCAACCTTGGCCGCGCTAAAAAAATTCACCGGCATTTACGTGGAGACGCAAACGATGAAAACCGCCATGTCTTCATTGGGATTGGAAAACGTGTACGTGGTGCCGAACTGCAAACCGCTTTCAATTATCAGCCAAGAAACTATTTTCAAAGAATATAAAGAACCTTATAAATTGGTTACCTTTTCCCGGGTAACCGAGAAAAAAGGTATCGGAACAGCCGTAGAAACCGTAAATGCATTAAACGAAAAGTATGGCCGCGAAGTTTTCCAACTTGACATTTACGGTCCCGTTGATCAAGAAGACGAAATTTGGTTTGAAAACCTTAAAAATACCTTCACTCCTTCCATTTTCTACAAGGGTAACATTCCTTTTGACCGAAGCGTTGAAACACTCAGACCCTATTTTGCCTTGCTGTTTCCCACCCAATACTTCACTGAAGGCATACCGGGAACCATTATAGATTCCTACACGGCAGGGGTACCTGTTATCGCTTCCCGCTGGAAAAGCGCCTCGGACGTAGTGGAAGACGGCATCAGCGGGTTTGTCTATGAATTTGGCGACAAGCTTGCTTTGGAATCGATTTTGGAGCGTATCGTTGCCAATCCGGATATGATTGTACAACTTAAAGGGAATTGCCTTCGCAAGGCAGAGGATTACCTGCCCCAGAAAGCATTAAAACCAATATTCAATAACATATCCAACTAAAATCTTCACAACAAGCCTTATCTTTGGTACGCTATTTATATACCGGGAATTATGAAAATCTGTTTTTTGGTCGCTGATATTTCACATACGGGCGGTGTGGAGCGCGTTACATCGAATCTCGCCGGAGCCTTGAAACAAAGCGTCGAGGATATTGACATTGAGATTGTTTCTCAATTCAAATCCGAACCGAAACTCTGGTATTCATTTGACGGATGCACCATTCATTATCTAAACGGAAAAGATTACGAAGCAAAGCCTCATTCGCTCAAACGTATGTTCAGGATATTGGGAAATGTAAGCCGTGTTAGAAGATTTTTCAAATCACACCACTATGACTACATTATAAGCCAATCATTTCCCAACACCGCCCTTTTATACATGGCCGGCATCTGTATGAAAAACGTACTGGCAGTGGAACATGTAAAATATGACTATTACAACAATCTGATTAAATCTTTCCGTCTGCATGTGTATAAAAAGACTGCGAAAGTGGTCGTGCTGACCAATAATGACAAAGAATGTTACGACCGTTACCTGCACTCAACGCAAACCATACAGATTCCCAACCCTGTTGTTGTTCCCGAATACCGCCAATCGCCATTAAACAAAAAACAAGCGGTTGCCATTGGCCGCCTGCAATATCAAAAAGGGTTCGACACCTTGACCGATGTCTATGAAATTGTTCACCAGAAGCATCCTGAATGGATTGTCAATATCTACGGCAACGGAAACTATCGTAAACAAATCGAAAGACACATAAAGGCGAAAGGATTGGAAAACATTGTAATCCTTAAAGGTAGAACCGACAATGTGCCTGCCGTCCTAGGCGAATCGGCGTTCTTTATCTTATCTTCCCGTTTTGAAGGTTTTGGAATGGTGATTGCCGAAGCGATGTCTCAAGGTTTACCTGTGGTTAGTTTTAACTGTCCTACCGGGCCTGCCGATATTGTAAAGACAGATTTCAACGGGATTCTGGTCGAAAACCAGAATGTAGAAAAGATGGCAGACGCCATTTGCTACATGATAGAAAATCCGGAAGAACGAAAACGTATGGGAAAGAATGCCCTAAGCACGGCGAAATGTTTTGGAGGAGATATTATCGCCAGCCAATGGATTCAGCTTTTCGATAGTCTTCGGCACGAGTCTCGATAGCCTAAATATCCGACACATAAAAAAGATGAAACCGCTCATGCAAAAATTCATTTCAACCGCAATTCTAGCTCTGATTTTTTCGACTGTAAAGGCCGCCCTTCCCTATCAGGAAGCCTTCGACAAGGGCAACGGTTTTTACGCGCAGGAAAATTACGTCCAGGCCATCGAGCAATATCAGGCGGCTCTGGAAAGCGGCTACGAATGCTGGGAAGTGTTCTTCAATATCGGGAACGCCTACTATCGTTCGGGCAACTATCCGCAGGCCATCCTCTATTACGAACGGGCTGCGAAACGGGCGCCCGGGCAACCGGAAATCCAGGCCAACCTGCGCCTGGCCGAAAGCAAGATCGCCGACCGCTTCGAACAGATGCCCGTGTTCTTCGCCACCGCGTGGTGGCAGTCGGTGGTAGCCCTGTTCAGTGCCGACGGCTGGGCCATCGTTCTGGCGGTCTTATTTTTCCTTGCACTGGGAAGCCTCTGCCTCTATTTCTTCGGGCGCGGCTACACGCAAAAGAAAGCGGGCTTTTACGGCCTTTCGCTAAGTATCGTGCTGTTCGTCGCCGGCCTTTTCGCCTCCGTGGAAAGCTATCGCCGCAGCCGGCAGGAATACGCTGTGGTGATGCAGGTTTCGGTGGATGCCAAGACCTCGCCCGAAGACCGCAGCCAAACGGCCTTTACGCTGCACGAAGGCAGCAAGGTGTTGATCGAGGACAGGATAGGAAATTACGGGAAAGTGCGCGTAAAGAATGGTTCCCGCGCCTGGGTGCCGATGGAGTGCCTGGAAATAATTTAGGCACTGCCCCCGATGGTGCCTTTGGCATTCCATCCGAACAGTGCCCAAACAAGTTGTTGCCGGAATAACCGGCAGATTATTTTTCGAGTGCCGGAGCCTCGGGGTTGCGGGCCAGCTGCGCCAGCATGTCGGCTTCGGCCACAATCTGGTTGCCCACGTAGGCCCAGCCTTTCATGTTGCACAGCCCCCTGCGCAAGGGAGAAATCGGCGTAAGCTTGAAGATCAGCGTGTCGCCCGGAACCACCTTGTGGCGGAACTTCACGTTATCCATCTTCAGGAAATAAGTCAGGTAGTTTTCGGGGTCGGGGTACTGGGTCAGCATATAGATGCCGCCCGTCTGCGCCATGGCCTCGATGATCAGGACGCCGGGCATTACCGGTTCATCGGGGAAGTGGCCGGTAAAGAAGGGTTCGTTCATCGTTACGTTCTTCACGCCCACCACCTGGTCTTTGTCCATATAGACAATCTTGTCCACGAGCAGGAACGGCGGACGGTGGGGAAGAATCTTCTTGATCGCGTTGACGTCGTAAAGAGGGGTTGCCGTTATGTCGAACGGCGGCAAAGCTTCAGGTGCCATATCTTTTTGCATTTGTTTACGTATAACCTTGATGAATTCTGTGTTGCTGAAATGTCCGGGACGCAGGGCATCGACCGAGGCGTGCATGTAGCAGCCCAGCAACGCGCAGTCGCCCACCAAGTCTAAAAGTTTGTGACGGGCGGGCTCGTTCTTGAAATGCAGCTCCACGTTGTTGAGGATGCCTTCTTTCACCGCCACGGCGGGCTTGTTGAACAAGGACGCCAAACGGTTGATTTCTTCCTGCTCCACCTTGCGGTCCACAAACACGATGGCGTTGTCTAAATCGCCTCCCTTGATAAGGTTCTGTGAATGCAGGAACTCCACCTCGCGCAAGAACACAAAAGTGCGGCATTTGGCAATCTCTTCCGCGTAGCGGTCTCCGAAAGTGTCTATGGAGGCGTATTGCGGCACGATGACCGCCGAATCATAGTCTATCCTGACGGTAAACTCGCGCTTGTCGGAGGGCGTGGCTTTGATTTCGATGCCCTTTTCTTCGTTGCGGAACGTGAAAGGCTTGCGCAGGTCGTAGTAGCGGCGCTCGGCTTCCTGTTCGCAGATGCCCACCTTGAGGATGGCTTCGGTTATGATGCGGGCGCTGCCGTCGAGGATAGGCATTTCGGGGCAGTCGGTCTCGATAATGGCGTTATCGATTTCCAGACCCACCAAGGCCGACAACATATGTTCGATGGTCGCCACCATCACCCCGTCTTTCACTAAGGTGGTGCCGCGCGAGGTATCGCCCACATATTCCGCCAATGCCTTGATTTCCGGCTGTCCGGGCAGATCCACCCGCTTGAATACGAACCATGTGTTCTCCGGAGCCGGCTTTATGGTAACCTGCGCCATCTTTCCGGTGTGCAGCCCCACTCCCGAAACGGTAACCGGAGCCTTGAGCGTCCGTTGCTTGATGATATCAGACATGATAAACTATTTTCTGCAAAAAACGTGTAAAGATAACACTTTTCAGCGGTTCTTACGATTCCACCGCCACAACGGGGTGTTTTCCTTGGGATAAAACTCATAGGCCCCGGCCGCCGGCGAATTGGAACGCAAACGTCCCTTCAGGTCCAGTTCCGCCTTGCCCTGCGCGAAAGCCGGGTCCCCCAGCCCTACCGCAGCCGAGGCCACGGTGTCTATATCAAAATCATAGCCGTCCGCATTCACGAAGAAAGGCTCTCCGTTCCAGCGGCAGCTGTCGAAATAACGGCTCGACTGCGCCGGCTCGTACTTGATCAGGCAGCGGGTAAAGAGCATGTTCGCCGCCCCGGCCGAATCCAGGTCGATTTCCAGCTGCCGGCTGTTGCGTCCGTAGAAAATGCTGTTGTTGAACTTCGCCCCTTCCAATATGCCCGCCGTCCGGCCTTCCCCGTCTTTGTTGCTTAGATACAGGCAGCGGTTATACACCCCGATCATGCCCCCGTAATAGTCGTTGGCGAAGGTGCAGTGCGTAAACGAATAATCGCCGCCCCCGCTCAGGCAAAGGTTCACCTGGCTTTCGCCGATGCAGAGGTTCACGCCCTCCACCCGCACGTTGCGGGCCAGGATGCCGTGCCGGTCCATATTCTCGATACGGGTGTTGGCTATCTGCGTACCGTTTCCGTTATCGGGATCTATCCAGAAGGCCGTCTGGCCGTTACGCACCACCGCATAATCCACCGTATGGGGTCCGCTGGCCGAGTCGAGCCATACCCTGCCCCATTGTCCGGCCATATTGCGGTAGCTGCCGTCTTGCCGCAAGGATGTAAATATCACCGGGTCTTCTATGGTGCCCGAAATCTGCAAACGGCTGCCCGCCTGCATCCAGATGCCGGAATTGTTGGCGAAATAAAGCCTCGTGCCCGCCGGGAGTTCCAAGGTCTTGCCCTCGGACACGGTAAGGTAGCCGTAAATCACATAAGGTTTCCTGTCCGCAATGGGATAGTCGGTCTCGTTCCACAGGAAATACCTGAACGAAAGCGAATCTTCTTCGTAAAAACTGCCCTGCAGGGGGTCTCTATAGGGAACCCGTATCGAGCGGTCGCCCTGCCAGTAATGGGCATCCTGCCCCCATGCGCTCAACACCACCTGCTGGGCGGCCATGCCGTTCAGCTCGAAGCGGAGATAGTCCGTCACCTCGAACGGATCGTCCTGACCGCGGTAATCGAGCACGGTCTGCACGAACAGATACAGGCTGTCCTTGCCGCCCAGAACAAGATTGCGCTGGACAAGCGCCGTATCACCGTTCAGGTTGAAGCGGAAACGCGAACCCGCCCCGCCGGCCAGATAGACCCGGCTTATCGTAACGGCCCTGGAGGCCGGATTGCGCACCGTTATCACCTTGGTCACGCTGGTCTGCGTACTCAGGATGGTGTCGAAACGTATCGTATCCTGCGAGAACCGCAGATACACCTCGCCTTTCTCGAACTTGCGGTATTCTTCCCGGCAGGAAAAAAGCTGCACCAGGCAGAAAACGCCCAACAGGAATGCCGCCGCGCGGCCTGTCTTAAACCCAAAGCTTCCCATACTATCAAATAACCAATTTGAACCCCACCCCATGCACATTGATGATTTCCGCCTCGCACACCTGCTTCAACGCCTTGCGCAACTTGGTGATATATACATCCATACTGCGGGCATTGAAGTAGTTGTCCACCTTCCATACATCCACCAATATCTCCTTGCGGGACACCACCACGTTCTCGTTCATGCAAAACACCTTGAGCAGTTCGGTTTCCCTTCCTGTCAACATGACTTCCCGCCCATCGCTGTTGGTTATTCTTTGTGTCAGCACGTCGAACAGCGCATCCCCGATCCGGAACCGCAACTGCACCCCGGCCTTCGGCTTCTCCAACGTTCGGCGCACGATGGCGCGGATGCGCATCAACAACTCATCCATACTGAAAGGCTTGGTCAGATAATCGTCCGCACCCACTTGAAAACCCTTCAGACGGTCGGTCTCCAAGGTCTTGGCTGTCAAGAACAAGATGGGAATTTCCGCATCGACCTTCCGTATGTCTTTAGCCAAAGCGAAACCATCCTTAACCGGCATCATGATGTCGGTGATCAGAAAATTGAAGCCGCCACGCAAAAACGCATCGTAGGCCGACTTTCCATCACGGCATAAATGTGTCTTATAGCCTTTGTTTGTCAGATACGTCCGCAAAAACGTTCCCAAATTGGGGTCGTCTTCGGCCAACAGGATGGAAATCTGATTCTCGACTTCTTTCACGGGCAATTTTTCTTTCATCACGGGCAAATTTACAAATTAAACAGGCTTGTCTATCCTATATAATCCAAAATCGGGATTTTAACGAAGCACATTCCAACAACAAGCTGACATTCAATATTATAAAATTTAATTTTTGTTAAAGTGCGATGCCTCATCCCACATACAGGCCGGGACAAGCGGACATAAAAAAAAGCGACGGTGCCTTGCGGTGCCGTCGCTTTTTTATCGAAGTTATAGAAAACTAGGCCTTGGCAGTGTAGATGCCTTTGGCCTTGGCCGCTTCCAGATCCTTTTTCTGCTTGCGGAGCAACAGACGGTAGGAAATGGGCGAAGCGATGAAGATGGACGAATACGTACCGATGATTACGCCGCAGAGGATGCAGAACACGAAACCGCGGATCACCTCACCGCCGAAGATGAAGATCATCAGCAAGGTAACCAAGGTGGTGCAGGAAGTGTTGATGGTACGCGGCAAGGTGCTGTTGATGGCGGCGTTCATGTTGTCGATGAGCGAATGCTTGGGATAGAGCGCCATGTTCTCGCGGATACGGTCGAACACGATCACGGTATCGTTGATGGAGTAACCGATCAAGGTAAGGATGGCCGCGATAAAGGCCTGGTCGATGTCGAGGGAGAACGGCAGCACACCGTAGAAGAGGGAGAACAGACCGATGGAGATAAGCACGTTATGCACCAGCGCCACCAGACCGCCCAGACCGAACTGCCAACGCTTGAAGCGCACGGCGATATAGCCGAAGATAAAGACCAAGGCGATCGCCACGGCGATAAAGGCCGAACGGGTGATGTCGGTGGCCACGGCGGCTCCCACGATTTCGGAGCTGATCTGACCTACCGATTTGTCTTCATTGAAGAGCTTAAAGTCGATCGGTTCCACAAAGAAATCCTTGCAGCCGTCGTACAGACGCTGTTCTACATCGGCGTCCACTTCCTGGCCGGTTTCGGTAATGCGGTACTTGGTGGTCACCTTCACCTGGTTGGAGGCTCCGAAGGTCTTTACTTCGGGGGCGTCGCCGTCGAAAGCGTCGGTAAGGGTGGCGCGCAGGTCGTTGGCGCTCACCACCTGGTCGAAACGGACCACATACGTCCTACCGCCGGTAAAGTCGATGCCGAGGCTCAATCCGCGCACGCAGAGCGAGATAACGCAGATGGCCACCACGATGCCCGAAACAACGAACGAATACTTGCTCTTTCCGATAAAGTTGAAATGAACCTTGGAAAGGAAGTTTTCGGAGTATTTATGACTGAACGTGATCTTGGCATCGCGGTCAAGCCAGCGGGAGAACACCAGGCGGGAAATGAAGATGGCCGTGAACATGGAGGTGAGGATACCGATGCACAGGGTGGTTGCGAAACCCTGGATGGGACCCGTACCGAAATAAAGCAGGATGATGCCGGTGATCAAGGTGGTCACGTTACCGTCGATAATGGCCGAATAGGCGTTCTTATACCCGTCGTGGATGGCCATGCGCATCGACTTGCCGGCGCGGAGCTCTTCCTTGATACGTTCGTAGATGATTACGTTGGCATCCACCGCCATACCCAAGGTCAACACGATACCGGCGATACCCGAGAGGGTCAGCACCGCGCCCAGGGAGGTAAGGATGCCGAAGATAAAGAACATATTGATGACCAAGGCGAAGTTGGCCACCCAGCCGGCCCGGTTGTAGAAGATGTACATATAGATGAGGATCATCACGAAGGCCAGCAGGAAAGAAATCATACTGTGGTTGATGGATTCCTGACCCAAGGAAGGCCCTACGACAGCTTCCTGCACAATGTTGGCGGGAGCGGGCAGCTTACCGGCCTTGAGCACGTTGGCCAAGTCCTGTCCCTCTTCCACGGTGAAACCGCCGGTAATCGAGGAACGTCCGCCGGCGATCTCGCCGTTTACGGTAGGCCACGAATACGCCACATCGTCGAGCACAATGGCGATCGAACGGCCGATATTGTTACCCGTTAGGTTCTTCCATACGCGGGCGCCTTCGGTGTTCATGCTCATGCTGATTTCCACGCCGCCGTTCTGGCCGAAGTCCTGACGGGCGTCGGTAACCGCGTCACCGCCTAAGGGAGCGCGTCCGTCGCGGGTGTTCACCTTCAAGGCAACCAAGGAGTAGATGTCGGTGTTGTCCTGAACCGGTTTCACCGACCAGACGAACTTGGCGTTGCGGGGGAACTTGGCCTTGCACTGTTCCAGCATCGCGTTCACCTTGTCGATGTCTTTCTGACGGGCGTAGCCCACAACGGGACCCTGACGCTGGATGTCGCCCTGATAGAAAGCCGGCATCAAGAGGGCGAACAAGGGATTCTGGGCGGCGTACTGGGCTTCGTCCAGCGCCTGTTCATTGTTTTCGGCATTCTGGGCTATCTTGGCCAAGAGGTCGTTGCTGTCGGCTTCGGCGGCGGCAACTTCTTCCTTGTTCTCGGTGTTTTCGCCTTCATTCAGTTTCTGAACCGAAAGCAGGTAGGCGTTGGCATCCTGCAGATAGGGCATCAGTTCGCTGAACTCGTAGGTTTCCCAGAATTCCAGCTGGGCCGTTCCCTGCAGCAGCTTGCGCACACGGGCGGGGTCTTTCACGCCGGGAAGTTCCACCAGGATACGGTCGGTCTGCGCCAGTTTCTGCACATTGGGCTGCGCCACGCCGAAGCGGTCGATACGCGTACGCAGAATCTGGTAGGTGCGGTCGAAGGCACCGGCGGTTTCCTTACGGATGGCCGAGATAACCTGCGCGTTGGTGGAGCTGGCGTTCACGGCCTTCATCTCGAAGCTGAAGATCGCCGCCATCTGCGCGTCGGGGTCTTTTTCGTTCCATACGCGGGCGAACACGTCCACGAAGTTGGTGTTGGGCTCGGTACGGTTCACGATAACGGCCTCGTCCACCACCTTGTTGAAGAAAGAGTCGGTGCTGAAACCGGCCAGGGCGCGCACCACGTCCACCGTGGACACTTCCATGGTGACGTTCATACCGCCGCGAAGGTCAAGGCCGAGGTTCAACTCTCGCGCCTTGCATTCCTTGTAGGTGTACTTGCGGATCAGGATGTTGTACACCACGTCGTTGCCGACCGAATCGATAAAGTACTGGTGCTTCACATTGTAGATGGAGTCGGCCAGGAAGCGTTCACGCGTCTGGTTGCCGCCTGCCAAGGCGCGGGCTTCCACCTCGGTGTTCACCTTGGCGTAAGCATCGGCCCGACGGTCCACCTTACGGGCAAAGAACGTAAACGACAATTGGAAAAGGCAAATGATAGCGAACGCTATGGCAAAAAACCTTATAACCCCTTTGTTTTGCATGGTTTAATTGATTTGGGTTTTAAAAAATAGGTGCAAAGATACGATTTTTCTTCATTATCAGTAAGCACGGTATCAGCGACAGGACATTTCCCCGCGCAAAGGCTCTCCCAACAGACGGCAAGTCTGTTCGTAACCCAAGTCTTTTCCCAACAGGTACATCATCTTGGTTACCGCCGCCTCGCAGCTCATGTCTCCTCCCGACACCACTCCGGCCTTCTGCAGCTGGGTGCTGGCCGCATACTTGCCCATCTCCACGCTGCCCTCGGCGCACTGGGTAACGTTCAGCACCGGAATCTTTTTGCTGGCGGCAACGCCCAGGGCTTCGGTGAATTCGGCGGAGGTAGGCGCGTTGCCCGACCCGTAGGTTTCCAGCACAAGCCCCTTCAAGTCGTTGTTTTCCAAAA
The DNA here is from genome assembly GCA_023662825.1 of Bacteroides sp. Taxonomy (GTDB): domain Bacteria; phylum Bacteroidota; class Bacteroidia; order Bacteroidales; family P3; genus Pullibacteroides. The sequence goes on from JAMPIH010000004.1 coordinate 162,178, forward strand.
GTGAACGCATGGTCTGCGGGGTCAGCCCGGGATGAATCTTGAGGATGAGCACCCGGCTGTCTAACTTTTTCTGCACGCGGAAAGGTTCGGTGGGCTTCTCCTGCGCATAATCCTTGATGTCCTCGAACCATTTCACGTGTACGCCCGCCTTGGCCAGCACCGGATAATTGGCAGAACGGAAGGCGTCGAAACACTCGGCGCTGTATTTGGTGATGCGGTTGCCCCGGAAAAGGCGGTCGCCGAAACAGACACAGACTTCCCGCACCATCGGCTCGCCCTTCCCGTCGGTGGCGGCGGCCATCTCGAGGGCGTTGACCAGATTCGACTTGCCGTCGCTGCGCAACACTCCCACCGGCAGCTGGGAACCGGTAAGCACCACCGGCTTGCCTAAGTTCTCGAGCATGAAGCTGAGCGCGGAGGCCGTGTAAGCCATCGTATCGGTACCGTGCAGCACCACGAAACCATCGTAGGCGGCATAGTTTTCCTCTATCACCTGCCCGATATGCACCCAGCCTTCGGGCCCCATGTCCGACGAATCGATCAGCCGGGGAAAGCAATAGGCGTCTATATCCACGTCCAGCAGCTTCAAGCCCGGAACGGCTTCCATCAGGTTCTCGAAACGGAAAGGCGACAGGGCGCCCGTGGCGGCATCGCGCACCATGCCTATGGTTCCTCCCGTATATACGATAAGTATCTTTCTCTTGCCCGTCATGTTCTATGTCTTTTGGAACTGCCTGCAAAGGTATAAAAACGCAACCATTAATAAATATATTGTGTACCTTTGCAGGTTATGTGCCACGCGCAGCCCGCCTGTGGCGACGGCCCGATTACAAAAGAAATTAATAATCACTTAAAATATAAAGAAATGGAATTACCTTTCGCAGAATCTTGGAAAATCAAGATGGTTGAGCCGATTAAGAAAAGTACGCGTGCCGAACGCGAAAAATGGCTTAAAGAGGCTCATTACAACGTATTTCAATTGAAATCGGAACAGGTGTACATCGACTGCATCACCGACTCCGGCACCGGTTCGATGAGCGACCGTCAGTGGGCTGCCATGATGATGGGCGACGAAAGCTATGCCGGCGCTTCCTCCTTCTTCCGCCTCAAGGACACCATCACCCGCATCACCGGTTTCCAATACGTGATCCCGACCCACCAGGGCCGCGCCGCCGAAAACGTGCTGTTCAGCCACCTGGTGAAAGCCGGTGCCGTGGTTCCCGGCAACTCGCACTTCGACACCACCAAGGGCCACATCGAAAGCCGCAAGGCCACTGCCTTGGACTGCACCATCGACGAAGCCAAGGACACCCAGCTCGAAATCCCCTTCAAGGGTAACGTGGATCCCAAGAAATTGGAAAAAGCCCTGGCCGAACACGCCGACAAAGTTCCTTTCATCATCGTTACCGTAACCAACAACACCGCCGGCGGCCAGCCCGTCTCGATGCAGAACCTGCGCGAAGTGAGGGCCATCGCCGACAAATACAAGAAACGCGTTATCCTCGACTCCGCCCGTTTCGCCGAAAACGCCTATTTCATCAAGACCCGCGAAAAAGGCTACGAAAACAAGACCATCAAGGAAATCGTAAAGGAAATGTTCGCCTTGGCGGACGGCATGACCATGTCGGCCAAGAAAGACGGTATCGTGAACATGGGCGGTTTCATCGCCACCCGTCACGAAGACTGGTACGAAGGCGCCAAGTGCTTCTGCATTCCTTTCGAAGGCTACCTCACCTACGGCGGTATGAACGGCCGTGATATGGACGCCCTGGCTGTCGGTCTGGACGAAAACACCGAATTCGACAACCTCGAGACCCGTATCAAGCAGGTTGAATACCTGGCCAAACGCCTCGATGAGTTCGGCATTCCCTACCAGCGTCCCGCCGGCGGCCACGCCATCTTCGTGGATGCCAGCCGTATCCTCACCGAAATTCCCAAAGAAGAGTTCCCCGCCCAGACCTTGACCGTGGAACTGTACCTCGAAGCCGGTATCCGCGGCTGTGAAATCGGCTACATCCTGGCCGACCGCGACCCCGTTACGCGTGAAAACCGCTTCGGCGGCCTCGACCTGCTCCGTCTCTGCATCCCGCGCCGTGTATATACCAACAACCACATGGACGTAATCGCCGTGGCCTTGAAGAACGTGTTCGACCGCCGCAACGAAATCAAACGCGGTGTCAAGATTGTTTGGGAAGCCGAACTGATGCGTCACTTCACCGTTCAGCTGGAAAGACTCTAATCGATTCCGAACTTCGTTTCTTGCCTACCCGTAGCGTAAGAAAACGTTGCCGAAGGGTGGCCGCATATTTTCGGCCACCCTTTTTTCCTTAACCGCAAAACATAAACTCTGTTGAATTTCCGCATGTCCGCCCGTAGGTTTTCCGTATTCCGCATCGTTTTGCGGACATGCCTCCTTGCATGTATCCTCCTGCTGTCGGTTTCCTGCAACAACGTGGCGCACCTCTCGCCCGACCAAAGCCTGCTGGTAAAGAACAAGGTGAAGGTCTCGCGGGGCGGAGAGGTTTCCAAGATGGACATGACCAATATGCTGATCCAGGAACCGAACGGCAAGATTCTGGGCGCACGCATCCGTTTGGGCATCTACAACGGCGCCAAACCCGACAAGCACAACTGGTGGAACAACAAACTGCGCGAATTGGGCGAACCTCCCGTGGTTTTCGACTCCTCGACCATCGTTTCCTCGCAGGAACGCATCCTCATGCACGCCGCCAGCAAAGGCTATTTCTACCCCGAACTGACGTCTGAGGTTAAACGGAAAGGTAGGCAGAACCGCAAGGTGGTGGTTTCCTACAACCTTACGCTGGATGAACCCTACCGGCTGCGCGACGTGGCCATCTCGGTGCTGGACGACAGCCTGCAAGGCCAGTTCGACGATTGGGATAAACGCACCCTGCTCAAGCCGGGCATGCAATATAAGGTAAGCACCCTGGATGCCGAACGTTCCCGCATCGCCGAAAAGCTGCAGAACCTTGGCTACTGGGCGTTCTCCAAGGATTGCGTGTCGTATTCCATCGACAGTTCGCTCAATTCCAAACAGATGGACGTTCTCCTGCTGGTCAAGAAAATGTATTCCAAACAGAACGACAGCCTTACGGGGGAACCGCTACTGCTTCACCACAAGAAATACTACATCGACAACGTATATCTCTTTCCGCAGTCCCGCTCGAAGATAAACGAACGCGATTTCAACTTCGACACCGTGGCGTTCGAAAACCTCTCCCGGCGCGACAGACGCAAGGGCATTTCCCGCCCCACTTACCTCTTCATCAACCAAGGGAAGCCCATCATAAAGTACAAGCCATTGCTGCAAAAGACTTTCCTGCGGAGCGGCGACCTCTACTCCCTGCGGAACGTAAGCCAGACCTACAACAACTTAGGCGACCTGCGGGTGTTCCAGTACAACAGCATCAGCTTTACCGAGAAGCCCTACGACACCGCCCTCTCCTATATCGACAACAACCGTCTGGACTGCAATATCCATATCATCCAGGGCAGCCGTTTCGGGTTCAGCGTGGAAGGGCAGCTCACCACCTCTTCGGGTATCCAGGGCATCGCCGCCGTAATCGGCTTCCAGAACCGCAACACCTTCGGCGGAGGCGAGATCCTGAACGTGAAACTGCGCGGCGTATATGAATTCCAGGTGACGGCCGACCAACAGAAGAACAAGACCTTCCTGAACACCTTCGAGGTAAAGGCGGAAGCCAGCCTCGAGTTTCCCCGATTCCTGCTGCCGATAAGCCTCGACCGTTTCTCGCAGTATTTCCGCCCCTCCAGCATCATCGCGGTAAGTTACAGCTATCAGTTCAAACGCGACTATTCACGGGGAACGTTCAATGCAACCTTCGGTTACCGCTGGAGGCAGAATCTGGGGGAACACGTGTTCAACCCGATAGAAATCAGCACCATCCAGATGGGAAACCTTTCGGAACGTTTTGAAAAGGCGCTCCAGGAATATCAGGAAAAAAAGAACTATAGGCTCTATTACCAGTATTCCGACCACTTTATCCTGACCCCTCGCTACCGCTTTACCTACAACGACCAGCGTCAGGGCGAGATACGCGACTTCAACCGCCTCAAGGTGGAAGTGGAAGTGGCGGGGAGCCTGCTCTACGGCATTGCCTACGCCATTCACGGCGAACAGCCCCGGAACGCGGGCTACAAACTGTTCAACCTGCCGTTCTCGCAATACACCCGCGCCGAAGTGGACTACGCCCATCATTTTACATTCGGAGAGAAAACAAGCCTGGTGCTGCGCGCCGACTTAGGGGTCGGGTACAGTTACGGAAACTCCAAGTCGATGCCTTACGAAAAGGCGTTCTTTGCCGGCGGGAACAACAGTTTGCGCGCCTGGCCGCTGTACCAGCTGGGGCCCGGCGGGTACGCCCACCCCAAGGGTACGCCCGACTTCGAGCGTCTAGGCGACATATTGATGGTGTTCAATATCGAGCAGCGTTTCCCCATCGTGGGTGGGTTGCGCGGCGCCGTTTTCCTGGACGCAGGCAACATCTGGCTTTTCCGCACCAACGAAACCTACCCCAACGGCGTGTTCTCGCCCAAGCGGTTCTACAAGGAATTCGCGCTGGGAACCGGCGTGGGATTGCGCTACGACTTCAAGTTTTTCCTGATCCGCATGGACGTGGGCATCCCCTTGCGCGATCCGTCGCTGGCAGGTTCGAAAGACTGTTGGGTCATCAGGCATTTCAAGCTGAAAGACCTTATCTTCAACTTCGGTATCGGTTATCCTTTTTAATGAGTACATGAAAACGTTCGCCACTTTCATACTTCGTTTGATGGGCTGGAAGGTAAACGACTTCATTCCTCCCGAAAGCAGATATGTGCTGATTGTCGCACCGCACACGTCTTGGAAAGACGCCTTGATCGGCAGGTTGGCATTCTGGACAAAAAAACTGCCGGCGCGCTTCTTTATCAAGAAGGAATTCTTCGTGTTTCCGTTCGGCTGGCTGCTCAAGGTATTGGGCGGGATGCCCATCAACCGGGAACAGGCGCAGCACGTGGTGGAACACGCGGTGAACCTGCTGGCCTCGCACGAGAAACTGGCCCTGATCATTACGCCCGAGGGCACGCGCCAACGCACCGAACGCTGGAAAAAGGGGTTCTATTACATTGCCAAACGCGCCCGGGTGCCGCTCTACGCGGGCATCGTGGATTACAAGACCAAGACCTGCACCGTTTTGCCCGAACCGCTCGACACCGAACAGGATTTAGACGCGCTGACCGCGGATCTCCGCCGGATTTACGCGCACGCCACGGGCAGGGAGCCGGAGAAGTTCGCGCTGCCGAAATAAAAATTCGCCTTGCCTTTCTTGTAAAATAATCGTACCTTTGCGCCCTCTTTGCACTTGGTGTTCGGGCAAAGAGGCATTCCAGAACACGACCAAGGAGAGGTGGCCGAGTGGTCGAAGGCGCACGCCTGGAAAGTGTGTAAGCGTCAAAAGCGCTTCCAGGGTTCGAATCCCTGTCTCTCCGCAAACAACCAACGCAAGCCGCTGTATTTCAGCGGCTTTTCTTTTTGCAGGGACGAAACCAGGGACTAATACTCGCTCTCCATATCCTTGACCGCACGCAAGACGGCATAAATTTAGACGGCACAAATTTATAAATTACTAATTATCAATTATTTAGCTATTTAAGATACACAATGATTCATTTTTTCAAATGAAAAAGTGTGTTACCATACATTTTTATCAATGAAAAAATGTTGTTGATCGCATTTTTTCAAACGAAAAAGTGCAAAGGGAAGCCTAAGAAATACCTCTTGCATACCCCCCTCTTTTTCGTTAACTTTGCGAGTTTAGGATTTTTGCACCATGCGCTTCAGAGACATCATAGGGCAACGTGAGCTTATCGAAAAGCTGATAGCGGCCGTAAACAACGGACGCATTCCCCATGCCCAGCTGTTCTGGGGCGCGGAAGGCAGCGGGCAGCTGGCCTTGGCCACCGCCTACGCCCAATACATCAACTGCCGGAACAAGGTGCACGCCTCTTCGGGCGAGGATTTGGGCGGGCTGTCGTCCGATTCGTGCGGCAAATGCCCTTCCTGCCTTAAATTCCAGCAGATCGCCCACCCCGACCTGCACTTCGTCTATCCCAACAACGCCGACGGAAGCCGCATCAAGAAAGACTCCCAGAGCCTCGACTATATCGAGCAGTGGCGCGAGCTGATGCTGGCCAACCAAGGCATCTTCAGCCTCAACGAATGGACGGAGGCCATGAACATCGGCACCAGGCAGCCCATCATCAACGTGCGCGACTGCCGCCAGATCCTGCAGACATTGAGCCTCAAGCCCGCCGAAGCCGCGTTCCGCGTGGTGATCGTGTGGCTTATCGAGAAACTGGACGTAACCACCTCATCCATCCTGCTCAAGACCTTGGAAGAGCCCGAACCGCAAACGGTATTCCTGCTGGTTTCCGAAAATCCCGACCGTATCCTGCCCACCATCCTGAGCCGCACGCAGATGGTCAAGGTGCCGCGCCTCGAACCGGCCGACCTGGAAGCCTACCTGCGACAAAAGGGACTGGGCGCCGAAGATGCGCGCGACCTGGCCTCGCGCAGCCAGGGCAACCTCGTGGAGGCCAAACTGCTGTCGGGCAACAACGAGATGCGCAAGAACTTTCACGAAAGTTTCGCCGACTGGATGCGGCTCTGCTTCAAGGTGGACATGCCGGGACTGGTGGCCTTGAGCGAACGGATGAAAGACCTCAAGGGCGAACCCATAAAGCTGTTCCTGCAAAGCTGCCTCAACGAGATACGCGCCTGCCTGCTTATGTCCAACGGCTGCGGGGCGTGGGTGCAGGGCGAGGCCGCCGAAAAGACATTCTGGCAGAATTTCTCGAAATTCGTAACCGCCGCCAACGTGCGCCAATACTACGATTTGTTTAACGACGCCATCTATCAGATAAGCCGGAACGCCGATATATCCAGCCTGTTCACCGACCTGAGCATACGCCTGTGCCGGATATTGGCCATGGCAAAAAACAACGCTTCGAAATAATACATCATGGATCAAGATATTTTACGCAAGACCTCCTATCGCGACCAAAGCGAAGAACGCGATTTCGTAAGGCCCGAAACCGCCGGGAACCCCGACGAGGAAGCCCGCGAGGAAGTTTTCATGCGGCTTACCGCCGACGAAAACATCTACAACAGCCGGGGGCTCGCCCACGCGCCCAAAATGGATGAAAGCTGCCGCGAACGCTATCTGCAGATGGGCTGCTGCGCCCAGATGCACAGCTGCCAGTGGACAGACGCCTTTCCCGCCATGAGCGCCGAAAGCGGGTTTCCCATCGTGCAGGTGCGCTTCAAGAACACACACAAGGAATTTTTCCGCCTGCCCGAAAACGAAGACCCCAAGAGTTTCCATACCGGAGACATCGTGGTGGTTGAAAGCACCAACGGCCACGACACGGGCGTTATCTGCCTGCAGGGGGAACTGGTGCGCCTGCAGTTGAAGAAGCGCAACCTCAAGCCCGACGCGCCCGAAATACGCAAGATTTACCGCAAGGCGCGCCAGAACGACGTGGACAAATGGACCGAGACCATCCAGGCCGAGAAGGAAATGCAGCGCCGGGCCAGGGTTCTCGCCGCCCAGCTGGGTCTGAGCATGAAGATCAACAACGTGGAGATCCAGGGCGACTTCACCAAGGCCATCTTCTACTACACAGCCGACGACCGCGTGGATTTCCGCCAGCTCATCAAGCTCTATGCCGAGGAGTTCAAGCTCCGTATCGAGATGCGGCAGATCGGCGCCCGTCAGGAATCGGGCATCCTGGGAGGCATCGGTGCCTGCGGCCGGGAACTTTGCTGCGTTACCTTCCTGCATAATTTTTCTTCGGTGGGAACACATGCGGCCAGGGTTCAGCAAGTCTCGCTCAACCCGCAGAAACTGGCCGGGCAGTGCAGCAAGCTCAAATGCTGCCTCAACTACGAATACGAGGTGTATGCAGACGCCATGAAGTCGATGCCCGACGCCAAGGCGATCCTCAAGACCGAGAAGGGCGACGCCCGCTGCGTGAAGATGGATCCCCTGCGCAGGCGGCTCACCTATTCCTATATCGATATTCCCGGCAGCTACGTGGACCTTACCGCCGACCAGGTGTTCGACATCCTCGACCGCAACAGGAACGGCGTAACGGTAACCGAGCTGGAGGAACTTACCAAAGACACGCACAAACCCGAAAAGACGCAGCCCGAATTCAAGGCCGTGGTGGGACAGGACGACCTGACCCGTTTCGACAAGCCCAAGGAAAACAAGGGCCGCAACAGGGGCGAAAAGCGCAAGGGCAACGGAAACGGCGGCAATCATAACGGTAATTCCAAACCCGGCAAGAAACCCGCGCACAGCCTGCAGAAACCCGTTTTGAAGAACAGCCATGAGAACCGTGAATAGACTGCTTGCCGGCATACTGGCCGCCTGCACGCTCTGCCTGCTGGCGGCCTCCTGCCAGCGCAGCACCCTGCTCAACAAAACCTTCGACACACCCCAGCCTGCCTGGGTGTATCACGAGCCGATATGCTTCGACCTGATGGTGGAAGACACCGTACAGCCCTACGACGTAACGTTCAGCCTCAAGCATACGCGCAACTTCGCGTGGATGAACTCCTTTTTCCTGATCACCACCGTCTTTCCCGACATGGAGACCACGGTCGATACCCTGGAGTGTATCCTCTCCACGCCCGACGGGAAATGGCTCGGCAGCAAGCTGGGCAAATACCGCAGCTTAGGCTTTTTATACAAACAGCATATCTTTTTTCCCATACCCGGACAGTACCGGTTCGAGGTAAGGCACGCCATGCGTAGCGACAGCCTGCAGAACATCGTCTCGGTAGGGATGAAAATCCAACGCTCATGAAGGCAAAACCTTCCCAAACCAAAGAAACCGCCAAGAAATTCAAGCGTTACCGCCGTATCCTATGGAGTATTTTCGGAGCCTGCGTAGGCTTCGTGGTGCTGCTCTTTTGCGGTATCGGCTGGGGTCTGTTCGGGTTCATGCCCTCTTTCGAGGATCTGGAAAACCCCACCAGCAGCCTCTCCTCCGAAATCATCTCGTCCGACCAGGAGATCCTGGGGGCGTATTATATCGAGAACCGCACCAATGTGGAGTTCAACGAGCTCTCGCCCTATCTGGTGCAGGCGCTTATCGCCACCGAAGACAGCCGTTTCTACAACCACAGCGGCGTGGATTTGCGTTCGCTGGGGCGTGTCTTCTTCAAGTCGATCCTGCGGGGCGACCGCAGCGGGGGCGGCGGCAGCACGATAACCCAGCAGCTGGCCAAGAACCTCTTTCCCCGCAAGGAACTTTCCAAGATGGGCCTGGCGGTGCGCAAGCTCAAGGAATGGGTCATCGCCGCCAAACTGGAACGCAACTACACCAAAGACGAAATCATCGCTATGTACTTCAACACGGTGGATTTCGGAAACAACGCCTACGGCATCAAGATTGCCGCCGCCACCTATTTCGGCAAGCTGCCGGGCGAACTCGAACCCGAAGAAGCCGCCGTTCTGGTAGGCATGCTGAAGGCCACTTCCTACTACAACCCCTTACGCAACCCGCAGAACGCAACCAACCGCCGCAACGTGGTGTTCTCCCAGATGCGCAAGGCCGGTTTCCTGAACCAGGACGAATACGAGGAACTCTGCGCCAAGCCCATCGACATGTCGCACTTCTCGCGGCAGAACCACGAGGAAGGCCTGGCCACCCACTTCCGCGAATACCTGCGCCAATACCTCACCAAATGGTGCAGGGAACATAAGAAACCCGACGGCAAGCCCTACGACCTGTACCGCGACGGGCTCAAGATCTACACCACCATCAACTCGCGCATGCAGCGCCACGCCGAGAAAGCGGTGGCCGAATGGATCGGCGGCACCCTGCAGAACGACTTCTACAAAGATGTGAAAGGCTCAAGCCGCTACGCGCCCTTCTCAGCCGACCTGACCCGCGAGGAAGTGAACAGATTCATGGAACAGGCCATGAAGAACTCCGACCGCTACCGCGCCATGAAGAAAGCCGGGGCTTCGGAAGAAGATATCAAGAAAGCCTTTCACGAAAAGGTGGCGATGAAAGTGTTTACCTGGCAGGGCGGCGAGAAAGACACGGTGATGTCGCCCTGGGACTCGCTCTGGTACCACAAGTGGTTCCTGCACTGCGGCCTTATGTCGGTGGAACCGCAGACGGGCTACGTGCGCGCCTATGTGGGCGACATCAGCTACAAATACTTCAAGTACGACAACGTGTCGCAAGGCAGGCGGCAGGTGGGCTCCACCTTCAAGCCATTCGTATATACATTGGCCATGCAGGAGGGCGAGTTCAAGCCCTGCACGCAGGTGCCCAATGTTCCAGTATGCTTTCCGCTGCCCGACGGCGAGGAATGGTGTCCGGCCAACTCGTCGAGCAAGCGCGAGGGCGAGATGGTGAGCCTGCGCTGGGCCCTGGCCAATTCGGTGAACTTTATCTCGGCCTACCTCATCAAGCGCTTCCCGCCCGAAGCGGTCATCAACCTGACCCGCCGCATGGGCATCACTGCCCCCATGGAAGCGGTGCCCTCCATCTGCTTGGGCACGATGGACATATCGGTCAAGGAAATGGCGAGCGCAATGGCCACCTACGCGAACCAGGGCATCCATATCGACCCCATCTTCATTACCCGTATCGAAGACAAGCACGGCATCGTGATCGAGAACTTCGCGCCGCACCAAGAAGAGGCCATGAGCGCCAAGACCGCCTACCTGATGCTGGATTTGATGAAAGGCGTGGTGGATGAAGGCAGTGCGGGACGCCTGCGCTGGCGTTACGGACTCAAGATGCCGATCGCCGGCAAGACCGGCACCACGCAGAACCACTCCGACGCATGGTTCATGGGCATCACGCCCACACTTACCACCGGCATCTGGGTAGGAGGTGAACTGAGGTCCATTCACTTCAACAGCATGCGCTTGGGACAGGGAGCCAACGCCGCCCTGCCGGTTTGGGGCATCTATATGAAGAAAATCTACGAAGACGAGGAACTGGCCTTTCCGCAAGACGACTTTGAAAAGCCGGAAGGCGTGGATGCCGAACTCCGCTGCAAGGACGAGAAGCGCATACCCGTAAGCGAGGAGGAAGAACCCGAAGAGGAGCAAGTGCCTGTGCAGGATTTCCCCTCCGAGGATGAGAACCTGAATAACTTAATGTGATGGCAGACCGCCGGTTATTGCTTCATGTTTCTCTATCCGGTGATACTGCCCCCTGTTCAACGCGTATTCACACTGTTTGTCAGTGATTTCTATGCGTTCTCGATGTTTAATTGCCTCCCCCGGCATGCGTACCTACAGAACGTCTATTTTTCCAAACCGCCCATCAACGCCACGAAGCCTTTCTTGTTGAACTGATAATACCGCTCTGTCATTTCCGGGGTATCGTTTTCCAAGAGGAGCAGCATCTCGCGGGCGAACTCGAGGGTGGCCGAGCCGTTGGCGGTAACGATGCCGCCGTCGCTTACGGCCTGTTCATTCCTGTAACCGGCCTCATTGGTGTAGTTGGCACCGCCCCATGATTTCAACTGGTCCAAGCCATTGCCCGTATGCTTTACAGCGTTCAGGAAACCGTGCTTGGCCATAAAGGACGTCCCGTTGCAGATGGCGCCCACCGGAATGCCCTTCTCCAAGGCGCGCTTCACGATAGGAACCACCCTGTCGGCTTCCTTTTCCAGCCATCCGTAGCCGCCCACCAGCACCAGGGCGGCGTAATCGTCGGGCATCGTGCCGAACGAATAGTCGGGCAAGGTGCGGAATCCGCCCACCGAGCGTACCGGTTCCAAGGTAGGTGCCACCGTCTTGTTGATGTATCTGGGTTCCGGACGATAGCCGAAATCGCCGTTGAGGATGGCCTGTGCCAGATAAACGGCCTCGTGTCCGGCGTAGTCGTTGAGAAGGATATACAAGACTTGGTTCTTCATGGTGCGGTCGTGTTTTTTCTTAGCGGCAATGTTACGAAAAACAAATGATTATTCATATTTTTGTCTGCGTCAAACGACGGCAAAACATTGCAAGCATGGAAAACACATCCGTTATCGACCTTATGCGCAATCACCGCAGCATTCGCAAATACCAGAACCGGGATATTCCGCAGGAAGTGCTCGACAAGGTGCTGGAAGCCGGCACGCGGGCATCCAACACCGGCAACATGCAGGTGTACAGCGTAATCGTTACGCGCAGCGCCGAAATGAAAGAGAAACTCTCGCCCCTGCATTTCAACCAGCCCATGATACGGCAGGCACCCGTGGTGCTCACCGTGGTTGCCGACGTGGCGAGATTCCACCGCTGGTGCGCCCTCAACGGCGCCGAGAAATCGTACGACAACTTCCTTTGGTTCGTATGCGGCTGTGTGGACTCGATGCTCTTCGCCCAGAACCTCTCGATTGCCGCCGAAGCCTATGGCCTGGGGCTCTGCTACTTGGGAACCACCCTCTACATGGCCAAGGAAATCGCGCAGGTGCTCGAAATGCCCCAGGGAGTGGCGCCCATCACCACCATCACCCTCGGCTATCCCGACGAACAACCGGCTCTCTCCCACCGCCTGCCGCTCCAGGCCGTGGTCCACTACGAGAAATACCGCAAGGATTCCGATGAAGACATACGCCGCCAGTTCGCCGACATCGACAACTCCGAACTGACCCGCCGCCTGCTTCAGGAAAACAAGCTGCCCAACCTCGCCCAGGTGTTCACCCAAAAGCGCTACACAAAAAAAGACAGCGTAACCTTCTCCAACCGCCTGCTCGATTTCCTGACGGAAAACGGCTTCATGGCGCAATAATTCTTGAAACAAACCCTCAAACCCGCATAACGCAATGGATCAAGCATTAACCAAAACCGACTTCCGGTTTCCCGGACAAAAGAGCCTCTATGTGGGCAAGGTACGCGACGTTTACAATATCGGCGACAAGTACCTGGCCATGGTCGTTTCCGACCGCATCTCGGCCTTCGACGTGGTGCTGCCCAAAGGCATCCCCTTCAAGGGTCAGGTGCTGAACCAGATCGCCGCCTACTTTCTGGACGCCACTTCCGACATCCTGCCCAACTGGAAAATCGCCTCGCCCGACCCGATGGTTACCGTGGGCAAGTTCTGCGAACCCTTCAAGGTGGAAATGGTGGTGAGAGGCTACCTCTCGGGACACGCCTGGCGCGAATACAAGGCCGGCAAGCGTGAACTGTGCGGCGAGAAACTGCCCGACGGGCTCAAGGAAAGCGACCCGCTGCCCCACCCCATCATCACCCCCACCACCAAGGCCGACGTGGGGCACGACGAGGATATTTCGAAGAAACGCATCCTCGAATTAGGCTTGGTGAGCCGGGAAAACTACGAACAGCTTGAAAGATACACGCTGGCGCTCTTTGCCCGCGGCCAGGAGATGGCGCGGCAGAAAGGCCTGATTCTGGTGGACACCAAGTACGAGTTCGGCAAATGCGAGGGAAAGATCGTGCTGATCGACGAAATCCACACCCCCGACTCCTCGCGCTATTTCTACGCAGAAGGCTACGAGAAACGTCAGAAGAAGGGCGAGCCCCAACGCCAGCTTTCCAAGGAGTTCGTGCGCGAGTGGCTTATCAGCAACGGATTCCAAGGTCAGGCGGGACAGAAAGTTCCCGAAATGACGGATGAATTCGTGCACCAGGTTTCCGAGCGCTACATCGAGCTCTACGAACATATCACGGGCCTGAAGTTCCAGAAGTCCGACACCTCTCAGCTTTCGGAACGCATCGAGAAGAACGTCACCGAATTCCTCGCTTCCCGCTAGAGAACCAACGCCCCGCCTGCCGGGGCGTTTTCATATCCCCGAATCTCAAAAATCCTGCATCTTGGGCAAACAATTTCCGACCCTCGGCGGTCAAAGAAGCCTCAACGGGCAAATCCTGCATCTGGCGGTGCCCAACCTCATCAGCAATGTTACCGTGCCCTTGCTCGGGGCCATCGACCTGGCCATGATGGGACGCATGAACAGCCTCACCGCCATGGGCGCCATTTCGTTGGGCGCGATGATCTTCAACTTTATCTACTGGAGCCTGGGCTTCCTGCGCATGGGTACCTGCGGCTTCACCGCGCAGGCCTACGGGGCCGGCCGCATGGAAGAAAGCGTGCTGACCTTGTTCCGGGGGCTCTTCATCGCCCTTTGCGGAGGGCTGCTGCTTTGGGTGCTGCAAACGCCCATCCTCAAGATAGCCCTGTCTGCCGCCGCGCCCGACGCGGCCTTAGCCGAAGCCACCGCCCGCTATTTCCGCATCCGCATCTGGGCCGCGCCCGCCTCGATTGCCGCTTTCGCGTTCGCCGGATGGTTTATCGGCATGCAGGATTCCAAAACCCCCATGTGGGTGGCCATTCTAATAAACATCGCCAACATCGTGTTCAATTATATCCTGATTTTCGTGTATCACCACGGCTCCGACGGCGTGGCGGCCGGCACGGTGCTGGCGCAATACACGGGATTGCTGCTCTACATCGGTTTCGCCCTCCGGAAACTGGCCAGACTGCCGCGCTGCCTCTCGTGGAGAAAGATAATGGAAACCCGTTCGCTGAAACGGTTTCTGCATGTGAACTCAGACATCTTCCTGCGCACGCTGCTCATCATCCTCGTGTTCGCGTTCTTCACCGCCCAGTCGTCGCGCTTCGGCAACGAGACCCTGGTATTGAACACGCTGCTCTATCAGTTCTTTATCTTCTATTCGTACGCGATGGACGGTTTCGCCCACGCTGCGGAAGCCCTCTGCGGCAAGTTCACGGGCAGCGGGCAACAGGTGGAGAAAAAACGTACGGTGAAACAGGTTTTCGTATGGGGTATCGGCATCGCACTGGCGTTCACGCTGGCTTACGCCCTGTTCTTCGGCGGCATCATGGGCCTCTTTACACAAGACACGTTGATTCTGGAGATGAGCCGCACGTATTACCCCTGGGTTCTGGGCATCACCTTGATAGGATTCCCGGCCTTCCTGTGGGACGGCGTGTACGCCGGTTCGCTCGCCTCCAAGGCGATGTTGCTCACCATGGCCTTGTCTGTAGCCGGGTTCTTCGCCCTTTTCTACGGTTTCCGTCCGGCCCTGCAGAACCACGCCATGTGGCTGGCCATGACCGGCTTCCTCGCACTGCGCGGACTCACGATGGGAATATGGTGGCGGAAGGTGGGGTGAGAATCAGATTTGATTTATTAGGGGATAAAACTCAATTCTCTACCGTTCCGTACAGATCAAAGGCCTCGGCAGATGTAATCCTCACGTTGTAGAACTCCCCTGTCTTCAACTCGGCGGAATCAACCGGTATCAGTACCTCGTTGTCCACTTCGGGCGAATCGTATTGGGTTCGGCCTACATAGAACTCGCCTTCCAGGCGGTCTATCAACACTTCGTAGGTCTTGCCGATGCGGGCCTGGTTCAGTTCGTAAGAGATTCCTTCCTGAATATACATGATTTCCTGCGCACGGCCTTCCTTTTCCGCTTCGGACACCGTGTCGCCCGAAGCATAGGCCGGCGTGCCTTCCTCGCGCGAATACGGGAACACACCCAGGCGGTCGAAACGGAACGACTGCACGAAGGCTTTCAATTCTTCGAAAGCCGCCTCGTCCTCGCCCGGAAAGCCTGTGATGAGCGTGGTGCGGAAGACCGCGTCGGGCAGTGCCTCGCGGAAATCCCGCAGCAGGGCAAGCGTCTGTTCCCTACTCGTGTTGCGCGCCATATCCTTTAGGATAGCCGAGTTGATATGCTGCAAGGGAATATCTACATAGCGGCAGACCTTGGGCTCGGTGCGCATCACGTCCAGCAAGTCTTTGGGAAAGGCGTGGGGATAGAGGTATTGCAAGCGGATCCAGTGCAGGCCGTCGATACGGCAGAGTTCGCGCACAAGGTCGGCGATGACCCGCTTGCCATACAGATCCATGCCGTAATAAGTCAAGTCCTGTGCCACGAGAATCACTTCCCTTACACCGCTCTTGGCCAGCATGCGGGCTTCCTGCAGGATTTCCTCCTGCGGACGGGAGATGTGTCTGCCCCGGATCAGCGGAATGGCGCAGAACGCGCAGCGGCGGTCGCAGCCCTCGGAAACCTTAAGGTAGGCATAATGCCTGGGGGTCGTGAGTTTCCGTTCCTTGGCGTCGGTTTCCATCTGGCTCTGCAGGATGGCGTTCACCACTTCCTGCGCGTTGTTCACCCCGAACCAGGCGTCCACGTCGGGTATCTCCTCTTTAAGTTCGTTTCCATGCCGCTGCACCAGGCAGCCCATCACGAACACCTTGCCCTTTTTGCGCCGGTTCTTGCGGGCGGTTTCGGCCAGGATGGCGTCGATCGACTCCTCCTTGGCATCCAATATAAAGCCGCAGGTGTTTATCAGCACCACATCGGCGGTGCGCGGACTGGTTTCGTCCACAATGCTCCAGCCGGCCTTCCTGACATTGCCGAGAATCACCTCGGAATCCACCGTGTTCTTGGAACACCCCAGACTCACTACTTTTAAGGATGGCATGACCGATGTTTAGTTTTCGTTGCCGAACAGCGATTCCACGAAGCTGATCTTGTTGAACAGCTGCAGATCGTTTATCTTCTCGCCCACCCCGATATACTTGATGGGAATGCGGAACTGGTTGGAGATGCCGATGGCCACCCCGCCCTTGGCCGTGCCGTCTAATTTAGTGAGCGCCAAGGCGTTCACTTCGGTGGCGGCGGTAAACTGTTTGGCCTGCTCGATGGCGTTCTGCCCGGTGGAGGCATCCAACACCAGCAATATCTCGTGGGGTGCCTCGGGCACCACCTTCTTCATCACGTTCTTGATTTTCGAAAGTTCGTTCATCAGCCCCACCTTGTTGTGCAGACGCCCGGCGGTATCGATGATCACCACGTCGGCTTCCCTGGCCACGGCCGATTTCAGGGTGTCGAAAGCCACCGAAGCCGGGTCGGAGCCCATGCTCTGCGCCACGACCGGCACGTCCACCCGCCGGCCCCATTCCTGCAACTGCTCCACGGCAGCCGCACGAAAAGTGTCGGCGGCGCCCAACACCACCTTGGCGCCGCTCTGCTTGAACTTGTAGGCCAACTTGCCGATCGTGGTGGTCTTGCCGACCCCGTTCACGCCCACCACCATAATCACGTAGGGGTTCTTGCCATCTTCTTTCCAAGGGTCGTCCTGCGGGCTCTCCACCAGCAAGGTGCAGATTTCCTCACGCAGCACCTTGTTCAGCTCGTCGGTGCCCAGGTATTTGTCGCGCTTCACCCTTTCCTGCAGGCGTTCTATAATCTGGAGGGTCGTGTCCACGCCCACATCGGACGTCACCAAGGCTTCCTCCAGATTGTCCAGCACCTCGTCGTCAACGCTGGACTTACCGGCCACGGCGCGGGTTATTTTCTTGAAAACGTTTTCCTTGGTCTTGTCCAGTCCCTTCTGCAAAACCTCCTGTTCTTCCTGAACCTGCGTGGCGGTCTTGTTGCGGGAGAGAAACGAAAAGATTCCCATCTCGATCGATTTTTACGGTAGGTTACAAACACATAAAGGTTCACCGATGTTTAACCGATGAACCTCCATGCAAACAACGGGCCAAACACCCGTAAGACACCACGAAAAGCGGAATTAAGCCTTGTTGGCAAAATATTCCTTTACCTTGTCGTTGGCGATGATTTCTTCCTTGAAAGTATAGGCACCCGTCTTGGGCGACTTAACTACTTTCACTACCTTGGCAAAATCCTTGCCGGTACTGGTTTTCAGGGTTGCAACTACTTTCTTTGCCATGGCTCAAACTATTTTATTTCTTTGTGAACCGTCATTCTCTTGAGAATGGGGTTGTACTTCTTCAATTCCAAACGGTCGGGCGTGTTCTTTTTGTTCTTGGTGGTAATATAACGGGAAGTGCCCGGCATACCGCTGGCCTTGTGTTCGGTGCATTCCAAAATCACCTGAACGCGCGCCTCTTTATTTTTCTTTCCCATGGTTTCTTACTGTTTTAAGGTATTCTGAATAGGGGTGCAAAAGTAGTATTTTTTTTTGGATAAACAAAGGCCTCCTGTCTTTTTGGCCACGTCGCCATATTTTCGTATATTGGCCTGTCAAACAAACAAAACATTAATCAAACAATCCATCTATTTATTAACCCAAAACATTCCAGCCATGAAAAAGTCGTTGTTTCTCCTATCCGTCTTCGTCCTTTCGTCTGTGGGGCTGCACGCCCAGGATGTCATCACGAAAACCGACACCGTGATCGTATTCGCGAACAAAAGGAATGTGGTGAAAAAAGACATCCCCGGTAGAGGTTTCGCCAAATCCGTGGAAGTATCGGCAAGTACCCTTCCAAAAAATGTCGCCAATGTATCGCTGGTGATGCTGAATGGATACCGATTTAATAAATATGTCTTCATCGGTGGAGGAATCGGTATCACGTACCTCTACGAAAAAGATGAGTGGGAGGATTATAATGGCAACAAGGAGGTAGACATCGACCACTGCGTGGGAATACCTGTGTTCTTCCGTGCAAAATTCAATTTCACGAACAAACGGGTATCACCCTTTTTTGGCGTAGACCTCGGGGTTGCCTTACTTTGGGAACCTGATCACGAATACAGTTACGATTACGTTGATCCCCGGTTCATCTTCCGTCCGCATATCGGACTTGATATCAATGTCAGCGAAAAAATCAAACCCTACATTATGGTAGGCGGTTCTGTAGATTGCGGCGCGTTGTTTTTCGGTGTCGGCTGTAAATTTTAAGGATAACCGCAAAACAAAAAGGGCCTGTCCGCCTGAAGTGAACCCCGAAAGTTGGACAAAAAACTTTCGGGGTTTTTTATGCGCAAGA
>JAMPIH010000005.1 GCA_023662825.1 Bacteroides sp.
CAACAGTCCGCTTAACTTAATGTTTAATCCGTCCAACTTTCGGGGTTCACTTCAGTTCAACGAACCGCCCTCTTTTCGTATGGAGGTTTTAGACCTTACAGGCAATCGTCGTGCGGATACTCGCGGAAGAAGGTGTTGATGTCGGTACGCGTGGAATCGTCGAGGCTCAGCGTGAAGAACTTGTCGTTGATATAGTAGTCGGAATATACCTTGTAGCTGCCCACGCTATGGTCATACGTGGAGTCGGTGGCCACCGTGGTAAAGCCTTCGTCTGTGTAGTAAAGACCGTCCAGACGGATCTTGCGGTGTTTGGTGTCCAGCAGATAGGTTCCCTTTACGTACTCGCTGTAGAGGTAACGTTCAGGATCGCGATAGGAAGAATCGTGCCAGGATGCGATGGTAAGGTAGAATTCTCCGCCTTTGGTGAAATCTCCGGAATCGATGTTCTGGGCGCACTGGATATCCAGGCGGTGCTGCGAGTGGGAAAGGTGCTTGATGGTGTCCCAAGTGGTTGAATCCAATTGGAAATGGTATTTTACGAAATCCTTTTCCTGCCAAACGCCGTAAATATCCATGGGTTTTCCTTCGTGCCGGCACGAACTCAATATCACACCCAGAACGGCACCGCTTAAGGCTACGGTACCCAACATACGGAAAAAAGAACGAATTTTCATAAAGCAATAGGTTGTTCCCTTTGTAAGAAGGGGCTTTAAAGCGCGAAGTTACGTCTAACAACAGAAAAAAGCAATATCTTTACGTGTTTTTTTGAATTTTGTAACAGCATAAGATACTTATTATGAATATCTTGGTTTTGGGTTCGGGAGGCAGGGAAAGCGCCTTGGCGTATAAGTTGGCGCAAAGCGCGCAAACGGAGCGGCTTTATGTGGCTCCCGGCAATGCGGGAACGGGTGTCTGGGCGGAGAACGTGGGCTTGGATCCACTGAATTTTGCGCAGGTAAAGGATTTTATCATCGGACACCAGGTAGGCATGCTCGTGGTGGGTCCCGAAGACCCCTTGGTGCAGGGCATACACGATTATTTTCTGGCGGACGCCAATTTCCGCGACCTGATTGTGGTGGGTCCGTGCAAGGAGGGGGCCCGATTGGAGGGTAGCAAGCGTTTCGCCAAGGAATTCATGCAGCGGGCCGGCATCCCCACGGCGGGGTATGCCGTGTTCGAAAAAGGACAGCTTTCCGAAGCCAAGGCCTTCCTTAAAACGCTCAAACCGCCCTATGTGCTTAAGGCCGACGGCTTGGCGGCGGGCAAGGGTGTGTTGATAGAAAACAGTATGGAAGCGGCCGAAGATGCCTTGGACGAAATGCTGGAAAAGGGCAAGTTCGGGGCGGCTTCCAGCCAGGTGGTGATTGAAGAGTTTCTGAGCGGTATCGAACTTTCGGTGTTCGTGTTGACCGACGGCACCGATTATAAGATCCTGCCCGAAGCCAAAGACTACAAGAAAGTGGGCGAGGGCGACACGGGCCTGAACACGGGCGGCATGGGCTCGGTATCACCGGTGGCCTTTGCCGATGCCGCCTTTATGAAGAAGGTGGAAGAACGTATCGTAAAGCCCACCCTGCGGCAGCTTAAGGCCGACAGGATTCCGTATTCGGGCTTCCTGTTTATCGGCTTGATGAATGTAGATGGGGATCCCTACGTAATCGAATACAATGTGCGTATGGGCGATCCGGAAACCGAATCGGTGATGCCGCGCATCAAGAGCGACTTGGTGGAAGTGTTCAAGGCGATGCACGAAAACCGCCTGAACGAAGTGGATTTCGAGATAGACCCGCGCCAGGCGCTGTGCGTGATGCTGGTTTCGGGCGGCTATCCGGATGCTTACAAGAAGGGCTTTGCCTTGGACGGCTTGGACAAGGTGGCGGCCGATACCCTGCTTTTCCACGCCGGAACCAAAAACGATGCCGACGGCAGGGCGCTTACCTCCGGCGGCCGCGTGCTGGCGGTGGTCACCCTGGCCGAAGACTTGCCCACGGCCATAAAGAAGACGTATGCCGAAGTGGAGAAGATTGGCTTCGAAGCGATGTATTACCGAAAAGATATAGGAAAAGACCTATGCAGATAGATTACGTACAAACCGTGCTCGAAAACGGCCTCAAGGTGCAGGTGCATGTTGACCGTAGCACGGCCATGGTGGCGTTCAATCTCGTTTATAATGTGGGAGCCCGGGACGAGCATCCCGAAAAGACGGGCTTCGCCCATCTTTTCGAGCACCTGATGTTTAGCGGTTCCAGGCATGTAAAGGATTTCGATACGGAGCTGGATAAGGTGGGGGCGGCCAACAACGCCTTTACCAACAACGATTTTACGGATTTCTACATCACCATACTGCCCGATGCCCTGGAAACGGCTTTCCGCGTGGAGAGTGACCGCATGCAGTACCTCACCATCAATCAGAAGAAACTGGACGTGCAGAAGGGTGTGGTGATCGAGGAGTTCAAGGAACGCTGCCTCAACCAGCCCTACGGCGATTCGGATTTGCTGATACGCCCGCTCTGCTATACCGTGCATCCTTACGCCTGGTCAACCATCGGTAAGAAGCCGGAACATATCGAAAGCGTTACCTTAGATGACGTGCGCTCGTTCTACGACACCTACTACAAGCCCGACAACGCCATCCTTACCGTGGCCGGGCCCGTGGAAGCCGCGGAGGTTTTCGAGATGGCGCAACGCTACTTCGGAGGCATTCCGAGAGGAAACCGCCCGGCCCGGAACCTGCCGCAGGAACCCGTGCAGACACAAGCCCGCAGGCAGGTGGTGGAACGCAAGGTGCCGGCCGATGTTATCTACAAGGCTTTCCATATGGGGCCGCGCATGAGCGACGATTTCTATGTGTTCGACCTTGTGTCCGACATCCTTTCCAACGGCGATTCCTCGCGCTTCCATACCACGCTGGTAAAGGAAAAGAAACTCTTCAACAGTGTGAATGCCTATGTTTCGGGCGACCTCGAGCCGGGCATGTTCCTGGTTTCCGGATTTTTGGAAGAAGGTGTTTCGTTCGAGAAGGCGGAGGCGGCCATCAACGAAGAGATCCTGCGTATGGCCGAGAACGAGGTGGGGGCGGATGAACTGCAGAAAGTGAAGAACAAGCTGGAAACGGCCTTGATGTTCTCGAACATGAAAGCCTTGGACAAGGCGATGAATCTCGGTTATTTCGAACTGATGGGTTCGGCTTCCCTGCTCAACGAAGAAGACCGCAAATACAGGAAGGTGGAAGCTTCGCACGTACGGGAAGCGGTAGAAAAATACCTTAGCCCGTCGAATTGCAGCACGATTTATTACAAGGCGGTTAAATAGTCAAGGAGATGAAATTCGATTATTCAAAATTAGAACCCGAGATACGGCATCTGTCGAACGGCGTTCCCGTCTATGCGTTCGCCGACAGGAGCATGGAGCTGGTGCGCCTTGAATTCATCTTCGAGGCGGGCAGTTTCTTTCAGCAAAAGAAGTTGCAGGCGGCGGCCTGCTGTGCACTTACGGGGGCAGGCACGCAGAACTTTTCGTCGCGGGAATGGGCGGAAAAATTAGACTATTACGGGGCGTACGTGGAACGTTATCCCGACAAGGACCAGGCCACCCTGGTGTTCTATTGCCTGAGCCGTTATTTCAAGGAGATCATTCCCTTGTGCGAGGAAGCGGTAAAGCGTTCCGTGTTTCCGCAGGAAGAACTGGAAACCTACCTGCGCAAGCAGCACCGCAAGTTCCTGGTGAACCGAGAGAAAGTATCGGAACTGTCGCGAACGGAGTTCTATTCGCTCGTGTTCGGCCAGCATCCTTACGGACAATCTACGGAAGAATCCGATTTTACCGCCTTGAAGCGGGAAGACCTGCTTGTTTTCCATCAACGGCACTATGTGGCGGACAACTGCAAGATCGTGTTGGCCGGCGGCTATACGGACCAAGACTTGAACCTGCTGGAAACCTGTTTCGGCGGCCGGGAGTGGACGGGAACAGAAACGGTAACCGCCTCCGGTCTCGTGGCTTTGCCCGGCTTTTCGGGAAACCAGCGTGTCGATAAGCCCAAGGAAGGCTCGCTGCAGGCTTCGGTGCGTATCGGCATGCCGCTTTGCCCGCTCGACGACCCCGATTTCGCGTCTTTCAAGGTGACGGATTATGTGCTGGGCGGATATTTCGGTTCGCGCCTGATGCGCAATATCCGCGAGGAGAAAGGCTACACCTACGGCATTTCCTCCTATATCATACCCTTGCGGCAGGTGCCGGTGTGGATGATAAGCTCGGAGGTGAAGGCCGACTGCACGGGCAAGGTATTGGCTGAGATCGAGAAGGAAATAGCCAAACTGCAGAAAAAGCCGATTCCCGATTCCGAGTTGGATATCGTGCGGCAGTCGTTTATGGGCGATTTCGTGCGCGAGTTAGACGGTACCTTCGATTTGGCTGAGCGCATGAAGTTCTTTATCCTGTGCGGGGTGGGAGCCGATTTTTACCGGCGCAACGAGGAGGTTTTCTTTTCGATCACGCCCGAAGAAATCCGGCAGATGGCCTGCCGTTACCTTACACCCGACCGGTTTTATACCGTTACTGTGGGTGCGCTATAGTTTGGAAACCGGAATGAACGGGATTAATGAATATCTTTGTGGCTGGCTTTTACGCTCGGCCCGCAGATGCCGAAAACATACTAGTGAGATGAAATCGAAAATCGTTTTGTTGTTGCTGTCGCTGTGCGCTTCGGCGGTGTCCGCGCAGACCTTGCCCTCCGTTTTAGACGAAATCGAATATCCGCATACGGTGGACACCTTGTTGCTCCGCCGTATGGAGCACCGTCTGGCCAAGCAGTCGGAGGGGTATCGGATCCTTATCTTCTCCCAGAGCGGAAACCGCTCCAAGAACGCGGCCATCGAGGCCAAATCCACCTTCGATCTGGTCTATCCCGAATGCAAGAGCTATATTTTGTTCGAAGAACCTTATTTCAAGGTAAAGGCCGGCAATTTTACCAATCGGGTGGAGGCGGGCTTCTTCCTTAGAAGCATAAAGGCCGACTATCCCTACGCCTTTATCGTGAAGGATGTGCTGGATGTAAGGAATTATCTGGGAATAGGAGACTGAAGTAAGTTGGCCAACCGGGATTCGAACCCAGAATAACAGAACCAAAATCTGTTGTGTTACCGTTACACCATTGGCCAATCGGAAACAGGCGGCAAAAATACTGCTTTTTTTCGGAACCGCAATGTTTTTAGGGCGGGTGTAATGGAATAAGGAATTGTAAAAGATTGTAATAAAGTGGATATGAAAAAAATAAACTGGAAGAGGATATTGCCGCACGTTTGGGCGATTCTGATTTTCATGGTGTTGAGCGTTGCATATTTCGCGCCGGTGGTGTTTGGCGACAAGACCATGGGGCAGGGCGACGTACACAGTTGGAGCGGCCAACAGAACGAATCAAGGGATTGTTATAAGCAGACAGGAGAATATCCGCACTGGAGCAATATGCTTTTTGGCGGCATGCCGAACATAGGAGGGGAAGGCTACAATGTGTACAATAAGCTTTTCCCTCGTTTTGTAATGGGGGGGCTTCCCGGGTTGAACGCCGGTATATTGTTTTTCTATATGCTCGGCTTCTATATCCTGATGTGCGTGTTGGGATGCCGTTCGTGGCTGTCGATTCTCGGCGCGGTGGCCTATGCCTTTTCCACCTACAATCTTCTGATTATCGATGCCGGCCATGCCAACAAATGCTGGGCGATGGCCTGTATGGCGCCCATTCTTGCAGGGGTTATACAATGCTTTAAGGGAAAGTATCTGTCGGGAGCCTTGATAACGCTCATATTTACGGGACCTCATATCATGTATTCCCACCAGCAGATAACGTTTTACCTGATGTTTATGTTGGTGGCGGTGGCCATTGCCTATGGGGTGCAGGCTTTCCGTCAGAAACAGATGAAAACCTATCTGAAAGGCGGTGTGGTCGCGTTGGCGATGGCGGTGATCGCCTTGCTGCCTTCGTTGGGAAGTTGGCTGGTTACTTACGATTACAGTAAGGATACGATGCGCGGCGGTGCGGTTTTGAAGGCGAATCCCGATGGAGAGAAGGAAAGTTCAGGTCTGGATATAGACTACGCCTTCCAATGGAGTTACGGCAAGATGGAAAGCTTTACGCTCTTGGTGCCGGGCATTTACGGAGGAAGCAGCCATTATTATCTTTCGCCGGAATCGAATTATGAAACAACTAAAATTACCGGTGGAAGACAAAATATGGTTCCGTTTTATTGGGGCGACCAGCCTTTTACCTCCGGTCCCGTTTATGTTGGGGCGATTATCTGTTTCCTCTTTATTCTGGGCTTGTTCGTGGTGAAAGGCCCCGAAAAATGGTGGCTGCTGGCGGTAACGGTGCTTTCGCTCATGCTTTCCTGGGGCAGGCATCTGTCGTGGTTCAACGATTTCCTGTTCTATCATCTGCCGCTCTACAACCGGTTCAGAACCCCGTCCATGGCCTTGGTGATTGCCGAAATCTCCATGGTGGCGTTGGCGGTTCTCGCCATTAAAAACATCCTCGAATCTAAGGAAAAGGGTAAGTATATGCGCGACCTGGCCTATGCTTTCGGCATTACGGCCGGTATCTGCCTGTTTTTCGGACTGTTCGGAAAGAGCATGTTCGGTTTTGTCTCGCCTGCCGATGCTTCTTATCCCGACTGGTTGCAGAAAACCCTGGTGGAAGACCGTGCGAGTATGCTGGTTCGTACCGCCATGCGTTCGTTCGCCTTTATTTTGCTGGCGGCGGCCTGTCTTTGGCTGTATGTCAAGAAGAACCTCAAGGCCGGATGGGTGATGGGGCTTCTCGCCGTTTTTGTACTGATAGACCTGTGGACCTTGGACCGTCATTATGTAGGCGAACAGAACTTTGTTCCGGCTCGTTCGGTAAAGGCGGTCATTCCGTCGGCCATCGACAATATGATTCTGGCCGATACCGACCCCGATTACCGCGTGTTCAACGTTACGGTGAATACCTTTAACGACGCGACGACTTCTAATTTCCATAAATCGATCGGTGGCTACAGCCCGATGAAGTTGCGCCGCTATCAGGATATCATCGACTATCATTTGAGCCGCCGTTTGAATATACAGGTGCTCAATATGCTCAACACCCGGTATTTTATCGCGCCCGACGCTTCTGGACAGCCGATGGTTCAGCGCAATGTGGCGGCCTTGGGCAACGCCTGGTTCGTGGACAGCATCCGTTGGGTCAACAGTCCCGATGAGGAAATTGTGGCCCTGTATGACTTCGATCCGGCGCGGGTGGCCGTAATCGACAGGGAGTGGAAAGATAAGGTAGGCATGGAATCGGTGTCCGTACCTGTTTCCGAAGCCGACGGTATCCGTCTGGTGCAGTATTATCCCAATAAACTCACCTATGAATACACGGCTTCGGCCGAACGTCCGGCGGTGTTCTCGGAAGTGTATTACAAAACCTGGAAGGCCTATGTGGACGGCGAGGAAGTGCCGTTGTACAGGGTCAACTACATTCTGCGCGGGTTGACGCTGCCTGAGGGCAGGCACGTGGTGGAACTCAGGTGCAAGAACCCGCTTATCGCGCGCAGCAAGATGATCACCAATACCGGTTCGGCCGTCAATATACTGCTGATATTGGCCTTGCTGGGCATGATGGTGTGGAATCCCTGTAAAAAAGCGGAACAAAAGGAAGCGTAACATTTTCAAGAAACGGAGACATGGACTTGAAATATTCCATAATCATTCCGGTGTTCAACCGTCCGGATGAAATGGCGGAAATGCTGGCGAGCCTGGCCGGACAGACCGAAAGGAATTTTGAAGTGGTGGTGGTGGAAGACGGTTCCACCAAGCCCTGCAAGGAAGAAGTTGATCGCTATTCTGACGTACTTGATATCTGCTATTGCACCAAGCCCAATACGGGGAGGAGCGACACCCGCAATGTGGGCATGAAAAACGCCAAGGGGAATTATTTCCTATTTTTCGATTCCGACTGCATCCTGCCTCCCGAATATATCCAGACACTGAACCGTTGCCTTAAAGAAAGTTATTCCGATTGCTTCGGCGGCCCCGACCGGGCCTTGCCTACCTTTACGGATATGCAGAAGGCGGTGAATTTCGCGATGACCTCCTTCCTGACTACCGGAGGAATACGGGGCAGCGGCAAGGTGTGTATGGAAAAGTTCCATCCCCGTTCGTTCAACATGGGTTTCTCGCGCGAGGTTTATGAAAAGGTGGGCGGCTTTGCGGATATGTTCGGTGAAGACATCGACCTGAGTATCCGCATCCGAAATTCGGGATTCAAAACCGTTCTTTTTCCGGAAGTCTCCGTATATCACAAGCGTAGGGTGAATCTTAAAAAATTCTTCCGCCAGGTATATAATTTCGGGCAGGCGCGTATCTTTCTCTATAAACTGCATCCCGAATCCCTGAAGGCGGTTCACGCGTTGCCGGCCATGTTCGTGCTGGGAGAGGCGGCCTTGATTCTGCTCGCCGTTTTCCATACCCCGTATTGGCTGCTGTTTCTGGCGCTTTACGCGGTGATGCTGTTCTTGGCTTCGGCCATAAAGAACAAGAGCCTGAAGATTGCGTTGCTGTCGATAGTAACGGGTTTCGTGCAGCTTAACGGATACGGCTGCGGCTTTATCAAGGCCTTTTGGAATAAGGTGATCCTTAAGAAGGATTTGGAAAAGGGCGAGAAACTGCGCCGTTCGTACAACAAGTAGCGCGCGGTTTGGCCTACATCCAGCGCCGTTTCTTGGCGAAGAAGATAAAGAAACCGGCCACGAGCGCCATAAAGCCCACGATGCACCAGAAAAAGTGCACGCGGTTCATGAAGGGCAGGTTCACGTTCATTCCGTAAACCCCGGTGATAAACGTAAGGGGGAGGAAGATGGTGGAGATGAGGGTCATGATCTTCATCACCTCGTTGATGCGGTTGGTCTGCATGGAGTCGAAGGTTTTCGACAGGCCTTCGATCAGTTCGCCGTTGTCTTCCACCATATCCCACATCTTCTGGTAGTAGTCCACGATATTGCCCCAGTAGTCTTCCATAAAGTCGCTGTTTTCCGAGAAGCCCTTGATGGTACCGGACTCGAATTTCTGGAAGAGCCGCAGCTGTGGTTTGAAGATGGTGTTCAGCAAGATGATGTTGCGCCGCGTAATCGACAGTTTCTCGATGGTGAGGTCGGCGCGTTTGTTGAACAGGTCGCGGTTGATGCTTTCGATGTTCACGCCCACACGCAGCAGCAAGGAGTAGGAATCGACCAGAAGCCGGTTCAGGATCGTGTAGAGCAGGGTGTCGGAATTGAATTCCTCGAAATCTTCCTCTAATTTTTCGGGCTGTTTCTCGGCCAGTTCGAAGATGTTCTTGAGGATGCCTTGCGAGCGGGTCAGCGTGATGATGTAACTCTTGCCCCAGAAGATCTTGATTTCGCGGGTGGTGAGGGTATCGCCGCGGTCGAAGCCGGGAAAATGCAGGATAAGGAAGTTGTAGTCGTCGTAAATATCGATTTTGGGACGTTGCGCCATACTGCGGCAGTCTTCGATATCCAAGGGGTGGAAGTGAAATTCTTCCTCCAAGAACGTCAAATCCTCCTCGTTGGGATTCTGTATGTAGTGCCAGTTCAAGGCACCGAGTTCCAGGCTTTCCATCATGGCGACCCCCTTGTTTTACGATTTGACAAACGACTACATGCCGGTATTGGATTTGTGTTGTTCGGCCTTATGCACACAAGGCGCAGCGGCCAAGGGGGCAAAGGTAAGAAAAAATCAAAAATTCCGTTATCTTTGCCACCTGTTTTTTAGACTGTGTGCGGATTTTGCGCACATGGCACTAAAACCAAATACAGCAGCGATGGAAGTAAAATTAGACAGCGTAAAAGACGCTATCCGTGATTTTAAGGAAGGCAAGTTCTTGATTGTGGTGGACGATTACGACCGCGAGAATGAAGGCGATCTGGTGATTGCCGCCGAGAAGGTGACGCCCGAGAAAATCAATTTCATGCTTAAGCATGCCCGTGGCGTGCTGTGTGCGCCCATCACGCTTTCGCGTTGTGAGGAATTGAACCTGCCCCATCAGGTGGAACGCAATACTTCCGTTTTGGGAACGCCCTTCACGGTAACCATCGACAAGCTGGAAGGCTGCACCACCGGAGTTTCGGCTTCCGACCGCGCCGCCACCATCCTTGCGTTGGCGGATCCCAAGGCGAAGCCCGAAGATTTCGGTCGTCCCGGACATATCAACCCGCTCTATGCCCAGGATCTGGGCGTGTTGCGCCGCGCCGGGCATACCGAAGCCTGTGTGGATCTGGCCCGTCTGGCCGGGCTTTATCCGGCGGCCGCGCTGATGGAAATCATGAGCGACGACGGAACGATGGCCCGCCTGCCCGAATTGCGCAGGTTCGCCGACGAACACGGCATCAAGCTTATCTCCATTGCCGATCTGATCGCCTACCGCATTCAGACCGAAAGTCTGGTAAAGGAAGAGGTGGCGGTGAAACTGCCCACGCATCACGGCAATTTCCAGCTGCACGCCTTTACCGAAAACAATAGCGGAACCCTGCATCTGGCCTTGGTGAAAGGCGAATGGAAGGAAGACGAACCGATTCTGGTACGCGTTCACTCCTGCTGCCTTACGGGCGATGTGCTTTCTTCCTGCCGCTGCGACTGCGGCGAACAATTGCACGATGCGATGGAGATGGTGGAAAAGGAAGGCAAGGGAATCGTGCTGTACATGAATCAGGAAGGCCGTGGCATCGGTCTGCTCAACAAACTCAAGGCCTATAAACTGCAAGACCAGGGCAAGGATACGGTGGAAGCCAACGTGCTGCTCGGCTTCAAGCCCGACGAACGCGATTACGGTATCGGCGCGCAGATCCTGCGTAATTTAAAGGCGCACAAGGTCCGCCTGATCACCAACAATCCCGCCAAGCGCGTGGGGTTGGAAAGTTACGGCATCGAAATCGTGGAGACGGTGCCCATTATCGAACAGCCCAACCAATACGACGAGGCCTACCTGCGCACCAAGCAGGACAAGATGGGCCACAAGTTGCAATTTTAGCGCATGTCGTTTATCTGCACGTCGGGAAACTTGGCCTTGTCGAACACGAAGTCGGCGGCTTTGGCCGGGGCGTTTTCCTTGTACGAGAAGTTATTGTAGATGAACCGTCGGTTCTGTGGCAGATATACTTCGATCTTGTGGAACTTGGCATCGCTCTTGTTCAGGTAGATCCGTATCTTGGTTACTTCCGAACGTTGCAGGGGCGTGAGGTCTATGATGTGGCGCGAAGCCCCGTCGATGGCTTGTTCGCGGATATATTTGGCGCGGTAGAACTTGTCGTGGTTCTTGATAAGGCTCACAGGGTTGAGGTCGGGCAGGGTCTGGTCGCAGGCATAGATGGCCACTTCGTGATTGGCGATCGTATAGACCCACAGGTCGGTGCCGTTGCAGTAAAATTCGTCCGCACCCATGATAAGGCGGTATTTGGCTCCCTGCACCAGGAGCGAGCTGCGCTGGCAGCCTGTCGGGGTAGGCTGGTTGTTTTCTTCTGAGCAGGCCTCGAAGCGTATCTCGATGCTCTTGCAGGCATTGAGCCATTTGCGCGTCTTTTCCATATAGGAATGCGCCATGGGGTCGTTGGCTCCCTCGGCGGTCTTTACGGTGGTTTGCGGCGTAAGGGTCTGGGCGAAAACGCTATGTTTCATGCTAAGGAACGCCAGCATCAGGCCTGCCGCAAGCAAAAAACGGATATTCTTCATGGTTTGGAGCAATCTTAGAGGTTAAGCGACTGGAGCAGTCTTTCCAGCATTTCAGGATCCTTTATCTTTACTTCCCGGGTCTTCCGTCCGTCGAACGCGCCCACGATGCCCGCCGTTTCCAGCTGGTCCATGATACGTCCGGCGCGGTTGTAGCCCAGCTTGAACTTGCGCTGCAACATCGAGGTGGAACCCTGCTGGCTGCTCACCACCAATTCGGCGGCTTCGCGGAACATACCGTCCCATTCGTCGGAGCCTATGTCGGACTTGCCTTCGCCGCCTCCGTTCTCGTCGGGGCAGTCGGGCAGCAGATAGGCGTCGGGATAGGCGCGCTGCTCGCCGATAAATTCGGTGATCCGTTCGATTTCGGGCGTGTCGATGAACGGACACTGCAAACGGGTCAGTCCGTCTCCCATCGAGATAAGCATGTCGCCGCGGCCAATCAGCTGGTCGGCGCCGCCGGCATCCAAGATGGTGCGAGAGTCTATTTTCTGACTTACCTTGAAGGCGATGCGGGCCGGGAAGTTGGCCTTGATCAGGCCCGTGATGATATTTACCGAAGGCCGTTGGGTGGCGATCACCAGGTGGATGCCGATGGCGCGCGCCAATTGTGCCAGACGCGCGATGGGCTGTTCCACTTCGCGGCCGGCGGTCATGATGAGGTCGGCGAACTCATCGATGATCAGCACGATGTAAGGCAGGAAACGATGCGGGTTCTCGCCCTTGGAATCCACAGGCTGGCCGATAACCAGCTTGCGGTCGATGATCTTCTTGTTGTATTCCTTGAGGTTCTTCGCCCCCGCGTCTTTAAGCAGGTCGTAGCGGTTGTCCATTTCCTTGCAGAGCGAGTTGAGGGTGCGCACAACCTTGCGGGTGTCGGTGATGATGGCGTCCTCGCTGTCGGGCAGCTTTGCCAGGTAATGGCGTTCTATCTTGTTGTACAGGCTCAGTTCCACCTTTTTGGGATCCACCATCACGAACTTGAGTTCGGCCGGGTGTTTGGAATAGAGCAGGGAGGCCACAATCGCGTTCAAGCCCACGGATTTACCTTGACCGGTGGCTCCGGCCACCAGCAGGTGGGGCATCTTGGCCAGGTCGGCCACGAACTCTTCGTTGGAAATGGTCTTGCCCAGCGCCACCGGCAGGGCGAAGTCCTTGCTGCGGAACTTCTCGCAGGTAAGCATGTCGCGCATGGGTACGATCTGCTTCTTGCTGTTGGGCACTTCGATGCCGATGGTACCCTTGCCGGGAATGGGCGCGATGATGCGGATGCCGAGCGCGGAAAGGCTCAGCGCGATATCGTCTTCGAGGTTCTTGATCTTGCTGATGCGCACCCCCGGAGCCGGCACGATTTCGTAGAGCGTTACGGTGGGCCCGATGGTGGCCGAGATCTTGCTGATGCCGATGCCGTAGTTCTGCAGCGTTTCCACGATCCGCTTCTTGTTCTCCAGGAGTTCCTCGTTCATGTCCTGGATCTTCTGCGACTGGTCGCCGAAGTCTTCCAGCAGGTCGAGGGTGGGGAAACGGTAGCCCGAAAGTTCCAGACGCGGGTCGAAGGGCGTGTCGAGGCCGAAATGCTCGGGGCGGGGTTCCACCACCGGTTTCTGTTCGGAAACCACGCGGGTGTCCAGCACCACCATTTCTTCTTCGGGCCCGTCTTCCTGCGCCGGTGCGGGTTCCTGCGCTTTCGGTGCTTCTTCAGTGTTTATCGTAAGTTCTACGGAGGATGCCGTTACGGAAGGCGTTTCCACCTCGGGTTCAGGTTCGTCGTCTAAGCTGAATACTGTCTTGGGAGGAGCGGCGGGAACGGTTTCGGCCGGAATGGCAGAGGAAACCGTGGACGGTTCGGGCTCGGGCATATGGATGCGCGTGCTCAGGGTCATGCCGAAATCGTCGTTGATATGGAGCGGCAGGTCTTCGGTTTCGTTGGCGGGAACCGTTTCCACATGGTCTTGTCCGGGCATGTCGGGTTCCTGTTCGGGTATGTCGAAATCCGTGCTTTCCTTTGCGCGTTTGGGCGCGCGGAGCGAGATGCGCACGTCGCGCAGGTTATAGTTCAGGATAAGGTAGCAGATCAGGGTAAACGCCAGGATAAAGCCAAGGCCGATCTTGCCGGTAAGCCCCAGCAGGTAATGGCTCGCGGAGGCGCCGGCGTTGCCGCCGAATACATAGAACTTGCCGCTGCAGACCCAGCCCGCCAGCAGCGAGATCCACAACAGGCCGAACAGCGAGCGGAAAACGATCTTGATCCAGGCGTAGTTCTTCAGGTTGAGCAACTGCAGCCCGCCCAGAAACAACAAGATGGGAAAGATAAAGGAGGCGATGCCGAAGCCTTGGTTGATGAAGGCCGAGGCGATGTAGGCGCCTAACCGGCCGCCGAAATTGCGTACCGTCCAGTTCCCGGATGTCCATACGCTGCCCGAACGCATCTGCTGCACGGCATCGTAGTCGATCCACCAGTAGAGGAAGTGGGAGATGAACGCGAGGGCCAGGAACGCTCCTGCAAACAGGCAGAGATAGCCCGTTATACGGCGCGTTTTCCGGGTGGGCAACGCGGCACGGAACTTCTTGAGTCTGTCGGAAAGCCGGTTGGAAAAAGAGTCTTCTTCGGGCTCGTTCTCGCCGGCCGATGAATCCTCCGCCGGCATTTCTTCGGGCGGAAGATCGTCTTGAACAGGCTCTATTTCCGGTTCCGGTAAAGGAATACGTCTTCTGTTTTTCGACATAGGTGTTGCGCGTGGGCGATGTGCCGCCCTTTTTACAAAACTTCAAAGTTAATGAAAAATGCCCAAAGAAACCACAAGCGCCTTCAGGACAGGTTTTCTAAGACGCGTTGCATGCACCTGGCCAGATCCTCGCGGCAATGCGCCTTTATTTCCTGCATTCCGGAACGGCCTGGATTAACGGCATAGGCGGCGGATATCCCCATCCGCTTCAGTTCATCGGTATTTGCCGAGACCTCTCCGGCCAAGGCGATTACCGGAACGCCGGCTTTCTTCGCGTGACGGGCGATGCCCGAAAGCGCCTTTCCGTGCAGGCTTTGACTGTCTAAGCGGCCTTCGCCCGTAAATACGCAGTCGGCATTTTGCAAAAGACGGTCGAAGCGGGCGAAATCGAGCAGAACCTCGATGCCGGGGCGCAGCCTTGCGCCTAAAAAGGCCTTCATTCCGTAGCCGCAACCGCCCGCCGCGCCTGCGCCCGCTTCCTCCGCCCCCGAAAAAGCCAAGTCCCGTTCCACGATTTCGGCAAGGTGCCGCAGGCCTTCATCCAAATGTTTCACCATGTCGGCGTCCGCACCCTTTTGCGGGGCGAATACATAGGCGGCTCCTTTTGTGCCGGAAAGCGGGTTGTCCACGTCGCAAAGGCATTCGAGGTCTATATCGTTAAGCCGGATGTCCAGGCCGGAGGTATCGATGCGGCAGATGTTTTCGAGCGTGTTGCCGACAGGAACGAATGCCCGGCCTTGGGCATCGAGAAAGCGAACCCCCAAGGCTGAGGCCATGCCGCAGGCACCGTCGTTGGTGCAGCTTCCGCCCAGTCCCACGATAATTTTCCGGCAATCGGCGTTCATGGCTTCCGAGATAAGCTGCCCTACGCCGAACGTGCTTGTTCTGGCGGGGTCGGGATTATCGGCTACGAGCGGCAATCCGGCGCAGGAGGCCGTCTCGATGACCGCGGTATCGTCTATCCGGCCCCAAACGGACAGGAGCGTCTTGCCGTAAGGGCCTTGCACGTGCGCGGTTTTCCGTTCGCCCTTTATCGGGGAATCCGTGTTTGCGGCGGCGTACAAGAAGGCGTCCACCGTGCCTTCGCCTCCGTCGGCTATCGGAATGCACACGGTCTTGCACAGCGGAAAACGCATCGACACGCAGTCCCGCATGATACGGCAGACTTCGGTCGCGCGCATCGTTCCTTTAAACGAATCGGGTATGATGATTACGTGTTGCATGGCTTGTGTGCCGGATTTTTCCGGAATGCGGTTTCGTGCCGGCAAAGGTATCAAGATACCGCGTCACGGCAAAAAACAAGTGAACTTGCTTTTTGCGCCCGACTTATGTAAATTCGCTTTCCCGATTTTGGGGTGACGGTTAAACGGAAGAATCCTTGCTGTATTCGATTTGGCATACCATTGCGGAAGCTTTTTTGGCGGGCATGACCTTGAGTTTTATGTTCGGCCCGGCTTTCTTTACCATACTGCAGACCAGTCTGGAGCGCGGGTTCAAGGCCGCCTTTTGGATTGCCTGCGGCATTTTTGTGTGCGACAGCCTGCTGGTGCTCATTTCGTTTCTGGGCGCTTCCCGTTTGTTTACCGACCCTTCGGCCAGCAAGGTGATAGGCATCGTGGGCGGCGCGGTGCTGGTCCTGATGGGGATTTACACTTTCCGCAAGAAAGTGGTCATCAAATCGAACATAGACCCTTCCGAAAAACTGAAACAGTCCTCGCCGGGAATGTATTTCCTCAAGGGTTTCTTCATGAACATGGCCAACCCCGGAACATGGATTTTCTGGTTCGTTACCGTGGGGGCGATCACGGCGCAATACACCACCGACGACGGCCATGTCATAGGTTTCCGCGTGTTCATGTTCTTTTTGGTGACGCTCTGCACCATTTTCAGTATGGATGTGCTCAAGTCGTTTGTCGCCAACAAGATAAAGAAAGTGGTGAACGAGCGCACCATCAAGGTGGTGAACAAGGTGGTGGGCGTGGTGCTGGTGTTGTTCGGCGCCTACCTGCTGTTGAGCAGCTTTATCCCGCTCAATATCGATTCGGTGACGGGCGCGTTGCGGCTCAATTGACGTAGATAAACATATAAATTCATAATACAATGGAAAAAGTAAAATGCCTCATTATCGGATCCGGCCCTGCCGGTTTCACCGCCGCCATCTATGCGGCCCGTGCCGACCTTAAGCCGGTGCTCTACGAAGGGATGCAGCCCGGCGGTCAGCTTACGATCACTACCGAAGTGGAAAACTTTCCCGGTTATCCCGAAGGCAGGAAAGGACCCGATTTGATGCAGGATCTGCGTCAGCAGGCCTTGCGTTTCAATACCGATATCCGCCCGGGCATGATCGCCAAGGTGGATTTCTCGCAACGTCCCTTTAAGGTGACCGCCGACGACGGCACCGAAATCATCGCCAATACCGTTATCGTGGCCACCGGCGCCTCGGCCAACTGGCTGGGTCTGGAGTCCGAAAAGAAATACAACGGACAGGGAGTTTCGGCCTGTGCCACCTGCGACGGTTTCTTCTACAAGGGTCAGGATGTGGCCGTTGTGGGCGGCGGCGACACCGCCTGCGAGGAAGCCTGCTACTTGGCCGGCCTTTGCAACAAGGTTTACCTGATCGTGCGCCGCGATGTGCTGCGCGCTTCCAAGGCCATGCAGGACAGGGTGCTGAACAATCCCAAGATCGAGGTGCTTTGGCAGCACAAACCCAAGGAAATCGTGGGCGATGAAGACGGCGTGAACGGTGCGATCCTTACCCATTCGCAAACGGGCGAGGAAAAGAAAATCGACGTTACCGGTTTCTTCGTGGCCATCGGTCATACGCCCAACACCTCGCTTGTAAAGGGTCAGCTCGAATTGCACGAGACGGGCCATATCAAGACCAAGCCCGGCACGACCCAGACTTCGGTGGAAGGCGTATTCGCCGCCGGCGACGTGCAGGACCTGCACTTCCGTCAGGCCATCACCTCCGCCGGCACGGGCTGTATGGCGGCTATCGAGGCCGAGCGCTTCCTGGCTGACCACAACGAAAAATAGGAGGGTGCGCGCATGAAGAAATTTGCCGTGGTGCTTTCCGGTTGCGGCGTATATGACGGAAGCGAGATCGGAGAAGCCATGATGACGCTCTTGGCGTTGGAGGAAGCCGGTTGCGCCTACGCCATATTTGCGCCCGACAAGCCGCAGATGCACGCCATAAACCACCTTACGGGAGAACCCATGCCGGAAAACCGCAGCGTGCTGGCCGAATCGGCGCGCATTGCCCGCGGAAAGGTACGCCCGCTTACCGATTACAAGGCGGCCGATTTCGACGGCCTGGTGTTTCCCGGCGGTTTCGGGGCGGCCAAGAACCTGAGTACCTTTGCCGTGGACGGGGCGGCCATGAAAGTGGATGCCGAAGTGGAACGCGCCGTGAACGAAACCCGTGAGGCGGGCAAACTCTTGGCGGCCATGTGCATCGCGCCGGTTATCTTGGGCAAGCTCATCAAGGGCGTGCAGGTAACGGTGGGACACGACGAAGCCACCAACGAGGCCTTGCGCCAGATGGGAGCCGAGCCCAAGAACGTGTTCGGCCCCGAAGTGGTTTGCGATGCCAGGAATAAGGTATATACCACGCCTTGCTATATGTTGCCCGACGCCACCTTGGCCATGGTGGCCGCCTGCTGCCGCAAGCTGGTAGAGGAACTGGCCAAAGCGTAGCCGCGTTGTTTCCGGTATGGACTAAAGGCTCGTATAGTTTGCCGTTTGTTTGTACCGGCTGCCGGGCAGCGACTTTACGATACCGCCCATTTCCAGCTGCAATAAGAGGGGAAGCAGCTCGTGAACCGGTTTCCCGCTTTGGGCTTGCAGCGTATCGATGGAAATGGGATTGGTCTTCTTGAAAATATCCAGCAGGATTTTTTGATCGGGGGTGGGCGTGAATTTCACGCCCACCTCTTTTTCTTCTGAGCCTTGCGCAAATAAATCGCCTTGGGCGGCTTTTCCGTAGCCTATTTCTTGACGGATGTCTTCAGCGCTTTGCAGCAATACGGCTTTCCCGGTACGTATCAAGAAATTGCAGCCGTTCGACCACGTGTCGCCGTTACGTCCCGGCACGGCGAATACCGTGCGCTGGTAGGAGTCGGCCTCCCGCGCGGTGTGCATGGCGCCGCCTTTCATCGACGATTCCACCACGACCGTAACCTGCGACAGCCCGGCGATGATGCGGTTGCGGCGTGGAAAAAGCCCCGGTTTGGTAACGGTGAACAAGGGCATTTCCGAGATGACGGCACCGCCGTGCTCTATGATGCGGTTCGCCAGGTCGCGGTTTTCGTCGGGATAGATATGTTCCAGCCCGTGCGCCAGCACCGCCCAGGTGGGGAGTTTGTTCTCGAGGCTGGCTTCGTGGGCAGAGGTGTCTATGCCCAAGGCCAGTCCGCTCACGATATGCACGTTGGTGTTCCGCAGTCCGCTTACGAGGCGTTCGGTCTGCTCCTGTCCGTAGAGGGTGGCCTGCCGGGTGCCAACGATGGCGATGCCGTGGGGTGTGCCGCGGGAAAGGCTGCCCTTGCAGTAAAGCACCATGGGCGCGTCCTCACAGAATTTGAGCGCATCGGGAAATTCGGCGTCTTCGCGGCAGATAATGCGGACGCCGTGTTTCCTTGTCAGTTCGATTTCTGCTTCTGCCCGCCGATAGGCGGCCTCTTTAAGTGCTTGCAATTGGGCGGCGGTTTCCTTATTTAGACCGGCTTCACGGCAGGTATCGGCATCCGCGTTCAAGAAAGCGGATGCCGAGCCGAAATGATTCAGGATGGCATTGGCGGTGCGTGCCCCGATGCCTTCCAGAAACGACAGGGCAAGACAGTCTAACATGGAATCTTTTGCCATAGCGTTTAAATTTAATGATTGGTGAATGGGCGTTTCGGGCGGGCAGACAAAAGCCGAATCCGAATCGCCTTGCACAAAAGTAAACGCCCGCAAAATCTAAACCTAAGAAATTAAGTTAAAAGATGTTAAAATTAAGGATTTTTAACATATAACCCTTGTTGAAGGGTTTTGTTTTAAGTATTCCTATCTATGAAAACGCTATGAAAAAGAAAATTTTACCATGGAAAAATCACCGAGCCTTGTTAAATTTTGTACCTTTGCGTGGTAAAAATGAATTATGCCTATGGATAAAGGCGCATTTTAAATGCGTGCACTTTACATATGAAATAAAGCGTTTGGCTTTTATTCTTATACTTGAAACTTAGACACTTTCAGATTGCAGAGAATAAAAAGCAAGAACGCTCACGTATAACGTGGGCTTTACTTGCTATTTTGCAATCGGGTAGTCTAAGACCTCAAGTTAAATAGCGTATGGGTAGGGTTCACGTTTTTTTATGCTCTTTTATCAGGGTTTTAGTACGAAACATAAAACACCCCTGATATGAAACGCTTACTGATTCTTGCCTTGTTCTTTGTCGTATCCTTTCCACTGGTAGCTCAAACCAGTGGTACCTGCGGCACCAATCTTATATGGACCATCACCGAAGATACGATATTGACTATATCGCCCAAACCAGGGACGAAGGGTGGAGAAATGAGCGAGTATACTCTTTATGGGGCTCCATGGTACAATAAACGTCAATCTCTAAAAAAATTGGTTATAGAAGAAGGGGTGAACAGGATTGGGGCAAATGCTTTTTATGGTTGTAGCGGTTTTACCGGAGATTTGATTCTACCGGATGGTCTCACAACTATAGAGAGTCTTGCCTTTGATGGTTGTAGCGGGTTTACGGGAGATTTAATACTGCCGAACAGTCTCACAACTATAGAGAGGTCTGCCTTTTGGGGTTGTAGCGGGTTTACGGGAGATTTAATACTGCCGAACAGTCTCACCAACTTAGGATCCGCTGCCTTTTGGGGTTGTAGCGGGTTTACGGGAGATTTAATACTGCCGAACAGTCTCACCAACTTAGGATCCGCTACCTTTTATGGTTGTAGCGGGTTTACAGGTGAATTGCATTTGCCAAATGGCCTCAAAAGCATAGGAGAGAGAGCCTTTTATGGCTGTAGCGGTTTTACTGGCGAATTGTATTTACCGGTCGGTCTCACAAACATACCGCAGCAAGCTTTTAAGAATTGTTGTGGTTTTTCTGGCAATTTAATTTTGCCAATAGGAGTCACAAACATAGGGGATTATGCTTTTGATAGTTGTAGCGGTTTTAATGGCGAATTGCATTTGCCAGCCAGCCTCACAAGCATAGGAATGTATGCCTTTCGAAGTTGTAGCGGTTTTATTGGTGATTTAATTCTGCCAGATGGCCTGACTAGTCTAAAGTCCAGTGCATTCACCTATTGTAGCGGTTTTACCGGTGATTTGATTTTGCCAGATGGTCTCACTAGTTTAGAGAACTATACCTTTTGGAATTGTAACGGTTTTACGGGTGAATTACATTTGCCATCCGACCTCAAAAACATAGGTTTTGGTGTCTTTCAAAATTGTAGTTTTACCGGTGAATTGCATTTACCGGAAGGCCTCACATACATAGATAGAAATGCTTTCCATGGTTGCAGTGGTTTTACGGGTGAATTACATTTGCCTGACCTCACAAGCATTGAAGTCGGATCCTTTTCTGGTTGCAGCGGCTTTACTGGCGAATTGCATTTGCCGACTGGCCTCACAAGCATAGGCTCTTGTGCTTTTATGGGTTGTAGTGGTTTTACCGGAGATTTGATTTTACCGGATGGTCTCACAAGCATAGAATCTTATGCCTTTGAGGGTTGTAGCGGGTTTACGGGTGAATTGTATTTGCCAACTAGTCTTACGAGCATAGAAACTGCTACTTTTGAAGGTTGTAGCGGTTTTACGGGTGAATTGCATTTGCCTATCGGCCTCATAAGCATAGGACAGCGTGCTTTTAAAAATTGTAGTGGTTTTACCGGAGAATTGCATTTACCAACTAGTCTAATAAATATTGGATGGGATGCCTTTGAAAATTGTAGCGGTTTTACCGGTGATTTGATTTTGCCAGAGGAACTTACCAGTATAGATGAAGCCTTTCGATACTGTAGCGGTTTGAGTAGTGTCGTTATTCCGAAAGGTGTAAAGTCTATACATTGGGCTTTTAGCTATTGTACTAAAATATCAAATATTATCAGTAGGCATTCATTTCCATTACCCTTGAACCACTCTGATTTTGCATATTCTACATATTCTAAAAGTACCTATGCCTATGTACCATTGACTTCCGTTGTCCTTTATGAGACGGCAGACTATTGGAAGAGATTTACAATTGTCGGTGATTTCAGGGCCTTTTTTAATGGAAGAAATGGGCAAGCCTATACGATGGAACGCGTGGAAGATTTTAATCAAACAATTCCAACACCGCAAGTGCCGATACATCCCAGTAATTATCCATTCTTAGGGTGGTATGCTGATACAAGTTTTGGCATAGATTATTTATGGGATTTTGAACATTCAACGCTTACTTCCGATACCAACCTTTATGCACTTTGGGGAGATGCAGCTAACACGCATACCGTAACCTTCAACAGCAACAATGGCTCTGATTTTGCAAAAGAAACTGTATATACAAATAACTGCATATCGATAGCCGATCCTTCCAAACCGGGTTATCAATTTACAGGATGGTACTTTGGCGAAGATGAATGGTTGCCGCAAAATCCAGTTCGGGAAAGCATGATATTGGAGGCTCATTGGAAAATTATCGATTATACCATCTCGTATGAATTGAACGGTGGTGTCAATGCTATCTCCAACCCCACAACATATACAGTTGAATCAGCCAAGATACAGTTACAAGCTCCCACGCGGCAATATTATAACTTCGAGGGCTGGCAAGAGTGTTCGGAAATAGAAGAAGGTTCTATAGGGAATAAAACATTTACCGCACAATGGTCGCCTGTCGAATATTCCATTACTTATGAATTAAATGGCGGTACTAATGCAGAAGAAAATCCGACCACATACAACATTGAAAGTTCGGAAATCGTTTTGCAATCGCCATTCAAAACAGGCTACGACTTTAAGGGCTGGCAAGAAGGTTCGCAAATCGAATCGGGTTCCACGGGAAGTAAAACATTTACGGCGCAGTGGTCGCCCACAGAGTATTCCATTACATACAATCTGAACGGAGGTGCCAATGCGGCAGGTAACCCCACGGCATACACCATAGAATCCGCCACCTTGCAACTTAAAAACCCGACACGGGAATACTATAACTTCGAAGGGTGGCAAGAGGGTTCGGAAATAGAAGCGGGTTCTATAGGAAATAAAACGTTTACCGCGCAGTGGTCGCCTGTTGAATACACCATTTCCTATGTACTGAACGGCGGTACGAACCATACGGGCAATCCGGCTTCCTATACATTCGAATCTGCTGATATTATTCTCCAAGAACCGACGCGCGTAGGTTATACGTTTAAGGGCTGGGAGGAAGGTCTGCGCATACCGACCGGCAGTAACGGAGATAAGGTATTTACCGCGCAATGGAGCCCCGTTGAATATTCCATTGCCTATTTGTTGAATGGAGGTGCTAATCATGCAGATAATCCGGATAGTTATACCATAGAATCCGCCACGATCGCCATTCAGGAACCAACCCGAAAAGGCTATCTGTTCAAGGGTTGGGAAGAAGGTTCGCGAATAATATCCGGCAGCACGGGTAACAAGACCTTTACGGCACAATGGGAAATCGTCACCTACACGATAACTTACGCGAATGTCAATGTTGGAGAGAATCCGACCGCCAACCCCGCCGCCTACACGGTGGAAACACCCACATTTACTCTGCGGAATCCTGAACGTGCGGGATATAGCGGTGGTTGGAGCGAGGGCAATACCGTTGCAAAAGGTTCGATAGGAAACAAAACCTTTACCGCCGTATGGACACCGATTGAATATGCCATTACTTATAATTTAGATGGTGGCATCAACCACGAAGCTAACCCGGCAACCTATAACGTGGAATCATCGGATATTACCATTCAGGAACCGACCCGAAAAGGCTATCTGTTCAAGGGTTGGAAAGAGGGTGCGAGAATCGCCACGGGCAGCACGGGCAACAAGACCTTTACGGCGCAATGGGAAGTCATCGACTATACGATAGCATACGCCAACGTCAATACTGGCCAGAATCCGACGGCCAACCCTGTCACCTATACGGTGGAAACGCCTACGTTTACCCTGCGGAATCCTGAACGTGCAGGATATAATGGCAGTTGGGGCGAGGGTAACACTGTTGCTAAAGGTTCCATAGGCAACAAAATCTTTACCGCTGTATGGACACCGATTGAATATGCCATTACCTATAATTTGGGCGGTGGTATCAACCACGAAGGCAATCCGGCAACCTATAACGTGGAATCACCGGATATTACCATTCAGGAACCGACACGAAAAGGCTATCTGTTCAAGGGTTGGAAAGAGGGTACGAGAATCGCCACGGGCAGCACGGGCAACAAGACCTTTACGGCGCAATGGGAAATTATCGACTATACGATAGTATATGCCAACGTCAATACTGGCGAGAATCCGACGGCCAACCCTGCTATCTATACGGTAGAAACGCCAACGTTCACCTTGCGGAATCCGGAACGTGCAGGGTATAACGGCACTTGGAGCGAGGGTGACACCGTTCCCAAAGGCACCATTGGCAACAAAACCTTTACCGCCGTATGGACACCGATTGAATATACCATTACATATAACTTAGAAGGTGGTATCAACCATGAAGAAAACCCGGCAACCTATAACGTGGAATCAGCGGATATTACACTTCAGGAACCGATCCGGAAAGGCTATCTGTTCAAGGGCTGGGAAGAAGGTTCGCGAATCGCCACGGGCAGCACGGGAAACAAGACCTTTACGGCGCAATGGGAAATCATCGACTACACGATAACTTACGCGAATGTCAATGATGGCGAGAATCCGACGGCCAACCCTGCCTCTTATACGGTGGAAACGCCTACGTTCACCTTGCGGGTTCCAGAACGTGCAGGGTATAACGGCACTTGGAGCGAGGGTAACACCGTTCCCAAAGGCACCATCGGCAACAAAACCTTTACCGCCGAATGGACACCGATAGTTTATACCATTACCTACGTGAATGTAAGGAATGAAGAGGTGCCGGAGGCCAATCCCCGCCAATACACGGTGGAAAGTCCGGATATTGTTTTGCTTCCGCCGTTTAGAGAAGGTTATACGGGAAAATGGGTAGAGGATAATGAGATAAAACAGGGCAGCACGGGGAACCGTGTATTTACTGCCCGGTGGGAAGAAAATGCGGTGGCTTCCCTTTATTTTACGATAGATGCGGTGGGCGAATCCCACATAACGGTTTCTGGCGAGCTGGTATATACGGGAACGGTGGAACTGGGCGTGGTGATTGCCTCCAAAGAGTCGCCGCTCATTACCGACAAGGGTGCGATTGTAAGGACCATGCTTCCGGATAAGGATTTTGTAGCCACCATCGACGGTTTGTGGGAAAACACGGCCTATTGTGTCCGGGCGTTTGCCATCCACGACGGCGATACGCTCTATACTCCAAGCCAATTCTTCAGCACCAAGGGTACGTCTTCATATTACTACGTCAATATCTTGAATGCGGAAACCCGTCGGCCTTCGTTTGTGGATATGCTTGTACAGGTGTTGGATGAGAACCAGCAGGGCGTCGGATATTTCCGCAATAA
This sequence comes from Bacteroides sp., assembly GCA_023662825.1. Classification (GTDB taxonomy): domain Bacteria; phylum Bacteroidota; class Bacteroidia; order Bacteroidales; family P3; genus Pullibacteroides. The sequence continues at coordinate 25,131 of JAMPIH010000005.1, forward strand.
CGATTTCCGCATATTGGAAGACGGAGAAGACAATCAATCGACAGAAATACACAAGTATGTGCGGAAGATGGATGAAATTCCGTTTGAGATCAACACCATGCTTGTGCTTGACTATACTTCTTCGTTGGATGGCGGCGGCCAAAACGGTTTTGCCAAGATAAAGCAAGCGGCGGTCAATACGGTAAGGAACAGGATGGCGAACCAGAAGTTCGGCCTTATTGCCTTTTATGGAACCAATCCTAATGTGCTGGTTCCCGAATTTACCGACGATACGGCCTATTTGATTGAAAAGATAAACTCCGTTGAACGTCCCGGAAATACGACGGCTTTGTTTGATGCCTATACGAAGGGGCTGGATTTGTTGCCCAAGGATTCCACCACGACCAATTATATCCGTAGGGATTTTATGGTGGTGTTTACCGATGGTCTGGATGTGTTGTGGGGTACGGAATCCGGCAGGAACAAACTGGAAGCGGCGGTGGAAAAGCGTATGGATTACGGGCAGCGGGTGTTTACCATCGGGGTCTATGGAAACGATATGAGCTCGGAAAACATAGCGCAGCAGGACTACGTTTTGGAACGCCTGGCTTCAAGCACCAAAGACTTCTATCCGGATGTGGATATAAACGATATCCAGGAAATCTTTTCCGAAATACAGATGGAAATCCGCAGGGATGCCAATAGCTTGTATAAGCTCACCTATATGACCCCAAAACGGGAAGGCGGGCATACGTTGACCTTGGGATTGGCGGATGCCTCTGGTTCGCAGCCTACCTACAATTTTAATGCACAGGATTTCGAGTCGGTTACCTACGGTGTTTTTGTGGCTCCCTATGATTCGGACATAGAGGGTCAAAGCCCCTATGGCCTTGTTTCCGACAAGGAATATTCGGTGGCAGCCGATAAGGTGTTTCAGATAACGTCGTATTGGGCGGATGTGGTTCCGCAGTATGTCGTGGAATCTTCGGACACATCCGTTATCAAGGCGGAGATTACCGATTTTGATAAGTTGAAGATAGTGCCTGCAGGCAAGACGGGTTCGGCGGTTGTTTCCATCATGGATAAGGCTAATTACGAGTACGTGAGCCGAATGCGCAGCGCCACGATAGCTCCGGGAGATGCTTCGGCGTTCAAGCGGACGTTCGATGTGTCTTACTACGGAGGACATGTAACCGTGGCTCCCCGGAAAGCCGGCTTTGCCGCCCGGTTTGTAACGAATGGCGGCGTACCGATTCCTGTATCGCAGTTTGTTACCGAAGGCCCGGTGGAAGAGCCGGCCATCTCGCCCGAAAAGAAAGATTATCGATTTATCGGTTGGTATAAAGGCGATGAACCGTGGAATTTTGAAGAAACCCTTACGGAAAACATCATCTTGACGGCGAAGTGGGAAGAAACGCCCGCTTTGGCCATAACGACGGGCACGCCTACGGATATTCAGCAGAATACGGCCACCTTGACGGGTTCGATAGCCGCCGCTTCTCGTGAATATGAGACGGGGTTCTTTTATGACCATCAGTATGGTTCATATCGCTATAAGGCAGAGGCCGAAAGCGCTTCGGGTGAACTGACGGCCAAGGTGAACGGATTGCTTGCCAACACGGTTTATTATGTGCAGGCATACGCTATTGCCGGAACCGATACTGTTTTGGGTAACCAGACCATGTTTACAACCCGTCCGGATAAAGAATATTACCAGTTGACCGGATATCCTCCTGTGGCCACCGGTAAACCTTATTTTGTCGATTTCCTGTTCTCTGTAAAAGATGCGGACGGCAGAGGGGTCGATTATCTCGAGGATTATGATTTCGTGTTGAAGAACGGAGGGATAACCACTTCCAAGACAAGCGAGTTTTTCCGCTACACACGCAAGATGGATGCCATTCCGTTTAGGATTAAAACCGTTTTGATGTTGGACAACAGTTCATCCATCAGTTACAAGGATATGGAAACCTTGAAAAAGGCAGCCATCGACTTGGTGAAAAGTAAGCACGAAAAACAGGAATTTGCCATTGTGTCTTTTTCCGAATCCGCCATTCGTTCCTGTGGTTTTACGGCCAATACCGACACGCTGATTCAGCAGATAAGTCAGATACAGATGGGGGCGTCCTGCACGGGTATGTATGAATCTTATATTGAAGCGGTGAATATGCTCCCCGATGAATATGTTACCAAAGACTCGATTTTGCAGTGCTTTATGGTTCTATTGTCGGATGGCGATGAAACGAAGAATAAATATACGCGGACGTTGGAAGAGGAAGCCATTCGGGAACGTGGCAATAAAACGGTTTATACCATAGGCTTTGGTCAGGATCTGAAACCGGCAAGATTGCGGGCGCTGGCCAGTTCCTCCTACAATTATTTTCCGCTTGAAAACCTTATTGAGGCAACACGTGTATTCAAGGATATCCAATATGACATCATGCGTGTGGCCAATAGCTTCTATAACCTTACCTGTTTAACCGACAAACGCAGGCAACATGGAGAGATTGCCGTGGATATATCGGTTGGCGGCAATACGAATAGAAGCAGTAATAACCACTACAGCACTTCATACATTAGTGTAGGAGAAGAAAAGGATGACATCTTCTGGTATGGAACATATCTGAATATCTACCAGAATGTAGCGGATGTAAGCGTGGCTCCGCTTAATAAATATGGTTTGGGCTTGCCCGATGAACTAACCTCAAAAGTGGCTTCTGATACGATAAACTGCGAAGCGCTTCCCGAAGATTTTGTACTTCATGCAGTTACGTACGGCACGTATGTAAAACCCAAGTTCGTTTGGAGCAGTTCCGATACCAGCGTTTTAGAGGTGGAAGGGTATGATTTTGATAAGGCCCGGCTGATTTATAAAGGAAAAGATGCGGATTTGGTGGTTGTTACGGTAACGGATGTAAGCAACTGGAGGGCAGTGGCCGATTATACGTACAAAGGGGTGGTTCAGCCGCGCGATTCGGTCTTGTATCGGCGCTCTTTCTATGTCCGCAATATCCCCACCTCCGCTCCGGAATTTATTACCGCCACATTGCCTAACGGTGTTTACGGCGGCGAATACAGTAGCGTGATTTCCGCCGAAGGACGGAATGTAACCTTTGCATTGAGCAACGGAGAATTGCCTTCCGGGCTAAAGCTTTCTTCGCAAGGAGTTATCTCAGGAGTACCTATCAAGGTCGATACGTTTAACTTCACTATCACGGCAGCCAATTCCGCCCATTCGGTTACACGGGATTATACTCTCGTTATAAACAAGGCGATGGGTGCGGAAGTGGACAGGCCTACGATAGACCAGGTAAGGGGAACTTATTTCAGCATCCATGCCGTGTCTAAACCGGGCAACGGTCAAGACATAGAATACACTGTGAATACGAAAGCGGTTCCCGGTTCACTTTGGCAGGATGAGGAAATGTTTTCCAATCTGAATTATAATACGTCCTATTATGTATTTGCGAGAGCGAAAGAAAACGATTGCCATTATGCTGGAGTTCCCTCCAATTATCTTTCTGTAACTACATTGGATGAAAATACGGTTGATCCAGACTGGCCGGAAATGAATCGAGACACGGTTAAGGCTCCGGTGTTTGAAACGCAGGAAGGAACCTATGCGGATTCCGTCAGGATAGAAATCAGTTGTGCTACGCCGGGCGCCACTATTCTGTACGACCTATATGGCGAAACGCCACATACCGTGTATATGGGTGCTTTCTATTTGAGAGAGTCGGCAATGATTACCGCCATGGCTGTAAAGGACAGTATGGTGGGCAGTGCTGCGGTTGCGGCGACTTACATCATTACGCAAGGGGGAGAGCCTCCAGTAGTGAAAACCGTGGTAAATCCCGAGTTCACTCCGGATGCAGGTAAGTATGAGGAGTCGGTATATGTTACGTTGGATTGTGCCACCGAGGGTGCGACTATTCTTTATAGCGTGGATGGCAGTGAGCCTTCTTTGGTGTATGATTCGCCAATTAGGGTAAAGAAAACGACTACGATAAAGGCTATGGCCAAGAAAGAGGGAATGAACAATAGCGACATTGTGTCTGCGAAATACACCATCATCACCTCTGATCCCGGTGTCGATAATGAAGTGGATATGGCCTTGGCTTCGGTTCGGGTTTATCCTAATCCTTCGGTGGGCTTGTTTGTGGTTGAGTTGAACTGTGGCGCAACCGTTGAACTATATGCTTCATATGGGCGTAGAATAGGGCTTTTTGAATGGAATGCTGCCGGTAAGTATATGGTGGACTTGCGGGGTAAGCCTGCAGGTATCTATTATTTGCGATTGATAACCGCAGGGTACACGAAAACGGTTAAGCTGATTGTCAGGTAAGCGGTGGCGTGTAAGGTTTGAAAACGTGTACGGAGGGGCAGTGCCATGGCACCGCCCCTCATCTATATACAGGCTGGACGGCTGCGTCCTGGAATTATTCCAAAAACGCCCGGTGGCTGCGGGGCAGGCGGTCGGTCCAGGTGTGTTTTTCGTAAAAGGCCTTGTTGTTGAAAACCCAGAGGATTTCGGTCTTGATGTTCTTCTTCAGGCGCGGGGTGGCGGCGAAACCGTCGGTGCAGATAACCAATCCGTCGTAGTTCCCGTCTTCGCAAACGTAGTCCATCACCGCCTGGTAGTCGGTGCCTGAGCGTCCCAGCACGTTTATCTCGCGCCGCGCCTTTTTAAGAGGAATCGGGTCGCCCTTGATGGTGGTGTCGAACTGAATCACGTCTATCTTCTCGATGCCGTATTTAAAGAAACGATTCACCAGGCCGAAGAAACGGCGCAGGCTTTCGGTGGGAACCGAACCGCTTACGTCCACCGCCACCAACAGCCGTGTGGAGAAATAATGCCGGCTGCCCATATATTCGAAACCGTAGCGGCGGTTGGGGCGCATGCGGGTCAATTTGCGCTTGGTGCTCAGCAGCGAGCTCCTGAAATTGTTCAGCAACTGGCTGCAATTTACCTGCACGAGGGTCGAGGCCAGTATCTTTTCTTTCATCTGGCCGCTCAGGCTGCCCCAGCAGTGGCTTTCCTCGGCGATTTCTATGAGGCGGTTCACCTCTTCCTGCATCAGCTGGTCTTCTTCCCAAAGTTCGGCGGCCTGTTGCGCCTGTTCCTGCATCTTGTCGGGTTTCTCGGCGGCCGTCTCGCCGCTTTGGTAGGTTTCCTCGTCCGAGTCGGAATGGCTCTTGCAGAGCGGCAGCAAGCAGCGGTAATATTCCTCGAAGGCCGCCGCGTAGCCGGGAAAGGAGATGCCCGGAAAATCGTCGCGGCAAAACAGTCTGGCCTTGGGTTGCGCATTATCCTGCAACACTAAATCGCTCGACCAGTAGCAGGCTTCCTTGCGTGCGGGCTGAGGTTGGCGCTGGTAGGGGTGCTTGAGCAGGATGCGGATCATTTCCAGGCGCAGGTATTCCCGCAACTGTGCATTGTCTAAGGTGGCGATGAGTTCGGGATTGTACTCGATACGCCCCTTGCCGGAACGCAACACGGAGGGAATGATTTTGCGGCCTACCGGCATGGCCTTGAGCCGGTGGCTGCAATAGACCGAGAACAGCAGCGGCTCGGTAAGGAACCATTCTTCGGCGATGGCTTGGAAGCGGCTTTCCATCGCTACAGGGAGAGGATGAATTGGTTTACGGTCTGATACACTTGGGGTGCCTGCTGCATCATGAGCAGGTTGGCATGGGCGTAGCGCACGCTTTCCATCAGGTTGCAGAACTGCGCCATGGCTTCCCGGTAGCCTTTGTCCACCAGCCAGTTTACGTACGCGGAAAGGTTCTGCCGCATGATGTCCGAAAACTCGCCGTCGGGCAGGCGGTCCAAATAGCGGAAAATGCTTTCGTTGAGCACCGACAGTTCGGTAACGCGGTATTGCGAGGCCTGGTCTTGCACGGAGGCGAAATCCATCAGCACCTCTTTGGCGCTCAGCACCCGGCGTTCCGAAAAGCTTTCGAAGAAACGCGCCGCGGCCTTGGCGCCCACTATGCCCGCCACCGCTTTCTTGGTTGTATCGTCAAGGGTGTCGATGTTTTCCAAGAGTGCCGAAACCCGCTCCCAGGCCCGGCGGTCGGGCGTTTTTTCCAGACCCGAATCCAGGGTGCGGAGCATATCGCCGTCTAAGTAATCGCGGTTGTTGTCGATGAATCCGGTAACGCGCCCGTCCAGGCCCTTGTCTTGCGCCCAGACGAGCCATTCTTCCACGGTGGGGCGGAAATGATAGATGTTGAAGCGCGACACCAAGGCCGGGTCGAGGTCGGTAAGTTGGTATTCGTCGCCTTCGTTCACCGCCGAAATGATGCGGCTGCCTTCGGGAAGCGAACGTCCCGCCAGCTTGCGGTTCAGCGCCAGGTCCATGATGGTTTGCAGGATTTCGGGGCGGGCGCGGTTCAGTTCGTCGAGAAACAGAACGATGGGCTCGTTGTCCAACGGAAACCAGTAGGGCGGCATGAATTCGGTCTTGCCCGTTTTCTCGTTCTTGTTGGGAATGCCGATCAGGTCGCCGGGGTCGCTCATCTGACCCAGAAACAGCGACACCACCTTCTGGTTCTTTGCGCGGAAATAGGCTTCGAGTATCTGCGATTTGCCGATGCCGTGTTTGCCCACCAGCATGATGTTCTGCCAGGAGGGGGTAAGGGCAAGCAGTTGCCTGAGTTCTTCGGTATTGATGCTTACGGCCATGGTTTGTCTTTATTTATTGGGGCTTGTCTCGGCCACGAAAGCGGTCTCGTTCCAGAAATCGGTGTCGGAAACGTTGGCTTGGAGCGGGCTTTGCGACAAGGCTTGCTCAAAATGGGCGATGGTGGCGTGTATCTTATCTAAACTGTCCTGAAAACGCTCGTAGGGAAGCGGAATCTCCAGGGTCTTTCCTGCAAGCAGCCTTATATACAGGACGGCCTGGGTCTGTTCGGTGCGCAGATAGGTGTGGTAGGCGCTGTCCTTGAAAATCTGCGGCAATACCAAATGGATGTTCGCCAGCGCGATTTTCTTTATCTTCTGCCGTTTGGCCTCTTCCTTGGCCGTGTCTTGGAACACCTGCAGCAGTTTGTCCAAGGCTTCCTTGTAGCGCGGAAAATGCTGCTGGTAGGCGCGGAGCAGATCCACCACCGAAGCGGGTTCGGCACCGGTAAGCAGTACGGGTTCGCGGGCGGCCTGAATGCTCATTTCCATCGACTGTATGCCGTCGTTCTGCACGATGGTGATGTCGCCGCTCTGGCATAGGTTCAGCCGCAGGGTGGGGCACTGGCTGCCGAAAAAGCTCCGTGTGCTGGTCTTTTCCACCTTGTCCGTTTCCCATCCGGATTGCAGTAGCGTGTCGTAGAGCAGGTCGATGGTGAAGGCCGGCGCGCCATAGCGCAGTATATTCTTGAGCAGGGCCACTTTCTGTGTCCAGAAATCGGCCTTGATTTCTTCTTCGTTCTTCATGGAGAAAGAGGAGGGCAGTTCAGGATACGTTAAAAATCCAATTCGTCGTTGTTGAACTGAAACGGCAGCAGGCTCTCGATGCCGTCGAACACCGCCACCTTGCCCGAACTGCCGCGCAAGATAAGGCGGATGGGCTGCTTGAACTTATGCTCGTATTCAAGAATGGACTGGCGGCAGGCTCCGCAGGGCGCAATGGGGTGGTTGATGGGCTTGGAGGTTACGGCGGTAATGGCCAAGGCTTCTATCTGCTGGTCGGGATAGTTGGCCGCCGCCGAAAACACTGCAACCCGTTCGGCGCAAAGGCCGGAGGGATAGGCGGCGTTTTCCTGATTGCTGCCGCAGACCACCGTGCCGTTCTTGAGCCGCAGGGCCGCGCCCACCTTGAAATGGGAGTAGGGTGCATAGGCTTTCTGCGCCATTTGGGAGGCTTGCGCCAAGAGTTCCCGGTCGGCCTGGGGCAAGTCCTGTTCGTCGTATTCGGCGTAACGAATGGTGAGTTCTTTTTTCATGTTATGATGGATTATCGCCTGTCCTTAAAGAAATCGGAGAGCAGCCGGGCGCATTCTTCCTGCAACACGCCTCCGCACACTTCCGTTTTGGGGTGGAAAAGGTTCACACCCGTTTTGCCGCAGCCCCGCTTGGGGTCGGACGCACCGTAAACAACACGGCTGATCTGTGTCCAATAGAGGGCGCCGGCACACATCACGCAGGGTTCCAAGGTAACGTAGAGCGTGCAGCCTGTAAGGTATTTGCCGCCGATGGCGTTGCAGGCGGCGGTAATGGCCTGCATCTCGGCATGGGCGGTGGCGTCGGTAAGTTTTTCGGTATAGTTGCAGGCCTTGGCCAGGATACGGCCCTTCCACACAACAACGGCCCCCACGGGAACCTCGCCTTCCTCGAAAGCCTTCTGCGCCTGCTTCAATGCCTCGCGCATAAAGAGCGTATCCTGCAGATTGTCGTTCTCGACCGCCATAGGTTAAAAAATGTGCCCGTAAAGTTAATGAATTTTCGGAAGCCGACTTTAAATGGCGGGGAACTTTGATCTATCGGGTTCGGTGCCCGTGGGGTGTACCGGCCGTAATCTTATTCGGTGCCTGTGCCGCCCTGCAGTTTTACCGGCTCGACACAGGCGGCCATGATGTCCATCAGTTTGCTCAGGCCCTCGGTGGGCGGTTGCTGGCGTGCCGAGACATGAACGTGATATTTGGCGGTCTGGTTGGTAGAGCGGGTGTTCTCCCGGGATGTGGCAACCTTGCCGTTGACGCTTACCGAGCCTTTGGCGAAGCAGCCGAACCTGAAGCTCGAATTGACGTTCGTCGAAACCTCGGTGTTGACGTTGCTTTTTGTGGTTTCGGTCGTCGTGACCTCCATCTGGAAATCGATCTGCACGTCGTCGATCAGCAGCGCGGGCAGCGGCACCAGTCCCAAGAACGGGGCGTTCACCTGTACCTGCTGCGTGTCGGCCGCGCCCTCGACGGGGCGTTCCAATTGGAAGCTCAGCAGACGCGGAGTCTGTTTTTCCGTGTCGCTGTAGCCGATTTCGGTCATGAATTCGAAGGCCGACTGTGCCAGGCGTTTCTGTGAGTCGCATGCCGCGGTAAGCGGTGCGGCGATGAGTTCGGCGATGGGAAGTCCGGTGAACTTTCCCGGGACATTGTTTTCGTTTGCCATAGTCGTAAAGTTTAAGTAAGGTTATTGATCTTCGTTCTGTGGGGAGAATGCCATGATGGTCTTGTCGTATTCGTCAATCACGCGCGCCAATCCTTCGGGAATGGGTTTTGCCTCGAACTTGATATGCACCTGCATCCGCGAAAGGTCTTTCTTGCCGTCGAAGCTTATCTCGAGGCTGGAGCGTTTCAGCCGGTTGTCGAACGCGGTGTCTTCGTCTCCGGCCTGAAATCCACCCTGAGGCTGCTTGCAGCGCAGGTCGGATGAATTTATCTGCACCGAAAAATCCATCTCGACCTCCTTGATGTTGATGGTCGAGGGGTTGACGATCGAAATCAGCGGCACATCGACGGCCGTCTGTTCATCTACGTTGAGGTGTTTGGTCAGCGGCTCTCCTTCGGGCGAGAAATACCGTCCCAGAAGTTCCACGTTACGCGTCTCGACCATTTCCATGGCCGCGTTGACCGAATGCTGCAGTCCGCGGATAAGGTCCGCCAGCGTCTGTGCGCTGTTTTTTTCCCTGCTCCAGAATCCTCCCATAGTCTATTTGTTTTGGATGGATGAGAAATAGGCCAAGTCCTCCGTTCTGCACAACAAGTTCGGAGGACAAGGCTGGATATAGTTCGATCGGAACCAGCCGCAGCAGCATGATTCATCCTGATAGACACGTGCCGAATCCCAGTCATAGACAAGCGTATGACAGTGATTGCTCTCGTCAATCAGGCAGGCTAATGTAATGTTGCTTTCACCGTGTGTAAAGTGCAGCTCGCCGTATTTGTCGAAAAGTTCCTGCCTGTCGGTCGGTTTGCACATGACGATTTCCGAAATATCCGATTTGTGGATGGAGAGGAAGTTATTCCAGTCCTCTTTGCAATCCTTTCCCGTTTCCCTGCTGGTCGATATATGGAAGGCATACCACTTTCCCTTGAAGCAGAGTTTGGCCATGTAACAACCCGAAAACTGAAAGCTGATTGCCGGATATTGTTTGTATGGCAAGGGCACATAGGCAATCTTTCCCTCAATGTACATCACCCCGGCAATATGCCCCCCGTAATCTGTACCGTTCGGAATGAACTTCTGTTTGATTCCGGGGTCTTGAACCGCAATGTCGGCATCCGGCAAGCGCAGGTTGAGATAGGGCCACTCGGAGGAAATCCTGAGTGTTTTATCGTTCTGTGCATTGGCGATGTATTGTCCGTATCTGTCGTAAAAGGTTTCTGCGTCCATCCCGGTTCATCAATCAAAATGGAAGGTTAGGGTAATGCCTCCCGTTCGGACTTTCCGTCCGCTGACAAAATTAATAAAAATTTCAGAAATCCAAATAGGTATCCGCTTGGCGAAATTGAATCGTGCCAAAACAACACATCCGCCATCCTCTTTTGGCAGAAATTGGCGGTGTGGTCTGTAAAAATGTCAGTAACTGAAACGGAACAGGCTTTCGGCACACTTTGTGCTGAATGAGGGGAGCGTTCGCGGGGCGAGGCTTCCGATGCGGCAGTTCTCGGTTCACGCGGAAAAACGCCGGTTGAAAACAAAAAATAAAAACCTTAATAAAATGGCAAAAAAACTCAGCATCAAACCTTTGGCCGATCGTGTATTGGTTGAACCTATGGAAGCCGAACAGAAAACCGCCGCCGGTATCATCATTCCCGATACCGCCAAGGAAAAACCCCAGCAGGGCGTGGTGGTTGCCGTAGGCCCCGGTAAGAAAGACGAGCCGATGAGCGTGAAGGCAGGCGACAAGATCCTGTACGGCAAGTATTCCGGTTCCGAAATCAACATCGATGGAACCAACTACCTGATTATGCGCGAAAGCGATATTTTCGCCATTCTCTAATCCAAATTATTGTTTAAAATCTAAAAGAAAAACATATCATGGCAGCAAAAGAAATCCTCTTCGACCAGGAAGCCAAGAACCGTCTTAAGAAAGGCGTTGACGCTTTGTGCGATGCCGTAAAGGTAACCTTGGGACCCAAGGGCCGCAACGTTATCATCGACCGTAAATTCGGAGCCCCCCACGTTACCAAAGACGGCGTGAGCGTGGCCAAGGAAATAGAACTGAAGGACACCGTGGAAAACATGGGTGCCCAGATGGTGAAGGAAGTGGCCTCCAAGACCAACGACCTGGCCGGCGACGGCACCACCACCGCCACCATCCTGGCGCAGGCCATCGTGCGCACGGGCTTGAAGAACGTTACCGCTGGTGCCAATCCCATGGATTTGAAGCGCGGTATCGACAAGGCCGTTGCCGAAGTGGTGGTCCAGATCAAGAAGATGAGCCGCAAGGTGGGCGACAGCGTGGAAAAAATCGAACAGGTGGCCACCATCTCCGCCAACAACGACAACAATATCGGCAAGTTGATCGCCGAAGCCATGAAGCAGGTTAAGAAAGAAGGCGTGATCACGATCGAGGAAGCCAAAGGTACCGAAACCAACGTGAAGGTGGTGGAAGGCATGCAGTTCGACCGCGGTTACATCTCTCCCTACTTCGTGACCGACACCGAAAAGATGGAAGCCGTGATGGAAAATCCTTTCGTGTTGCTCTACGACAAGAAGATTTCGGTGATGAAAGACTTCCTGCCGGTGCTCGAAAAAACGGTTCAGACCGGCCGTCCCCTGGTGGTGATTGCCGAAGACATCGACGGCGAAGCCTTGGCCACCTTGGTTGTGAACCGTCTGCGCGGCTCGCTCAAGATTGCCGCCGTTAAGGCGCCCGGATTCGGCGACCGTCGTAAGGAAATGATGGAAGACATCGCCACCCTGACCGGCGGTACCGTGATTTCCGAGGAAAAGGGCCTCAAGCTCGAAGACATCGACCTCACCTTCCTCGGTCAGGCCGAAAAGATCACCATCGACAAGGAAAACACCACGATCGTGAACGGCAAGGGCAAGAAAGCCGACATTCAGGACCGTGTCAACATGATCAAGGCCCAGATTGAAAAGACCACCTCCGACTACGACCGCGAAAAGCTGCAGGAACGTCTGGCCAAGCTGGCCGGCGGTGTGGCGGTGATTTACGTGGGCGCCGCTTCCGAAGTGGAGATGAAGGAAAAGAAAGACCGTTTCGACGATGCCCTGCACGCTACCCGTGCCGCCGTTGAAGAAGGTATCGTGCCCGGTGGCGGTGTGGCCTACCTGCGTTGCATCGCCGCGCTGGACAAGCTCAAGGTGGACAACGACGACGAAAAGGTGGGTGTGGAAATTATCCGCCGCGCTTTGGAAGAACCCTTGCGCCAGATCGTTACCAACGCCGGTCTGGACGGATCGGTGATCGTTGACAAGGTAAAGGCGGGCAAGGACGACTACGGCTTCAACGCCCGTACCGAAACCTATGAACACCTGTTGTCCACGGGCGTCATCGACCCGGCCAAGGTTACCCGCGTGGCTTTGGAAAACGCCGCTTCGATTGCCGGCATGTTGCTGACCACCGAATGCGTGCTGGCCGAGATCAAGGAAGACAAGCCCGCCGCTCCGGCAATGCCCGGCGGAATGGAAGGCATGTACTAACAGACAATTGTTTTTCATTGATGAGTGCGGGAGGCGACTTCGGTTGCCTCCCGCTTTTTGTATGGAAGGTAGGCTGAGTGCCGCAGGGTGGTGTGGTTCTTAACCTGCCGGTGTTGGTTTCTTGTTGCGGTTCATCTTGCTTTGATTGGCTGATTGTCGTACTTTTACGTCTATGTTTGGAAAATTTAAAGTTTGGTTCTGGCAGCGCAAGGTGCGGGCCGTGTTGCGGCACAACAAGACCTCGCGCAAGACCTTGGGGCTCTCGGACGCCTACCGGGTGGGCATTTATTACGCCTACAGGAACGAGGCCGAGATGGAAAGCCTGCGGGCGTTCGCCTGCCGTCTGGCTCAGATGGGCAAGAAGGTAAGGGTGCTGGTGTGCATGCCCGGCAAGGAAATGCCCGACATCAAGTGGCCGGACGTGGCGCTGTCGTTTTTCGGCAAGCGGGATCTGGACTGGCGGTTCTTTCCCCAGCGGGAAGTGAGCGCGGGACTGGAGGAATTCCTGGATTCCGACCACGACCTGCTGTTGGATTTCAGCCCGGAGTTCCACTATACGGACGTGGCGGTCATGGCCATGTGTGTGTCGCATATGAAGGTGGGCAAGTTCACGCCCTGGAACCTGAAAGTGAACGACCTTTGTCTGGCGCCCGAAGCGGGTCAGGACTACGTGGCGGCCTTTATCCGTGCGTTGGAAACGTATTTGCCGCTGTTCGACGGCGGCCGTGCGAACGTTTGACGCATTCAGGATGCGGTTAGGCTGCGGGTAAAAGCAGAATTTTATGTCAGTACAGAAAAGATTGGGCGGCGTGGGAACGGCTCTGGTCACGCCCTTCAGGAAAGACGGCCATCATATCGATTTCGATGCCCTGCAACGCATTGTGGACTACACTTTGGCAGGCGGGGCAGATTTCTTGGTCGTGTTAGGCACCACGGGCGAAAGCCCCACTTTGGACGAAACTGAGAAACGCGAGCTTTGCCGCGCGGTGGCCGAATACACCCATGGACGGGTTCCGCTGGTGATGGGTATCGGCGGCAACAATACCGCCGCCGTGGTAAAGACCTTGCAAAATACCGACCTTTCAGGTTATTCGTATATCCTTTCGGTGTCGCCTTTCTACAACAAGCCCGGACAGCGCGGCCTGTACGCCCATTTCAAGACGGTGGCCGAAAACTCCCCGCTGCCGGTAATCGTCTATAACATTCCCTCGCGTTGCGGCGCCAATGTGGATTCTGAGACGGTGGTCAGACTGGCGCAGACCGTACCCAATATCGCGGCGGTAAAGGAAGCTTCCGGCATGGTGGGCAAGATCGGCGAGATCCTGCGCGACCGCCCGGAACATTTCTCGGTGTTCAGCGGCGACGATTCGCTCACCCTGCCCTTGGTGGCCATGGGGGCGGACGGGGTCATCAGCACGGCGGCCAATCTGATTCCAAAAGAGATGAAAACGATCGTGGAAAGTGTAAAGAGGGGAGATTTGGCCGAGGCGCAGACGGTGAATTTCCGCATCATGAACCTCTTGCGGCTGCTTTTCGAACAGGGCAATCCTCCCGGCATCAAGGCCGCCCTTCATATCCAGGGCTTCTGCGAAAATTCTTTGCGGCTACCGTTGACCACGGTTACGAGGAATCTCTACGGTAGAATAGAAGCGGAGTTGAAAAAAGCGTTTTGACCTTTGCGTTCAAAACGCTTTTTCATTCGACATAGGTCAATTAAAAAGGCGCGGCGCCTTTTTTTCCTCATAGTAAAATTAATCGCAAGGTTCAAACTGATAGTAGTTGCCTTTTGAATCCACAACATCGACGCCTGTGAAAACGGGCAAAGGCGAAGGCTGATATTTTTCCTTGGCACTCAGAGCCCAAAACAAACGGTTGTCGCAAGGAAAATCCACATTCAACCTTCGGGACTGGATGGAATCAGCCCATAACCACGGACGGGTCTGCTCATAAAGTCTTTTTAAGGAATCCACAGCAGAGGAAAAATCTGTTCCTATGTTGTTTTGGTAATATACCGTACCACAGCCGTTCTTTATGCTGAATGTGTCGTAAGGTTTTAATTCGAAATTCTTTTCTTTCTCACAGGCACATACAGTCAAGGAGAGTGACAAGAGAATGATGAATAGTTTTATGGTTTTCATTGTATGGCTGTTTGTTTTGTAAATCTAATTATTGCTACAGTTTTTCAGGCCTACATTCTCTCCGGCGCCGTAATCCCCAACAGGTGAAGCCCTTTCTTGAGCGTTACCCCCGTCTGTTGCACGAGGGCGAGGCGGAAGGCCTTCAACTGTTCGTTTTCTTCGCGCAACACGTTGGTGTCCTGATAGAAGCCGTTGAAGTCTTTGGCCAAGTCGTAGAGGTAGTTGGCGATCAGCGCGGGGCTGAACTGTTCGCCCGCCTGCCGTAATACGGCGGGGTAGGCGGCCAGGTTCTGGATCAGGCTCTTTTCCTTGCCCGAAATGCACAATCCCTTGGTGTCGTAGGCAATGGCCTCGTCGGGATTGAAGCCGCTCTTGCGCAGCAGGGAACGGATACGCGCGTGGGTGTATTGCAGGAACGGGCCGGTGTTGCCGTTAAAGTCGATCGATTCCTTGGGGTTGAACAGCATATTCTTTACCGGATCCACCTTCAGGATAAAGTATTTGAGCGCGCCCATGCCCAGTTCGAAATAGAGCCTGTCCATTTCCGCGCGGTCCTCGTCTTGGGGTGAGATGCCTTTGGCGGCGCGGATTTCCTCGCTGGTCTCGCGGGCGGTCTCGGTCATCTTCACCATCAGATCATCGGCATCCACCACGGTGCCTTCGCGCGACTTCATCTTGCCTTCGGGCAGTTCCACCATGCCGTACGAAAGGTGGGTTATCTTCTCGCCCCAGGCATAGCCCAATTTGCGCAGCACGCGCTTGAGCACGTCGAAGTGGTAGTTCTGCTCGTTACCTACCACATAAATCAAGCGGTCGGCATCGAAATCCTGCTGACGCAGACGCGCCGTGCCCAGATCCTGGGTCATATATACCGAGGTGCCGTCCTTACGCAGCAAAAGTTTCTCATCTAATCCCTCATCGCGCAGATCCGCCCATACAGAGCCGTCTTCCCTGCGTATCAAAACGCCTTTGTCGAGGCCTTCCATCACCATGCTTTTTCCCAACAGATAGGTGTCCGATTCATAATAAATCTTGTCGAAGTCCACGCCCAATTTCGCATAGGTGGCGTCGAAACCCGCATATACCCAAGTGTTCATCTTCCGCCACAAGGCGCGGATTTCTTCGTCGCCGTCCTCCCATTTCTTGAGCATGGCCTGCGCCTCCTGCATCAACGGGGTCTGTCGTTCGGCCTCGTCTTTCTCCATGCCGGGGTGGGCGGCCAGTATCTTGTCGGTCTCTTCCTTGAGGTGATTGCTGAAAATCACATAGTATTTGCCCACCAGATGGTCGCCTTTCATTCCCGAGCTTTCGGGCGTCTCGCCGTTGCCCCAGCGTAGCCATGCCAACATCGACTTGCAGATATGCACGCCGCGGTCGTTCACTAAGTTCACCTTCTTTACCGCATAGCCGTTGGCCTTGAGGATTTCGGCCACCGACCAGCCGAGCAGGTTGTTGCGGATATGCCCCAAGTGCAGGGGCTTGTTGGTGTTGGGCGAAGAATATTCGATAACGATGGGCTCGGAACCCTTGGCTTCGGGCGCTTTTTCGTGGCGCAGGGCGTCCAGGTGGTTCACCCAGTAGGCGTCGCTTACCGATAGGTTCAGGAAGCCCTTCACGGTATTGAAGGCCGTGATGTCGGGGCAGTTTTCCTTGAGGTATTCGCCGATCAGCCTGCCCGTTTCCTCGGGACTTTTCCCGGCTGCCTTTACAAAGGGAAACACCACCAAGGTGATATCCCCTTCGAATTTACGGTCGGTCTTTTGAAACTGTATGCTGCTTTCTTTCGCTTCAAAATCAAACAATTGCTTGACGGCTTGGGTCGTTAGGCGAATCAAGACACTTTCGATGGTTTCCATGGCAAATCCTTTTCAAAAACTACAAACCACAAATGTAACTTATTTTGTCGAAAGTCATAAGAGAGAACATACGGATATAAAAACAAAGAGCCGGAAGTAAGCATATTTACCTCCGGCTCTTGAAAGGTGTGTTAATATTGAAATTATGATAGTGTGGCGGCAGCTCCTACTCCTACAAGAAGTACAATAATCGGTATCAATGCCAATAAACTGATCACCAAGCCAGCAATGGCAAGACCTCGAGGGGTTTTGAATACACCTATAAAGGAAAATATAAGCCCTAGGCCAAAAAGGATAAAGTTGAAAACGGGTAACCAACAAAAGATGGCCGATAGGAGTGCTAACACAAATCCGGCTACGCCTAGTCCATTTTTCTTGGTACTTGATTGCATGTTCTGAGTCATAATGGTAAAATATTAAATGGTTAGTAAATTCATAAACCACAAAATTAATAAAATTTTTTCAAAGACAAAACAATTCTAACAAGGTTATTACTAAGAAAGTTATTACAAACCATATTTACATCTATCGGCGGCTGGCCAGATAGACCCCGCCGATGGTGAGTGACGCGCCCAGCAGCATGACGGGCGTTATCGGTTCATGCAGCACGAAAAAGGAAGCCGTGGCCGTTACCACGGGCGAGAGGTAGATGTAGTTGGTGGCCCGGATGGGGTCGAGGTTCTTGAGCACCTTGTTCCAGAAGAAAAAGCAGAGCAGGGAGGCCACGATGCCTAGGAAGAGCAGGTTCCCGAACACGGCGGGGCGTTGCAGCAGCGACAGGTCTTCCGCCCGGAACGAGCCGATATAGAGCGGCAAGATCGTGAGCAGTCCGTAGAAGAACACCTTGCGGGTGATGAACAGGTTGTTGTAGCCGCGTTCCAGTTTCTTGACCAGTACCGTGTAGAAGCCCCAGCAGAGTGCGGCGGCCAGGCAGAGCAGGTCGCCCTTGGGCGAGAGGTGCAGCACGAAATGCCCGTTCAATATCACGCAGGCAACTCCTGAAAGGGCGATGAGCGAGCCGGCCCAGAACCGTTTGCGCAGGGGCGAGGTGTCCGAAGGAGAGAAAAGGCGTAACAGGAGCGCCGTAACGAGGGGTGCGATGCAGAGGATAAGCGCGATATTGTTGGTGGCGGTGTAGGTGAGTGCCGAATTTTCGGTGTAGAAATACAGCGAGCCGCCCGTAATTCCCGCCAGGGCGCACAATAGCTCGTCTTTTCCGCTCTTGGCACGCCATTGCTTCGGATAGCAGACGGCCATGAGCAGGTAGGCGAGCAGAAAGCGGTAAAAGAAGATTTCCTGCGGGTTGAGCCCGTGGTTCAGCAGCAGCTTGGTGGAAACGAAGGTGGAGCCCCATACCGTCACGATGCCGAGCGCCAGAAGATGATAGCCCCAATGCGGTTTCGTGTTCATGCCTAATAGTAATTGTCGATATACGACTTGCTCTTCTGCGCCTTGAGGCTCTGGAAGATGCCGCTCTTTACGCGTATGTGGAAATTCCACTCGGTGCGGTAGCCGAAAGGCACCCAGTAGAAGCCCATTTCCCAGCAGTGCAGGTCGCGGCTGAAGCTGATGGTGGTGATCGTGAATTTCTTGGCCTGCACGTCGAAGCCGGTGCCGAAATTGATGTCGAACTTGTCGGTTATCTTTACATTGCCCGAAAGCGTGATGGTCTGCACCACGTCGTGGCTAAGCTTGCCGTTGCGCGCGTCGGGCGTGACGATGTAGTTTAGGTTGTAGCCGATGTTGAGGTTCCACGGAGCCTTGAAGTCGATCGGCTGCAGGAAGATGTCGGTGGGGTCGTACAGGTCGGAGGCGTAGTAGGGGCTCTGCGGCTTTTCCCGGGTCTGCCCGTTCTGTTTGGGGGTCGCCTTGGGGTTCAGGTTCCACGCCAACGATACCGAAAGGTCGGTGCGGGTGAGCCGCAGCCCCTTGTATTTGTTGTCAACCCAGAAGAATTCGTTGTAGCGCCGCCCGTCCTTGTCGGCCTTGTAGAAGTCGAAAGACGCGCCCACATTCAGGTTGAGCCGCTGGAACAGCACGGTGCGCGCGCTGATGGTGATGGGCGCCCAGCGCAGGGAGTCGGCAGCCATGTTGTAGGAGGTGCTCACGGTAAGGTTGTCGATGAGCTTGATTTTTTTCTCACCGCTCACGGTGTCTTTCTTGCTGCGAACCTTCATGTCGAAGGTGTTCTTGAGCGAGAGGTTGATGCTGCCCACCATGCCGGAGGCCGGGCCGCCGTAGATGTTGTTGGCGTATTTGGAGTAGAGGTGCTCCACGCCGTTGGGGTCGGTGTAGGTGGCGTACGCGCCCCAGAAAGGCTTGCTGAAATCGGGACGGTAGGTGATGCCGACGGTGGGGGTCATTACGTGGCGGAACGCCTTGATCCAGCCTTTGCGGAACTTGAAGATTCCATAGACGTTGAACGAGAGGTTGGTGTTGTAGCTGAACTGGCGCGTGGTCTTGAATCCCTTGTTCTTGATGTCGATGAGGTTCTGTTCGGGATCGTAGCCCTTGGTGGTGTTGTTGAGATACCACATTTCGTTGTAGTCGAACGAATTGGTCCAGTTCAGGTACTTGAATATCTTTACCGTGCTGGCCAGGCGGGCGGTCTGCTTGATGCCGTTGTTCATGTTGTCCAGCGTCTGCTGGCTGAAGAAGTTGGTGTCGAACGCGCGGATGTTGTTTTGCGCCAGCAGGCTGTAGTTGAAGCTGATGGTCTCGTACCAGCGGCGCTTGCCCACGGCTTTCTTGCGGCGGAAGGGGTAGAGCTGGTCCACCGAGAGGCTCACCGTAGGCAGCGTGAGGTTGAACGCCCGCGTGTAGGTGTTGTAGTCGGCCGAGGCATTGAGCGCCAGATGCAGTTTCTGCGCGAAGTCGAGCGAGTATGAGATGTTGGAGGTGGTGGAACTGGTAAGGTAGTCGCTCAGGTTGCCCGAATACTTGCTGTAGGAACTGTTGGTGAAGTTCACGTTGGCCGAGAAGCGGCTGTTGGGGCGGGCCTTGGAATCCTGCGAGTGCGACCACTGTATCTTGAAGCCGTTCTGATGGGCGCGGTGCGGAAGCCCGCGTTCGTCCTGGTAGATCCATGAGTAGCCGAAGTTGAGGGCGCCGCTGAATTTGTAGCGCACCGCGTAACGGAAATCGGCGCGGATCTCCCAGTTGCCTCCCGTGTAGGCGTCGGCTTCCGCCTTGAGGTCGAAGTAGTCGTTAAAGTTGAGGTAGGCGCCGAAACCCTTGAAGAAGAAACCGGCGCGGCGGGTCTGCCCGAAACTGGGGAAAAGGATGCCCGAACGGTGCTTCTTCTGGTTGGGGATGGCGGCGAAGGGCAGCACTAAGGGCGTGGGCACGTCTTCGATAAACATCATGGCCGAACCCAATATGATGGCCTTCTGCGGCACCACCTTTGCCTTGAACGCCCGCAGGTCGAAGTGCGGGTTCTCTAAGTCGCAGGAAGTGAAGCGCGCTCCCTTGATGAACGAAACGTCGTTTTCGTATTTCTTGACCACGTTGCCGTGTACATAGACTTCTTCCTGAATCGTCATCACGTCTTTTATGATGCCTTTCTTGGTGTTGAAGTTGTAGCGTATCTCCTTGGCGTCGAACTGGTTCTTGCTGTCTTCGAAATGGGGGACGCCCACTTCGATTCCTAGGCTGTCGAAGGTGGGGCGCGCCAGCACTTCAGATCCGGGCAGGTTCACTTCCATATAGTCCGATTCCAAGTGAAAGCCGCTGTAGTTGACCACCGCTTCCGAGAACAGGTGCGCGATACGGGTGTTCAAATCTACATACACCGAATCGACGGCGGTGTAGTCCAGCACGTCTTCGATGGTGGAGCTTTGGTGGAGGAAGCCGGTGCTGTCGGCGGAGATTTCGGAGAAACCGTCGGGAAAACCGGCGGAATCGGCGGCGAAGCCCGTGGTGTCGGAAAACGGGACGGAAAGGCTGTCCGTAAGGGGCAATGCGGAGGAATCCTGTGGCAGGGAAAGGCTGTTGCGGGGCGATACGGCCGCAGTGTCGCCCAAGGGAAGGGCTTCGGCGGGCGATACGGTGGGGGCGTTGGCCGACACCGCGTTGCGGCTGCCGGAACAGGCACACAGAAAGCAGAGCGCCAATCCCGTTAACCACGATAGGAAACAAGGGGAGTGGAGATTCATCTTGCAGAGCCGCATGCCCGAAATTTTGCGTATTTTTGCCAAAAATGCATAAGGGGCAAATTTACGTAAATCCCCAAACTTAATAAAACGACAGCCCGTTGATGAACTATTTGAGAATGCTGTGCTGCACGCTTCCGCTGGTACTCGGCCTGCTGATGCCGGGAAAGGCGCAGGTGGTGTCGGACAAGGTGGACGTTTTGGTTATAGACCCGGGCCATGGCGGGAAAGACCCTGGCTGCGTGGGCAAGAAGGCAAGGGAAAAGGACGTGGTGCTGGCTGTGGCGCTCAAGTTCGGCAAGATGGTAACGGAAAGGTTTCCCGACGTAAAGGTGGTCTATACCCGCAGCGACGACCGCTTTATCGAGCTTTGGAAACGTGGGCAGATCGCCAACGACCATCATGCCGACCTTTTCGTGTCCATCCACTGCAACGCCGCCAAATCCACCTCGGCGCGGGGCATGGAAACCTGGTTGCGGGGGGCGCAGAAAAACGACGCGAATTTAGCCGAGGTGCAGCGTGAGAACGCCGTAGTGTATCAGGAACAGAACCACGAGAAGAACTACAGCCAGAGCTGGATGGATGTGGTTACCGCCACCGTGCATCAGGACGCGGGCTTCGAGAACAGCGTCTATTTCGCCCAGGAACTGCAGGGGCTTTATAAGAAAAACATTTCATCCTCGCCCAACCGGGGAATCAAGCAGGGGCCTTTCTATGTGCTGTGGAAGTCGGCCCGCCCTTCCATCCTTACCGAACTGGGCTTTTTGAGCAATCCCGAGGAAGAAAAATTCCTCCTGTCTGAAGAAGGGCAGAAAACGGTGGCCAAGTGTCTGCTGGAATCCTTTTCCAAGTACAAGCAGCGCATCGACAAACGTTCGGCTTCACAATCCACGCCCGCTCCGGAACCTGCAGAGAAACCCGTTCCCGAAAACCCGAAACCCGCTGCTGAACCTAAGCCCGTTGCCCAGCCGCAGGCTCCGGTCGTGGAAAAACCGCAGGCACCCGTAAAGGAAACGCCCGTCGAAGAGATACGGGCCGAGAGTGCGGCACCTGAATTCGCCAAGGAGGAACCCGTACAGGAAGCGAAGCCGGAATCCAAACCGGAAAATCAACCGGAAGCGAAACCTGAATCCAAGCAAGAACCAAAAACGGAAGCGAAACCCGAACCGCAGCCCCGGCCGGCAGATACCCTTAAGAAATGCACGGTAGAATTCCGGGTGCAGCTGGCCGCCTCGAGCAAGGATCTGGAACTTAAACCCTACAATTTCAAGGGGCTTTCAAATCTAAGCAAGTATTACGACAAGACACAGTCGCTCTACAAATACTATTATTCGCGTTCAACTACCTTCGAAGGCATAAAGCAGGCCGTCCAGGAAGCAAAGAACGCGGGCTATGCCTCGGCATTCGTGGCGGCTTTCGAAAACGGGGAGCCGGTGGCGTTGCAGCAGGCTCTTGATAAACTTAAAACAGACAGACAATGAGTACGGAAAAGAAAATAAAGTTTTCCAAGGAATGGAAGATCGGCTTGGTTTCGGCCGCCGTGATCGCCCTTTTCGTATGGGTGTGCTTCTTTCTGGCGGGTAGGAACCTTCTTTCGAGCGAGAACACCTATTACGCCGTGTTCGAGAATTCGGGCGGCATCAATGTGTCCTCGCCCGTGGTGGTGAACGGCAAGAAGGTGGGGCGGGTAAGCTCCATCGAGTTCGTTTCGGAAACGGACCATAACATCAGGATTGCGCTCGGCATCAAGAAAAAATATCCCATTCCCCAGGGTACGGTGGCATCCTTGGAATCCTTAGGTTTGATGAGTGGTTCGGGTATCGTGCTGCATCTGGGCAACAATGCGGAAATGATGAAGTCAGGGCAGACCCTGCAAGGCAGACAGGTCCCCGACCTGATGGCTCAATTGGCTCCGATGGAAAGCACGGTAAGCAGCATCCTCGGTTCGTTGGACAGCATTCTGGGCAAGATGAACTCGGTGCTGGACACCAAGAAGGTGGGCGATTTGGGCGAAAGTCTGGACGCGCTCCACGCCAGCCTTACCAATGTGGAAGGCATCACCTCACAGGCCAACGCGATGTTGGCTGAAAACCGCCCGCGCCTCAACAAGATGATCGCCAATATTGAGAGTCTGAGCGAGATGCTCAAGGACAAGAAGGGCGATCTGTCGAACGCCATCTCCAATTTCTCGGCCATCAGCGACACTTTGGCCAAGGCCGAATTGGGTGAGGCGGTGCGGTCGTTGAAAGAGTCTCTCGCGCAGGCCGAAGCGCTTCTTATGGGCGTGAATACGGGCAAGGGAAGCGTGGGGCAGCTGCTTACCAACGACACCCTCTACGAAAACCTCGAGAAATCGAGCAAGCAGTTGAGCCTGCTCTTGCAGGACCTGCGCATCAATCCCGAACGCTACGTACATATCTCGGTGTTCGGACGTAAGGAAAAGAAGAAAGACAAACCCAAGGAATAAAATCATAAAGCGATGAATACAGCAGATTTTCAAGCGGCGATCCGGGAAGGCATTCCCGATGTGTTGCCCGAACCGCGTGCCTACGACAAAACGGTGAGCCACGCGCCCAAGCGCAAGGATATCCTGAGCAAGGCCGAAAAGGAACTTGCCCTGCGCAACGCCCTGCGTTATTTCCCCGCCAAGCACCATGCGGTGCTCGCGCCCGAATTCGCGCACGAACTGGAAACGTACGGGCGTATCTATATGTACCGTTTCCGTCCCACCTACGATATGTTCGCCCGTCCCATCGAGGAATATCCGGCCAAGAGCCCTCAGGCGGCGGCCATCATGCTGATGATTCAGAACAACCTCGACCCGGCGGTGGCCCAGCATCCTCACGAACTGATTACCTACGGAGGCAACGGCGCGGTGTTCCAGAACTGGGCGCAATACCGCCTGGTGATGAAGTACCTCTCGGAAATGACCGACGAGCAGACCTTGGTGATGTATTCGGGACATCCGATGGGGCTCTATCCCTCGCATAAAGATGCGCCCCGCGTGGTGGTGACCAATGGCATGATGATTCCCAACCACAGCAAGCCCGACGACTGGGAACGTTACAACGCCTTGGGCGTTACCCAATACGGACAGATGACTGCCGGTTCGTACATGTACATCGGACCGCAGGGTATCGTGCACGGCACCACGATCACGGTGCTCAACGCCACCCGCCGTATCGGCAAGAAAGCCGCCGGAACGCTGTTCGTTACCTGCGGTCTGGGCGGTATGAGCGGCGCACAGCCCAAGGCCGGCAATATCGCGGGCGTGGTTTCGGTGACCGCCGAAATCAATCCGCTGGCGGCGCACAAACGCCACGACCAGGGTTGGGTGGATGAAATCCATGAAAACCTGGATGAACTCTTTGCCTGCGTGGCCAAGGCGCGTGAGCAGAAAATCTCCCGCTCGTTCGCCTATCTCGGCAACGCGGTGGATATGTGGGAATATATCGTGAAGCACGACATTCAGGTGGACTTGGGGTCCGACCAAAGCTCGCTCCACAACCCCTTTGCCGGTGGCTATTATCCCGTGGGGCTTTCGCTCGAGGAAAGCAACCGCATGATGGCCGAGGAACCCGAAAAGTTCAAGGAAGCCGTTTACGCTTCGTTGCGCCGTCAGGTGGCCGCCATCAACGCGTTGGCGGCCAAGGGCATGTATTTCTTCGACTACGGCAACGCCTTCCTGCTCGAAAGCAGCCATGCGGGCGCGGATGTGATGAAGGCCGACGGCACGTTCAAGTATCCTTCCTATGTGCAGGATATCATGGGGCCGATGTGTTTCGACTACGGTTTCGGGCCTTTCCGCTGGGTATGCACCTCGGGCAAGCCGGAAGACCTGGACGTTACCGACCACTTGGCGATGGATGTGTTGGAAAGCCTCGCCAAGGAATCGCCCGCTGAGATACAGCAGCAGATGCACGACAACATCACGTGGATCAAGGGTGCCAAGGCCAACAAACTGGTGGTGGGGTCGCAGGCGCGTATCCTCTATGCCGATGCCGAAGGCCGTACCCGTATCGCGGCGGCTTTCAACGAAGCCATCAAGAGCGGTCGTCTGAGCGCGCCGGTGGTGCTGGGTCGTGACCATCACGATGTGTCGGGCACGGACTCGCCTTACCGCGAAACCTCCAATATCTACGATGGTTCCATGTTCTGTGCCGATATGGCGGTGCAGAACGTAATCGGCGACTCTTTCCGCGGCGCCACCTGGGTAAGTATCCACAACGGCGGCGGCGTAGGCTGGGGCGAAGTGATGAACGGCGGTTTCGGCATGGTGCTCGACGGCAGCGCGGACGCCGACCGCAGACTGCGCAGCATGCTCTTCTGGGACGTGAACAACGGCATCTCCCGCCGCTCCTGGGCCCGCAACGAGGGCGCGATGTTCGCCATCAAACGCGCCATGGAAGTAGAGCCGCGGCTCAAGGTTACCCTGCCGAATTTGGTGGATGACAGCGTGCTGAAAGGGATTTTCTAAGCGAATCTACAAGTAATTTTGGTGGAAGCCGGGAGCCTTGGTTCCCGGCTTTTTTTGTTGATGGGCAATAAGCTGAAAGGAAAATTTATCAGTTATTGAATGTTGAATCTATGAGCGTGATTGCCGTTTGTTCAAAGGGCTCGAATGAAGTTAGAAGAGATGCGAATTGCTTTTGTTGGGAAACGTATCGCGTTTTTGCGTATTTTTGTTTAGTTACGCGATTAGACAATCAGGTATAAATATGTGATATGGAGGATTTGATACATACGGCGATGCAAGCCATGTTTATGACTCATGCTTGTTTGCGTAAAGTTTATAATGTGTTTTCCAAAAAAGAAACAGCGAGAACAAGTATAAGGCTGTATCGAATCCGGTATCGATGTCGGGAAGCGGTGGCGAGGTTTGAATACGGAAGACTACAGAAAGGATCTTTGACAGCGGAAGAATTAAAGGCATACTCGGCATTGCAGAAATGGGACGCCGCCTGTAAGAACGTGGAGCGTTGGTTGAGAGGTCTGTAAAAACCGAGAGGAATAATCACCCAAAATTTGACAAAACCGAGAGGAAAGAGGCGGGCTGAAACAGGCTACGCCTCCCGGTCGTATTTTCCATAGAGCCAGAACAGCGCGTCCACGCAGCTTAATCATCAACGCCAGAATGGGCAAGGAGAACAGGTGGCGGAAAAACAGCACCGAATCCAGGGCGGGTTCCGCCTTGCAGAGCGGCAGCGCGAACAGCGGGTTCAGCCCATACGTGGCCGCCGCAATGGATCCTAAATATAACCTTTGGCCTTGGTGTTCATTTCAACCTCCCCATTCTTTCATTCAATAAAGCGATATACTTGTCTTGCTTTTGGGGTGCACTCATAACCCTTTACGCCCCGATGGAGGGAAGCGCATAGAGGATAGACCGTTATTCTGTCGTGTTCGGAGGATATCAGTTCCAAGTCGGCAAATACCTCCGCTAAACCGCCTTTATTGACGAAATTCACCGGATTCCCCAGACTGAAATCGATTCAATTATACAGCAATTCGGAGGCGAACGGACCGTATCGCGTTTTTGCGTATTTTTGTTTGGTTAGGGATTAGTTAATCAAGTACAACTACGAGATATGGATGTGAAGCGCACCTCTTTGCTGGCTATGCTATCGGCATATGATTGTTTGCGCAAGGCTTACCGTTGGTTTCCCAATACAGAGAGTGTGAGTTCACGGATAAGGCTGAGCAAGGTGCGGAATCAATGCAGGAACGCCATGTCGCGGATTGAATACGGAAGACCTCAGAAAGAATCTTTGACAGCGGAAGAATTAAAGGCATACACGGTATTGCAGAAATGGGACGCCGTCTGTAAGAATGTGGAGCGTTGGTTGAGAGGTCTGTAAAAACCGAGAGGAATAATCACCCAAAATTTGCTAAAACCGAGAGGAAAACGGCGGGCTGAAACAGGCTACGCCACCCGGTCGTATTTTCCGTACAGCCAGAACAGCGCAACCGCGCCCACGATGCAGAACGGAACGCCCACGAGGGCGGGGGAGGCGAGGCCGAAACCGTGGTCGATGGCCAGTCCGCCTATGGAAACGGACACGGCGTTCGACACGTTGAAGGCAATCTGGATGCCGGCGCCGCCCAACATCTCGCCCCCTTTGGAATAGCGCACGATAAGGTACTGCAGGGGGCCGCCGATACCGAATAAGGCACCGGTTGCAAGAAAGGTAAGCGCCAGCGAGGGAATCTTGAAGGGCGAAAGCACGTAAATCAACGGCATCACCACCATCAACGAAGCGGCGATGCATCCGCTTACGAGCGAGGGACGGTAGCGGTCGGCCAGTTTCCCCGCCGAGAGGTTC
Source organism: Bacteroides sp. (assembly GCA_023662825.1). GTDB lineage: Bacteria > Bacteroidota > Bacteroidia > Bacteroidales > P3 > Pullibacteroides. Next base: position 52,185 of record JAMPIH010000005.1, read on the forward strand.
CCCGTCACCATGCCCAATCCGGCCAGCATCATGATCCACGTCATCGAGGCTGAGGAAAACCCGCTTATCTGCGTCATCATCGGCTCCACATAGCTGAACCAGCAATAGACACTCGCCTGACCGAAGAAAATCCCCGTGTAGATAAGCCAGGGCGCGGGTTTGCGCAGGAAGTTGAACTGCCCTTTGAGGCCTTGGTCGGGAAGTGCCGGCAGATAGGGCAGCCAGTTCCGCAGGCAGAGGAAGGTAAACAGTCCGATGAGGGCCACGCCGCCGAAGGCCACCCGCCAGTTGAAGAGGTGGGTCAGGAAGGTGGAACTGGGTACGCCGATTACGTTGGCCACCGTCATGCCGGCCACCATAAAGGCCACCGCCTGCGCCCCGCGGCCTTGTTCGGCGATGCGCGAGCACACGATGGCACCCGCCCCGAAGTAGGCTCCGTGCGGCAGTCCGGCGATGAATCGGGCGCAAAGCAGCGTGGTGTAGTTGGGCAAGAGCGCGGCCAGCAGGTTTCCGCCGAAAATCACGAGGCTCAGCACAATCATCACCGTTTTAAGCGGCATCTTGCGCAGGAAGAGCAGCAGGGGCGAGCCGACGGCCACCCCGAGCGAGTAGGTGGAGATAAGGTGCCCCGCCTGCACGATGCTCACCTGCAGGCTGTCGGCCACGTCGCTCAAAATCCCCATCATGCCGAACTCCGTGATTCCCAGGGCGAACGTGCCCAAAGCCAAAGCAATTAGACTGCGTTTCATGGTCTCGAAAATCGGGGTTTTGAAAATCGGGCGCGAAGGTAGGAAAAATTGAGGTGATGCCGTGGGGAAATTAGTACTTTTGCACGAGAATAGGCATAATGAAACCCAAACAAACCATCTTAGTAGTTGACGACAATGCAGCGGTGCTTACGGCGGTGGAGATGCTGTTGCGGCCTTGTTTCGGCAAGGTCATCACGCTTTCCGACCCCAACCGGATTCCCGCTGTGTTGCAGAGCGACAGGCCCGATGCGGTCTTGCTCGACATGAACTTTCACGCCGGCATCAACAACGGCAACGAAGGGCTTTTCTGGCTTCGGGAAATCAAGAAACGCAGCCCCTCCACCGAGGTGGTGCTCTTTACCGCCTACGCCGACATCGACCTGGCCGTGCGCGGCATTCAGGAAGGCGCGGCCGATTTTGTGGTGAAGCCCTTCACCAACGAGAAACTGCTGGCCAGCCTGCAAAACGCCTGTCAGCACAAGAAAGGGCATGAACCCAAATCCGCCCCGGCATCCGCCTCCGACAGCAAACCCCCGTTCTTCTGGGGCAGGAGCGCGGCCATGGAACGCATTCGCCTGATGGTGGAAAAAATTGCCTCCACCGACACCAACCTGCTCGTCACCGGCGAGAGCGGCACGGGCAAAGGCATGCTGGCGGCCGAGATACACCGGCAGTCCGACCGCAACGGGAAACCCTTCGTGACAGTGGATATGGGCGCCATCACCGAATCGCTCTACGAAAGCGAACTCTTCGGCCACGTGAAGGGCGCGTTCACCGATGCCCGGCAGGACCGCGCCGGCAAGTTCGAGACCGCCCGCGAAGGCACGCTTTTCCTGGACGAAATCGGGAACCTTTCCTATCCCCTGCAGGCCAAACTGCTTACCGCCCTGCAATACAAGAACATCGTGCGGGTGGGCAGCAACGAACCCCTTACCGTGGACGTGCGCTTTATCTGCGCCACCAACCGTAACCTGTCCGATATGGTGAAGAAAGGCGAGTTCCGCGACGACCTGCTGTTCCGCATCGATACCATCACCCTGCCGATACCCGCCCTGCGCGAGCGCAAGGAAGACATAGAGCCCTTGGCCAGGATGTTTGCCGAACACTACGGCGCCCGCTACGGAAAACCCGGCGTTTCGCTGAGCGCCGAGGCTCTGAACGCGCTGAAAGCATACACTTGGCCGGGCAATATCCGCGAGTTGGAGCATGTGATGGAACGCGCCGTGATTATGGCCGATGGCGAGGTGCTGGGCGCGTCCGATTTCGAACTGAACCGCAAGCCTGCGGCAGTGCAGGCCGATGCGGCGGAATCGGACGACATGCGTATCGAAGACATGGAACGCCTCATGATTCAACGCGCCATCGCCAAGCACGGCGGCAACCTCTCGGCGGTGGCCAACGCGCTGGGCATCGCCCGTCAGACCCTGTATAGTAAAATCAAGAAATACGGGCTGTGATGAAGTTGCGGGAGAAAATAAACCTGATGCTCGAAGCCGTGGAAAACGGCGACTACACCTTCCGATTTCCCGAAAGCAAGGGCGGCCGTCATCATCGGGAGTTCAATCAGACCTTGAACCGCATCGCCCGGATCATTTCCGGCACCAAGCAGGAGATAAGGCAGAACGAAATCTTTTACGAACAGGTGTTGCAGACCGTGGAGACGGGCATTATCGTGTTGGACGAAAGCAACGCGGTGGTGCAGTATAACAAGGCGGCCTCCAGACTGTTGGGCGTGGGCATGCTGCGGGATTTGCGGCAGTTGGAGCGTTTGTGCGGCGATTTGGCCTCGGCCGTCTCCACGTTGGGGAACGGCGGTTCGCAAACGGTTCAAATTCAAAGTGAGCGCGGCAAGATGCAGGTGGCGGTGCGGGTTTCGGAAGCGCAGATAGGCCAAAAACGCTTGCGAATCGTGGCGTTGAACGATATCGAGAACGAGTTGGATGAAAAGGAAGTGGATGCCTGGATAAGGCTCACGCGGGTGTTGACGCACGAAATCATGAACTCGGTAACGCCCGTCACGTCTTTGAGCGACACGCTGCTGCACAACTACGCCGGTGAGGATGCCGTCCTGCGCACGGGCTTGCAGACCATACGCGACACGGGCAAAGGCCTGCTCGCTTTCGTGGAATCCTACCGCAAGTTCACCCGTCTGCCCGAACCGGAACCGGCGCTTTTCTACGTGAACGGTTTCCTGAAGCGGATGCTGGAACTGACGCGGCATCAGGCCGCGGGGCTGCCGGAAGTGGAGCTGAGGATGAGCGTGGAACCGGCCGATTTGATGGTGTATGCCGATGAACGCCTTATCGGGCAGGTGGTGCTCAATATCTTGAAGAATGCCCGTCAGGCCATCGGGAAGGAGCGCACGGACGGGAGGATTACGGTGCACGCCTACGGCGATGAGTCGGGTGCGGTGCATATCGAAATCGGCAACAACGGCCCCAGGATAGAGCCCGAACTGGCCGACGAAATCTTTCTGCCTTTCTTTACCACCAAGACCGACGGCAGCGGCATTGGTCTGGCGGTTTCCCGTCAGTTGATGCGCCTCTCGGGCGGCTCCATCAGCCTGAAATCGGACGATGAAAGCACCGTCTTTACCTTGCTTTTCCCTTAAGGTTCATCCCCAAAATGTGTAAGCCATACACAAAATTCGTCCGAAAAATGTGTATGGCTTACACAAAATGGGTGGGAAGTGTTTGCCGCTAAGGCCGCCGCGCTATCCGAAAATATTTCCGAACACGAAGCCCGAAAGGGTTGCCATGACGATGACGAGCGCCACATAGACGGCTGTTTTCTTCGTGCCCAAGACGCCACGTATCACCAACATATTCGGAAGCGACAGCGATGGTCCGGCCAGCAGCAAGGCCAAGGCAGGACCTTTACCCATGCCCGAGGCCAGCAAGCCCTGGATAATGGGAACTTCGGTCAGCGTGGCGAAATACATGAAAGCCCCCGTAAAGCTGGCAAAGAAGTTCGACAACAGCGAATTGCCGCCAACCGCCCATTCAATCCAACGGTTCGGGATGAGGCCCGCGATAGCCGTGTCGTCGTGCGTCGAACCTAACAGGAAACCCGCCGTAACCACACCGATGGCCAGCAAGGGCAGAATCTGTTTGGCGAATCCCCAGGAAGACAACGCCCATTCCCGGTTTTCCTCGTCCCGTTTGTCAAACAACAGGATAACCGACAATGCGGCAATGGCTACAAGCATCGGAACGAGCGGAACTAACTTCACGTTGCCGATGAACAGATTGGCGAGGATGGCCGAAACAACCGTTATCACCGCTCCGAGAAGAACCCACAAGGCACTCAGCTTCAGTATCTTGACAAGCGAACCGCACAGCAGGAGCGACAACACTCCGGTGATGTACCATTTGTAGGTGAAGATGCTGTGCCACAAGCCCGTATCGGAGGCGTCGGGTGCGCCCCAGTTGGCGAACACGAGAATCAAGACTAATGTAAAGAAATGAAACGAGGTCTGCCACATGGGGCGTTTCTCGGGTGGCGGCACGATATTCATCTGCTCCTCTTTCTTGGCTTTCTCCTCCTTGCGGAAGATGAACGACATCACCAGTCCGATAACGACGGAGAAAAGCACCGCCCCGATAATGCGCGCCAATCCCATTTCAACGCCTAAGATCCGCGCTGTGAGAATAATCGACAGGATGCTGATGGCCGGGCCGGAATAGAGAAAGGCGATAGCCGGGCCCAATCCCGCGCCACGTTTGTAAATGCTCGTGAAAAGCGGCAGGATGGTGCACGAGCATACCGCCAGAATACCGCCCGAAACAGCCGCCACCGTGTAAGACAGCCATTTCTTCGCGTTCGCCCCGAAGTACTTCAGTACCGAGCCCTGGCTTACGAATACGGCGATGACCCCCGCGATGAAGAACGCGGGCAGCAGACACAGCACGACATGTTCCCGGGCATACCATTTGGCGAGGTCGAGGGTCGCGCCGATGGAGGTCATGAACCGTTCGCTTCCAATCGGCAGAAAAAATACCGCCGTAAAGACAGCGATGATCCAAAAGAGAGTTTTCAGTTCTTTCCTTGTGTCCATCTCCGTATCGTTTTAAATGCCGAGCATCTGTCTTACCTCGCTTTCGGAAGGCGCATGTCCCTTGATTCTGACCACACCGTCCACCACGATGGCAGGCGTGGCCATAACCTTATAGCTCACGATCTCCGCCATATCGTCAACCTTGATGAGCTTTACGTCCAGGTGATGGTCGTGGATTACCTTCTCGATGGTGCGCAAGGCGGTCTTGCATTTGGAACAGCCCGGCCCAAGTACCTTAATCTCTTTTACTTCCGTTTGGGTGGCGGCGGTTCCGCCTTCGCAGGCACAAAGTGTTGCCGGCTCTGCACTCTCTTCGATGATCAAGTTGTCGTCGCACGAACAAGAACAGGGCTTCGGCGAGAACAACGAGGCCCAAAATCCTTTTTTGTTTCCTTTTTTCGTCGTCATTGGAGATGAAATTTAAAGTAAGACATTGAATAAATAGCCCGCGATCACCGCCGTGAGGAAAATCACGGCAACAATCATGGCTACCAATTTTTTACGGAAAATACCGGCAAGCATCGTCATTTCCGGTATCGCCATACCCGAACCCCCGATTACCAGAGCGATAACCGTTCCGACGCTCATGCCCTTGCTCATCAGAGCCACCCCGATGGGAATGGCGGTCTCTGCACGGATATAGAGCGGGATGCCCAATACGGCGGCTACGGGAATGGAAAATGGATTATCGGGTCCGGCTATTTTCATCACGAAGTCTTGCGGCATATAGCCGTAGATGCCGGCACCCAGCGCAACGCCTATCAGCAGGTAGCCCAAGATCGGGCGCAGACTGTTCCAGGCCGAAACGAAGGCCTCCCGCAATTTGCGCTTTATCGGCCATGCCCTTCTGTTTTCTCCGGTTTGGGGATGCCCGTTCCGGAGGCGTACCTGCTTCACATACTTCTGCATCCCCATTTTTTCCAGGATAAAACCGAAAAGCACCGCAGCGATAAAGGCGATGACGAAATAAATGGCCATGGCCTTTATTCCCACCATGGCACCCAGCATACCTATGATGATCGGATTGAGCAGCGGAGAGGCTATCAGGAAAGACATGGTGCTGCCGAACGGAACACAGGCATGAAGGAAACCGACCGTCATCGGAATGGTGGAGCAGGCGCAGAACGGCGTGAGGGCACCGAATCCGGCCGCCATTATATTGCCGAGCAGGCCGCGCCCGGAGAGCCATTTCTTGATCTTGTCCTGAGGGATATACATCAGGATGATTTCCACCGCCGCGCTGATCAACAGGAAAAGGGCGATCAACTCGCACGTGATGGTCACGAAATATTTCAAGGTTTCAAGTAAAGTGTTCATAACTATGATTTCCCCTCTTTTTATAGCAGTATGATGATGTAATACATGCCGATAAGCACGAATATGCCCCCGACAATCCGGTTCAGCCACTTCTGAACCGACTGCATCTTGCCGTAGAAACTGCCGATGCGCTGTACGCTGAACGCCAGTATCCAGGCAACGATTAAAACGGGCAAGGCGGTGGCGACGGCAAAGAGTACGGGCAACAGATAGCCGGCGGTCGCTGTCGCGGACATCGGAATCAGCATTCCGAAGTAAAATATGCCGCTCGACGGGCAAAACGCCATGGCGAACAACATACCGAGCAGGAACGCGCCCCAGCCGCCTTTGCGGGCCAAGCCCTCTCCATTGCCCTTGAACCCGAAAGAGGGGAGTTTAAGCTTATTGCCGAACAGCATAAATATGCCGATAACCAACAAGGCGGGGCCGAGGATAAGTTCGCCGTACCTACCGATAAATTTCTGAATACCGAACAGGCTCGCACCCTCTCTCAATAGCAGAATCAATACGATGCCCAGCGCCGTATAGGCAATGACACGGCCAAGCGTGTATAGAAGTCCGTTGCGGAAAATCCGGCGGCGGTTCTCGATATCCTTGCCGATAAATCCGATGGCGGCGATATTCGTAGCCAGCGGACAGGGTGAGACCGCCGTGAGCAAGCCCAAAAGGAAGGCCGCCAGGGCCGGTGCCGTGCTATTGTCGAGCAAGTTTTGCAACCATTCCATTTCACGCTATTTTAAGAATTCTGAAATCTTTTGCGCAATCAGCGACTGTATCTTATCCTTGTTGTTGACCGCATAGCGAAATCCATCATCTGTAAGGTCGGCCACCTTTTCTTTTTTCTCTTCATGCCTTACGATAATCAAGGAAGACCATGCGATTTCGTACTTGTCGCCCAATTTTCCCCCTTCTTTGGACGAAAGATCGATTTCGCGAAACGCGACACGTCCCGATTTAAGTTCTTTGGAAAATTTGGCATCGACCACTTCTTTTGCCGCATTCTGCAAGGCCACGCACGTGCGGCAACGTTGCGCCCCATGGAAGTACAAGACCTCCACAACCGGGGCGGATTCTTTTTCCGCAACTTTTGCTTGTTGCGCAAAGCCCGACACAAACGGAACCACCATAAGTGCCAGCATTAAAAAACAGGCTAATCGTTTCATGATTTATTGATTTTGATATTGTATGTAATCTTTGCTTCAATCGCCCAAGTGTTGGCTATCTGCATGGCTTCCACCTTCCGCCACACGGGAATATCCGCCAGTATCGACAGGGTAAGCGATTTGATAGGCCGATAGGCGACAGACGGAATCAGTTTTATTTGATGATATACGGTGCCCACCAAAGGTTGATTGTCGCTTTTGGCCCTTCCCTTGGTTTCGTAGGCCATCATGACCCCTACGTCGAGTTGTTTGATGACTCTGTAGAAACCCGCCACGTTCAGATAGAGTAAGCTTCCGTATTGGTAGTCGAAATTCCGCGACTTGATTCTTTGGGCATATTCAAAAAAATCATTCGTCGTGAAATAGAATTTTCTCAAAGGCGACCAGGCGAGGTAAACACCGGCCGTGTATTTGTAACTTCCTGATGAAGGTTGCATGGAGATCGGCAGCTTGACGCCATCCTTCTCACAATCGAACTTGCCGACAGGAAATTTAACCATGATGTACGGATTGACCGTTATACCCTTGCCGACACTTCGATAGGCCGTAAAATCCAACGACAACGAGAGATCACCGATGCCGTTTACCGCCACATCCTGAAACAAATCGGAATTGTAACGTTCGTATTTGTTGATGTAATAGCCCAATTGCACTTGGGCGGTCAACCACGAAACGATACCGTATCCGACACCGAAAGTCATGAAATCATAGCCTGCACCCTTGATTTTTCCGGGAAAATCGTAGTTTGAGACCCTGCTACCCTCATAGTATCGGTTGGATTCACTGTGTCTGTAATCCAAGGCTACCAGAAGGTTTCCTTTCCGCACCGCTGTTTCGCCGTTGGCCGAGGAAATGGGGTTGCCTGCCCCACAGCATTGTGCCCAAGCAGGAGCCCGGCAAGCCGCGGCAGACAATATCAACGATAGTATGAACGCTTTCCTTTTCATTTTTCCGATTCTTTTGCCCGTCTGCATTTCTTCACAAACACCTCGATATCCTTGGTGTAGGAACCATATTCATCATAGACCGTACACGAAACGGTAAGCCAACCCACGCAAGTAAAGCATCCCCAGAAATAAGCCTTGGAAGGATCCTCTTTCAGCGGCACGAGCGAACCTTTCGCCCGCTGCCATTTGTAGTTCAGGTTCTCTCCCTCGGCATCCGCGCTGATGACAATGGTATCGTACATACAGGCCGAATCACGTGAAGCCGTAAGACCTCTAAAAGTAATCGTATCGGTCTCGATGTTTTCCGTGTCCTCGATGTAGTCCGGCTGACAGGAGGAAATGAGCCCCCCGAAAGCGAGCGCGATACCTATCGTATAAAACAAAGTCTTCATAGGATTAGCCTTTCTTCTTTACCTTTTGTAGTTCGCCGAATTACGAACATTATGGGTAAAAAAACTGCTTTATGAACAGCAGCTTTTCTTTTTGTCCGGATAATAATCGGCGAACATCTGCGAGAACAATTGGCTCGCATATTTCCAATTCTCCCTATTGATACAGTATTTTACCTTGGGCGGCTCGATGGTGCCCTGTATCAGTCCCGCATCTTTCAATTCCTTTAAATGTTGAGAGACCGTTGCTTTGGCAATGGGAAGCACTTCGTGAATGTCGCCGAAGAAGCATGTTTCCTGTTCGGCCAAGAAGCGCAGTATCGCAATCCGTGTAGGATGCCCCATCGCCTTGGCAAAGCGTGCCAGTTGCTCTTGGTCTGCTGTTATGTCAACGTTAGGCATGTATTCGTTTTGTTTGTTGTTTGCAAAATTACGAACAAAATTTCAAGTGGCAAAATTATCTGTCCGCTTTTTAGACAGCCGTTGTCTAAGAATTAGACACTCTTATATGACGGTTGTTTTTCTTGCTATTGATTTTCTTTTAATTACATCTTTGGCACGCACTTTGCCATTAAATAAGGGCAGAGCTGATTAGGATAAGAGACGGAAGTTCCGGATTCGGCTCGGTCTGGATCCGGCTTCCGCTTCGAAATCCTTTTTGAATCGACGAGAGAAAATGAAAAGAGATAAGAGATATGTTTTGACGGCGCTCTGCCTTGCGGGATGTTTCGTGGCGGCAGGAACCGCGGCGGAAGCCACGTCGTCGGCCTCCGCAACCGATTCCGGCAGCGAGACCCTCTGGACAATGGAAGACTGCATGCGCTTTGCCGCCGAGAATTCCTACGCGGTAAAGCGGCAACGCTACGAAACGGCTTCCTATCAGGCCGACCGCGACCAGGCCATCGCCTCCTTCTTCCCTTCGGTAAGCGGCAGCATCGGGGCGCAATACAGCTTCGGGCGTTCCATCGACCCCATCACCAACACCTACAAAGACGAGCGCAACTTCTACAACTCCTACGGGCTTTCGGCCGCGCTGCCCATCTTTAACGGCGGGCGTTACGTAAAGCAGTGGATGCTGGCATCCTCCAACCTGAAAATGGGAAGGAACGAGATTCAACGCCTGGAAGCCGAGGCCGCCATGAACGCGATGCAGGCCTTTGCCGATGCGGTGTATTACCGCGAGACGGCGCGTCTTTCGGAACTCAAGCTGCACGAGAGCGAACGCAACCTGCAAAAGGTGAGGCGCGAGGAAGAATTGGGTCTGCGCGGCAAGGCGGATGTGGCCCAGTTCGAAAGCCAGGTGGCGGCCGACGACTACGACCTGACCCATCAGCGGAACCTTTACCGCAGCGCGCTCCTGACCCTGAAGCAGGTGATGAACTATCCCGCGGGCAAGGAACTGGCCTTGGACAGCGTCCTGCCCGAAATTCCCCTGATGGCGTTCGAGGAAGACGCGGACATGATTTTCGAACGCGCCCAGACCGCCAATCCCTCCGCCCTGCAGGCCAAATACCGCACAAGGGCGGCGCAACTGGAATACAAGATGCGTATCGGGGCGATGATGCCCAACATCTACGTGCAGGCAGGCTGGAACACCGACTATATAGACGGCTATACCCAGAGTTTCAAGAAACAGTTCCGCAACAACATGGGCGAATACGTGGCCGTGGGCGTGAACATTCCCATTTTCGACGGGTTGAGCCGCAACACGGCCCTGCGCAAGTCGCGCAACGATATGTTCATTGCCCGCGAGAACGAGAACGAATCGCTGCGCCAGCTGCGCGACCTCATAGATCAGGCCTTGATGGACTGCGAGGGCTACGCCAAGGAAGCCTTGCAGATGCAACGCAAGGTGGAGAGCGATTCCCTTTCGTATAGGATTGCGCTCCGCCAGTACGAGGAAGGCTTGGTGACGCCTCTGGATGTGCAGACCCGCGCCAACGCGCTCCTGCAGTCGCAGGCCGAGTTTTTGCAGCGGGTTTTGATGCTGGAGATGCGGCGTAGGACGGTGAATTATTATAAGTCAGGTTCACTTTATTAAAATCAACGACCATGGACATCATATTGGAAAAGAAAAAAGGCATCCGCAAGAAACACATCCCCTATATCGTGGGGGGCGGCGTGGTGCTGTTGCTCCTGCTGTGGGTGATTTTCGGCAACCATTCCTCCACCTTGCGGGTGGAGCGGCGCGGCATTTCGGTGATGGAGGTGACGCGGGGCGAGTTCAACGACTTTATCCGCGTGGACGGGCAGGTTCAACCCATCGCCATCGTGCAGATAAGCCCTGAGGAAGGCGGCATCGTGCGCGAGAAAGTGGTGGAAGAAGGCGCGCAGGTAAAGAAAGGCGACGTGATCGTGCGGCTTTCCAATTCGAACCTGGAACTACAGATTTTAGACGCCGAGGCGCAGTTGGCCGAGAAGCAGAACTTTCTGCGCAACACTCAGGTGGCCATGGAGCAGGACAGGCTCAACAACCTTACCGAACGCCTGCAATTAGATATGGAGATTTCGCGCAGCCGCCGCGCCTACGAACAGCAGAAACGCCTCTACGAAGAAGACTTGGTGGCCAGGGAAGTGTATCTTAAGGCCAAGGAAGACTACGAACTGGCCAGCCGCAAATACGATTTGGTGGACCGCCGGCTCAAGCAGGATTCCCTTTCGCGCAGCATTCAGATGGAAGAGATGGAAAACAGTCTGGCCAACATGCGGCGCAACCTGCGTCTGGTGCGGGAGCGCAAGGCGCAGCTCGATATCCGTTCGCAGATAGACGGCGAACTGGGCTTGCTCGATGTGGAATTAGGGCAGAACGTGATGGCGGGGCAGAAGATAGGGCAGATAAACGACCTTTCGGATTTCAAGATACAGGCGCAGATAGACGAACACTACATAGACCGCGTGCACACGGGGCTTACCGCCACCTTCGAGCGGCAGGGCGCGAGTTTCTCGCTGGCGGTGCGCAAGATCTATCCCGAAGTGCGGTCGGGCAAGTTCCGCACCGATTTCGTGTTCACCGATGCCCGCCCCGAAAACATACGCAGCGGTCAGACCTACTACATCAACCTCGAACTGGGGCAGAGCGCCGAAAGCGTGCTGATACCCAAGGGCACCTTCTTTCAGAGCACGGGCGGAAGCTGGATCTACGTGCTGGACGCCGACGGAAAGAAGGCCTACAAGCGCAATATCCGCATAGGCCGTCAGAACCCGCAGTACTACGAGGTGCTGGACGGCCTGGAAGCGGGCGAGAAAGTGATTGTGTCGGGCTACGAAAGTTTCCGCGGGCACGACGTGTTGATACTGAACTAATCCCCCAAAAAACCATACCATGAAAGATATACGGATGGCGTTCCGTACCCTGTTCAGGAAAGGCAGGTACAATGTGTTGAAAATCGTGTCGCTGGCCATCGGCTTGGCGGTGAGCCTGGTCCTGTTGGCGCAGGTGTTCTTCGAACGCTCCTTCGAGGCTTTCTGGCCCGATGCCGACCGGCTGTATCTGATAGCGAACCGCTATTCGCTCAATCAGGAAGCCGAAAAGACCACGTTCAACGTGAGCGGCGGGGTGCCGGCGGGCGTGAAGGCCGAGATTCCGGGCGTGGAAGACGCCATCCGCTACACGCCCATCCTGGGGGTCAACACCGTTTTGGTGGACGGGGAGGGGCACCGTATCACCACCGACTTGGCCATCAATCTTGCCGACTCCAACTTTTTCGACCTGTTTCCGGTAAAACTGCTGGGCGGCGGGAATCCCAAGCAAGTGCTTGCCCGATTGACGGACGTGATGATTTCCCGCTCGCTGGCCGAGAAGCTGGGCGGCGTGGAGGCGGCCTTGGACAAACGGCTGTCGGTGGAATCGATGGAGGGTTTGACCTTTACCGTGGGCGGCGTGTATGAGGACATGCCCGAAAATTCATTGTTCCGGCGCGACGTTATCGGTTCCTGCGGCCTGATGGGCGAGTGGAGCCTCAGCAACTGGGTGGGCAACGACCGCTACACGGGCGTGGTGAAATTGCAGAAGGGCGTAGCGCCTGAATCCCTGCGCGGTGCCTTGGACGAGATGATGGCGCGCCATGTGGATCCGGAGGAAATGCACGCGGCGGGCTATTCGATGCAGTACGAACTGTGGCCTCTGCGCGACCGTTACCTGATAAACGAGGATCTGCGCGCCCGCCATGCCATGATGCTTTTGCTTGCGGTGGCGCTGCTGGCCACGGCCATGCTCAACTACGCACTCATCAGCCTTTCCTCCATCGTGAACCGGGGCAGGGAAGTGGCCGTGCACAAGACCTATGGGGCGGGGAAGGGCGCGATATGCCGCAAGGTGTTTGCCGAAACGGCGGTGCATACCCTGCTGGCCCTGTGCCTGTCGGCCTTGTTGGTGCTGGCCGCCCGCGGGTGGATATACGAACTGCTGGGGGTGAAGGTCTCCACCCTGCTGGGCGCGCAAAGTTCGTGGGGGCTGGCGGTGATATGCCTTGCGCTGATGTTCGTTACCGGTATCCTGCCGGGCGTGTTCATGGCGCGGATTCCGGTGTCGGATGTGTTCAGGCGTTTTTCGCAGAACAAGAAGACTTGGAAATTGGCCTTGCTGGCCGTTCAGTTCGCCGTGTTCGCCTTTCTTTTGTGCCTGTTGGTGAATGTGGGGCGGCAGTACCGCATGATGGTTTCCTACGACCCCGGCTACGAATTCGACAACCTGGCCTATTACGACATGAGCGGTCTGACGGATGGGGATTTGCGGATGAAATTAGTGGACGAACTGCAGCGTTTGCCGCAGGTGGACAGGGTCAGTTGCGGCTCCGAGCATTTTGCCGGAGGCCTGATGAGCGGCAACAACATCTCGTTTCGTGAGAACAGGATTCGGGAGTTGTTCAACGTGGCCGACCTTTATTATGTGGGCAACGATTTCATACAGACTATGGGCATGCGTTTGGTCGAGGGCGGGTCTTTTACCGAAAACGTGCCGAATTCCGAACAAATCATGGTGTCGGAATCGTTTGTGGAGAAGATGAAGAATTTCGCCGACTGGAGCGACGGGGCGGTGGGCAAGGAAATCTGCATTACCGAACATCAGAATTGGGGCGCTTCCTGCTACACGATATGCGGGGTGTATGAGAATGTGCTTTTGGGCGGTATCGGCGGGGAAGACCCGCGCCCGAGCGTGCTTTTCTACAGCAGCGACCCGCAATGGTACACCTACCTATGGGTGAGGTTCCACGAACTTACGGGAAGCAATCTGGCCAAGGCCGATTCCGCGCTGGCGGCCCTCTTGCCCGACCGCGAGGCGAGCCTGCGCCCCTATCGATTGGATGTGGTGGAGCAATATCGGGAATCGGCGCGTTTCCGCGACAAGGTGCTGGCCGGCGGCGTGGTGTGCCTGCTCATTACGCTGATGGGACTGCTGGGCTATATCAACGACGAGGTGACCCGCCGGCGCAAGGAGATATCGATTCGGCGCGTGAACGGGGCGGATGAAAACCGTATCCTGAAGATCTTTACGCTCGATGTGCTTAAGGTGGCGCTTCCCGCCGCGGTGGCGGGTGCGGCGGCTTCCTATTGGGTGTCGTTCCGCTACCTGCAGCAATTCTCGGTAAAGGTGGCGCTTTCGGTCTGGGTCTATCCCTTGGCCATCGCGGCGGTGCTGGCCATCGGCTACCTCTGCGTGCGCCTGCGGGTGCGCCTCTTCCTGCGCGAGAATCCCATCGAGGGCCTGCGCACCGAATAATCATGCAAAATCACAAGACAGTAAATAAAAACATAAAACATACGGATATGGAAGCAATGATCAAACTGGAGAATCTAAGCAAGGTGTTCCGCACCGAAGAAGTGGAAACCGTGGCCCTGAACAAGGTGGACATGGAGGTGAAGGAAGGCGAGTTCGTGGCTATCATGGGGCCTTCGGGCTGCGGGAAATCGACCCTGCTCAACATCATCGGGCTTTTGGACAACCCCACTTCGGGCAGCTACCGCCTGCTCGACCACGAGGTGGCCGCGCTCAAGGAAAGCGAACGGACGCGGTTCCGCAAGGGCAATATCGGCTTCGTGTTCCAGAGCTTCAACCTGATTGACGAACTGAATGTGTTCGAGAACGTGGAACTGCCCTTGCTCTACCTGAACATCAAGGCGAGTGAGCGCAAGGAAAAGGTGAACGCCATCCTCAAAAGGGTGGGGCTGAGCCACCGCGCCAAGCATTTTCCCCAGCAGCTTTCGGGCGGACAGCAGCAGCGGGTGGCCATCGCCCGTGCGGTGGTGAGCAATCCCAAGCTGATTCTGGCGGACGAACCTACGGGGAACCTCGACTCCAAGAACGGCGCGGAAGTGATGAAGTTGTTGGGTGAACTCAACGCGGAGGGCACCACGATCGTGATGGTGACGCACTCCAAGCACGATGCGGGTCTGGCGCACCGGGTGGTGAACCTTTTCGACGGCAGTGTGGTGGCCTCGGTGGGCACTTTCGTGTAGTCGGAAGTTTCCGTAAGGTTTCACTTCACCTTTAAATTTACAGCCATGATTAATTTTCATTCTTTCTTGAAATTCCTGAACCGGAACAAGGTTTATACCGTCATCAATGTATTCGGGCTGGCCGTCTCGCTGATGTTCGTGATTCTGATTTTTGTCTATGCGTGGCAGGAATTCACCGTGGATAAATTCCAGAAGGACAGGGAACGGATTTATGTAGAATACGATTTCGGGGCGGATGGAGAAGATGGGCCGGGCGACGGGCTTCCCGTGGCCTATTGGCTCCAAGAGCGTTTTCCCGATATCGAGGAAATCTGTCCGGTCATCACCACGCAGTTCCACGGGGGCAAGAGCGTGATATGGCGCGATACCAAGATGACCGCCAAGATGAGTTGTGCCGAAAGTAATTTCTTTACCTTTTTCTCGTTTCCCTTGAAGAGCGGCGCACCCGAGCAGGTGTTGCAGGACGAATATAGTGCGGTGGTTTCCGAGACCTTTGCCCGCAAGCTGTTCGGCAGCGAGGAGCCGATAGGGCAGAGTATCAAGATTAGCGAAGAAACTTCGGTAACGGTTACCGGCGTGATGTACGACATTTCACGTTCCGTGATTCCCTACGCCGACCTGCTGGTGCGGGTGGAAAGGGCGGAGGAATTCAATCGTTTCATCAGCAAGCAGAACGCCAACAATGCCGGTGCCAGCGTGGTCTTTCTCAAGATGTATCCGGGCAAGGACATGAACGCACATCGGGACGAAGTGCTGGAAATGTACAAGGAAAGATATTGGATCTTTTACCGCGAATTTTGCACGGACGTGTGCTGGAAACCCTTGCGGGAGGCCTACTTTTCCGAGGGGGCGACCTTGATTGAAACGGGCGACAGGCGTTTTGTGCAGGTACTTTTTGCGGTGGGCTTGCTGATACTTTTCTTCGCCATCTTTAACTACATCAACCTTACCGTGGCGCAGTCGGGCAGCCGAGCCAAGGAGATGGCCACCCGCCGTCTGTTGGGTTCCTCGCGGGGCAGCATCGTGTTCCGCTTGGTGGTGGAAGCGCTCCTGCTTACGGCGGTTTCCTATCTGCTGGCCTTGTTGCTGGCCACGGCGGTGAAGCCGGTGGCGGAACGCCTCTTGCAGACCACGCTCGACTTTTCGATTCTGCTTTCGCCCGCCTGCATCGCCCTTGCCGTAGGCTTCGTGGTGCTGATAGGCGCATTGACGGGCATCCTGCCTGCCGTCTTGATCTCGGCCGCCAAGCCGGTGGAAGTGGTGCGCGGCTCGTTCCGTCGCCGCTCCAAGATGGTGTTCAGCAAGTATTTTATCGGCTTTCAGAATGCCATCACGATTGTAATGGTGGCCGTTTCGTTGGTTATGGTGTTGCAGATGCGCCACATGGTACACGCGCCCTTGGGCTACAATACGCTCAACGTGCTTGATATTACGTATGTCTTAGGGGTTGAAGACAAGGTGTTGATGGACAAATTGTCTTCGGTACCCAGCGTAAAGCGGGTGGGAACCTCTCAAGGGACGCCTTTCGATGGGGGCAACAATCAGTCGGGCGCCTATTGCGACAGGCAGTTGTCGGTGCAGTGGCTGTATATGGATTCGACGGCATTCAATATCTTGGGATTCCAGAAGGTGTATGAAAACTCCCGAAGGCAGACAATGCGCATGGACGATCTGTATGATGTAGAAATTTATCCTACTGCATTTGCCATGCAGGAAATGGGCTTGCCCCATGATGCCGATGAGTTTGATATGAACGGTATGGAAAAGGTACCTGTTTGCGGGGTGATCGGCAATTTTCGAAGAGCCAATATCCTGAGAAAGGAACAGCCTTTTGTAGTGGGAGTGCTGGACGAAGCGATAGGAAATCCGTGGAACATTTTGGTGGAGGTGCAGGGCGATCCGGTAAGGGCGTACGATGAGGTGATGGGTGCGATAAGGGAACTTACCGACGGGGAGGTTGAGGCCAAGTTTATCGACCAGGAGGTGCAGGAGTCGTTTGATTCGCAACGCCGTATGACGCAGATTGTGGCCATCTTCACCTGCATGGCCATCCTGATTTCGGTGCTGGGCTTGGTGGCGATGTCCATCTACTTTATCCGCCAGCGGGCGCAGGAAGTGGCGGTGCGCAAGGTGTTCGGCGCCGACAACCGCACGGTGCTCTTCCGCGTGGTGCGCTCTTTCCTGCTCTATGTGCTCTACGGCTTCGTGGTGGCCTTCCCCGTATCGTGGTACATAGCGGTGAAATGGCTCTCCGACTATTCCTACCGCATCACCTTCAACCCGCTCTACATCGTGGCCGCCGGCCTCTTCTGCATGGCGGTCTCCTTCGTGGCCGTCTATTTCCAAAGCCGCCGCGCCGCCCACGCCAACCCCGTGGAGAGTTTGCGGGAGGTGTAAGGATTGTTTGTAAAATGTATCCTTGCGCCGAATAAGTCGCAAATTTTGCGACTTATTCGGCGCATTTTGTATCTTTGCGGGCAAACCATCTGCTATGTTCATACACGAGAATCCGGATTGGACGGCCTTTCGCTGGGACAGCCAGGCCATCAACGCGCTTGAAATGCAGGCCATGCACAGGCTTGGCTACCTTGCCGGGCGTATGGCGGCCATCGGCTTCGATACCCGGCTTGTGGCCACGGTGGAGGCGATAACCAATGATGTGGTGGCCTCGTCGGAGATAGAAGGCGTACGGCTGGATACCGCTGCCGTGCGCAGTTCCGTGGCCAGACGGTTCGGGGTGAGTGTGCCGCAGGAAGTCCTGTCGGGTCACTATATCGAAGGCGTTGTGGATATGATGCTGGATGCCACGCGTCATCACCAGGAATCCTTGACCGAAGAACGTCTTTTGGCCTGGCATGGAACCTTGTTTCCCAACAAGACGCAGCTTACGGTCGGTGCGTATCGTTCGGACGAAATGTCGGTGGTTTCCGGTATGTTCGGGCGGGAAAAGGTGCATTACCGGGCTCCGGCGCCGGAACGTGTTCCCCGCGAAATGGCGGCGTTCCTGCAATGGTTCAACGAGCCCGCCAACAAGGCCGGTATCTTGAAGTCGGCCATCGCCCATTTCTGGTTCGTGAGCATCCATCCTTTCGACGATGGAAACGGACGTATCGGCAGGGCCATTTCGGATATGGTTCTGGCCGCGCTCGACGGCGACGGCATGCATTTCTACAGCCTCAGCCGCCAGATACTGAAAGACAAGAATCATTACTACAGGATACTGGAGCAGACCCAGCGCGGAGACGGCGACCTTACGGCCTGGATTGCCTGGTATATCGGGGCGATGACGGCGGCCGTGGCCGATTCCGATGCCATGCTGTCGATGGTGCTTCGCAAGGCCAGGTTCTGGAACACGCATGCGCAGGCGAACATTACCGAGCGTCAGCGCAGGGTGTTGAACAAATACCTTGACGGCTATGATGCGAAACTTACTGCCAAGAATTGGGAAAAGATTGCCGGGGTTTCCAAGGATACCGCCCTGCGCGACATCGCCGCCCTTGCGGGGCAAGGCATCCTGGTTCCGACGCCGGGGCGGGTTCGCGATATCGCCTATTCCCTCAATTACACCTCGGCCACGGCGGGCATAGATTCCTTGATTTCAGACATACGCATGATGAAAGTCGGGGCGGACAGTTATATCTCCGGCATATACAAAGGCGATACGGAACTGCGGGACAAGGTGTTGTTGTCGGACATAAAGCGGCTTGAAGCCGGAGAAGTTACGCTTCAAGACCTCGCCTACAAGTATTTCGCTTACTTGCTGGAATGAAATGCCCCGGTAAGCGGGAATACAATCTGCCGCGCCGCCCACGCCAACCCCGTGGAGAGTTTGCGGGAGGTGTAAGGGTTGTTTGTGTCCTGATCTGTGTCCGTTGCGGTAACCTATGCTGTAACGGACACAAATCAAACTAATGCACGCACCGGGGCAGTGGTTATAATTGAGGGGCGGATACGGGTGGTGCGGCTTTTCCCATGCGGCAGTCGTAGTCGGCAAGGTCTTCCGCCATCGAGAAGTGTTCGGTTTCATACGCCATCACCACTTCCGACATAATGGAAAGTTCCATGGATTCGGGACTGGCGTCTATCGGCTCATCGGGTACGATATGGATGAGTTCTTCAATCCTTTTGCGGGCGTAGTCGTATTGTTCTTTCGTGTAGTTGCACATATTGCCAAACTTTTAAAGGGTTGAACAATCTGTTATTTTATCGTATTCCGCATGCGTGCCCACAAAGCGCACAAATACAAACCGCGGGGTGAATTTCACCACAACTACAAGCCGATGGGTGTTTCCTTTAATGTTAAAAACATAATGCTGGTTACCGACATAGTCAACCGATGGAAAATCAGTTTTTATATCGGCCAAGTTACGCCATTCGGCTTGTGAAACTACTTTGACCCAATGTAACAATGGATCTTTGGCATCCGAATGTACATCGTAGTACTTTTTCAAAGTGGAAGTGCTGATTATTCGCATGGCGTGAACAGCTTTTGCAAATAGTCATTACCTTCTCTGTCCGCAAAGTTAGTAAAATATACGGTGTGGAAAGAATGGGTGTTTTTCATGCTATTTGTTTTGGTTTTGATAGAAAAACCTATCGGCAAGCCCGGCTTTCGGTCTTATTATATAAATCCCGAAATTTCGTTTTTATCGAAGCATTGCCTTGGAGATTTTATGTAAACGATAGAATATAAGCGTGAAAATAATTTCAGTCAACTACAATTATTGTCATCGTTTCTATTTTCAACCCGTGACAGATTGTTACGGGTTCGCTTTTAAAGCCGCCGCGCCGCCCACGCCAACCCCGTGGAGAGCCTGCGGGAGGTGTGAGGGTTGTTTGTGGCCTCCCCCCAAAAACGGAATCGGGGTATTCCTATCCGAAAGAGGGGCAGCGGGTTGTCGGACAAGGTATTCTATCTTTGCAGCGTAAAAAAAGACGATATGCAAAATCGGGAGAATATGAGACGGATGGCCATCACGCCGCTCCTTGTTTCGGGGCTGGCGTTCACGGCCACGGCCTGCACCCCGGAGCCGATACAGGAAGCGCCCGCCCAAGGCAGGGCTCCGACCATTCGGCTGAGCAGCGGTTACGATATGCCCGTTTTGGGGCTGGGAACCTACAGCCTGCATGGAGCCACCTGTGTCAATTCTGTAAAGACGGCCATCGCCGCCGGCTACCGCAAACTGGATGATGCCTCCGTTTACGGCAACGAGGAGGAAGTGGGGCAGGGCGTACGCGAATCGGGGGTGCCGAGGGAGGAAATTTTCGTGGCGACCAAACTTTACCCCAATCAGTATGCCGATCCCGAAGCGGCCATCGAAGAAAGCCTGCGTAAACTCGATATCGGGTATATTGACCTTATGCTGCTCCATCATCCCGGCACGGATGACGTAAAGGCCTACAAGGCCATGGAAAAATATGTGGCCGCGGGTAAGATCCGTTCATTGGGCGTTTCGTGCTATTATATCAAGGAAATCGACGAATTTCTGCCGCAAGTGGCCATCAAGCCGGTGCTGGTTCAAAACGAGGTTCACCCGTATTATCAGGATGAAGAAGTGGTGAAGCATCTCCAGGCTCTCGGCATCGTGGTGGAGGCTTGGTATCCGCTCGGCGGGCGGGGGCATCAGGCGGAACTGTTGAGCGATCCGGTGTTGTCCGAGATTGCCGCCAAGCACCAAAGGTCGGTGGCGCAGGTTATCTTGCGCTGGAACCTGCAACGCGGTGTGGTGGTGATTCCCGGTTCGAGCAATCCCGACCATATCCGGGAAAATATCTCGATTTTCGATTTCACCATCACCGACGAGGAAATGGCGCGGATAGCCGCCCTCGACCGGAACGAGAAGCACGACTGGTATTAGTTATTCTTCCTCAATAAAGAAATGTACGTGGTGGGTTCCACCTATTGGAACGTCGCCTACGGACGGTTGCCCGGCGAAGCCATGAAAGACACGGAAGGTGTGGCCAACATGAAGAACCTCGGCCAGAACATAGCCTGGCTGCTGGCGCGGATAGCGGGATAAACGTTGGCCGCCCACGCCAACCCCGTGGAGAGCCTGCGTAAGCTAGCTTGATTTTATGCAGTTCGTAATCTCGCTGTCGGGGTTCAGCGCGGTTTGGTCGGAAAGCACGAGGCTCTTTACCATGTGCAGCGTTCCCTGCTTGTATTTCTGGAAATGCGGCGAGGCGATATGCGCTTGATATGCCGCCTGGCTCGCGTACGTCTCGAGGATGGTGATGCGGCACGGATTTTCCCTCTCGGCCACGGCATACATGGTGAGTACGCCGGGTTCGGTGCGCAGGGACACTTCTCCCACCTCCGTGGCGAATTCCTTGTACACGTCGAGATATTCCGGAAACACCTCGATTTTCGACAGCCGTATGATGCCGTCGGCCTGCATGGGCAACTTACGGCACATCGAAAGATTTACCTCATTCATCCTGTTTGAATCGTTTTTTGTCTGATCCTGCCCGTAAGCCATCTGCATCAGTGCAAACAACAATGCCGGCAGGATAATCCTGTATGATTTCATCACTGTTCTCCTATTAAGGCTATCCAAATTTTAAGGTGGTCGAAATTGACCACAGATGGTACTTCGGTTATAGTGGCGCTATCTCCCACCAACCGTCCCTTTTTCCGTTCTTTCGGATAAGGATGCCCCGTTCCACCAACGAAGCTGTTGCACGTTTGACGGTTGCGGCAGATTTTCCGATTTCTTCGGAAATGGCGGCTTGGGTGATCTTGGGATTGTTCTTGATGCAGTCAAGTATCGCTAAATCAATCATGGAAAGTTTCAAAGTATCATTTTGATACTTTGAAACGATACTTTGGGTTTCCTTATGGAGACTTTGAGGGGATGGCGCCGCATATCTGATATGCATTTCCCTATCCTTCAATTCATTATTTTCTTTGAGAATCAGGTTCCGCATGAATTTCAGCAGAAACCCCATATCCGCCTTGATTCCCTGCGTGAAGTCGTTGAAGTTGGCCCGGACAAGGGCATCCCGAAAGTAGGCAGACTTCTCTTTAAACAAATCGTTGTTCACCTTAAAGCCGAAAGAACGCAAGTATTTGATCAGGAATACCGCCGTTGTACGCGTATTGCCCTCGCTGAACACATGATTCTGCCAGACATCGGAGATGAATTTGGCAAGATGAACCAAGGATTCCTCTACCGACAGACGGGCATAGGAAAAAGCCTTTTCCTGTTCAAAATCATATTCCAGATTGGCGCGGAGCATCTCAGAATTACCATACACCACGCTTTGGCCATCGAGAACCCATTCTTTCTTGGAAATATTATAGGTGCGGATTTTTCCAGCGTTTTTCAGAAGCCCTTCGAACAGACGCTTGTGGATATGGAGATACTCCAGCGAAGAGAAATGGAATCCATTCTCCAGCAATATCTTGGAAATACGTCCCGAAACGATGTCCGCCTCCTCGGTATCGGCGCCTTGACGCCGTCCGTCCTCCCGCTCGTAGTAACTTTTGATAAGTTGCCCGGCTTCGTCTATGGTGATGTCGTTCTCGATATGCCGGCGTGCCGTCTCGATAAGGTAGGGCGACACTTTCAGCCCGTCGACGTCTTGCAGGCCGATGGCCGTCTGCCATGCTTGCGCCCGTTCCCTGCGGTTCGGTTCCCCTGCCTTGATATATTCTTCGAAATCGCCCATAATGCTACCGGCATCACGCCAAAGCAAAGATACGACAACTCACCGTATCTCAGAAATGCACCTTGAGCCCGCCGCGCACGGTCACCTGGGGCATGGGGTCGCCGGCGTTGATTTCGTAGCGTTGGCCCAGCAGGTTCTCGCCGCAGACCCATAGGTCGAGCCATTTGGTCACGCGCACCTGCCCGCGCAGGTTCCACAGCACGAAATCCTCCTTCGATTCCGTGCCCTGGCCGTTGGTGCGCACCGAAGTGTAGAGGCCGGCGATGTACTGCACGCCGGTGGACACCGACCAACGCCCCTCCTGGAAGCCCGCCCCCACGTAGAGTTTGTGTTCGGGCGCGGCGACAACGGGATTCTCCATATGCAGGAAACTGTAGTTGGCGTCCACCGACCAGGCCGCATTGATGCGGAAGGCCGACTGCACCTCCAAGCCTACGTTCTCTATCGCCCCCGAATTCTGGTTCAGCATGCCGCTTCCGTTCGGATTGGGCAAGGTCATGATGAGGTTCCTGCCCCGTATGTAGAAGACATTGAGCCCGTAAGACAGCCGCCCGCCCAGGAGCCGTTGGGCAAAAGCGATTTCGTAGTTCCACATCGACTCGGGCTTCAAATCCGGATTCTGGGGCGGGAACATATACATCTCGCGCAGGATCGGATAGCGGAAACCTTTCGAGGCCGAAGCCTTCAGCTCGATGGCGTGGGGCAGGTGGAAGGCCAGCCCCGCCTGCGGCACCCATTCGGCACCCACGCGGGAATGATAGTCGAAACGCAGGCCGGCGTTCAGGCTCAGCCATCTGCCGATATCCTGCCGGAACTCCACATAGCCCGCCAGTTCATCTTCGTGCTTGTTCACCAAATCGCTCCGCGTACCCTCGCGCTCCCCGCTCACATACTCGTTCCACGCCCTGCCGCCGTAGCGGAACCAGTCGAAGCCCGCCGTAATCCGGTTCCCCTTGAAGAAGCGCGCACTCTGATAGAGCGACACCCCCATCATGTCGTCGTAAGACTTGAAGCGGCTGTCTCTCGGTTCCTCGCCCGCGGCGGGGTTGTAGCCGTCGTTGATCCAGTGGTTTCCCCAGTTGTAGAAGAAACTCAGCGCGCCGGAAGTCTTCTCGTACCCGTTCTCCACGGCCAGCGAGGCCATGCCCCGCGTGATGCGCTGGTCGGCATCGCTCAAAGGCGCGGACACCGGGCCGGGGTTGGCGGCGTTGAAGTGGGTCACGTTCACGTCCGCCTGCACCGTCCAGTTCTTGCTGGCCTCGTAGGCCACCTTGCCGTAGCCGCCGTACTGTTCGAATTCCGTGTTGCTCCGGTGGCCGTCGGTGCGGTTGTAGGACGCGCTCACCACGCTCGAGAAACGCCCCTTGCGGACACGGTTCGTCGCCTCGGTTTCCAAGGTGTTGTAGGTGCCGTAGCCGGCGCGGATGTCGGTGCGCACGCCGTCCTGGTGCATCTTGCGGGTAACGATGTTGACCACGCCGCCCATCGCGTTCGAGCCGTAGAGCACCGAGGCCGGGCCGCGCAGCACCTCCACGCGGTCGGCCAAGAGCGTCTGGTAGGCGTCGGAAATGGGATGCCCGAAGATGCCGGCGTATTGCGGATGGCCGTCGATCAGCACCATCAGGCGGGCGTTGCCGCCGCTCAGTCCGCGCAGGGAGATGCCGCCCGCCGCGCCGTTGGACACGCCGTAGCCCATCACGCCGCGCGAGGTCACGAACAGCCCCGGCACCTGCTCGGTGAGCATCGGCAGCAGGGACGACTGCATGGATTCCTCAATCTGGGCGCGGCCGATCACCGAGACGGTCTGAGAGAGGTGGCGCAGGTCTATCTGCGCGCGGGTGCCGGTGATGACCACCTCCTGCAAGGCCGCGCCGCGCACCGTGCTGTCGGCCGTGGCAGGCACCCAACCCCTGGCGGCTTCCTGCGCCGGAGCCATAGATAGCCCCGCGCACGCCAAGGCAACGAACATCAGCGCTTGTTTCAACATGATGCGGACTTTGCGGACGCAAAAATACTTCACGAGACAAATCCTCCCCGAGAAAACTACTTATCCAGATCGATGATTTCGTATTCGAGCGAACCCAGCCCTATCTTGGCCGCGTGGTCGATGGTGTGCGTGCCGTGGCGGCTGTTGATGCGCTCTATCAGCGGCGCGTTGTCGTTGCCCTCGCTGGCCTTCATGTGGAAGATGATGTCCACGCAGGCCTTGTCGAGCGCCACGGGGTCGGTCGAAGCCAGGATGCCGTAATCCTTCAGGAGAACCTCGGAGGGATGGGCGGCGCAATCGCAGTCCACCGACATATTGTTCATCACGTTGATATAGACGATATTTTCGCCGAAATAATCGTGAACGGCCTGCGCCGCCGCGGCCATCGATTCCAGAAAATCATCCTGAGGTGCGATGTTCTCCCAGATCTCCTCCGCCTTGTCGGTTTTCCCGGCCGAGTGGATATACGCCTTGCCGTCGGCCGAGGCCACGCCGATGCTGGCGTTCTTGAGCACGCCGCCGTAGCCGCCCATGGCATGACCCTTGAAGTGGGCGAGGTTTATCATATAGTCGTAGCGGTTCAGGTGGCTTCCCACAAGGTCGTGCCGGATATGCTTCCTGTCCTTCACCGGAATCTTGATCTGCCCCTCTTCGTCCATCAGGTCGACGGGGGCGATTTTATCGAAGCCGTGTTCGCGGATGGTCTGCCAATGCGCTTCCGTGGTGTTGCGCTTGCCCGCGTAGGCGGTGTTGCATTCCACGATGGTGCCGTGAACGCTGTCCACCAGTTGCCCGATGAGGGCGGGTTGCAGGTAGTTGGGGTTGCCGGCCTCGCCGGTGCTGATTTTCACGGCCACCTTGTGTCCGTCGGCGGAACGTCCGAGCGCCTGATAGATTCTAACGAGCGCCTCGGGCGAAATCTCGCGCGTCATAAATACTTTCGACTGGGCGGAAGCCGCCAGGGAAACGGTCATGGCAAGCATAAGGAAGATGAGTTTTTTCATGATTGACTTTTTTATCGGCTGCAAAATTATCACGAAGCCCCCAATCTCCCCTTATACAGATTCCCGATTGTGTTACCAGAATTGCTTTTTATGCGCAAGGTCGCCGCCCCGTACGCGGAAAGCCCGCGGCATTAAAAAAGGCTCACGGGCACGGTGCATATCGTTTTTCCGTGCCACTCAATTTTTTCTTCCTGGTTATTGGTGATAACGAGAAGGTTGCAGCAGTGGAGTTCATCGGCGGCTTCGATGAGGGCATCGAGTTCGCGCTTGCGGGTTTTCCCGGAAGCCATATCGTAACAGACTTGGATAAGTTGTTCAACCTTTGTGTCTTAGGGGCTATATGGTCGATTTTATTCAATAATCACACTGTACTGAATAAAAAAGTACATATTTTATTCAATACGGAATGTTCGACAGTCTCGAATTTATTTTGTACGATTAATGAAACTACTGCATATTTTAGTTTTGTTTGGTACAACAAATAAAATTCACTACCTTCGCCGTATGGAAATCATTTCACGACAGATATACATAGACCATATTCTGAGGTTCCTGAACAAGGGTATGATGATAGCTCTCACCGGTCAGCGTCGGGTGGGTAAAAGTTATGTGCTTCGGGAACTTGCTGAAATTATCCGTCAGAATAATCCCGATGCCAACATCGTATATATCAACAAGGAGAAGAAGAAATTCGATTCGATAAAAAACGATTCAGATTTGTCTGCCTATATCGAGGGAAAGTTTCCCGAAGATGGGGATAATTATCTGCTGATAGATGAAGTGCAGGATATTGAAGGTTTCGAGAATGTATTGAGAAGTCTTAACGCTGATGAGGAGTGTCAGATAGTCGTTACCGGGAGCAATGCAAAGATGCTTTCGTCGGAGTTGTCAACCTATCTTGGGGGAAGATATATTGACATTCATATCCAGAGCTTGTCTTATCGTGAATTTCTCCGTTTCCATAATCTTGAAGAATCGGCTGAAAGCCTTGAGAAGTATCTCTCATTTGGAGGTCTTCCGCATCTTTACAGGCTCGGACTTGAAAATGAAGACATGGTTTGGGAATATGTGCAGAACATTTACAACACCATAGTGCTGAAAGATGTGGTGCAAAGAGAAGGGCTGCGCAATGTCACATTGTTTGAGAATCTGATGGCGTATGTCAGCGACAATACAGGCCAGCTTGTTTCGGCCACATCTCTGTCGAAATATCTTAAGGCCCAGAGAGTGGAGCTTACTCCGCTGTCCGCTATCAATTACCTGAAGGCTGCCTCAAACGCTTATATTATCAACAAAGTACAAAGGTATGACATCCAGGGCAAGCGGCTGTTGGAGACTAACGATAAATACTACTTTGAAGACCTTGGATTGAGGAATCTGCTGGTCGGAAGCAACCGTGCAAAAGACATGGAGAAGATAATGGAAAATGCCGTGTATCTTCACTTGAAGAACCTTGGCTATAAAGTTGCCGTCGGAACACTGCCTAAGGGAGAAATAGACTTTATTGCCGAAAAGGGAGGCGATAAAGTCTACATTCAGGTTGCTTATTTGCTCAACGAGGATTCGACTGTAAAACGCGAGTTCGGCAATTTGACACAAATTTCCGACAATTATCCCAAATACGTCGTGTCAATGGATCCTATAAGCAAACCGAAGGACTACGACGGAATCATTCATATATCATTGCGGACTTTTTTGCTTACTGACTCATTTTAGGTGATTTCATCACAGGTTTAAGATTATTCCATCACCCCGATGTTCCGCAGCCAGGCCCCGATGGTCTCGGCATTGATGCGGCCGCTGGTAAGGCCTTCGCCAGTAAGGTGTTGGGCGTCGGGCGTCAGTTCCACGATACGTGCCAGGGTCTCGTCGCGGTAGGTGGCGGCGTAGGTGCAGAAAGGCACCACCGTCTTGCCGTGGAAATCGTAGCTTTCGGCAAAGGTGCAGATGATCATCGGCGTGGTCCACCACCAGACGGGGCATCCGATAAATACGGTGTCGTAGCTGTTCCAGTTTTCCACCGCGTTGAGGATTTCAGGACGGGCGTCCGCGTCCTTTTCCTCGCGGGCCACTTCCGTGCAGGGCGTGTATTCGGTGGGGTAGGGGTTCACCGGTTCGATGCGGAAGATGTCGGCACCCGTCTGACGCACGATTTCCTGCGCCATGCGCTGTGTGGTGCCGCCCCAGCTGAAATAGGCCACCAAGGTCTTGGAGGAACCGCCCACAGCGGTTGAGTCTTCGCCCGAAGTGTCGGGGTCGTCGGGAAGGGCGGGTGTTTCGGTGCTGGGCGTACCGGGCCCGGTTTCGGGTTCATCGTCGGGGGAGCAGGCGGCAATGCTTACCAGAAACATGCCCGCCAACAGGGGAAGCAGATATTTTTTCATGACAGTAAGTATTAGGCGCCGGTTTCCCGGCTTTGTACGGCGGCAAAGGTAGGGTGTTCGTTTCACCTCCGCAGAACAAAAACTACGGATAGAATTTCCTTTTTTTCGGAAAACGATGCCGTTTCCCTCAAAAACCGAAATCATGGTATCTATAACCGTGATTTATGTAAATCATCACAGAAAGTTTCACTCTACTTTTACGGTGTCGGAAACCAATAAACATGCAGAAATATGAAACCGAAAATAATATGCCATATCATGAGTTCCGTCGATGGACGGTTGCTCAATAATCGGTGGACGGATCCGTTCGACGGTACGCCCGCCTCGGATTTGTTGAAGGTTTATGCGGCTATCGGCCGTGAACTGAATACCGATGCGTGGATGTTCGGGAAGAACACACTCCATGCGGTATTTCCCTATAAATGGGGTGTTTACGGAAATGCTTTACCCTTGGATTATCCTTCCGTATTCATCGGCGAACGCCGCTCGGAGCGGATGTTCATCGTGGCCGACCCGGAGGCCGACATCTATTTCACCTCTTCCGTTGTGAGGGGCGACAATATCCTCGTTGTAGTGGGGCGGAATGCAACGGAAGGCTACCTTGCCCATCTGCGCGAAAGGAAGATTTCCTACCTTGTCGTCAGCGATGCATGCAATCTTCGGGAAGGTCTTGAGGCGGTCGGGCGGGAGTTCGGCATCCGTTCCGTTTCGGTGCAGGGTGGCGGCATATTGAACGGTGCCTTGCTTGCCGAAGGATTGGTGGACGAGTTGAGCCTGGTCGTTTATCCCGGAATCGACGGGCTTGCAGGTGTTCCCTCTGTTTTCGAGTATGTCGGGAAGAAAACCGATTGTCCGGCAAAAGGCCAGAGCCTGCAACTCCTTTCGGTGGAACAGCGGGAACACGGGGTGGTATGGCTTCGGTATAAATTTCATCTCAATAAGGAGTAAGACAATGAAAAATTCATTCAAGAAGGTGTCCTTTATGGCTGTTTTGCTGTTGGGCACGCTGATTGGCAACGCACAGGAAAACATGAAGGCGAAAAAAGAAAACAAAAATCCTTGGGGTTTGGTTTACCGTGATGCCATTACGGTAAATGAGGCGGGAAAGGTGAATATCCATCCCGTTTCTTATGATTTGAACGGCTTGAAAATCGCCGCCAACATCTATACGCCGGCCGTATATGATTCCACGGGCGGTTATCCTGCCTTGGTGGTGGCACATCCCAATGGCGGGGTAAAGGAACAGGTGGCGGGGCTGTACGGTCAGCGCATGGCTGAGCACGGCTATGTCTGCCTGGTGTTCGACGCCGCCTATCAGGGGGCGAGCGAAGGTGAACCCAGACAGACGGATAAACCCGCCAACCGGGTGGAAGATATCCGGCGGGCCGCCGATATATTGTCGCGCTACCCGGGCGTGGATTCGCGGCGGTTGGGTGTTCTCGGTATCTGCGGCGGTGGCGGCTATACGCTTAAGGCCGCCCAGACCGACAAACGGTTCAAGGCGGTGGCCACGCTCAGTATGTTCAATACGGGATTGGTGCGTCGGAACGGTTTTCTCGACGCGCAGATAAACACCGTGCAGGAACGGCTTGCCGAGGCTTCCGTTGCCCGGCAGAAAGAGGCGGAGGGCGGAGAGCCTGAGTATGTGGGCGACATGAGCGGCGTAACGCCCGAACAGGCGGCGCGGCTTCCGTTCGACTTGTACCGCGAGGGTTACGAATACTACCTGCAGAGCCACGCGCATCCCAATTCAACCTTCCGCTATACGAAAGGCAGTCTGCTCGATCTGATGGCGTTCGATGCCTCCGAAGGCATGTATCTTATCGAATGTCCGTTGTTGATGATGGCCGGCAGCCTTGCCGACACCTACTACATGACCGAGCGTTGCTACAGTCAGGCCACCGGCACGCGAAACAAGGAAATGTTCCTGATTCCCGGCGCTACCCACATCAAGACCTACTATGTTCCCGAATATGTAAATCAGGCGGTGGGCAAACTGACGGAATTTTTTGATAAGAATCTATAAAACGAAACCTCAAACTTCGATGAACGCCTCGCCGTCCCGATAGCGAGCCTGTGGGCATGGCATTCCGTGTCCCGCATAGGTCTTGCCGAAATCAAGGGATTTTTTACCTTTGTGTTTCAGCATACTATGCGGTGATATGGAAGAACGGAAAGATATATTCGTTACCGACAGGCCCGGCGGGGTTAGCGTGGGGGCGGACGAAGGTTACCTTGCGCATCTGTTCTGTCTGGGCGGCAGCTGCCGCTTTACGTTCAACGGCAAGGATTTTTGCGTGGAGGCGGGCGACCTTTCGATTGTGCGTAAGCGGAATCTGATAGGGAACGTGCGCTATTCCAAGGATTTTCGCGCCAAGGTGATTTACGCCCGTCCCGGTTTCCTTGAGTTGTGCACGCCCCAGAGCAACTACGGCATGAAAGGTTCGCTGGCCCTGTTCCTGAATCCGGTCATGCGCCTCTCGCCCGAACAGCAGGCGGTCTGCCTGCGCGATTTTGCTTTGCTGGAAGCGCGCATCAACGACACCGCCCACCGTTTCTATCGCGAGATGCTGATAAACTCCATGCAGACGGCCATCCTCGACTTTTTCGATTTCCATGCCCGGATTTACGGCGAGAGCGACGTTTCCACGCAGAACGCCTCCATCATGAACCGTTTCCTTAAGATGTTGGAAGCGGGCACCTACCGCAAGCACCGCGAGGTGGCCTATTACGCTGACTGCCTGTGCGTAACGCCCAAATACCTCTCGGAAGTGTCGAAAAAGGTGAGCGGTTTCGCGGCCAATCACTGGATAAACCGCTACACGGCCCTCGATATCGCCCGCTTGCTGCGCGACAAGTCGCTCACCTTCGTAGAGATTTCCGACCTGTTTGGCTTCTCCTCCCAAGCCTACTTCAGCCGCTACGTGCAGAAGAACTTAGGGATCGCCCCCACCGATTACCGAAAATAGAAACACACGATACTATGAACTGGATAATCCTGATAATAGCGGGCTTGTTCGAGGCCGGATTCGCCTTTTGCCTGGGCAAGATGAAAGAAGTGTCGGGCACCGAATACTATCTGTGGGGCGCGGGCTTTCTGCTGTGCCTCGCGCTCAGCATGGTGTTGCTGGCCAAGGCGGTGCAGACCCTGCCCATCAGCGTGGCCTATCCCGTGTGGACGGGCATCGGCGCGGTGGGCACCGTGTTGCTGGGCATTTTCTTCTTCCACGAACCGGTGTCCGTGGCCCGCGTATTCTTTATCGTGCTGCTGATAGGCTCTGTGGTCGGGCTCAAATGCGTGTCGTAAAGATTTCTCCCCGGAAACGAAGAGGTGAATTTCTGTAAGAGCATCCCGCGGGTCGGCGGCCAAAATCGGGTCCGGCGTTAGAATGGCTCCTTTTCAAGCAATCGATCCAACTGGGCTTGAAGTTCCTCTCTTTTGGGCAGATAAAGTTGGTATTTTGCTGCAAAAAGTTGATTTGTATTATCTTGCAGCGCATATTCCATAAGAAGTTCATCTTTCTTTGCCCCAAGTACAATGCCGAT
This sequence comes from Bacteroides sp., assembly GCA_023662825.1. GTDB lineage: Bacteria > Bacteroidota > Bacteroidia > Bacteroidales > P3 > Pullibacteroides. The sequence goes on from JAMPIH010000005.1 coordinate 83,855, forward strand.
AGGGGGGTTATCGTCCGGTTGGCAAATTTCGGTCTTGAAGTAGTTGATGTACAGATTCATTTGCCCAATGTCATTGTGTCTTATTTCTGCCCGTTTAAGGTCTATCAGCACATAACATTTCAGGATGCAATGATAAAACACCAAATCAACCTTGAAGCATCTGCTCCCTATCTGCATTGTGTATTGTCGTCCGATAAATGCAAAACCGCGTCCCAGCTCCAATAGGAATTGTTCCATATTTGCTTTGAGTGCGGCCTCCAAGTCACATTCCCTATATCGCTTCCTTGCAGGCAATCCCGTAAATTCCAGCACATAAGGATCATGTATTATATCTTGCGGCGTAAGCACCTGATGTCCTTCATTGGCTAAAGCTAAAATACCTTCTTTGTCTGTGCTCAATGCCAACCGTTGAAATAAGGAACTTTTTATCTGTCGTTTAAGTTCACGTACCTTCCATCCTTCCTGGATGGCTTGCTTAAAGTAGAATTGCATTTCCAATGGGTCATCGCATTTCAGTAATTCGAAATAGTGACTCCAAGACAATTTGTGAGACAGTGTTTCACAAATTGGAAATGCTACATATAACTTACGCATATAGTTTAGGTTGGAGCGGCTGAAGCCTTTTCCTCGTGCTAATGTCAGATCCTTTGATAGGTTGACCAATAGTTGCTTGCCGTACTCGGCTCTGGCAGCTCCTTTCTGTTCGAACTCTACGATGTATTGTCCCGTTTTCCAATTGGCTTCAAGGAGGTTGGTATTTACAGCGGTTATGGCTTTTTCCTTTGCTGTATCCCATAAGCCGATAATGCGGTCAACAAGTTCATCATATCCTTTGCCGTTATTATGCGTTGTCGTTATGTCTTGACCCATTTCAGTCCTCCTCAAATTCTCGGTGTTGTCGGTAATTTCAATTTCCATAAGTTTTTCGGGGCCATGGAAACAAAAGGGTTCGGCAAGGCCGGAAGTTCATCGTTTAACGATCTTGTGGCGGACAGTGGCGCCATTCCCGTCTGTGGCCTCCAATACGTAAACGCCGGCGGGAAGTTGGCTCATGTCGATTTCCCTTGCACCGCCCCGTACGCGCAGTCGCTCGTTTCCCTGTAGATCCAACAGACGCAAACCAAGAACGTTCGCCGCGTCCTCTCCTCCATCTTGCACCTTAATGTAGAGGGTAGTCCCACAAGGATTGGGATAAGCAGAGAGCACCGTCCGGGGCAGGCGCGTTGTGTTGGAGAGCGTGTCGCCGCCCGGAATTTCCTCCCGGACGACATATCGGGCGGTGGCCACCGCCGAGTTGATCCAGCCGTCCTTCATTGCCATAGCCTTGATTACAAGAGAGTCCTGGATTGCGATGCCGTCGGTGTAGAGCGCCGAGTTCTCGGTGGGCGTGCTGCCGTCGAGGGTATAGCGGATTTGTGCGTTCTCGGTGGCGCAGGAGATTCGAATCCTTGTTCCCTTTTCCACCGTGTCTTTTTTCGGTTCGAATACCGGTATGTCGCAAGTGTCGGGGAGGGCGGGAAGTTCGACGGAAACGTGATAGGAAACGCTTACAGGCGTGTTTTCCTGTCGGAAAGGCGCAAAATAGACAGGCGTATGGCAATGGGTCAGGATACCGCTGTTTTGTAATTGAACCCTATAGTTCCCGCTTCTTTTGAAAATCAGGAAGCCTTCGGAGAAGGTGTAGTCGGTTCCCTCGCGCAAGGTGTCCTTGCTCTCTTCATCATATACGTTGCATTGCGTGGCGGTATTTTCAAAATAGGCTTCCGGCCGCAAATCGAGCGTGTCGATGCGTATCGGGTCAAGATACAGGTGCTGGTTGGAAGTGTAGTGCCAGAAGGCGGTGTCCAGGTGGGCGAAAGAGGCATCGAACCATTGCGTCACGGCAAGGTTCCGGGCTAAGGAAAGGGCGTTGTTTGCGGCATACAGGCATTGCAGCCGGGAGCAGTTGAAGATGCCTAAGGTGTCCAGTCTGTTGTCGGCGCAGTGAAGGTATTCCAAGCGAGGGCAATTGTCCACTTCAAGGTAAGACAGATTGTTGTTGAAACATTCCAGCCATTGCAGGGAAGTGTCGTTGCTCACGTTCAGGGTTTTGAGGCGGTTGTTGCCGCAGTAGAGCCCTTGCAGTTTGGGGAGGCTGTCGGCGGTCAGCGAATCCAGCCGGTTGTTGTAGCAGAAGATTTGCTGCAGTTTTTTGTTTCCTCTCAAATCCAAGGAACTCAGTTGGTTGTTGTAGCAATCCAACCAATAGAGTTGCGGGTTTCGGTTCAGGTTCAGCTGTTCCAGCAAGTTGAACGAACAGTTCAGTTCCTGTAAGTCGCTGTTGGCGCTCACATCCAGTACGGAAAGCCGGTTTTGGGCGCAGTTCAGTTCCTGCAGGGCAAGGTTGCGGCTTACATCCAAGGCGGTAAGTTGGTTGCCCGGACAATGCAAGGTTTGCAAGGTCTCGATTTCGCTTACATCCAGGCTTTTGATACCGGAAATGCGCAGGGCGGTGAGCTTTCCTCCTGAAGCATAAACTTTGCACGGGGTTTGGTCGGGCAGGGCCGACAGTTCCAGCGGTATGTCGGAAAGCACATGTGTCTGCGGGGCAGAGTCTCCGCATTCCAATACGACTGTCGTGTTCTCATCGCCGCGCAGGCTCAATTGGGCCGATTCGGAGGTCTCAAAACGTATCGTGTCGGCGGTCTGACCGAAAACGGGCGAAAAACATGCGAAGACAAGGCCTAAGAATCCATAGGGTTTCATATCGGGAAGGTTTAAGGGTGAACAATGCTTTTCTTAACGCAGCGTAAAAGTAGTAAAATGCACTCAATTCCGCTGTTTATATAGGGAAACGAAATATGGAGCAGATCTTTTACCGCAGGATGATTACTATTCGTTTTCTTCCAGTTTCTTTAATTCTTCATTTTCTTCAAACTCTTCAATCCATTCCTTCACCTTGGCTTGCAATAAAGCCTTGTTGGGGAGATAAAGCTGATAGGCAGAAGCATAGATATTGGCCTCCTTAGGCAAGGTGAGTTCCACAAGTGCATCGTTCTTCTCCTTGCACAGCAGAATGCCGATTGTCGGCTTTTCAAAATCTTGTTTGACATAGCGGTCATAATAGTTGACATACATCTGCATCTGTCCAAGATCTTGGTGAGTAAGTTTGTCTATCTTCAAATCTATAAGTACATAGCATTGCAGCAAACGATTATAGAACACTAAGTCAACAAAGAAATGCTGTTCATCGAATGTGAACCGTTTCTGCCTCGCTTCAAAAAGGAACCCTTTGCCGAGTTCTAATAGAAATTGCTGCATCTTGTTGATGATGGCATTCTCTAATTTCGATTCCGAGTAGGCGGCATCGGATTTCAGACCGAGAAACTCCAATGTGATGGGATTCTTGATGATGTCCGATGGTTTTTCGATGGTCTGTCCCTCTCGTGCCAACCGCATTACTTCGGCTTTGTTACGGCTCAATGCAAGGCGCTCGTAGAGGCTACTGCCTATCTGACGGCTGAGCTGTCGTACGCTCCATTGTTGCTCGGCACATTCTATTTCATAGAAACTGCGGGCATCGGGATTCTCGATGCGCATAAGAATAAGATAATGAGACCACGAAAGGGAGAACGCGGGAATCTGTTCTATGTAGGAGGTGTTTTCAATTTGATGAACACCGTTTATCAAATTGGCATAGACCAAATAAAACTGTCGGATTTGACGCAAATAGGGATACGACCATCCGTCCCCAAACCTATCCGTCAGACGCTTGGATAATTCTTGCAATACTGCTTTTCCGTATTCGGCTCTCGTGGCACCTTTCTGTTCATATTCCACTATGTATTGTCCGATATGATACTTGGTATAGACCTCTGCCACGTTGACGGCGGTGGACACACGTTTTCTAGCCTGTTCTACAAGGTCTGCTACCTTTTGAAACAGGGTGTTCATATCATGGATGTTTGCGGCGATGTCTTGTCCCATTTCAGTCCTCCTCAATTTCTCGATATTATCAATAATTTCAACTTCAAAGGTAGTTTTTATTTGGTTCGGATACAAAGGAGGATTGGATTCCCCAAAAATGGCATTTATGCCAACTTTTTGGAATGCTCGGCTTATGCGTATCTTCGCGTGGTAAAGAAAGCCTCCTATGCAAACCCCGAACCCCGACAAACCCCGCTGCTTCTGGGCGAACCCCAAGAATCCCCTTTATATTGAATATCACGACAAGGAATGGGGCGTGCCCGAACACGACGACCGAAAATTGTTCGAAATGCTGATTCTCGAGGGCTTTCAGGCCGGTCTGTCGTGGGAGTGCGTGCTCAACAAGCGCGAGGCCTTCCGCCGTGTCTTTGCCGGTTTCGACCCCGGGAAAGTGGCCGCGTTCACCGAAGCGCAACAGGAAAGACTGATGGCCGAGCCCGGCATCATCCGCAACCGCCTCAAGATAAAGGCCGCCACCATTAACGCACAGATTTTCTTGAAAATCCAGGCCGAGTTCGGTTCGTTCGACGCCTATCTGCAAGGCTTCACGCAAGGCAAGACACTTTACGAAACGGGCAAGGCTAGCAACGCCCTCTCGGACGCCCTTTCCAGAGACCTGAGGAAGCGCGGCATGAAATTCGTGGGAACCACCATCGTCTACGCCTTCCTGCAAGCCGTCGGCGCAATAAATTCGCACGAAAAGGATTGCTTTCTGTACTGCGGCAGGAACTGATACAGAACGGCTTAATAAGGCCTGTTTCCGATTTACCCCTTCCCGGGCAGTTCCCCGTGTCGGAAAACATTGCAAAAGTGCCCGTAAAAAGGTAAATTTGCCCACTTTTAACAGCGCGAGAAAAGCATGTACGCATACATAGAAGGCAAGGTGGCCGAACAAAACCCGGCATGTGTCACCATCGACTGCGGGGGGGTCGGCTACGAGATCAACATATCGCTCCATACCTACTCGCAAATCAAAGACAAGGCTACGGCACGGCTTTGGGTGTATCAGGCGGTGCGCGAGGATGCCCTGTTGCTTTTCGGGTTTGCGGACAAGACGGAAAAAGAACTCTTCCTGCAACTTATCTCGGTTTCGGGCGTGGGGGCCAATACGGCAAGGGTCATCCTTTCCACCCTGGGACCCGAACTTACGGCGCGCGCCATATTGGACGGCGACGTAAAGAAGGTTCAGTCCGTAAAGGGAATAGGCTTGAAGACGGCCCAGCGCATTATCGTCGATCTGCGCGACCGCCTGGCCAAGATGGACTTTTCCTCCGCCAATCCTTCGCTTTTGCCGCAGCTCCGCCCCGAACGGGAAGAAGCCGTGGCTGCACTGGTTACATTGGGTTTCGCCCGCGCCTCCGTAGAAAAGACGGTGGACGGCCTTTTGGCGAAAGAACCCGATTTGAACACGGAGAGCATGATCAAACAAGCGTTGCGGATGCTGTAAGGGCATACTCCTTGAGTTATTTGTTATGTGGAAGTATTGGTTCTGCAGCATATTGGCAATCGTAACCGCCTGGGTCCTTTCCGCAGGGGTGGCCTTGTCGTATGCCGCCACGTCGGTCTATAAACCGCTTGCCCTGCCGCCCTCCTGGGAGGATATGCCGGGTGTGGCGGAGCGGCTGTATAACGCCTTTTACGAAAGCCCCGGGGCAACGGATTATCCCGCCGTGCCCTATGCCGCCGACTTCGTGCAGGACGATTCCCTGCGCTATCCCATTCCCCAGACCCCGCCCAACGAAGACCTTCCCGAAGACAAGAGCCTCTATCTCAAGACCAATATCGTGGAGGAAGCCTCCTACGACCCCAAGACGAACGAATACGTGCTGACCCGCAAGATGGGCGACGTGGTGCTCTCGCGCCGTCACATGACGATGGACGAGTACGTGAAGTTCACCAGCCAGAAGGCTGTGCGCGACTACTGGAAGAGCAAGGCCGACTATACCCCCACCACTTCTTCAGGTCTGAGCGGCCTCATACCGGGTCTGAACCTCGACTTCTTGGACGAAAAATTGGGCAAGGACCTGATTAAGTTCGACATGAACGGATCCATCGGGCTGGAATTCGCCCTGGTGGGCACCCGCCGCGACGACCCCTCCCTGGACATCAAGCACCGCCGCACGTTCAACTTCGACTTCGACGCCGACATCAACGTGAACCTGAACGCCACGATTGCCGACCGCCTCAAGTTCAACATCAGCCACAACACGGAGGCCCTCTTTCAGTTCGACAACAAGTTCAAGCTTGAATACGAAGGCAAGGAAGACGAGATCGTAAAGAACATCAGCGCCGGGAACATCGACTTTCCGTTGAACACCACCCTCATAAGCGGGGTGCAGGAACTGTTCGGTATCAAGGCCAAGCTGCAGTTCGGCAAGACTTTCATCACGGGCGTGTTCTCCGAACAGCGTTCCGAAAGCACCAATGTGCGCGTGGAAGGCGGGGCGCAGAGCACCGAGTTCGAACTCAAGGTGGACGAGTACGAAGAAAACCGCCACTTCTTTCTGGCGCAGTACTTCCGCGAACATTACCACGAGGCCTTGTCGGAACTGCCCTTGGTGAACAGCCGCCTCAAGATCACCAAAATTGAAGTCTGGGTAACCAATATCGGCTCCCCGGTGCAGAACAACCGCAACATCGTTGCCTTTACCGACCTGGCCGAAAGCAAGCCGGTTACTCCGGGCGTGCGGGGCTACTCCTTCGTGCGCTATCCCGACCAAGACAGATCGAACAACCTCTTGACGGTTTTCCCCAAGAGCAGCCTGCGCAATCTCAATACGGTGGGGCAGTACCTGCAGGGGCGCGGCCTTACCAACGGCAAGGATTTCGAGAAAGTGGAGAGCGCCCGCCGTCTGGACGCGAATGAGTATTCGTTCAACCCCGCCTTGGGTTTCATCACGCTGAACCAGACCCTCAACAGCGACCAGGTGCTGGCCGTGGCCTTCCAGTATCAGATTGTGGGCGACACCACCGTGTACCAGGTGGGTGAGTTCTCCGACCAGGGCATCAACGACCCGCAGGTGCTGGTGGTCAAGTTGTTGAAATCGTCGGTGCTCAATACCGAGACCCCGCTCTGGGACCTGATGATGAAGAACGTCTATTCGCTGAACACCTATCAGCTCAGCGGCGAGAATTTCCGCTTCAACATCATGTATTCGGGCAACGAACGGGGCGTTCCCAGCGGCTATTTTTCTGATAAAGAATGCCCTGTTAGCGGCATTCCCCTGATCCAGGTGTTCGGCGTTGATAACCTCGACACCCGCCAGAACCGCAATCCCGATGGATTGTTCGACTATCTGGACGGCGCGGCGACCGGTGCAGGCTATATTCAGAGCGACAAGGGCCTGGTGTATTTCCCCTGGCCCGAGCCTTTCGGCAAGGACATGGTGGAGATGTTCGGCGGCGACAGCGTGTCGGCGGCCAAGTACCGCTACGACGAACTCTACCGCAAGACCAAGACCGAGGCGCAGCAGTACAGCGAGAAAAACAAATACACCTTCGTGGGCAGCTACAAGTCATCGGGCGGCAGCGAAATCAGCCTGGGTGCCTACAACCTGCCCGAAGGTTCGGTAAAGGTGATGGCGGGCAACACGCCCCTGGTTGAGAACCAAGACTATACGGTAAACTATTCGGCCGGTATCGTGCAGATTATCAATCCCGGTGTGCTGGCCTCGGGCGTGCCCATCGACATCAAGACCGAAAGCCGTTCCAACAGCCTGCTCACCAAGCGAATGATGGGCTTGCGCGTGGAACACTTCTTCGACGAGCATTTCTACGTGGGCGCCACGGTGATGAACCTGCGCCAGAGCACGCTGACCCAGAAGGTGAACTACGGCGAGGAACCCATCTCCAACACCATCTACGGCTTCGACGCCTCCTACGACCGCGAGAGCCGTTGGCTCACCAAGGCGGTGGACGCCATCCTGCCCTTCGAAGACAGCAAGGCACCCTCGCGCATCAGCCTCTACGGGGAATTTGCCCATTTCCTGCCGGGACACTCCCGCGCCATCGGCAAGTCAGGAACCACCTATATCGACGACTTCGAGAGCAGCAAGAGCACCATCAACATCAAGGAACCCTATTCGTGGTATCTGGCCAGTACGCCGCAGAAGCAGAACGACCTTTTTCCCGAATCCCAAGACCAGTACTCCACCACCACGGTTACGGGACGTAACCGCGCCAAACTGGCCTGGTACACGGTGGACCCCATTTTCTACAGCAGCGCGCGCCCCAAGAACATCAGCAAGGAAGACCTCTCCAACCACTATACGCGCCGGGTGCTGGTAAACGAAGTGTTCCCCGGCCGCCAGCTTTCCTCGAACGAGGCGCAGGCGCTCACCATCCTCAACGTGGCCTTCTATCCCTCCGAACGCGGGCCGTACAACTACGACGCCCGGCCGGTGGCGGGTGCCACGGCGGGTGCCAATGCCGACGGAAGCCTGAAGAACCCCGAAACCCGTTGGGGCGGGGTCATGCGTAAGGTGAACAACACCGACTTCGAGGCGGCCAACGTGGAATACATCGAGTTCTGGGTCATGGACCCCTTTATCGGCACCGACGGCAGGGATGGCAACCCGAGGCATTCGGGCGGCAAGCTCTACTTCAACTTGGGGGATATCTCCGAAGACGTGCTGCGCGACGGGCGTAAGTCGTTCGAAAACGGCCTGCCCACCTCCGAGGTGGTGGAAAACGTGGACGAGACCCAGTGGGGGCGCGTGCCCACGATACAGGCCATCGTGAACAGTTTCGACAACGATCCGGCCGCCCGCAAGTACCAGGACGTGGGATTGGACGGACTTTCCTCCACCGATGAACGCTCCTTTTTCCGCGACTTCCTGGATGAGATGGGCGAGATTGCCGGGCAGAACTCCGAGACCTACCGCAAGATCTACGAAGACCCCTCGTCCGACAACTACATGTACTTCAGGCGCGGAGTGTGGGATACGGTGCAGCATTCCGCCAACAAGATCGCCGACCGATACAAATACTACAACAACCCCGACGGCAACTCGCCTTCGAACGACGACAACCCCGAAAGCTATCCCACCCAGCAGACCAACTATCCCAATACCGAAGACATCAGCGAAGACAACACCCTCAACGAGGCCGAGAACTACTACCAGTACGAGGTGGATCTGGACCCTGACAAGATGGAAGTGGGCGAGGGCTACATCACCGACGTGTATGAAGCCAATGTGAAGCTGAGCAACAACAATACCGCAAAGGTAAAGTGGTATCAGTTCAAGATTCCCGTAAATGAGCCCGACAAGGTGGTGGGGCAGATGCAGAACCTGCAGTCGGTGCGCTTCGTGCGTATGTTCATGCGCGGCTTCAAGGAGCCGGTGATCCTGCGTTTCGCCTCGCTCGACCTGGTGCGCTCCGACTGGCGCAAATACGACAACGCCCTGGTGGAGACCGGCGAGGCGGCACCGGGCGGTTCCAACACCACTTTCGAGGTGGCCACGGTGAACGTGGAAGAGAACGGACAGCGTACGCCTATCCGCTACGTGCTGCCTCCGGGCATCGAACGTATGCTCGACCCCTCCGACCAGAACAATGTGGAGATGAACGAACAGTCGTTGAGCCTTAAGGTGACCAACCTGGCCGACGGCGATGCGCGCGGCATCTACCGGAACACCTCCTACGACATGCGTCAGTTCAAGAAGATGGAGATGTTCGTGCACATGGAGAAGGTAAACGAGATGGACAACGCCCGCGACGGCGACGTGCACCTGTTTATCCGCATGGGTTCCGACAACCAGGACAACTACTACGAATACGACATTCCCCTGAGCTATACCGAATGGGGGCAGAGCGCGCGCGACCTGGTGTGGCCCGAAGCCAACAAGGTGGAGATAGACCTGAACGCCCTGGTAAAGGTAAAGGAAACCCGCAACCGCCTCATGCGCGAGTCGAACAGCGGTAGCGGTTACGCCACCGTGTATTCCGAGCAGATCGGCAAGGCCACCTATTCGGTAAGGGGAACGCCCTCCATCAGCGCGGTCAAGACCATTTTGATCGGTTTGCGCAATCCCCGTCAGGGTAGGCCGAATGAGGAAGACGACGGCCGGGCCAAGTCGGTGGAAGTGTGGATCAATGAGTTCAGCCTCAACGAGTTCAAGAAAGAGGGCGGGGTGGCGGCCACCGCGCGCGCCCAGTTGGCCTTGGGCGATCTGGGTACGATTTCGGTGGCGGGAGCCTATACGCAGGCCAACTTCGGGCAGCTGGAACAGAAGCTTACCGACCTTTCGCAGAGCAACACCGCCTCGTACGACATCGCCGTCGATCTGGAAATGGGGCGCTTTCTGCCCGAAAAGGCGGGAATCAAGCTGCCGGTGCACTACGATCTGTCTTCCACCATCAGCAATCCCAAATACAATCCGCTCGACCCCGACATCAAGACCAAAGACGATCTCAAGAACTATACTTCCAAGCAGGAAAAGAAAGAGTTCAAGAAAGCCATCCAGGACTACACGATACGGCAGAACGTCAATTTGATGAACGTGCGCAAGGAACGCACCAACGCCGAGAAACAGCCGCAGTTCTGGGACATCGAGAACTTCAACATTTCCTACGCCTATTCGAGCACCCTGCACCGCGATGAAGACATGGAGTTCGACAACCAGACCATCCACAGGGGCGGCCTGGGCTACGACTATTCCACGGCCTCGCGCTTCTTCACGCCCCTGGGCAAGACCAAGATGGCCTCGAATCCTTGGGCGGCCATCCTCACCGACTTCAACGTGAACTACATCCCCAATATGTTCTCGTTCAACATGGAGCTGGAACGCGAGTATTCCGAAAGCAAGATGCGCAACAAGAACGCCGACTGGGATATATTGATGCCGTCCACGATCTACAAGCGTTTCGACTGGAGCCGCAACTACAATTTCCGCTACGACCTCACCAAATCCATCAGCATCAACTATTCGGCCAACGCCAACAGCTACCTGCGCGAACCGCCCGGCCGCATCAACAACGCCTCCCGCCGCGATTCGGTATGGCGCAGCTTTATCCAGGGCGGAAGCATGACCAACTACGACCAGAATTTAGGATTCACCTATACGCTGCCCATCAACAAGATACCTATCTTCGACTGGGTGGAAGGAAGCGCGGCCTACAACGCCGTTTACCGCTGGGAAGGCGGTTCGATCGCCACGCAGGAACGACTGGGGAACGTGATCACGAACTCGATGGACGTATCTGCCAACGGTTCGGTGAATCTGGTGGGGCTGTACAACAAGATACCGTTCTTAAAGAAGATAAACGACGGCAACCGCCGCAACCGCCGTGGCGGACGGAGCAACACCATCATGAGCCGCGCCAACCAGAAGGAAGAAGAGCCCGAGGTGAAGAGCGCGTGGAAAACCATCTACAAGGGCGCGCTCCGTTTCCTGATGATGGTGCGCGACGCCAACATCAGCTACAGCCGCAACGAGGGCACCTCTCTGCCCGGTTTTATGCCTGAACCCGACCTGTTCGGGGTCAACTTCGGCAAGGATGCGCCCGGTGCGGGATTCGCCCTCTTCGGCTCGCAGGCCGACATACGCCGCCGCGCCGCCCGCAACGGCTGGCTCTCCACCGACAGCCTTATGACCACGCCTTACTACAAGCAGTTTACCGAGAGCGTAACAGCGCAGGTATCGGTGGAACCCTTCGTGGACTTCCGCATCACGCTCAACTTCGGCTACAGCAAGGTGGAGAACAAGTCGTCGTACTACACCTACAACAGCGGCCTGGGCGATTTCCGCGAAACCAACCCCTTGCTCAACGGCAGCTACAACGTTACCAACGTAATGATAGGAACGGCCTTCAGCAAGTTCGACAAGAAGTATTTCGACAAGACCTACCAGAAGTTTCTCGATAACCGCATCATCATTGCCGAGCGTATGGCCGCCGACAACGCCATCCCCGGCTACAATCCCCACAACCGTGTTTACGATACGGCGGCGCGCGGCTATTTCCCGCAGGGCTATATGTCGAACAACCAGGATGTGATGATTCCCGCCTTGATTGCCGCCTACACGGGCCGCGACCCGCACAAGGTGTCGCTTTCGGCCATGGACAAGTTCCCGCTGCCCAACTGGTCGCTCACCTATTCGGGGCTCACCAAGATAAAGGGCGTGCGCAAGGTGTTCAAGAACTTCTCGATCTCGCATGCCTATTCCTCTTCCTATACGGTGGGGTCCTATACGAACAACCTGCTGTACAAGGACGCGCAGGATTTTGTGGAGAACATCGACGCCGGGGGCAACTTCCGCTCCAAGTACATCATGGACGGAATCGTGCTCAGCGAGCAGTTCTCGCCCCTCATCAAGATTAACATGACGTTCGTGAACGACCTCTCGCTTAATTTCGAGTACCGTCAGAGCCGTCAGATAGGCCTGAGTTTCGTAAACAACCAGATTACCGAGATGCGCACCAAGGAGTGGATCATCGGCGCCGGCTACCGTATCAAGAACGTGGGCTTCAAGGTTAATTCGGGCGGGGCGGGCAAGCGCCGCATCAGCAGCGACATCGTGCTGCGGGCCGACCTGAGTATCCGAGACAACATCCGCCTCCTGCGCAAGATCGACCAGCAGATAAACACCCCCTCCGAAGGGGCGCTCATCACCTCCATCAATGTGTATGCCGAATACGAGATCACGCGCCAGATCTCGGCCCGCGTGTTCTACGACATGACGCTCAACAAGCCTTACATCGCCAACCAGTTCTACAACAGCAACGGCAGGGGCGGCATCAGCCTCACCTACAAGTTCACGCAATAGTGCCGGTTGCCGGTTTGCCAAAAAAAACGTACTTTTACAACTTGTACGCTTAAAAACGCTAAACATTTAAACATATTACGATATGAACTTTCCTGAAAACCTCAAGTACACCGAAGACCACGAATGGATCAAGGTGGAAGGCGACACCGCTTTGGTAGGCATTACCGACTACGCGCAGAAAGAATTGGGCGACATCGTTTTCGTTGATGTCACCACTGAAGGCGAGACCCTCGCCACGGGCGAAGTTTTCGGCAATATCGAAGCCGTGAAGACCGTTTCCGAGCTGATGTTGCCCGCCGGCGGCGAAGTGTTGGAGCTCAACCCCGCCTTGGCCGACGATCCCTCCTTGGTGAACAAGGATCCCTACGGACAGGGCTGGATCATCAAGGTTAAGCTGACCGATGCCGCCGAAGCCGCTTCGTTGATGAGCGCGGCCGACTACAAGGCCAAGATCGGAGCCTAAACGTATTGAAAAGCCCTCGGATGCTTCGTTTCTGATTTACAAAGCCTCGCATCCGGGCATTTTTCAACACTTTAGTCCTTACCCCAAGGGGCTGCCTGCATGGACAGCCCCTCGGTTTTTATGGGAGGGCGTGTCTCTCCCCGATTGTTTTTACGAAAAATACCGGAAAATGTCTTTGAACTGTGGAATTGTGGGTTTGCCCAATGTGGGGAAATCAACCTTGTTTAACTGTTTGAGCAATGCCAAGGCGCAGGCGGCCAACTTTCCGTTCTGCACCATCGAACCCAACGTGGGTGTGATTACCGTGCCCGACGAGCGGCTCAACGTGCTCGTGGAAATCGACAGTCCCAAGAAGGTGATTCCCGCCACGATGGAGATCGTGGATATCGCCGGCCTGGTGAAGGGCGCCAGCAAGGGCGAGGGTCTGGGAAACAAGTTCCTGGCCAATATCCGCGAAACGGATGCCATCATCCATGTGTTGCGCTGCTTCGAGGATCCAAACGTGACCCATGTGGACGGCAGCGTGGATCCGGTGCGCGACAAGGAAATCATCGATGCCGAGCTGCAGCTCAAAGACCTCGAGACCATCGAGAACCGTATCGGCAAGGTGGAGAAGCAGGCGCAGAGCGGCGGCGACAAGGAAGCCAGGCGCATGCTGGGCATCCTGCAGAAATACCGGGAGGTGCTGAACCAGGGTCTGAGCGCGCGCACGGTGGAATGGGAAAGCAAGGATGACTGCCGCCTGGCCAGGGAACTGTTCCTCTTGACCAACAAGCCGGTGCTGTATGTGTGCAACGTGGACGAGGCTTCGGCCAAGAACGGAAACGAATACGTGGAGGCGGTGCGCAAGGCCGTGGCGAGCGAGAATGCGCAGCTGCTGGTGGTGGCCGCCAAGACCGAGAGCGAGATCGCCGAACTGGAAACCTACGAGGAACGGCAGATGTTCCTGCAGGAGATAGGCTTGGAGGAATCGGGCGTGAACCGTCTTATCAAGGCTTCCTACGCCTTGCTGAACCTGCAGACCTATTTCACCACCGGACCCGATGAAAGCCGTGCCTGGACGTTCGTAAAGGGAACCAAGGCACCGCAGGCGGCGGGTATCATCCACACCGATTTCGAAAAAGGCTTTATCCGCGCCGAGGTGATCAAATACGACGACTACGTGAAATACCGCACCGAGGCCGCCTGCAAGGAAGCCGGCAAGTTAGGCGTGGAAGGCAAGGACTACGTGGTGCAGGACGGGGATATCCTGCATTTCCGCTTTAACGTTTAATTAATGTCTTTCTTTTTTCTTTGAGCGACAAAGGAAATGGGCGGTCGGCATTGGTTGACTGCCCCATTTTTATGGGTTGAAAAGGTAAAATTTTGAACAGTTAATCAAGTTTTATATGATTAAGTGTTCGAAAAATTACTATCTTTGCGGCTATGAATGTGTTGGCTCAATTGGGCAATGTTCCGGTGGATAGCGGAAGTCTGGCGGCTCTTTATCCGGAAATCAGCGGTCGGAACCAGAAACTGAGCGGCTTGGAACGTTCCCGTCAGGTGCTGCGTTTAAAGCGCGGGCTTTACGTGGTTCACCCGGAGGTCAGCGGCAAGGCGCTTTCCACCGAACTGATCGCGAACCGTCTCTACGGCCCATCGTATGTTTCCATGCACTATGCCTTGCGCTATTACGGCCTGATTCCCGAAGCGGTCCACACCGTGCAGTCGCTCACGGTAAAGCATTCGCGCGCCTTCGAGACCCCGGTGGCCTATTTCGATTACCTGTCTTGTCCGCGCGATTATTTTCCGGTGGGCATCCGGCATGAAGTAAGAGACGGCTACTCCTTCGTGATCGCCACGCCTGAAAAGGCGCTCTGCGACCTTATAGCCTATACGCCCCGCCTGAACCTGCGTTACCGCAAGCAAATCTTGGCCTATCTGGAAGAAGACCTCCGTTTCGATATGGAAGCCTTCGCAAGGATGAACGCCGATATATTCCGGCAATGCGCCCGCACCGGCAAGAAGAAAACCGCCATGAACCTGTTGGCTCAAATTTTGGAACGATGAACGATATTTATCAGGATATGCTCTCCGCTTACGACCTCTCGTCGGAGCAGGCTAGGCGGAATGCCACTTTCGAGGTGAATCAGCAGGTGATTCTTGCCGGCTTGTATCGGGGTGGATTCTTTAATCGGGCGGCCTTCTATGGCGGAACCTGCCTGCGTATCTTCCACGGGCTGGATCGTTTTAGCGAGGATATGGATTTCTCGCTGCTCGCGCCCGATGCCGACTTCGATTTCGAGGCGTATTTCCCCTTTGTCATCGATGAATTCGCCTTGGTGGGAAGAAGCGTGGAGATAAAGAAAAAAGACAAGAAGGGTTTCGGCAAGGTGGAGTCTGCCTTTCTCAAAGACAATACGGAGGTGTACGACCTTACGTTTCAAACGGAAAAGAGCATCCGTATCAAGATAGAGGTGGATATTTGTCCGCCGCTACAATTCAGCACGGAAGAACGTCTGCTGTTGCAGCCCAGTTCGTTTATGGCGCGTTGTTTTACGCTGCCCGACCTCTATGCGGGCAAGATGCACGCTATGGTGTTTAGGGCGTGGAAACACCGCGTAAAGGGGAGGGATTGGTACGATTTCGAATGGTATGTGCGCAAGAGGATTCCGCTCGATTTCGCGCACCTGCAGGAACGGATTCAGACATTCAACGGCACGGAAATGTCAAAGGAAGCCTTTATCTGCCTGCTAAAGGACAGGATAGCATCGGCGGATATCCGTCAGGTGATCCAAGACGTGGAACCCTTTATCCGAAATCGGGAGGCCCTGAAGATCTGGTCGAACGATTACTTTTTGCAGTTGGTCGACAGGATGGAATTCTTGTAATGGTCTTTCTTTTTCTTTGTCGCACAAAGAAAAAGAAAGGACGCAAAGAAAAAGAAAGCGCTCCTCAGCGGAGGGCAAGTGGTGCTTGCCAGGGGCTTCGACCTCTCGCGCACCCTGCGCACTTGGCCTGCGCCATGGAATAACTTACGGGGCTGCACCCCGCAAGAACCCGCGCCCTACGCTGCGGTCGGTGCCTCCGGCGGTTGGTTGGCATGCTTGCTTCGCTTGCGCGCGGTGGGCGCCTTCAGCGAGGATGAAAAAGAAGAAGGCGGTTTCCGACAGGAAACCGCCTTCTTGCTTTGCAGGGCGCTGAGGTTATCGTACAATCACCTTGTGGCTCTTGTTCCCGGCCTTTACGATATACAGGCCGCTGTGCCGTACCGGAATGGCGGTGGCGTGGCCGTTGTAGAGGCATTGACCGAGCGTGTTATAAACCTGCACGTCACGGTATTCGGAAAGATGGATAACGCGGTCTCTGGCGTACACACGGAAGCCGTCTTCTTTCCGGCTTTCGTTGCCTACATTATCCGGTTCTTTCTCGAAGTTGGCCGTCAGTTCCATATCTTCAGTCACTTCAAAGGTGTAAACCGCTTTTGTGCTGAACACGGAGCCGTCCATTTCCGTCCAGTTCACGAAGCGGTAGCCCTCGTTGGGCGTGGCGGTGATGGTTGCATTCTCGCCTTGGCTATAGGTGCCACTTCCTGCAATAGTGGCCACACCCCAGTCGGTATTGTTGCTCTGTACCGATATCGATATATTGAACCTGTCAATGATGACAAGGGTCTTTGATATTCGGACAGCCGAGAAGTAGTTGTTGTTTCCGTTTTGACTCGCCTTCACCGTTATGGTTCCTTTTTTCTGACAATCGAGAACGGCCACGTCTCCTGCATAGTAAATATCGGCTATGCCTTCCGGAGAGATTTCATATTCAACCGGAAGCCCGGAAGATGTTGAGGCGGTAAGTTCTATTTGATCATCCACATTAACATCCCGAAAGCTTTGATTCCATGATAAAGTCTGGTTCGCTTTGGTGATGGTCAGGGTGCCGCTGTCGTAGCTGAATCGATAGTTGGTCGCCTCGCCACCTGAAACACAGATGGGGTATTCCCCGACATCGGAAGTCTGCGTGGCTTCACACTGCACTGTCGGCAATGTATTTAGCGCCGAATAAGGGCGGTCATTGTTGACAAATCCCGAATACTCTATCTCGAATGCAGGATTTTTCGTGCCATAAGTTCGGGTATAGTCGGATACGGAAACCTGCAACAGCCGTTTGGATACGGTAAGCGTGCCGGGATGGTATTCAAAAGAATAGTTTTGCGCCTGCCCTCCGGATATTGTTATCTCATAATTTCCTACCGTCGATTGTTTATTCGCATGACTTGCGGCGACCGGCAACTGCTGTAAATCTGCTATCCCGTCATTATTCAAAAAACCCGAATACGAAAGTTCGAAAATAGGATTTTCTTCTCCGTATTCACGAGAGATGTCCTTTACCGAAACCGATAGCGTTTGCGGTTTGATTTCGTAATAGACGGCCACTTCCGCCGTATAAGTAAATCCTTCATATTCAAAGGTGATGGGGATTAGTGCACGATGTGTACCCGCTTCTTTCTGCATTTGGGGTTCCAGCATGCTTATAATCTTACATCCCTCTACATTGCATTTCAATCCGGGAAATGCCGGTTCCTGTCCTGTATAGGCAAAAATATCCTGTTCAAATGAGAGTATCGGAACAAGCTTGCGTTGTTCCGTGTTTTCAAGTGAATAAGCCTTTATGTCAGCCACATAGAGGGTTGCCGCTTCAGAACCTTGAGACTGCCACTTTGACGGCGGTAGGAGGGAAAGATACATGATATATCGCAAACGATCACAGCCGGAAAAAACCGAGTTGCCTAATCCTCTAAGTTTGGGAGGAAATACTACAGAAATAAGATTTCCACACCCGAGAAATGATAGGTTTTCCACTATCTCTAATGAATCAGGAAGTCTTATTTTTTTTATAGAGGAGGAGTAGGAAAAGGCACCGTGGCTACGACCACTTCCATGATCATAATATCTTAATCTGTTGACTATATAAGGAATGCCTTCATACATAATTGAAGAAGGGATTACATACACGGAATCAGTGTAACCGGAAATACTGGCCTTAGGCGTAATGACATCTGCATGTACCCCATCATCAATACAGTAAGTTATTTTATCAATCTGTACGACTACAGCAAAGTCCTTAGTTATGCTTGCGGCTGCAATAAAGGCAATCAGAATCAAAAAGATTTTTTTCATTGTATTTTATTTTTAGAATTTTCATCGCAAAACGCTTCTATTTCGCAAAGCGTTTTATAGACTAACTCCAGTATTGCGTGGAGAAAATTTGCGGAGGATATGCTATATCCATCATAAACTTCGTCTAATCCTGATTCGCCATACTTTTCCAAACAAGCTTGAATCCGTTCTTTTCGTTCCTTGGAAAGACTCCCATGAACGAAATAGTTGCGGAGTTCCCTAATTGATTCATTTATCAATTCTATGTCTGGATTGCAGGGGAACCCGAGGGCTAATATGGTTTTCAATGGCTTTTGGCCACTTACACTTATGGTGCGTTCGTAAAATCTTATAATTCTGCAAAGCCCCGTTTCCCAAAAACAATAGATGGCGCAGAATATTGATTGATTGAATAATGCGTATTGACTGGTTATGTCGAGCTGCGCGTTGTATAAAGGATTACAGAGAGAACTGATTTCCTCTACATCAATCGATGCATCGTTGTTGATGGAGCCTATCTCATCTTCGAGGTTTTTGATCGCTGCGCAAATCAGGGAGGATTGTTCCTCAATGATTTGTTTATAGGCCGCATGCTCAAAATCAATCCCTGCACGTATGGAGGTGCGCCCTTTGGCTATCATTTTGTTGGTTTTTAGTGTATTTGAGTTCGTGTGTCTGGCTTCAATGTGTAGCAAATATAATTTAATTATCCGTAACTAAAAATCAATACTCTTGATTAAATGTAAGATTTATATTATTATAATTTGCTGTTGCGGGGTTTGCTGACTCGTGGGCAGAGCCCGAAACCCTTGGTTTTTGCAATGCCCGTTGTGTCTTGTGGCAAATTATAATAATATAAAACCGAGGTGATTGCAAGTTCGTTGGGGAGAGGATGAAAAATTTTAGAAGATATCGGAATGGGTTCCGGTGGTAATCAGCAATAACGTTAGGCGGTTATCGTCTTGCTCCCAGACAAGAAGCCAATCGGAAGAGATATGGCACTCCCAATAACCGGAATATCTGCCGGATAATTTGTGCGGACGATATGCAGGAGGTAGTTTCCCGTTTTCGGAAAGAATACGGACAGCGGTCTTTAGAAGAGATACATCAAGTCCACGTTTAATGCATTTAGCGAGGGCTTTTTCGACATGGTTCGTGGTGTTGACTATGTAGCTCATAGTCCGAACTTGTTAAAGAGGGCATCAACGCTTTCGTAGCGGTTTACACGGCCTTCTTTCGCATCGTTTATGGCATCGTCCAGGCCGGTTCGCCTCAGGTTTTGCCGTTCGATAGACACCCCCTTTATCGAAGCCAGGACTTTGCGGAGGCTGGGGAGGATTTTGGGATCCTCGATATTTAAGACCAATTGATTCATAGCCAAAGATACGAAATATTCCCCACATTTGCGCAATCCCGTGCGAACCCTTACCTTTGTCACTTACGGCATAAAACGCTGTTAGACTTTCATACGGGTAATACGTGAATCACTGCTTCCGACATCGTTTCCGCGAGATACTGCGCATATTGATATGCGTTGCTGTTCTGTGTGCTCATGGGCGTATATACGCCCAGACCGCCTACCTGCTTTCGGGCAGGATTCAGGACAAGAAGACTTCGCAGACCATGCCCGACGCCGCCATTTGGGTTGAACCCGCGGGCAAGGGCACCACTTCCGATATCGACGGCCGCTATCAGCTCAGGCTTCCCCCCGGCACCTATACCGTTAAGGTGAGCAGCTTAGGCTACGGCACCATCACTCGCAGCATCGAGGTCAAATCCAAGAACCTTACCGAGAACTTCTATCTCGAGGCCGATGCCGTGCAGCTCGAAGGCGTGGAGATCCGGGGCAGCCGCGCGCAACAGGCCGCGCGCAACACTATCGGCATGAACACCTTTACCTCCGAGATGGTGCAGCGCATTCCGGCCCTCTTGGGCGAGGCCGACATCATCAAGGCGGTGCAGATGCTGCCCGGCGTGCTCATGGCCTCCGAGAGCAGCTCCGGATTCAGCGTGCGCGGCGGCGGGCTCGACCAGAACGCCATCCTGCTCGACCGCACCCTGATCTACAATCCCACCCATACCTGTGGATTCTTTTCGGTCTTCAACAACGATGTGATCGGCGGCGCGGAAATCTACAAGGGCGACATCCCCATCGCCTATGGCGGCCGGCTGTCGTCGGTGGTGGACGTTTCCATGCGCGACGGCAACTTCAACGACTACCACTTGGAGGGCGGGGTGGGGTTGCTGCTGGCCAAGCTCACCGTGGACGGCCCCATCTGGAAAGACCACACTTCCTTTCTCGTGTCGGGGCGCACCACCTACTTCGATATGTTCCTGCCCCTGGTGGGCATGAAGGGCACCAAATTAGGTTTCTACGACCTGAACGCCCGCATCGTGCATAAGTTCGACAACAATAAGGACAAGATCTCGCTGTCGGGCTATATGGGGCGCGACCGCTTCGGCATGCGTTCCGACGGCGACACCAAGACCGGGCTCAATTTCGGCAACAAGATGCTCGCGCTCACCTACACGCACCTTTTCTCGAACCGCCTGGCACTGAACACCACGGTAAACGTAAGCGACTATATCAGCGATGTGGCCATGGTCGCCGACGGCTACGACTTCTCTTGGAAAAGCCGCATCACCGACGTGGGCGGGCAGATCGACGGCGTGTTCACGCCCGAGAACCACGACCTCCGCTTCGGCTTCCAGATAAAGTACCATACCTGCCAGCCCGGCGAGATGAAGCTGCACATGAGCGAGAGCATGGGATTCCTCGATTCGGCGCGCCGCATGACCTTCAACCAGGACAAGATGCACAGCCTCGAGAGCGCCCTCTACGCCGGCAACAGCCAGACCATCGGCAAGCACCTCTCCATCAAGTACGGCCTGCGGTTCAGCACTTTCTCCAACCAGGGCAAGGACTCGGTGTCCCGCTTCGACAAAGACTATCAGCGCATCGACCGCGTGTACGAAGGCGAGCGCGATTTCTACCATACATGGTACGGCTTCGAGCCCCGCGTGGGCATCGCCTGGCTGTTCCGGCACAACATCAGCCTCAAGTTCAACTACACCCGCACCGTACAGTACCTGCAATTGGCCACCAATTCCAATTCGGGCAACCCCATGGACATCTGGTTCCCCGCCAATCCGTTCGTAAGGCCGCAGACCGCCGATATGCTGGCCCTGGGCCTCAGTGCCGACTGGGGCAAGGACGGGCAGTGGTCGGCCTCCGTGGAAGGCTACTACAAGTTCATGCACCACGTCATCGACTTCAAGGACCATTCCAATGTGCTGCTCAACAGCGACCTCTACGGCGAGCTGCGCATGGGCAGGGGCTGGGCCTACGGTGTGGAGGTCTATGTGCAGCGCAAGAAAGGCATGGTGTATGGCTCGCTCAGCTATACCTATTCGCGTTCCATGCGCGTCATCGACCAGGTGAACGACGGCAAGCCCTATCCCTCGCCCCAGGACAGGCCGCACGCCGTGAACCTGCTGCTCAACATCGACCCGCATCCGCGTCACTCCCTCTCGTTCAACTGGGTGTTCTACTCGGGGCAGCCCGCCACCTATCCGGTAGGCAAGGCCGTGATCGACGGCCAGTTCGTGCCTGTCTATGGCAGGCGCAACTCCGACCGTTTCGAAGATTACCACCGCCTCGATGTGTCCTACACCTTCAAGTCTAAGCCCAATACGGGCAAGCGCTTCAGCTGGAGCCTCTCGGCGGGGCTTTACAATGCCTACGCCCGCAAGAACCCCTGGACGGTGTCGTTCAAGCAAGACAGGGACAATCCCAATATCGCCTACGCCGAGAAGATCTACCTTTTCTCGGCGGTGCCTTTCGTCTCGTTCAACTTCAAATGGTAAGGAAAATGGCAAGGAACAGGCTTCTCAACATATTTTTCGCACTCATCCTGCTGTGGCTGCTTCCGGGCTGCCGCGAGAAGATAGACATCAAGCTCTCTTCTTCGGCCGTGCGCCTCGTGGTGGATGCCCGCTTCACCAACGACACCACTTCCCATATAGTTAAGTTGAGCCGTACCTGCGATTATTTCGACCCGGAAATCGACGGCATAGGCGTTTCCGGAGCCGAGGTCTATATCACAGACGAACGCGGCAGGCGCATCGATTTCACGCCCGTCGATACAATGCCTTCCTGGTATGTCTCTGCACCGGACGTGTACGGCAGTATGGGCGAGACCTATCAATTGCATATTTGGGCCGACCTGCACGGTACCGGCATGCGCGAGCATTACGAAGCGCAGGCCACCATGCCCTTCATGCCGCCCATCGACTCGGCCAAGGCGGTCTATGGATATCCGCTGCCTCCGTTCGGCTATGGAAAGTATCTGGGCTGGAACCTGCTGGCCTACGCCCAGGACCCGCCCACCAAAGAGTATTACGGATTCAGCTATGCCGTGAACGGAAAGGTCTATGAAGACAGCATCACCAATATGTTCCTCTTTCCCGACAATTTTTCGGCGGGTCTGTATCTGCACGGGGTGTCGATGTATTTCTTTCCCGACCCCACCGACGAGATCCGCGACCTCTTGAAAGTGATCCTTCATGAAGGGGATACGCTTACCCTGATAGGCTACAGCTTTACCGAAGGCTACAACGATTATATCAGCCAGGTGCGCGAAGCCCTGTCGTCCAATATCCCCGTTTTCAGCGCCGCCCCGTCGAACATAGTGGGTAATGTAAGCAAGGGCGCATTTGGTTATTTCGCCGTCTATTCGTTGGCGAAAGCCTCCTGCACGGTGGGTAAAGCGCCGGAGATCCCCGGTTTACAACTTCGTTAGGGGAGGAGTCGGATCAGAACCAATAGCCGATGTGCAGGAATACGTTGAAGCTGTTGACGTTGGAAGTCTGGAAACTCAATCCCACCGGACCGATGGGCGTGTTGTAAGACAATCCGATGTTTCCGCCGTAGATCAGGCGGTCGTAGTGGCGTATAAAGTCGTTCAGTTCATAATCGGCCTTCCCGATACCGCCACGCAGGCTGAAATAGAGGTTCTTGATAATCATTACCTGGGCTGTGAGCCGCAGGTTCACCAGTTGATAGCCGCTCGACTGCCCCAGGAGCACGCCCGGCATCATGGTGGTGTACATGGAACTCAAATCCGCGCAGCCGCCCTGAAAGAACTGGTGCTGTATGGGTACGATGGCATGGTTCTTCACGGGGGTCAGCCCGAT
This sequence comes from Bacteroides sp., assembly GCA_023662825.1. GTDB lineage: Bacteria > Bacteroidota > Bacteroidia > Bacteroidales > P3 > Pullibacteroides. The sequence goes on from JAMPIH010000005.1 coordinate 107,383, forward strand.
GGTGAAGCCGGGGTAGAACGTGATCCGCTTGCCGGCGGGAATGGCGAAATCCCCTTTCCAATAAACGCTCAGGAAAAAGTCGGACGCCTTTCGGCCGTCGCCTCTGTCGTTCTTCCCTAAGAGTATGGGAAAAGACGCGTCCAAGGTCATCTTGAAACCTTTGTTCGGGTAGAATTTCTTGTCGAAATTGTCGTGCCGGTAGTAAAAGTAGGGATAAACGTGATGGTTGTTGTAGATGTCGTGCCGGTTTATGGAGTCCGTGTTGGAGATCCGTATTTTGTTGTTGGAGAACTCGTAGGCGAATCCAACACCTAATACATTGGTTCGCCATGAGGATTGCCCGTAAATCTTGGCCTTGTAACGGTTGGCGGTCATGTCGGAGGTGCGCCGTTTACTGTTTTCGGGGTTGCGGTACAGGTAGGAGTGAAAGTTGAAGTAATCCAGGCCGACCCCCAGTGTGGGTACCCAGAAAGAATACTTGGCTTTTTTGCGTTGCCATTGGGGCGTGAACCGGAAATTGGCCGAAATGACAGGCATTTTGGACAGTTCGATATCCAACGTCACCACGGAATTCTTTACGCCGAAATTCTGCAATTCCACGCCCGCCAGCAAACCGGCCATGCGGATATTGTCGTAGCGAACGCCCACCTTGAATGAATTGGACGGTGATTCTTCCAGATGGAGTACCAATACCGTAGCATCCGGATCGGTTTCATCCGCTTTGAATTCGTAGGAAACGGTGCTGAACTTTCTCGCCCCGTACAGACGGTCCACCCCCTTGGTGATGTTGGAAAGTTTCACGTTCTTGCCTGTCTCGATCTGCAGGAATTGGTTTACGTAGGAACGGTTGAACGTTTTCAGTCCGTTGTATTCGATACGCGATACATACACTTCATCGGGCGGCAGGTAGGGGCGTTTTTCCTTGGGGGGATCCGGCCGATAGCGCGCCACGGTGTCGGCGACCCATTGCAAGCGGGCGTAGATAAGCGAATCGCGCGCGGCTGCTTCCCCGCGGGCCAGAATGGAGTCCGTCTTGTTGAACGATGCCGTGCTCAGCCCCGTCATGTCCGGTTTGATGAATACGTTGCACATGGCGCGGTTGTTCATCACGCGCGTTTTGGACCCCATGAATATCACCTCTTCCAGCACGTCCATAAAACTGCTTACATGTTCCACGCCGGCATATGAAAAGCCCACATCCACCCCGATGATGATATCCGCCACGTTTTTCTCCTTCATTTTATCCACGGGGAAATTGTTGAGAACCCCGCCGTCCACCAGAACCATCGAATCGATTTTTACAGGCGTGAACACGCTGGGAATGGCCATTGAGGCGCGCATGGCCAAAGCCAGGTTGCCGCTGTCGAGGTAGGCCGGCTGACCGTTGGCGATGTTGGCCGCCACGCAGAAAAAGGGAATGTTGAAGTCTTCGAAATTCTTATATCGGTAAGACCGGGAAGTGAGTGTATAGAAAAGATTCTCGACATGCTGCCCTTTGAGCAGGCCTACCGGAGCGAAGTTCGTTTTTTCCTCTTTCGATTTCCAGGCCCAAGGCAGGTTCAGGAAGTAGGCGTCCTTGTTCACGTAAAACACGTCGCGCCAGTCGGGGGCGTCACTCAGCAGCTGTCCCCAGTCCGTCGAGCGCAGGATCGAATCCAGTTCGTGTGCCGTGTAACCATAGGCGTACAAACCTCCGATAATCGAGCCCATGCTGGTTCCGGCAATGTAGTCGATGGGAATGTTCAGTTCTTCCAGCACCTTGAGCACACCCACGTGAGCCATACCCTTGGCTCCGCCGCCGCTCAAGACCACGCCCACGCGCGGCCGTTTCCCCTCCAACGGCGGCAATGTGTCGGTGTCCTGTGCCGGTAACGATGGCGTAAGAGCCAATAGGAGAGTAATAAACAGCAGTGTGTGGAAAACTTTTCTCATCGGGACAAATGTAGGAAAAAGCGCCCGATATAAAAAGAGGTTGCCCGACCACGCGCAAGCGTTTACAGGCAACCTCCTTACCGAGGGCGGAACAAGTCCGCGGAATTCAGACTATTTCAGGAACTTGAAGTCTTTCCCCAGATAGTAGGCCGAATCGCCCAGCATTTCTTCGATGCGGAGCAACTGGTTGTACTTGGCGATGCGTTCCGAACGGCAGGCCGAACCGGTCTTGATAAGGCCCGTGTTCAGGGCAACCGCCAGGTCGGCGATCGTGGTGTCTTCGGTTTCGCCCGAACGGTGGCTCATCACGGCGGTGTAACCGTTGCGGTAGGCCATGGTCACGGCTTCGATGGTTTCGGTAAGCGAACCGATCTGGTTCACCTTTACCAGAATGGAGTTGGCCACGCCCTTTTCGATGCCCATCTTCAGGCGTGCGCTGTTGGTAACGAACAAGTCGTCGCCCACCAGCTGGCACTTGCCGCCGATTCTTTCGGTAAGCGCCTTCCAGCCGTCCCAGTCGTCTTCGGCCATACCGTCTTCAATCGAGATGATGGGGTAGCGCTTGGTCCAGTCGGCCCAGAAATCGGCCATCTGCGCGGAGGTAAGCTTTTCGCCCGAAGACTTGTGCAGGTGATAGACCTTTTCTTCCGGCAGATAGAATTCGGAGGAAGCCGGGTCAAGGGCAATGAAAATATCCTGACCGGGCTTGTAGCCGGCCTGTTCGATGGCCTGCAGAATCACTTCCAGGGCTTCTTCGTTCGACTTGAGGTTGGGCGCGAAACCGCCTTCATCGCCTACGCCGGTCGAAAGGCCTTTCTTCTTGAGCACCGATTTCAACGAGTGGAAGGTTTCGGCACCCCAGCGCAGGGCTTCGCGGAACGAAGGCGCGCCGATGGGCATCACCATGAATTCCTGGAAGTCCACGTTGCTGTCGGCGTGCGAACCTCCGTTGAGGATGTTCATCATCGGGACAGGCAGGGTGTGGGCATTCACGCCGCCCACGTAATTGTACAGTTCCTGACCGCATTCCTGGGCGGCGGCGCGGGCGCAGGCCAAGGAAACGCCGAGAATGGCGTTGGCACCCAGTTTACCCTTGTTGGGCGTACCGTCCAGTTCGATCATGCGTTTGTCGAGGGCGATCTGGTCTTCCACCATCATGCCTTTCAGTTCTTTGGCGATAACGTTATTTACGTTTTCAACGGCTTGCAGCACGCCTTTTCCGCCGTAGAGCTTCTTGTCTCCGTCGCGCAATTCAACGGCTTCGTGAACGCCCGTGGAGGCACCCGAAGGAACCCCGGCGCGGCCAAAGCTTCCGTTAACGGTAATCACTTCAACTTCTACCGTCGGATTACCTCTCGAATCGAGGATCTGACGGGCATGGATACTTGCAATCTGACTCATCTTTTTAGTATTGAATGTTCATAAACAATCCTTTCCAAACCCCACAGGGGAGTCTTTCGAGGGGCACAAAGGTACGAAGAATTTTTATGCAAAAGTTATCGGTTTCGCGTTCTCTCCGATACGTTAAAAAGTGTTAAAAATTAAGAGAAGAAAGCGCATCTTGTTATCTTTGCCGAAAGAGGGGGATAAACGATATGGCGAAGCAGCTCGAAATCAGAAACAGTACGGCGGAATTCCTTATTTTTCAGATAGAAGGCAAGGAAAACGGTGTGCAGGTGGTGTATAAAGACGGCACGATATGGGTTACCCAGAAGGCGATGGCACAATTGTTCGAAGTGGGGATTCCCGCTATCAGCAAGCATTTGAAAAATATATTTGAAAGCGGAGAGTTGCAGGAATCTTCAGTTGTTTCCAAAATGGAAATAACTGCCACCGATGGAAAAGTGTATGACACCACTTTCTACGCCCTCGATGCTATCATCGCGGTAGGGTATCGGCTCAATTCCCTTCGCGCCACCCAATTCCGGCAATGGTGTACCCAGGTTCTGCGCCAATTTGGATAGAAGAATAGACAGGCTCGCCCTCCGCACAAGAAGAAAGAAGTCTCATACGCCGTCTCAGGCGTAAAAACTAAAAAGGGAAGGGGAAAAGCATGGCTTTTCCCCTTCCCTTTAAAAACTCCCTATCGGGAAGAATTCCGGAACCTATTCGGCTTTCGGTTCTTCCGCAGCAGCCGGCGTTTCGGCAGCCGGAGCTTCGGCCGCTTTCTTCTTGCCGCCGCGACGGGTGCTCTTCGCCTTCGTTTCGGTGGCCTTGGTAGCGTTCATGCTGTAGTCCACCAATTCGATAAAGGCCATTTCCGCATTGTCGCCGATACGGTAGCCGGTTTTGAGGATGCGGGTGTAACCGCCGTTGCGCTGGGCAATCTTCTGCGAAATTTCGCGGAAAAGTTCGGTTACGGCTTCCTTGTTCTGCAGGTAGCTGAACACCACGCGGCGCGAGTGGGTCGTATCTTCTTTCGACTTGGTGAGGATAGGTTCCACATAGCTGCGCAGAGCCTTGGCCTTGGCCAAGGTCGTATTGATCTTCTTGTGCAGGATCAGCGACGATGCCATGTTGGCCAACAATTGACGTCTGTGGGCGTGTGTCCTGCTAAGCTTATTGAATTTCTTTCCGTGTCTCATTTTAAGGCTCCCCCTAATTATTCTTCGTCTTTATCTGTTTTATTCAATTTGTATTTGCCGACGTTCAAGCCGAATTCCAGGTTCTTGGATTTCACCAGGTTTTCAAGTTCGGTAAGCGATTTCTTACCGAAATTGCGGAATTTGAGCAGGTCGGCCTTTTCGAACGACACCAGTTCGCCCAAGGTTTCCACTTCGGCCGCCTTCAGGCAGTTCAAAGCGCGAACCGAGAGTTCCATTTCAGACAGCTTGGTGTTGAGCAACTGGCGCATGTGCAGGTCGTCTTCATCAATATCGCTGCTGATGGTGGGCTCGGTCTGTTCGATGGCGATCTTTTCGTCGGAGAAGAGCATGAAGTGCGAGATAAGGATCTTCGCGGCGTCTTTCAAGGCTTCCTTGGGCGAAATCGAACCGTCGGAAACAACCGTCAGGATCAATTCCTCGTAGTCGGTCTTCTGTTCAACACGGAAGTTTTCCTTTTCGTAGTGAACGTTCTTGATCGGCGTGTGAATCGAGTCGATGGCGATCGTGCCCACAGGGTCGGAGGCGTTTTTGTTTTCTTCCGCCGGCACCCAACCGCGGCCTTTGTCGATCGTGATGTCCATGGTCAGCTTCACGCTGCTTTCCATGTGGCAGATCTCGAAGTCGGGATTCAACACGGTAAAGCCGTTCAAGGCGTTGTTCAGATCGCCGGCCTTGAACACTTCCTTGTTGGAAATCACCAAGTGAACCTTTTCGTGATCCGTGCCCTTGATCTGTTGCTTGAAACGGATCTGTTTCAAGTTCAACACGATATTGGTAACGTCTTCCAGCACACCCTTGATCGAGGCGAACTCGTGTTCGACCCCGTCGATACGGATGGACGTGATGGCAAACCCTTCCAAGGACGAAATCAGAATACGGCGCAGAGCATTCCCTATTGTAACCGCATAACCAGGCTCCAGCGGCCGGATCGAGAACACACCCGTGTGGTCGTCCAAGCTGCGAATACTTACTTTATCCGGTTTCTGAAAAGCTAAAATTGCCATTAGTTTTTTAAGTTTAATGTTTTATACCAAGAAAAAACAAACCCAAAAGTGCGGAAAAGCACTTCAAGCAGCCGAGGGCTACTTGGAGTACAATTCCACGATGAGTTGTTCCTTGATGTTTTCGGGAATGTTTTCGCGTTCGGGGAAGCTCAGGAACTTACCGCACATCTGCTTGCCATCCCATTCCAACCAATTGTACTGGTTGCTGCGGCCTTCCAGCGAGTTGTTGATCACTTCCAGCGATTTGGATTTTTCGCGGACTTCAACGATGTCGCCGGGACGCAACTGGAACGAGGGGATGTTCACCACCTGGCCGTTCACCTCGATGTGGCGGTGTCCCACCAACTGACGGGCGGCGCTGCGGGTGGGGGCGATGCCCAGACGGTAAACCACGTTGTCCAGACGGGATTCCAGAATCTTGAGCAAGTTTTCACCGGTGATACCCTGCTTGCGCGAGGCCTGGGCGAAAATCTTGCGGAACTGGCGTTCCAAAATGCCGTAAGTATATTTGGCTTTCTGTTTTTCCTTCAACTGCACACCGTACTCGGAAAGTTTGCTGCGGCGTTTGTTCTGGCCGTGTTGACCGGGTGCATAGTTCTTGCGTTCCAGCACCTTGTCAGCTCCGAAGATGGGTTCTTGGAACTTTCTTGCAATCTTAGACTTGGGTCCAATATATCTTGCCATTGTTTGCTATGATTTATATGTACGTGTACTCTGAAATTAAACTCTTCTTCTCTTGGGAGGACGGCAGCCGTTGTGGGGCAGGGGAGTAACGTCCGTAATTTCGGTTACTTCGATACCGGCGCCGTGCAAGGTACGGATGGCCGATTCACGACCGGCCCCGGGCCCCTTCACGAAAACCTTTACCTTACGCAATCCCAAATCATAGGCAACCTTGGCGCAATCGGTGGCGGCCATCTGGGCGGCATAGGGAGTGTTCTTCTTGGAACCCTTGAATCCCATCTTGCCGGCAGAAGCCCACGAGATTACCTGGCCTGAATTGTTAGTGAGCGAGATGATCACATTGTTGAATGAAGCAAAGATGAAAGCCTTGCCTTGGGGCTCAACCTTGACAATCTTCTTCTTTGCAGTCTTGGCGTTTTTACCGCCGGTAGCAACTTTTGCCATGTTTTATTTAAATGAATGATGTTTATCCTATCAAAAACTATCAGCACACGCGAACAAGGATTAGCCTTTGGGCGCCTTCTTCTTGTTGGCCACGGTCTTCTTGCGGCCCTTGCGCGTACGGGCGTTGTTCTTGGTGCTCTGACCACGGAGGGGCAATCCCAGACGGTGACGGATACCACGGTAGCAACCGATATCCATCAGACGCTTGATGTTGGTTTGGACTTCCGAGCGCAAGGCGCCTTCCACTTTCAGCTTGTCGCCGATATAGGTACGGATCTTCGCCAATTCATCGTCGTTCCATTCTTCCACTTTCTTGTCGAAAGAAATACCGGAATCGGCCAAGATCTTACGAGCGGTGCTCCTTCCGATACCATAGATGTAGGTCAAGCCTACTTCCCCTCTTTTGTTCTTAGGTAAATCGATACCTGCAATACGTGCCATGTATTATTCCTGTTTTAAAATCAAACCTAAATTGCGTGCATTATCAACCCTGACGCATTTTGTACTTAGGGTTCTTCTTATTAATCACGTAAACCACCCCCTTGCGTTTTACAATCTTGCATTCGGGCGATCTCTTCTTTGCTGATGGCTTTACTTTCATCGGTCTTCGTGTTATAAAGTTTGCTCAAAATTACTATTTGTAGCGGAATACGATACGTGCCTTGCTCAGATCGTAGGGCGACATTTCCAACTGTACTCTGTCTCCAGGCAGGATCTTGATGTAATGCAGGCGCATCTTTCCGGAAATATGGGCGATAACCGTATGCCCGTTTTCCAGTTCCACCCTGAACATGGCGTTGCCCAACGATTCTAAAACCGTTCCGTCCTGTTGTATGGATTGCTGTTTGGCCATGTTTTATCTGTTCTTTAAAATGGTTTCCACTTTTTCAAAGCTTGACAGCACATCCGCTCCGTGTTCGGTAATCGTGACACTGTGTTCGAAATGTGCCGCCGGCTTGCCGTCTAAGGTGAATATACCCCAGCCGTCTTTGGCTACGCCTATATTGCGCTTGCCCATCGTAATCATGGGCTCGATCGCGATAACCATGCCTTTCTTCAGGAGGCAGCCGCTACCGCGTTTGCCGTAGTTCAACACATCCGGCTTCTCGTGCATATGGACGCCGACCCCGTGGCCGCAAAGTTCGCGTACTACCCCGTAACCCCGCGATTCCACGTATGTCTGTACCGCGTTTCCTATATCGCCGGTGCGGTTTCCGACGCGGGCCTGTTCGATGCCCTGGTAAAGCGAGGCCTTGGTGGCTTCCAGTAACTGTCGTACCGGTTCCTCGATGCGGCCTACCGCGAACGTATAGGCCGAGTCTCCGTGATAGCCGTCTTTCTCGACCACGCAATCTACCGAAACGATGTCTCCTTCTTTGAGTTCCTCTTCGGAAGGAAACCCGTGCACCACCATCTGGTTCACCGATACGCAAAGGGTAAAGGGAAAGCCTTCGTAACCCTTGCAGGCCGGAACCCCGCCCTGGGAGCGGATAAAGGCCTCAGCCATCCGGTCCAGTTCTATCGTCTTTACTCCCGGGGCGATCATCTTGGCCACTTCGGCCAGGGTGTCGGCCACCAGAAGCGCGCTGGTGCGAATCTTCGCGATTTCCTGTTCGGTGTAGATGCGCGGTGTCATTCTACGAAACAAACTAAGCAACGCCGTAAGCTCCGCCCGAACGGCCCTTGATGCGGCCCGACTTGGTCAAGCCGTCGTAGTGGCGCATCAACAGGTGACTTTCGATTTGTTGCAAGGTATCCAGGATAACGCCCACCATAATCAGCAGCGAGGTGCCGCCGTAGAACTGGGCGAACTGGGTGCTCACGCCGAAAAGCCTTACGATGGCCGGCAGGATGGCTACGAAAGCCAGGAAAATGGAGCCGGGCAGGGTAATGCGGGAAATCACGTCATCGATGAATTCCATCGTCTTCTTGCCGGGCTTGATGCCGGGAATGAACCCGTTGTTGCGCTTCAAGTCGTCGGCAATCTGTTGCGAGTTCATCGTAATCGCCGTATAGAAATAGGTGAATGCGATAATCAGCAACGCGAACACAAAGTTATACCAAAAACTGTTAAAATCCATAAAAGCTCTCCAAAAACCCGAGTTTACGGCTTCGGGAGAGGCGAAGCCCGCTACGGTAACGGGAATGAACATCAGCGCCTGGGCGAAGATGATGGGCATGACGCCGGCCGCGTTCACCTTCATGGGAAGGTATTGGCGTACGCCGCCGTACTGTTTGTTGCCCACGATACGCTTGGCGTACTGAACGGGAATCCTGCGGGTTCCCTGCACCAGAAGGATGCAGAGGAAGATGACCACGATGAGGACCACCAGTTCCACCATGAACACCACCAGACCGCCGCCCTGCTGTTCCAGACGCGAAACGAATTCGCCGAAGAGCGCGAAAGGCAGACGGGCGATGATACCGATCATGATGATGAGCGAGATACCGTTTCCGATACCCTTGTCGGTGATCTTTTCACCCAACCACATCACGAACAGGGTGCCTGCGGTAAGGATGATGCAGGAAGACACCCAGAAGAACACACCCGGATTGGCGCCGTTAAAGGGAATGAAGGCCGTGGCGGGCAGCTGGCTTACCACATTGGTGAGGTAGGCGGGCGCCTGCATGGCGGTAACGGCGATCGTGAGCCAGCGGGTAATCTGGTTCATCTTCCGGCGGCCGCTTTCCCCTTCTTTCTGAAGTTTCTGGAAGTAGGGGATAGCCATTCCGAACAATTGCACGATAATCGATGCGGAAATGTAGGGCATAATCCCCAACGCAAACACAGATGCATTGGAGAACGCACCCCCGGAGAACATGTTCAACAAGCCGAGCAAACCGTCGCTTGTCTGTTGCTGGAGCGCTCCCAACTGGGCGGGATCGACACCCGGCAATACAATAAAAGAACCTACCCGGTAAATCACGATGATTCCCAGCGTATAGAGGATTCTCTTGCGGAGCTCCTCTATCTTGTAGATGTTCTTTATGGTTTCAATGAATCTTTTCATCAATTATCGGTAATAAGGTGGAAACTGTAAGCTGGTTAGGCTTGGGGCTTTTCAACCAGATTGGCGGAACCGCCTTTGGCTTCGATCGCTTCTTTCGCCTTGGCGGAGAAAGCGTCGGCAACAACCGTGATGGCGGAGTTCAGTTCGCCACGGCCGAGGATCTTGATCTTGTCGCGCTTGGCGGCGAAACCGCAATCTACCAGCACCTGAAGGTTGATTTCCTTGATACCTTTTTCGGTAGCGATCTTTTCCAACGTATCCAGGTTGACGGCGTTGTATTCAATATGGTTGATGTTCTTGAAACCGCTCTTGGGAACTCGCCTGTACAAGGGCATCTGACCACCTTCGAAACCTATTTTGCGGCTGTAACCCGAACGGGATTGCGCACCCTTGTGACCTCTGCCGGCAGTTTGACCGTTGCCCGAGCCGTAACCACGGCCCTTGCGTTTGTTGGTTCTCACCGAACCTTTGGCAGGGGTTAAAACTGATAAGTCCATATCTAAAATTCTTTTTCTCGCGTTTGTAACTAAGTTTGAGCCCCGGGATTAGATTTCTTCGATCGTAATCAAGTGGCTTACTTTGGCAATCATACCTTCCACCTGAGGCGTAAGCGTGGCTTCGGCCATTTTGCCGATACGGCCCAACTTCAAGGCTTCAAGGGTTCTTTTTTGCCGGAGGGGGCGATCGATCGCGCTCCTAACTTGTGTCAATTTAACCTTCTTCATGGCGTTTCTCCTTTTCTGTTTGGGGCTTAGCCGTTAAACACTTTGTCCAGTTCAATGCCTCTCAACTGAGCTACCGTATAAGGATCGCGCAACTGGGAAAGGGCGTTGATGGTGGCCTTCACCACCGAGTGGGCGTTGGAAGAACCTTTCGATTTGGCCAACACGTCGTGCACCCCTACGCTTTCCAATACGGCACGCATGGCACCGCCGGCGATAACACCCGTACCGGGAGCGGCCGGCTTGAGGAATACGGTGGCGCCGCTGTACTTGCCATATTGTTCGTGGGGGATGGTCCCTTTGAGAACAGGCACCTTGATAAGGTTTTTCTTGGCATCGTCCAAGCCTTTCTGAACGGCGGCCTGAACTTCCTTGGCTTTACCAAGGCCGTAGCCTACCACTCCGTTGCCGTTTCCAACCACAACGATGGCCGAAAAACTGAACGTACGGCCACCCTTGGTTACCTTGGTAACGCGGTTGATGGCCACCAACTTGTCCTGGAACTCGATATCGCTCGATTTCACTCTCTTTACGTTTGCGTCTGTCATAACCTTATATCCTTAGAATTTGAGACCAGCTTCCCTGGCACCGTCGGCCAAAGCTTTAACACGTCCGTGATACAAATATCCGTTGCGGTCGAAAACCACTTGGGAGATTCCCGCGCTTTTGGCACGTTCCGCCAAGATTTTGCCAACTTCCACAGACTGCTCGGTTTTGGTTCCCTTTACGGTAAAGGACTTTTCCTTGGAGGAAGCCTGTACGAGCGTTTTGCCATCGAGGTCGTTAATGATTTGAGCGTAGATGTCGCGGTTGCTGCGGAACACGCTCAAACGGGGCATTTCCTTGCTGCCCGTAATCTTCTTGCGAATGCGCATCTTGATGCGCGTTCTTCTATATGATTTTGTAATAGCCATCGTGCAAATATATTTAATAGTCCGCTATTTCTTGGCGCTGGCTGCCGATTTACCGGCTTTTCTGCGCAGGATTTCGCCTTCAAACTTGATACCTTTTCCTTTGTAAGGTTCGGGCTTACGGTAGGAGCGGATCTTGGCGCAAACCATACCGAGCAACTCCTTGTCGTGGGATTCCAAAGTCAGGGTAGGGTTCTTACCTTTTTCGGCGGTAGCCGTGGCCTTGACTTCCTTGGGCAGTTCGAGGAACAAGTTGTGCGAAAAGCCCAAAGCCAGGTCGATGATCTGTCCGTTGACAGTGGCCCTGTAACCGACCCCCACGATTTCCATCGTGGTCTTATATCCTTCCGAAACACCGACCACCATATTGTTGATGAGGGCGCGGTACAGACCGTGCAACGCGCGGTGGCGTTTCTGGTCGGTGGGACGCTCAACCAATACGTGGCTGTTTTCCGTATCTACTCGCACCGTGATGTCGGGATCTACCATACGGTTCAATTCGCCCTTGGGGCCCTTTACCGTTACCAAGTTGTTGCTGGCAACCGTTACCGTCACTCCCTTAGGAAGGTTTATAGGTGCTTTACCAATTCTTGACATTGTTTTGTTGTTTAGCTGATGAAACAAATAACTTCGCCGCCAACATTTTCCTTGCGGGCTTCCTTGTCGGTCATCAGGCCTTTGGAGGTTGACATGATGGCGATGCCCAGACCGTTCATCACGCGGGGAAGGTTTTCGGTGTCGGCGTAGCGACGCAAACCGGGCGTGCTCACACGGTCGATCCGGTGGATGGCCGGAGTCTTGGTGGCAGGATGATATTTCAAAGCGATTTTCAGCGTGGGTTTCACACCTTCTTCCACCTTGTAGTTTACGATATAACCCTTTTCAAACAAAATGCGCGCGATGCCCGCCTTCATTTTGGAGGAAGGCACTTCCACCATCCTCTTTTTGGCCATATTGGCGTTTCTGATAACGGTCAAAAAGTCCGCAATAGAATCTGATATCATGGTTTCTCTCTTTCTTTTTTAGGTTAAGGGACTACCAACTGGCTTTCTTAACGCCCGGAATCAAACCTTGCAGCGCCATTTCCCTGAAGTTGATACGCGAAATGCCAAACACCCGCATATAACCTTTGGGACGACCGGTAAGTTTGCAACGGTTGTGCAAGCGAACGGGCGAAGCGTTCTTGGGTATTCTTTGCAGGGCATCGTAATCGCCTGCTTTCTTGAGCTCGGCACGCTTCTGGGCATATTTAGCAACCATGCGTTCTCTCTTGAGCTCTCTGGCTTTCATTGATTCTTTTGCCATAGTGCGCTACTTGTTTTGTTTTTGAAAAGGCATGCCAAACTCTCTTAACAAAGCGTATGCTTCCTTATCGTTGGTTGCGGTAGTTACAAAGGTAATGTCCATACCGCTGATTTTATTGATTTTGTCGATATTGATTTCGGGAAAGATAATCTGTTCGGTTACACCGAAAGAAAAGTTACCCTTTCCGTCGAATCCCTTGTCGCTGATACCCCTGAAGTCGCGGATACGGGGGATGGCCACCGAAATAAGGCGGTCGAGGAATTCGTACATGCGTTCACCGCGCAAGGTAACCCTTACGCCGATGGGCATGCCCTTACGAACCTTGAAGTTCGAAATGTCCTTCTTCGATTTGGTGGCAACCGCACGCTGGCCGGTAATGGCCGTCATTTCTTCCACGCCGAAGTCGATCAGCTTCTTGTCGGCAACGGCATTCCCGAGGCCCTGGTTCAAGCAAATCTTAACAAGGCGGGGAACCTGCATCACGCTCTTGTAACCGAATTCGTTCTTGAGATTCGGCACGATAGTGGTAGCGTATTTTTCTCTAAGTCTCGGCGAATAGCTCATTACTTAATTACCTCCCCTGATTTTTTAGAATAGCGAACTGATTTATTGGTCTTTTCATCCAACTTGCGGCCGATACGGGTGGCATTGCCCTTGCCGTCAACCACCATCAGGTTCGAAATATGGATTCCTGCTTCTTTCTTGATGATGCCGCCCTGAGGATTCTTGGAGTTGGGCTTGGTGTGCTTGGATACCATGTTGATACCTTCCACCTTGGCGCGGAGCTTTTCGCGATCCACCATCAGCACCTTACCCTGCATGCCCTTGTCGTCACCGGCCAGCACCTTAACGGTGTCTCCTTTTTTGATGTGTAATTTCATGGTCGTATTTCCTATTAAAGCACTTCGGGTGCCAGTGAAACAATCTTCATGAATTGCTTTTCACGCAACTCGCGGGCTACCGGGCCGAAGATACGGGTACCACGCATTTCGTCGGCGGCGTTAAGCAATACAACAGCGTTGTCGTCAAACCGGATGTACGAGCCATCGGGTCTGCGTACTTCTTTGGTGGTTCTTACAACAACAGCCTTCGATACGGTTCCTTTCTTAACGTTGCCGGAAGGAAGCGCGTCTTTAATGGCGACAACGATTTTGTCACCTACACTCGCGTATCTTCTCTTGGTACCACCCAAGACGCGGATGCAGAGTACCGACTTCGCCCCACTGTTATCGGCAACACTAAGCCTAGTTTCTTGCTGTATCATAACTATTTAGCTCTTTCAATGATTTCAACTAATCTCCAACATTTATCCTTGCTCAAAGGACGGGTTTCCATGATGCGTACGGTATCACCGATGTTGCACGTGTTTTCCTCGTCATGGGCTTTGAACTTGGTCGATTTCTTGACGAACTTACCGTAAATGGGGTGTTTCGTCTTGCGCTCAACCAGAACGGTTATGGTTTTCTGCATTTTATTGCTGACCACTACACCGATTCTTTCTTTTCTAAGATTCCTTTCCATCTTTTCCTCCTTTGGGGCTATTGAGCCAATTCCCTGCGGCGCAATTCCGTCAGGATACGGGCGATATTTTTCTTGTGAGTCTTGATAAGGTTCGGGTTTTCAACAGGAGAAATTGCATGATTCAATTTCATCTTGTGCAACTCGGCCCTTTCCGTGTCCAAGCGGTCCTGCAGTTCCGCGGTCGACAGTTCCTTTACTACGAATTCTGATTTCATGGCTTATCCCTTATTATTCGGCTACGTAATCTCTCCTTACTACAAACTTAACGGCTACGGGCAGCTTCTGCGATGCCAACCTAAGTGCTTCCTTGGCTACATCCATGGGTACACCGTCGGCTTCGAACAAAATACGTCCCGGGTTGATACGGGCCACAAAGTATTCGGGAGCACCTTTACCCTTACCCATACGTACTTCGTTAGGCTTCTTGGTAATGGGCTTGTCGGGGAAAACACGTATCCAAATCTGACCTTCACGTTTCATATAACGGGTTACGGCCTGACGTGCGGCTTCCAATTGGCGGGCCGTAATGAAAGCGGTTTCCAAGGACTTGATTCCAAAAGAACCGAAAGCAATCTCGGCGCCTCTCTTGGTATTGCCTTTCAGTCTGCCTTTTTGTTGCTTTCTGAATTTGGTTTTCTTGGGTTGTAACATCTCTGTATAAGGTTAAAATGTTAGCGAATGTTAGTTGGCTTTCTTTCTTCTTCCACCCATACCGGAGCGGGGAGCCATCGACCTTCCGGAGTTTTCTTTGGCGGCGGGAGCGGCGGTAAAGGCTACCGACAGGTCGCACTTGCCGTAGATAACGCCCCTGCAGATCCAAACCTTGATACCGAGGCGGCCGTAAGTGGTGTGGGCTTCAGCCAAGGCGTAGTCGATATCGGCGCGCAAGGTGTGCAAGGGGGTACGGCCTTCCTTGAAGTGTTCGGTACGCGCCATTTCGGCACCGCCCAAACGGCCGGAAATCTGAACCTTGATACCTTCGGCACCCATACGCATGGCCGACGAGATGGCCGTCTTGATAGCCTTGCGGTACGAAACACGGCCTTCGAGCTGGCGGGCGATGGAGGAAGCCACGATAACGGCGTCCAATTCGGGACGTTTGATTTCGGAAATGCTGATCTGGATTTCCTTTCCGGTAAGTTTCTTCAACTCTTCCTTGAGTTTATCCACTTCCTGACCGGCCTTGCCGATAATCAATCCCGGACGAGCGGTAAAGATGGTGATCGTAACCATTTTCAGTGTCCGTTCGATCAAAATCTTGGAAACACTGGCTTTGGCCAAACGAACGTTCAAGTATTTGCGGATCTTGTCGTCTTCCACCAACTTGGTTTCGAAACGGCGACCGCCATACCAACTGGAATCCCAGCCTCTGATGATCCCTAATCTATTGCCTATCGGGTTTGTTTTTTGTCCCATGGTTACTTGTTTTCAGCTTCTTTTTCGACATTCTTTTTCTTCGGTTCGGCCTGTGCGGTCAAATCGCGGCTACCCAAAATGAGGGTTACGTGGTTGGAACGTTTGCGGATCCGGTAACCTCTGCCTTGAGGCGCGGGACGCAAGCGTTTGAGTTGAGCTCCACCGTCCACAAAAATTTCCTTTACGTACAGGTGGGCGTCTTCCATGCGCACGCCTTCGTTCTTGCTCTGCCAGTTGGCCATGGCCGAACGGAGTAACTTGTGCAGCTTGGGAGCAGCTTCCCGGTGACCGTATTGGAGAACGGCCAAAGCCTTTTCAACATCCAGCCCGCGGATCAAATCGGCGGTGTAGCGCGTTTTGCGAGGCGAGGTGGGGTTGTTGTTCAACTTGGCCACGTAGAGCGTCTTCTTCTGCTCTTTTATCTTTTCGGCACGAATACGTTTTCTCGATCCCATTGCTCTATGCTTTTACTAACGGTGAATTACTTTTTACCTTTATCCTTGTTGCCGGCGTGACCACGGAAGGTACGGGTAGGGGCGAACTCGCCCAGTTTGTGACCTACCATGTTTTCGGTAACGTAAACGGGAACGAACTTGTTTCCGTTGTGTACGGCGATGGTTTGACCAACGAAGTCGGGCGAGATCATGGATGCGCGCGACCAGGTTTTAATCGTAACCTTCTTCTTGCTTTCGGCAGCGGCAAGCACTTTCTTTTCCAGCTTGTAGTGGATATATGGACCCTTTTTAATTGAACGGCTCATGATTCTGCGTTTTTAAAAATTACTTCTTCCTTCTTTCAATGATGTACTGATTCGAAGGATTCTTCAAGCGGCGAGTCTTGTATCCTTTTGCGGGCATACCCTTTCTGGAACGGGGATGACCACCGGAGGCACGACCTTCACCACCACCCATCGGGTGATCGACAGGGTTCATAACGACACCACGGTTGCGGGGTCTGCGACCCAACCAACGGCTGCGGCCCGCCTTGCCCGAGGACTCCAGGTTGTGGTCAACGTTGGAGGTAACCCCGATGGTGGCCTTGCAGGCCTGGAGGATCTTGCGGGTTTCGCCGGAAGGCAACTTGATAATGGCGTATTTGTCGTCGCGGGAAAGCAATTGTGCGTAAGAACCGGCACTGCGTACGATCTTGGCTCCCTGACCGGGACGCAACTCGATGTTGTGGATCAGCGTACCGAAAGGAATCTCGCTCAGGTAGAGGGCATTGCCGAGGTTGGGAGCGATGTCCTTGCCCGACATTACCTTCTGTCCGACCTGCAGGCCGTGGGGAGCGATGATATACCTCTTCTCGCCGTCGGCGTAGGCCAGCAGGGCGATACGCGCGGTACGGTTGGGATCGTACTCAATGGTCTTTACGATAGCGGGAATCTGATCCTTGTCGCGCTTGAAGTCGATGATACGGTATTGTCTCTTGTGTCCGCCACCGATGTAACGCATCGTGCGGTGGCCTTCGTTGTTGCGACCGCCCGTTTTACGGTAGGAAACGACCAGCGATTTTTCAGGCTTGGTAGCCGTGATTTCCTCGAAGGTGCTGGTGCTTCTAAAACGCTGACCCGCCGAAGTGGGTTTCAATTTCTTTAAAGCCATCTCTCTTAAATGTTACTGTAAAAATCGATCGTGTCGCCTTGAGCCAAGGTTACAATTGCTTTCTTGATGTCGCTGGTGCGGCCTTCGATAAATCCGGCACGCGTGTAACGCGATTTGGACTTGCCTTTCTGGTTGATCGTGTTCACGGCAACCACCTTTACGCCGTACGCATCTTCCACCGCCTTTTTAATCTCAATTTTGTTCGCTGCTTTGTCAACGATGAAACCGACGCGGTTGAATTTTTCCGCCACCTTGGTCATTTTTTCGGTGACGATAGGTTTAATTATCACGTTCATTGTTCTTTAATTAAGCAGTTCCCTATTCTTGCGTTGCGTAAATCTCGTCCAGTTTCTTGGCCGAGCTTTCCACAAACAGCAGATTTTTCGCATTGAGAATATCGTAAGTGTTTAAATCTGAAACATTTACAACCTTAATCTGCGGCAGATTTCGGGAGGACAAAAATACGAATTTATTTGATTCCGCAAGCACGATAAGCGATTTTTTTTCAGACAAATTGAGATTTTTGAGAATCTCAACCATCCGCTTGGTCTTGGGGGCATCGAACGAGAGGTCTTCCACCACCATGACGTTGCTTTCCTTGAACTTGTAGGACAAGGCCGAAAGACGGGCCAGGCGCTTGAGCTTTTTGTTCAATTTGAAGCTGTAATCGCGCGGACGCGGACCAAACACGCGGGCACCGCCGTGCAACAGGGGAGAGTTGATGTCCCCGCGACGGGCACCGCCACCGCCTTTCTGCTTGCCCAATTTCTTGGTACTGCCCGTCATTTCGGAGCGTTCCTTACTCTTGTGCGTGCCTTGGCGCTGGTTGGCCAGATATTGCTTCACATCCAAGTAAATGGCGTGATCGTTGGGTTCGGCATTTACGATGCTATCGGAAATCTGCACCTTCTTCCCGGTTTCCTTTCCGGCTGTGTTTAAAACTGTTAACTCCATCTTTCTAATTTTAAAAATGAACCTTTAGGACCAGGTACGGAACCCTTGACCAAAATCAAATTCTTTTCAGGAATGATCTTAACCACTTCGAGGTTGATGCTTTTCCTGCGAACGTGACCGGTCTGACCGGCCATACGCAAGCCTTTAAACAAACGGGAAGGGTAAGAAGACGCGCCCACCGAACCGGGAGCCCTGAGGCGGTTATGTTGACCGTGAGTGCTTTGTCCAACACCACCGAATCCGTGTCTGCCTACCACACCTTGAAAACCGTGTCCTTTGGTGAGGCCCGCAACGTCGATGAACTCGCCTTCGGTGAATACATCCACGTTGATGCTTTCGCCGAACTGCTTGCGGTGGCCTTCCTCAAAGCGGGTGAACTCCATGCTGATCTGCTTGGGAGTCGTGTTCGCCTTGGCGTAGTGCCCCTTCAAGGCTTTGGGCGTATGTTTTTCCTTGCGTTCGCCAAACGACAGCTGAATGGCGTCGTAGCCATCCTTTTCTTTTGTTTTTACTTGCGTTACCACACAAGGACCAGCCTCTATGACTGTGCACGGCACGTTCTTGCCGGAGGCATCCCAGATGCTAGTCATTCCGATTTTTTTACCAATTAATCCGGACATTACTTTGCTTGTTAATGGTTTTGTTTACTTTGTTTGTTGTCTGCCGGATGCTCGGATCCGGGCTTTTTCGGGTTTCAAGCCTGAACCTCAGACTTTGATTTCAACTTCCACGCCGCTGGGCAGTTCCAGCTTCATCAAGGCGTCGATGGTCTTGGAGCTGCTGCTGTGAATGTCTAACAAACGTTTGTAAGAAGACAATTCAAACTGTTCGCGCGACTTCTTGTTGACGAAAGTAGAGCGGTTCACGGTGAAGATTTTCTTGTTGGTAGGCAAGGGGATAGGTCCGCTTACCATGGCACCGGTCATCTTCACGGTCTTTACGATCTTCTCGGCGGACTTGTCCACCAAGTTGTAGTCGTAAGACTTTAACTTGATTCTGATTTTTTGCTGACTCACGGTATTAAACGTTTAAATTATTTTGTAGCTTGTTTAATAACTTCGGCGGTGATGTTGGCGGGAGCCTCGGCGTGGTGCGAGTATTCCATCGTGGAGCTTGCACGGCCGGAGGTCAAGGTACGCAATGCCGTTACATAACCGAACATTTCTGCCAAAGGCACTTTGGCACGGATGGCCTGGCCGCCGGGCTTGCCTTCGATACCTTCCATCACGCCGCGGCGACGGTTCAAGTCGCTCGAAACATCCCCTACATTGGCGTCGGGCGTTTCGATTTCGACCGACATGATAGGTTCAAGCAGGATCGACTTGGCCTTGCGGCAGGCTTCGCGGAAGCCCATCTTGGCGCATACTTCGAACGAGAGCGCATCGGAGTCCACCGGGTGGAACGAACCGTCCAGAAGGCGAACCTTGAGGCTTTCGAGGGGATAGCCGGCCAACACACCGTTTTCCAAGGAGGCCTTGAAGCCCTTTTCCACCGAGGGGATGAATTCCTTGGGAATGTTACCGCCCTTCACTTCGTTGACGAACTGGAGGCCTTTCACGCCTTCGTCGGCAGGAGAGATCTCGAAGAGGATATCGGCGAACTTACCACGGCCGCCGGTCTGTTTCTTGTAAACTTCGCGGTGTTCAACCGTGGAGCAGATAGCTTCCTTGTAGGCAACCTGGGGACGGCCTTGGTTACATTCCACCTTGAATTCGCGTTTGAGGCGGTCCAAGAGGATATCCAAGTGCAACTCGCCCATACCGCTGATGATGGTCTGACCCGAGTTTTCATCGCTCTTGACGCGGAAAGTGGGGTCTTCTTCGGCCAGCTTCACCAAGCCGTTCGACAATTTGTCCACGTCTTGCTGGGAAACGGGTTCGATCGCGATACTGATAACCGGTTCGGGGAAGGTCATGGTCTCGAGGTTGATCGGGTGCGCCTCATCGCAGAGGGTGTTGCCCGTCTTGATTTCCTTGAAGCCCACGGCCGCACCGATATCACCCACTTCGATACGGTCGAGGGGTTGCTGCTTGTTGGCGTGCATCTGGAGGATACGCGAGATACGTTCCTTCTTGCCCGTGGAGGCGTTCAACACGTAGGAACCGGCATCCAACGCACCGGAATAAACGCGGAAGAACGCGATACGGCCCACGAAGGGGTCGGTGGCAATCTTGAACGCCAAGGCGCAGAAAGGTTCGTTGACATCTACCTTGCGCGTGGTTTCATCGCCCGTGTCGGGATTGGTGCCCACTACGGCCTCGATGTCGAGGGGGCTGGGCAGGTAGCGTACAATGGCATCCAAAAGGGGCTGTACGGCTTTATTCTTGATGGCCGAACCGCAAAAAACGGGGTTGATGTGCATGGCGATCGTACCCTTGCGGATGGCCGCGATAATTTCATCTTCGCTGATGGAAGAAGGATCCTCGAAGAATTTTTCCATCAAGGCTTCATCTTCTTCGGCTGCGGCTTCCACCAACTTGTTGTGGTATTCTTCCACTTGATCCACCATGTCGGCGGGTACGGGGATTTCCTCGGATTCGGTTCCCTTTTCGTCCGTCCACTTGTAGGCCTTCTTCGTGATGAGGTCAACGATCCCCACAAAGGAGTCCTCTTGCCCGATAGGAAGCTGCATGGGAACAGGATGGGCGTGGAGACGTTCGCTTATCTGGCTTACGACATTATAGAAATCGGCACCCGTGCGGTCCATCTTGTTGATGAAGCAGATACGGGGAACCTTGTATTTATTGGCTTGGCGCCAAACGGTTTCGGATTGGGGCTGAACACCGCCTACCGCGCAAAGCACCATCACGGCACCGTCCAATACACGCAAGGAACGCTCTACCTCCACGGTAAAGTCAACGTGCCCCGGGGTGTCGATGAGGTTCATCTTGTAGGTATCCTTCGCGTATTTCCAAAATACGGTGGTGGCTGCGGAGGTAATGGTGATACCACGTTCCTGTTCCTGCGCCATCCAGTCCATGGTGGCGGTACCCTCGTGGGTTTCACCGATTTTGTGTGTCTTGCCCGTATAGAAAAGGATACGCTCCGAGCAGGTGGTCTTGCCTGCATCGATGTGCGCCATAATCCCGAGGTTCCGGGTCTTGGATAAATCGTATGCCATTGTCTTGCTTAAAATTTAAAGTGGGAGAAAGCCTTGTTGGCTTCAGCCATGCGGTGAATGTCTTCCTTGCGTTTGAAAGCGGCGCCTTCTTCCTTGTAGGCGGCCATGATTTCGGCAGCCAGTTTGCTGGCCATCGACTTTTCGTTGCGCTTGCGGGCATACGAAATAAGCGACTTCATCCCCAGGGACTGTTTTCTTTCGGGACGGATCTCGGAGGGAATCTGGAAAGTGGCACCACCCACACGGCGGCTGCGCACTTCCACCGAAGGCGTTACGTTGGCCAAGGCTTTCTTCCAGATTTCCAGGCCGTTTTCCTTCGTCTTTGCCGAAACTTCGTCAATGGCATTGTAGAAAATTTCGTGTGCAATGCTCTTTTTGCCCTGCAACATAATGTTGTTGATGAATTTGGTCACCAACACTTCATTATATTTGGGATCGGGTAAAATCTCTCTCTTTTTGGGAGTTGTCTTTCTCATGATATGCTGTTATTACCTCTGTGGTGCAACTTATTTTTTCTTGGGACGCTTGGTACCGTATTTGGAACGGCGCTGGTTACGGCCTTCCACACCGGATGTATCCAACGCACCGCGGATGATATGGTATCTTACACCGGGAAGGTCCTTCACACGGCCGCCGCGGATCATCACGATGGAGTGTTCCTGAAGGTTGTGGCCTTCGCCGGGGATGTAAGCGTTCACTTCTTTTTGATTGGTCAAGCGCACACGGGCCACCTTACGCATAGCCGAATTAGGCTTCTTGGGGGTGGTGGTGTACACACGCACGCAAACGCCTCTGCGCTGCGGGCAGGAGTCCAATGCCGGGGACTTGCTCTTGTCTGTCAATTTCTGCCGTCCCTTACGAACTAACTGTTGGATTGTTGGCATATCGTTGGTTTTGTATTAGTTATGCAATCTAAATGCGTAGTCCAAAATGGAGGGCAAAGATATATGCTTTTTTGATAAAAAACAACCAAATGCGGAAAATTTTAACGCAACGCGTTCCCGGAAGCGGGGCCGTTTCCGGAATCCGGGTGCGCGGAGGCTTTGGGAAATTAACAGGGCGATGTTTATTTCTCGCCCGGGAAACCGCCTTGGACTGGCTTAAAAGGGCGTATCTTCGCAAGCGTTTAATTGCATAACAATACAGCTATGTTTTTACAGATTGTTCAGAACGGATTGGAGGCGGGCGCTTCGATGGAACAGGCGGTGAACGCCGCGGTGCAGACACAGGAAAAGATTCCGGTGATGGAACTGGCCATGAAGGGCGGCTGGATCATGGTACCCATCGTGCTGCTGCTTCTGGTGAGCGTTTATGTATTCGTGGAACGCCTGGTTGTGATACAGCGTTCGATGCACAACGAGTCGGGCCTGCTGGATTCGGTGCGCGACTATGTGCTTGGCGACCGGCTGGACTCGGCCAAGACCCTGTGTCAGAATACGGGAACGCCCACCTCGCGCATTATAGAGAAAGGTGTGGACCGCATCGGCAAGCCGATCGAGAACATCAAGGCGGCCATGGAAGATGCCGGCAACCTGGAGGTGGCGCGTCTGGAGAAACGCATCGGCTGGCTTTCGACCACGGCGGGGGCGGCCCCCATGATCGGGTTCCTGGGAACCGTGACGGGGATGGTGCGCGTGTTCTTCGACATGGCCTCCAAGGGCAGCAACATCGAGGTGGGCACGCTGGCCAACGGTATGTACCAGGCCATGGTGACCACGGTGGCGGGGCTTATCGTGGGCATCATCGCCTACGTGTGCTATAATATAGTGGTGTCGCGCATAGGACGGGTAACGCACGAGTTCGAGTCGCGTTCGGCCCAGTTTATGGATTTGTTGAACGAACCGGTAAAATAGCCGCCGGGCGAAAACCAACCCCCATGGCATTGAAATCTCGCTACAAACAGGACCTGAACTTCAGCTCGGCCTCGATGTCCGACCTGGTGTTCCTGTTGCTTATCTTCTTTATACTGCTTTCCACGATGGTGAGTCCCAACGCCATCAAGCTGTTGCTGCCCAACAGCGGCAGCCGCACGATGGCCAGGCAGAACTACACCATCTACATCAACGACCGCTACGAGTATTTCGTGGAACAGACCTACGTGGAGTCGCCCGACCTGGAGCAGGCCATCTACGGCATGGCCGAGACCAATCCGGAGGCCACCATCGTGCTGCGGGTGGACCGCACGGTGCCGGTGCAGTACCTGGTGCGGGTCATGGACGCGGTGAACACGGTGAACGAACAGACGGGATACAAGTTGAAAACCATTTTGGCGACCGCTCCGCATGAATGATTTCGATCAAGAAAACGACCGCAGGGCAAGGCGTTGGGCATTGCTGGCAACCTTTCTGTTTGCCGTGGTGTCGGTATGCGCCCTGCTTTGGTTAGGCCTGTACAGGACCTATCCGCCTCCGCCCGAATACGGTATCGAGGTGAACTTCGGCTATTCGGAGGTGGGCAGCGGCCAGATGCAGGCGTTTGAGCCCGATGCCTCGCCGGTGGAGGTGCCCGATGTGCCGGAGCAGGTGCAGGAGGAAGAGGAGGTGGTTACCGCTGTTTCGGAGGAAGCCCCGGCCCTGCCCAAGCCTGAAAAGGTGAAACCCAGGCAGGAGCCCAAAAAGGATCAGCCCAAGCCGGCGGTTCAGGAACAGCCTGAGAAAAAGGTGGAACAGCCCAAGGAACCCGAAATAAACCCGATGGCGCTCTATCCGGGCAAGCGCAAGGGCAGCGAGACCTCCGCCCAGGGCGAGACCGGGGATCCGGGCGACCAGGGCAGGCCGAACGGCGACGTGAACGCCAAGGAATATACGGGCTCGGGAGGATCGGGCGGCATTTCGTTCTCGCTGAACGGGCGCACGCTCATGAGCCTGGTGAAGCCCAATTACGATTCGGAGGAAGAAGGCGTGGTGGTGGTGCGCATCGTGGTGGACAGGAACGGTGCCGTTACCGAAGCCACGGCGGGGTTGAAAGGCACGACCACAATGGACGGCAACCTTTGGAAGACGGCCGAACGGGCGGCCCTGCAGTCGAAGTTCGTACCCAAGGAGAACGCGCCCGACAAGCAGGTGGGCACGATTACCTACCGTTTTGTGCGGGGTGCATAGGAGTGTGGTTCGATGGCGGATTGCAAGCGCATATACCGGCTGTTGTTCTGGATAGGTTTCCCGATAGCGGACCTGGCTGTCTTGTTCCTGCTGTTCCGCTTCGCGGACGTTCCGTTCTGGCCTCCCTTCTGGCGCACCTACCTGATAGGGAATCTGGCGGTGTTCTTTCTGCTGTATCTGTTCTACGCCTTTTTGCGGCTGGTTGGCGGGAAGCGTTTGCGCAAGTACGCGGCCGCCGCCACGGGTGTTTTATTTTTGATTTGTGTTTACGCTATGGTTATCTCCACGTTCAACATACGGATCGACAGGATCAGGCTCTCGCAGGTGAATCCTGAGCGGAAGGCTCCCCAGGGCTTGCGTCATTACCGTATCCTGCAGGTTTCGGACATGCATATAGGCAGCTTCACCTCGCCCAAGCAGGTAAGGCGCCTGGTGCAGCAGGCCCTGCACACCAAACCGGATTTGGTGGTTTTTACGGGCGATATGGTGAACTTCAGCACCTCGGAGATGACGCCGCATCTGGCCGAATTGTCGCACCTGCGCGCGCCCGACGGGGTGTATTGCGTGCTGGGGAACCACGACTACGGGGGCTATGTGCGTTGGCCGGACACTGCCTCGCGCCACGCCAACCTGCAGAAGATGCTGCAATACTACAGGAACATAGGCTGGGTGTGCCTGAACAACGCCTCGGTAAAGATCGAGCGCGGAGGCGACACCCTGCACCTGGTGGGGGTGGAGAACTGGGGCAGGGAGAAGCGTTTCCCCAAGAAGGGGGACTTGAAGGCGGCGCTTTCGCCGGAGGCGGTGCTGGAGGTTAAACGGAGTGCCTCGCAGGATCCGCTGGCCGACACGGTGCGCGACAGGCGCGATCCGCAGGTCTATACGGTGCTGCTCTCGCACGACCCCTCGCATTTCGATTCGGCGGTGTATCTGCGCTGTCCGCAGATCGACCTTACGCTGGCCGGGCACACGCACGGCATGCAGTTCGGCCTGCGCATCAACGGAAAGGACTACAGCCCGGCGCGTTTTATGTATGAACACTATTCGGGGCTCTACGTCATGGCCAACGGCCAGGCGCTCTACGTAAACACCGGCTGCGGATTCAACGGGATTCCGTTCCGGCTCGGCATGCGGCCTTGCTTTACTCTTTTTGAGCTGTAGGAGGCGGAATGGAGACGGTATAAAAAGAACGAGGTCGTGCAGCAAAATGCACGACCTCGTTTTCCCTTTAAAGTGTTGGCATCAAGCATAAAATCGATACCGGCATTGTGAGGGCAAAGATACAGTTTTTTCTCCATTCGTTAGCATCTTTGTCTCGGAGGTTGGCTTTGCCACAGAACATTCCATATTCCAATATGGGAATCTTGGGAACTATTTTTTCTAATAACCTCGAGTTTTCTGAGTTGAATACACTGTCTTCGTGGGTTACGTCGGGAGCGAAATTCAGAATTATGGCTATCAGGCTATCCGCTAAATCGAGATATGTAGGTTCTTCTTCCGAGCAGACAAGAACCCTCCATTCCTGTTCGTAAGCCCAATCTTGAGTTTTTGTGAAAAAATATTCTTTTTCGTATTTCTGTAGAGACTCTTTGATGTTTTCATCTGTAAAAATGTTCTCGTTAAAATCTGGAGTATATTGAACAGACCGCCTTGCCATTTCGGGTTTTAATTGCTGTAGCAACTTGGCTTTGTCAAAAACAAGGCAAACGCCGCACCCTCTATCGGCATAGTGTCCCCACATGGCAGGAATATCGTATCCGGCTTTTTGGGGGGTGTCTTGGGTAAAACTGAGTTGTTTGTATTTTGACAGTTCTTTTTCAAACTTATCCTCGATGTTTGTTTCGGATAGCCTCTCAGGATAACATTTCCTACGATATACTTCATTGATATCGTTCATTTTCTTTAGGGCTCCGAACCGTAATTTATTGGAAGATAAAATCAAACAGGCGGCCTGAACGGAAGTGTAATGGTATAGTTTTTCCACTCGCTTAAAGGCTTCGCGTGTTTCACGAGTATTGTCATCTTCTGAAGGGTGAGGATGGCAATGTTTCAATTTTGGAGTATCAGGGTTGCACATCTCTTTAATGTTTTAAAAATTAAATCCTATTTTTTGTTTTCAATCACACCGTACAGCAGTACCGTGTAGGTACCCTCTGTGTTGTATCCATGAGAGCAATACACTTGGTACTTCGCCCCTTCTCCCGTATGGGTCTCCGTTTTTCCGTAGCCCCAATATAGTGGCTTAGGCCACTACGCCTGTTTCGATTTCGTTTTGGAGGTAGGAGAAGACGTAAACGGGGCTTTCGTAATAGAGGCCGGTTTCGGGATTGCAGATGCGTTGAAAGGTTTCCGAACTATAGTATTCGTCTAAAGCCCGTTGCGCATCCCATCGGTAGGTTTCCATCAGCATGGCAATCAAATCGGCCGAAAGGCATTCTATCTGGAATTGAATCTCGGGTGTCACAGTGAAATCTTTTTAAGCAGGGCGATGGCCTTTTCTGAGCCGAAGAAATATTGTACGGCACGGTCTGCGTTAAAGCGAAGTTCTTTAATCAAGTCTTCTATGCTGAGAATCCCCATCAAAAAACGCCGTATCTGCACGCCCACCGTATCGTTGGCGATAGGCCCCACCACTATATCATAGGGGTGGGGCGATTCTCCGGTTTTATTCTTTCTGTTTTCCAATACAAATTGAGCCCACTCAACACTGTAATCTTCGAAGATTTTGACGTTTAAGCCATTCGGCGCGTGCAAACAAGTTTCGTCAAATTCAAAAGCCGAAACGGTAGCCGTACCCGTAGCCATACGCGAAGTGGTGCGTTCCGCCATCTTTTGGGCTTGCAACAAGTTGTCGTTCAGGTAAAAGCCAATACCAAAATCTTTTCCTTTTTTAGAAAAAGAAAGGTCGATGCTTTTAATATCGAGGTTTGACCCGTGGTATAGAATCATTACTGTATGCGCCCTCCATTGCGCAGGCAGATGGCCTGAAGGTCATCCACGGCATCGTCAATCGACAAGGTGTGTTCGGCCTCGTAACAGTTCAGGAGAAAGTGGATGCCGCTGTAGCGACGCAGGTAGGCGTAAGCCTGTGCCATCACCAAATTGTATCTTTCGGCAAAAGCGCTTACACAACAAACAACGTATTCTATTATGTTGAAATCTTTCTGCGTCATCATTGCAAAGGTAGGGAAATTTTACATCCTGAACGGGCTTGCGAAGTCTTTGAAGCGTTCGCCTTTTTGGTCTTTGGGCGAGAGGAGGGGGTTGGCGCATTTCCAGTCGATGCCTATGTCGGGGTCGTTCCAGAGCAGGCAGCCTTCGGTCTGGGGCGCGTAGGGTGCGGTTACCTTGTAGGCGAACACCGTGCCTTGTTCGCGCGCCACGAACCCGTGCGCCATGCCCGCCGGCAGCAGGAACTGCAGCTTGTTCTGCTCGCTGAGCTCCACGCATACGTGTTGGCCATAGGTGGGCGAGCCCAGGCGGATATCCACCGCCACGTCCATCACCGCCCCCTTGATGACCCTTACGATCTTGTCTTGGGCGAAGGGCGGCTTCTGGAAGTGCAGCCCCCGCAGCACGTCCTTGCCAGACTTCGACTCGTTGTCCTGCACGAAAACGTAGTCCAGACCCGCTTCCTGCCACTTCTTGAGCGAGTAGCTCTCCATAAAGTAGCCCCGCTCGTCTTCGAAAACGTCGGGGTGGATAATCACCACCCCGGGGATTTTTGTTTCTTCGAATTGCATGATATTTAAAATATGGTGGTTCACGAGCCTGAACGTCACGGTAGGTGTGTCGAGGCTGCGTGCCTTGTTTTTTCCCGCGTTTACTGGCTTTCGGTTGTATTGTTTAAATTGTCCTCAATCCCTTCGATTGTTGGAAGTGCCGATGCGACATCATTAAATAACTTTTCCGTTTCGTACTGGGCAATACCCATAGGTTGTGTTATTCCTCTCAGTGCAAATTCAGCTTTCTTATTGCTTTTATTTCTACATAGCAGCAGACCGATGGTGGGATTATCCTCAGGAGATTTTACATATTCATCTACTGCTGAAATGTAAAAGTTGAGTTTGCTTACAAACTCAGGGATGAACTCAACCGCTTTTAACTCTATAGCAACATAACAGTGTAGCTTGACATGATACATTAAAATGTCGATGTAATAGTCTTCGCCATCAACTACGACATTATATTGGCGGCCAATGTAAGAGAAGCCTTTGCCCATCTCCAACAAAAAGTCGGTAACCTTGTCGGCAAGATGATTTTCTATGTCTCTTTCATGCTGTAAGGCCATTGTTCCAATAAAACTGAAAACATAGGGATCCTTAAAGGCATATTTTGCCAAATCAGACTGAACAGAGGGCAGTGTTGTCTTGAAATTATTGATTGCCTTCCCGACAGTCGCCATATAACCGCCCGCATATTTATTCAACATCATATCTGCACTCCATCCATTCTTGCTTGTTTCGAGGATGTAGAATGCACGTTCGGCTTCATTTTTAATTTTAGGAAGCATGGAAATATGATGATACCAACTGATAACGGTAAGCGGCACTTCTATATTCATGCCATCATGGCTTAATGCGGCAAGGGCCACTTGCGAAATTGGCAATTCCTTAAATTCTGCAAGTGGTACTTGCAGAATTGGAAATTTAGGATACGCAGCTGCGAATTTCCTCATATAATGTAGATTACGCACTGAATACCCTTTGTCGTTAGGAAATCGCCGCGCCAAATCCTGCGACAACTGTTCGATTATTTGTGTACCCCAGCCAAGTTCATCCTGTTTTTTGAGAATATCATTCCCTATACTCCAGTAAAGTTCCAGCAAATCCGTGTTAACGTGGAGAGCCGCATTGAATTTAGCGGATTCAATGCGTTGTTCTATTTCTTTTCTCCACGCTACATACCCTATGGGGAGAAGTTCGGCTTCATTCTTTGAAGGTTCCATAACCTACAAAATTACAAAAGTTTCGCGACCTCAATCGTTGTGTTTTTCAAGACTTGGGAATCCCCCAAAAGAAAAAGGGTCGTGGCATTTTATCCACGACCCTTTGATACACAAGTTCTGTATTTAGCAGTGAACGCATTCGCCGTAGGCCGCCTCCACCGCTTCTAAGAAAGATTCGGAAAGCGTGGGGTGCGGATGGACGGCATGGATGATGTCGTGCGCGGTAATCTTCTGCTGGCGCACCACCACGGCTTCGGCAATCATCTCGGTTACGTTCTCGCCCACCATGTGGCAGCCTAAGAGCAGGCCGGTGGCGGCATCGAAGATAACCTTCACGAAACCGTCGCGGCTGCCCATGGCCGTGGCCTTGCCCGAGGCGGTAAAGGGCACGCGGCCTATCTTGAGTTCGAAGCCGGCTTCGAGCGCCTTCTTCTCGGTCATGCCCACCGACGCGATTTCGGGCGAAGTGTAGGTGCAGCCCGGAATGTTGGCGTAATCGACCGTAACGGGGTTCTGTCCGGCAATCCTTTCCACGCAGATCTTGGCTTCGCGCGAGGCCACGTGCGCCAGGGCCGCCCCGGGGGTGATGTCGCCGATGGCGTAGAGGCCTTCCACGTTGGTGCGCCCGTATTCATCCACGAGGATCTTGCCGCGTTCGGTCTTCACGCCCAGTTCTTCCAGACCGATGTTGTCGGTGTTGGGCACCACGCCCACGGCCGAGAGCACGATGTCGCATTCGTGCACTTCCTCACCCTTCTTGGTCTTGATATATACCTTGCATTTTTCGCCTTCGGTGTCCACGCGTTCCACCGACGATTCCACGAGCACCTTCATGCCGTTCTTGCGGAAACTGCGGCTGAGCTGGGCGGCGGAGTCGGCGTCTTCTACCGGCACCACCTGCGGCATGAACTCAACCAAGGTAACCTTGGTGCCGATGCTCTGGTAGAAATGGGCGAATTCGGAACCGATGGCGCCCGATCCCACCACCACCATGCTTTCGGGCTGGGCGGGCAGGTTCATGGCCTGACGGTAGCCGATAATCTTCTTGCTGTCCTGGGGCAGGTTGGGCAGCACCTTGCTGCGCGAGCCGGTGGCCAGGATGATGTGGGATGCGGTGAAGTCCTTTACCGAGCCGTCTTCGTTCATCTTTACCGATACGGTCTTGCCCGGCTTGAGCGTGGCTTCGCCGGCGATGATCTCCACCTTGTATTTCTCCAACAGGAAGCGCACGCCCTTGCCCATGGTCTCGGCCACCCCGCGGCTGCGCGCCACCATGGCGGCGAAGTCGGGCCTGATGTCGCCTTCGACGGCCACCCCGTAATTGGCGGCGTGCTTGGCGTATTGGTAAACCTGCGCGCTCTTGAGCAGGGCTTTGGTGGGGATACATCCCCAGTTGAGGCAGATGCCGCCTATTTCGGCGCGTTCCACCACGGCGGTCTTCAATCCCAACTGGGAGGCCCGGATGGCAGCCACATAGCCGCCGGGGCCGCTGCCGATAACGATTACGTCAAAATCCATTGCAGTATGTTTTTCTATTTTTATTTGCGGTTGATGATGTTCATGGTGTCGGTGGCGATCACCTTTTCCTCGTCGGTGGTGACCACGGCCACCTTTACCCTGGATCCGGGCCTGGAGACAAGGGCGTCCTGGCCGTGGATGCCGGCGTTCTTTTCGGCGTCGAATTCCACGCCCATGAATTCCATGCCTTCGCATACCTGGCGGCGGGCGTCGGCATCGTTCTCGCCGATACCGCCGGTAAACAGGATCAGGTCAACGCCTCCGAGGGCGGCCGCATAGGCTCCCACGTATTTCTTTACGCGGTAGGCGAACATCCTGAGCGCGAGGGCGGCCTGGGCGTTGCCTTCGGAAGCGGCCTTGCGCAGGTCGCGCATGTCGGAGGAGAACTGCGAGACACCCTGCAGTCCGCATTCCTTGCTGAAATAGTTGTTGGCTTGTTCGGGGCTGAGGTGTTCCTTTTCCATGATGGCCATGGCCGCGCCCAGGTCGAGGTCGCCGGCGCGGGTGCCCATCATGAGGCCTTCCACGGGCGTGTAGCCCATCGAGGTATCCACGCTCTTGCCGTTGAGCACCGCCGCCACCGAGGCGCCGTTGCCCAGGTGGCAGGAGATGATCTTGCTGTGTTCGATGTCGATGCCCGCCAGCTTGGCCGCCTTTTTGACCACGAACTTGTGGCTCGTGCCGTGGAATCCGTAACGGCGCATGCGGTCGGTCTGGTAGAACTTGTAGGGTACGGCGTACATATAGGCGTAGTCGGGCATGGTCTGGTGGAAGGAAGTGTCGAACACGCCCACCTGCGGCACTTCGGGCAGCAGGGCCTGCATCGACTCAATGCCCTTGATGTTGGCCGGGTTGTGCAGGGGCGCGAACGGAATGCAGGCGCGCAGGGCGTCCATCACGCGCTGGTCAATCAGCACGCTGTCCTTGAAGGTCTCGCCGCCGTGCACCACGCGGTGGCCTACGGCCTCGATTTCCTTGAGGTCCTTGATAACGCCGTATTGCGGGTGAACCAGGTATTCCAGCACCCAGTTGATGCCCACCTGGTGGTCGGGCACGGGCTTCTCGAACTTGTGCTTCTCGCCGTCTGATCCCTGATGGGTCAGCGAACCTTGCGCCAGGCCGATTTTTTCCACCAATCCTTTGGCAAGGACCTTGCCGTCCTGCTCCATGTCGAGCAGCTGGTACTTGAGCGAAGAACTTCCGCAGTTCAAAACGAGTATTTTCATGAGCGTATGTTTTTTCTGTTTTTATGCCGGATTATTGATGGTCGATGCGCTTTACCGATTCCACGCCGTCAACGGTCTTGATGCGGTCCATCATGTCCTTGAGGTGGGAGGTGTTGTTGATGTAGAGCATGATCTGCCCTTCGTACACGCCCTCGGCGGCCTTCATGTTGATGGAGCGGATGTTGATCTGCGGGTCTTTGTTGATCTTGGCCAAAATCTCGAGCGCCATGCCCGGTTTGTCGATGCCGCTGATCTTGATGCCGGTAAGCAGCCCGATCTTCTCGTTCTTCTTCCATTTAGCCTTCACGATGCGGTTGCCGTACTGCGACATGAGCTCGATGGCCTTGGGGCAGTTGGTGCGGTGCACCTCGATGCCCTTGTTGGGCAGGATGACCCCGATAACGTCGTCGCCGGGAATGGGGTTGCAGCACTCGGGAATGATGTAGTGCAGGTTGTGCACGTCTTTGGCCAGCAGCAGGCTTTCGGGCTTGTTCTCCACTTGGGCCTGGATGGCGTCCTGCAGGTTCACTTCGGGCTTGCCCTTTTCGGAAGAGCCTCCGGAGCGGCGGAACCACGACCAGAGCCAGTTGTCGTGCTTCTCGGGATCGGTCTTGAAGAGGGCGGTGATGTCTTTTTCGGCAATCTTGCCCACCGCCACCGCATAGAAGAGCTCGGACTTGTTCTTGCGGGAGAAGGCGTCCTGCACCTTGCCGATGTTGGCGTCGGTGAATGGCACGTTGATGCCCGAAAGTATGGATTGCAAGGCTTCCATGCCCTGGTTGTAGTATTGGGCGTGTTCTTCGCGCAGCCACTGGCGGATGCGCGACTTGGCGCGGGAGGAAATTACGTAGTCGAGCCATTCCTCGCTCGGTTTCTGGGTCTTGGAGCAGATAAGCTCCACCTGGTCGCCGTTCTTGAGCTTGTGGTTGATGGGCACCAGCTTGTGGTTCACCTTGGCGCCGATCACCGTGAAGCCGATTTCGGAGTGGATCAAAAAGGCGAAGTCGAGCACCGAGGAACCGGCCGGCAGCGACTTGAGCTCGCCCGTGGGCGTGTAGAGGTAGATTTCGCCGTTAAAGAAGTTCTGGCGGAAATCGTTGAGGAAACTCAGCGAGTTGTCGGAGGCCGAGTGTTCCAGCATCTCCTTGATCTTGTTGAGCCAGATGTCGAGCCCCGACTCGATTTCGGTGTTGAGCCCCTCGTTCTTGTAGCGCCAGTGGGCGGCGTAACCGCGTTCGGCGATTTCATCCATGCGCTTGGAGCGTATCTGCACCTCGATCCATTTGCCGGTGTTGCTCATCACCGTGGTGTGCAGGGCTTCGTAGCCGTTGGGCTTGGGAATGGCGATCCAGTCGCGCAGGCGGTCGGGCTTGGCGCGGTAGATGCTGTTGATGATGGCATAGACCCGGTAGCAGTCGGCCTTTTCGGTCTCCACGGGCGAGTCGAGCACGATGCGAATGGCGAACAGGTCATAGACTTCCTCGAAGGTAACGCCTTTCTTCTTCATCTTGCCCAGGATGGAGCAGATGGACTTCACGCGTCCGGAAATGGAGAACTTCATGCACTCCATCTCTAATTTCTCGCGGATGGGGGCGATGAAGTTGTTGATGAGGTCTTCGCGCTCGGCCTCGCTCTGGCGTATCTTCTCGGCCACGAAGGCGTAGGTTTCGGGCTCGGTGTATTTGAGCGAGAGGTCTTCGAGTTCGCTCTTGATCGTGAACAGCCCCAGGCGGTGCGCCAGGGGAGCGTAGATGTTGATGGTTTCGGAGGCGATCTTAAGCTGCTTGTCGCGCGGCATGGAGTCGAGGGTCCGCATGTTGTGCAGGCGGTCGGCCAGCTTGATGAGGATGACCCGCACGTCGTCCGAAAGCGAGAAGAGCAGTTTCTTGAAGTTCTCGGCCTGAATGGAGAACGACTGGTTCTGGTTGAAGATGGCGTCGATCTTGGTGAGTCCGTCCACGATGCGCGCCACCACGGGGCCGAAGCCGTTCTCGATATCGGTAAGGGTGTACTCGGTGTCTTCAACCACGTCGTGCAGCAGGGCGCACACCACGGCGGTGGGGCCGAGGCCGATTTCCTCCACCACGATATGGGCCACTTCCAAGGGGTGGTAGATGTAGGGCTCGCCCGACTTGCGGCGGGTGTGTTCGTGCGCGGTGACGGCCAAGGTGAAAGCCTTGTGGATCTGGTCGTGCTCTTCCTGGCTGATCTCGCGTTTAAAAAGCTTGAAGATTTGCTTGTAACGCCGTAAGATCTCCTTTTTTTCCAAGGCTTCGTCTATCTGGTACATGGCTTCGGGTTTATAGAATTTCGTTTCGGTCGAGTTCGAAGATCTCCAGGTTCGAACAGTTCTTGCCGTCGATGTCCATACGCACGGCGGTGACTATGGGATGGAACCCTTTGTTGCCGGCCGCCCCGGGATTGATGTGCAGGAGGTTCAGCCTTTCGTCGCGCATCACCTTGAGGATATGCGAGTGGCCGCACACGAAAATGTCGGGCTTCTCGCGCAGCAGGATCTTCTTTACATCGGGGTAGTATTTGCCGGGATAGCCGCCTATGTGGGTCAAGACCACCTTGCAGCCCTGGCATTCGAAAACGGCGGTTTCGGGTACGTGGCGGCGCAGCACGTAGTCGTCGATGTTGCCATAGACGGCCACGGTGGGGCGGAAGGCGGAAATCTCCTGCCAGAGGGCGAGGCTGCCGATGTCGCCGGCATGCCAGATCTCGGCGCAGGGCTCGAGAAAACGGCGGACCTGCGGGAGAAAGACTCCGTGCGTGTCGGACAATATACCCACCTTTTCCATGACGGCTTTGTTTAGGAACTTAGCGCAGGCGTTCGGCCGAACGCACCAGGGCCTCGTCTTTCTTGATGTTGCGGGAAGCCAGCCTTACGAAAATAAGCGATACCAGGGGGAAGAAACTGGCCCATTGGTAATGCACCATCTTGCGGGCGGCCTGTTTGTCCAGGCCTAAGTCCAGGACGGACGACAGCCGGGACGAAATCATGTCGGGGCTCAGGAACAGGTAGCCCAGAAGTATGATGTTGACGAAGAATGTGATGGTGCAGAGCTTGATCTGCCGGGGACGGTTCTTGTACGAAAACAGCGTGATGGCCAGCAGGATGAAAAGCAGGGAGGTGAGCACCACCAGCAAGGGAAAGCGGGAAGGGGCCACAATCTGGTTGAAATGTTCGTAGGGTGCTATAAAGCCGTTCATCTTCATAATGGCGATATTGTCGCCGGGAATAACCGCGAGATGGTTTTCCGGAAGATGGAAATCGCAAAGCACGAAAGAAAACAGCAGACTGGTTAAAAGCATGGCCAAGGCCAGGAAAACCGATTGAATCCGTTGAATCATTGTCCTTGTTTTTAAATGTTTGTGGATAAAATAATTATGCCTTGCCTGAGGCAGGGGTGCAACAAAGGGGTAAAGTTACAAAAAAACTATGGGCTACGCCAAACGGATTTCGCGGAGCAGGGGCGTGCCGAGGGCGGCGTTTATCTGTTGCAGGATGTCGGAGAGGCGGTACGAAAGGTTGTTGCGGGCGGCGGCGTTGTCTATGCGCGCGTACAGGATTCCGTTCCGGATCTGGACGGAGGTCATGGTTTGCGTCGTGGCCTCGTCGAGCAGGCTTTGGAACAGGCTTCTGGCCTTTTCCTCGCACAGGCGGTCTTCCCAACCGTAGGCCTGCGCCAGCTGCGCTATTAGGCCGTTGATCTTCTTTGTCTGCATGGCTAACCGATTAAGACGGGTTGCGCGTTTTCGATGCGGTACACGCGGTGTTCCACCGGATGGTGGGCGAAAAGGTCGAGCACCCGGCTGTCGTGGGTGTCGCTCAGGAACACCTGCCCGAAATCGTCTTTGCCCACCAGTTCCATAAGGCGGTTGATGCGGTGCAGGTCCAGCTTGTCGAACATGTCGTCCAGGAGCAGGATGGGGTAGGCGTGCCCTATCTCGGCCAGGTATTGGAGTTGGGAGAGCCGCAGTGCCAGCAGGTAGGATTTCTGCTGCCCCTGGGAGCCGCAAAGACGGATGGGGTGTCCGTTCAGGAGCAGCGAAAGGTCGTCTTTGTGGATGCCGGCGGTGGTGTATTGCAGGATGCGGTCTTTCTGTGCTGATTCCTGCAACAGGCTTTCGAAGGGTTTTTCCTGCAAGGGGGATTTGTAGGCGAGCCCCGCCTGCTCGCTGTCTTCGGCCAATAAAGCGTAGAAGCGTTCGAACACGGGGATGAACTGTTGGATAAAGCGGGTGCGTTCCTCGAAAATCAACTTTCCGTGGCGGCACAGCTGCAGGTCGAACACCTCGAGGAGCGAGAGGTCGAAGCCCTCTTGCTTGAGGAGGCGGTTGCGCTGTTCGAGCGCCTTGTTGTAGAGCAGCAGGTTCTCTAAGTAGGCGTGGTTGGACTGGGAGATGGCAGCGTCGATGAACTTGCGCCGCAAATCGCTGCCGCCGTAAATCAGTTCCTGATCCTGGGGGCTTATCATCACCAGGGGGATGCGCCCCACGTGGTCGGACATACGCTCGCATTCCTTTTTGTTGAACTTGAGCGATTTGCGCTGGCCCTTGCGCTGCACGAGGTTTACTTCGGCCTCGTTGCCGCCGAGCATGTACCGGCCGTTGATGGCGTAGAACTCCTCGCCGTAGCGGATATGGTCGCGTCCGGTGGATCCGAAGTAGCTTTTGGAGAACGAGAGATGATAGATGGCGTCCAACAGGTTGGTCTTGCCGCTGCCGTTGTTGCCCACCAGGCAGTTGATGCGGGGGCAGAAATCGATCTCGGCCTCGGTATAGTTCTTGAAGTTGTTTATGTACAGGCGCTCTAAATACATTCGGTAATGGTGTTGAGGCGTTCGGCCACGGCTTCCATAAGCCACATGGGGGTTGAGGTGGCGCCGCAGACGACGATGGTGGCGAAACGGGCGCGCCCGTTTGCTACAAAGGCACCGGGTTCAAGTTCGTCGGGGCTGCTTACGAAAAAGGTGTCGGGGTTATGCTTGCGGCAGATTTCGTAGAGGTATTTTCCGTTGGAACTCTGTTTTCCGCTTACGAAAACCACCGCGTCGTTGGCCTTGGCGAAGTCTTCCAATTGTTCGGCGCGCCGGCTCATGCTCTGGCAGATGCTGTTCACGGCCTTGAAATAAACGCCGTTCTTTTGGCAGGCTTCCTGCACGAAGTCCGCGATCCGGCGGTACTTTTCGGTGTTCATCGTGGTCTGGGAGTAGAGCAGGGTTGGGATGGAGAAATCCATGCGCATCACGTCTTCGATCGAGCTCACCACCTTGGCGCGGTTGCCGGTCTGCCCGTTGAGCCCGATAACCTCGGCGTGGCCGGGCTTGCCGTAGATAAGCACTTGCCCGCCCATGCGCTGCATTTCCTCGAAACCGGCCTTGATGCGCTGCTGCAATTTGAGCACGATGGGGCAGGTGGCGTCCACCAGGCCGATGTGGTTTTCGTTGGCCACGCGGTAGGTGTCGGGTGGTTCGCCGTGGGCGCGGATAAGCACTCGGGCGTTGCGCAACTCAGCGAATTCCCCCTTGCCGATGACCCGCAGCCCCAGGTCTTCCAGGCGTTTTACCTCCTCGTTGTTGTGCACGATCTCGCCCAGGCAGTAAAGCGGCTCGCGCGAGCCGGCCTCCTGCAACGCGGCAAGCCGTTTCTGGGCTTCCTCGATGGCGCGGGTAACGCCAAAACAGAATCCCGAATTCTTATCGATGGTAACGAGGGTGGGCATGGCTGCAAAAATACGATAAGTTGGAGAAAAATAACTTTCTATCTTAATGTTGGCTTTGCTTGTTTGCAGAAAATCAGTATATTTGCAAGTCCTCCATTTTAAAGGAGGCGTGTGGAAACTTTAGTATCGTTATAAAAGGAAACATAAAACAGGGTATTCATAAAAACGATTGTCATGAAAACATTAATGCGTTGCATACTTTTAGGGGTATGTATTTGGATCGGGAGCGATTTGGTGAAAGCGTCAAATCAAGTTGTTCCTGATACCGTTGATAAATGTGGTGAAATAGGGAAACGTATTCAATATGATTTTGTTGATCCTGAGTTTCAATCTTTCTTAGATAAGGATAAAAGGTCAATAATTGAAAAGGGGGGAAAAGCTATTTCATACAAGGTTGATTATAGCGATTACCATTTTGCGTATTCAGGAGAAGGTGTTGATTCTAAGGATGAAATCGGTGATCAGCTTATGGCGGGGATAGGAACTGTAACATCGGGATTTAAGAACCAATACATACGGTGCACTGTTTCATACACCCGGGAAATCCGTTTCGATACAGCCGATTTGGGCGATGTTTTCGATTCGGAAAGTTCCCTCCAACCGAATGACTTCTTTGGTGTTCGGGGCGGAGACTATCCAGAATTTGTATTGAAAAGCCGGAGGGAATGGCATGCCGTTATACGGATTCGGAAGCAGTTTTCATCTGATGGAACGTTTGATATCGAGGGAGATACCTGTATGGTGAACGGCAAGACAAGGTTAAATGTACCTGTAAAATACAACGATTTGAAGTTTCAGTGGATAAGTGTGAATGGTGATGATGTTTTGAGTGATGCCAATGCGGATGCAGTGATCGTTACGAGAAAGAGTTCTACGGCGCTTGAAACAACCGTTCAGTGTACGATTACCGATGGCTGTTCAAGTCAATGGAAACTTAGTGGGGAGATTAAGCTTCTTCCCGCCCAGACCCCGGCATCCACCTTGACTTTCGACGACTGCCTGCCCATTGGAGCCGACCATCTGGACATGGTTGCGACCAATCCGCTTGCCGGAGTTAGTTTCAGTTGGGGAGATGTCAAACCTGAACTTGGACCTTTTGAAACATCCCCGGCTTCATCCCAACGCATACGGTATCCTGTTTCTACGTCTAATGTGGCCGGTTTTACCGTTAAATTGACAACCGAAGGAGGTTGCAAGCCGGATGAAATAACGAAAGTGGTCAAGCGAAAGTTGAGCGACAACGTGAAGTTACGGATTCTCGATACCTGTCTTGCGGCCAAAGAGCCGTTCCGGGTGGTGACCGAACCGCCGTTGCCGCAAACGAACTTGCGATGGATGTTGGGTCAGCCTGACTATACGGTTGCGTTGATGGATCGAAACAGGGTCGATAGGGTGAAGATTACCAGAAACAAGGCGGAGGGCGGCTTACAGAAGATAGAAGTGATGGATGCCGTCTGCCATGGAAGCATATCGGTGCTGAGCTTTATCTCGGAAGCCTACACGGACTTTGTGGCAAGAACTGCGGACGGAAGGGTTTTGCAAAGCGGGGATTCCGTATCGGCGGGCACTGTGATTACCTTGACGGCACCTAAGCATAGCTCCATTACAGGTTCGTATAGGTGGGGAAAAACAATCTTGGGAGTAAGCGGACCTTTTGCGCCTCCATCGCTGACGTGGGAGGGAGATGCAGAAATCACGGTGACGGCACCGAATTCGGGCTTGTCCATTTCGGTTTCGGTGTATTACGCTTCCTGCCGCGGCAAAGAAAGCAAATCAATCGTGCTGTATTCGCGGTAGTAATACAGTAAACAAAGGTTTTTAAGTGGAACTTAAGATATAGAACAATGAAAACGAGAATCATATATACAATACTATTCGCCGCATGCGCCTTGTTTTGCCAGGCGTTCGGGACGGGAAACGGAGAACTGGTTTGGGATACCCCTATCTGTGCGAAAATAGGGGACACTGTCCGTATGATTGACTACAAAGAATCTATACGGGAACTATTGGAAGTTAAAGAAAAGGAAAGTTGGTCGGGATGTTGCGATAGTGTATCGGTGGAGGTACAAGGAGCGGTACATAGCAAGGGAGAATCGTTTATCCTTGAGAATTGGCCGGCTGTAATCGTAAAGAAAGAGGCCGAACTTACGATAGAAGTAACTTATATGCGGTATTTGCGTTGCACCAATATTCCCGAGAGGGAGGAAGATGCTAAAGCAGGTGCTAAAGCAGGTGCACCTTTGGCTATGTGGCAGCTTTTTGGTAAACTGCTTTCCAATATAGACACAGCAAGGGCAGTAACGAAAGTTTCCGATACGGCTTTTGTTATTTCTTTACATACAGTGAAATTGAATTATCAAGTTGGTATTTCTTTCCCAAAACAAGAAGATATTCCGTTCAAAATCATAAATGAGTATGGAGATGATTTCTGTTTTGAGGAAGAAAATACTATTAGTTTGATGATTCCAAATGAGTATAGTTCATGTTCTCTAAAGTGGAGTGTGCCAGAAGGTATAGAATTTCGTAAATGTTCTGATACACAAAACTCTGTAGAACTTAAGCGTACAGGTGAAAACTACAATCATTCTTATCCAATTGCCTGTCGGGCGATTTCCTGCAGTGGAGATACGGTTTTCAATACAATCAACATTGGCTATCCAACTCCTACTCCGAAAATAGAAGATTTGGCGTGTATCGCAGCAAACGAGACTTCGTTTGATGTCAAGGTGAAAGAACCAGATGAACAATTGTCCTATCATTGGTCTGTTGAGAATTTGGCGAGAGGGGTGATTGTAGATACCCAGCAAGGAGCATCGGTTATCATGAGGATTTCCCAAAATGATTCAGTAAGATTGAAGTTGGTTTCTACAGGTGGATGCAAGGCTTCGGATACCGTTACACAGGTGTTGCACCGCAGTGTGGTGGATGGGAGAAACATTTATATGCAAGGCGATGCCGATTGTCTTTTTAAGGGTGATACTTTGCGTCTATTGTTGCAGAACGCCCCTCACGAAGACTTGGTATGGAAATCGGGTGGGGGATATGATACCTTGCCGTGGAATAAAGATTTTGTAATTCAAGGAAAGAATTCGGTTTATAGGATGTCTGTCTTTTCCAAGTTTTGTCCCGATATTGTCGATTCCGTGACTTTCAACATTCGAGAGGACTTTAAAGTTTCTCTCGGTTCAAGCCCGCTGTGTGTCAGTGTGCGTGATAGTAATGTGATTAGGCTAATCTCTAACGGGATTAATCCGGAAGTACATTGGTATGGTAACGGTATATTAATAGATTCCACAACATATTCAAAGAAAGACAGCATTTTGTTGCGGTTGAAAAATCCGGGCGACCCGAATCTGTATGTGGCGGTTACGGCCATGGAATGCGGTCGGAAAAGTGATACTTTGTTGGTATTGCGTCCATTCCCAGAAAAGCCTTCATTAGATACTTTATGGAATGCCTTGACACCGTGTATTCCGTTGGGTATCGCAGACACGATAGAACTCCGGGTACAACCGCAGGCGGGAGTCAGATTTTGGTGGGATTTTTCGGATAACATCAAGTTTCAACGTGTAGAGGAATCTGATAGCCATTCCATTCGAGTGGCAACCAATATTGGGTTGTTAGACTCGGAAGAAGACAAAACAATACCTGTCAGTGTGTATGCTTATACAGATGGGTGTTCCGATAGTTTAGTTTTGCCGAAAATTCTGTGTGCGCGAGGAGCAGAGTTGGAAGACATATGGAGGATAGGAATTAAAGACGAACTGAAAGGAAGAGCTGGTTTGGTCGGTTTTTGTCAAGATACAGTAGAAGTATTAAGCTACCGAAAGGAACTCGACTTTTTGAGGTTTTGTTGGACAAGCGATAAAACTTTTAGAGGTACCGATTCTCTTCAAACAGTGAAATTTCAGATGACATCAACGTTTTTCCCTGTGACTGTGAATTGTCTTTTGACAAACAGAAATACATCTTGTTATTCGTACTATAGTCAGAAGATAGATGGTTTTGACGAGCCGAAGCAAGATAATGTTTCCATCTTGCAGAATGCCGTCACTTCATCAAGTACGGGAATCGCTCAAAACGGTACGGGGAACGAGAATGTGCACGGTATGAGTTATGCGGCCCCGCCGCAGGAAGAGAAGTATCGTGGCGGCTTCTTGCTTGCTCCGAACCCCACCTACGGCAACACTCTGCTGTATCTGGAGAGAGCCATGGTGGACAGACGAGCCGTCATAGAAATCATTACGGAACAGGGCGTCTGTCTGTATCGTCAAAAAGTCGATGCGGACGTGACGGAACTTCCGACGGCAGGCTTCCGGAGCGGCCTTTATTTCGTAAGGGTACGGGTAGGGGATGAAGACATCATCGTTAAAAAACTGATTGTACAATAGTAAAATTCAAGGATATGAAACGGCTTTTGATAGGATTCTTTTGGGCAATTTTTACAATAGGAGTGTCTTGCCAATCCGTGCAGGCACAATGCTACAACCAATATGAAATGGGGAGTATCATAGGCGATTCCTCCTGCATAAGCGCCGACGACCAGGCGGTTCATACATACCGTTATGTTTTCCCGGCATCCATCGACACGAGTGATGTGATAGGAAGCGGATGGAGTGCTTATGGAGCCTTGGAGGTGGTGGAACAAGGCTATGACT
>JAMPIH010000006.1 GCA_023662825.1 Bacteroides sp.
TCGTAACAAGGTAGCCGTACCGGAAGGTGCGGCTGGAATACCTCCTTTCTGGAGAATGGTCTTCCGGGTTCTATTGCTGTTGCTGAAGTTTACACACAGTCCTGTAGCTCAGTTGGTCAGAGCACTACACTGATAATGTAGGGGTCAGCGGTTCAACTCCGCTCAGGACTACAAGACGACCTGAAAAAAAGGTCGTTTTTTGTATCGGGATTACAGAGTTTCTGTGATCCCCCTCACGTTCGGCAAACAAAAACTTGTTTTTGTTTGCGCTCACAGTTCGGGGGATTAGCTCAGTTGGCTAGAGCACCTGCTTTGCAAGCAGGGGGTCAACGGTTCGAATCCGTTATTCTCCACAAAAAAAACGCTTTTAGTGCGGCGATCTGCTTCACCGGACGCCCAAGTTCACTCGGTCACGTACTTCAGTACGCTCCCTCGCAAACTTGGTCATCCGTTTCGCATCTCACCACTCTAAAAGCGTTTTTTTTTACCCCATGGAGGAATGCTCCCGCGCGCCCCTAAGGCTTTTTTCTTGCATCTCACCGTCCTAAATGCTTTTTTGGGTCTAGTAGACAAAAAGTAGGATGAAACCTTTGTAATCGATTTATATTCATAAATTTGCAGAGATTATTATCGATATGCTTAAAAAGAATCCAAAAACGTTGTCAAAAACGGCAAAAATGGTTCGAAGCAGTTGTTTAAATGTAAAGATTGTAAACGTCAATTTTTAGGCGGTGAACGCCTTGTTTCCGCTGCTTTAGAGCGCGAATACATCGACGGCAAGCAAACGCTGGTCCAACTGTCCAGACGACACGGAGTATGCGTGAAAACCGTCTGGAACCACCTGTCCCGTATGCGTCACAAGGGCATGATTTTCTAAAGATAAGGATGTGTTTCTCCTGTTGGATGCCACCTATTGGGGGCGGAAATTCGGTGTGGTTTTCATCATGGATGCCTACCTCAGGAAAATCATCTGGCATAAGTTCATCTATTCACATGAAAGAGTGGAAGATTACATGGAAGGAATACGGTGGTTGCGTGTCAACGGCTTTCGGATTTACGGCATCGTATGCGATGGGATGCGGGGCCTTATGGAAGCGTTGAAGGCATACCCGGTACAGATGTGTCAGGTCCATATGATCGCCATTGTAAAGCGTTATCTGACCCGAAATCCGGATACGGAGGCGGTCAAGGAACTTCTCGTGCTTACAAGAACGCTTTGTCGTAGAAATCGTACGGAGTTCATGGACGATTTGGAACGGCGGTACGGAAGATGGAAAGACTACATCCATGAACGTCATCAGGATAAAGACGGAAAGAGACATTACGTCCGCCCACGCCTGCGGGCGGCCTACCACTCCCTGAAACGATATGCGCCTTGGTTATGGACGTTCCCACACTATCAAGACCGTGTGATACCCAACACCAATGCTGAAATAGAAAGTTTTAACGGTCGACTCAAAACGACTCTCCGTGTTCACACAGGCCTCAGTAGTGAACGTAGGAAACTGCTTATCGAAAACTACATCGCCCAACGCTTCCAACAAGCCGAATCCCAATGATAAACCTCGGGGAACCGTCTGACGGTGCGGTTTCCCAAACCTTTCATCCTAAAATTTTACAATTAAGAAGAAAAAACCTCGCTCCATCCTAAATTTTTACAATTAGACTTTTTTCTTTCATGGCGAGATACGCTCCCGAGGCTTTTTGTTTGCATCTTTTCACCCTTCTCCCCTTCTTATTGGATATTTTAATATCTTTGGGGCATATTCGATGGTAGCACCTAAATCAGTACGACTAAACGTAAGACTGGTTTGCGTAAGGATGGTGCTTGTGCTAACATTCCCGGTTTCACCCACCATGGAATCCGAGCAAAGCTGAAAAAAATGAACTTTTCCTTGTCAACCCCTTCTTCATTGCTATACAAAGGTGATTATGAGATACAGGGCCTACAGGTCTTAAAGTTGATTTGTGCTTTTTTTGTGGTGAATATTCACCTTGCATGGGATTGGAAATATGTCCTGTTGCCTGTAAGCAGGATTGCGGTTCCCGTTTTCTTTATGATTTCCGGTTATTTTATGCTCAATAAAGAGGGAGTGCTTCAGGGGAAAAAGGTCAAGAAAATGTTATTCAAAATATTATGGATGACGTTTGCCGCCAATCTGGTATATATGGTCGCGGATATATGGCTGGATCCTTGGCGAAGCAGGGCATTGGGAGAGTTGTATACCTGGATCCGGCTTGTTTTGATAGGGGATCAT
The DNA here is from genome assembly GCA_023662825.1 of Bacteroides sp. Classification (GTDB taxonomy): domain Bacteria; phylum Bacteroidota; class Bacteroidia; order Bacteroidales; family P3; genus Pullibacteroides. The sequence goes on from JAMPIH010000006.1 coordinate 2,259, forward strand.
TTCAGTTGTGCATTTTGGTATTTGAACGCATATATTCAAGCTTTGGCGATCATTTTCCTTTTCATTAAGCTAAAGGCGGAGCGTTGGCTGTATCTATGGATCCCCGTAGGCCTCTTCTTCAATTTTATTTTGGGAAAATATTGCATCTTCGACTACCCGTTATCAAACGCTACCCACAGAAATGTATTTACCATTGCCCTTCCGTGCATCATGATAGGTGTTCTAATCCGCCGGAATCAGGAAAAATTTCAGAAATTCGGAAAGTGGATATGGTTGCCGGTGCTGTTAGTTCCTTTGGCGGTTGAGTGGTTCTTATGCCGCCGGCTGGGATTCACGTCCGGCGATATCTATATCTTCACTATTCCGCTGGCCGTGTCTGTATTTATGCTTTTTCTGAATTTGAAAGAGAGAAAGTGGTTGCAGCCCGTATCCCGCACAGGTAGCGTCACTTCTACCGATATCTTCCTGTTTCATATGTTAATGAGCACTATTTTGGCTCGATTTGCGGAAAATACATATCTCTATGACCATCTTTGGGTTCTTGCTGTCTTTTTGGCAACGATGACGGTTTCACTTTTGCTGCATGCAACGATAAGAGGGGTGTCAAAAGGAAAATTTTAAGTTGAAAGCCTCTGATGAATATCGTATTTTTCACCTTTTGAACCGCCTTCCACAATGGGAAGATGGTACTTTTTCATGAATTGTATTTTTTAGGTTGCAAAGATATGGATTTTATACCGTAAAGATTAGTTCATTTCATCGCAACATTTTTAGGACATTTCGTTTTGAGATTCGGGACATTTCGTTTGGGCGATTATAAACTATTTCAGAAACTATTACAGAAACCGCCATGGAGGTATTCAGGATTATCCGAGACAACCCCTACATAACACAACAGGAAATTGCACAAAAACTCAACCTGAACCAAGAGAGCATGCAATGGAACATTGAAAGACAGACCGGTGGTGGTTGAACCCTTAGTAGTTCAGTCCGAAAGCCCAGAGGGGAATTACGTTACCATGGCCGTATTCGATATCGTCTTTCACAATATATGCGTTCTTCAACCCGGCAATCTGTTTTTGCTTCTTACCTACCCCACCCACTTCGAACGTGAGGTCATCTATGGTAAAATCGGCCTGTTTGCTATTGATCACATCATGGTTAACTCGCATTTGATTTAAGAAGAACGTTTCACGCAGATTCCCCACATTGGCGTTTTCGGGCGCCAATACAAAAAGGAGGTTGGGATTGTCGAGATACATTTTCTCGATTTTGCCAAGCCCCCTGATGCCGCCCGTGGCATTGCGCAACTGCCCTATCAGCCCTGCCCGTTCCAAAAGGATGAAGTGGTCGGCTATAGCGTTGCGGCTTATCCCCGTAAGGTCGGCCAATGAGGTATGCACGGGCTTAAAGGGCACACTTTGCGCTATAATAGCCAACAAGCGTTTGAGTTTACGCACGGTTGCCATATTCATGTTGGCATAGTTGGGAATATCAACTTCCAAGGTTTTATTGATCAACTCTTCCATCTCCATCGAGAAGGCCGGATCCTGCCCAAAAGGGTAATATCCCTTTTTCAGATAATCGGCAAAGAACGGCAAGGGGTGTTCCACACCGGGAAGCGAAATTTTGTTTCTTATGATATCCGCCAGGCTGTGAGCGGGAACATTCACATTATGAAACATCGAAAGATACTCCCGAAATGAAAGACCCTGCATTTTATAAACGGGCGCCCTTCGGCTCAAGTCGGCGATACCCTTGGTGATGTCCAATACGGAAGAACCGGTAAAGGCTATGTGCAGCGAAGGATAACTGTCGTAAATCTCCTTTAATTCTTGCGACCATCGCGCATACTTGTGGATTTCGTCGAGAAAAAGGTTTTTCCCACCGTTCTTATAAAAACGGTCTGCAAGCTCCAACAGCGTATGCGAGGCAAAGTATGTACTGTCGGTTGATACATAGAGCGTGTCTTCCACGCTGTGATGCAATTTGATATGTTGCAGGAACAAGGTGGTCTTCCCCACACCCCGCGGCCCCACAAGAGCCAGCATACGCGAATTCCACGCAATATCCCGGTAGATATAGCGCTGAAATACCGTATCGGTAGCCGTCAAAAGTCTCTGCTGAGTCTCAAACAACGCATCCATAGTTTATTGATTTCAAGTTATCTATCCGCAAATATAGCAAATTTGCATAAAAAAAGTGCAAGTTTTGCCAAAAAATGCACTCCAAAGGTGCAATCTTCTTTTGAACGCCCGTAGCGATGCTTCATTACTGCACTATTTTCGGAAAATAGACCTGTTGGGGCTCCCTGAGCAGGGGTACCCCCTACCCTAATCGAAAATCAGGTATCCTGGGGGCGAAGGTTGCGAGGGCAAGGTGGCTTGTTTTCGGGGACTTGCTGAAAAACTTATTGGGTATTCTCTCAACTTGATGCAAAACGAAAAAGCCGGTAGCTGTTTCAACTACCGGCTGTGAAAAAGAAATCCCTTTCAAGGAGCTCTCTTTATCGCAAGTATTTGCTTTCTTTATCTATCCCTTGTAATTCAGCCGCCGAAAAATATTTTTTGGCTTCCATTTCCCTATCAATAGCCTCAATCAAGGCATTGACTACTTTATACGCTTCCTCTGCAAATGATGAATTAAGCAAGATCTTGCCCTTTTCGTCTGTTTTGATTGCGGGATATTTCTCCAAAAAAGTATGATCGGGCTTACCGTCCGCGTGGACAAATATGTGCCTGATTTCAAGGAAGGGTAATGCTTGGTCAATAAGTTTTTCGTCAATTGAAAACCCAAGCTTTTTCGGAATCTGCGATATCAAATTAAGTGTACTGCGCTCATTCTCCAATTGCCGAAAAATCTGTGCCATTACAGATTGAACTATTTCTTTTTGGCTATGCTTCGAAAGGATATCATTGGCGGACATATTTACCTTATGCTCTCCCACCAACCGGTCGGTATTAGCCCCATTCATAGCGCCTTCTTGAAGAATATACCGAATATATTCCGCCACTTCCTCATACATATCCTTTATAAAAGCGACATAAACGGTTTTCCGCAGATGCGTCACCACCAATTTTCGGCTATTGGCATTGTTGGTCCTTTTCGACAACAAGGGATGCTTGTGAGAATCGACCTGTTTAAAGATAGTTCCTTCGCCTTTCAGCAACTCTTTGTTAAAAACAAGTATTTCTGCAAGTTCATTGTCCGTTCGGAAATAATCCAATCTGCTTTTAAACCGTCTGTATCCTTTACTTGACATGTCTTTATGTTTATATGTTAATACTTAACAAACATTTTCTCCAACTTACTTCTTTGCCGGAGCCACACCGTACAGCAGCACCGTGTAGGTGCCCTCCGTGTTGTAACGATGCTCGCAAGACCTCTGGGTTTCCGCACCTTTCCCCGTATAGGTGTCTGTTTTTCCGTCGCCCCATTCCACCTTATAGGTTGCCCCTTCTTCACCGTAGAAGCAGAAGGACTTATATGACGTACTTTCCACTACCCAGGTCATCCGCACCGTATCCACCTGCGCGGTCTTGGGGGTGAGCGTAGATTGTTGTCCGTTCTCCACAACCACGCTTCCGGTGGCCGAAAGCCACGCGCCCGTCAATACTGAAAACATGAGCAAAAGCCCTATCCTTAAACCTTTCATGATATTCTTTCTTTTTAGATTGTTATCTTGCCATTACCTTGTAACTGTCCTTGCCGTTCCTCACGATATAGAGGCCGCCGTTCCGCACCGGGATGGCAGTGGCACGACCACTGTATAGGCATTGGCCGAGTGCGTTGTACACCTGCACATCGCCTTTGTCGGCGGACAGATAGATGACGCGGTCCTGCGCCCATACGCGGAAGTTATCCTTGGCCTGCCCTTCGTTGCCCACATGGTTCGGGTCTTCCTCGAAGTTGGCCGTCAGTTCCATATCTGCCGTCACCGCGAAGGTATGAACCACCCCGGTGGCGAACTCCTTGCCGTCTTTCGTCCAGTTCACGAAGCAGTAGCCCTTGTTGGGCGTGGCGGTGATGGTTACATTTTCATCCTTTCCGTAGGTGCCGTCTCCGCTTATCGACACACGTCCCCATTCGGCGTTATTGGCGGCAAGCGTTACGGTGAAGGTTTCTACGTCGTCTGGGCGTTTCTCGAAATTGGCGGTCAGTTCGAGGTTCTCCGTTACCTTGAACGTATGCGTGGCCTCGGTGCTGAACACCGTTCCGTCCTTCTTGGTCCAGTTCACGAAACGGTAGCCCTCCTTCGGGGTGGCGGTAACAGTTGCTTCCGTGCCTTCCTCGTAGCGTCCGTTGCCGGTAAGTTTGACTGTACCCCAGACCGTATTGTTCGACGACACCTTTACTGTATAATATTGCACCGGCATTTCCTCCACCACCGAGACATGCCAGGTAAAGGTGGCATCCTCGAGGTTGGAATTCTGCAGATTCAATCTGTATCTGAGCGGCTCATGAAATTGGAAAGAGAAGCGGTTTTCCGTCCAGAAATCCTCGGGAACTTCCTTGTTGTAGGCATCCGTCAATTCGAAAGTGGTGAGGATTTGTCCGATGATACGCTCCGAGGACAAATCGAAGTCTTGGTTGATGAGAATGGTGATGGAATCCGACTGTGATCCACTCTCGAGTCTGTACCAAGAGGAACGTTGCAGGTCGTACAAGACAGACAAGGGCATTCTGTTACCGTCGCAATACAGGTTCGTCAAGGACGTGCATCCGCTCACGTCCAAGGATGTCAAGGCGTTGCCGGTGCAATCCAGGCTCGTCAAGGACGTGCAGCCGCTCACGTCCAGGCTTGTCAATTGATTGTCTTTGCAATACAAGGAAGTCAATGCGGTGCAGCCGCTCACGTCCAGGCTTGTCAATTGATTGTTGTCGCAATACAAGGAAGTCAATGCCGTGCAGCCGCTCACGTCCAGGCTTGTCAATTGGTTGTTGTCGCAAGACAAGGAAGTCAATGCGGTGCAGCCGCTCACGTCCAGGCTTGTCAATTGGTTGTTGTCGCAAGACAAGGAAGTCAATGCGGTGCAGCCGCTCACGTCCAGGCTTGTCAATTGATTGTTGTCGCAAGACAAGAGAGTCAATGCCGTGCAGCCGCTCACGTCCAGGCTTGTCAATTGATTGTTGTCGCAAGACAAGAAAGTCAATGCCGTGCAGCCGCTCACGTCCAGGCTTGTCAATTGATTGTCTATGCAATACAAGGAAGTCAATGCGGTGCAGCCGCTCACGTCCAAGGAAGTAAATGCGTTCCACTTGCAATCCAGGTGCGTCAGTGCCGTGCAGCCGCTCACGTCTAGGCTTGTCAATTGGTTGCTGGAGCAAGACAAGGAAGTCAATGCCGTGCAGCCGCTCACGTCCAGGCTTGTCAATTGGTTGCTGGAGCAAGACAAGGAAGTCAATGCCGTGCAGCCGCTCACGTCCAAACTGGTCAATTCACCCCAGGAACAATACAATTGTTTCAAGCTTGTACACTCGGACGCATCTATTACCTTGATGCTACTATAATCGCCAATAGTGAAGGATTCCATGGCCTTTCCATGTATCTTCAATGTGTCCACCGTCAGTTTATAGTAGTCGTTTTCAGCATCCAATTCATTGAGATTCGTGCATCCGCTCACGTCCAGGCTTGTCAATTGGTTTCTGGAGCAAGACAAGGAAGTCAATGCCGTGCAGCCGCTCACGTCCAAATCCGATACGTTGCAACCATAGCAATTAAACCCCAAAATCCGGGGGGCATCGCTGCCGCTTTCCTGCGCCTGCAGCGGGAACAGGCTCAGGGTGATGGCCGCCAGGCCAATCCATAGTTTTTTCATTATCTTGTTGTTTTTCATTTTATTCACCTTGTCCTACGGGGCGATACGCCCTTTGTAAAACCAAAGCAAATATAGTATAATTTAAATTTTACAGATGTATTGTTATTTTCACGATAAAAAGTAAAATTTATATTATTATAATTTTCCGACGCGCGGGATACCGCCAACGTGAGGTGGGAAAACCAATGGCCCGTGCGCGATGGCACGGCTCTGAGGAAATTATAATAATATAAATTTTACTTTGGAGATACATTGGGCATTCGCGGGGCGAAAGGGTGTTGGCGGAAATCTGCTATATTTTTGGGTTGAAAATAGACCTCGTGGAAGACGGATATCTATTGCCCTTTGCCGTTGAAAGCGCCAACCAAGATAAAATCTTGATCTATGAGAGAAAAGCCCCGAGATAAGGAATACAATATCCCCGACCTATTTTCCAAGATGCAGGAGCTTTATACCGCTGGATTTGGCGAATAGCCCAGGCGCGACTATCGGGATGGTGATTTTTCGCAGCCCGTAATTCGAAGCAAGGCAAAAAATCGTTCTGGACGTTATATTGACTGTGAGGCAAACACGCACCAACTGCCGTCTTTTGCCCGGCGCTGGATATAGCCCTTTTTCTCCATTTGCCGAAGTTGGTTCTTTACCGCACGCGGAACGATACCGGCCGCTTCGGCAATCCGGTTCACGGTTATATCCGGATTTTCGTTGATCGCCTTCAATATCAAAGGCGTGCTGGAGCTCCTGAACACTACCTTCTGTCCATCGTACCACCACACATTTTCAGAGGTTTCGGTAATGAACCCTATATTGTAGTTCAATTCTTCGGTCATCATCCGTTTAAAGAAACGCAGAAAATGCTTGATGTGCGGCAAGCCGGCACGCGCCCCTGCCGAGGGAACATCCCCCACTTCCACATCCGATTGATGCAAGGCTTCGAGATATTCCTGCTTATTCCGCACCCGCACCACCACCATTGGCCAATCATGGCGGAAAAGAATGTAATTGACCAACAAGCGGGCCATGCGGCCATTCCCGTCCTCAAACGGATGTATGCGAATATACCGATAGTGAAACAGGGCGGCCAGCTCAACCGGCGTGTACCTGCCGGAGCGTTCCGCTTCATTATACCAATCCACCAGATCGGCCATCAACGAGGGCGTTTCTTCGGGCGAGGCATATTCAAAACGGTCGCCATAACGGGTCATGACACTGTTCGGACGGGTTTTATACCTACCGGCATGAATGGTGTAGCCTGTCTGCTTCCCGCCGGGAAGGTCCCGGTATACCGTATAATCTTCACGCAAGAGCACTTTGTGGAGCTGACGGATAAAATGCTGCGTCAAGGGTTGCTCCTTAAGTTCTGCCTGTTCCTGCATCATGAGCATCCCCACCAAACTCGCTTTCATATCGGCGTAATCCTTTAAATCGCCTTCGCCCATAACCTTGCCGAAAATAAGGAGAAGTTCGGTTTGCCCATACGTCAAGGTATTGCCTTCCAAATGATTGCTATTGAAGTTATAGTCAACCGAGAAACGCTGGCTCAAGAGAAACCGCTTCCTGTCCTCCAGCGGAAACAAGCTCCGCCACCGCTTATATAACTGCTCCAATTTATCCATATTCCCCAAATTTACACTTCTGAACATTCCCTTGGTGAACGTTCAGAAATCCCTCTCAGATACCAAAATTACAAAAAATAAGATGACACACCGAGTATTCCAGCCAACATACGGCATACCATAAGGTACGTGACCGGGCCAAGCCCCAGCTGACAACGAAGCAGATTGCCACATCCCGCCCTCAAAAAATCGTTTTGGACGGTGAGATGCAAGGCGGAAGCCCGCGCTTGCGAGGGAGCGTACTTGCGTACGTGACCGAGTTAAGCGAGGGCTGACAACGAAGCAGATTGCCGTCCAAAACGATTTTTTGTTATATTTGCGCGCAATTTAAGACCGGCACGCGCCGGCCAAGGGGGTGTCTCCGCCGGCAACACCGACGGAGGCTGAGATCAGACCCATATAACCTGATGCGGGTAATGCCGCCGTAGGGATTCCGACTTCCTTTTCTCACCCCTTTGCCGCCTTTCCCGTTCCGGAATTGAACCCTTAAAACCCGAATAGTATGTTCAGGCTGGCAGTGATCACTTATCCCGAAAGGCTTCCCGACGAGATACACGCGTTGCGGATGGTGGGCAACCTGCCCAGAGTATGCGCGGTACACCTGCGCAAACCCGGCTACAGCCAAAGCGAGCTGCGCGCCCTGCTGGAGGCCCTGCCGCCCGAGGTGCGGGGCAAGGTGCGGCTGCACGACCACTTTGAGCTTTGCGGAGAGTATGCGGTGCAGGGCGTGCACCTGAACCGGCGCAACCCTACCCCGCCCGCGGGCATCCATTCGGTAAGCGCCGGCTGCCACAGCCTGTCGGAACTGCAGGAAAAGAAAGCCGGTTGCGAATACGTGTTCCTGAGCCCTATTTTCGACAGCATTTCCAAGCAGGGCTACAAGAGCAATTTCTCGCCCGAACTGCTGGAGAACGCCGCCCGCAACGGCGTGATCGACCAGCAGGTGTTCGCCTTGGGCGGCGTGCGTGCCGAACATTTTCCGCTGCTGAGGCATTGGGGTTTCGGAGGAGCGGCCCTCTTGGGCGAGATCTGGCAGGAATTCAAGGAAGATTCCGACTTGGACCGCTTTGCCCGGCATTTGAGCAATATCCTGCATAAGGCTGACTTGGCATGAATTCCCGCAAGCTGAAAACACTGCCCCGCCTGCAGTTCATCACCCACGCCGCCGGTTCGCTCTCGCTGGTGGAATCGGCGCGGAAGGCACTCGCCTTGGGGGTTCGCTGGATACAGTTCCGATGCAAGGAGGAACCGCCCGCCGGAGAACTGCGGGAAATGGCAGGCCAGGTGCAGGAACTCTGCAAGGAGCACGGGGCGCTGTTCGTGATCGACGACCGCGTGAAACTGGCCGCCGAACTGCAGGCCGACGGGGTGCACCTGGGCAAGAGCGACATGCCGGTAAGGCAGGCGCGCGAAATTCTGGGCGAACGCTTCATTATAGGCGGCACGGCCAACACGCTGCAAGATATGCAGATGATTGCCGAGCAAGGCGCCGACTATATCGGCCTGGGGCCCTTCCGGTTCACCGCCACCAAAGAAAGACTGAGCCCCCTGCTCGGCCTGGACGGCTACCGGAACCTGATGGCCGAGGCCCGGAAAGCGGGTGTTCTCCTGCCCGTCTATGCCATCGGAGGCATACGCAGCGGGGATGCGGCCGGATTGAAGGCCTGCGGGGTGGACGGCCTCGCGGTAAGTTCCGCCCTTTTGAGCACAGAGGATCCTGCAAGGGAAGCCGCCGCGTTTTTACGTTACTTCGGCGCTTAGCGCGGAGTACCGCACAACAGAATAAAACAATACGAGATATGGACAATCTGGTGATCGCCGGCAAGGAATTTACCTCCCGGCTTATTATGGGAACGGGCAAGTACAGTTCCAACAAGGTGATGGAAGAGGCCATCAAGGCTTCCGGCGCCGAAATGGTGACGGCCGCACTCAAACGCATCGACACCAACAACGAACAGGACGACATGATGGCGCACATCCGCAACTGCGGTGTCACCTTCCTGCCCAACACCTCGGGGGCGCGTACCGCCGAGGAAGCCGTTCTGGCCGCGCAACTGGCCAAGGAGGCCTTGGGCACGAACTGGGTCAAGCTCGAGATTCATCCCGACCCCAAATACCTGCTTCCCGACCCTGTGGAAACACTCAAGGCCGCCGAAGAACTGGTAAAGCAGGGCTTCGTGGTGCTGCCCTACATCCAGGCCGACCCCGTGCTCTGCAAACTGCTGGAAGAAGTGGGTGTGGCCACCGTGATGCCCTTGGCCGCCCCCATCGGCACGAACCTGGGCATCCGCAACAAGGACATGCTGCAGATCATCATCAGCCAGAGCCGCGTTCCCGTTATCGTGGACGCCGGTATCGGAAGGCCCTCCCACGCCTCGGAAGCCATGGAAATGGGCGCGGACGCTGTGATGCTGAACACCGCCACCGCCGTGGCCGGCAATCCGGTGAATATGGCGCGGGCCTTTAAACTGGCCGTGGAATCGGGACGCATGGCGTTCGAGGCCAAGCCCGCCGAAGCCGGCTTCACCGCCGAGGCCAGCAGCCCCCTCACCTCGTTTTTAAATTAAGTCCGTTTCAATAAATCATCCGAAGAAATCGTCATGGAAAACAAACATAGAACCCCCGACGCCAAACCCGAAAGCAATGTTATCTCGCGCCGCCCCTTTCCCGGCTCCGAAAAGGTATATATGCCCGGAAAGCTGTTCCCCATCCAGGTGCCCATGCGCAAGATAAACTTAGTGGATACCGTGAACATCGTGAACGGCGAACGCCAGCATACGCCCAATGCGCCCGTGTATGTCTATGACACCAGCGGTGCCTACACCGACCCCAAGGCGGAGATCGACCTGCACAAGGGCTTGCAGGACGTGCGCTCGGCCTGGATCGAACGCCGGGGCGACGCCGAGCTGCTGTCCGAGATGACCAGCGACTACGGCAACGCCCGCCTGCAGGACAAGAGCCTCGACCACCTGCGCTTCGAACATATCCGCAAGCCTTACCGCGCCAAGGCCGGGCATCAGCTTACGCAGATGTACTACGCCAAGCAGGGCATCATTACCGAGGAAATGGAATATGTGGCGATCCGCGAGAACCAGAACGCGGAGGCGGCCGGCATCGATTCGCACATCACGCCCGAATTCGTGCGCGATGAAATCGCCAGAGGCCGCGCCATGATTCCGGCCAACATAAACCATGTGGAATGCGAGCCGATGATCATCGGGCGCAACTTCCTCACCAAGATCAACACCAACATCGGGAACTCGGCCACCTCCTCGGGCATCGAGGAAGAGGTGGAAAAGGCCGTCTGGAGCTGCCGATGGGGCGGCGACACGCTGATGGACCTCTCCACCGGCGCCCATATCCACGAGACCCGCGAGTGGATCATCCGCAACTGTCCCGTGCCGGTGGGCACCGTACCCATCTACCAGGCCTTGGAAAAGGTGAACGGCAAGGCCGAAGACCTTACCTGGGAACTGTTCCGCGACACGCTTATCGAACAGTGCGAACAGGGTGTGGATTACTTCACCATCCATGCCGGGCTGCTGCTCGAACATATCCCGCACGCCAAGAAGCGCCTTACCGGCATCGTGAGCCGGGGAGGCTCGATCATGGCCAAATGGTGCCAGCACCACCAACAGCAGAACTTCCTCTACACCCACTTCGACGAGATCTGCGAAATCGTGGCGCAATACGACACCGCCCTGTCGTTGGGCGATGGCCTGCGCCCCGGCTCCATACACGACGCCAACGACGCGGCACAGTTCGGCGAACTGGAAACCATCGGCAAGCTGGCGCAGAAAGCCTGGGAACACAACGTGCAAGTGCTTATCGAAGGTCCCGGCCACGTGCCCATGCACAAGATAAAGGAAAACATGGACAAGCAGCTGGTGGACTGCAAGGAAGCGCCTTTCTACACGCTCGGCCCCCTGGTCACCGACATCGCGCCGGGCTACGACCACATCACCTCGGCCATCGGCGCCTCGCTGATCGGCTGGTACGGCACGGCCATGCTCTGCTACGTAACGCCCAAGGAGCACCTGGGGCTGCCCGAAAAGGAAGACGTGCGCGTGGGCATCATCACCTATAAGATCGCCGCACACGCCGCCGACCTGGCCAAGCGGCATCCGGGCGCCGAGATACGCGACAACGCCATGAGCAAGGCCCGCTACGAGTTCCGCTGGAAAGACCAGTTCAACCTGGCGCTCGACCCCGACCGCGCCGTGGAATACTTTAACGACCGCGAGGGCGCCAGCGCCGACGGCTCGCGCTTCTGCACGATGTGCGGCCCCAATTTCTGCGCCATGCGCATCAGCCAGGACCTCGGCAAGGGCCATTGCCTGGATGAATACGACCTAGCCAAATAATTCGGAAAGGAGCAAGAAATGGTATTCTCGGAAGTACTGAAAGACTATAACTGGGACGAAATAGGCAAAAGCATCTACGCCAAGACCGAACGCGATGTGGAACGCGCGCTGGTAAAGGCGCGGACACCCGGCCGGGAACTCGACTTAGAGGATTTCAAGGCGCTTGTAAGCCCCGTCGCCTCCAGGCCTGTGTATCTGGAAACGATGGCGGGGCTGAGCCGGACCGCCACCCAGAAGAAATTCGGCAAGACCATACAGTTCTACATTCCGCTCTATCTGAGCAATGAATGTACCAACCACTGCATCTACTGCGGCTTCAACCACGAGAACAAGTTCCATAGGGTAACGCTTACCGATGCCCAGATTATGGAGGAATGCGCGGTGTTGAAGAAAATGGGCTATGAACATATCCTGCTGCTTACCGGCGAATCGCCCAAGATCGCGGGCATCGACTATCTGGAACACGCCATGCAGCTGATCGCGCCCCATTTCGCGCAGATCTCGCTGGAAGTGCAGCCCATGGACACGCCCGACTACGCGCGCCTGCGCAAGAGCGGCCTGCACGCGGTGTATGTGTATCAGGAAACCTACAACAAGGAACGCTACGGGTTCTACCACCCGGCCGGCATGAAGCGCGACTACGCCTGGCGGCTCAACAGCCAGGACCGTCTGGGCGCGGCCAACGTGAACAAGATCGGCCTGGGCGCGCTGCTGGGTCTGGAAGACTGGCGTATCGAGGCCTTCTGCATGGCGCTGCACCTCAAGCACCTGCAAAAGACCTATTGGCGTTCCAAATACTGCGTGGCATTCCCGCGCATGCGGCCGCACGAAGGCGAGGGGTTCCAGCCGCAACACGTGGTGGGCGACCGCGAGTTCGCCCAGATGATCTGGGCCTTCCGCCTCCTGGACGATGATGTGGAAATGTCGCTGACCACGCGCGAAAGCCCCGAATTCCGCAACCATATGGTGTCGCTCGGCATCACCTCCATCAGCGCCGGTTCGCAGACCGACCCGGGGGGCTACGCGCACCCCGACACCGAAACGGCGCAGTTCGCCACCAACGACACCCGCTCGCCCGAGGAGATGAAGAAGATGATCGAGGCGCAGGGCTACGAGGTGGTCTGGAAAGACTGGGACAAGGTTTATGACGCCAAATAATACGGCAACGGATCGCTACGCCCGGCATCTGATCTTGCCGGACTTCAGTCAGGAAAACCAGGCACGGCTCAAGCAAAAGACGGCCTTACTGGTTGGATTGGGCGGCCTGGGCGGGCATATCGCGCCCTTGCTGTGCGCCGCCGGCGTGGGAAAACTGGTGCTGGCCGATGCGGATACGGTTTCGCTGAGCAACCTGCAGCGCCAGATCCTTTACCGCGAAACGCAAATCGGGCAATCCAAGGCCGAATGCGCGGGGCTGAGCCTGCACGCGCTCAATTCCGAGACTCACCTCGAGATCCATACCGAATTCCTGAACGAAGAAAACGCACTGTCCATAGCCCGCGACTGCGACATTATCGTGGACGGCAGCGACAACGCCAAGGCGCGTTACCTGATGAACGACCTGGCCGTGGGCCTAGGCGTTCCCTATGTCTATGGAAGTATCTGCGAGTATTCGGGACAGGTGGCGGTGTTCAACATGGATAATGACGCCCCCACCTACCGTTGCCTTTTTCCCGAAACGGAGGGCAAGGCCGACGATGCACCCAGAGGCGTGATAGGTCCGCTCCCGGCCTGGGTGGCGGCCATGCAGTCGCACGAATGTGTCCGTATATTGAGCGGTCTGCAGCCCGCGCTGGCAGGCCGTCTCTTTACGGGCAGCCTGCTGTCGATGCACACGCGGGTGCTGCAGCTGCAGGCCTCGGGCACGGGGCGCAAGCTTTCGATGGAACGCTTCGCCACCCTTTCGTAAGCAAAGTTGCCTACAACTCACATCTCTTCTTTAATAGATCTATCACATCTTCTGTATGAATGATCACTCCGAGACTATCTAAATGATAAAAAGTATCGTAAAAAAGCGAATCCGGATAGGTCATCTCCCAAGGGGTGCAAATAAACGGAAATCCTATTTTTCTCAAACACGAATCAACCCTTTCAATGTTGACTTCTTTATTTGCATATGCCGTCCTGGCCAATATCGGCGGAAGCATACACACTGAAACCCCTTTTCTTGAAATTTCCATCAATTTCACTTCAAGCCAATGAATTATTTCCCGATTAATATTTCCGGGCGGTTCTTTCTTCAATGGTATCCGCAACGGTTCCTGCTCTTCCCTAACCACAATATCTCCATATTCGTTAAAAGACGACACCTGATACACTTTAGAAGATTCTTCTGGCGGAATAAATAAACTTTTTATCTTATAATCTACCCTTTTTTGTAGTAACATAGGCATATTCCTACATACGACCCTCCATTGTTGCAGATTCATCTTAGCGGCACACTCACCTTTCCCTTGATAAAAAACTTCTGCCAAAGGAAGATATCCATAAGCAAACAAACCAAAAAAATGATCATATTCAGGAGAAAACACTAACACATCTCCTTTTTTCAGATAGGGGAAAGATTCATCCACCATCAATTTGAGACCGACTCCTGCATTTAAGCCAACATTGATCACCGGCATTTGCAAACGTTCCGCAATCATCGGAGAATTATATCCGAAAGCCACATTACTGCCTCCCAATAGTATAATGGACGGATTCCGTTCTTCATCCGACATCATTCTTTGTTTTATAAAAAATTCGCGCGTGTAACCGGTTGGACTCGAAGGCAGTGTAACAATAAGAAGCACCAACAATGCCGCCATAGCCAATGCAAATATTCCAAATTGCAGCAAGAATCGTTTCATCTTTTAAAATTGAAAATAGAAGAACACTTGGCTTTCTTCGAAAGATAAAAATATCCAGAGAGCTATTATCAAATAGGCTCCCCAACGCAAGGCCGTCCTCCAAGAACGATGCATTAATACAACGACCTTTGTATCCACCATATATTCGGCAAACATCAATAAACTTATTGCCAGCAATGTTTTAAGCAGCCTCATACGCGAAATACCATCCCAAACCGGCAATTCCCATTCTCCGCAGAACATTCCCTGAATAAATTGCCATGCGGAAGTTAGATTCTCGGCACGGAAAATCACCCATCCCACCGTAACGATAACAAAAGTCACCACCACCGAAATCCATGGGAAACGGAATTTTTCTTCTATTTTCTTGCCCGTTAAAAGCCGAGGCAGGAAAAATACCGCATGGTATAAACCCCAAACCAAAAAGGTCCAGTTCGCTCCATGCCAAAGCCCGCTTACCAAAAACACAATCATAGTGTTCCGGACGCTTTTGGCTTTGGAGCAACGGCTACCGCCCAATGGAAAGTAAATATAATCGCGAAACCAGGATGTAAGCGAGATATGCCATCTCCGCCAAAATTCGGGAACACTCCTCGACAGATACGGTTTATCGAAGTTCTTCATCAGGTCGATACCCAACAGACGCGCCGTACCGACGGCGATGTCTGAATACCCGGAAAAATCACCGTAAATCTGAAAGGTAAAGAGTATGGCGGCAAGCCAATGTGTAGCGGAATTATATGCCGAAGCATTTCCAAAAACCACGTTCACAATCTCGGCAGCCCCGTCTGCAATCACTACCTTTTTAAAGAATCCCCATAAAATCAAACGGCATCCACTCACCGCCCGCTGGTAATCGAATGTACGTTCCCTTGTAAACTGGGGGTACAGTCGGGAGGCCCGTTCAATAGGACCCGCCACCAACTGCGGAAAGAAACTGATGAAAGCGAAAAAAGCGATACCGTCACGTGCCGCCGGAATCTTGCCCCTATAAACGTCTATCGTATAGCCAATGGCCTGAAACGTGTAAAAACTGATGCCGACTGGAAGAATTAATGACAAGGTTGGAGGATGAGCTTGCAACCCAAAAGCAGTAAGCAGGGATGTAAAACTCTCGGCAAAAAAATTGAAATACTTGAACAAGAACAGAATGCCAAGATTCAGTACGATATTGGCAATGCAAACAAAACGGGGCATACCGATTTTTTCCCTACACCTGTCCATAAGAAGCCCGCTCGTGAAACTACAAACGGTGGTACATGCAATCAGCAACAAGAAACGCCAATCCCACCACCCGTAAAAGACGTAACTGGCAATCACCACAAACAAGTTCTGCGCCTTTACCGAACGTCTGAGCAACCAATACAGACAGAATACAAAAGGAAAGAATAGTGTGAATGCAAGCGAGTTAAACAGCATAGGTCTTATCCACCGTAATTTTCGTCACTTACAGCAATCGGGAAAGCAGGCTGTCGATGGAGATGCCTTCGGCCTCGGCCTTGTAGTTCTTTACGACCCTGTGGCGCAATACTGAAAGAGCCACAGCCTTTACGTCTTCCTTGTCGGGACTGAACTTGCCGTGCAGGGCCGCATGGCATTTGGCGGCGATAATCAGGTATTGCGAGGCTCGCGGACCGGCTCCCCATGAAATGTATTTTTGGGTGATTTCGGGTGCGCCGGGCTGGTTCGGACGGGTGGAGGCCACCAATCTCACCGCATATTCATAGAGCGGGTCCGGCACAGGAATCTGCCGTATCAGATGTTGGAAATAGAGTATCTCCCTTTCGCCCATCAGGGCGTTCAATGTCACATCCCGGTCTAAGGTGGTGGCCTTCACGATGCCTATCTCTTCTTCCAAGGCCGGATAATCCAGGCTTATCTGAAACATGAAACGGTCCAGCTGGGCTTCCGGCAAGGGATAGGTTCCTTCCTGCTCGATGGGATTCTGCGTGGCCAGCACGAAGAAAGGTTCGGGCAGTGCATAGGTGGTTCCGCCCACGGTAACGCGCTTTTCCTGCATGGCTTCCAGCAAGGCCGCCTGCGTTTTGGGCGGGGTTCGGTTGATCTCGTCGGCCAGCACGATATGGGCGAACACTGGACCTTTCAGGAATTTATAGTTGCGGTCGTGGTCGAGGATCTCGGAGCCTGTGATATCGGACGGCATCAAATCGGGCGTGAACT
Source organism: Bacteroides sp. (assembly GCA_023662825.1). Taxonomy (GTDB): domain Bacteria; phylum Bacteroidota; class Bacteroidia; order Bacteroidales; family P3; genus Pullibacteroides. The sequence continues at coordinate 19,088 of JAMPIH010000006.1, forward strand.
GGATGCGCGAGAAACTCAAGTCCATCACCTGCGCCAAGGTCTGCACCAACAAGGTCTTGGCCAAACCAGGAACCCCCACCAACAGGGCGTGTCCACGGCTGAAAATCGATATCAGTATGGATTCGACCGCCTCATCCTGCCCCACGATGCGTTTGGCGATTTCCTTACGCAGCAGGGCGTAGCGTTGCGCCAAGGCCTGCAATGCCTCCACCGGGTCTTTGTATCCGTTTACAGATTCTTCCATCGGTACATGAATTTGCAGTTTTTATAGCGGTCCATGACCCGCACATACGTGTTGGCTATCTTGTTGGTCATCCACTTCTTCATCGCGTCCGCCTTGGCCTTGGACAAAGCCATCTCGTAAATCAGATCGTAATCGGCACGGATATCCGCACGGTGCGGCGAAACACGTTTCTTTATGTAAAAGATACGGAACGCGGGTTGGTTGTCCTGCGTCTGGTAGAGCAGCGCGTTGGTGTTCTCGCCTTCCTCCATGTTCTGTATCGAAAGGAACACCATCGGTTCCAATTCATCGGCGGTATAGTTGGGCTTGTGGGTCATCGGGCTCAGATAAACCCCGTCGCCCTGCGCCCCGGCTTCGTCCGAAAAGAGCGCCACAGCCTCCTTGAACGTAAACACGCCCTCGCGGATCAGGTTGGCCACCGAGTCCAGTTCCTGCTGGGCGCGCACAAGATCCATGTCGGAAGCCTCTGGCCGGATCAGGATATGGCGCACCTTCACCATTTCGCCCTTGCGGTCCAGCACCTCCAGAATATGGAAGCCGAACTGGCTCTCGAACACGGGCGAAAGCGTACCCACCGGCTGGCTGAAGGCCATCGACTCGAACTCGCCCGTCCAGTCGCCCCGGCCACCGTATCCCAAGTCGCCCCCGCGCTTGGCCGAGCCGGGATCCTGCGAGTACAGAGCCGCCAGCGACTTGAACTGCTCGCCTTTCTCGATACGCGCGCGAATCTCTTCCAGACGTTGGCGCGCAATCTGGCGTTCGTCCAGGCTTACCAAAGGTTTCTTGGTGATATACAGCAGTTCGAACTTAAGTGGCACGAAGGGAATGCTGTCGCGGTCGAGGGTGTTGTAGAACCGCTTCACCTCGCTGGGGGTAACCTTGATGTCTTCGGTAATCTTGGCCTCCATGCGCATGGAAACGATGCTCTTGCGGATCATCTCGCGGTATTCCTCCTTTATCTGCAGGATGGTCTTTCCGTAAAATTCCTCCAGTTTCTCGCGCGAACCGATCTGCTCGATGAAATAACGCAGACGGGCTTCCAGTTCCTGTTCCACTTCGGCCTCGCCCACCTGGATACTGTCTTCATCGGCCTGCAGTTCGTAAAGGGCCGATACCATGAGCGACTCCAGAGCCTCGCAACGCGAATCCTCGGTAACCGGCATGCCGCTGGCGCGCATATTCTCCAAAGAGCGTTCCACGTCCGAAAGCTTCACCTTCTTGGTTCCGATAACGGCGGCGATCTCATCCACCACGAAGCCGCCCGGCGCCACACTTTCTTCCTTCCCTTGCCCGACGTTCCGGTTTATGATGCCGTTGCCCGCCGAACCCGAAAACTGCAGCAGCGAGGAATCCACGATAGGCATGACCCGGTTGTCGGAATTCTTCCTTTTGCCGCGTCTGAATTCATCTGTAAGCGTATCTCCGCCAAAACCCGACAGGCCCGCATTTTCGGCACACAGGCACGAAAGGGGAAGCAGGCAGGATAAGAGCGTAAATAAAAAGCGTTTTCTCGCGTTCATGCTACCAATAGTATTCGATTTGTCCGGAGCGCAAGGCTTTTTCCAGCAAATCCTCCTCCATAACGCGCTGCACCTCGCGTTTGCGCTGGTTGAGGATAATGGCGCGGATCCTGTCTTTCTCGAACGAAATGGGCGAAATCATGTCCCGCACCTTGAAATCGACAATCGTTACGTAATACCAGTAATCGCCGGTATTCACCTCGATGTTCCGGTTATTTCTCAGGAAGGATTCCTGGTTGTAGGTCTGAATGGGCACCTCGCGCAACAGATCGTTGAAGAAAATCCAGCGTTCGTCGTCCAGATAGTAATTGTCAGCACTGTTGCGGCATAATTCGGCCAAGGTATGCAGGTTGCTTTCCTCGAACGGAACGGCGAACAGCTCGCGTTTTATGTGCTGCGATTCCTTGGCGGTCTTGCTCACCTTTACGAAACGGGTACGCACGATGTTGCTCTTGAGCACGAACTGCGACTGGTTCGCCTTGTAGTAGTCTTCTATCTCCTTGTCGGAAACCACCGTGTCGAGCAACTGCTGCGTAATCTTGTTCTCGTACAGGAAAATCAACAGCGATTCCCGGTACTGGGATATCTGCTCCTCGATGTCCGCTTCCAGTTCGTCCAGGTTAAGGCGCGCCTTTTCCAGCAACACCTGACGGGCCACCCAGGCCGACACCTTCTTCTGCGCCACGTCGGCGCTGTCGGTGGGAAGGATTCCTTCGGGCATCATCCGGTTCAACTCCACGGCCGTAAGGTATTCGTTCCCCACCCTGGCCACCGCGTCGAAGGGCACCCCTTTGCGGAACTGGCAGGAAGCGGCAAGCACGGCACACAGGGCAACCAAGCCCCATCTATAACGCTTAACGCGGAAGCAAGCTTTCAAAAACATCTCTGTTCAAGGTTACCTTGTATGTACGTTTCAGTTCTTTAATCCACTCGTCTTCCAAGTAGCCTTGATAATCGGTGATCACCGTACCCTTCACTTCTTCCAACGAATACTGGCGAGGCTCGATCACGTCGTGAATCCATACGAACGCCTTGGAATCCGTTCCTGAAATCAAGTCGCCCGAAAGGCCGGGTTTCCATTCCACCTTGTCCACGAAATAATTCTTGCCTTTCAGGTATGCCATGGAATCCACCCGGATATTGCTTTCACCGAACATATCGACGGCCTCGGCCTTCAACCGGTCGAACGTCCAATGCCCCTTATAGGCCTTCTGCATCAGGGCACGCACTTTCTTGGTTTCGATTTTCGCCACATTGTAGGTAAACACGGTGGCGATGGCCTTGGCCGGAGAGAAATACCTGGACTTGTGCTCATCATAATACGCCTGCTGGCCTACCGTATCGTCAACGGCCTTGCCCCAGACCTTGTGGTTATTGATATCGAACAGATAGATACCGTCGCGGTACTCTTTCATCATGGCGGCGAAATCGGGGTATTTCTGTTCCAATATCGAAAGTTCATAGATAATCGCCTGCGCGCCAAGAAAATACTCAAACATATCGTTCGCCCAAGCCTTTACATCCACAATAACGTCTTTACGAAGACCTTGCTTCGCCATTTTCATGAATGCCCAAACGGGGACATCCTCACCTTCGTAAACCAGTAATGTCTTGCCGAACAATTTAGGATTCTCCATCGAATCTTGGGGCATCTTTCCAGCACGCACCGTATCGGGAAGACTCTTCAACACCTCTTTCCATACATCCTGATTAACCTTCCATTTAGCTTGCGCCAATAGTTCTTTCTGTTTGGCCTTCATCGACAACATACCTCTTTCAGGATCATTATCGAAACTATACACAATAACGGAACGCATATCCTCGTAGTCTTCCACGCCCGCCTTTTCTTCAAGCTGTACTATATGCCAACCTATACGGGAACGGAACGGTTTGCTGTACGCCCCTGTTTTAAGTGAAAAAAATTGTTCGATAACTTCGGGATACATTCTATCTAATTTGGTCAAAGTCACTTCACCTCCTCGACGCGCCGATGATGGATCTTCCGAATACAAGGCTGCCAAACGGGAAAAGTCTCCTCCTGCTTGCAAACTATCGTAGACCTCGTTGATCTTCTTCATGGCCTGTTCCAACGTGTCTCCCGGCTTAAACATCACCATAATATGCTTGAACCTTACCTTACCTAAGGCAGGTCGCTTATCCAGCATCTGAATCAAATGGTATCCGTAACGAGTCCTCACCGGCATGGATATCTCCCCCACTTTAAGATTATACACCGCCTTTTCAAAAGGATAAACCATACTCATTCCTGTTATGTAAGGCAAACGACCTTCATAACCCGTCTTCAATGGAAAAAAATTTCCCTTTGGACGACGGTATTCCGATGAATAACGGATCACCATATCACAGAAATCTGCGCCGTTCATCAGTTGTTTGCGCACATCCAGACACTTCTTGTAGGCTGCCAGCGTGTCGGCAGGATTGGCGTACTTATCGACCCCGATAAGGATATGCCGGGCGCCCACATTATATTGCAAATGAAGGAACGCCTCCTCGTAGAGCTCCTCCGCCAGTTTCTGATCCTGCAGATACGGTTTGGCAAATTGTGTACGGTAATTCTGCAACTCGTCCTGCAAGAGCTTGATGGTGTCGTAACCGGCATCCTTGGCCGCTTCCACCTTCATCCTGAAATTGATATACAGCTGCAGATAGTTCTCCAGCTCGGCCTTCGTGGAAATCTTCCTGCCCTGCACGGCGTTCTGCGTATAGTTCTTGTAGAACTCCCCGCGCGTGGTCGTGTCGGAACCCACAATCAGCAAGATGGAGTCGTCGTTAATCTTCTGCGCGTTCAATCCTGTCATGCCCAACACGAACAAGAGGCAAAACGAAAACAGTCTTTTCATCGTTTTATTATTTCTATCGAACATTTATACTATAGAAAAATGTATTTCTACCGGGGCGAATAGTTGGGAGCCTCCTGGGTGATGGTGATGTCGTGCGGATGCCCTTCGTTTACCGATGCCGGCGTAATCTTTATGAATTTGGCCTTCTGCAGCGCCTTGATGTCTTTGGAACCCGTGTAACCCATGCCGGCGCGCAAGCCGCCCACCAGCTGGTGCAACACTTCCGAGAGCGCACCCTTGTAGGGGACACGCCCCACGATGCCCTCGGGTACCAGTTTCTTGATATCCGCCTCCATGTCCTGGAAGTAACGGTCTTTGGAACCGTCCTGCATGGCTTCCAGCGATCCCATGCCGCGGTACGACTTGAACTTACGGCCTTCGAAGATAATCGTGGAACCGGGCGATTCCTCGGTTCCGGCAAAAAGAGAGCCGGCCATCACGCTGGAGGCTCCGCCGGCCAAGGCCTTCACCACGTCGCCCGAATAGCGGATGCCGCCGTCGGCAATCAAGGGAATCTTGTATTTCTTGAGGGCCTGCGCCACATTGTGCACCGCGCTCAACTGGGGTACACCGATACCGGCCACGATACGCGTGGTGCAGATGGAGCCTGGCCCGATGCCCACCTTGACCGCGTCGGCTCCGGCCTCGGCCAGCGCCACCGCCGCCTCGTAGGTGGCGATATTGCCCACCACCAGATCAACCTTGGAGCCGAATTTCTTCTTGAATTCCTTGGCGCCCTTGATAACGTGTATCGAATGACCGTGCGCGGTATCGATCACGATGGCGTCCACCCCGGCTTCCACCAAGGCTTCGGCACGGTCCATCATATTGCCGGTGATGCCGATGCCCGCCGCCACGCGGAGGCGTCCGGCGGCATCCTTGCAGGCCATGGGCTTGGATTTCACATTCATGATGTCGCGGTAGGTGATAAGGCCCACCAGCTTGCCTGCCTTATCGACCACGGGCAGTTTCTCGATGCGGTGTTCCTGCAGGATCTCCGTGGCCTTCTCGAACGAGATCTTGCCGGTGGCGGTAATCACGTCCTTGGTCATCACCTCCACGATCTTGCGCCGGTAGTCTTTTTCGAAACGCAGGTCGCGGTTGGTCACGATACCCACCAGCTTCCTGTTCTTGTCGGTAACGGGGACACCGCCCACCCGATACGTTTTCATCAAGTCAAGGGCGTCCTGCACCTTGGCCGTGTCCGAAAGCGTGATGGGGTCGGTGATCATGCCGTTCTCGGCCCGTTTTACACGCCTTACCTCTTCCGCCTGCTGCTCGATGGTCATGTTCTTGTGCAACACGCCGATACCGCCCTCCTGGGCGATGGCGATGGCCAGCGAGGAGTTGGTGACCGTATCCATGGCCGCCGAAACGAAAGGTATGTTGAGCTTGATGTTGCGCGAAAAATATGAACTGATGTCAACCTCTCTCGGCAATACGTTCGATTCTGCGGGGAGCAACAGAACGTCGTCGTAGGTTAAACATTCCTCTACAATGAATTTGCCGGAAGAAGCGGTCTGCATAGGTCTTGTTTTTTGAAGGTTTAGGCCCTCTACGGGCATAAACGGCAAAGTTAAAAAAAATATGCCAAAAATCCGACCGTCAAGACCGGCTGCGTCCCGAAGTCAACGAAGGGGTATGGGAAGGCGGGTCATATAGACTCCTGCAAGGCTTCCCGGTCCAGTTGGGCGCGCGACTTACTGCGCGTTACCAGAAACACGCCCGAGAACACCAGCAGGCAGGCCACGCCCTTGATCCACGTAAAGCCGTCCTGCCCCAGAATCAGCGCCAAAGCGGCGGCAGTAATGGGCTGGATATAGTTATAGACACTCAAGACCGTGGGACGGAGCCGTTTCTGCGCGACCGGAATCAGCAGGTAGGTGAATCCCGTGGCCATGAACACGGTATAGCCGATGCAGAGGTAGATGCCCGGGGGAATGGCGGCGTAATCGACGGCCGCCGCATAGCGGAACAGGAAGGGTACGGAAAAGAGTGCCGAAAAGGAGAACATCCAGCGCATGACCGTTACCGGCCTGTAGCGCGCCACCACATCGCGGAAAGCCGTAAGATAGACGGCGTAGAACAACCCGCTGGCCAGACAGAGCAGGATGCCGAGAATACTGTTGCGGCCGCTCTCGGCCACCGCCTCGCCGGTAATGTACTTGCCGGCTATCATCAGCACCGCCCCGCACAAGCCCAGGCAGACCCCGCCGGCCTTCATCCACGAAATGGGCTCGCGCAGGAAAAAGGCCGCCAGCAACATGGTGAGGATGGGCGTAAAGGTTACCACGATGGCCGTTTCCACGGGCGCGGCATATTCAAGCCCCACCACGAACAGCATCTGGTTCAGCAGCACCCCGAACACCGAAGCCGCCGCCAGGCGTCCCAGATCCTTCAATGGCACCTTTTCCCATTTCACGAAGAGCGATACGGTCCAGAAGAACAGCAGGGCGCCCGTGGTGCGGAAAAACGCCATGGCGAAAGAGGAGATGTATTCCGGCATCACGATTTTCGACAACGGAATGTTGACCCCGAAAACGATATTGCATATCAATATCGACAAATGTCCCTTGAGCGCGCCTTTATTGTCTGTCATCACGGTGGTTAAAAACGCCGCGAATGTACAACATTTTGGCGTTGGTTCCCCCTTCTAAGGCCGCCGCCCCCGGCAGAAGCCTACCGCCCGTAATCGGCGCGGTCTATGCAGCGGTAGTGCAGGGCTTCCCCCACGTGTTCGATGCCGATCTTTTCCGCGCCCGCCAGATCCGCGATGGTGCGCGCCACCTTCAGGATACGGTGGTAGGTGCGCGCCGACAGCCCGTACTGGTTCATGGCGGTCTTCAGCAGGTTGCCCGAATCCTTTTCAAGCGCGCAGAAACGGGCTATCTGCCGCACCGACATCTGCGCGTTGCAGAACAGGTTCAAGCCTGCGAAGCGCGCCTGCTGAATCTGCCGCGCCTTGAGCACCCGCTCGCGGATCACCGCGCTCGGCTCCCCGCTCGAGGCCGAGGCCAATTCCTTATAAGGCACGGGCAACACCTGCACGTGCAGGTCCATACGGTCCAGCAAGGGCCCCGAAACCTTGTTCAGGTAGCGCTCCACCGCCTGCGGCCTGCAGGTGCAGGGCGTGTCGGGCGAACCGTAATACCCGCAGGGGCAGGGATTCATCGAGGCCACCAGCATGAAACCCGCCGGATACTCCACCCGCATCTTGGCGCGGCAGATGCTTATCTTGCGGTCTTCCAGAGGCTGCCGCAACACCTCGAGCGTGGCGCGCGCGAATTCGGGCAGTTCGTCCAAGAACAGCACCCCGTTGTGCGCCAGCGAGATCTCGCCCGGCTGCGGATAGGAACCGCCCCCCACCAGCGCCGCATAACTCACCGTGTGGTGCGGGTCGCGGAAGGGTCGGGAACGTATCAGGCGGTCGGAAGCCACCAATTTGCCCGCCACCGAATAGATCTTGGTGGTCTCCAAGGCTTCCTCGACGGTAAGCGGCGGCAGGATGCCCGGCAGACGCCGCGCCAGCATTGTCTTGCCCGAACCCGGCGGGCCTATCAGCAGTATGTTGTGGCCTCCGGCGGCGGTTATCTCTAAGGCGCGCTTGCAGAACGCCTGCCCCTTTACATCGCTGAAATCGGGTTCCTCGCCCGCCTGCCCGGTTTCGTCTTGCCCGTCCCTGGCCGGCTCAAAGGCCTGCAATCCGGCCTCGCCTCTGAAAAAACGCACCACCTGCCCGAGATTCTCCGCCCCATAAACGGGAATCCCTCCCACCATGGCGGCTTCGGGTGCGTTTTTCATCGGCAGTATCAAGCCTTTGAAGCCTTGCTTGCGGGCTTCTATCGCGAACGGCAGCACGCCCTTGATAGGACGCAGGCTGCCGTCTAGCGAAAGTTCGCCCATAATCAGATAGTCCTCTATCTCCTTGCATTCGGCGCCATTCCGGCTCAACTGCCCTGAAGCGGCAAGGATTCCCATCGCCAGCGTAAGGTCGTAGGCCGTGCCCTCCTTGCGCAGGTCGGCCGGCGCCATATTGATGACTATCTTCTTTACCGGCACCTTGTAGCCGCAATGCGCCAAAGCCGTGGCTATACGGTAATGGCTCTCCTTTACCGCCACATCGGGCAAGCCCACCAACATGAAGTTGACGCCCGTCTCCACACTGGTTTCCACCCGTATTATCATGGCATCGATGCCCACGATGGCCGCTCCGTACGTTCTCGCAATCATATCGACTGTTTTCTTATATAATCCCGTTTTGCGGATTTATCGAAGTTTCATACAAAAAATGTTTTCCAAGAAAAATTTTCATAACCACACAATATACAGATTACAACCAATTTATACCAACAAAAAGGCCATTTCAAAAGCATCAAAAAAATTTTTTTTCAAAAAAGGCTTGCCGATTCAAAAACTTAACATACCTTTGCAGTGTACTACGAAACTAATACAGTATTTTTGTAGCACACAAAAAGCAACAACACTAAACTTAAAGGAGGAAAACGCCATGTTCAACAAGACCTTTATCAACAAACGGATCTTTACCAGACCCATCCGGATCGAACTCCGTAACAAAAGATACATTTTCTAACCCCTAATACCTGCAACGATGATCGAAATAAAAGACCTCAGTTTCCGGTACGGCAAGCATTACACCGTATTCGAACAATTGAACATGAACCTCAAGGCCGGTTATATCTACGGGCTGCTGGGCGAGAACGGCGTGGGCAAGACCACCCTGCTGCGCATGCTCGCGGGCCTGCGCTTCCCATGCGAAGGCTCCATCCGCATCATGGGACACGATCCCCGCCGCCGCTCCCCCGAACTGCTTTCGGAGGTGTATTACCTGCCCGAAGTGATCGACCCCGTCAAACTCTCACTCAACGAATACGTGCGGCTCTATTCGCCCTTCTACCCCCGCTTCAGCCACGAACAGCTGGCGCATTACGTAAGCGAATTAGGCATCAACCCCACGCGCAAGATCAACAAAAGCTCGCACGGACAGCAGAAAAAGGCCATGATGTGCTTCGCCTTGGCCTGCAACACCAAGCTGCTGCTTATGGACGAGCCCACCAACGGCATGGACATCCCCTCCAAGGGCATCTTCCGCCGCCTCATCGCACAGGCCGCCGACGACAGCAAGTGCTTCGTGATCTCCACCCATCAGGTAAGGGATCTGGAGAACCTCATCGACCCCATCATCATCCTGGAAAGGAACCGCATCCTGCTCAACAACAGCGTGGAAGAAATCACCCGTAAGCTGTGGTTCGGCCGCAAACCCGAAAAGTCGGACAAGGACCTTTACCGCGAGGAATGCGTGGGTGGATATAATATAGTGGGATACAACGAAGAAGGCGAGGAAACCAAGGTGGATATCGAGATGCTGTTCAACGCCGCCATCCAGAACAAGGGCCTGTTCAAACGCATGTTCATCGACGAGCTGAACCCGGAACTGCGTTCCGACTTCGCCATCGAGATGGAAAAGCGCCTCAACGCCGACTCTTTAAAATAACCCATTCAATCACACACCATTAACCCTAAAACATTTCAGCCATGAATACCAGCGAATTCTCCATATCCCGTTTTGGCATGTTGCTCAAGAGCGAACTGCAACGCAACCTCAAGGACATACTGATCCTTACCGGCGTAATCCTCGGGCTTTACCTGCTTTCTCCCATGGGCGACGGCCACCTGTCCACCTCCCCCTTTATCCCCTATATCGGTTTCGCCGCCTTCGCCCTGCCTTTCTTCTTTTACAAGCACCTGTTCCATACCACCAAAGGCGTGGCTTTCGGCCAGCTGCCCGCCAGCCAGACCGAGAAATTCCTAAGCATTTTCTGCATCTGCACGATTATCGTACCCATCGCCATGTTGGTTTTTTCCTGGATCGTGAGCCTGGCCGGGGTCGGGCTTACCGGCCGCAGCGAAATGATGTTCGACCTCTTGGGCTGCTTTACCTCCCGCTCCCGGCTCGGCTTTTTCGACTCCACCTTTTGGTCGATCGTGGGCATGCAGAGCGTGTCCGTCTGGGGTGTCTGCTTCTTTAAGTCCGGGAAATTCGGCAAGACCCTGCTTTCGCTGCTCTGCGTCTCGGTAGCCGGAATGATCCTGGTAAGCATGTACGGCTACAGCCTGCACCACTCCGGTGCCCTGATGAACGGTTTCTACATCGAGGAATTCACCGCCACCCGTCTGGCCACCATTTTCGATATTTTCCTTTCCATCGTGTTGCCGGTAGGGCTTTGGGTATGGAGTTTCTTTAAAATCAGACGGCAGCAGTTCTAAGCCGCGCCGCTTGGTCTAACGCTAAAAAACAACCCTATGGAATTTAAATCGGACAAGGCCATATTCGAGCAGATTGCCGAATATGTGTGCGAGAAGATATTGAAGGGCGATTATTCGCCGGATGAACGCATTCCTTCGGTGCGCGAGTTCGGCGCCACCCTTATGGTGAACCCCAACACGGTGATGCGCGCCTACGAACACCTGGAACGCAACGGAATCATCTACAGCAAGCGGGGCATCGGTTTTTTGATCTCGCCCGACAGCCAGGAAAAGGCCACCGCCCTGATGAGCGAAGACTTCCTCAAGAGCGTGCCGGATTTCGTGTCGCGCATGAAACTCCTGGGCCTCGGATTCAAGGACCTGGAGGCCTACGCCTGAAAGAACGGCACAAAAGTTTTGAATCTTCTTGTTTGAATTTGTTTTTATATTAATATCTTTGTGGCTATGAAAAAACTGATTGGATATACACGGCTGCTGCTCATCCTGGGGCTGGCAGCCGGCGGGGCGGGAAGCCTGTTGGCCCAGACGGGCAACGTAAGGGGGCGCGTGCTCGACAAGGACAACCTATCGGGCATTCCCTTTGCCAACGTGGTGCTGGTAAAGGCCGCAGACAGCACGCAGGTAATGGGAACGGCCTCGTCCGACAGCGGTTCGTTTGCCTTTAAACGCATTCCTGCCGGATCTTACTTCTTGCAGGTGGCGGTATTGGGCTACCACCGCAACAACTCGCCCGTTTTCAAGGTGGATGCCGGACACCGGGAAATCGACCTGGGCGAAATCGGAATGACCTCCGCCTCGGTGCAGCTGGACAAGGTGGTGATACGCGCCAAACGCCCCCTGATGGAGATGGAGGCTGGCAAGATCACGATGAACGTGTCCCAAAGCATCATCGCCCAGGAAGACAACGCCTTCGAGATGCTCAAGAAGTTCCCCGGCATCACGGTCGATAAAGACGACAACATCTCGCTCAACGGCAAGGGCGGCGTGATGGTTACGGTGGACGACCGCCCCACCCACCTGAGCGGGCAGAACCTGGCCAACTACCTGCGCAGCATGCCCGGCAACAGCGTGGACAAGATCGAGACGATGAACAACCCCTCCTCCAAGTACGACGCCGAGGGGGTGAGCGGCATCATCAACATCAAGACCACCAAGATTCAGAACAGCGGCTTCTCGGGCTCGGTGGACGCAGGCGTGCGGATTTCCCCGCGCGTGGGTTACAACGCGGGCATAGACCTGAACTACCGCCACAGGAAGTTTACGGTTTACGGTTCTTTCTCAGCCTATCAAGGCAACAATTCCCAGTATTTTTCGGGCTACACCCGCTATGCGGACGGCAGCCGGCAGGAAGTGAACGGCAAGGAATCCGGCAAACGCTCCGGCATGAACAAGTACCTGAGCTTTTACGGCAAGGGCGGACTGGACTACTATATCTCCAAAGCCGACGTGCTGAGCCTTACCTATCAGGGTTCGGGCGGCAAATACCGCAACGACTTCAACAACTTCCGCACCCGTTTCTACCCCGCACAGGCACCCGATTCGGTGCTCTTTACATTCGACCAAACAGCCAACTCAACCTACGACGAACAGAACCATAACGTGAACCTGAACTACGAGCACACCTTCGATACCGTATATAACCGCAAGCTCACGCTCAACTTCGACTATATCCGCAATATCGAGAAAAGCCACGGTTCAAACGGCCTCAATTACTATACGGGCGATTTTAACGGCAACGCGCCCGCCCTGGCCACGGGATACGACCTCTCCAACCCGTTTTCGTCGGACATATACAGCTTCAAGGCCGACTACGAGCATCCGTTCAACACACAGACCCGCCTGGAAGCCGGCCTCAAGTTCAGCTACACCGGCAACAACTACCGCTACTTCTACACCGAGTTCGACAGCGCCACCGTTCCCAACCGCTACCTCTACAACGAGATCATCGGGGCTGCCTACGCTATGGTGAACCACACCTTCAAGACCAAGACCGTGCTGCAGGTGGGCGTGCGCGCCGAATACACGCGCACCCACGGCAAGAACCTCGACATGGACTCGGCAAACACCAATCAATACATACGCCCCTTCCCCAACATCAGCATAAGCCAGCCCATCGGCAGCAAGAACCAGCTGAGCCTGTCGTACCGCTACCGGCTCTCGCGCCCCGGCTACTACTCGCTCAATCCTTTCCTGACCCGTAACCAGGCCGACCAGTACAGCGCGGGGAACCCTTTCCTGAAGCCCGAATACTCCCACGTGCTCGACCTCACCTACTCGTTCAACTACAAGTTCTTCGCCACCATCGGCTACGTGCATACAGACGGAACCCCGCAACAGATCAACTTCTACGGCACCGACCCCGACGGCCGCCCCGTAACCTTCCGCCAGACGGTAAACGCGGGCAAGAGCGACCGGCTCGACCTCAACCTCTCCACCCAGCTCACCTTCTTCAAGATTTGGCGGCTCTCGGTGTTCCTAAACGGCAGCTACGGCGAGGAACACATCAAATACAGGGATATGGAGGAATCGCGCCGCACCTTTACCTCCGGCTACTGGATCAACACCGAGGTGGACGCCCACAAGAACCTGACCCTCTCGGCCTACAGCTGGGGCACGATGCCCACCCGCTCCCTGTTCGAATACAATTACGGCATCTACGGCGGCGGTCTCGGACTGAAAGCCTTCTTCCTCGACAAGACGCTGACCCTCTCGGCCTCGTTCTATGCTTCCTTTACCGGCTACGACGCAAAATCCACCTATCCGGAGGCCGACGGCCGCAAGACCGTTTCCAGAACGCACTACGGCTGGGACATGTACACGGGCAGGATCTCGCTTTCGTACCGTTTCGGCAACAACAAGATGATGAACCGCAACCCGCGCCAGAAGGCGGCGGCCGACGAGTCCTCGCGCCTGGGAGGCGGCGGGAGCGGCAACAACGCCCGCGGCAACTAAAACAAGGCAAGGCCGTGTTTCCTACCGAAAAAAATCGTACATTCGTGCGCTGTTAACGGGGTGAGGTTTCATTCCGGAGCCATAAACAAACTTTTACACAATGAAAAACAACATTTTCCGCCTTCTGGGCTTGTTGGTTCTGCCGGCAGCCATGATGCTTGCCTCCTGCCAGGGCAAGTACAAGTATGAGACCGTTCCCAACGATCCCATGAAAACCCGCATCTACACCTTGGACAACGGTCTGAAGGTGTACCTGTCGGTAAACAAGGACGCCCCGCGCCTGCAAACGATCATCGCCGTGAACGCCGGCGGCAAGAACGACCCGGCCGAAACCACCGGCCTGGCGCACTACTTCGAACACCTCATGTTCAAGGGTACCGAATCGTTCGGAAGCGTGAACTACGAAGCCGAAAAAGAATATCTCGACCAGATCGAGGACCTGTTCGAAACCTACCGCAAAACCACGGACGAAGCCGAACGCACCGCCATCTACCGTAAGATCGACAGCGTTTCGCAGATCGCCGCCCAATACGCCATCCCCAACGAATACGACAAGTTGATGGCCGCCATCGGCGCCCAGGGCACAAATGCCTTCACGAGCAATGACGTTACCGCCTACGTGGAAGACATTCCCGCCAACCAGATCGAGAACTGGGCCAGGATCCAGGCCGACCGTTTCCAGAACCCGATCATCCGTCTGTTCCACACCGAGCTGGAAACCGTGTATGAAGAATACAACATGGGCAAGGCCAGCGACATGCGCCAGGTTTGGGAAAAGATGTTCATGATGCTCTTCCCCCACCACCCCTACGGCACGCAGACCGTCATCGGCACGCCCGAACAGCTCAAGAACCCCTCGATCGTAAACATCAAGAACTTCTTCGACGCCTACTACGTGCCCAACAACATGGCCGTGGTCATGGTGGGCGACCTCGACCCGGACAAGACCATCGCCGTCATCGACCGTTACTTCGGCAAGATGGAACGCAAGGACGTGCCCGAGTTCACCTACGAGGAAGAACCCGAAATGGCTGAAATCATCGCCGATACGGTAGTCGGTCAGGATCCGGCCTGCGTGGCCTTCGCCTACCGCCTGCCCTCGCCCCGCAATCCCGAGGTGCACGTGGCCGAACTGGTCGCCAATATCCTTACCAACGGCAAGACGGGTCTTTTCGACGTGAACCTGGTACAGCAACAGCAGGTGATGTACGCCCAGGCCTTCTACGAAAGCCTTGCCGACTACGGCATGCTGCTCGCTTTCGGGATGCCGCGCCAAGGCCAGTCCCTGGATGATGTGAAAGACCTGATGCATGCCCAGATCGAACGCCTCAAGAAAGGCGATTTCTCGGAAGACATGCTCAAGGCCATCGTGGACAACTACACGGTGGAAGAATACAAGTCGATCCGCGACAACAACAACCGCGCCATGACGATGATGACGGCCTTCAACAACCACGAGAACTGGGCGGACGTGGTCAACAGCATCGACAGGCTGTCGAAGGTAACCAAGCAGGACATCGTGGATTTCGCCAACAAATACCTGAACAACTACGCCATCGTGTATAAACTCGAAGGCGCGCCCTCCTATCCGCGCATCGAGAAGCCGCAGATCACCCCGCTTTCGATCAACCGCGACACGGCCAGCCAGTACCTCAAGGATATCCAGGCCGCGCAGGTGAAGGCCATCGAGCCCGTGTTCCCCGACTTCTCGAAAGACCTTACGGTAAGCAAGTTCAAAGACCGCCTGCCCCTGCTCTACAAACACAACGACAGCGACCCCCTGTTCAGCCTCTACTACGTTTACGAAATGGGGCAATTCAACGACAAGAACCTCGACATCGCCTTCGAATACCTGCCCTACCTCGGCACCGACAAATACTCGGCCGAAGAACTGCAGAACGAGTTCTATAAACTGGCCGCCAACTACAACGCCATTGCCGGCAGCGACCGCGTATATGTGATCCTTTCGGGTATCGACAAGAACTTCGAGGCCTCGGTGGACCTGTTCGAGCACCTGCTCAACTCGGTGGTGGCCGATCCCGAACGCTACGCCAACCTGGCCGCCGACCTGGTGAAGCAGCGCATGGACGCCAAGAAGACCCAGCGCGACAACTGGCGCCGCCTGATGCAGTACGCGTTCTACGGCCCCGAAAACCCCTTGACCTGGCAGCTTTCCAACAAGGAAGTGCTGGGCATGAACCCCAACACGCTCACCAACACCATCAAGGATCTGAAGAACTACGAGCACACTATCATGTACTTCGGCCCGCAGTCGATGCAGGGGCTGGTCAAGGTTCTCCTTGCCAAGCACATCCTGCCCGAAACATTCAAGGCCATGCCCGAAGCCCGCAAGTTCACGATGCGCGACAACGACGGCTCGGTGTTCGTGGCCAACTACGACGCACCTCAGGTAAATGTGGGCACGTATATGAAGGGTGCCGACTACAACAAGGAACTCTTGGCACCCTCCACCATGTACAACGCCTATTTCGGCGGCGGCATGAGCGGCATCGTGTTCCAGGAAATGCGCGAGGCACGCGCCCTGGCCTACACGGCCTACTCCTACTACGGCCGTCCCTCCAGACCTGACCTGCAGTTCGGCTTCCAGTCCTTTATCGGCTCGCAGACCGACAAGATGAAGGATGCCATCGCCGCCTTCAACGAAATCATCCAAGACATGCCGGTGGCCGAAAAGAACTTCGTGCTGGCCAAGAGCAACGAACTGGACAGCTACCGCACCTACCGCGTGCTTCGCGAAAGCATCTTCTTCACCTACCTGGATTCCAAGAAATTCGGTTTTGAAGACGAATCGCAGAGCCAGTACATATATGAACACCTGCTGCCGCTGACCCTCGAGGACGTGATCGCCTTCCAGCAGGCGGAAGTAAAGGGCAAGCCTTTCGACTATATGGTGCTCGGCAACAAGGCCGCCCTGGACTTCAACTACCTCAAGACCCTCGGCAAGGTAAAGATGCTCTCCACCGAAGACATCTTCGGCTACTAATCCACAGGGCTCGATGCCGTGATAGAGGGGGCGCATGCAATGCATGCGCCCCCTCTATTTTACAGGGTGTTGATTTTTTTTGCTATCTTGTGGAATTTTGTACTTCGGTTATGAAAAGTAAGATTTTTTGGTTCGCACTGGCGACCTGCCTGCTTTTTGGGTGCGTATTGAAAGTGAACGGTCAAGACGACATACTTTATGTTTCTCAAGCATGGGGCATTGTATTCGGAAATGCCGATACAACAAACGATTTTCTAATTTACGATGCCTGCCGTCCAGACGCTGACTCTTCTCTGATTTTTATAGTCGGAAGGTCAACAAAAATTGAAGCATTCGAACAAAAACAAGGTTCGAAAGACACATATTTTCATACCAAAGACTCCTTCACCGATGCCTTCTTAGCTTGTTTTTCCATTCGGGGAGAATTACTTTGGACCACCTATTTGCCAAGCCCTGACAGTAATCATCTGAATGGATTTGCCTCTTGCGTACGGGCTTTCGGCGATACCATTGCCGTAGTCGTGAATTCTTACAACATCGAAAACGATCCGAAACTAACCCGACAGAAAATTCCCTTGGGAAAGGGGAATCTCTGCATTTTCGAATTCAATATAGATGGAACGTTCTTACGATCCCAAACATTCGTTCCCCGTTATCAATACAGAGGCGCTATACAGGACTATCCATTCGTACCCCGCATCTTCAGCATTGACAGGATGGATTCAACTACACTTATCCTTTCCGGGCATTGCCTGATGGCTCCTGCAGACCAATATGGATCCGGAGCTGGCGTATTCTGCCGTTTTTTGCTGAATAGGGACTGGACATCGAACCAATTGACGGGTACTGCCAACAGTACTTCAAGTTCTTCCAATCGAATCGAGTACTGGTTGAACCCCACCATGTCTTTTTCGGTATCTTTTGCGCATAGCGTCGATTTAAAACCCCATATGTCATGTAATCTAACTGCCAATTTCAACGCAAAGAACTCTTCCGACCGCATCCAAGACGTCCCTAAAAATATTCACGTCAACAACAAAGCCAAATCCGTTCCTTTTTCCACTCCGTGTTTTTCGTTTCCATTCGGTCATCAATTAACAAAGAATCCTATTTTCGCTGAATCATGGCGAATGTATTCTCGCTTAATTAAGAATCAGGATTACTTTTATGCCAATTCTCTTTCCTCCCTCCGCTACGAAAAAAAAGAAGGGGAACTTTACCAAGGAACAAACACCTTTTCCGGCAGCGTGCAAAACACCCGCGACATACTGGACTTCATCTTGGTACAAGGCATTCATTGCAAAAATTATTTGAACGGTTATTTCATGCAGGATGACACAACCTATTATGCTTACAGCCACGACTCGGCACATCTCTTTCCATCCACACCGGGGCGTCTGCAAAAAAGGAATCCAGATTACACCACTGTACCTTTCTTAATGTTGTACGAACGTTCTTCATTCAACAATACACCTATGCCTAAACCTCAATGGGCTGCATTTTTAAATACAAATTGGTATTACTTCGATCTGTTTTCTTGCATCAACCTTTCCTCTCCCGAAAATTACTATATGCCTGCCTCCCCCATACTGCTTTCCTCGGGCAATCGTTTTTTTATGATCGGAAATGCCGAAAAAATCGGGAAAGAAAATATTCGAGGTATTTTTAAAAGCCAAGAAATCCACCCCGGGGCACATCACTATGGATTCATAACTGCTTTCCAACTAGGATGCCCTCCCCCTAAAGCTCATCTACACACTCCAGATTTCATTTGTCCTGGAGATTCTGTAGAATTGAAACTACCTGCAGAGTACGGCAGCTACCTTTTTGTGTTCGACAGTCTTTTCCTTCACGATGGATCCATTTCAGTATCTAAAGACAGCACACAAGCTTGGGCAAAGAAATCCGGAAATTATCATGCCGTATTGTCAAGCCGGTTGGAAGGATGTGAAGATGCCTTGACGGATACCGTTCAAGTTTCCGCCTTAGATTGGCATGTACCCGAAAACCGCTTCCTGCCGCAGGACTCCGTGCTCTGCGCCCATCTCGACCTCGATCTGCAACTGCCTGTTGCCGCCAACGATTACCGTTGCTTCTGGCTCGACCGGGACAGCGTGGAACTCCCCTACGGCCACGACACCTGCCGCTTCACGGTAAGCGGCATGCGCGGCACCGACGGCTTCGGCGCCAATACTGACACCCGTGAACCCCGTTTCTTCCAGCTCAAGCTCGAACACAAGGCCTGCGGCATCGATTTCTTCGACACCCTGCGGGTCTACGACCAGGTGAGGCCCGCCCTCGAACTGCCCTTCCACGACACAATCATCTGTCTGAACGAGCCCGTGGAGCTGGACAGCCTCTCGCCCCTTGTCTATCGCCCGTTCTACGGCTTTGAGTGGAACATCGGCGAGAAAACCTCCGCCTACTCCTTCACCGATTCCGGCACCTACGTGCTTGCATTCTCCGTGCTGAAGGACTTCGCTTTCTGCGGCTATGAGCCCGCCACCGACACGGTTCGCGTGCGGTGGTCCGACCCCGCCCTCACGCTGATCTCCATCCCCGAGGACACCTCTTTCTGCGAGAAGCTGAGCCTTACCCTCGACGCCTCCGTGCCCTTCCCCTCCACGCGCTACAGCTGGCAGGAAGGCAATCTTGACGACCTTTCCTCCCCCCTCGACGATTCCACGCTATTTACCGACCCCGTCATCAAGGTGGATAAGGAATCCATGCTCGCCCTGCTCGTGGTCGATACCATGGGCTGCGTCAACACCCGGCAGGTGAACGTTACCGAGGAGGACTGCAAGCCGCAGCTTTCCATCCCCAACGTGTTCACCCCCAACGGCGACGGAATCAACGACGTGCTTAGGTTCAGGCAGATGGAGAAGTGCTTCGACCTGGACATACTCATCGTAGATAGGAAAGGTGCCCACGTACTGCACGAGAAGGTGCGCGATCCCGACGACTTCTCCTGGAACGGCTGCTATAAGAACGGCTCCAGGAAACTGCCCGACGGTGCCTATTTCTACCTCGTCTCCTACAAGGACGCCTACGGAAAGAAGAAAGTTCAGAGCGGCTCCATCACCATCTTGGGTACGGCCGAATAAATTACGGACATGGAATTTCCAACCGACACCTGGCAAGACATAACCCGCCTGCTGAACCTGCGCGGCGAACAGGCGCAAGCCCTGCGGGAGGCCGCGCATCAGACCAAACTGCGCGAGGTGGGCGACAAGGTGTACCTGCGCGGGCTTATCGAATTCTCTAACATCTGCACCAAAGACTGCCACTACTGCGGCATCCGCAAATCAAACGCGAACGTTCACCGCTACGCGCTCACAGCCGAAGAAGTGCTGCAGGCCGCCGAATCCGCCCACAAGGAGGGCTTCGGCTCCATCGTGCTGCAATCGGGCGAACGCCGGGACGCGGCCTTTACCGATCTTATCGAAGGGCTCGTGCGCGAAATCATGCTCCGGAGCAAGGGCGAACTGGGCATAACGCTTTCCTTGGGCGAACAGAGCGAGGAAACCTACCGCCGCTGGCGCGAGGCCGGCGCCATCCGCTACCTGCTGCGCATCGAGACCTCCAGCCCCGGATTATACGCAAGACTGCATCCTGCCGACCATCGTTTCGAGGAACGCCTCGACTGCCTGCGCCGCCTGCGGGCCACAGGCTACTACGTGGGCAGCGGCATCATGATCGGCCTGCCGTTCCAAAGCACGGAGCAGGTGGCGCGCGACCTGCTGTTTTTAAAGGAACTGGGCGTGGACATGGTGGGCATGGGCCCCTATCTCGAACACGAACAGACGCCCCTGTGGGCGCATCGGCACGAAATTCCGAACAAAGAAGAGCGCTACGAGCTGAACCTGAACGCCCTGGCGGTGCTGCGCCTGCTTATGCCGCGCATCAACATCGCCGCCACCACAGCCATGGGCACCCTGCATCCCGATGGCCGCCGGGCGGCGCTCTACACGGCATCCAACGTAATCATGCCCAACATCACGCCCGCCCTGCACCGCAAGGATTATTCGCTTTACGGGAACAAGATCTGCATCAGCCACTCCGAGCAAGACGGTATGGGGAACCTGCGGAATATGATAGAGGGTGCGGAATGTTCGCTTGCCCTTTTCGAACAGGGGAATCCACGACGGTAAATTATTCCGCCGTATTGAAAAATAAATTTTTCAATCCTCTCGGTTTACACTATCTTTGTAAGTTCGCCCCGATTGGGGCTAAATACTTTTCCAATGACCGAAAACAATAGGGAAGCCGGCAACGAGCCGGAGAAAAAAACGTTGAACTTTATCGAAGAGATTATCGAGATCGATATCGCCGAAGGCAAGAACGGCGGCAGGATCCACACCCGCTTTCCGCCCGAACCCAACGGTTATCTGCATATCGGCCATGCCAAATCCATCTGCCTCAACTTCGGTATCGGCAAGAAATACAACGGCAAGACCAACCTGCGTTTCGACGACACCAATCCCACCAAGGAAGACGTGGAATATGTGGATTCGATTAAGGAAGACATCAAATGGCTGGGATTCAACTGGGATGCCGAATACTATGCTTCCGACTACTTCCAGCAGCTCTACGAATGGGCGGTGCGCCTCATCAAGGAAGGCAAGGCCTATGTGGACGACCTGAGCCAGGAAGAAGCCTCTGAATACCGCGGAACGCCCACCCAGCCGGCCAAGCCCAGCCCTTACCGCGACCGCAGCGTGGAAGAGAACCTCGACCTGTTCGAACGCATGAAGAACGGTGAGTTCCCCAACGGTTCCAAGACCCTCCGCGCCAAAATAGACCTGGCCTCGCCCAACATGCACATGCGCGACCCCATCATGTACCGCATCCTGCATCAGAAACACCACCGCACGGGCAACCAATGGTGCATCTACCCCATGTACGACTACGCCCACGGGCAGAGCGACTCCCTGGAAGGCATCACCCACTCCATCTGCACGCTCGAGTTCGAGGTGCACCGCCCGCTCTACGACTGGTTCATCAAGACCCTCGGCATACACGTTTCCCGACAGATCGAGTTCGCGCGCCTCAACCTCAGCTATACCGTGATGAGCAAGCGCAAGCTGCTGCAACTGGTGCAGGAAAAGTATGTATCGGGTTGGGACGACCCCCGCATGCCCACCATCTGCGGCTTGAGAAGGCGCGGTTATACACCCGAGTCCATCCGCCTGTTCGCCGAAAAGATCGGCGTGGCCAAACGCGACAACGTGATCGACGTATCGCTTTTGGAATGGTGCGTGCGCGAAGACCTCAACAAGAAAGCCCAGCGCGTGATGGTGGTGATGAACCCCGTAAAGCTGGTTATCGACAACTACCCCGAAGGGCAGACCGAGGAACTGGATGCCGTGAACAATCCCGAAGATGAAAGCATGGGCACGCGCAAGGTGAAGTTCTCGAGGGAACTGTATATCGAGCGCGAGGACTTCATGGAGAACCCGCCCAAGAAGTTCTTCCGCCTCTCGCCCGGCACCGAGGTGCGCCTGCGCTACGCCTATTTCGTGAAATGCACGGACGTGGTGAAGGATGCCGAGGGCAACATCACCGAGATCCACTGCTCCTACGACCCGGCCTCGCGCGGCGGCAACTCGCCCGACGGACGCAAGGTAAAGAGCACCATCCACTGGGTTTCGGCCCCGCACGCGCAGGATGTGGAGGTGCGCGTGTTCGACCGTCTTTTCAAGGTGCCCGCACCCGACGAGACCGAAGAAGGCAAGACCTTCCTCGACAACCTCAACCCCGACTCCCTGCACGTATTGCCTCACTGCAAGGCGGAAGCTTTCGTGCAGGGATTCGAAAACAAACCACTTGAACACTTTCAGTTCGAACGTATGGGTTACTTCAGCGTCGATCCCGACAGTGCCAAGGAAAACCGCTTGATCTTTAACCGTACGGTGAACCTGAAGGACACCTGGGCAAAAGAAAGCGCCAAACAACAATAATCATTAACCGGCCGAACGCTCTTACCGGATTTGTCCGGACTATGCCGAGGCCTGACCGGCAGGATGAAAATCCTTCCGTATGAACCACCGAACCAACTGAACCACCGTGAAGCGCTTTTTTTTCCTTATCCCCCTGGGATTTGCCGCGATATGCTTCTTCGCCTGCAAATCCGAACCGCACAAAGTGGCGGAACTGAGTGTAGCCAACGCTCAAGGCAGAGCCTTGGCCCTGTTTGAAATCTCCGACGAAAAGGGTGCCGTTTTCGTGGATTCGATTTATCCGCTCAAAAAGCGGAAAGATGAATTCAGCTTTCCCTGCGAGGACATGCACATCTACGCACTCTTCGCCCATGGTTCCGAGAATCCTCTGGTGTTGCTTCCCATGCCGGACGAGCGCCTGCACCTGCACACCACCTACGATTCGCTGGTAAGCCACGCCAATATCTGCGACGGGATTTCAGCGCCGGTGAACCAGGCCGTTATCGACTACCAGAAACGAATCCTGCAAACGGAATCGCTTATCGAGAACACCGAACGGATCTGGATGGCGAACCGTTACAAGGTCCGGAACGCCGACTCGCTGCACGAGGCCTGCAGCCTGCGCATCAACAACCTGTTGGAGAACATACACCACGAGGCAATGAAGCTGTGCAGCCGCAATACGAACAACCTGATTCCGGTATTCATTGTCAACAAGACCGTGGGCAGCCACGCCTTGTTCAACCTGGAAGACGGCGGCGACATCGCCTTCTTGAAGGCCTGCGCCGACTCGATGGTTAAGCAACTGCCCGGCAACGGCCATGCGGCGCGCTTCCGGTTCAATGTGGAACGGGCCGCGAACCGCCTCAAACAACGCCAGATATTCAACGGCACCGAACACGAAGAGAACGAAAGCCATGACCACCGGTAAACCGTCCATCCTATCGCTTGCGTTAACGTCGGGAAAAAAGATTTTCTTTCTTTCCGACTTCCATCTGGGCGCTCCGAATTACGGGGAAAGCCGCGAACGGGAACGCAAGGTGATTGCATGGATGGAGGCCCACCGGCACGAAATGGAGGCCCTGTTCCTGCTGGGCGATATTTTCGACTATTGGTTCGAATACCGCCATGTGGTGCAGAAAGGCTTCGTGCGCCTGCTGGCCAAGATTGCCGAACTTACCGACGCCGGCATTCCGGTGCATTTCTTCGGAGGCAACCACGATACGTGGAACAAGACGTACTTTCAACAGGAATTGGGCATGCAGGTATATCGGGGCACGATGGAGCTGCAGGTGGGCGACGCCCGTTTCCTGATCGGACACGGCGACGGCTTGGGCGCGAACGAACGGGGCTACAAGCTGATGAAGGCCGTATTCGAAGCCAAGGCGAGCCGGGTGCTCTATGCCGCCCTGCATCCGTACTGGGGCAGCCTGATGGCCAAATCCATGTCGCGCCACAGCCGCAAGACAGGCGTGGCGTCCGAAGCCGAGCAACACCGCAGGCGCGAACAGTGGAAGAACCGGAACCTGCTCGCGTTCATGCAGGAGACACTCGAACAGAAACATATCGATTTCTTTATCTTCGCCCACCGGCATTGGCCCGTTCTGGCGGAAATCGACCGGCAGAAGCCGGAGGTGCGCGTACTGTCCGAGAATCAAACCGCGCTGGAGCACGGCAAGAAAGAACAGGAACGCAAGTCGTTCTACCTGAACACCGGCGACTGGATCCGGTACTGCACCTTCGCCTCCTACGACGGAAACACCCTGAAATTAGAGGGCGAGGCAATCCAAAACTCGTTCTGACATGGAAAACAGCTGCATCTTTATCGAAGGCATGGAGTTTTACGCCCATCACGGGTGTTTCGAACAGGAACGCGCCATCGGCACCTGGTTCAAGGTTGACCTGTACCTCTACACCGATACCGAACAGGCGCAGCTTACCGACAACTTGGAGGCCACCGTGAACTACGCGGAAGTATATAACAGGGTCAAGGAAGAAATGTCCGTCTCCTCCAAACTCATGGAACACGCGGCAAGGCGCATAGCCGACCGCATCCTGCGCGACTTCCCCACCATCGAAAGGCTAAGGATAAGCCTCCGGAAACTGAACCCGCCCTTAGGCGAAAAAATCCACGCCTCCGGCGTGGAACTCCAGATAGAAAGATAGGTCAAAAAAGCATTTCGGGCAGTGAGATGCAATGCGCAAACGGCAGGTGACCGCCATCATTGTTCACTCCGAATCCTCACCCTATCCTTAATTTATATTATCTTTGCTGCGAGGTTGGATTATCTTCAATTCATAGAAACGATGTACAGCGGAATAAAACTCAACAAAGAGCTGGTCGGGAACCTTATGCTGTTCCTCGCCAAAAAATGTCAGCCGTTGTGTCAGACCAAACTGCTGAAGTTGCTGTACCTGATTGATGAAGAGTCCACAAAACGGTATGGGACCCCCATCACATGGCTTCCCTACCGCGTATGGAAGTTAGGCCCGGTGGCACAAGACGTATTCTTCGCAAAATATCCGGGAACCAACCTTTTTTCCGACTACGTGAAATTCGATTTTCAGGGCAGCACCTGCATCGTAAGGCCGGCCAATACATTTGATGATTCGGAGTTCAGCGAA
Source organism: Bacteroides sp. (assembly GCA_023662825.1). GTDB lineage: Bacteria > Bacteroidota > Bacteroidia > Bacteroidales > P3 > Pullibacteroides. The sequence continues at coordinate 44,518 of JAMPIH010000006.1, forward strand.
CTGGACATGGAAGTGATTTCCGATATCGCGGAACGGTACGGGAACCTATCCGCAAGCCAGTTAGTGAAAATCACCCATAGGAAAGGTTCTCTCTGGAGCAACACCAAAGAACGGGAACACATATCGTTCACGCCGGACAACAGCACGAGCGAGGCAGAGATTGATTTTTCGGAGTTGCTTGACGACGGCATGAAGAAGACCGTCTATTACAACGCCTTGGAAAGCAAACTGATGGAAAGTGGCATCTGCTGAACGGTTTCCCATAGGCTCTATCCTGTTGATTCACGACTACCACTTGCCCACCGCCACCAAAGATAAATTCTTCATCGTACTGGGCACCGAGGGCGACAACCTGCACTTGCTTTCCATGACGACCTCGAAGATTTATTTTGACGCCGGCCTTCTGAGACATGGCCTCATCGTTGACCGGGATATGTCTGTATATTGCTTTGAACAAGGCCGCAAGATCGGCGAAAAGGGCTTTTGCTTTCACAAGCACACCATAATATCCCATCGGAGCAACGTACATCGGCTCTCCCCCGCACAACTTGCCTCTTACGAAATTAAAGTCTGCGACCGACTTGTCAAGCAGGAACTGATTGAACTGCTATACAGTTTTTTCAAATACCGGGGCACCAAAAACAAGGATCGACGGCTTTTTGAAAGCCTCTTAGACTCACTGTCCTTACCCAACGATATTTATTAAACCTGCATTTAGCCCTATGGACTTCTTAAAGATGCGTCCATACCGCATAAATTATCCCTGGCCCGTCAACGCATTGTTATAATATAAATTTTTAACAATATACAAAATAACAAAATAAAATTTCGTACCTTTGTACGTTTATTTAAACTTTAACATTAAAAACACATCTTCATGAAACGCATGATTACGCTTTTGGCGACCGCGGGCTGCCTGCTGTTCGCCACCTCCTGCAACAAGGACAACGACAAAAAGCAATTCGCCACCAACAAGGCCGGCGAACGGCTGGTGGAAAAAGTGGAAGCCGTCCGCTATGCCCATGACACCAATTACTATTCATACCTCTTCACCTACAACAATGATGGTTCTCTCAAGAGTTTCACCCATTATTGGAACAACGACTACTATTATACAGTTTCTTTCGAAAAGAAAGATAACACATTGCATATGACCCAGACTGATTACGATGGTGAAACCAACGCCATCGACGGGGAAAGTTCAACTTCATTTGACTTAAACAAATATGGCTTTATCGTTCTGGATCGTGGCTGGGAAGGAACTGACAATTACAGACTCTCCTACGATGAAAGCGGCAGATATTTGCATAACGTATTTGACGGAGATGAATTAATATGGACCTTCGAATGGGAAGACGGAAATATCGCTGATGAAAAAATTGCCTTTATCCGTCAATCACACCCATCCAATATCGATTGGTCTGCATTCTTGCAAGCCTGGAGAACCGAGGACAACGAAGCCCTGGTTGCCCTCCCCTCCACCTGCGAGTTCTGGGGATTTTCGGAAGGCTACCTCGGCAACAAATGTCAAGGCCTCCCTATTGAATCTGATGATTGTAAATATACCTACGATTTTAATGAAGACGGATTTGTTTCCTCAATCCTTAAAACAAGTTCATGGTATACAACAATCAATACCATAACTTACAAGAACAAATAGCTTACAATTTAAAAATCTATAAGAAGGGGAGCAACCAGTAGGTTATTCCCCTTCTCTTTTTATTCCCCCAGTCGTTTCTTGATATATTTCTCCAACCGGTTTACCTTGGCCTTCAGTGCCTCCATTAACTTTTCATAAAAAACGCTTTTTCCGCAACGAAGCAGATCGCTATCCAAATCCTTTTTTTGTGGAACCGGGCGGAATCGAACCGCCGTCCAAACAAGCAGCAAAAAAGTTTTCTACACGCTTAGCCTTTCCTTTGTTTTTCGTAACGGGACTGGCGAAAAGCATCCGTATCCCGTTCTTATCTTCCTAATTACCGGACACAACCGAAAGCGGGATGAGCCCGGAACCGACTTTGATTGTTTTGCACTTCGGTGGAAACGAGCCGGCGGTCATGGCTTTTTCCGGAAGCGTCGCTGAATGTAGTACCTTGTACTAGGCAGCGAGAGCGTAATCGCTATTGTTGCCGTTTAATGGCGTGAGTATTGGTTTTAGCGAGGCAGTTACCCAACCCTCGGCGTGCTTGCTTTCCACTGTCCCTGCTGTCAAAACCAGTCGGCCCCGTGAAAATCAAGAAGTGCAAATATACTAAGAATTTTAAAGAAACAGATTGGTGTAGACTGAATAATGTAAGTCGTTGAGGGGATGGTAAGTTAAAGCGAAATCATTCAATGGCTTGCTTATATCAACAATTATAATATCCTGAAATGCACCTACATATAAAAACAAAACGGCATTTTTGCGGAATCATCCCGCCGGATTATCCGGATTCGGGTTTTGCAGTCTGGCGGTCGCTTTCTCCGCATATAGTCTTCCAATAGGCAATAGTTGTCCGGATGCCAGCCTGATTTCCTGCCTGCTGAACGAACTTACGGCATCCACGGCGACAATGAACGAACGGTGTATCCGTACGAATCGTCGTGCCGGCAGCAATTCCTCCACCGCTTTGAGGTTCATGCGCGAGAGTACGTAGAAGCCTTTGCGACGGAAAAATTTGGAGTAATTCTCCATTGCCTCCACATAAAGTATGTCGGCTATGGGAATTACGACGTTGTTGTATTCCTGCTTGACGGTGATGATCTCCTCAGCTCCGCGGATATATTCCATGCGTCGCCGTGCCTTTTCCACAGCGATTTCGAACCGTTCGTAGGAGAAAGGTTTGTGGAGGAAATCAACGGCATCGAGGTTGAATCCGTCAAGCGCATAACGGATGTAGGCAGTCGTAAAGATAAAACAAGTCGATGACGGTAGTTTTCGAGCGATGTCGAGACCGTTCAGGCAATCCATTTCTATATCAAGAAAAACAACATCAGGCTGTCTGTCGATAACAGCTTGCAATCCTTCTTGCGGTTCACTATACACAAGCAGGTCAATGCCACCCGACCGCAAACAGAATTGAGAGATGACGGACAGCGCTATGGGCTCGTCATCTATGGCAATACAATTTATTCTTTTCATTTCAAATATATAATCAAGCGCAATTCATATTCGGAGCCTTCTTCTTGCACAGTCAGGGTGAAACGATTGGGATAAAGCAGTTCCAATCGGGCACGGCAGTTTTCGATGCCGACGGCAGGCTCCTTTTTATTCCTTTTTTTCATGATTCTGTTTTTCGTGAAGAAACGAAGTATTCCTTCTTTAACTTCCATGCGAATATATATTTTGCAATCTTTGCTTGAAGAGGTTCCATACTTGAAAGCATTTTCCACGAAGGTTATAAACAGCATCGGCGGTATTTGCAACATATCATCATCCGCCTCACATTCCCAAATCACCTTCGTGTAACGATTCAGGCGAAGCGACTGCAGTGCGATGTAATGATCAATATAACTGATTTCCTTACAGATATCCACCAAATCGTCTGTAGCATGCGTGTACATGTATTGCACCATATCGGCAAACTGAACGAATGCGGATTCGGCTTTTTCAGATTTCTGAACAACAAGACCGTAGAGGGTATTAAGCGTATTGAACAGAAAGTGCGGATCAATCTGAGCTTTGTAAAGTGCAAGTTCTGTCTTGTTTTTTTGGCTTTCCAACTCTTTTTTTGCCAATGTTTGCCGGAAAAGTTCGAAAATCAAACTGACAGAAAGACTGTATCCACTTACGACCAGAAAAAGAAACCATACAGTCTGTTTACGCAGATGTTCTTTCAAATTCGGGTGTAAAGGCGAGATATCTACACTGTTTTCCGGATAAGGGTATAACGAAAGCAGATAGGTAGCACCAAAAAACAATAGAATGAAAAATGCCATTCTATCATACTTGCGATTCATAAAGAGTTGCGGGAAATTGACTTTTCGTATGGCGAAATAGACAACATACATATACGCCACAAGAGTTATGGCAAAAAGCGTGTACTTTTCAATCCACTTTTCAACGGGCGCCAACGTGATGACGAGCGGCAGGATGATTACACAAAAAAACAGGTCAATAATCCGAGTTATACTTTTACATTTATATTCCATTCAGTATAAACAATTTATTCACAAAGATACGAATTACGGATTCTGCATGCAAGCATTGTTTGCACCGTTTACCACCGCATTCTTGTTGTTCATCAACGCATTTTTCCGACCTGCCGCTTTCTTAGTAATATTACCTCCAAAATTTTCAATATGAATAATGTATCTAAAACAAAAATGATTCTTGCCGCTTGCGTTTTGTCTTTTTTCGTCTCCTGCGATGAAAGCCGCAACAAACCGCAACAAGGGGCAACGGCTTACCGAATGGCTACGATAACATTAAGCGACCGTACGCTTCGTGCCAGTTACACGGCCACCATTCGGGGATATCAGACCATAGAAATTCGCCCGCAGGTAAGCGGTCAGATTACAGACATCCGAATGAAGGAAGGCGATGCCGTTCGAAAAGACAGTGTCTTGTTCATCATCGACCAAGTTCCTTACAAGGCGGCGCACGACATAGCTGTCGCTAATGTGAGAAGTGCCGAAGCCGTTCTCTCTACCGCCCGTTTGGTATTGGAAAGCAATAAGGGCTTGCTGGAAGAAGAAGTGGTTTCGGAGTTCGACTTGCAGACTGCACGCAACGAAGTATTGGAAGCGGAGGCTAAATTGGCATTGGCAGAGGCCGAAGAAAAAAGTGCACGCAACAACCTCTCTTATACAGAAGTAAAGTCGCCCGTGAATGGTGTGGCAAGCATGATTCCTTACCGGGTAGGGGCATTGGTCAGCAGCACATCGGGAGAACCATTGGTTACGGTGTCAGATGACAGCCTAGTATATACATACTTCTCAATGGCAGAAAATCAGATGTTGGACATGATTCAGCGATACGGTTCTTTGAAACATGCCATTGGGCAATTGCCGGAAGTGGAACTGAAAATGAGCAATGGCGAACTGTACGCACATAAAGGCCGTATTGATGCCGTCAGTGGAACTATCGACGAGCGTACAGGAGCCGTAAGCCTGCGTGCCGTATTCCCTAATAAAGAAAGGTTGTTACGCAACGGCGGCAGCGGTACGGTACTGATTCCCTCCATACGAAAGGATTGCGTCGTCATTCCGCAAACTGCCACCTATGAATTGCAGGACCGTATTTTTGTCTATAGAGTCGTAGACGGCAAGGCCGTTTCTACCCGTATCGAAGTCTTCCCGCAAAATGACGGAAAAGAATATATCGTAGAATCCGGTTTACAGGAAGGCGATGTCATTATCGCAGAAGGAGCCGGTTTGGTACGTGAAGGGTCTGTTGTAGAATCTGAAAATACACGGAGAGAGTAATTATGAAAATACAGACCTTTATCGACCGACCTATACTGGCCGGTGTCATTTCGGTATTCATCACGTTGCTCGGCGTCATTTGCCTTGTACAGTTGCCGGTAGAACAGTTTCCTGAGATTGCTCCTCCTACCGTAAGCATATCGGCCACTTATTCCGGTGCAAACGCCGAGACAGTACAGAAAAGCGTGGTCGTGCCACTCGAAGAGGCTATCAATGGTGTGGAGAATATGATGTATATGGTGTCGTCGGCCACCAATACGGGATCCGCCAATATCCAGATTTATTTCCGGCAAGGTACGGACGGCGATATGGCGATGGTCAATGTGCAGAACCGGCTGGCTTCGGCTCAAGGCCTGCTCCCTGCCGAAGTGACTCAAAGCGGTATTACCGTGCGCAAACGCCAGACAAGCCGCATTAAAACATTGGCCTTGTACAGCCCCGATGATTCTTTCGATGAAAAGTTTCTGTGCAACTACATGAAAATAAACATCGAGCCCCGGTTCGCCCGTATCGCGGGCATCGGCGAGGTGGATGTCAAAGGAGCCGACTACTCGCTCCGTATTTGGCTCGATCCCGGCAAGATGGCCCAATACGGTCTTGTTCCGTCGGACATCCGAAAAGTTCTTGATGAGCAGAATCTTGAATCGCCCACCGGTTCATTGGGTGCCGAGTCGGAAAATACATTTCGCTATGTACTGAAATATCGCGGCCGTTATGACAAGGAAACCGACTATGAAAATCTGGTGGTCAGTGCACAAGAGAACGGAACTGTCCTGCGGCTTAAAGATGTCGCGCAAATCGAATTGGGCTCGAAAACTTATGAATATATCGGTTCGGTGAATGGGCATCCGGGAACGACGTGCATGATTTCGCAGACTTCTGGTTCGAATGCCAACGAAATTATCGAAGAGATAGACATGGTGGTAGCCGAACTGTCGAAAGACCTGCCCAAAGGAATGGAGATCGTGGACCTGATGAGTACGAAAGATTTTCTGGATGCTTCAATACGCAACGTGCTGATAACCTTGATCGAAGCCGTGCTGCTGGTTGTACTCGTGGTCTATGTCTTTTTGCAAAATCTGCGCTCCACACTCATCCCTGCTCTTTCTATTGTCGTTTCATTGGTGGGAACATTCGCTTTTCTGCATGTAGCAGGATTCAGCCTGAACATGATTACACTCTTTGCTCTCGTGCTGGTCATCGGTACGGTGGTGGACAATGCCATCGTAGTGGTCGAAGCTGTGCAAGCCAAGTTCGATGAAGGGTATCGCTCACCCTATGAAGCCACGGTCTTTGCGATGGACGGTATTTCAGCTGCCTTACTGACCTCTACGTTCGTCTTCATGGCAGTATTTATTCCCGTCAGTTTCATGGGCGGCACGACCGGTACATTCTACACGCAGTTTGGTCTGACGATGGCCGTAGCTGTAGGCATCTCTCTGTTGAACGCACTGACGCTCAGTCCGGCACTCTGCGTCCTGCTCATGACACCTCATGCAGAGCACGATGGTAGGTTGGGATTCTCCGCACGTTTTCATCGGGCTTTCGAGGCTGTTTTCGACCGACTGCTCACACGTTACAAAAGCGGCGTACTGGTCATGTTGCGGAGGAAATGGATTGCCGGGGTGCTGTTGGCGCTGACCTGCGGAAGCCTTGTTTACCTGATGCAGACAACAAAAACGGGGCTCGTGCCCAACGAGGATATGGGCACAATCAACATTGACGTGCAGACACCTCCCGGAACCAACCTGCAGGAAACGGTACGCATCATGGATGAGATCGACCGCCGCATCGGCGACATTCCGCAAATTGAAGTATGTGCCAAGACCACCGGTATGGGCATGTTAAGCGGACTGGGGTCGTCAAGCGGCATGTTTACCATCCGTCTGCAGTCTTGGGATCAGCGCACAAAGAAGGGCGATGACATTCAGTCCGTCATCGACGAGATATATCGACGAACGGCAGACATCGCTGCAGCAAAGATTATCGTATTTACTCAGGCCATGATTCCCGGATACGGTGCGAGCAGCGGTTTCGAGATTCATCTGCAAGACTATAAAGGCGGCACTGTCGAAAACTTGCAACGTATAGCCAACCGGCTAATCGGAGCATTGAATGCCAGGCCTGAAATCGCAAAAGCGACTACCGCCTTCGATACGAAATATCCCCAGTATCTTTTGGAAGTCGATGCCGCACGCTGCAAGCAGACGGGCGTATCGCCCGCCGATGTACTGGATGTATTGTCGGGATATGTCGGCGGTATATACGCCTCGAATATGAACCGTTTTTCCAAACTATACCGCGTCATGGTACAGGCATCTCCGGAATTTCGCCTCGACACCAAAGCTCTGAACAACATGTTCGTGCGGAACAATCGTGGAGAGATGAATCCTATCGGACAATACCTGAGGCTGACCAAAGTCTACGGTGCACAATCGCTGGCTCGTTTCAATCTTTTCTCGGCCATCGCCATCAATGGTTCGGCGGCAAGCGGGTATAGTTCGGGTGAAGCGATTCGCGCCGTACGCGAAGTGGCTGGAGAAGTATTGCCTACGGGGTACGGTTATGAGTTCGGGGGCATGTCGCGCGAGGAGGCCTCTTCGGAAAGCTCGGCAACCATTGTTTTCGTAATCAGTTTCGTTTTCATCTATCTGATTTTATGTGCCCTTTACGAAAGTCTCTTCATGCCTGTGGTCATTCTGCTCTCCGTGCCGTTCGGGTTGGCTGGCAGTTTCCTATTCGCCCGCATGTTCGGACTGGAAAACAATATTTATCTGCAAGTCGGCCTGCTGATGCTTATCGGACTTTTAGCCAAAACCGCCATTCTACTTACCGAATATGCAACCGAACGCCGTAAAATGGGAGCGAGTATCGCCGTTGCCGCCTTGTTGGCCGCGAAAGCCCGTTTGCGGCCCATTTTAATGACCTCGCTGACGATGGTTTTCGGTATGTTGCCGATGATGTTTTCCAGCGGTGTGGGAGCCAACGGAAACATTTCTATCGGTGTAGGTACGGTAGGTGGAATGCTTATCGGTACAATTGCACTTTTATTCATCGTTCCGGTGTTGTTTATTGTATTTCAACGAGTGGAAGAATCTGTCATGCCTTCTCGCATGCTAAAACAGAAATAACCATGAAGAAAACGCTTTATCCTATATCTATTTTGCTTTTTCTGCTGCCGTTCATGAACGGTTGCGGAATCTATACACGCTACCAGCGTCCCGACTTATCGTTCGCAGATAGTCTGTATTCCGACCATTTACAAGACTCTCTTCTGACGGACACCGTCTCATTCGCAGATTTTTCGTGGCGGGACCTTTTTACCGATTCGTTACTTCAACGATGGATAGCATATGGCATGGAGTATAATACCGACCTGCGTGTAGCTCGTTTGCGTACAGAAGAAGCGGAAGCCGTCCTACAATCTTCTCGTCTGGCATTTATTCCGTCTGTCTCTTTCGGTGGGCAAGGACAAGTACGCCATACCGACGGTCATTCGACACAACGGACCTATTCAATCGGGCCTTCGGCAGAATGGGAGTTAGATATATTCGGACGGCAGCGCAATGCGAAATTAGGAGCTCATGCGGCACTCGAAAGAAATCGGGCATACGAGCAGGCGGTGCAGACACGCCTTGTCGCTACTGTTGCCGACAGCTACTATACGCTGTTGATGCTTGACGAACAATTACAGATCAGCCGTCGTACGCTGACGACATGGCAGGAGAACATCCGCACGCTCTCTGCACTCAAACGAGCCGGGAAAACCACAGAGGCCGCCGTATTACGGGCTCGGGCCAACAAATTAGAAGTAGAAGGCTCTATTCTCACTCTCGAAAAGCAAATCGGTGAACTTGAAAACACGGTCTGCGGATTGCTGGGTATAACTCCTGCGAAATTGGAGCGTGGTGTGCTTTCTGATCAGCATTTCCCCGACAGCTTATCCGTCGGGCTGCCCTTATCGCTGGTAAGTAACCGGCCGGATGTCCAAGAGGCCGAATTTGCCTTGATGCAATCGTTTTACGCTACCAATGAAGCCCGCTCGGCATTTTATCCGCGAATAACACTTTCGGGGATTATCGGTTGGACCAATAATGCAGGAGTCCTATCCAATCCAGGAACATGGCTTTTCAATGCTTTGGGTTCGTTGATACAGCCTCTTTTCCACAAAGGCGAAAACATGACCCGGTTGAAGATTGCGCGTGCACAACAGGAAGAAGCCTTGCTTCTATTTCGCCAGAGTCTGCTCAACGCTGGGAACGAAGTGAACAATGCACTCATTCTCTGGCAAACGGCACGGCAACGATTGAGCTTAGACAACAAACAGATTTTGAATCTCCAAGCCGCCGTGTGGAATACCAAACTACTGATGAAGCATGGTCGAACGCACTATCTGGAGGTACTCACAGCTCAGCAAAAACTGTTGCAGGCGGAACTGACGGAATCGGAAGACCGTTATGACGAAATACAAGGTGTCATAATGCTTTATCATGCTCTCGGTGGAGGAAGGAAGTAAGCCTTGCAAACGTTCGTCAACAGAAATACGCTGTTCATAATCACACATTTGGATTGCATTCAAACTGACAATAGTTTTGCATCTACAACCTTTCCTTAAAAGGAAATAATTCAAGTTTAATCAAACAATTAAAAACAATCAAAACCATGAAAAAGGTACTTTTCGCTGCTGCCCTCCTCGCAGCATTTGGCATCAACGCCGCATGTGCAAACACAGTAAGTGCTACGAAGACTCAGATCTCAGTAACCGCCGAAGATCCGTTCAAGACTATCGAAGCCGACCAACTTCCGCAAGCTGTCAAGGATGCTGTAGCCAAGAACTACGAGGGACAAACCATCAAGGTCGCCTACGTGAAAGAAGAAGGCGAGAATAAAACCTATAAAGTAACTTTGTCCGCTGCCGACGACAAAACCTCCGACGTGTTCTTCAACGAGCAGGGAGAGGTGCTGCCCGGAGAGGAAAAGATGTAAAGACATTCCTCTTTACTCTTTTAGATCTTTCATTGAAAAAGCAGTACATCGGAATGATGTACTGCTTTTTTTTGATTGTTCATGACACTCTTCAACCAAACGCGCATGGGTGCAAAATCAGTTTCCGAAACATCCCGCTGATAAAAAACATAAAGGCTTTCTTGTGCACCCCACAAGCATTTTAGCAGAAGCCAACCGCAACTTTGTTTGCGGTTGGCTTCTGCTCTCGACTTTTCGTACCTTTGTCCCGTCATGAACGATATCCTTCATCCCGAACAGAATAACCTTACCGGCACCGACAAAGAGTTGGAAAAGGCCCTGCGCCCCTCCGGATTCGACAGTTTCCAAGGGCAGGAAAGCGTAACAGGCAACCTCAAAGTCTTCGTAATGGCCGCCCGCCAGCGCAAGGAGGCGCTCGACCACGTGCTATTGCACGGCCCTCCGGGCTTGGGAAAGACCACCCTGTCGTACATCATCGCCAACGAATTGGGCGTGGGCATCAAGACCACCTCCGGCCCCGTGCTCGACAAACCCGGCGAATTGGCAGGCCTGCTCACCAACCTCGAACCCAACGACGTGCTGTTTATCGATGAGATACACCGGCTCACCCCCGTGGTGGAAGAATACCTGTATTCGGCGATGGAAGACTTTAAGATCGACATCATGATCGACAGCGGCCCCAACGCCCGCAGCGTGCAGATAGGCCTGAACCCCTTTACGCTGATCGGCGCCACCACGCGTTCGGGGCTGCTCACCTCTCCCTTGCGTTCCCGTTTCGGCATCAATTCCCGCCTGAGCTATTACGACGCCCATACCCTGCAGAAAATCATACAGCGTTCGGCCGGACTGCTCGACGTGGACATACACGAAGACGCAGCCTACGAGATTGCCCGCCGCAGCCGGGGAACCCCGCGTATCGCCAACCTGCTCTTGCGCCGCGTGCGCGACTTCGCCCAGGTAAAGGGCAACGGCTCGGTGGAAATCGACATTACCCGCCACGCCCTGGACGCACTCAACGTGGATAAGTTCGGCCTCGACGAAATGGACAACCGCATCCTGCTCACCATCATCGACAAATTCAAGGGCGGGCCGGTGGGCGTGAACACGATAGCCACCGCCGTGGGCGAAGACCCCGGCACCTTGGAAGAAGTGTATGAACCCTACCTGATTCAGGAAGGATTTTTGATGCGCACCCCCCGAGGCCGCGAAGTAACACCCTTAGCCTACCAGCACCTGGGCAGAACGCCCAAACGTATCGAAAACTCGCTTTTCGACTAAGCCTGCATATCCCATGCGGTTGAACGCGAGCGAACTGAAGCAAAAGGCCGGACGGCTGCAGATAGACGGAATCGGCATCACTCCCATAAAACCGGTGGATGCCGCCGTAAAAGACACATTCCACGCCTATCTCGAACAGGGGCGGCAGGCGGAGATGCACTATCTGGAACGCCATCTCGACAAACGTTTCGACCCCGCGCTGCTCTTGCCCGGCGCCAAGAGCCTCGTGGTGATTCTCTGCGCTTACGCCCAGCACGGAAACACGCTCCGCAACCCGCAGGTGTCGCTCTACGCCCAAGGCAAAGACTACCATCTCTACGTAAAGGAAAAACTTTTCGCCTTAGCGGAAGGACTGCCCGAAGGTTCGTTCCGCTGTTTCTGCGACACCGCGCCCATACTTGAGAAATACTGGGCGGAACAGGCGGGATTAGGCGTTGTCGGAAGGAACTCGCTGCTGTTGAATCCCCGGTTCGGTTCCTACTGCTTTATCGGAATACTGCTTACCCAGGCCGAATTCGACGCCTACGACAGGCCGCTACTGCAAGAGGAAGATTTCACGCACCCTTGCAAAGACTGCACTCGTTGCGAGGATGCCTGCCCCGCCCATGCCCTGCAGAACGGATTGAACGCCAACAAATGCATTTCCTATCTCACGATTGAACACAAGGGGGAACGCCCCCCGCTGCCCGCCTCCTGCTGGTTCGGCTGCGATGCCTGCCAAAAGGCTTGCCCTGTGAACCACAGGATAGAAACGCCCGGCCATCCCGAGTTCCAAGCCTCGGAAGCCCTGCTGAACCTAAGCCGGGAGCGGATCTTTTCAATGTCCGAATCCGAATTCCAACAAGCCTTCGCCCACTCCGCCCTTCTCCGCGCCGGCCTGGACGGGTTGAAAAAAAATGTACTGGCCGGACGCAACGAAACAATAATACACTGATTATTAATCAATAAGACAAAATAAAAACCGAAATTTTCCAAAGAAATCATTTGCCTCCTTGACCGCAAAAGGCTCTCCCTTTCGGCATCAATCGAAAATTTGCAAGAAAAGTTTGCAATTTTAGTTTTGAATCGTAAATTTGCAAAAACAAACAAAACACCAATGGTTGACAGATTGTTACGGCACAAACTTGTGGAGCTGACCTCTAAATTCCCGATTGTCACCCTGACCGGGCCCCGGCAGTCGGGCAAATCCACGCTGTTGAAAAACTCGTTTCCCGAGTACCGGTACGTGTCGCTCGAAGACCCCGATATGCGCCTGTTCGCCACCGAAGACCCCAAGGGCTTCCTGGCCACCTATCCCGACAAAACGATTATCGACGAGGCACAGCGGGTACCCGAACTGTTCTCCTACCTGCAGTCCCATATCGACCATGCCGGCAAGGAGGGTATGTACCTGCTGGCCGGTTCACACAATTTCTTGCTGATGGAACGTATCAGCCAGTCGCTGGCGGGCAGGACGGCGCTGTTGAAGCTATTGCCTTTCTCGCATGCGGAAATGCAGGCGGGTGAAATCCTGCCCGATTCGCTCGACAAGGAAATCTTTACGGGTGGCTACCCTCGCCTTTACGACAAGAATATCAGCCCCACCGACTACTATCCGTTCTATATACAGACCTATGTGGAACGGGATGTACGGCTTATGAAGAATATCGGGGATTTGGGCAAATTTATTCGCTGCATCAAGCTGTGTGCGGGACGTATCGGACAGTTACTTAACCTATCTTCCTTAGCCAACGAATGCGATGTGGCGGTATCCACCATCACCAACTGGATTTCCGTATTGGAAGCCAGTTATGTCTGCCACCTGCTCAGACCCGACCACAATAACTTCGCCAAACGTCTGGTTAAAACGCCCAAACTCTACTTCTACGATACCGGTTTGGCCTGTTCTCTTTTGGACATCCAAAGTCCTGAACAGCTATCCACCCACTTTTTGCGGGGCGGCCTGTTCGAAAACTTGGTGGTGAACGAATTCATCAAGGCAGCCTACAACCGGGGAGAAAGCCCCACCCTCTCTTTTTGGCGCGACAGCACCGGCAACGAAGTGGACTTGCTGCGCTATATAAAGGGAGATGCACAGGCTTACGAAATAAAATCGGGCGCCACCTTCTCCTCCGACTTCTTTAAAGGTATCGTTAAATGGGCTCAACTGTCGAACACGCCGCCCGAACGCTGCTTTGCCATCTACAATGGAGAAAACGATATCAAGACTACCGCCGGAAATGCCTTGCAGTGGCGTAGTTTGGCGATTTAAACAAAAATTTTCCGTACTTTTGCACCGCGGTTCACAAAGAGCCGTGCTTGCAATGAAACTTATAACATATTCTCTTTCAGGCGAAATGCCTAACATCATAAATCAAGCCTTTAAAGAGAGCTGGAAGAGCTCCCAATAACTTCCCTACTGTCGGTTTTCCCGAAAGCCGAATCTTTTTTCCTCGATAAATTCCGGGATTTTCAGTCTTTAATTACAGTTTTATGAACAGTACCAGATTGCTCACGGGGCTGCTGTTGGCCGCGCTGTGGAGCCTTGGCGCATGCGCTTACGCAGAGGATGTACCCAAAACGTTTACACTCAAAGAGATATTCGAGTCGGCGGAAACCAACGGCCTGCACCTGCGCCCCCTGCTGACCGCCGAAAAAGTAGCGGAAAAACAAGTGTCGGTGGCCAAAAGCGGACGGCTGCCCGAAATCAACGCCGCGCTCTCGCTCAGTTATATCGGCGACGGATTCATCACCGACCGGGATTTCTCCAACTACACGAAAGCCCCCATCCCCCACCTCGGCAACGGGCTTTCGGTAAAGGTGGAACAGGCCGTCTATACGGGCGGGGCAATCAAGAACGCCATCGACATGGCCAAGCTGCAAAGCACCGCCGCCCGCTACGCCACCGATTTCCAGCGCGACAACATCCGCTTCCGCCTTGCCGGCTTCTACCTCGACCTCTACAAATATTCCAACCTGAAAGAGGTGATGCAGAAGAACATCGAGCAGGCCCAGCAGGTGCTCGACGACATGAAAGCCCGCTACAGCCAGGGAACGGCGCTTCAGAACGACATCACCCGCTACGAACTGCTGGTTTCCACGCTCGAACTGCAGTTGGTGAAAATCGACAACACGCTGCAAATCCTCAACGACAACCTCGTGGTTACGGCCGGTTTGCCGGAAGGCACCGTGGTGCTGCCCGACTCGTCCATATTCGCCGAATCCCTGCCCGGCAACGAGCCGGCCTGGTGGCAGCAGGAAGCCGAGGGCAACGCCCCTTCCCTGCAATTGGCCGAAACGGGAGTCAACATAAGCCGCAAGGCCGAATCACTGGTTAAATCGGAACGCCTGCCCCAAATCGGCGTGCAGGCCTTCTGGACACTCGACGGTCCCATCCTCGTGGAGATCCCGCCCCTCGACAAGAACCTCAGCTACTGGTACGTGGGCCTGGGCGTGAGCTATAATTTCTCCTCGCTCTACAAGAGCAGCCGGAAATTGGCCGCGACCCGGCTTTCCACACAACAGGCTGAGGATGAATTAGACGTGGCGCGGGAAAACATCGCCCTGGCGGTCCGCGCCGACTATATCCGCTACATGGAGGCCTATCAGGAACTGGCCACCCAGCAGAAAAGCGTGGAACTGGCGAACCGCAACTACCACACCACCTCCACCCGCTATGCCGCCGACATGGCGTTGATCACCGACATGCTCGACGCGGCCAACACACAGCTCGATGCCGAGCAGCAGTTGGTGAACGCCCGCATCAACATCATCTATTACTATTACAAACTCTTATTTACAACCGGAAAGATATGAGACACCGCAGCAAGAAAATACTGTCTTACGCCATCACCATTGCCGTGATTGCCGTAGCCGCCGTTTGGATTTGCGGCAAATTCATCCACCTCGGACGCGTGGAATTTACCGACAACGCCCAGGTTTGCCGGCAGATCGTGCCGGTAAACAGCCGCGTGCAGGGCTACATCAAGGAAATACGCTTTGAAGAATACCGATACGTGAGGAAAGGCGACACCTTGGTGATTATCGATGACGCGGACATGCGCCTGCGTGTGGCGCAGGCCAATGCCGACTATCAGAACGCGCTGGCCGGACGAAGCGTGGCCGACCTCAGCGTGGGCGTGGCCTCGGCCAATATGGACGTGAGCGAGGCCTCCGTGGCCGAAGCCAAGGTGCTGATGGAGAACGCCGCCACCGAGTTCGCCCGTTACCAGAAACTGCTTAAGGAAGAAGCCGTAACCAAGCAGCAGTACGATGCGGCCAAAACCGACTACGAAGCCAAGAAAGCCCGCTATCAGATGTGTTCCCGCCAACATGCCACCACTTCTTCGGTCATGAAGGAAACCAAGGAACGCGTGGCGCAGAACGAAGCGGGCGTGGAACTGGCCAAGGCCCTGCTGGAAACGGCGCGGCTGAACCTCTCCTATACCGTGATCGTGGCGCCCTGCGACGGCTTCACCTCCCGCAAGGAAATTCAGATAGGCCAGCTGATCCAGCCCGGACAGACCCTGCTCGACGTGGTGGACGAGGGCGAGATCTGGGTAACGGCCAACTACAAGGAAACCCAGTTGAAACACATCGCTCCGGGTGCCGAGGTGGACATCAAGGTGGATGCCATACCGGGCGTGCGCTTCAAGGGCGAGGTGGTGTCGATTTCAAAAGCCACGGGCGCGAGCCTCTCCCTGCTGCCGCAAGACAACTCGGCGGGCAATTTCGTGAAGGTGCGCCAGCGCGTGCCCGTGCGCATCGAGTTCTCGGAAGGCAACGATGCCGACAAGATGGCGCTGCTGCGTGCCGGCATGAATGTGGAAAGCGAAGTGAGGTACTGAGATGGCGGACTGGCACGCACCGCAGGGACCGTTCGACATCCCTGACGTTCCCGATTACGTTCCGAGGCGGCTCAAGCCCTGGCTGTTCATCTTCTTCGTGCTGATCGTGCAGTTCTCGGGCGGGGTCTATCTGGCGGCGGCCTCCGATATGGTGGGCAGCACCGCGCTGATGCAGGAAGACATCCTGATGGCGGGCTACGCCTCTCTGGTGGGCATGGCCATCAATTTCTGCGTGATGTTCCGCGTCAAGTTC
Source organism: Bacteroides sp. (assembly GCA_023662825.1). Lineage (GTDB taxonomy): Bacteria > Bacteroidota > Bacteroidia > Bacteroidales > P3 > Pullibacteroides. Next base: position 61,267 of record JAMPIH010000006.1, read on the forward strand.
CGCTTCTCCAACCGGGTGAGCCTGCTCACCTGCGCGGGCGTGCTGCTGGCGGCCACCATTATCTGCGCCCACACCACCTCCGTGCCCGTACTGGTGCTCACCTGCTTTATCGCGGGCTGGTTCCGCATGCAGGCCACCTTTGCCTGCAACTCCACAATCCAGTTGTGGCTGACCCCGGTGCGCGACATGGCCATTTTCTTCTGCTACGTATATCTGGTGGTTGACAGCGTGATACAGCTCAGCGGCCTGGGCACCGTATATACCGCTTTCTTCGCCCAATGGGAATACATGCACTGGATCATGAGCGGACTTTTGCTGCTGATGATCGTGATGGTGCTTGTTCTGGTGAAACCGCACCGCGACATGATGCGGATTCCCTTTCTGGGCATCGACTGGATAGGTGCGTTCCTGTGGAGCGTGTTCATGCTCTGCTTCACCTTTATCTGCGTGTACGGCAATTTCTACGACTGGTGGGAAGCCGAGGAGATTATCGGCGCCACGGTATTGGGTGCGGCCTGTCTATGCATCAACCTCTGGCGGGCTTCCTTCCTGCACCACCCCTACATCAGCTTTCAGGCCATGACCAACCGCAACGTGGTGCGGGCCACCCTCATCTACCTGGTGTTCTTTACGCTGATTGCCACCGAGCATGTGTTCGAGCACACCTATGCCTTCGCCATACTCGGCTTCGACGAGACCAACGCGATCGACCTGAACCTATACGCCTTGACCGGCATCCTGGCCGGCTGCGGCTTCACCTACATCACCTTTGCCTTGCGCAAATGGCGCTACAAGACCATGACCGCCATCGGCTTCGCCCTGGCCGCCATCTATTTAGCGTGGTTCTACTTCATGATCGATTACGGGGTGGAGAAGCAATCGCTGTTCCTGCCGCTCTTCATACGGGGTTTCGCCTCGGTGGTCATCTCGATTGTATTCCTTACCTCGATTGTGCAGAGCGGGCTGCATTTCTTCGTGTTTCCGCAGGCACTCACCATCAACGGCTTTACCGGCGCGGTGGTGGGCGCCACGCTCGGCCCGGCCATCGTGGGCGAACTGCTGCGGCACACCATGGCCAAGAACGCCGCCCTGTTGGGCGCGAGGTTTACCGACGTGAACCCCGTTGCATCGCATATTCCCTTGGGAAATCTCTACGGCATGGTGCAGCGACAGGCCCTGGTGGTGTCGATGAAGGAAATCTACGGCTGGCTGCTCATGGTGGCACTCGTCTCGCTGTTCGTGATCCTGGTAAGCTACGCCCCGATACGTCCCTTCGCCATCTTCCCCAAATGGAAAAGCCTGCGCAAGATCTTCCGCCGCGAGGCGAAGTTCGTGTAGAAAATTTCCCTTTTCGCAAATTGGTCTAAATTACGTACCTTTGTTTTTGCCGTTTTCCCGTAGACCACGGAGGTGCGGCAGACGTTTAACATCGTAACAAACAATTTGCGTTATGTCTAAGATTAAAGTCGCCATCAACGGTTTTGGCCGTATCGGCCGCATCTCTTTCCGAAACCTTTTGGAAAAATCCGAAGTGGAAATCGTGGCCATCAACGGCACGATGCCCTTGGAAACGAGGCTTCACCTGCTCAAATACGATTCCGTGCACGGCAAGTTTTCCGGCGAAGCCCATCTGGAAAACGAGAACCTCGTGGTCAACGGCAAACCGATTCCCTGCTATCTGCAGAGAGACCCCGCCCTTATCCCCTGGGCGCAGCACGATGTGGATATCGTGATCGAAGCCACCGGTGTCTTCCGCAAACGCGAAGGCATGGAAAAGCATTTGGCCGCCGGTGCCAAGAAAGTGCTGCTCACCGCGCCCGCCGGCAAGGCCGAAGATGTGGACGCCACCATCGTGATGGGGGTCAACGAACACGTGATCACGCCCGACCTCAAGCTGGTTTCCAACGCTTCCTGCACCACCAACTGTCTGGCTCCCGTGGCCAAGGTGCTGCACGAAAAATTCGGCATCCGCCGCGGTTTCATGAATACCATCCACTCCTACACCAACGACCAGGTTATTCTGGACGGCAACCATAAGGACCTGCGCCGGGCCCGCGCGGCAGCCATGTCGATTGTCCCCACCAGCACCGGTGCGGCCAAGGCCGTGGGCTTGGTGTTGCCCGACCTCAAGGGCAAGATGGACGGTTTCGCCATGCGCGTTCCCACGCCCGACGGCTCGGTGGTTGACCTTACGACCGAACTGAACCGCAGTGTAACGGTGGAAGAAGTGAACGCCGCCATGAAAGAAGCCTCCGAAGGCTCCATGAAAGGCTTTATAGAATATACCGAAGACCCCATCGTGAGCATCGACATCGTGGGCAACCACCACTCCGCCATTTTCGATTCCCAACTCACCAAGGTGATGGACGGAAACTTCGTGAAGGTGGTGGCCTGGTACGACAACGAATTCGGATATTCCTGCCGCGTGGCCGACCTTGCCTGCCGTCTGTTCAAATAAAAACCTTTTGCCAATGGAATCCCTCCGCCTCGACTTTACCTATGGGCTCGACGCCGGCCAAACGCTCCAAAACCTTGCTGAACGCAAGAGTGCCGGCACTCCGGCTCTGAAAGACCGTATCGAAAGAGCCTACCGCACCCTCTTGGACGGTACCGGCGCAGGCAGCGGTTTCTTGGGTTGGGTCCGCCTGCCGGAACAGATCCGTGCGGAGGAACTCGACGCCATGATAGCCAAGGCGGAGGATTTCAAGAAAAAATCGCAACTGTTCGTATGTATCGGCATCGGCGGTTCCTACTTGGGAACCCGCGCCGTAATCGAGGCCCTGAAGCCTCAACTGGCCGACCGGATGCCCGGATGTCCGTCCGTTATCTACGCAGGGCATCAGCTGGGGCAGGACTACATGAACGAACTGCTGTCCCTGCTCGACAGTCACGACTACACGCTCTGCGTGATCTCCAAGTCGGGCACCACCACCGAACCGGCCATCGCCTTCCGTCTCTTGCGCAACCATCTCGAAAAGAAATACGGCAAGGAAGAAGCGCGCCAACGCATCGTGGCCATTACCGACCGCACCAAAGGCGCCCTGCGCACCCTGGCCACCGAAGAAGGCTACACCACCTACGTGGTGCCCGACGATATCGGCGGCCGTTATTCCGTGCTCAGTCCGGTGGGGCTTTTCCCGCTGGCGGTGGCCGGCATCGATATCAAGGCGCTGGTGAAGGGTGCGGCGCAAATGCAGGAAAGACTTATTTCCGACACAATCGACTGGACCGGCAACATCGCCGCCCAATACGCCCTTTTCCGCCAGATGCAATACATGGGTAACGGCAAGAAAGTGGAACTGCTTGTGAACTTCGAACCGCGCTTCTACTACCTGAGCGAATGGTGGAAACAGCTCTACGGTGAAAGCGAGGGCAAGCAGGGCAAAGGCCTTTTCCCCTCCAACGCCGGTTTCACCACCGACCTGCATTCGTTGGGCCAATACATCCAAGACGGCGAACGCCTGTTTTTCGAAAGCGTGCTGAGCCTCGACAGGCAGCACACCCGCATAAGCATTCCGCAAGACGGACGCAATCTGGACGGCATGAATTTCGTGGCCGGCAAGGAAATGGCGTTCGTGAACCAAAAGGCCGAAGAAGGCACGCTCATGGCGCACTCCGGACAAGGCAACGTGCCTGTGCTGCGCATCTGCGTTCCCGAACTGAACGAACGGTATCTCGGCCAGTTGATCTATTTCTTTGAATTCGCCTGCGGACTGAGCGGCTATTCGATGGACGTGAACCCCTTCGACCAACCCGGCGTGGAAGCCTACAAGCAGAACATGTTCCGGCTTTTAGGCAAATAAAAGCCTATCGGGATTCCTCCCGACGACCAGGCATTCCTAAAGCAAGTTTCTGAAAATCCGTTCTCCGGACCTTATTTGATAACGGCAAACGTGCCCTTGCGTTCCCACGTAAGCTGACGGTACTTTTCGCGGTACACATAGACATACACGCCCGGCTGCACCCATTGCCCCTTGTAGCGGCCGTCCCAGCCCTCGGTAAAGCGCGTGGTCTGGAAAACCTGCGTTCCGTTGTGGTTGAAGATGCGGAACTCATAGGTGCGGGTCGTGTCTTCCACCCCTATCGGACCGAAGGTCTTGTTATAGCCGTCCAGCACGAAGCCGCTGGCAAAATATACGTGGTGGCAGTTCTTTACGGTAACGAAGGTTTCCAGACGGGCCTTGCACACGGTGCCCGCCAGACTGCCGCCCACCGAGATATCGCAATAGGCGGTAAAGTCCGCCTGCGGGTAAATCTCCACGAAAGGCGTGGTGTCGCGGTTGAACCAGCGGTAACGGCATTCCATCTCGCTTTCCACCTCTATCCTGATGGCCGAGCCTAAGCAGACCGTATCGGAAAGCTCGCCGTCCACATAGGCGTAGATCTCGCCCTTGGGATTCTCCACCACCGTAAGGGGCCACTTCTTGACACCCCGGCAGCCGAAGCGGTCGGTGGCGGTGACATTCACCACGGTATCGCGCAATACGGTAACGGAATGGGATATTCCGCCCGGCGTTCCGTTCCAGTAAACGTCCGTACCGCCTTCCACACGCACCGTGGCGTCGAAACCCGCGCACATCTCCCCGTCGCCCGCCAAGGTGAATATGGCCGAGTCGTTCACCGTCACGATGGCCGAGTCTTCGGCATAGCAGGCGTTGACATAGCCGCCCTGCACGATGGGATAATTCGAGACGCGCACCCGATAGACCGTAGTCTGCGCCGGCCGTATGTTGATGAACGATGTGGTTCCCGAGGTACTCCAGGCCCAGTATCCGCCGCCGTTCACGCCCACGGTCGCCTCCATGCCCTTGCAGATGGTGTCGTCAACGGTGGTGTATTCGGGCATCCGGGTTGTGTAAATCCAAAGCGTGTCGGTTCCTATGGGCAGGCTGCCGTCCATCGCCTTTACGATAATGCAGGACTCCTGTTCCACATAGGAGTTGAAAACAAGGCTTTCACCCTTGTCGAGCGAAGTTTCCCCGTCCTCACCTATCTGAAACCATTCGAAACTCAGATCGCTTCCCGGGCCGTACAATGAATGATCCACGCTAAGGTGAGCCGCGCTTCCCACGCAGATCACGTTGGCGTCATAAACGATCTTTACCGGCGAAGCCGCCTTGGATGCATCCTGAGCCATACGCTTGCTTTTGGGAAAAGCCTTTTCGAACCAATCCGGCTGCGCGTTCAAGCCGCAGCAGGAAAGGCAAAAAAGAAACAGACATACCGCTCTACGGAACATACCTCAGCTGTTTTTGAGTTTATCCGCCAGTCCCTTTCCGAAATGGGACTTTACGTAATCCAAAGTTACACGATATTCCTTAATGTCGGAAGACGGAAGCTCGTACATCAGTTCGTTCATCATGCCTTCCATGATGCCTCGCAGACCCCGCGCGCCTATATTGAATTCCAAGGCCTTGTCCGCAACGAAATCATAGACTTTCGGATCGAATTCCAGCTCGACCCCGTCGATGGCGAACAGTTGCCTGTACTGGCGCACCAGCGCGTTCTTGGGTTCGGTAAGGATGCTGCGCAAGGCGTCGCGGTCCAGTTCGTCGAGCCAGGTAAGCACCGGGAAACGCCCCACCAGCTCGGGAATCATGCCGAAAGAGCGCAAATCCTGCGGGGTGATATACTTGAGTACATTCTCGTCTTTGTCTGCACGTTGACGTTCCTCATCTTTCCTATATCCGATGGCGGTGCGGTTCATGCGCGAGGCGATATGCCGCTCGATGCCGTCGAAAGAGCCACCGCCGATAAAGAGGATATGCCGGGTGTTTATCTTCACCATCTCGGCGTTGGGATGCTTGCGGCCTCCTTGCGGCGGAACCAAGGCGTCGGTGCCCTCCAGCAGCTTCAGCAAGGCCTGCTGAACCCCCTCGCCCGAGACATCGCGGGTAATGGAGGGATTGCTGCTCTTGCGCGCGATCTTGTCGATTTCGTCGATAAAGATAATGCCGCGCTCGGCCTGTGCCACGTCGAAGTCTGCGGCCTGCAGGAGGCGGCTCAGGATCGAGTCCACGTCTTCGCCCACGTAACCGGCTTCGGTAAGCACGGTGGCGTCGGCGATGCAGAAAGGAACATCAAGCAACCGGGCGATGCTGCGCACCAGAAGGGTCTTGCCCGTACCGGTGGGCCCCACCATCAAGATGTTCGACTTCTCGATTTCCGTCTGGTTGCTGTCTTTGATCCCGGCCGAATAGTTAAGGCGCTTGTAGTGGTTATACACCGCCACCGCAAGCACCTTCTTGGCCTCGTCCTGCCCGATAACGTACTGGTCGAGAAACAGCTTTATTTCCTGCGGTTTCTTGAGTTTTACCGGTTCGCAGGACTTGGGGCGCGAAGGAAATTCCTTTTCGATTTCGGCAAAATACCGCTGGGCCACGCGGGCGCATTCCTGACACAGAACCGCCCCGTCCGCGCCCTGCACGGCGGGAATGCTGCCGTCCAAGGTCTTGCCGCAAAACGAACAACGCAAATTGCCCCGGCCTTTGTTAGGCAGGTTCGCGTTGCCGTATTTTCTCTTATCCTGTTCCATAATTCGAAACCGCAAAGGTACGAATAAACCGAAAGATTTTGCCGAGGTTTCCTATTGTTTGGGTTGACGCACGTAATGCGGCATCTCGAACGGAATCTCGAGCGAGAACTCCACCAGGCCCCTGAACTCGCCGTTTTCATACCAGGGAGTCTGGTAAATCAATTTCTTGACCCCGTTTTTCTCGATGGTATAGGCGTTGGTGGCCTGTTTGTCCAAAAGTTCCTGCAGTTTGGTGCGCGCCGGTTCGGGATGGCAGTCGAGCACGTTCTGCCCGATAATGCTGTCCTGTCCCGGCCGCAGGTTCACCGCCTTCGACTTCCGGTTCATCCCGATAATCTCGCCGTCTGCCTTGCAAACGGTTATGGCCAGGTTGAGTTCTTCAAAAATCTTGTCCATGGTTTATTTTTTCAGGGCGTCGGCCTCTTTGAGCATTTCTTCCACCGCCTTCTCTATCTGCAGGTCGCGGCCTTGCATAATGGTTTCGGGCGTGTTGTAGACAATGATATCGGGAATCAGGTCCTGGTTCTCGAGATAGTTGCCGTTTTCGTCCAGCGCGCCCACCTGCGGGATCCCGAACACATAGCCGCCCGGCAGCGATTCCCACCACACGGCGGTCATCGTGCCCGGCACCGGCGCCCCGATGAGTTTGCCGATCTTAAGCTGCTGGTAGGTGTAGGGCGTGCCGTGGGCGTCGGAATAGTTGTTTTCGCTCACCAGCATGCACGAGGGCTTGGTCCATTTGCCGAAAGGCTCGTCGGACACGAACTGCCCGCGCGGGCTGAAACGGGCGTAGCGCTTGCCGCTCAGAAGCGTGGCCACATCGTCGTGCAGCCAGCCGCCGCCGTTGTTGCGGGTATCCACGATCACCGCCTCGCGGTTGCGGTTCTTGTCGTTGAGCAACTGACGGTAAATCGTGCGGAAACTGCGCGAATCCATACCCTGGATATGCACGTAGGCCAGGCGGCCGCCCGAAAGCGAATCCACCATGCGTTCGTTGCGTTTTACCCAGCGTTCGTACAGCAGGGCGTTCTGCGCCCACTTGGAAACAGGCTTCACCGTAACTTCAAAAGCCTTGCCTTTCGCCGGCTTGATGCCGAAACGGGTCGCCTTGCCCGCACGGCCTTCCAACAGCGGGAAATAGTCTTCGCCCGCCTTGACCTCCTGACCGTCGATGTGGGTGATCACGTCGCCGGGCTTGATGTCCTTGCCGCAGAGCGCGAAGGGACTGTTGTGCAGCACTTCCTGTATCCTGAGGCCGTCGCCCTCGTAGGCGGGGTCGATGAACACGCCCAGGGCAGCCGTCTGCATCGCGCCGCCGCTGTAGAACCGGCATCCGGTATGCGAGGCGTTCAGTTCGCCCAGCAGCTCGCTCACCATAATCGAGAAATCGTAGCCGTTGTTGATATAGGGCAGGAAGCGTTCGTAATTGTCGAAATACGCCTTCCAGTCCATGCCGCGGAAGGTGGGGTCGTAGAACTTATCCTTTACCTGCCGCCAGATATGGCTGAACAGGTAGGCGCGCTGCTCGAAGGGACGGTTTTCGTACAGCGCCTCGTACTCGATGTTGTCCGCGCTGCCCGCCCCGGCCTTTACCTTCTTGATGCCACCGCCGGCCAACAGAAAGATCTCGCCATCGTCGGTCATATGGAACTGGCCGTAGCCGATGCTGGGAATCTTCAGTTCGGTCTTCTGTTCCACCAGATCCTTTTCCCAAAGGGCTATCTTGCCGTTGTGGGGCGCCAGGTAATAGAGTTTGTCGCCTTTGGGCGAAAGGGCGATGTCGCCCAGCATATCCGAAGACGAGGTAAGGCGGAGCGTGCGGTCTTCCAGATAGTCGAAATCGAACTTGAGGTCTTCCACATTCTTCTTGGCGTCGGCGCTGTCCTTGTCCGACTTCTTGTCATCTTTCTTGTCTTCCTTCTTGGCTTCCTTGGCCTGCTCTTCAGCCAGGGCGCGTTCTTCCTTGTTCTTCAGGAAGTCTTCGAACGCCTGCTTGTCGAAGAACATGATGTAGGCGTCGCCTTCCGCACCCCAGGACCCGTGGCTGCGGTAGCCGCTGCGGTCGCTCTCGAACAGCATGGCCTTGCCGCCCAGCACGAACTTGCCGTTGCCTTCGCTATAACCGCTGTTGGTAAGGTTGTGGATCTCGCCGCTGCCGTCGGCCTTCACCAGGGCCAGATCCTTGTGGTTCCAGCCGCCCGTGCCGATATAGCCGGTAAGTATCCACTTGCCGTCGGGGCTCCAGCAGAAATCCTGGTCGCCGTCGGTATAGGAGTACTCGTACTTGCCGTCCATCACCGTGCGCACCTTGCCGCTCTTGAGGTTGAGCACGCAGATTTCGGTACGGTTCCGCAGGAAGGCCACTTCCTTGCCGTCGGGACTGTATTTGGGTTGGAAACTCGTCTCGTCGCTCTTGGCCAGCTGTTCTTCCTTTATCTTGCCGGCATAGGTAAAGTTCTTGTCGTTCTTGTCTTCGAGGCTCGCCTGATACAGCTGCCATACCCCGTCGCGTTCGGAGGCATAGACAATGGAACGGCCGTCGGGCGCGAAATCAACGGTGCGTTCGGTTTCGGGCGTATTGGTGATGCGCTTGGTGGTGGCGTAATCGACCGAGGTGACGTACACATCGCCGCCCAGCACGAAAGCCACCTCGTTTTTCTTGGGTGACACGGCGATCTCGGTGGCGCCGCTGCGCATTATCTTCTTGGTGACCTTGGCCACGCTGTTGTCGGTAACGATGCGTACCGCCAGCTTCACCGCTTCCTTGCCGGGCTGCATCGTATAGATGCTGCCGTTATAGGTAAAGCAGAGCGTGCCGTCTTTGGCCACGCTGAGGAAACGCACCGGATGGGTGGAGAAACGGGTCAGTTGTTCGGAAGCCGATTCCGGCGACAACCCCTTGCGATATACGTTGAACGAACCGTTTTCCTCGCTCAGATAGTAGAAGTTCCTGTAGTCGGGCGCCCAGACGGGATCCATGTCCTCGCCCTTGAACGTGGTGAGCCGGGTATGCCTGCCGTCTTTCACCAGCCAGATGTCGCGCGTAACGCTGGAGGTATGGTGCTTGCGCCAATTGTCCTCGTAGCCTTTCTTGTCTTCGTAAAGCAGGCTGCCGTCGGGATTGAGGCTCAGCTTGATGTAGGGATAGGCCGAGAACAATTCGGGACGGCCGCCCTGCAAGTCCACCTCGTACACCTGCGGATAGTTGCCCGGAAACAGCAGGCTCTGCACGGCTTCCATTTCGGAAGCGCGGTAAAGCACCGTGCCCCGGTCGGTAAAGCTCAACGGAATCTCGGCGCCGCTGTTGGTGGTAAGGCGTACCGGTGCACCGCCCTGCACCGGAACGTAATACAGGTCGAGGCTGCCCTCGCGGTCGGAAGCGAACGCGATCTTCGTACCGTCGGGACTCCATACCGGATAGGCTTCATACGCCGGATTCGAGGTAAGCTGACGGGCTTCCCCTCCCGATACGGGCACGGTGAATATATCTCCCTGATGGCTGAACGCCACCGTCTTGCCGTCGGGCGAAATAGCCGGATAGGTGAACCAAAGGGCTTCTTCCCGGGCATTCTGCGCATAGGCGAAGGCACCTGCGGCCAACAACAGCGCGATGCCGAACATTCTTTTTTTCATATCTGTGTGTTTTCGGTTTTACAAACTCCAATAGTTCAATCGGGCAATCTTTCCCCGGTAGATTCCTTTCACGTCGGCCACCAGTCCGTCTCCGTCTTTGAGCCAACGGCCGAAATCGGCTTCCGTAAGCCGAACGTATTCCTTGTGGGAAACAGCCACCACCACGGCTTCGTACGCCTTTTCTTCCGGCCTTGGGCAAAGGTCGAAGCCGTACATCTGTTTCACGGCCCGGGGATCCGCCTTGGGATCGACCACATCCACCAGCATGCCGTAGTCTTTCAGTTCGCGGATGATATCGACCACTTTCGAATTGCGGATATCCGCCACATCTTCCTTAAAGGTAAGCCCCAGCACCAGAATCCGTCCGTTACGGATGTGTTTATCCAGCGAAATCAAGCGTTTGATGACCCGTTTGCCCACGTAGCCGCCCATCGAGTCGTTGACGAAACGCCCCGAATTGATTACGTGCGGATGGTATTTGAGCGAACGCGCCTTATACACCAAATAGTAGGGATCCACGCCTATGCAGTGTCCGCCCACCAATCCGGGGCTGAACTTGAGGAAATTCCACTTGGTGCCCGCCGCCTCCAGCACATCGTAGGTGTTGATGCCCATGCGGCCGAAGATGATGGAAAGTTCGTTCATCAACGCGATGTTCACGTCGCGCTGTATGTTCTCGATAATCTTGGCCGATTCGGCCACCTTGATGCAGGGCGCGTAATGCAAGCCGGCTTCCACCACCAGCGCATACACCTCGCCTATCAGTTTCAGGGCTTCCTCATCGCAACCCGAAACGATCTTCTTGGTGCTTACCAGGGTATGTACCTTGTCGCCCGGATTGATACGCTCGGGCGAATAGCCCACCTTGAAGTCCGTGCCGGACCGCAGGCCCGAAATCTTTTCGAGCAGGGGAACGCACTCTTCTTCGGTGGCACCCGGATATACCGTGGATTCATACACCACGCAATCGCCTTTCTTGAGTACGGAAGCCACCGTTTCGGTAGCCGCCAGCAAGGGTTTCAGGTCGGGAATGTTATAGGTGTCGATGGGGGTCGGAACCGCCACGATATAGAAGGATGCCTGCTTAAGATCCTCCGGTCTGTCCGTATAGAGGATATCCGTTTCCGCGAAATCGACCGCCGAAAGCTCGCCCGACTCGTCCGTACCTTTCCGCAAGGATTCGAGATGACGGGGATTGTTGTCGAAACCTATCACGTCCGTTTTTTTCGCCAAGGCCAAGGCCAGCGGCAAGCCGACGTACCCCAGCCCGACCACCGCTATCTTTTTCTTTTTTTCGAGAAACTCCGAAACTTCCATCGCAAGCCTTTATTTACGAAGTGAATATATCCGTTCTATCATATCCACCACCAAACGGCCTTCCTGCGCCGTGGCGGTAATGGCATCCGTTTTTCCTTGCAGCACATCCACCACATTCTGAATTACATAGTGATGATTCTGCGCCGAACCTTTGTAATGCCCGTAATCGTTGCCGGGATTAGTGGGCGGAAGCTCCGGCATTTCGTAGCCCTTTACATGGCAGTATTCCACCTTGTCCATATACTGCCCGCCTATCTTCACGCTGCCGTTCCTAGCCACGACGGTAAGCGAGCTTTCCAGATTGGCGTCATACACCGCCGTGGAATAATTGAGGCAGCCCATGCCGCCCCCTTTCACGAAATCGAACTGCACCATGCCCGAATCCTCGAAGGCGGTGAGGTTCTGATGGCAGAAATCGGCGAAACGCGCCTGTATGTGGGTGATGTCGCCGAACAGCCAGGCCAGAATGTCCACGAAATGGCTGAACTGGGTAAAGAGCGTGCCTCCGTCCATATCGGCCGAGCCATGCCAGTTACCCTGCACATAATAACGTTCGTCACGGTTCCAATAGCAGTTTACCTGCACCATCTCGATCTGCCCAAGGCAGCCCGATTCCACCAACGACTTGATCCATACCGAGGGCGGCGAATAGCGGTTCTGCATGACGCAGAACACTTTCCTGCCCGTCTTGCGCGAGGTTTCCAATATCCGGTCGGCATCGCGCACGGTGAGCGCCATCGGCTTCTCCACCACCACATGGGCACCGTATTCCATCGCCTTGATAGCGTAATCGGCGTGCAGTCCGTTGGGAACGCATATATTGACCACATCCATGCCGGCTTCCTTTGCCAGCATGACACCGTAATCCTGATAAAAATTTGCCGGATACGCCTCCAATCCCAGTATTTCCTTGGGCTTGACATCGCAAAGCGCCTGAACCCGGCACTCTCCGTTGCCGGTAACCATGGCCGCATGACGTTTACCGATATACCCGCAACCTACGATTCCAAAATTTATCATAGCCGTAAAAAAGCGGGTAAAGTTAATCATTTCGCCCGTTGTGAACAACGGATTCCGCCGCGGCATTCCGCGATTGATAGGAAAACCGTACATTTGTACCCTATGGAAAAACTTCGTGCCCTTATCGAGGAAGCCTGGGAGAGCCGGGCCTTGTTGCAGGAGGCGGCGCATGCGCAGGCCGTCCTGCAGGCGGTCGAGTTGCTCGACCGAGGCGAATTGCGTGTGATGGATCCCGCAACCTGGCAGGTGAACCAATGGGTAAAGAAAGCCGTGGTCCTGTTCTTTCCGCTCTCCAAGATGCAGGTGATGGAAGTGGGGCCTTTCGAATTCTTCGACAAGATCCCGCTCAAGAAGAACCTCGAGAAAGCCGGGGTGCGCGTGGTGCCCCACGGCATTGCCCGCTACGGCTCGTTTCTGGAAGCCGGCGCGGTGATGATGCCCTCGTACGTGAACATCGGGGCCTACGTAGGTTCGGGCACCATGGTGGACACCTGGGCCACGGTGGGTTCCTGCGCCCAGATCGGCAAGAACGTGCACCTGAGCGGCGGCGTGGGCATCGGCGGCGTGCTGGAACCCGTAACGGCCGAACCCGTGGTGGTGGAAGACGACTGCTTTATCGGCTCGCGCTGCATCCTCGTGGAAGGCGTGCATATAGGCCGCGAGGCGGTGCTGGGCGCGAACGTATGCCTTACCAAATCCACGCACATCATCGACGTGAGCGGCCAAGAGCCGCATACCTACCGGGGCATGGTTCCCCCGCGTTCGGTGGTGATTCCCGGCAGCATGCCCAAGGAGTTTCCCGCCGGCACCTACCATGTGCCCTGCGCGCTGATCATCGGACAGCGCAAGGCCTCCACCGACACCAAGACCACCCTGAACGACGCCTTGCGCGACTTTAACATCTCTTGCTAACAACTTTCATATGAAACGGATAATCCTCTCGACCCTCGCCTTTTTCTCGCTTGCCCTCACCTTTTCGTGCTCGGCACAGGACAAAACGCACGTAAAGTATCTGAGCACGGCCGATTTTTTAGAAAAGGTACACGACTACAAACAGAATCCCGACACCTGGAAATACAAGGGCAAGCTGCCCTGCCTCATCGACTTCTACGCCGACTGGTGCCGTCCCTGCAAGATGCTGGCACCGGTAATGGAAGAACTGGCGGCGCAATACGAAGGCCAGGTCATCTTCTACAAGGTGAACGTGGATGTGGAAAAGGAACTTTCGGCGGCCTTCGGCATTCAGAGCATCCCCAGCCTGCTGTTCGTGCCTGCCGAAGGGCAACCGGCCATGAACGCGGGCGTGCTGCCCAAAGAACAGCTGAACGCCTATATACAGTCGTTTATTCTGGGTAAAAAATAAAGCGGGGTTCTTCCTCGCTTTCGCTGCAGAGGGTCAGTATAAGGTCGCCACAGCGCACGGCGGCGGTATATTCCATTTGCCTGCCGTTCCTCACGATATACGTGCGCAAACGCAGGCGCTTTCCCTCATACCGGGCATAGTCGCCCAGCACCGGATACCGGCGCATCTCTCCTCCCAATCCGCAACCGACATACTTGAGCAGGCTTTCCTTGGCCGTCCACAGGCGGAAAAACTGCGCGGTCCTTTCCTGTTCGCCACGCGCCTGCCGTACCGGCAAGGTTTCCTCAGGCAGGAAAAAGCGTTCCAGAATGCCTTCGAAACCACGGAGCCGCATCCGTTCGACATCCACCCCCACGGGACTGCCGCCGGTGGCCAGCACGAGCGTCTCGCCCGAATCGCTGTAATTGAAAAAGAAGTCCGGATAATCGGCAAGATAGGGCTTGCCCTGCGCGGTACGCGCCATGTTCAGAGAATCATTCACGCCCAATTCCGTCTGCAACACTTGCTGCACGAAGGCTCGCCCCAAGGTTTTCCGTTCGGCCTTGGAAATATCATGCGGGAACGTCTTGATATGGATGGCGGGCATGTACTGAAACAAAAAAAGCCCGATGCTATCGGGCTTTGGATTTTTCTTGTGGAGTATAGGGGAGTCGAACCCCTGACCTCTTGACTGCCAGTCAAACGCTCTAGCCAACTGAGCTAATACCCCGAAAAGAGGTTGCAAAGGTACGCTTTATTTTTGAATTGGCAAAATTTAGTTACAAAGCCAGTACCCGTGCCACTTCCAAGAGTTCCGGATCTATCTGCTGGTGATGCTTGGTGGCCTTTTCGAACGGCACGTGCACGATCTTGTTGTTCACCTGCCCGATCATCACGCAGTCCTTGCCTTCCAGAAGTGCCTTCACGCTGTTGTAGCCCAGGCGCGAGGCCAGCACCCGGTCGGCGTACGAAGGCGTTCCGCCCCGCTGGATATGCCCCAGTATGGTAACGCGCGTCTCGTAATTGGGAAGCCGTTCCTTTACCAGTCTGGCCACCTGCGACGCGCCGCCCAGTTCCTCACCCTCGGCCACGATGATGATGCCCCAGGTCTTCTGCTTGCGCTGGTCGTATTCGAGTTTGGCGATCAGGTGGTCGATATCGGTCTGCGTTTCGGGAATCAGGATATCCTCGCTGCCGGTGGCGATGCCCCCGTTGAGCGCGATGAAGCCCGCGTCGCGCCCCATCACCTCCACGAAGAACAACGTGCCGTGCGAACCGGCCGTGTCGCGGATCTTATCGACCGCGTCCACCACCGTGTTCACCGCCGTGTCGTAGCCTATGGTGAAGTCGGTGCCGTACAGGTCGTTGTCGATGGTGCCCGGCAAGCCCACCACGCGGATATCGGGATGCCGCCTGTGCAGGGCCAGCGCCCCACGGAAAGTGCCGTCGCCGCCGATCACCACCAAGGCGTCGATACCCTCGTCCATCAGGTTCTGGTAGGCCGTGTCCAAGCCCTCGTCGGTCTTGAACTCCGGACAGCGCGAGGTCTTGAGTATCGTGCCGCCCCGATGGATGATGTCGGCCACCGAGTAGCCGAACATAGGCTTGAATTCCTTGTTGATAAGGCCTTTGTACCCATGGCTGATACCCACCGCCAGCAGCTTTTCGGCCATGGCCGTGCGCACCACCGCGCGGATGGCGGCGTTCATGCCGGGGGCGTCGCCCCCGGAAGTCAAAATCCCTATCTTGCGGATATTGTTGTCTTTGTTGCCTGGGTGCAGGTTCATGGTTTCTTAGAGTTTTTTGCCGGTGGATTTTGACTTGCCCGCCGATTTCCCGGCCGTGGAGGCCGTGCTTTTCTTTGCGGTGGCCTTGGCCGGCGATTTCTTGGCGATGGCTGCCGCCCGGCGGGCCGAACGCGCGGAGGGCTTTTCCTCCGAAATGATCTTCCGGCAGTCTTCCAGCGTAAGCAGGGCTGCATCCGTGCCCTTCTCTATCTTGTAGTTCTTGTTCTCGAAGCTGATGTAGGGGCCGTAGCGGCCGTTGAGCACCTGCAGGGAGGGTTCTTCGGGAAAAGTACGTATCACCTTCTGCTTCTCGGCCTCGGCCTTGGCGTTGATCAGTTCCACCGCCCGTTCGAGCGAAATGCTTACAGGGTCGTCGGTCTTGGGAATCGACACGAACTTGCCGTCGAACCTCAGGTAAGGGCCGAAACGTCCCACGGCGGCGGTAATGTCCTTGCCCTGGTACTGCCCTACCGTGCGCGGCAGCTTGAACATCTCCAACGCCTGTTCGAGCGTAACCTCATCCATCGAAACGCCTTTCTTCAGGCCCGCAAAGGCCGGTTTGTCCTCACCCTTGCTGTCGCCTTTCTGCACCACGGGGCCGAAACGACCCAGCTTCACATAAATGGGCAGGCCGCTCGCGGGATCATGCCCCAGCAGCCTTTCGCCGCTCACCTTCTCGGAGTTCTGCGCGGTGGCCTCCACCTGCTTGTGGAAAGGCTTGTAGAAACCGGCTATCATGTTGTTCCACTTCTTCTGCCCCTGGGCGATTTCGTCGAACTGTTTCTCCACGTCGGCGGTAAAGCCGTAATCCACGATGCCGGAAAAATACTTGATCAGGAACTGGTTCACCAGCACACCCGTGTCGGTGGGAAACAGCTTGGCCTTTTCGGCACCCGTGTTTTCGTGCAAGGCACGTTCCTCTATCCTGCCATTCTGAAGTTCGAAGGCGCAGTAGGCGCGCACATGCCCGGGACGGTCTTCCTTAACCACATACTCGCGTTTGAGGATTGTGGAAATCGTGGGCGCGTAGGTGGAAGGACGGCCGATGCCCAGTTCTTCCAGTTTCTTTACCAGCGAGGCTTCCGAATAGCGCGGCGGATGCTGGCTGAACATCTCGCGGGCCCCCATGCGCCTGAGCGTGAGCGCCTCGCCCTTCTTCAAGGCGGGCAGACGGTGTTCGCCGTTTTCTTCCTCCTCATCGTCGCGGCTTTCGGCATATACTTTCAGGAAACCGTCGAAGAGGATCACTTCACCTTTCGCCACAAAATATTCGGGACGGCCCTGCACGGAAATGTTTATCTGCGTCCGTTCAATCTCGGCGTCGGCCATCTGCGAGGCCACGGCACGTTTCCATATCAGGTCGTAGAGGCGCACCTGCGAGGGGTCGCCCGTAATGGAAGCCCGGTCCATATAGGTGGGCCGGATGGCCTCGTGGGCCTCCTGCGCGCCCTTGGTCTTGGTGTTGAAGTTGCGGGGCTTGCTGTATCTGGCGCCGTAGGCCTTCTCTATCTGTACCTTGGCCATGTTGATGGCCAGCGAGGACAGGTTCACCGAGTCGGTACGCATATAGGTGATGAGCCCTTCTTCGTAGAGCTGCTGCGCCACCATCATGGTCTTGGACACCGAGAAACCCAGCTTGCGGGAGGCTTCCTGCTGCAGGGTGGAGGTGGTGAACGGAGGGGCGGGCGAACGCTTGGCGGGCTTCACGTCGAGGCTGTCCACCGTAAAGCCGGCCGTCCTGCAGGACTCCAAGAAAGCCTTGGCTTCCTCCTTGGTCTTGAAGCGGCTGTTGAGCTCGGCGGTGAAATTGCCGAACGAGGCCGTTACCTTATAGGAGGATTCCTCCTTGAAGCTCTTGATTTCTTCCTCGCGTTCCACCACCAGACGCACAGCCACCGACTGCACGCGGCCCGCCGAGAGACTCGGACGCACCTTACGCCACAAAAGGGGCGATATCTCGTAACCCACCAGTCGGTCCAAAACGCGGCGCGCCTGCTGGGCGTCCACCAGGTCGTAGTCTAACTTGCGGGGATTCTCGATGGCGTGGAGGATGGCGGTCTTGGTAATTTCGTTGAATACGATGCGCCGGGTCTTGGCCGGATCCAGTTTCAGCACCTGGTCCAGATGCCAGGCGATGGCCTCTCCCTCGCGGTCCTCATCGGATGCGAGCCATACGAAATCGGCGGCCTTGGCGGCCTTCGACAGCTGGGCGATCAGGGCTTTCTTTTCGGGCTGGATGATGTATTTGGGCTCAAAATCGTGGGCGGTATCGATGCTGATGTTGTTCTTAGGCAGATCGCGGATATGTCCGAAACAGGACAGCACGTGATAGTCTTTTCCCAGAAATTTCTCGATGGTCTTGGCCTTGGCCGGAGATTCGACGATGACTAAATTTTTCGACATCCTGATATTTTTTGCAACCGCAAAGATAGTTTTTTTTCATTTTTACGTTTTTGAACCAACGGGCGGCTACCAAGAACCGTATTAAGTGCTCAACGCCCCTCTACCACCTCCAACCCCTTGGCTGTAAGCCGATATTTCTGCCTGGGATGCTTAGGCTGATTGGGATACAACGCCTCAACAAAGTCTGCCTTTATTGCAGGATAGAGATACGACTCCAAAAAAGAAGTCTTATCCCTTAACGCAAGATGTTCCATTATTTCTTTGGCAGACATCTCATTATTTCCAATCGTCAACAACACATTCTCTATCCGTGAAGTAACTGTGGGGTAACTGTGGGGTAACTGTGGGGTAACTGTGGGGTAACCATGGGGAAACCGCGGCGAAACCAAAGGATACACATCAGAAACTGAATCATTTAACTGTAGGGTATTTATGTGATACTTATATGGTAACAATGCCGTCTCTCCCGCCGCCGGTTCCGGTTGGTAGTAAAAAATCAATTTCACTTCATCCGTATGAATCCGATATTCCGGCTCAGGCAAATTCGCTTTTTCGCATTCTTCCATCATAAGGTTTATACCCCGGCCCCAACTTTCAAGAATTTTCCGCACATACAGCGTATCTGCAATCAACGGATTATTCGGCTTCGAAGCATGCTCTTTCTTTATCCGCTCCATATCCCATCCCGCCGGAAAAGATCCCGGATTCTCTATTTCCACACGGTTGTCGTAGATGGCCATGCCTACCGAACCGCCCGGATCCCGATAACTTCTATGGCATAATGCATTTATAACGGCTTCGCGGATTGCTCTATATGGAATAGACAAGTGTTCTTCTCTTTCCAGTTTGTCTGTGGTTCCGGATAACGAAAGGTGTTTGAACACAAAAGCCATGGCCGCGTCCAACAATTGAAACACATTACCGCGCACACGCTGATTGTCTATAAACACCCTCTTGTCCGTACCCCTGAAACGTGCAAGACGCAACAAACATTGCGGATAGTTGAGGTTGGGCCGGCTCGAAAACAACACAACCGCAGCATGCTTCAGCTTTCCATTCTCGGACAATCCCAATCTTTCGAGAATAACAGGAATTTTATTGTCTATGGTTTCGGGCAGCCGCCCGCATTCGATACCCAAACGCACCGTCCGTAAAATTTCGGCCTCATCCAGATCCGACAACCGCAATTTTTCATCAACGAAAGATTCCCATCCCGGATTTCCCTCTTCGCGCTGCAGCAACAAGTCGTTGTATACCGATTGCGGCATCGTGGTCGTAACGCTTTCCACGCGCATATAAGGACGCCCCTTATAGCAAAACGGCCTGTCGAACCTTGCCTCTTCCGCATGGAGAACAATAACCTGTCTTTCCCCATCTTTCAAGGGCACATAGGATATCTGCACCGTTGCCGTCGGTTCCAAACGGTTTACCGCCTCTGCGATATTCCTTTTCGTGCTGTCGCTTACCTCCTGCCCCTTAATCTTTCCCTTATCCGTCACCCCGAACACAACCGTACCACCCACACCATTCAAGAAAGCGCATAACGTCTCCATGGCACGTTCCAGCTGGCCAGTGGTTTCCTTAAACTCCACCCGACCATTCTCCGCGCCTACCACAAGATCTCTAACCTCATCGATGCTGACTATCTTCATGCGCTTTTACCTACTTCGTACAAAGGTAATCTTTTTCCTTTTAAGCGACACGAACCGAATGCCCCGCTTTTTTCAAAATACAGAACGGGACATAGCGTTTACCGGCAACATTGCCCCTACAACATAAATGATAAAAATCTCAATACGCCTTTTTTAACCAAAAATTTATATTATTATAATTGGCCGCAAGGATGGCATTTACGGCAAGCATCCGCCATCCTACTCCGCGCAGAAACAAGCGGGAAGCAATGGACAATTATAATAATATAAATTTTACCTTATTCAACGTTTAATAAATAAAATTGACAATTTATAATACTTTATATACTTTTGCAACGATGCACGGCAGTCATGAACCGCCGCAAAATCACCCAAAACCATCATAAAACCCAACAAAAGATGAAAAAACTACACCTGTTCCTATGCCTGCTCTTAGCCGGCATAACCACCTGTTTTGCGCAGACCGACACGATACGGTTCACGACAGGGAGCATTGCCTGGTCCTTTTATTTAGACCTTTATGGTGAAAAAAACACGGAAATTGTCTTAGCCGAGCAGGGAGAAGATCCGCAAGTTTACACAATGGGCACCGGCTTCATAAGAATAACTATTCCGCACGCTTATACAAACTATAAGATTTACTCTACAAAAGGGAAAGTTTCAGGACTTAAGTTCGATTTTAAAACCGGGTATTCCTATAGCAGCAGTAATTTCCATATAAAAACTATCGATGTAAGCAATTGCACCGATTTGGATAGTTTGGACTGCTCCGGATTCTATAGTAAACCTTGGTCTTTCTCTTCTACACATGCTTTTTGTGTTTTATCCAATTTAAATGTGAATGGATGCTCAAACCTGAAAAAACTGAATTGTTCAAACTTGAAAGGCCTTTCCAACTTAGACCTAAGTGGATGCCCAGCCTTAGAAGAGTTAGACTGCTCTGGCTATCTATTTACATATGCGGATGGGCAACATAATACTCATGCTATATCTACGACTTTACGCACGGTAAACCTATCGGGGTATTCCAAACTAAAAAAATTGAATTGCTCCAATCAACAATTTACAGCACTGAATATTCTAAGCGAATTCTGCCCTGTCTTGGAAGAATTGGATTGCTCTGGAAATAGCCAATCACATCTACAAACCTTGACCGTACAATGCCCGACCCTAAAGAAACTAAATTGCGCTGGTCAAAAATTGGAAATGTTGAACCTAATGTCTTGCTATGCTTTGGACACACTGGACTGTTCCCAAAACGAATTAGCCAATTTACACATAAACAACTGTACATCACTACAATCATTAAATTGTTCCGACAACAAATTAACCAATTTGGATGTATCCAATTGCACCGCCCTGCAATCCTTGGATTGCAGAAACAACAGCATGACAACCCTGGATATCAGCCAATGCACCGCCCTGCAATCTTTAAACTGTTCCAATAACCCGCTCTCATCTTTGGACGTGAGCAACTGCGTTTTCTTAGAAGAATTGGACTGCTCTGGCAATATCTATCATTATGGTGGAAACGAAGAAGGCGAATGGCGTGGATATTTTAATTTGACAGAACTAAACATAAACGGCTGTAAAAAACTACGGACGTTAAATTGCCGCCACCAAAGCTTAGAAAGCCTAAACCTAAATGGTTTCGAAAGTCTAGAGTTCTTAGACTGCTCCGGCTACCATGGGAGCTACACTTGGATTGTAAATCGTTATGAATCTGGTAAATACATTACATACAACTTTGGAAGTGCGTTTATACACAATCCTCTAAAATCCATCAATCTAAAGGGTTGTAAAAAATTAAAAATGTTAGACTGTTCTTACAACTCTTTCGACAGCCTAGATCTTAGCGGACTCCCTTATCTCGAAAAATTAGACCTGACCAATAGCGAAACATTAACAACACTGAACCTCAAAAACTGTGGCAAATTAGACAGCTTACTGTTTGAGTCGTATACATTTGGTTGGAAGTATAATAGCAAAGAATGGTTTCACACTGACGGGAAACTTTTAAATCTAAATCTTGAAGGTTGTGAAGGACTACGATACATCGACCTCTACAATATACCTATAGACAGTTTGAATGCAAGCAATCTTACGAATTTACGAACGTTAAACACGCACGGGCTGTATCTAAAAAATCTAAACGTAAGCGGCTGTACAAAACTTGACAGTTTATATTGTTCATATTATACTACATTGTCTAAATTGAACGTAAGCGGCTGCACGAACCTAAAAAAATTGGATTGCAAGAACACTTCACTGACAGACCTCGATGCAAGCAATTTAACACAATTAAAGACTTTGAATATTTCATCTTACTACACTAATGATTATTCAAAAACTTTAAAAACTTTAAACATAAGCGGCTGTACCGCCTTAAGAGTGCTGTCCTGTACCAACACCCGATTGGATACGTTAAACATTGACGATTGCAAAGCATTGGAATTCTTGGATTGTTCCAACAATTGCCTCACATCCGATTTTCATTTAGAGTCATTCTCTGCATTAAAGGATATGCATTGCCAAAACAATCAAATCAAGGTTTTAAACCTAAACGGATGCAGCAGTATCCAGACCTTGGATTGTTCAAACAACTCACTCAATGTCTTAACCCTAACTGGATGCACCGACCTCCAACAAGTCTATTGCCAAAACAACCAAATTCCAGTCTTGAACTTAGAGGGCTGCCAGAACCTGACCTGGGTAGACTGCAGAAACAACAGAATCGCCGAATTGAACATAGACTCAAAAATCGGTGTATTACGCTGTGGGAACAACCTGCTTACCGATCTTAAGCTAAACAAAGGTTTTCAACGGTGCACAATCAACAACCAGATATATTACTGCAATTTACAATGTGAGAACAACAACCTGCAAGAGTTGGATCTCTCTAAATGTCCTGAATTGGAAATCTTGAAGTGCGGCGATAATCAACTGTCCACGTTGGATCTGAGCGGGAATCCGGCCCTGAGGTCAGTTCATTGCAAGAACAACCGAATCAAGGACATCGATATCAGCCAGTGCCTCGACCTGCGCTGCTTCTATGCCGACAGCAACGCCCTTCCGCTCTACGAGATCTACGCGGTGTCGCAGTTCTACGACGAATACCTCAAGCCCAAGAACATCAAGCTGTGGCACAGCAGCGCCGAACAGCACATCAAGCTTAAGGTTAAGGCGGGCAATTTGGTGGACCTGCACCGCGAGATGAGCTTTGCCAGCGCGTCCACCAAAGTTAAGGTGTTTACCGAGGTGGGCGACAACCCGCTGTTCGAGGACGTGGACTACAAGATTGTGGAAGGCTTCCTTAAATTCGAGGAGGAGGGCCGCTACAAGATTCAGCTGCGCAACGTAAACGTGCCCACCAACTGCGACTTTACCAACGACTTCTCGCCCTTCAAAGGCACCAACGCGCCCGCCACCGTCTATTACCACGTGGCATACGGCGATGTGGCTCCCTTGGATACCTGCAAGGAACCGGTGTTCAGCCGTGAGGCGGGAGAGGTGGAAAAAGGCACGGTAATCTACCTTAGCTGTCCCACCAAGGGTGCGGAAATCCGCTACAGTACCGACGGCTCCACGCCCAATGAGGAATCGGCGCGCTACACCGCATCGGGCATCACCATCCAGAGGACCACCACCGTAAAGGCCGTCGCCATGAAGGAAGACTGGGCGAATTCCGAGGTAGTGGAAGCCGAATACACCGTTGTCGAGCCGGTGCCGGACGTTTGCCAGACACCCGTATTCTCGCCCGAACCGGGCAAGGTGGACAAGGGCACGGAAGTGGAACTGTACTGCGGAACCGAAGGGGCTGAAATCCGCTACACCACCGACGGCAGCATGCCCACCGAGGAATCGGAACTCTATATGGAACCCATCGTGATCAACAAGACCACCACGATAAAGGCCATCGCCATGATGGAAGACTACGAGAACTCCGAAATCGCGACCGGCAAGTTTAACGTTAAAAGCTCCACCGGCGGCGATGACGATGACGACGATCCCGACGATGACGACCCCGTTTCCAACGCCGCACAGAACCGATTGCCGGCATTCCGGGCCTATCCAAACCCTTGCGGGGAAACGCTTTACCTTAAGCGGAGCGGCGAGGAGAACGCGGAGAACATCACTTGCTTCCGCCTGCTGGATCTGCAGGGTGGCGAACGGCTGCGCGTGCGGGGCGATGCCACGCAGATCGACATGAGCCAGCTGCCCGCCGGCGTGTATGTGCTGGAGGCCACGGGCGAGAACGGCACCGCTTTCCGCCACAAGATCGTGAAGCGGTAGGTAGTAAGTTTTCGGTGTGTAAGCGGGTCGGACTTCCGGCCCGCTTTTTTTGTACCGGGAACGCCGCCAAACAAAAAAGCCACCGAAATTCAATACCTTTACCTCAAAAAAAATGCAAAAGACCTGCCCTAACTGCGGCAACCGCTTCGAATGCCTGCACGAAGACATCCTCCATTGCCAGTGCGCGAAAGTGCGCATCGACGCTCCCTTGCGCGCCTACCTTCAGGAACATTACGGCGATAAGTGCCTGTGTGCTTCCTGCTTACAAAAGCTGTGGGAAGAAACGCGGAAAAAAGCGTAAATTTGTGTTATGAGCAAGGGCATGAAAAAGACTACGGAGCCGGAACGCGAGATTATACTTCGCGGAGTAAGGGTCAACAACCTTAAGAATGTGGATGTGAGTTTTCCTACCGGGAAACTCATTGTCGTTACAGGGCTGTCCGGTTCGGGCAAATCCTCGCTGGTGTTCGACACCCTCTATGCCGAGGGGCAGCGCCGCTACGTGGAGAGCCTCAGTTCCTACGCCCGCCAGTTTCTGGGGCGCATGAGCAAACCCGAGGTCGATTTTGTGGACGGCATCTCCCCGGCCATCGCCATCGAGCAGAAGACGCTCAACGCCAACCCGCGCTCCACCGTGGGCACCGTCACCGAGATCTACGAATACCTCAAGCTGCTCTTCGCCCGCATCGGCAAGATCTATTCGCCCGTGTCGGGCGTGGAGGTGAGGCGCCATTCGGTGGCCAACGTGGCCGATTTCGCCGCCACCCTGCCCGAAGAAACCAAGCTCTATATCCTCTCCCCCGTGTGCATACGCCAGGGGCTGAGCACGGGCGAATACCTGCAGTTGCTCGAAAAGATGGGTTTCAGCCGTCTGTACAAGGCCGACGCCAGGAATTCCGCACGTTCCAAGATCGTGAACATTTCGGAATGCACGCCCGCCACCGACCTCAAGAGACACTACCTCTTGGTGGACCGCCTGGTGGTGAGGCCGGAGGAAGCCCCCGGCGCGCTGTACTCGCGCATTTTCGATTCGGTGCAGACGGCCTTCAACGAGGGCGAGGGTCGCTGCTTTCTCGAATGTACGGCCAAAGACGGCAAGTCGCGCCTGCTTGAGTTCTCGAACCGGCTGGAGGCCGACGGCATGAGTTTCGTAAAGCCCAGCCCCAACTTCTTCAGCTTCAACAATCCTTACGGTGCCTGCAAGCGTTGCGGCGGCATCGGCACGATAGACGGGGTAAGCGAAGACTTAGTGGTTCCCGACCCTTCGCTCTCGATCTACGAAGACGCGGTGGCCTGCTGGCGGGGCGAGAAGATGAGCGAATGGAAGAAAGAGTTTATCCGCCATGCGGAGGACTTTCCGATACACCGCCCCTACAAGGAGCTTTCCGAGGCCGAGAAACACCTGCTCTGGTACGGAAACAGACAGGTAAAGGGCATCTACGACTGCTTTAAGTTCATCGAGAAGAACTCCTACAAGATACAGTACCGCGTGATGGCCTCGCGCTACCGTGGCATCACCCCCTGCCCCGAATGCCACGGCTCCCGGCTGCGCCCCGACGCCGCCTACGTAAAGATAGACGGCAAGAGCATCACCGACCTGGTAAGGATGCAGGTGGGCGACCTGGCGGCGTTTTTCAAGGACATACACCTTAGCGCGCACGAAAGGGCGGTGGCCGCACGCACGCTTACCGAAATCGAGAACCGGCTCTCCTACCTGCAGAACGTGGGGCTTTCCTACCTTACGCTCGACCGCCGTTCCTCCACCCTCTCGGGCGGCGAGGGGCAGCGCATACACTTAGCCAACTCGATAGGCAGCGCGCTGGTGGGCTCGCTCTACATTCTGGATGAACCCAGCATAGGACTGCACTCGCGCGACACCGACCACCTGATACAGGTTATACGGCAGCTGCGCGACTTAGGCAACACGGTAATCGTGGTGGAACACGACGAGGCCATGATGCTGGCCGCCGACTACATTATCGACGTAGGGCCGCAGGCGGGTCGCTTCGGGGGCGAGATCGTGTTTGCCGGAACGCCCAGTGAAATGCTTGAAAAAGGCGACAGCCTTACCGCACGATACCTGCGCGGGGAAATGTGCATACCCGTGCCGGAAAGCCGCCGGGCGTGGACACGCAGCCTGCGCCTGTGCGGGGCAAGCTGCAACAACCTGAAGGACGTAAGCGTAAGCATTCCGCTCAACGTGATGACGGTGGTTACCGGCGTAAGCGGTTCGGGCAAGACCTCGCTGATACGCCAGACGCTCTACCCGGCCCTGCAACGCGCCTTGGGCTCGTATCCGGGCGGCGACCAGCTGCGCTACAAAAGACTGGAAGGCGACTTTAAGTGCCTGAAGGCCGTGGAACTGGTGGACCAGAACCCCATAGGCCGTTCCAGCCGCTCCAATCCCGCCACCTACCTGAAAGCCTTCGACGACATACGCGAGCTTTTCGCCGCCCAGCCCCTGGCCAGGCAACGGCTTTTCGCGCCCGGCTATTTCTCGTTCAACGTGCAGGGCGGACGCTGCGAGGCCTGCCAGGGCGAGGGCACCATCAAGGTGGAGATGCAGTTTATGGCCGACCTCTTTTTAGAATGCGACCAATGCCACGGCAAACGCTTCAAGGACGAGGTGCTGGAAATAAAATACCGCGACAAGAACATTGCCGACGTGCTGGAAATGAGCATCGACGAGGCGTTGGAGTTTTTTTCCGCCGATCCGGACAACGCCTGCGTAAAGCGTCTGTGCGCCAAACTGCAGGTTCTCCAAGACGTCGGCTTGGGATACCTGCACTTAGGACAGTCGTCGAGCAGCCTCTCCGGGGGCGAGGCCCAGCGCGTAAAGTTGGCCTACTTCCTCTGCCGGGGCAAGGCCGAAGAGAAGGGGCACACGCTCTTTATCTTCGACGAACCCACCACGGGACTGCATTTCCACGACATACGCAAGCTGCAGATCGCGTTCGACGCCTTGATCGAGCGCGGACACACGGTCTTGGTGATCGAACACCAGTTAGACGTGGTGAAACTGGCCGACTGGGTGATCGAGGTGGGGCCCGAAGGCGGTGCCGAGGGCGGCAACATCGTGTTCGAGGGAACTCCCGAAGAACTCGTAAACGTAAAGGAATCCCATACGGGACATTTTTTAAAGGAAAAACTGGCCCTGCCCTCCGCCGGCCTGAAAAAAGGCGGAACCAAGGCGAAGGCCGGCGCGAAAAAGAACGCGAAAAAGAAACAGTAAGATGGAAATCAAACAGGACTGGCCCCTACAGAAGTTCAATACGTTCGGAATAGACATAGACTGCGCCTACTACGCCGAAGTTTCCCAGAAAGACGAACTGCAGCAGTTGCTGGCCGACCCTACTTTTTCCGGCCTGCCGGCCTTTTGGCTGGGCGGCGGCAGCAACACCTTGTTCCTGGGCAATTTTCAAGGACTGGTGGTGCGCTTGGCCAACAAGGGCGTGGAACTGGTGCGCGAAGACACCATCTCGGTGGTGCTACGCGTGGGCGCGGGCGAGGTGTGGCGCGACCTGGTGCGCAAGACCGTGCAGCAGGGCTGGTGGGGACTGGAGAACCTTACCGACATTCCCGGCAGCGTGGGCGGCGCGGTGGTGCAGAACATAGGCGCCTACGGGGCGGAGATAGCCGACACGGTGGAGAGCGTGGAAGTGTTCGACACCGAGACCCGGCAGTTCTACGAAATTCCGAAAGAAGAATGCCGCTACGCCTACCGGAGCAGCCGTTTCAAGCACCAGAACCGGCTTATCGTATGGTCGGTGGCCCTGCGTCTGGGCAAACTGGCCAATCCGCATGTGGAGTACGACGGCATTTCACAGCTGCTGCCCGAGGGCAGGGAACACGACATTGCCGCCATCTCGCAGGCGGTGGCCACGCTGCGCCGGCAGAAACTGCCCGACCTCAAGCAACTGGGCAGCGTGGGCAGTTTCTTCACCAACCCCGTGGTTAGCGAAAAGCGTATGGAGGAACTCCGCATTTCCTACCCGAAGATTCCCGCCCACCGGACGGGCGACGGCTACAAGCTCTCGGCGGCCTGGCTCATCGACCAATGCGGCTGGAAAGGCTACCGCGAGGGCGATGCGGGGGTATATGAGAAACAGGCGCTGGTGCTGGTGAACCACGGGAACGCCACCGGCGACGAGATATGGGATCTGGCCATGCGCATCAAGGCCAATGTATGGCAGAAGTTTCAGGTGGAGATAAACCCGGAGGTGTGCGTGGTGAACGGACGCGCGCAGGAAGAAGACCGGCGCTACCGGGAGGTTCTCGACATCATGTACCACAGCCTGCCCATGTTCCAGCGCATCGGGGCGGCGGCCTACAAGCCCAACCTCAAGAACACCGAGCAGATGATGGAGGCACTGAACCATCCCTACCGCCGCTTCAAGACCCTGCACGTGGCCGGCACGAACGGCAAGGGTTCCTGCTCCCACCTGCTGGCCTCGGTATTCCAGGCCGCCGGCTACAAGACGGGGCTTTACACCTCGCCCCACCTGCGCGATTTCCGCGAGCGCATACGCGTCAACGGCCGGATGATTTCCAAGAACGCCGTGGTGGATTTCTACGAACGGAACAAGGAGATGTTCGCCAAGGTAAAGGCGTCGTTCTTCGAGATGACGGTGGCCATGGCCTTCGACCATTTCGCCCAGGAGCAGGTGGACATCGCCGTAATCGAGGTGGGTATGGGCGGACGGCTCGACTCCACCAACGTGATCACGCCCCAGCTGAGCCTCATCACCAACATAAGCCTCGACCACATGCAGTTTCTGGGCGACACCCTGCCCAAGATCGCCGCCGAGAAAGCGGGCATCATCAAGGAGGGCGTGCCGGTGGTCGTCAGCGAGAGCCAGCTGGCGGTCCATCCCGTGTTCAGCCGTTTCGCCAAAGAAAAGAACGCGCCCATTCTGTTCGCCGACACCGTGTTCTCGCTGCAGAACGTGCGCAACGAAGGACTGTCGTTCTCGTTCGACGTGCTCAAATACGGCCAGCCCTACCTGAGCGGGCTTTCGTGCGACCTGGCGGGCGACCGCTACGAAACCAAGAACCTGATCGGCGTGTTCGCGGCCCTCGATATCCTCAAGCAGGAATTCGACCTGCCGGAGAGTGCCATCGCACACGGCATCGCCCATGCCGCCCAAGACACCGGGCTGATGGGCCGCTGGCAGTGCCTGGGCAGGAACCCGCTGGTTTTCTGCGACACGGGACATAACGAGGCCGGCATACGGCTCGTCTTGCAGCAGATTTCAAAGATCGACTACAAACGCCTGCATATCGTGTGGGGCATGGTAAAAGACAAAGACATAAGCACCATACTGGGACTGCTGCCGGTATCGGCCGCCTATTATTTCTGTCAGGCGCCTCAGGAACGCGCCCTGCCGGTAAAGGAACTGCAGGAAGCCGCCGAGAAACACGGCCTGCACGGCAAGGGCTACGATTCGGTGCCGCTCGCCTTGGAAGCCGCCAGGAAACAGGCCGGCAAGGACGATTTGATTTATGTGGGCGGCAGCACGTTCGTGGTCGCCGAAATCTGCGAGGCATGAAAAAGATTCCGGGAACATTCACGATTGTCTGCTACATCATTCTCGTGGCCGCCGTACTCACCTGGTTCATTCCCGGCGGGGAGTACCTGCGCGAGAGCCAGACGGTAAACGGCGTAACGCGCAGCGTGGTGGTCGACAACTCGTTCCATTACGTGGAGCCCGCCCCGCAAACCTATTCGGTGTTGTTCGCCCTGTTCAAGGGATTCGTGGACAAGGCCGACATCATCGTGTTCGTGCTTATGGTGGGCGGCGCGTTCTGGATCCTGAACAGCACCAAGGCCATCGACAAAGGCGTACAGTCGTTCGTGCGCTTTACCCAGGCCTGCCGACAGAAGAAATGGCTGCGCAAGATCGACATCGACCTGGTGGTGCTGGCCTTTATCTCGGTCATGTTCAGCCTTTTCGGAGCGGTGTTCGGCATGAGCGAGGAAACCATCGCCTTCATCATCGTGTTCGTGCCCATGGCCATCTCGATGGGCTACGACTCACTTACGGGTGTGTGCATCTCATATCTGGCCGCGCACGTGGGCTTCGCCGGCGCCATGCTCAATCCCTTCACCATCGGCATCGCCCAGGGCATCGCGGGCATTCCGCTCTTTTCGGGCCTGGGTTACCGGGTGTTCTGCTGGGCGGTGCTCACGGCCATCGCGCTCGTGTTCATACTCTGGTACGCCCGGCGCGTGAAGCGCGACCCGCAGAAATCGCCCGTCCACAAGATAGACGAGTACTGGCGCAGGCGGGCGCACGAAGAAAAGGAACAAGAGGCCGAAAAGACGTCCGTGCCGCGCACGCTCTACGCGGTGTTCGTGTTCCTGAGCGCCGTGCAGGTGTATTTCGCGTGCCGGTTTCCGTTTACGCAAATCGAGATCGGCACGCAGGCGGTGCGCCTCTGCCTGCTGCCGGTGCTCGCGGGGCTTTTCCTGCTGTGGGGCGCGTTCTCCTGCCGTAAATCGGTGGCGGCCTTCAACCTGCAGCTGCTGTTCTTTACCGTATTTTACCTGGTGATCGGGGTGCTGGGCTACCGATGGTACATCATGGAGATTTCGGCGCTGTTCCTGGCCATGGGCCTCTGCGCGGGACTTGCCGCCGGCAAGGGGCTCGACAAGGTGATGGGACTGTTCCTCGAAGGCGTGAAAGACATTCTCGTGCCGGCCATGGTGATCGGACTGGCCAGCGGCATCATTTTCGTGCTGCAAGAAGGCAAGGTCATCGACACGATGCTGCACGGGGTGGCCTCGGCCATGTCGAGGATGGGCGAAACGGCCTCTGTGGGCGTGATGTACGCGTTCCAGACCCTGCTCAACGTGGTGATGCCCTCCGGCAGCGCCAAGGCCGCCCTCACGATGCCCATCATGAGCCAGTTCGCCGACCTGATCCATATCTCGCGACAGACCACGGTGCTGGCCTTCCAGTTCGGCGACGGTTTCACCAATATGCTCACCCCCACCTCGGGCATCCTCCTGGGCGTGTTGGGCGTGGCCAGGATTCCGTACGCGCTGTGGTTCCGCTGGGCATGGAAGTTTATCCTCTTTCTGATCTGCGTGGGCTTCCTGCTGATCATCCCCACCCTCTTCTTCGATTTCGCGGGCTTTTAGCGGCATTACGCCTCATTTGTTGATAACTTCCCTCCGCCTTGTGTAAAAGCGGAGGGGAAATGCCCTATTTTTGCATTCCGATATGGCATGGAAAACGAACGTCAGGAGAGCGATGAATCCCGTATCGGCATCGACCGGGGCTCCCGCAATCGTTTTTCCTTTGCAAGAAGCCATTGTTTCCGAGCGGCATCCGTTAAGCGACCTTTTCAAAGGCCGCTTTTTTTTTTGCCGGATTTTCGCCCCTGACCGCTTCCGCACCTTTGTATAACAGCTAACAACATACTCATGAAAAACAAAAACCTCATCTCCATTACCGACTTCAGCAAAGAAGAGCAACTGCACGTATTGGACGTGGCGGAAGACTTCGAAAAGAATCCCCACCAGCGCATCCTTGCCGACAAGGTGGTGGCCACGCTCTTTTTCGAGCCCTCCACCCGCACCCGACTCAGCTTCGAGAGCGCGGCCAACCAATTGGGCGCCCGCATCATCGGTTTCTCCGACGCTTCTTCCAGCAGCACCACCAAGGGCGAGTCGCTCAAAGACACCATCACGATGGTAAGCAACTACGCCGACCTTATCGTGATGCGCCACCCCAAGGAAGGCAGCTCCCGCTATGCTTCCGAAGTGGCCGGCGTGCCGGTGATCAACGCGGGCGACGGAGCCAACCAGCACCCCACCCAATGTCTGCTCGACCTCTATTCGATCCGCAAGACCCAGGGCCGTCTCGACAAGCTCAACATCGCGTTCGTGGGCGACCTCAAATACGGCCGCACCGTGCACTCGCTGACCCAGGCGCTCTGCAACTTCGACTGCACCTTCCACCTGGTTTCACCCGTGGAACTGAAACTTCCCAGCTACGTCAAGCAGACCATCAAGGACCGCAACCTCGAGTATCACCAATACACCGAACTCTCCGACGTGATTCCCTTCGCCGACATCATCTACATGACCCGCGTGCAGCGCGAACGCTTCGCCGACCTCATGGAATACGAAAAGGTCAAGAACGCCTATATCCTGAACAAGGCCATGCTGCAAGGCTGCAAGGAAACGATGAAGATCCTGCACCCCCTGCCCCGCGTCAACGAAATCGCCACCGATGTGGACGATACGCTCTACGCCTACTACTTCCAGCAGGCCAAGAACGGCGTGTTCGTGCGTCAGGCGCTGATGGCGCTCATTCTGGGTGCCAAACAATAATCCACACAATATTCACTTAAACATTCCATACAGTCATGGCTAAAAAAGAATTAATCGTTTCCGCGCTCGAAAACGGAACCGTTATCGACCATATCGACGCCGCCCAGGTGTTCCGGGTATTGCAATTGCTCGAACTCGGCCAAAGCAGCGAGACCGTGTATCTGGGTTCGAACCTCGAAAGCAAGAAACTGGGCAAGAAAGGCATCATCAAGGTGGCCAACCGTTTCTTCGCGCCCGAAGAGGTGAACAAGGTGGCGCTCGTAAGCCCCAACGCCACGATTATCGAGATCAAGAATTTCGAAGTGGTGAACAAGGCCAAGGTAAGCCTGCCCGACAAGGTGAAAGGTATCGTAAAGTGCATGAACCCCAACTGCATCACCAACCACGAGGTGATCGAAACCGACTTTACGGTAATGCAGGGCGAAGGCAGCACCAAGCTGAAATGCCGCTACTGCGAGAAATTCACGACGGGCGAGAATATCGCCTTTAAATAGATTCCGGCTTAGACGCTTCCTCTTGCCGCGGCGTGTCCGTGGCAAAGAGGCTGGCGCTGATGGTGGCTTCGACAGAAACCCCATAGACAGGCGCGGATTCCGCCACCACGGGAACACAGGCGGGATTCTGCGCCTGTTCTTCGTTTTGCACGGCTTGTTCCGCAGGCATGGCCGGTTTTTCCTCTACCGGATTAGGTCTCGGAGCCGGCTTGGGAACCTGCACCGCATCGGGCAAGGGATTGCGGTAGCCTTTCTTGGATTGTTTCTCGATGTACGGAAGCACCCGGTTCTTGTAGGCGTTTTCGGAAGCGATCTGTTCGGCGGCCTTGATGGACTGGTCCATACCCTCGCCCCAAACCTCTTCGTTCACCATGGCACCTACCTTATAGAGTTTCTTGCCTTTCTGGTGCAGGGCGCCCATCACCTGGAAATGTATCTTGAAACGCTCTTTCTGCCCCCAGTCTATGAGTTTGCTCTTGTAGTTCCAGTCGCGGCTCTCGATCTCGTCCATATCGATATGGATGGCAATGACCCGGCGCAACAGCACCCTTTCGGTAAAACGGTAGCCTTTATCGAGAAAGACGGCGCCGATAAGGGCCTCGAGGGCGTTTCCGTCCACCGACTTATAGCCGCCCGACTTGGTGTCGATGTTGAGCAGTTCGTGCAGCCCCATCTTGAGCGCCACTTTGTTCAAGGTGGCGCGGCTCACCATTTTCGAACGCATCTCGGTAAGGAAACCCTCGTCTTTATTGGGGTAACGCTTAAACAGATAATGCGCCACGGCGGTGCTGATCACCGAATCGCCCAGATATTCCAGACGTTCGTTATTGCTTTTTAACGAACCCGAAACACGGGAAACCGAACGGTGCATGAAAGCCAGCCTGTACAAAAAAATATTCTTGGGATAGAACCCAAGAATATTTTTCATGGCCTTGTACAGCTTCTTGTCTTTCGAAAAGCAGAAAGCTACAAATCCAAACATAGAGAAAACGAATACTATTCCACGTACTTACGGAACGCCATCGAGACATTGTGTCCGCCGAAACCGAACGTATTGCTCAAGGCAAAGTCCACGCGGCGTTTCTGAGGCTGTCCGAATGTGTAATTAATCTTGTTGTCCAGAGCGGGGTCGTCGGTAAAGTGGTTGATGGTGGGCGGAACGATGTCGTTCTTTACCGCCATGGCCGTGGCGATGGCCTCGATGGCACCGGCGGCTCCCAACAGGTGACCCGTGCAGGACTTGGTGGAAGTGATGTTGATCTTATAGGTATGCTCGCCGAAAGCCTTCAGGATGCCTGTCATTTCGGCCACATCGCCTACGGGCGTGGAAGTGCCGTGCGTGTTGATATGGTCCACGTCTTCCATCCTGCAACCGCTTTCCTCCACGGCAAGCCGCATGGCGCGCGCCACACTGGAACCCTCGGGGTCGGGGGCGGTCATATGGTAGGCGTCGGCGGTAAGTCCGGCCCCCACAATCTCGGCGTAAATCTTGGCGCCGCGGGCTTTGGCGTGCTCCAGTTCTTCGAGCACCAAGCCACCCGCACCTTCGCCCAATACGAAGCCGTCGCGGTCTTTGTCGAAAGGACGCGAAGCCGTTGCGGGATCATCGTTGCGCGTGGAAAGGGCGTGCATGGAGTTGAAACCACCGATGCCGGCGGGGGTTACGGCCGCTTCCGAACCGCCGCAGACAAAGGCGTCGGCCTTGCCCATGCGGATGTACATATATGCTTCCGCCAGGGCGTTGGCCGAAGATGCGCAGGCCGAAACGGTGGCGAAGTTAGGTCCCTTGAATCCGTTTTTGATACTGATGTGGCCGGCAGCGATGTCGGCGATCATCTTGGGAATAAAGAAAGGATTGAAACGGGGCGTTCCGTCGCCTTTGGCGAAGTCGGAAACTTCGTGGTAAAGGCTAATCAAACCGCCGATACCCGACGCCCAGATAACGCCTACCCTGTCTTTATCCAACTTCGGGTCGTTCAAGATACCCGAATCGGCCACGGCTTCATCGGAAGCCACAATGCCGTATTGTGAAAAGAAGTCGTGCTTACGCGCTTCCTTGCGGTCCATGAATTGATTGATGTCGAACCCCTTCAATTCGCAGGCGAACTGCGTCTTGAAAAGGCTTGCATCGAAACGGGTGATGGGCGCCGCACCGCTGGTGCCGGCCAAAAGCGCATTCCAATAGTCGTTCAGATTGTTGCCTATCGGGGTCAGCGCCCCCATCCCGGTAATAACCACTCTCTTTAATTCCATACAATTGAAAGATAAAAGGTGTTAATCGCGGCTCTTGCGAGCCGTTTCTTTTAAGCGTGAAAAGGCGGAAAACAATGGTCTTGCTTCCCGCCTCTCTTCTTTTCTATTGCAAGAACAAAAATTACTTCTTGTTCTCTTCAATATATTTGATTGCATCACCTACGGTAGCAATCTTTTCGGCTTGGTCATCGGGAATGGAGATACCGAATTTCTTTTCGAATTCCATAATCAATTCTACCGTATCCAATGAATCAGCGCCCAAGTCGTTGGTAAAGTTTGCTTCGGGCGTAACTTCCTTTTCGTCTACACCAAGCTTGTCAACGATGATAGCTTTTACATCATTTGCAATTTCTGACATGATCTTCTTAATTTTTGTTGGTTAAACTTGGTGCAAAGGAACGACTTTTTTTTGACTTTTACAAATTTTTCAAGTCCGTATTTTGCATTGATTACGCGCTGTAAATCTACAATTTAAATACACAAAAAACAAGAAAGGGGCATTCCGTGCGGAAAGCCCCTTTCTCTTATTCCGGAAAAACCGGAGTCATTCTTCTACTATTGCAATTTGTTCACCTGCAACATCACTTCCGACTTGAGGTTGCCGGCCTTGTTCTTGTGGATGATGTTGTGTTTGGCCAAACGGTCAATCATCGACACCATCTTGCTCATCTTTTCAGCAGCTTCAGCCTTGTTGGTGATAGCACGGAATTCTTTCAAGGCATTACGCATGGTTTTTGCGTAGTAACGGTTGTGTTCGTATTTCGCGGCTGACGAACGGATACGTTTTGCAGCTGATTTGTGGTTTGCCATTTCTACTCTAAATTTTTGGTAGCCCGTAGGGGATTCGAACCCCTGATTTCAAGGATGAAAACCTTGCGTCCTAGGCCAACTAGACGAACGGGCCGGCGATACATCTTTCTTCAACACTGCTGTCGGCGAAAGAGGGTGCAAAGATACATCTTTTTTGATTCCTGCAAAAATTTTTTCCGTTTTTTTTATCCACCAGAACCACCGAATATCAAAAACAACCTGATTTCCAGCCGAATCAACAAAAAAAATATTTCACGCACCCTATTAGCCAAACAATGTAAAAAGCGTTTTGGAGGGGTAGATGCGAGGCGCGGAGGCTTCGGCTTGAGGGAGCTTACTTTTGTAAATGACCGAAATAACGAAGCCTCCGCAACGAAGCTGATGCCCCCTCCAAAACGCTTTCTGGCCTATTTGTTGGCGGCGAAGGCCAGGATCACCCCCAGCACAATGCCGAGGAACGCGGCGAAAAGCACCTGATATTCGCCCGGAAGCATAAAGGTTACGGTGTGCGCCGGAATCCAGAAGAAGGGAATGGTTTTCTTGAACACGAAAGACCACTGCACCCGCCAGTTCATGCCGGCCATAATCTCCCCTACCCGTATGGGCGTGGTGAACGCCCGCAGCGTCCCGCCGCAGTTCATGATATGGGTGTCGGTAATCTTGTGCAGGGTCATGAACACGGGCGCAAAAGCGGTGTTCTGCAACAGGGAGATAAAGAACGCGCCCACGAACTTGTAAAAACTGATGCCGCCCGCCATGGCCGCGACAATCCCGCCCTCGGCATTGAACACGTAGTCGGCCAAAAGCGGTGCGCCCGCCCCGAAGATACGCATGGCCATCACGATCCACGCACCCAGAAAAAACCACACCACCATGCGGGGAAATACGCCGAAACCCTTCAAGCCGGCATAAGAACCGGTACGTATGCGCAAGGCCAGCACTTCGCCTATCGTGGAAAGCACCGCGAACTTCACCCCGCCCAGAAACACGGCGTGGCGCGCGTTGAAATCCAAGTATGCGTGATACAGTCCCTGCGAGAGGAAAAAGGGTAAGAAAAGCGCCACCACGAGCAAGAGCAGCAGCAGATCCCGATAGGTAAGCTTCATGAGAGGGTCGGTTTTAGGTTTGAACGGACAAAAAGAATCCCGTGCACGGAAGCACCATACACGGGATACATTATATACTAAGGATTATTTTTCGATGCGGATACGGGCATCCACGGCCACCACGCCCTTGGCGTTGCCCAACAGCGGGTTGATATCCATTTCCTGGATTTCGGGCGCCACGGCCACAAGCTTGGAGAGCGATTCGACCACGCGGGCGAAGGCCTCGATGTTCACGCCTTCCTGACCGCGCACACCCTGCAGCATCCTGTAGCCCTTGAGACCTTCGATCATCGTCTTGGCAGTGGCGGCGGTAAGGGGCGCCAAGCCGGACTTCACGTCCTTGAGCACTTCGATGAAGATACCGCCCAGACCGCAGAGGATCATATGCCCGAACTTGGGTTCATACTTGACCCCGGCAAAGATCTCCATGCCCGAGAGCATGGGCTGCATCAGGATGGCGGTGGTATCCTTGATCTTAATCATGCGCCCGAATTCGGCGCGCACCGTGGCCGCGTCCTTTACGTTGAGCACCACGCCGCCCACGTCCGACTTATGCACGGGTCCCACCACCTTCATCACCAGGGGATAGCCCAGCTTTTCGGCGGACGCCACCGCATCTTCGGCCGTGGTAACCACCGCCTCACCGGCACGGGGAACGCCGCAGGAGTCGAGCAGTATCTGTATCTGGTCGGGGGCGAGGTAGCCGTCGGGATTGCCGTCGATCACCTTGCGGATGGCCGCCTTGTCCACGCCGTCCATGCTGATGCGGTCGTCTTCGGGCTTGGGCGTGTAGAACACGCGGCCCAAGGCGGAACCGAACACCACCTCGTCGGCGAAGTTCACATGGTTCTTGCCCAGAAACTCGTCGATTTCCTCCTTGGCCGTAACCACGGCGGGAAGCACGGGATAGATGGGCTTCTTGGAGGTCTTCATCTTTTCGTCCAACAGCTTATAGACATCGAAAATGCGCACCAAGCCGGGCGTTCCGAAAATAACCACCATGGCGTCGATCTCGTCGAAGTCGTTGTTGCAGGCATCGATAATCAGGCCCAGGTGCTCGGCCGTTCCAGTGGCCAGAAAGTCGATGGGATTGGCCACCGAGGAGCCGGGAAACAGTTTTTCCTTAAGGGGCTGCGCCTTCTTGGGATCGATCTTGGGAATGTTAAGACCGGCCTTGGAAAGGGCGTCGGTAAGCATGACCGCAGGCCCGCCGGCATGGGTGATGATGGCGATGTTCTTGCCCTTCAGTTCGGGCAGCTGGAAAATGGAGGCCACCGTCATCAAGTCCTGACGGCCGTAGCAGCGCACGATGCCGGCCTTGCGGAACAGGGCATCGACGGCCACGTCCGAAGAGGCCAGCGCACCCGTATGCGAGGAGGCGGCGCGGCTTCCTGCTTCGGAAGAACCGGCCTTCACGGCGGCGATACGGCAGCCCTTGCCTATCAAGGAGCGGGCGTGCTTGAGCAGTTTCTGCGGATTGCGGATGTTCTCGATGTAAAGCAGCTTTACGTGCGAGCTGGTCTTGGGATCGAAGGTTTCGTCCAAGTGTTCCAGAATTTCTTCCACACCCAGCTGGGCGGAGTTCCCCACGGCGAAGATGTTGGCGAAACGCAGGCCGGCGGGAATGGCCGATTCGAGAATGAACACGCCCGTGGCGCCGCTGCCGGTAATGAAGTCGCAGCCCTGGGGGTCGTATTCGGGAATTGGAGTGGAGAAGATGCTGTGGTGGTGCGAGGTAAGGATACCGGTGCAGTTGGGGCCGATCAAGGCCGCGCCCACCTTGTTGCAGTAGCCTACAATCTGGTCTTCGAGCACCTTGCCTTCGTGTCCTTCTTCGCCGAAGCCTGCCGAAATGATAATGACCGCCCGGGTGTTCTTTTCTTCGGTAAGCACCTTCACCGCCTCGGGGGCGAACTTGGCGGCCACCGCGATCACGGCCAGATCCACCTGCGGCAAATCGTGCACGTTGCGGTAACAGGGCAAGCCCTGAATGGTGTCCGCCTTGGGATTGACGGTATAGACGGGGCCGTTGAACTTGCCGTCCACGATATGTTTCACGATTTTACCGCCGGGCTTGGAAGTGTCTTCCGAAGCGCCCACAACGACAATCGACTTGGGCTTGAATAACTGTTCTGCTATCATTTCTGCAATGCTTTTGGGTTGGAGGAAATTAGGCGTAGATCTTGGCGGTTATCTCGCCTTTGTGCAACATATAGGCGTTCATGGCCAAGGCCTTCATTTCGTCTTCACCGGGATATACGAACACGGGGGCGATAAACGAAACGCGTTCCTTGATGGCTTCCACGAAGTCTTTGCCACGGGCGATACCGCCGGTAATGAGGATGGCGTCCACCTTGCCTTTCAACACGGTGGCCTGGGCACCCACTTCCTTGGACACCTGATAGATCATGGCCTGTTCGATCAAGGCGGCCTTTTCGTCGCCGGCCTTTACGCGCAGTTCCACTTCGTAGGCGTCGTTGGTGCCGAGGTAGGCCACGTAACCGCCCTGGCCGCACACCATCTTGCGCAGCTGCGCCTGGGTATATTTGCCACTGAAGCAGGCATCGATCAATTCACCGCAGGGCAAGCTGCCGCTGCGTTCGGGGCTGAAGGCTCCGTTGCCGTCCAGGCAGTTGTCCACATCCACCGCCAGCCCCTTGCGGTGGGCGGCCACACTGATACCGCCGCCCAAGTGAACCACGATAAGGTTCAGTTCTTCGTATTTCTTGCCGTGTTCCTTGGCATAGGTACGGGCAATGGCCTTCTGGTTCAAGGCGTGGAACACCGAAACGCGGTTGAACGCGGGATGGCCGGTGATGCGGGCCACTTCATCCAGCTCGTCAACCACCACGGGGTCGGCGATATAGGCCTTGGCCTTGCCGCTCATCTGCGCCAGGTCGGCGGCGATCAAACCGCCCAGGTTGCTGGCATGCTTGCCGGTAACGCCGACGCGGAGGTCTCTCTTCAAGGCTTCGTTCACTTCGTAGATACCTGAAGCCACCGGCTTGACCAAACCGCCACGCCCCACCACGTAGTCGAATTCCGACATATCCATCTTGGCCTCGTCCTTGATTACGTTGATGATCATGTCGCGGCGGAACGCGAACTGGTCGGTGATTTCGGCATAGGGAGCCAATTCTTCGGCGCTGTGCTTGATGTTCTTCTGAAAAACATTGTTTTCGTCAACGAATACAGCGATTTTGGTTGAAGTCGAACCGGGATTTACGGTCAATACCTTAACAGAGGCCATAAGTCTTATAGTTGTTTTAATTGTTAAAAATCGGCTGAAAGGAGCGCGTTACGCGCACGGGTGGCAAAGGTAATGGCTTTACCGCAGTTTTACAAGTGGTTTTCTTCCCGAGCCCCAACCCTTACACGATGCCGTCTTTTTGAAGGAACTCGAACAGGCTCATGTAGATGAAGCCGTTGTCGTCTATATAGGAGGCGATGTCGTCGGCCACGATAACGATCTTGCGGAACGAGTCGCCGATATTCTTGAAAGACGCCACCTCCTGTTCCCGTTTAGCTTCGTTCGCCAGACTGTAGGCCGACTGGATATAGTATTTCT
The DNA here is from genome assembly GCA_023662825.1 of Bacteroides sp. Taxonomy (GTDB): domain Bacteria; phylum Bacteroidota; class Bacteroidia; order Bacteroidales; family P3; genus Pullibacteroides. Next base: position 101,821 of record JAMPIH010000006.1, read on the forward strand.
CCACACCGTCGGTGGCGATAAAATCGACCTCCAGCTGTTTGTATTCGCTTATCCCGTCTTTCATCCGGCGGCTTTCCACCACCCCTACATCCACAAGGTATCCACGAACACGCAGTTCGTTATAGACCACATTCTCCATGATATGATTGATTTCCTGCTGACGGAAATTCAAGCGGGCATTACGCAACCCCACGTCCACGGCATAGTATTTCTTCATGGATTCGTAATAGCGGCGTCCCTTTACATCGTACCGACGGGCACCCTCGAACAAGAAGGCGTTATCCAGATACTCCATATAGAGCGCCAGTGTTTCCGGTTCCACCTTGACTTTAGCCACGCTCTGCATCATGTTGCTTATTTTGTGTGGATTCGAAAGCGAGCCGATCGCGGAGCAAAGCGCATTCACCAAGCCCTCCAATGCCTGCCGGTTCCTGACACCGTTCCTTTCCACCACATCGTCTATGTATGTTTTGCTCCAAAGCCGCTGCAGATACGCGATCTTCTGCTCCGGTGTCTTATGATTGCGCAAGGCCGGCATACCGCCGTAGGTATAGTATTCTTTCCACAATTCCCCGACCGATTCTTCCCTGTCGGAGGCGAACTCCTTGAACGAAAGCGGATAGACCCTGATTTCATCACCCCGGCCACGGAGTATGGTATTGATGTCGCTCGAGAGGAACTTCGAATTGCTGCCGGTAATGTACACATCCACATTCTCCTTGGCATTCAAACCGTTCACGATACGTTCGAAGCCCGGCACCATCTGGATTTCGTCGAGCATGACGTAATAGTTCTCGTCCTCATTCTTGATTTTCGAATAAAGATATTTCTTGAGGACGGCAGGGTTCAGCAAATCGCCCCCCTCCATATCTTCGTCCGTATCGAAAGAAACGACAATGATGTTCTGTTCCGGAACGCCATCTTCAAGCAGATAATCCCGATACAGCCTCTTTAAAAGCCACGACTTACCGCAACGGCGGGAGCCGGTTACAATCTTTATCTCCCCGTTATCCCGGCGGACCATCAGCTTCTGTAAATACAGAGGCCTGCTCACACACTTTTTCATCGTAGCTAGACGGATATTTACTGCAAATTTACAACAAATATACGTGAATACAAGTTATAAATCATTTTACAACTAATTATCAATACATTGAAACAAATAGTTCACATTAAGACTGAACCGGTGCAACTCCCCTTGCGGCCTGACGGGAGTCAGAATGTCCTTGTTTGATAAAACACAAAATATTGATTAATAGTTATATTTCATATTTAGACGGATATTCACTGCAAAATTGTAATAAATATCCGTATAAGTATCATAGGAACCAAATCAAGATTTGCTTCTGCTCTCGACTTTTACTACTTTTAACTCCGTTGAAAGTAGCCCGTCTCGGCAGAACCAAATCAAGATTTGCTTCTGCTCTCGACTTTTACTACTTTTGACTCCTAATCTTGAAATCATGCGCAAGAAGCGGATCCTTTTCCTTTTGGGATTTGTACTTACGGCCTTTCTGGCGGCGGCGCTCTGCTCCTGTTCGGGCAGCCAGCATCTCTGCCCTGCCTACGGCAATCACTATAAGGTAGAACCGCTGCCGTATTAAACCGGTTCGAACACGCGCTTAAGGATATGAAACGGCACGGCATTTTCCGCTCGGTGATTTTCGGCTTGCTTCTCCTGCAATCCGCCGTTTCGCTTGCCCAGGTGCTGGCCTACGAAGATTTCGTACCTCCCCGCTCCTACATCTACCAAAAGGAACGCTTCATCTACGCCCAACTCCATACGGGCGGATTCTCCATTGGTTACGAACAAGGTTTCCTGAACAGAAAATTCCACTATTCGGGCTGGAACGTGGAGTTCTCCACCCAGATAAACCCCAAGACCAAGGCCGTGAACTGGTACGGGCAGGGCCGCAGCTACAAATACGGCATGCTCAACAGTTTCTGCATGTTGCGCGCCGGCTACGGCGGCCTTTGGGTCATGAACGAGAAGCCTCACTGGGGCGGCGTGCAGGTTGCACTCAGCTACCGGGGCGGATTCTCGCTCGGCCTGGCATTTCCCCAATACGTCTATGTGCTGCAGGACACCTTGGGCACGCTCAAGCTCGAACGCATGGAAGCCAACAACCCCAAACACCAGGATGTGGGCTACATCGTAAGGCGCAGCCACATCCTCAAGGGCTTTTCGGGTCTTCGCCCCTATCCGGGCATCTACGCCAAGGTGGGATTGAACTTCGAGTTCGGCAAGTCCGAAAAACTGAGCCACACCCTGGGATTCGGCGCGATGTACGACTTTTACTTTACCCGGATCCCGCTGATGATGAACAAGAAGAATCCTTTCGGATTCCTCAATTTTTATATCGAATACAAATTCGGAATGCGCTATGGCATACGTTAATCCGCAAATAGAACCCGGTTGGCTGGAGGTGTTGCGCCCCCAGTTCGAGGCGCCCTATTTCGCCGAACTGAAACGCTTTCTGGTGCAGGAAAAGCAGACCCAGACCGTTTACCCTCCCGGAAAGCTGATATTCAACGCCTTCAACAGCACTCCTTTCGAAAACGTAAAGGTAGTGCTGATAGGCCAGGATCCCTATCATGAACCCGGGCAGGCCGAGGGACTTTGTTTTTCGGTGCCCGACGGGTGCCCGTTTCCGCCCTCCTTGGTGAACATATTCAAGGAAATACAGCAGGACTTAGGCATAGATTTTCCCCGCAGCGGGCATTTGGGCAAATGGGCTCGCCAGGGCGTGTTCCTGCTCAACGCGACCCTTACCGTACGCGCCCACCAGGCCGGTTCCCACCAGAAACACGGATGGGAAACCTTTACCGATGCCGTTATCAGCAGCCTTTCCCAGCACAAAAGCGGGCTGGTGTTCCTGCTCTGGGGCAGCTTCGCCCAAGCCAAGGCAAGTCTAATCGATACGGGCAAACACTACATCCTCAAATCGGTTCACCCTTCGCCCCTGTCGGCCTACCGGGGCTTTTTCGGATGCCGGCACTTCTCGCAGGCCAACGCCATCCTGCAACAACAAGGACTTACGCCCATCGACTGGAACCTAAACACCCCCTGACACCATGAAAATAGCCATTGTAAACGGCCCGAACCTGAACCTTACAGGACACCGGCAAAAAGATATTTACGGAAGCGAGACGTTCGAGAACTATATCCCCGCCCTGCGCGAGATGTTTCCGCAACACGACATCGCCTATTTCCAGAGCAACGTGGAGGGCGAACTGATCAATATGCTGCACGAATGCAAGAGCCAGGAGCGCATGGTGCTGCTCAATGCCGGCGGCTACACCCATACCTCGGTGGCCCTGCGCGACGCGGTGGCGGCCATCGACCTGCCGGTTATCGAGATCCACATGAGCCAGATCGCGGCGCGCGAGGAATTCCGCCGCACTTCGTTCGTGGGGGCGGCGTGCGTGGGCAGCATTGCCGGATTCGGCATGGATTCGTATCGCTTAGGGATCTTAGCCTTAGAAAGTCTGTCATAGAAAGTTTGTCAGAACGGGCAATCTGCGTCGTTGTGCCCCTCGGGCTGTTCGGTCACGTTCTGACAAACTTTCGGAACGGACTATCGGGCAATCTGCCTATTACTTATCTTGCGGGAAGTCGGAGGGGTTCAGGTCGGAGAAGACCTTCTTTTTCTTTAGATGGTATTGCCAGAGGATGCTGCGGTTGTAAAGCCCCGTGAGACCGGGGCGCTGCGGCAGGGACCGGCGCTTCTTTCTGTTGTCCGCCATTGCCTTGCGGAAATCCTTGCGGGCCCGGAAAACGGCCTTGCAGTTTTCTTTCTCGCCCTTCAGCAGGAAAGCCAGCGCCGCCAGACGGTCTAAGAACCAGCGGGCAAACAACACCTTTCTAAGCCGGTCTTGCGGCAGGTTCTTGTAGAGCAGGCTCAGGTTGTTGCGGAAATTAAGGTAGGTCTTGCGCGAAGAGGTCTTGGGCAGAGTGCCTCCGCCCACATGATACAGCACCGAGGCCGGTTCATACATAATCTTATAGCCCAGGTTGCGCATCCGCCAGCAGAAATCTATCTCTTCCATGTGGGCAAAGAAGTCGGCATCCAGGCCGCCGTGTTGCAGATAGAGGTCGGCGCGCACGAAAAGCGCGGCACCGGTGGCCCACAGCAGCTGGCAGGGCGTGTCGTACTGCCCGCGGTCGGTTTCCACGGTATCGAAAATGCGGCCACGGCAAAAGGGATAGCCCAATTTATCGATAAAACCGCCGGCGGCACCGGCGTACTCGAAAAGCGTCTTGTCATGGTAGGCCAGCAGCTTGGGCTGGGCGGCGGCCACGGTAGCATCCGCCTCCATCGCGGCGATGACCGGCTCCACCCAATGAGGCGTAACCTCTATGTCGGAATTGAGCAGCACGAAGTATCTGTAAGGCTCGCCCTGCGCCACCGCCTCGTCCTGAATCTTCTGCAGGGCCAGGTTGTAGCCGCCGGCAAAGCCCTCGTTGCGGGCGTTCACCACCGTCTTGATCTGCGGGAATTTTTCGTGCAGATAGGCCAACGAAGCGTCGGTGGAGGCGTTGTCGGCCACGATTACATCCACACCGGGCATGCAGGTGTGTTCCACCACGAGCGGAAAGAACTGTTCCAGAAACTTTTTGCCGTTCCAGTTAAGGAGCACCACGGCGGTCTTGGGTTGCATCATGGCGCGAAGGTACGGCTTTTTCGGGGACGAAGCCTTGAACGCGGGTCTTTTTCCGATGTTGTATCTTTGCGGCCTAAAAGCACATCCATGCGTATCTTCATCATACTTACGCTCTATGTCCTGGGGCCGTTGCTCATTATCTGGCTTTACGGCCGGTTCAAGGTGCTGTCGAAAGCGGGCACGATCGTGCTGGCCTACGCCCTGGGCATCCTTATGTCGCTGAGCGGGCTTACCTCGCCCTCGTCGGCACAGGCGGAAAGCATCGCCGCCTGCCAGGACTGGCTGCAGAACCTCTGCGTTCCCCTGGCCATTCCGCTCATGCTGTTCTCTGCCGATTTCAAGGCCTGGACCAAGAGCCTCAAGAAAACCTTCACGGCCTTTTTCTGCGGCGTGGCGGCCGCCTGCCTGTCGGTGGTCGCGGCATTCCTGCTGTTCAGGAACCAAGGCATTCCCGAACTGGACAAGGCCGCCGGGCTCATGATAGGATTCTACACAGGAGGAACGCCCAACGTGGCATCGCTCAACATGGCGCTGCAACCGGCTTCGGAAACCTTCCTGCTGGTGAACACCTTCGAGATCTTCATCACCTTCTTCCTGCTCGCCTTTTTGATTGCGGGCGGTTACAGACTGATACGCAGGTTTCTGCGCTACATTCCCGAACGCGAGGAAGGCACGGGTCCCCACGCAGCGGAAACGCCCGGTGCGGATTCCGACAGTTTCGAGAACTACCACGGCATGCTTTCGCGCGGCAACCTGAAAGCCCTGCTCCTGCCCTTGGGCTGTTCTGTGGCGGTGGCTCTGATAGCCGCCGCGTTCAGCTTTCTCTGCGTAAGTCCCGACTACCGCGTTATCTCCATCATTCTGATCATCACCACCTTGGCCATTGCCCTGTCGTTCTGGAAAAAATTGCGTCAAAGCCCCAAGATGTTCGAGGCCGGAATGTATTTTATCTTGATTTTCAGCATTGTGGTAGCCTCCCGGTTCCAGGTGTCGAACGTGGGCGCGCAAGCCGGCGGCCTGCTGGCCTTTATCGCCGTGGTGCTGTGCCTTTGCTTCGGGCTGCACATGCTGCTCTCGAAATGGTGCCGGGTGGATGCCGACCTGTTCACCATCTCGGCGGTGGGGCTTATCTTCTCGCCTCCGTTCGTGCCCACGGTGGCCAGCCTGCTCAAAAGCAGGCGCTGCCTGCTGAGCGGCATCGTGGTGGGATTGCTGGGCTACGCCACCGGCACTTATCTGGGTGTACTCATCTACATGCTCTTACAGCGTTTCTAGGTTGTTGAAAACGGCAGAAAAAAACTTTTTTCCGTTTTTTGTTGTTTTCTGAATATTCTTTTATTATATTTGCGCCTTTGTTGGATTGAGGTTTCGTGGCAAAAGTTTGCATTTGGCGCAGATAAGTTTGGATATCACCTATTTGTATAGCAAAGTTATTTTATTATCTTTGCGCGCTTAAAATAAGCAAATCGCGCCTATCAGATTGATAGGCAACCATTTAACACCACAAAACCCATTCCCATGCAAACGGGAATAAACTGAATGGTCGAACGCGGTTCACCTTTCAGGTATGCCAACAGCAGGAAAATCCTTTTGGTTTTTTCGCCAAGGGAAAGAAACTTTAGACGAAGCGAAAATCATTGAAAATGAAACGCGCCGGGCTTTTATTTCTTTCGTTGTTTTGCATTTTGAGGCTTTCGGCCCAACAGGGGAAAGCCATGGCTCCCCTTTTCGCTTCCCAAAACGCGGTTTCCACCGATTCCGGCATACTTCAGGGTTTCGAAACCCGCTTTATTCTCTTGGATTCGCTGATATTCAACGTTCAAACTGCCTTTATCGACACGGTTTCCGACCAAGAGACACCCCAGGATTCCACTACTTTGGCGGCATTCGCCACCGACAGCCTCACACCCCTGGACTCGGCCTACATGGAACGGCTGCGCCTGCAGCAGAAGGCCTTCAAGCATAAGACCGGCCTGCAGCTCTCGGGGCAGGTCTATTACCGTTTCGACCACAGCTTAGGTTTCGATGAAGACGATGCCGTTTCTTCCTACGACGGCAAGATACAGGCCGAACTGCGCTGGTATTTCCTGCAAAGCTCGCTCTTCAAGCGCAAGGGCAACTTAGAGGAACTGCGCCTGAAGACCGAGATTGAACGCACGGCCAAGAAGAACGAAGACTTCGGGCTTTCGGTATATCGGCAGCGCGAATACTTCCGCTTTCTGCACGACAGCCTGCTTGCGGGCATACTGCAACACCGCCTTGAAAACCTGAACCTGCTGCACGAAGCCAACCGCTACCTGCTGGAACGCGAGAACATAAGCAGCGACGAACTGCTCAAGGTAATCGACGAGAAAGCGGAGGCCGAACGTGCCTTGGCCGCCCTCTCGGGCGAGTTTCCCTCCGCCTCCCAGCTTTCCGAAACGGGGGCGTTCGCCATCCATGTGGACACCGCCGCCTTGATCGAGCACATCAACCTGTCGCAGAACGACATGAAACTGTTCGACCTGCGCATCCGCCTTTTGGAACGCCAGGCCAGGAACACGAGTTACTGGTCGCACTTCAACCTGGCTCCTTTCGTGCGCTATTCCTATTACATACGTCCCGACAACCGGGTCAATTCCTCGAACGTGGACGCGGGCATCTCCTTTACGATTCCCATTACGGGCGAACACTGCTACCGCCGCAAGGCCATCCGCGCCGAACAGGACGTGCTTTGGGCCGAACGCGAACGCCTCTACGCGCAGGTGTCCGACCGCATCTTCTACATCAGCGAGGAGATAGAACGCCTGAACCGCGCCATGGAAGGCGAACATTTCAGGCTCAAGGAACTTAAAGGCTACATCGCCCTCCGCACGCAGGCCTACCGGGGGCGTATCGGCGAATACAACCTCAAGGCAAGGCTCAAGGAATACAACACCTACCTGCTCTGCCTCGAAAAGATGATCGAACTCGGCTACAGGCGCAACAACCGCCTCATAGACCTGCAGGAACTGCTGGCCGAGGGTTCGATCTTGCAATATTGCAGCACAACATCCTTTGGCGGAGACGCCCACAAACAGGAACGATGAAAAACTTTACCTACCGGTCTTCCGAAGAGAAAGAAAACATCGAGGCGATCCTTCGGCAGCGCAAGCGCAAGCTGAACCGCCAGCAGATCATAGCCGGCAGCATTCTGGGGCTGATCCTGGTGGCCATCGGCTTTTACGTGGGCTACCACACCTACTATACCGAATACGACGGATACATCCACGTGGAAGCCAACCGCATGCGCACGCCCTTCGACATCTACGTGGACAGCGTGTATGTGTCGCCGGGCGACATCGTGGCTCCCGGCGACACGCTCTATTCCTATTATATGATAGACCTGCTGGTAAAGCAGGCCAACCCCTACGAGGAAGCCGGCATCGTGGCGCGCCACCGCGAGATCTCACTGCGCTACGAAAGCACCCGGCAGGAAATAAACGTGCTGAACGTAAAGATAAAGGGGCTTAAGCAGCAGATTGAGGTGGAAAGCCACAACGCCAGCCTCGGCTTGAGTTCCAACTCGCACAAGCTCGACTTAGAGCGTCAGTTAGCCGAAAGCGAGGCCAAGCTGAAAGCCCTCAGGCACGAGCTTACGGTACTGCGCCGCATGAAGCGGGAAACCACGCCCAAGTTCGCGCCGGCCAAGAAGAATGTGGAACCCACGGTTCAAGGACAGATCTACGACAACACGCGTTCATCGGCCATGCCGAACGTCATAAGCTACCGTCTGGCGGGCGATTCGTCGATCATCACCACCGTGAACGCGCCCGAACGCATGATTTTCTTCGCCAAGGAAGAGATCCTGACCCTGCAGCACCTGAACCTCGACGCCAACAACCTGCAGGTGGTGGCCTACGTGCCGGTGGACAAGATTCACCGCATCAACCAAAGCTCGGACGCCAAGATCATCGTGTCCGACAAGGTGAGCCTCGACGCCCATGTGTCGTCGCTGGGTCTGCGCACCGAAACGATTCCCGAGAACCTACGCAGTTACTTTACCAAGAACGCCATATCGCTCGTGGCTACATTCCGCTTCGAGCCGAACCAGACCGTGCCTTTCTGGGCGGTTACCGCCGGCTTGCCCGTGCGCGTGCGCATCCGCAACTGGGAAATGCGCAAGCGGCAGGAGCAGGCAGACGACTACCTGTGGTTCACCACCGACAAAGGATTGCAGAGAACGCGTCCCGACTTCATAAACAACGAAACGCGATGACCAACAACTATACAATCGTCACCAATGCGAACAGACGTCGCATCCTGGTAGTGAACGACGTGGTGGATATCGACCGCACGGCGGAATTGACATTCGAGGATTTCGATGCCATATTCATCAACGTGAGCGATACCCTGATGGACCGCAATATGCTGGCCATCCGCCTGGCTTCGCCCCTGTTGTCCGAAAAATGCCGGTTCAAGCCCTGCTACGTTACCCGCAGGCTTATCGGCTGGTTGGGCAAGGCCGCCATCATCGTGGACGGCTACGCCGCCCTGCCCACCGACAACAACGTTACCCAGGGCATAGAGGAAATCTACGCCCACATGCAGCGGGTCAACTTCCTGCTGGGTACGGAACCGGTGGTCACGCACGCCGAGGAAATCTTCAGGCTGTGCCGCTACGCCATCTCGCGCGGGCAGTACACCTTTTCTTCGCAACCCACGCCCGGCCTGAGCGAGGGCTATATGGAACTGTACTACTACACGCTTCGCTTCGAAGACCAGGAGACCCTGCAGCTGGAGGAACGCAACTTCTTCCACTCCCAGCTGCTGAGGCTGGGCTATATCCGGCAGACGAGGTTCATCGACAAGTCGCACGTTTGCCCCGAATGCCACCAGAGCCACCTGCTCTTTTTCGAGAGCTGCCCCCAGTGCGGCAGTTCCGACATACGCGAGGAACCGGTGCTGCACCATTTCCGCTGCGCCCACGTGGCCCCCGAATCGGCCTATCAGTGGGACGGCGAGCTGCGCTGCCCCAAATGCCACCATATGCTGCGGCATATCGGCGTGGACTACGACAAGCCCTCGTCGATCTTTTCGTGCAAGCAGTGCGACCACACCTTCATGTATCCCGACATGCGCGTGCTCTGCCCCACCAGCCGCAAGACCTTCACCACCGACGAACTGCTGCCGGTGGACGTGGTGGAATACGAGTTCACGCCCGAAGGCATCAAGGCGTTCGCCAACTACGACATACGCTATACGCTGAGCCAGGTGGGATTCTACGGCTACTCCTCGATGGGCGACTTCATGGAGTACCTGCGCCAGTACGCCAGGCCCGAATCGGAACGCACCGACCTGTTGGTGGTTACCCGTTTCTACGTATTCGACCCGATGCTGGACCGTATGGTGCATCAGGAAGTGTTGCCGCCCGTGGTACAGGCCATGAGCCGCTTCTTTAAGTACAAGAGCGCGCTGTGGGGCAACTACTACTACTTTCTGGGACATGCCGCCGACGGGGAACTGGCGCGCATGCAGAACCAGATGGAGTACGAGCTGAAAGCCGAACTGGAAGACTACCGGCTGATGAAGGAAGGCTTTCAGTACGAGCTGGTGAACACCTATATATACCATCCCGGCGAGGATGTGGAGAAATTCATCCAGCGCCTGGAAGAAAACAGACAATAACCGATAAAAACAGAACGAGCGCCATGATGGATTTCGCATTCCGGATCATGGACAGCCTCCTGGCCTGTCTCACCATCAATCTCTCCTGGGATCTGGTGATGGACGTGTATTGGTTCCTGTTCTTTATCGAGTTTCCCCGCTACTACGCCCTGGATATCGTGGCCGCCATACGCTACGGGCTTACCTGGCGCAGGCGGCAGAAGAAACAGGCGGTGGCCCGCCGCATGCTCTTTATCGAGCAACCGCTCGTTACCGTGCTGGCCCCCGGCAAGAACGAAGGCGCCAACATCTACAAGCTGGTGGAATCCCTGCGGGAACAGACGTACCGGAACTTCGAGATCATCATTATCGACGACGGTTCTGACGACGCCACCCCGCAGATCTGCGCCGACCTGAAGCGCGCCGGCTACATCGACATGTTTTTCCGCATGCACGACCGCTGCGGCAAGGCAGCCGCGGCCAACTACGGGGTGCGGCACGCCTCGGGCAAGTACCTGGTGCATCTGGATGCCGACAGCTCGCTCGACCGCGACGCCATCGAAAAGATACTGCTGCCCTTCTACTACGACCGCAACATCAAGGGGGTGGGTGGCTGCATCAAGGTGAGGAACGACCGCGAGTCGCTCTGCACCGCCATGCAGACCCAGGAGTACCTGCGTACCATTCAGGTGGGGCGTATGGTCACCGACATGCTGGGCATCTACCACATCATCTCGGGCGCGTTCGGCGCGTTCGAACTCGACGCCATACGGCAGGTGGGCTGCTGGGACATAGGCCCCGGGCTGGACGGCGACATCACCCAGAAGCTGCGCAAGGCGGGCTACAAGGTGAAGTTCGTGCCCGACGCCATCTGCATGACCAACGTGCCGAGCAAGTGGCACGCCCTCTTCCGCCAGCGCAAGCGCTGGTCGAAGTCGCTGATCCGTTTCCGCGTGCGCAAGCACCGGGACATACTGTGGGCGGGACGCAACTTCTCGTTCAGCAACATGTTCTCCAATTTGGAGTGCATATTGTTCGACTTCGTGCTCAACTGCGTGTGGGTGTTCTACATTATCGGGCTGCTGGTGGGCAACGTGGACCGGCTGCTGGAAATCGTGGTGATGGGATGGCTCATCCGGTTCACCTTCTCGCTGAGCACGTTTATCGTGAACCAGTGCGTGTCGGAACGCTCGCGCGAGGAAAGGTACCTGCTGGCCTACCTGCCGCTGCACACGTTCTACATGGGCTATTTCCTGCGCATAGCCCGTCTTTGCGGACACATGGAGGAACTGTTCTTCTTCTCGTCCTACAAAGACAGCTGGAATCCGCGCAAGGTGTCGCTGGTGGCGCAGGAAGAAGGGCTGTAGCCCGTTTTTACAATGAAAACAAAAGAATAAAATAAACACACAAAACAAAAAATCATGAAAAGGTTATTTGTGAAAGGACTGGCCGCCTTGGCCGTTCTTGTTTCAGCCGGTTTTTTGGCAAGCAGCTGCGAGCGCGAACCCGGTAGCAGTGGGGGTGCGAAAGGCACCGTTTCGTTGCAACGTGTGAGCGGCGTTTCCCAGAAAGGACGTATCCAGCACATCGATTTCGGCAAGCAGCCCAAGCTGCCCAAGCGTTACCGCCTCAACTATGTGGCCACCATCGAGGCTCCCCTGGAACACCGCGACTGGAAGTGGTCGGCCACCTCGGTGACGGTGGATCCCGGCAAGAAAATCTACATCACCTGGCATTCCAACCTGCAGGCCACCGAAGCCGGAAACGGCAAGGTAACCGAATGGGGCGGCGCACTGGACGTGGTGGACATCAACAATTTCTCGTTCGTGAACTCCTACCTGAGCACGGGCAAGATGAAGTTCAACAACCTGTTGATTTCCGACAACACCTTCTTCCTGGCGGCCACCCACTACGACCTGGGCGGCGCGGTGGCCCGCGTGGGCATGCAGCCCGACGGCGACCTGAGCGGCAGGAACGTGGAATGCATCGGCTTTCCCGGAGCCTCGGTAAACGCCATTGCCAGATACAACGACCGGTTGGTGGCCGTATCGGGATACAACAAGGGCACCTACGCCACCTTTAGCCCCGACGTGGCGGCCAGACCCTACGACTACGTGAACACCGCCGGCAACGCCATCAAGCCCATGACCGAAAGCCTCGACGGTTTCGGCGGCAAGTATGCGGTGAGCGAGGGCAACAACGCCTACGTGCTCTACGATGCCGAAGACGGCGCCAAGATTATCGATATGTACGGCCATATCACAGAACTGGGCGTACGCCTTACCTCGGCTCCCAAGAAGGTGGAGATCTACAATGATGAAACCGGCGAATGGGAACTTACGGGCGAGGAGCAGACCTATTACGGCAAGCACACCATGGTGGTGCGCAACGGCATCGCCTACGTGGCCTGCGGCTACAGCGGCATGCTCGGGGTGAACCTGAGCACCGGAGCCAAGGTACATGAACAGAACCTGATGACGGTGGGGCTGGCCGTTTCCGGAAACCGCCTTTTCGCCGCCACCTCGAAGGGCTTGCGTATCTACGACATCAACGAGGACGGCTCGCTTGAACTGTATGCCTTCGAGGTGGAGACCTACGACGAGACCGGCACCGGCGCGCCCACCTCGGACGACCCGGCCACAATCGGCACATCCAGACGCCATTCGCCCAACTTCGTGACCGTGGACGAGCTGAACGGCTACATCTACGTGGCCTACGGACAGAGCGGGGTCCGCGTGTATAAGTTCGAAACCGGCGTGGATATGGGCGGCACCGTGCTTTGGAGTCCTGTATCATTGCCGGGATACTTCGCCTGGGGCGAGATCTTCTGCCTGGACGATGAGGACGGCAAGGAACTGGAATACGACGGCAAGACCTACCGCAACAACGACGGCTCCTACTACAGCTTCAAGCATGCCAAGAACATCAAGAGTTACGGCGATTTCGACCAATACAGGTTCTTCGATGTCAACAGCTATGTGCCATGGAAAAGGAAAGGCGTGCGCCTGACCAGATACCAGTGGGAGGAGGGACTTGACGCCGACGGGAAACCAGTCTCGAGAGACGGATACACCGTACTGCAGCCCATGGACGACGCGGCCACCGTGCGCTTAGGCAAGGGCTGGCGCATGCCCACCAAGGAAGAATGGGAGGAACTGCTTTCCCTGCAGAGCGAAACGGTATATATGGGACAACAGGGCGGTGTCCGTTTCAAGGCGGAGAACGGCAACGAGATTACCCTGCCGCAGAACGGCTACCGTGGCTGGAACACCGACAAGACCAACCCGCACCGCTTCGACGACTCCTGCTTCTACTGGTCGGCCTCCCTGTCCACCACGGTCAACTTCAACAACGAAGAGAAGAGACTGATGCCCGGCAACTACATGCAGGCCGCATCCTTCAGCAAGAAGTACGGCCTCAGTACAAACGTAAACCTCTGGAGTCTGGAATGCAAGGGTGTGTGTGTAGTGGCCCCCAACCAGCAGAAGTTCGGCAAGAAGCCCTACATGCACCTGCACGACCGCTGCTGCGCCATGGGCATCTGGCCGGTCAAGGACAAGCCCTCCGCCGAGGAGAGCCAGGGCGCGAGCAAATAAAACAATCACAATAAATAACCCTAAAATCAAACCGATATGAAACGATTATTTTTAAAGAGCCTTGCCCTTGCGGCAATGCTGGCTTCCGTGGGCCTGCTGGCCGGCGGTTGCGAACGCGAAAACACGGGGAAGAAAGAAAACGGCGGAGACTCCGTACTCCCGTTGCGGAAGGTAAGCGGACAGAAAGGCCGCATAAGTTCCGTCGATCCCGGCAAACAGGCCAAGCTGCAGAAACGCAAGCGGCTCACCTATGTGGCCACCATCAACCCCCTCGACGACCGCAAGGACTGGATCTGGTCGGCCAGTTCGGTAACGGTGAGTCCCGACAACGATGCCGAAAGCAACATCGTGTACGTTACCTGGCATTCCAATTTCCAGGCCTCCGACCCCGCCACCGTATGGGGCGGCGCGCTGGACGTGATCGACATGAACAGGAAGGAACTGGTGAACACCTACGAAAGCACGGAGGCAAAGTTCAACCACGCGCTGGTGGACGGCAACCGCCTCTTCCTCTCGGCCACCCACGCCAAGCTGGGCGGGGCCGTGGCCCGCGTCAACCTGAACGTTGAGGGCGACGCCGCCTCGACCGAGGCCGACAACATCGGTTTCCCGGGGGCTTCGGTGAACGCCGTGGCCTACCGCAACGGCAAGCTGCTCGCCGTGTCGGGCTACAACAAGGGTACCTACGCCGAGTTCGACCCCAACGTGAAGGCCCAGGCCTACAACTACGTGAATGACAAAAACAACGTGATCACCCCGAAAACCGAGACCATCGGCGTTTTCGGCGGCAAGTACGCGGTGGCCACCGACGACAACGCCTACGTGCTCTATGACGCCGAAGGCGGCGCCCGGATCGTCGATATGGACGGCAAGGAAACCAACGTGGGAGTCCGCCTCACCTCGGCCAAGAAGAAGATCGAGTTCTACGACGACGAAACCAAGACCTGGACGGTTACCGGCGACGAACAGAACTACTACGGCAAGCACACCATGGCCGTGACGGGCGACTACGCCTACGTGGCCTGCGGCAACAACGGACTCAAGGGCCTCAACCTTGAAACCGGCGCCGAAATCTACACCAACGGCACCATGACCGTGGGGCTGCACGTTTACGGGAACCGACTTTTCGCCGCCACCGCGCAGGGCCTGCGCATATATACCATTGAGGAAAGCGGCGACCTGACCCTCTACGCCTTCGAAGTGGAAAGCTACGACGAAACCACCGGCGAGCCGACCTCGGACTACCCCGCCACCATCGAGACCGCGAAGCGCCACTCGCCCAACTTCGTAACCTACGACCCCGCCTCCGGCTACATCTACGTGGCCTACGGACAGAGCGGCGTGCGCGTGTACAGGTTCACCCCCGAAGACGGCGACACACCGGCTGAAGAGGGCATCGACATGGGAGGCAATATCCTCTGGGCAAGCGAAGACCTGGAAGGCTACTATGCATGGGGCGAGATCTTCAACATCGGCGACGAGGCCGGCAAGACCCTCGAATACAACGGCAGTACATACACCAACGACGGCAGTTACTATACCTTTGCCAATAGCGGCAAGACATCGTACGCCGACTACACCAACTACCGTTTCTTCGACGGCACGGCCAAACTCACCAAATACACATGGCTTGCGAAAAACGTGGCCGAATCGGAAGACGGGAAGACCGGCCTGGATCCGGAGGACGACGCCGCCGCCGTGCGCTTAGGCAAGGGCTGGCGTATGCCCACCGCCGAAGAATGGACGGAACTGGTTCAGGATTGCCGCAAGAACGGCTCCATCGAGGAAGTGACGCAGGACGGCTCCACCGTGCTGTGCCTGACTGCCGCCAACGGGAACAAGCTTGTTTTGCCCCGCACCGGCTACTACAACTACAGGAACGAGCTTTCGGAAATGACCCAATACAGGTACTGGTCGTCCTCCCTGAGCAAGCAGACTAACAGAAACGACGACAGGCAGAATGTTCCCGGAGGATTCATCTCGGGAGGTTCGCTGGAGCGTGCCTGGTGCACCGAGTCCCTGGCCTGCGGCTTCTCGGCGGAATACTACTACGGTGCGCTTCAGGTCGAAATGACCGGTGCCGGAGAACTCAATGGCTTTGACCGTTGCTACGGTATGAAGATACGTCCCGTAAAGGACAAATAACAAATTTATTATCTTTGCACCCCAATTGTGCGCTTTTACTGTCGGAAGCGCGGAAGCCGGCCGGACACGGGACGGTTTCCGCGCGGGCCGGCGCACGCTATCGACTTTGGATATGACACGCATCACTTTCAACCGACTGAACCGGGTCTCCGCGATTCTGGCCTGCGTCCTGTTCCTTAGTTCCCTCACTTTCCAGCCCGCCATGGGGCAGCACCGTCCGCGCAAGCGGCTGGCGGTCATCAGCGCCTATCACGAATCGGCCCCCTGGGCGCATGACCTCCTGAACACCCTTACCATAAACCTCTCCAAGAGGTCCGATATCCTTATCGACCCCGTCTATATGAACACCACGCTGATCACGGACACCATGCTGTACAACCGCACCGTGGACGGCGTGTTCAGGCATTTCCAGAAACACAGGCCGGACTACGCGGTTCTGTTCGGCGGCATGGGAATCACCCTGAGAGACCGCATCAGGGAAGAATGGGGCGACATCCCCTTCATCTTCGTCTCGAGGACCGACCGCTTCGGTCCCCCCGACTATTACATCACGGGCGACACCCTCCGCTTTCCCCTCGAGAAGCTGAGCCCCATCGAGGAACTCCGGGGCAGATACAACTTCACCTTCATCGAGAACCCCGACCTGGTGGGCGCCACCATAGAGATGATGCTGCGGATGCAGCCTGAGATCCGCAAGCTCGTCGTGCTGGCCGACGCCAGCTACCACAACCGACACATGGCCTTGGACGCCAAGGAATACATAAGCCGGAAATACCCCGGCATCGAATACGAGTGGCTCATCAGCAAGGACGAGAACCTGCCCGCCCTGCAGAGCCTGCTCACCAACTACAACCCCGAAATCGGGCTGCTGCTGTGCTCGTGGTTCTACGGACGCAGGGGCACGCTCGGCAACCGGGAGATACTCGCGGGCGGGTTGGGACTGATCCCCGCCGTGGAGCAGCCCGTGTTCTCCCTGCGCGAATACTACCTGCGCGAGGGCGCGGTGGGCGGTTATTTCCCCAGTTCCACGCAGACCAAGGAATGCCTCCTGTCGGCGGTGCTCCAGATGATAGACGGCACGCCGGTGCAGCAGATACCTTTCGTTTTCGGGAAGGATCTGGACTCATCGCCCATCGTGGACTACTCCCTGCTTGAATCCAACCACCTCTCGGAAAGGCTCTGCCCCGAAGACACCGTGTTCATCAACAGGCCGCTCTCTTTCTGGGACAGATACAAGTGGCCGTGCATCGTGACGGTCATGGGGCTGCTCGTGGCCGTTTTCATCATCACCTTCCGCATCTCTTTCCAACGGAGAAGGCTCAAGGATCTCCAAAGGTACGACACCCTGCTTTCCAACATGCCGATCGGCTACACCCAGGGGCGGATCATCTTTACGGGCAACGGCTCGGTGGCAGACCTCGAATACCACTCCGGCAACCAGTCCTTCCTGAACCTGCTCGAACGGGACGCCATTCCGGGGAAGCCCGGCAAGCTCTTTCCCGAGCCCTATATCGCGGCCCATGTAACCCGGCTGCTCAAGGACAGGCAGCCCATCCTCTTCACCTACCACTTCAGGCGGACCGACCATTTCTTCAGCTTCATGCTCTGCCTGGTGAATAAGGAGCCTGGCGAGGGTTTCATCCAAAGGAACAAGACTTCCGACGTGGATCTCTTCGCCATCGACGTTACCGACCGGAGCCGGGCGGAAAGGGACATACACAAGATTACGGAAAAACTGAAGCTCACCCTCCGGCTCACGCGCATCATCCCCTGGTACTGGAATTTCGACAAGGGCGAGATCGTCTGCGACACGTCCTCCATCCTTCCCGACACCGGGAACCGGCACCGGGACAATTCCAGTTTCCAGACCGTGCTCAGGGAAGACGACTTCTTTAACCGCGTACACCCCGACGACAGGAACAAGGTCCGTTCCTGCTACGCGGATCTCGTCTCGGGGGAAAGCACCTACATAAAGACCGAGTTCCGCACCTACGGCAACGCCGGCAGCAGGAAGAAGACGGAATGGTTCGAGATAAACGCCATCGTTACCGAAACCGACGAGGGCGGAAGGCCGTTGGCGCTCTCGGGCTCCCTGTTGCTGATAACCGAGCGCAAGCGGCAGGAACAGGCGCTGATCGAGGCCCGCGAGCAGGCCAAGGAGTCGGACCGCATGAAGTCGGCCTTCCTGGCCAACATGAGCCACGAGATACGCACGCCGCTCAACGCCATCGTGGGCTTCTCGGGACTGTTGAGCAAGACCGAGGATCCGGCCAAGAAGCAGAAGTTCGTGGAACTCATCGAAAGCAACAACAACCTGCTGCTGCAGCTCATCAGCGACGTACTCGACCTGGCCAAGGTGGAGTCGAACACGCTCGAGTTCAGCTACCAGACCGTGGATCTGAACGAGCTGATGAACACCATCGAGCAGTCGATCCGGTTCAAGGTAAAGCCGGGCGTGGAGCTGCGGTGCAGCACGGGGGCGGACCGGTGCGTCATAAAGACCGAGCCGAACCGTCTCGCCCAGCTCGTCAACAACCTGCTCACCAACGCCTGCAAGTTCACCGTCCGGGGAAGCATCGACTTCGGGTACGAAATCCAGGGGAACAGCCTGTATTTCTTCGTGAAGGACACGGGCATCGGCATCTCGTTCGAAAACCAGCAGAAGCTTTTCCAGCGTTTCTCGAAACTCAACAACTTCGCCCAGGGCACGGGGCTTGGACTGTCCATCTGCAAGGGCATCGTGGAGAAGATGGGAGGCTGCATCGGGATGGTCTCCGACGGGGAAGGGTGCGGCAGCAAGTTCTGGTTCACCATTCCCTTCACCCCGGCCGGAGAACACGCGGAAGAGGGATTCCCGCAAAGGAAGGCCTCCCCGGAGGAAACGTCCGTTCGGCCCGAGGGGGCGACCGTCCTGGTGGCCGAGGACAACGAGAGCAACTTCATGCTCTTCCAGTCCATCCTCGAATCCGACTACCGGCTGCTCCACGCCTGGGACGGCGAGGAAGCGGTGGCCATGTATAAGGAACACCGCCCGGACGCCATCCTCATGGACATAGGCATGCCAAAGATGGACGGATACGAAGCCGCAAGGGAGATACGCAAGGTATCGGACAGCGTGCCAATCATCGCCGTTACCGCCTACGCCTTCGCCTCCGACAAGACACGCATCCTCTCCAACGGATTCAACAGTTACGTCTCAAAGCCCATCAACGCCGACATCCTGCTGAGGGAACTGGAGTCGGTGTTGGGCAAGAGGGGCATCCAACCACACGAAAAAACGAACGACAATGAATAGCGAACAACTGAGATCTTTCTTCGACAACATCCGCACACCCATCGAGATGCTGGTGGATTATTCCAAACGCATCGCCGGTACCGACGACGTGAATATGCGGAAACTCTATGCCGAAACCATAGAGAACAACAGCAGGCTCATCCGGCAGATGCTGCAGATGTTCCAGTCGCAGCTGGATATGAACACGGGCGGAGGATCGCCTGCTCCGGCAGTGCCGGCCTCCGCTCCGGTGCCCGTTTCCGCCCCTGCCCCCGTTTCCGGACCGAAGCCCGAGCCGGTTTCTGAACTGGCACCGCGCCCCAATCCCCGCCACGCAGGCACGGAAGAAAAGCCCCTTATCCTGGTGGCCGAAGACAACGACAACAACTACTTCCTGCTGCACGCCATGCTGGAGGACGATTACGAACTGCTGCACGCCCACGACGGGATAGAGGCGGTGGAGATGTTCAAGACCCACAACCCGCGCCTTATCCTGATGGACATCAGCATGCCCAACATGGACGGCTACGAGGCCACCAAGGAAATACGCAAGGTGTCGGAAAACGTTCCCATCATCGCGGTAACGGCCTACGCTTTCGCCTCCGACAAGGAGAGGATCATGAGCATCGGCTTCAACGGGTATATCTCCAAACCGATCAATCCCGTGAAACTGGAGAACGAAATCACCAACCACCTATAGACTCCCGAACACAAGGCCGCCATGGGCATAAAGAAACCTCTTCTCTCCCTCTGCATATTCTCCGTCTGCCTCCTGTCCGTCAGGGCGGATGAGGCACTCGTGAAGGAACTCTCGGCGGCCTTGGCAAGGGCGGACAACGCACGGGACAGCATCGCGGCGCTCTACAACCTCTACGATGCCTCGCCCCGCCGCATGCAGTCGGTGTACGGCATGCAGCTTGTGCTCACGGCCAGGAACGCCGGGGTCTACACGGTGGTGGCAGACATGCTCATGCAGCTGTCCATCCTCTACGCCAACAACGACAGCACCCTCAGGTATATGCTCGGGGTCGCGCACGACCTTCCCGACTCGGACGAGAAAAAGGAATGCGAGGTTTTCCTCAAGCTGCAGACAGTGAGCCTGCAGGCCAAGGAATCGGATCAAAAGCAGCAGCAGGCCACCGACTTCATGAACGAGGTGGCGGACAACAACAACAACAACAACAACAACAACAACAACAACAACAACAACAACAACAACAACAACAACAACAACAACAACAAGGAAGAAGACATCTTCGAGGAGATCCTGAGGCTCAACACGCTCTGCATCTATCTGGGAAACACCACCACGGGAATCCTCTACACCGAATACCTGGAGCGGTTGGGCGAATATGTGAAGAGGCTGCCGCCGCAGCTTTACGCGCTGAGGAACCTCTACTACACCCGATCGGCCATCGTATATACCGCCGAAGACAATTACAGGAAAGCCATCGACGCCGACAAGGAACTGCTTGCCATTATCGGCAGGTTGGAACAGAAATACAGGCATTCGGGCCGCATCCACCGGAACTACGACGTAAACTACTACATCTGCTACCGCCGCATCCTGAGCAACTTCCCCGCCCTGTCCCGCAAGGAACTCGATGAATACTACCGCAAGTGCGTCGAGGTGTGCCGGAGGAACCCCGATGCGCGGGGCGACCGCGAGAAGACTCCCCGGATAGACGCTTTCTACCTGTACGCCTCAAAACGATACAGTGAGGCCATCCCGCATATCCGGAAATGCCTTGCGGGCGACCTTTCCTCGACCCTCCGCCGCAAGATGCTGCAGATGCTCCGGGACGCCGCCTCCGTTACCGGCGACGAAGACCTGCTCCTGCAGGCGTTAAGCGAGTACAACATCCTGCTCGAAGACTACATACACAAAAAGTCGGACGAATTTTTCCACGAACTGCAGATACGCTACGACGTGGAGACTCTCCAGTCGGACAACGCCCGCCTGAAGATACAGCAACAGCAGTCCGAACTCAAGAGCAACCGCCGCTTTATCCGAGTCATCCTGCCGGCCACCGGGCTTATCCTGCTGCTGCTCATCCTCGCGGCCATACTCTACTACAGGTCGCGCAAGCTTGCCGGACACCTGGCCCAGTCGAACGAGACCCTCACCCGGGAACGGGACACGCTGAACCAGACCCAGACCGAATTGGTGGTGGCCTACAAGAAAGCCGAGGAAGCAAACCGGGCCAAGAGCGAGTTCCTGCACAGCATGAGCCACGAGGTGCGCACCCCGCTCAACTCCATCCTGGGATTCTCGCAGCTTATCGTCAAGAAGATTCCCGAAGACCTGCGCGGACAGTTGGACAGTTACGCCAATATGGTGAAGGTGAACGTGAACTATCTGGCCACGCTTATCAACGACATACTCGACATCTCCTCCATCGAGAGCGACGAGATGGCCTTTTCCCAGACGCACCACGTGGCCATACACAAACTCTGCCTGCATGTCCTGGACGAGATACGGGAACGGGTCAGGGACGGTGTGGAACTGCATTTCGACACCTCGGCCCCCGACATCGAGATAACCACCGACCGCGAGCACGTGGAACAGGTACTCGTGAACCTGCTCAGCAACGCCGCCAAATTCACAAGACAGGGCCGCATCACGCTCGGCTACCATTTCATAGGCCTTAGGAAACTCGCTTTCGAGATAACGGACACCGGTATCGGGATTCCCGCCGGAAAGGAAGAGGTGATCTTCGACCGTTTCGTGAAATTGGACTCCTTCTCGCAGGGATCGGGTCTGGGACTGTACCTGAGCCGCCAGCTCGCCCTGCATTTAGGCGGGGAACTCTATGTAGACAGGAACTACACCGACGGGGCGAGGTTCTGCTTCACCATTCCCGTCGCGCCCAAATAAGCCGTCGTTCATTTCTTGACGAACCGCATCGCAGCCCAGTTGTCTTGGCTGCGATGTTGTTTATAGAACAGTCTGTTCGCGTTGCAGGCACGTTCGAGAATTTCCATATCCTGCTCGTAGAAACCGCTCAGATAGAGGCTTCCGCCCGTTTCCAGAGCCGAAGCGTAGGCTGCCATGTCGTTTACCAGGATATTGCGGTTTATATTGGCGATAATGCGGTTGAATCTCTTGCCGGAAAGCGACTTGGCATCGCCCAACAAGATGCGGAACGGGCATGCGCCCTGTTCGGAAAAGCCGTTGGCCTGCACGTTTTCCAGAGCGTTGCGGTAAGCCCATTCGTCCACGTCGATGCCGGTTACGCTCCCTGCGCCCTGCATGGCAGCCAGAATGCCCAACACGCCCGTGCCGCAGCCCATATCCAGCACATGCTCCCCTACCGGCGGAAACTCCTGCAGGAACTGAATCATAAGCGCCGTGGTGGGATGATGCGCCGTGCCGAACGACATCTTGGGCTCGATGCGGATATTGTACCTTACCTCTTCAAGCGGTTCGTGGAAGGGCGCGTGCACGAAGCAGAAATCGCCGAAACGCACGGGCCGGTAGGAACTCTCCCAGACGGCGTTCCAGTCTCGGTCCTCGATCACCGTGTCGGTACGCTGCCCGAACGGGCCGTATCCGCCCAAGACCGCCTCGATGCTTTCCTTGTTGTCTTGGTATGCAGGCTGCGGTATATAGGCGGTAAGCACGCCTCCTTCGGTCTCGAAACTCTCGAACCCCGCCTCGCCCAGGGCATCCACCAATAAATCGAGCCGCACTTCGTCCAAGGCGTGGTGCAGGCAGACCGACACGTAATTCATAACGCTTCTATTCGAACGAATTGATGATGGAGATAAAGTCGTCGGCCTTCAGGGAAGCGCCGCCGATCAGGCCGCCGTCGATATCGGGCATGGCGAACAGTTCGGGCGCCGTGGCCGGATTGCAGCTGCCGCCGTACAGGATGGGCAACTGCCGGGCTATTTCCTTGCCGTAGGTCTCTTCCACGAGATTGCGGATATAGGCATGCACTTCCTGCGCCTGCACCGGCGTGGCGGTCTTGCCCGTGCCGATGGCCCACACAGGTTCATAGGCTATGATGACCCGCGAGAAATCGAGAGGCTCCAGTCCGAAAAGCCCTTTTTCGAGCTGGGCTTCGATTACCTCGAAATGCTTGCCGGCCTCGCGTTCCTCCAAGGACTCCCCGCAGCAGACAATAGGCACCAGGTTGTTCTGCAGCAGTTTCTCCACCTTTGCCGCCACCTGCCCGTCGGTCTCGCCATGGTACTTGCGGCGTTCGGAATGCCCCACGATGCAGTATTCCACATTCATAGACGCCAGCATGGAGGCCGAGATCTCGCCCGTATAGGCGCCTTTCTCGCGTTCGCTCACATCCTGCGCGCCCACGGCGAAATACACCGTGTTCTCGTCTTCTTCGTCGGTGCCTAAGTCGTAGGCCATTTCCAGATACGGAAAGGGCGGACACACGATCACGTCCACATCCCGGCTTTGCTGTTCCTTTTCGAGGCGCGCGGCCAGTTCGTCCAGCAATTCTTCGGCTTCGGAAAAGCGGAGGTTCATCTTCCAGTTTCCCGCCACAATTTTTCTTCTCATGCGTATATCTTTTTAGTCGGCGGGGATTTCTGCCTTCTCGAACGAGGGCAGACGCCGCCAATCCCACAATTTCAATACATAGGCACCCTTTACCAGCACGATGCCCGGATTGGAACGGATCACCGCCTTGATGGAGGTGTTGTCCGCATAATAGAACGGAAAGTCTTCCAGGCCGTATACCTGCTTGAAAGCCTCGGCCTCGACCACGGTGGAGGCCGTAAGGAAACAGCAGTCGATGCCGGCTTCGTGCGCCTGCCTTACGAATCCGGCCGTCTTTTCCACGCCTTTCCTATTCGCGGCGTCCAAATCGTACACCGCCACCAGCACCAGGGCGTTTTCCTGTTCCAGAAGCGTCTTGGTTACATCGTAACCGGGGTCTTCGTCATCTATCTTCTCCAGGATATTGATGTTGGCCGTGCGCGGATTGGGGTCTTCGTCGCGGCGGTCCACAAATTCCCAGCTTTCCACCCAGCCGGGATCGCCGAAAGGACATTCGGACATCAGGAATTCCTTTTCCTCTCCCGTCTGCTTATTCCTGTAGGTAAGGTAGTGCCGCACGGGAATCGGGTTCTCGGGAAACAGCCGCACGCCCTCCTTCCAGTCCAGGAAGTTGACCACCGGCAGGTAGCGGTAGTTGTAGTACTCGAAGCCGAGGAACAGCAGCGCCGTGATGCCGATAACCGACCACTCGACCTTACAGGACTTGCGGTTTTTATAGAGGGGCAGCGAAAAGAGCATCACCAGCACACCCGCATCCAGCACCATGTTCTTGTAGAACGTCTGCCAGTTGGTGATCACCAGCGCCTTGCCGAAACAGCCGCAGTCGGGCACGGGCTCGGCAATGGCGTCGTTGAGCGTGAGCAGGGTAAAGAAGGCCATCATCGCCGCCACGAGCCAGGCGGTGTACTTGATCTTGACGTTGCAGATCATCAGCACGCCCAGGGTGAACTCGAACACGTTGAGGAAGAACGAGCCGAACAGGGTAAGCCCGTTGAGCCAGGACATGTTGAAGGCTTCCAAGTAATCGTGCATCATGTACTGGGTACCCAGAGGGTCAACGCCCTTGGAAAAGCCCGAATACACGAACACCGCCCCCAGCAACACGCGGAAAAGCACCGCCGCCGAACGGCAGAAACGTTTGCGGTTGAGCACGCAGAAAACGATGTTGGCGCACAGCAGGAGCAAAAAGAGCCAGTTCAGGCCGGGCACGAAGGCGATGCCGATGGCCAGCAGCAGGGTGAGCGCCAATATGGCGTACGAAGGGAATGCTTGGGAAACAATCTGTTTATTCATGCTGTTTGGTATTTTTCAGGTTCGCCTTTTCTTGTTCGCGTCCCTCTTCTTCGTTAAGCTTGATGAGCGCGAAAACGGCGTAATTGATCATGTCGCAGTAGTTGCCCTCCACGCCCTCTGAAACGGAGGTGACGCCGTTGGCGTCTTCGATCTGCTTTACGCGCAGGAGCTTCATCAGGATGATGTCGGTAAGGGAACTTACGCGCATGCTGCGCCAGGCCTCGCCGTAGTCGTGGTTCTTCTTTACCATGAGCCCGTAGGTCTGGGTGGCGTGACGGTCGTAGGCCTCGATGGCGGCCTGTCTGGACAGAGGCGTGTCCTCGAAGCCCAGTTCGGCCTGGATAAGCGCCATGACCGAATAGTTGACGATGGCCATGAAAGCGTCGCGGATATCCTCGCCCACCAGCTGGGTGCCGGTTATCTGAATGGTGCGGATGCGTTTGGCCTTGATGAAGATCTGGTCGGTGAGCGAGGCGGGGCGCAATACGTGCCAGGCCGCGCCGTAATCGCCCAGTTTGGCCACATAAAGGCTGCGGCATTCGTCGATCACCTGCTTGAATTCCTTATTGGTCTGCGTTGCTTTCATAACGGATTTGCTTATGCGCTATCTTGCAAAAGTACGTATGTTTAGGTACTTTTGCAACGGTATCCGGAACGCCTTTTTTTCGGATTCCGGCTCATCATAATTCGGTTTTGAGGATGGCTTATTCGCTCAATGTACGGGGCAACCTTCTGGTCTTGGACCGACCCATGGTCATGGGAATCCTGAACCTTACCCCCGACTCTTTCTACGCCCAAAGCCGTGTGCCCGACACCGACACCGCCCTGCGCAAGGTGGAACAGATGCTGAAAGACGGTATGGACATGCTGGACATAGGCGCCGTTTCGTCGCGGCCGGGCGCGGAACTGCCCGACGAGGCCGAGGAACGCCGCCGTCTGGAAGGCACCCTCCGGGCCGTCACCGCCCGTTTTCCCGACCTCATCGTTTCGGTGGATACGTTCAGTTCCGTCATCGCCCGCATGGCGGCCGACTGCGGGGCGCACATCATCAACGACATCTCGGGCGGGATGTACGACCCGGAAATGTTCGCGACCGTGGGAATGCTGCAACTGCCCTACGTGCTGATGCACCTCAAGGAAAAACCGAAGAACATGCAGGACGACCCGCGTTACAACGACGTGGTTACCGACCTGATATCCTACTTCTCGCAGAAACTGCAGGCGGCACACGAGGCGGGCATCCACGACGTGATCATCGACCCCGGCTTCGGCTTTGCCAAAACGTTGGGGCACAACTACCGGCTGTTGGCGCACCTGCGCGATTTCCAGATGCTGCGCGCCCCGCTGCTGACGGGTATGTCGCGCAAGTCGATGCTGTACAGGCTGCTCGACTGTTCACCGCAGGAAGCCCTGAACGCCACCACCGCCGCCAACATGATCGCCTTGCAGAACGGAGCCGACATACTGCGCGTTCACGACGTGAAGGAAGCCGCCCAGTGCGTGAGGATCTTCTGCCAATGCCGCCGAAACGGAAAGGAAAACCCCGACCGTATAAACCCCTAAGCCCGACCCGACATGGAAACTATCACCCAATGGTTCATGAACCTCGACTTTATCCAGATTATCGATCTGGCCATCGTGGGGTTCCTCGTTTACCAGTTCTACAAGATCGTGAAGGGTACGTCGGCGCTTAACGTGGTGTTGAGCATCATCGGCATCTATATCTTCTGGAAAATCGCCCAGCAGTTCGAACTGAGCCTTACCACCGAAATCCTCGACCGGGTCATCAGCATGGGGTTCTTGGCCTTGGTTATCGTGTTCCAGCCCGAAATTCGACGCGCGCTGTTCATGCTCAGCACGCCGGAAGCCATCAAGCAGCGGCGCAAATGGTGGCTTTTCGGGAAAATCAACACGCGGCGGATCCGGCGGCGGGAACTGAGCATCACCCCGATTATCCAGGCCTGCATGCACATGAGCCAGGAAAGGACCGGGGCGCTGATTATCCTGACCCAGCTGAACCGCCTGCCCAGCACGGTGGCCACCGGCGAGAAGGTGGACGCCCTGATCTCGAGCGCGCTTATCGAGAACATCTTCTTCAAGAACAGCCCGCTGCACGACGGGGCCTTGATCATAGAACGCAACAAGATTATCGCCGCCCGCTGCATCCTGCCGGTCACGACCAACAAGAACGTGTCGGCCTCGCTGGGCTTGCGCCACCGCTCGGCCATCGGCATCACCGAACAGTCGGACGCGCTTGCCATCGTGGTTTCGGAAGAAACGGGATCCATTTCGTTCTGCCTTTTCGGCAACGTCACCTACAACGTATCCCCCACGCAGTTGCGCGCCAAGATCGAGGAATTTTTCTACGAACACAAAGACGAGGACGCGCCCAAGGCGTAGGCGGTCTATTCCTGAACCGGAAGTTCAGCCGGCCTTTTCCGCCCGGTGCGCCTTACCAAGAAGATGCCCGCCTCGTAGAGCAGGTACATGGGAAGGGACACCACAGCCAGCGTAAACACGTCGGAAGTGGGCGTGATGATGGCGGCCGCGAACACGATGATCACGATGGCGTGCTTGCGGTATCTTTTCATGAAACTTACCGACAGGAATCCCAGTTTTCCAAACAGCCAGCACAGCACGGGTATCTCGAACACGATGCCCATCGTGAGGCACATGCTCATCAGGGTGGAGATATAGGAATCGAGGCTTATGAGGTTGGCGATGTCTCCGCTTACCGTATAGGTTCCTAAGAATCGGAATGTGAGCGGGAAGATAAGGAAGTAACCGACAGCCACGCCCACCAGGAACAGCACGTAGCCGCTGCCGGCCACGCGCACGGCATAATGTTTCTCGTTGGTGTACAAGGCCGGCGAGACGAAACGGAAAATCTGGTAGAGGATATAGGGAGAAGCGAGGATCACGCCCGCCCAAAGCGCGGTCTTCATATGGATCACGAACTGCCGCGCCAGGCCGGTGTTGATGAGCGGAACCGAAAAATCGCCCATCGGAGAGCCCATCCATGCAGAGAGGCGCGCCAACAGGCGATAGGTGATGAAACCGCTTTTTTGCGGGGCAAGCACCACGGAAAACAGCGTTTCCTTAAAGCAGAACGCCGCCACCGCCAGCACCGCCGCCGCAATCACGACACGGATCAGGCTGTGGCGCAAGTCGTCGAGATGCTCCCAAAAAGACTGCGTTTTCCCGCCGGAATCCATTATTATTCCTTGTTTTCGGATTTGGCGGAATTTTCAGAATCCTTTACTTCCAGATCTTTTTCCACCCCGTTCACGCCGTCTTTAAACGAGCGCACGCCTTTCCCCAGGCCTTTCATGAGTTCGGGAATCTTCTTGCCTCCGAACAGCAGAAGCACCAGCACGGCCAGCGCCAACAGCTCCGGCCAGCCCAAAATACCGAGCAACACCATATTCGTCATGATTATTTACGCATTAGAAACTTTATAACGAGCCAACCGCCCACAACCTGCACCAACATGCCGGGCACGCCCACGCGGAAATCCTGCACGGCAAGATAGAAATCGCCTTTCATCGCCCATTCGCCCAGGGTTCCGAGCACCTGATAGAACAGCACCACGCCCGCCAGCAGGAGCAGCGACACCTTTTGAAAGCGTTTGGCGGCATAGCCGGCAGCCACCGCCAGCAGCACCGACTTAAGCAGGATGGAGGGTAGCGCGGCCACGGCGGGCATGCCGAACAGGGCGGAATTGACAAGGGGCGAGGCCAGGGCCACCAACAGGCCCACTTTCCAGCCGTACCTGTAGGAGCCTGTCAGCGTAAAGAAATAAATGGGCAGCCATGTAATGCCGCCCTGCGGCGCCAAGTGGCAGAGTTGGGGCAACACGATGTTGCCCAGCACGAAAAGGGCGGCTATTCCGTAGGTCTGAACCCGCCTGTAGCCCAATTCGTGGAAATTAACCGTTGAAGTCTGCATAACTCTTTATCTATGAAGTTTCAAACTGCAAATATAATCGCTTTTATCTTTTTTTGTTATCTTTACGAGTTCTTGCACCATGCAAAAACAAAACCATAGAACAATAAAAACACTTGCCTTATGAAAAAAATCATTTCTCTTGCGGCAACCGTAGCCATAACGGCATACTTCGGCCTTACCTTTGCCCAAGAACGCTTTGTGAGCGAAGAAGCGCAGAACCGCAAGGCTCTGTTGGAAGAATTTACCGGTATCCACTGTGGATATTGTCCTAACGGGCACGAAATTGCCAATACTGTAGCAGCACAATACCCCGACAAGATGTTCATCTTGAACATACACGCCGGAGGCTATGCCGCTCCGAGTGCGGGAGAAGTTGATTTACGGACTCCTTACGGAGATAAGTTAGTCGAAGAATCCGGTTTGAAAGGATTTCCTGCCGGCCAAGTAAACCGCCATGTATTCAGTGGGTCGGCTCCTGCAATGACCATGTCGCTTGGCCCCATTCAGAATGCCGTAAACAAAGCCTTGGCTCTGTCCAGTTATGTTAACATCGCAGCCAAGGGCAAGTTAAATTGGGATACCCGTGAGTTAACAGTCACTGTTCAGCTGTATTATACGGATAATGCCAAAAAGGATAATTTCGTACATATAGCCATTACCCAAGACAATATTATCGGCACACAAGCAAATTACGGAAATTTCAACCCCGATCAAATCTTGCCGGGCGGCAAATATGTTCACCACCATGCTTTCCGCGACTTCTTAACCGGTCAATGGGGGGATACAGTAAAAACCACTCAAAAAGGCTCCTTTGTTGAAAAAACCTTTACCAAAACCTTGCCCGAAGTTATCGGCAATGTGAAGTTGGAATTGATCGACCTTCACTTCATCGCTTTCGTAACCGAATCCCACAAAGAAGTGATGAATGTCTGCAAGATTGAGATGGAACACGAAAACGGACCCGAATTTTATGTATCGATGAGGAATATGAAACAGATGTTGGATATGACCTGCGACAGCAACGTCCGTTTCTCGTTCACTATGGAAAATTCGATCGCAGCCGAACCCATCACTTCCATCGTATTCAACTGCGAAACCCCCATGGGAACTAAGGAATTCGAATACACTCCTGAATCCCCACTTAGCAGTTCCGCCACCTATACGGTTGAAACCTCACTGCCCGTTTCTAAGTTTAACGAGCCTGAACACTTTTCAGTTAAAGTAGTAAAAATCAACGGTAAAGATTATCCACACAATGCTTCTGCGGAAGCCGATGGCATCAAGATTCTGACCCTCAGCCCCTCCTATGCCATAAACGTCAACATCTGGCAGGACAAGTACGGCACCGACATCACATGGAATCTCAAGAACATGGAGGATAACAGCATTTTAACCTCGGGTGGTCCGTACGAGGATTTACCACGCCCCTCCACGGTGCTGAAAACAACTGCAGCCACATTGACTAACTCCTGCTATGCCTTTACCATCTACGACAAGAATAAAGATGGTATCAACAGCAACTATGGAGCCGGACATCTGTCCATTACTGATTCTCTTGATCGGAATATTATGGTTCACGATGGCAAATACAAAGACAGTTTACGCTATCTGATTCGTTTCGATGCCAATGCGGAACCTCTTCCCGGGAATGTCGCCAACGAAAAGGAATCAATGTCCTGCAACGCTTCCATTGTCCCCAATCCCGCCAACAACCAGAGCGTGCTTTCGTTCGAACTGACCGCCGCGCAGAACGTTCGCGTACGTGTTATGGCAAGCAACGGTGCCTGCGCACTCGACCTGGGCAGCATGAGCCTGGGCGCCGGCAAACAAAATATAGAACTGCCGGTAAGCAAACTGGCAGAAGGCCTGTACTTCGTTCAGGTATCGGGCAAGAACCTGAACCTGATTCAAAAACTGATGATAATCCGATAAAATTTTCGGGGCGCGGAGATACTCCCGATTTATTTGTATCTTTGCGCCTCGTTATTGCGGCAGTAGCTCAGTCGGTAGAGTGCAAGCTTCCCAAGCTTGAGGTCGCGGGTTCGAGGCCCGTTTGCCGCTCACAGTCTTAAAAGAGCCATGGTTTTGAAGTGAACCCCGAAAGTTGGACAAAAAACTTTCGGGGTTTTTTATGCGCAA
>JAMPIH010000007.1 GCA_023662825.1 Bacteroides sp.
TCTTGCGCATAAAAAACCCCGAAAGTTTTTTGTCCAACTTTCGGGGTTCACTTCACAATCCACCGCGCTCTTTTTTTTTAAGGTTGGGGAGCCCGCCCCTTACCTCCTATCAAAAATCGAAAGGTAGGATTCGAAAACAAAGAGACGGCTCCAACTTTGGCCGGTCATTTCCACAAGTTGGAAACTTGTTCTTCCGAGACAATTGGCCGTTTTAACGGTTCATGCAACAAGAGTATGCTTTATTTATCCGATGTCCATAGGACGCACGTATCAAACCTTCATGTTTCGCCTTTAAATCTATAATCTCCAGCAGCGGTTTATTCAATATATGCCTTCCTTAATCCAAAGGAGCGTAATAAGCAAACGACCGATGCTTCCTTTCGGGTCTGCAAGCCTTCAATCCAGCTCGAAATAACAGCTTCTTGGCAACATGAAGCTGTTGAAACAACTCTATATTGGGCTCAAGGACAGAAAACGAGTTAAGTTTCTCTAGCTTAATGGCGGCTTTTCCAACAAGTCAGGCGGGAATATAGGTTATGCCGGGACGCGCTGTCGATGAATCATTTTCGGGAGAGTGCGCTGGTGTGGAATGGAAATCGGGGGGCGTTCTCCATCGCGGACTTTTGTTTATCTACGAATTTTTGTACCTTTGCCCTCTGTTTTTGCCGCGGAAAAGGCTCTCCCGAAGGGGTCTTGGAGGCGATAAAATGCAGGTTTTCAGTTTTGTATAACAGTAATAAGCGATAGAAATGAAACGTACTTTTCAACCCCACCGCCGCAAGCGTGTCAACAAACACGGATTTCGCGAAAGAATGTCCACCGCCAACGGTCGTCGTGTATTGGCCGCCCGTCGGGCTAAGGGACGCGTTCGTTTAACTGTTTCCGATGAGAGATAGTAAAACGACCTTACGGCTCGTTTTTATTAAGAATTCTGTTCGTTCCGCTTAAGGGAAGGGCAGAATTTTTTTTTGAAAGAAACCGATACACATGATTTCATTCCTGTTTTTTCTGGTGCTGGGCGTCATCCTGCTCGCGGGCTTTTTCCTGCGCTTGATCGGCGGGCTTTTCTTTCCCCGCTCCGGCCCTTTCGGCCGGCAAAGGCCGGAAGAGCCCAAACGCAAGCCCGAAGGCTCGGTAAGCATCGACTACGTGCCTCCCCGGCAGGAAATGAAAGACATACGCCCCGGCAACAACATTCCCGATTCCGACTACGTGGACTACGAGGAAGTAAAAGATCCGAACAACGAATAAAGCATTTGCCTACCATGAATATCTTTGGAAAAGCCGTCGCTTACGTTAAGAAAAGCATTCCCACAGACCCCAAGCTGCTGCGCCGCGAGGTAAAGAGTTACGTCATGATCACGCTCAGCCTCTGCCTGTACGCCCTGGGGCTGGTTACCTTCATCATCAATTCCGAAATCGTGAGCGGGGGCGTGAACGGTATCTCCACCCTGCTTTTTTACGCCACGGGCAAGACCATTCCGGTGGCGGCGAGCGCGTTCGTCATCAACGCCGTGCTGCTGCTCATCGGCATCAAGATTCTCGGCAAGGGCTTCGGGTTCAAGACCATCTGGGCCATTGTGGGGCTCTCGCTCTTTATCTCGATGTGGACGGGCATCATCCGCACCCCCATCCTGGCCGACGACAAGCTGTTCTCGGCCATCTTAGGCGGCGTGCTCATCGGTATCTCGATCGGAACGGCCTTCAACTACGGAGGCAGCACCGGGGGCACCGACATCGTGGCGCTCATCGTCTCCAAGTTCCGCAACGTGGGTCCGGGCCGCGTGATCCTGTGGTGCGACATCTTCATCATATCGTCTTCCTTTATCGTGTTCCACTACTTCAACGGACACAGCGTGGTCGATTCCATCCGCGTGGTGCTCTACGGCTTCGTAACCATGGGTGTCACCTCCTACACCATCGACCTGTTGGTGCTGGGAAGCCGCTCGAGCGTTCAGCTGTTGATAAATTCCAAACAGTACGAGGCCATCGCCGACATGATCTCGAACGAGAAGAACCGGGGCGTGACGCTCTTGAACGCCGAGGGCTACTACAGCAAGAAGGAAACCCGCGTGCTGCTGGTGGTGGTGCGCAAGTACGAGCTGCAGCCGCTCATGAAGCGCATCAAGGACATAGACGCCAACGCCTTTATGAGCGTTACCAACGCCTTGGGCGTGTTCGGAAACGGTTTTGAAAACATCAAATAGCGCGTCATGTTCTTTCGGGATACCTTTGCGGACTATATGAAGCGCGGTTCACGGCTCTTTGCAACGGTGGCGCTCGCGTTGGCTTCCGGTACCCTTGCCGACGCCCAGGAACAGGAAAGCGAGGGCGTGCAGGCCCCCAAGAAACAGCCCATCTCCATACACTTCAACGTGCGGGTGGACTGGGAGAACCACCTCACTGACATGGGCGATTCCGTGGCCTACAAGTCGGCTTTCTCGGGGCAGTACATCAACTTCATGCTCAACGGAAACATCAACGACCAGTTCTCCTATCATTTCCGCTACCGCTTTAACCGCGTCACCTCCTTCTCCTCCTTTTTCGACGCCGTGGACTGGGCATATCTCGACTACGACATCACGCCCAACTGGCGCGTGTCGGCCGGTAAGCAGATGGTCTATATAGGCGGATTTGAATACGACTACGCCCCCATCGACGTCTATTTCTGGTCGGGCGCCAACGAGAACATCACCTGCTACGGCTTGGGTGTTTCGGGACAGTACACCACGAACGACGGCCGCAACACGATTGTGGCGCAGATCACCAACTCGCCCTTCACCTCCCGCGAGAAGCCCTTTCAGAACATGTACGCCTACAACCTAGCCTGGTACGGCAACTACGGGGTCTACCGCTCCATCTGGTCGGTGAACATGATGAACTACGCCAAGGGCAAGTTCGTGAACTACATCGCCCTGGGCAACCGCTTCAACATCGCCCCGTTCCTTGCGGTGGAACTCGACTACGTGAACCGTTATTACCTGGGGCAGGGCAGTTTCTTCGGCGACTTCTCGATTATCGGCAACCTGATCGTCAACATCAAGGAACGCGCGAACATCTTCGTGAAGGGCGGCTTCGACTACAACAAGACCGGCAACGACGATATCTTGGTGGGGCCGCTGGCACCCGGCATCGGGGGTGAATCGGGCTACATAGGCGCGGGGGCGGAATTCTTTCCCCTCAAGAAGAGCAAGGACATCCGCCTGCATGCCTACTGGGCCACCAACAACCGTGTGGACGATTTCAAGAGCCACACCGTGGCCGTAGGCTTCACCTGGCTCCTGCGAGCCTTCGATAGACAATAACTCCGTCATCCATCGCGAAAAACTCCGTCATGAAAAAATATAAAGAACTGAAGTTCACCACAAGGCGCACCATCGAAGCATTGGTGTTCCTGGCCATTTTCTTTCTGGCGTTCGGCCTTCTGGCGCGCCGCATGGGCACGCCCAACATGCTCAACACCATGATGAAGACGGCGCACGACCTCCTGCTCAACACCTGCTTCTACCTCATGGGCATCACCGTGCTTACCGGTGCCCTGGGCCGCCTGCTCACCGAATTCGGCGTGGTGCGCCTGCTGGAAAACATCCTCCGTCCTCTCATGAAGCCCCTCTTCAACCTGCCCGGGGTGGCGGCCTTGGGGGCGGTGCTCACCTTCCTCAGCGACAACCCCGCCATCATCTCCCTGGCGCACGACAAGAACTTCAGCAGTTATTTCAAGAAGTATCAATTGATTTCGCTCACCAATTTCGGCACGGCCTTCGGCATGGGACTGGTGGTCATCGCCTTTATGGTGGGCAAGGGTTACGGCACGGGAGCCGTGATCGGGCTCCTGGGCGCCATCGTGGGCAGCATCGTCTCCACCCGCCTCATGCAGCGGGCCATCATCAAGGCTTATCCGCAGTACAAGGAAGAGGAAGCCGTGGGCGGCGACAAGGAAAAAATCTCGTTCAAGAGCGAGGGCGGCGTGTTCATCCGCGGCCTCAACGCGATTCTGGACGGCGGCAAGGACGGCGTTCAGTTAGGCCTGGCCATCATTCCAGGGGTCATCGTGATCTCGACGGTGGTGATGATGATCACCTTCAGCACCGGCGCGGGCGGCACCTATACGGGCGCGGCCTACGAAGGCGTTCCCCTCTTGCCCTATCTGGCGGGAAAGGTGAACTTCCTGTTCGAATGGCTCTTCGGTTTCCAGCATCCCGAACTCATCGCCTTCCCCATCACGGCCTTGGGTGCGGTGGGCGCGGCCTTGGGTCTGGTTCCCACCTTCATCGCCCAGGGGTTCATCGACAACAACGTCATCGCTGTGTTCACCGCCATGGGCATGTGCTGGAGCGGCTACCTCTCCACCCACTCGGCCATGCTCGACTCGCTCGGCTACCGCAACCTGGTTCCCAAGGCCATCGGGGCGCACACCATAGGCGGCCTCTGCGCGGGGATTTCCGCCCATCTGTTTTATTTATTATTTTCGCTTGTTTTTTAGCCCGGACGCCCTGAAGGGCAAACGGGCCAACATAGTAGTAACAAGAAAAAAAAGAACGTATCATGGAAATGAAAAAATTGCAGGAAGACCTTGAAAGCTATGGCCTTTCGGGTGTCAAGGAAATTTTTTACAACCTTTCTTACGACGAACTTTTCAAACACGAGTCCAATCCCGCCCTCAGCGGATTCGACCGCTGCTACCTTACCGAAACCGGCGCGATGACCGTAGACACGGGCATCTTTACCGGCCGCTCGCCCAAAGACAAATACATCGTGCGCAACGCCGCTTCGGAAAACAACGTGTGGTGGGCCGCGCCCAACCGCAAGGGTTCCGACAACCACCCCATCTCGCCCGAGTTGTGGAAGAAACTGGAAGCCAATAGCGTGAAGCAGCTTTCGGGCAAGAACCTCTATGTGCAGGACGGTTTCGTGGGAGCCAACGAGAACACCCGTCTGGCCATCCGTATCGTGACGGAAGTGGCCTGGCAGGCGCACTTCGCCAAGAACATGTTCATCCGCCCCTCCGAAGAGGAATTGAAGAATTTCAAGCCCGATTTCGTGATGCTCAACGCCTGCAAGACCACCTATCCCGACTATAAAGCCGAAGGCATGAACAGCGAGGTGTACGTGGCCTTCAACCTCGATTTGGGACGCGCCATCGTGGGCGGAACCTGGTATGGCGGCGAGATGAAGAAAGGCTTCTTCTCGGTGATGAACTACTTCCTGCCCCTCAAGGGCATGGCGGCCATGCACTGCTCGGCCAACATGGGCAAGGACGGCGACACGGCCATCTTCTTCGGCCTCTCGGGCACGGGCAAGACCACCCTTTCGACCGACCCCAAGCGCCAGCTCATCGGCGACGACGAGCACGGCTGGGACGACGACGGCGTGTTCAACTTCGAAGGCGGCTGCTACGCCAAGTGCATCCACCTCTCCAAGGAAAACGAACCCGACATCTTCGGCGCCATCAAGCGCGACGCGCTGCTGGAAAACGTGGTGTTCGACCCCAAGACGGGCAAGATCGACTACGACGACGCCTCCAAGACCGAAAACACCCGCGTTTCGTATCCTATCTACCACATCAACAACATCGTGAAGCCGGTTTCCAAGGGCGGACACCCGAGTAAGGTTATCTTCCTCACCGCCGACGCTTTCGGTGTGCTGCCTCCCGTTTCGCGCCTCGATCCCGACCAGACCCAGTACCAGTTCCTGAGCGGCTACACCGCCAAGGTGGCCGGTACCGAACGCGGCATCAAGGAACCCACGCCCACGTTCTCCTCTTGCTTCGGGGCTGCCTTCCTCCTGCTGCACCCCACGGTCTATGCCCGCGAGCTGGTCAAGAAGATGAAACTGCACAACTCCACGGCCTATCTGGTGAATACCGGCTGGATCGGAGGCCCCTACGGCGTAGGCCGCCGCATCGACATCCCCTCCACGCGCGCCATCATCAACGCCATTCTCGACGGCTCGCTCGACAAGGCGCCCACCGAGAAGATTCCGGTGTTCAACTTAGACGTGCCCACGGTGGTGAACGGGGTGGATTCCAAGATCCTGAACCCGCGCAACCTCTGGGCTAATCCCGAAGACTGGGACAAGGCCGCCCGCGAACTGGGCGCGAAGTTCATCAAGAATTTCGAGAACTTCACCGATACCGAAGAAGGCAAGCGCCTGGTGGCCGCCGGCCCGCAACTGTAAGCTTCCTCCTTTGATGGAAAACGGCAAGAAAAGCTCGGATGTTTGCCCGCAAGGGTGGCGGAAGGCTTTTTTTGCCGTTTTTTTATTGTGCCTCTGCCCGTTTTCGTTCGCCCAGTTCTACACGGGCAGCGAGCAGAGTTTCGGCCGCAAGCGGGTGCAGTACGAGAAATTCATCTGGATGTACTACCGCTTCGACGGCTTCGACGTTTACTTTACCAACCAAGGCAAGAACCTGGCGCTCTACACGGCCAACTACGTGCAGAACCACCTGCACGAGATGGAGGAAAAGGCGGGCGTGCAGGCCGCGGCCGGGCTTCGGTTCATCGTGTTCAACCGTCTCACCGACCTTAAGCAGAGCAACATAGGCTATCTGGACGAGGCTTCCGAATCGAACGCCAACAAGGGCGGCGTTACGCGCTTCCTGGACAACAAGGTGTTCCTTTATTTCGAGGGAGACTACCTCGATTTCGAGCGGCAGATACGCCGGGGCATGGCCGAGATGCTGGTGTCGCAGGCCATTACGGGCGCCAAGGTGGGCGCGCAGTACCGCAATTCGTATGTGATGGACCTGCCGCGCTGGTTCTCCTCGGGGCTGGCCTCCTATCTGGGGCGCGGCTGGGACGAGGAACTGGACGAGCGCATGGCGGCCTCCGTAAGGCAGAAGGATTTCAAGTATTTCTGGGGGCTGGAGGGAGAGGAAGCCGAGTTCGCCGGACATTCGTTCTGGTACTTCATCGAACAGACCTTCGGGGCGGAGGCCGTTACGCGCTGCATCCGCGTGGTCTCGCGCGAGAAGAGGCTCAACAAGACGTTCAGCGTGGCCTTCAACGCCTCGTTCAAGGAGGTGATGAACCAGTGGCGTAACTTCTACCTGAAGCTGTATTCGGGCGTTTCCCATGCCGACAGCGCGGTGCCCGAAGCCAAGGTTCCGCGCACGGGCAAGCCCGACCATATGTATCAGCGTTTCGTGCTGAACGACGGGGGCGAGGAGGAGGCTTTCGTGTCGAACAACCTGGGGCGCGCCAAGGTGTATCTGCAATCGTCGCAGGGCGCGCGCCGCCACTGCATTTACCGCACGGGGGCGGCCATCAACGACAATCCCGACTATTCGTTCCCGCTGCTGTGCTTTCATCCCGACGGCAACAGGCTGGGGATAATGACCGAGGAAAAGGGGCGCACCACGCTGATTGTCTATGATATAGAACGCAACAAAAAGGGAGGGTTCAAGTTCCGGGCGGTTAAGCGCGGCACGATGCGCTACTACTTGGACATGTTCGACAAGGTGAACTCCTTCTCGTTCTCGCCCGACGGACGCAGCATCGCCCTGGGGGCCACCAACAACGGCTATCCCGACATCTACCTGTTCCGTCTGGGGGCGGGCACTCGGCAACGGATCACCTACGACCTGTACGACGACTACGACCCGGTTTTCGTGCCGGGCACCGACCTTCTGGTGTTTTCGTCGAACCGGCCGAACGACAGCATAAAGAAGGGCGAGAAGTTCGAGGTGGCGCCTTCGTTCGCCAACGGCACCAACCTCTTCGCCTACGACCTGAAGGAGGGCGGCGAACGGCTCTTCGCCATGACGGACGAGGACGCGCGCACGCTGCTGCGCCTGCCGCAGGCGCGCCGGAACGGACAGCTTGCATTCACCAGCAACCTGTACGGGCAGACCAACATGGCCTTGGGACAGCTGGGCAAGACAATCTCGCACATCGACACCGCCATACACTACCGCAACACCTTCAACAGCGGCATCGTCACCGATTTCGAGCCGGGGCTGGAACACTTCAACCTGTCGGAAACCCGGGGCGAATACGCGCGGGTGCAGCGCAAGCCCAACCGCAAGGGGTTCTACACGCTGAGCGAAGGCCGGACCGACAACCTGCTGCCGGACAAGGTGGAAAACATGCCGGCCACGCCCTCTAAGTTCAAGGCGGCCCTGTGGGAAAGGGAACGCAGGAAGGCGGCGCGCCTTGCCTATCAGGACAGCCTAAGGCGCGCGGCCGAGGAACAGAAGGACGGCGAGGCGGCGAGGCTGCTGCAGGCCAGCCAAAAGCGCGTTTTCTCGCTGCGCAACGCCGGGCCGCAGGACAACCCGCCGCTTACCGCCTACGACCTGTGGCTGCTGCAGCGGGCCGGACTGCTGACCGTGGACTCGGGCCGGGGACGGGCGGACGATTCGGCACGTTTCCTAAGCCTTCTGCCAGGCGATTCGGCAATGCTTGCAGACAACCCCGCCTTGGCGCAGGCCGAGGCCGCCTACCGCAATGTTTTGGGTGTGGAAAAGGGCGAAGCGGCCTGGGTGCCGCTTTCGGATTCGGCGGCCCTGGCGGCGCTGATGGCCTCCATGCGCGAGGACGACACGGGTTCGGCCTACCCAAGGATTCCTCCCAAACAGCATATGTACGAAGTGGAATACTCGGTGAACTCCTCCACGGCGCAGCTGGGCTTCAACTATCTGAACGCCTGCTACCAGGCGTTCACCAACAGCCAGACGCCGCTCTATCTGAACGCCGCGGCCAGCGGGTTCACGCAGATCTCGATCTCGGACCTGATGGAGAACCACCGGCTCATCGGGGGCTTCGCCTTCTCGCTCGATTTCTCGAGCACCGAATACCTGTTCAGCTACGAGTATCTGGAACGCCGCCTGGGTCACCAGCTGGTGCTGCACATGTCCAACCTCAACGACAACACCTACTATCCCTACAAACAGAACACCTACGACGCGTACTACATCGCCAAGTACCCGCTCTCGCCCGTGTCCTCGCTGCGGGGCACGGTGTTCGGGCGCTACGACCGCACCATCTACCAGGCCATCGACTACCTGAGCCTCACCGCCAAGACCCAGCGCGAGATGCGGGTGGGCCTCAAGGGCGAATGGGTCTATGACCACAGCCGTTTCATCACGCAGAACATCTATTTCGGAACACGCGGAAAGGTGTGGCTGGAATACTACCAGGGGGTGCTGAACAATCACCAGAACCTGTTCGTGTTCGGGCTGGACTTCCGGGATTACCGGCGGCTGTACAAGAACCTGATCTGGGCCAACCGCATCGCGTTCTCCACCTCGTTCGGACAGCAGAAACTTTGCTATTACATGGGCGGCGTGGACGGCTGGGTGGGCGCCAGGTTCAACCGCGACGTGGAAACCGACCCCAACCAGAACTACGCCTACCAGACCCTGGCCACCAATATGCGGGGTTTCCATCAGAACATACGCAACGGCAACACCTTCGCGGTAATCAACAGCGAGATACGCTTTCCATTCATGCAGGTGCTCTCGCCCCGGCCGGTGCAGTCTTCGTTCCTGCGGCACCTGCAGCTTATCTTCTTCGGCGACATAGGCAGCGCCTGGAGCGGCTGGAACCCCTGGTCGAAAGACAACCTGTTCTACAAAAAGACCATCGAGGACGGCAAGCTCACCGTGGTGCTCGACAAGGACGCGAACCCGATCGTGGGCGGCTTCGGCTTCGGCCTGCGCCTGCAGGTGCTGGGCTATTTCCTGCGCGGCGACCTGGCCTGGGGCGTGGAGAACGGCATAGTGCACAAGAAGCCGGTGTTCTACTTCTCGCTGAGCACGGATTTCTAAGATTTCAAAGAAAGATTCCTGACTAACACTCGCCGCCGGTGCAGGAGAGCACGCAGTCCTGGCAGGCCTGCAGCTGGCCGCTGAAGCGTTTCTTTACCAGCGAGACGAGCCACAGCCGCAGTTCCTCCACGCTTATCTCCTTCAGTATCTCGTCGGCGTAGGCACGCATGAGCAGGCGGCGCGCCGATTCGGCCGAAATGCCGCGGCAGCGCATGTAGAACAGCGCGTCTTCATCTAACTGACCCACCGTAACGCCGTGGTTGCACTGCACGTCGTCGGCGTAGATCTCCAGATACGGCTTGGCGTAGGCCTGCGCCTTGGGCGACACCAGGAGGTTGCGGCACGACTGGTAGGCTTCGGTCTGCTGGGCCGCGGGGCTTACGAAAACGTGCCCCTTGAAATAGGCCTGCGCCGAATCGTCCATCACGCCCTTGAACAGCTCGCGGCTGTAGGTGCGGGGCGCGACATGGTTTATCTTGACCTGGTTGTCCACCTTCTGGTGCCTGTCCTGCAGGTAGAGCCCGAACACCTCGGCGTGCGCCTCGGGTTCCAGCAGGTTGACCTCGGTATTGTTCTGCGTAAGGCCGCCGTTGAGGGTGATGCGGTGCAGGCTCAGGCGGGCAGAGGCCTTAAGGTCGGCGCGTATCAGGTGGAAGATACTGCAGCGGTCGCCCACGTTCTGCATCTGTATGTATTCGAGCTTCGCGCCCTCTTCCAGATGGATCTCGGTAAGGGCGTTGGCCAGGATGTCGGCCTGCGGATGGCTGTCGGTGCAGTGCACCAGGCTCAGCGACGCGCCTTTCTCCAGCACGACGAGGCAGTGCGGCTGCACGAAAAGCGGCTCGCCGCCCATGCAGAGGTTCACGAGCTGCAGGGGCTTGTCCAGACGGCAGCCGGCGGGCAGATAGACCACCAGGGTGTCGTGCGGAAGGGCTCGGTTCAATCCCGCCTGACGTTCGGTATCGGCATCGGGGCTTCCTTGCGCGAAATCGGCCGTGCGGCGTACCTTTCCGCTCTCGGGAGCCTGTTCCGCGTCATTCTCCTTGAAAAACGACTGCAGTCTGGCACTCCCGCTCAACGAGAGGTCGCCCAACCGGCATACGCAGGCTTCCCCGCCCAAGGCGGCGTCTTTCTCGGGATAGAGCAGGTTCCTGCCCGCCGGACCCGCCACGAAGCCGTTGCATACGGTTACGCGGTGGGTGTCCAGTCCCTTGATGTCGCAGCTGAATTCCTGCGGCAGACCCTCGGCGGAACGCGGCAGCCGCCGTTGCAGGAAAGAATCCTCCGCCAGTTCGTTCCAAAGCGAGATGTGCCGGGCGAACATTCCGCGCCCCGCAGGAATGCGGCTTTTGGCCGTCCCGACCCACTGTTCCAGCGTTTCCTTTATGTTCTGCATGATCTGTTCCGCTTATTTGTCCGTAACGTGGTCCTTGAGCCAGTCGTACCCTTTCTCTTCGAGTTCCTTGGCCAGTTCCTTGCTGCCCGTCTTCACGATCCTGCCGTCGGCCAGCACATGCACGAAATCGGGCACGATATAGTCCAGCAGCCGCTGGTAGTGGGTGATCACCACGATGGCGTTGTCTTGGTTCGCCAGTTTGTTGACCCCGCCGGCCACGATGCGCAGGGCGTCGATGTCCAGACCCGAGTCGGTCTCGTCGAGAATGGCCAGTTCGGGCTGCAGCATGGCCATCTGAAAGATCTCGTTCTTCTTCTTCTCCCCGCCCGAAAAGCCCTCGTTCACGCTGCGGTTGGCCAGTTTGTCGGTCATGCCCACCAGCGCCTGCTTCTCTTCCATGTACTTCATGAAAGCGAAGGTGTCCATCGGGTCAAGCCCCCGGTACTTGCGCTGCTGGTTCACCGCCGCCCGCATAAAGGAGGTGATGCTGACCCCCGG
Organism: Bacteroides sp.; assembly: GCA_023662825.1. Classification (GTDB taxonomy): domain Bacteria; phylum Bacteroidota; class Bacteroidia; order Bacteroidales; family P3; genus Pullibacteroides. The sequence goes on from JAMPIH010000007.1 coordinate 11,664, forward strand.
AATCTCCACCGGATACTGGAAACCGAGGAAAATGCCCTCGCAGGCGCGTTCCTCCACGTTGAGGTCGAACAGGTTCTTGCCCTTGTAGTTGATCTCGCCGCCGTCCACCTTGAACATCTCCTTGCCGGCGATCACCGAGGCGAGCGTGCTCTTTCCGTTGCCGTTGGGACCCATGATGGCGTGTATCTCCCCACGGTTCACGTTCAGGTTCACGCCCTTCAATATCTGCTTTCCGTTGATGGAAGCCTGCAAATTCTTTATCTCGAGTAACATGGCTTAAATTTTTCGGGTTTAACCTACGCTGCCTTCCAGGCTTACGCTCAGCAGTTTCTGCGCCTCTGCGGCGAATTCCATGGGCAGCTGTTCCAATACGTCCTTGGCATAGCCGTTCACGATCAGGCTCACCGCGTCTTCTTCGGAAAGCCCGCGCTGACGGCAGTAGAACAGTTTTTCTTCCGATATCTTCGATGTGGTGGCCTCGTGCTCCACCACGGCGCTCTGGTTCTGGCACTGCACGTCGGGCCAAGTGTGGGCCCCGCAGCGGTTGCCCATCAGGAGCGAGTCGCAGCGCGAGAAATTGCGCGCCCCGGCCGCCGCCGGCATGATCTTTACCAGCCCCCGGTAGGAGTTCTGGCTCTCGCCGGCCGAGACACCCTTGGAAACGATGGTGCTGGAGGTGTTCTGCCCGATATGGATCATCTTGGTGCCCGTGTCGGCCTGCTGGTGGTGGTTGGTGACCGCCACCGAATAGAACTCGCCCGTGCTGTGGTCGCCCTTGAGGATGATGGAGGGGTATTTCCAGGTGATGGCGCTGCCGGTCTCCACCTGCGTCCACGAGAGCTTGGCGCGCGAACCCTTGCAGATGCCGCGCTTGGTCACGAAATTGTAGATGCCGCCCTTGCCGTCCCTGTCGCCCGGGTACCAGTTCTGCACCGTGGAATACTTCACCTCGGCGTCTTTGAGCACCACGATCTCCACCACGGCGGCGTGCAGCTGGTTCTTGTCGCGCTGGGGGGCCGTGCAGCCCTCCATATAGCTTACGTAGGCACCTTCATCGGCAATGATGAGGGTGCGCTCGAACTGCCCGCTTTCCTTGGCGTTGATGCGGAAATACGAGGAGAGTTCCATGGGGCAGCGCACGCCCTTGGGGATATAGACGAAACTGCCGTCGCTGAACACGGCCGCGTTCAGGGCGGCGAAGTAGTTGTCGCCCGAGGGAACCACCGAGCCCAGGTATTCCTTGATCAGCTCGGGATGGTTCCTGACGGCCTCGCTGATGGAGCAGAAGATGATGCCCTGCCTGGCCAGTTCTTCCGAATACATGGTCTTTACCGACACCGAGTCCATGATGGCGTCCACCGCCACTTTGGGCAGTTCTTTCTTCTCATCGAGCTCGATGCCGAGTTTCTTGAAGGTTTCCAGCAGTTCCGGATCCACGCCCGCCAGGGGACTGTCGTCCTTGGCCTGCGGGGCGGCGTAGTAGATGATGTCCTGATAGTCGATGGGCGCGTAGTCGAAATGCCCCCAGTGCGGCTCGCCCATTTTCTTCCACAGGCCGTAGGCCTTGAGGCGGAACTCCAGCATATATTCCGGCTCGCCCTTGAGTTGGGAAATGCGGCGTATGATGTCTTCCGAAAGCCCTTTCTCCAAGGCGTGCGTATCCACCCGGGTCTCGAAGCCCCATTCGTAGTCGCTTTGGGTGATGTCCTTTAAGATCTCGTCTTGTTCTTTCTGCTTTTTCACGCTGCTTGCCTGAATTTAAGTGCGCGAAGTTACAAAAACGTGCGTATTTTTGAAGTTTTGAAGCCGTTGCCCCCTATGTCGCTGAAAGAAAAGATACGGAACCATAAATCCTTATTGGAGAGTTTTTTGTCGCTTTCCGTGCTCAACGCCCTGGTGGTGCTGATTCCCGTTATCGCCATGCCGTACGTGCTGCGCGTGGTGGGTCCGGCCAACTACGGGCTGTACGGCTTCATCTACATTCTGGTTCAGTACGTGCTGGTTTTCAACAACTACGGCTTCGATTTCTCGGTAACGAAAGAGGTGGCGCAGCACCGCGGGGACACCGCCTACCTGAACCGGGTCTATAACGCCGTGCTGGGCTGCCGGCTGCTGCTGTTCGCGACGGCCTCGGCCTTCTTTTTCGCCCTTTCGCCCCTTATTCTGCCCACGCCCACGCACCGGCTCATGTTCTTGGGCGGCCTCTCCCTAGTTTTAGGCAACACCTTCACCGCCGTGTGGCTGTTTCAGGGAATGGAGAAGATGCGCTACCTCACGCTCGTGAACGTGTTCGGAAAAGGCGTTTTCCTGCTGCTGATCTTCCTTACGGTAAAGAAGCCGGAACATTACGTTCTCCTGCCGCTCCTGGACGGATTGGGCTATGTGGCGGGCGGAGCGGCGAGCCTGCTGATTGCCCGCAAACAGTTCGGCATGCGGCTGCGGATGCCCGCCTGGGCGGACATGAAGGCCCAGTTCGCCGCCGGCGCCGCCATTTTCGGCTCCACCTTGGGCATGACCCTCTACCGCAAGTCGAATATCTTTATCCTGCGCTTCTTTGTAGGAGATGCCGCCCTGGGCCTTTACACGGCCGCCGAAAAGGTGGTGGTTGGGCTCCAAAGCGTGGTCTCCCCCGTTTCGCAGGCCTTGTTCCCCTACCTGGGACACGATTTCGCCGGAAAGCCGTTGCAGGAGAACCTGCTCAAGCTCAAGAAAATCTCGCTTTATATGGCCGGCATTCTGTTTGTGGTCATGACGGCGGTGTTTTTCCTTTCGGACTTCCTGGTGCAGCTGCTCTGCGGGAGCGAATTCGCGGAGGCCTCCCGCCTGCTCAGGATCATGAGCCCCGTGCTGTTCTTCGGAGGAATGAACTATATCCTCGGCATCGTGGGCTTGGTGAACCTCAACCGATCCAAACGCTTCCTGCAAGGCGTACTGGCGGCCGGCATCACCAGCGTTGTCTGGGTGCTCTGCTCGGCCCCTTTCCTGGGCGAGGCCGCCGGCGCGTGGGCCATGACGGTTTCCGAAACCGTGCTCTTCTGCGCCTGTCTGCTCGGCCTGTACCGCCTGCATTGAGATTTTTAGCTCCAAAAGCCGTATATTTACGCCCTTTTTTAGAGACGTAAGTTGTTATGACGGCCATCATCGTACTTAACTGGAACGGATTTCAGGACACCATCGGATGTCTGGAGACCTTGTTCGCCTGCACGAGGCAAGATTTCGTGTGGGTCGTGGTGGACAACGGCTCCACGAACGATTCGGTTCGCGAGATTACCGGATACCTGCAGCGGCAGGGGCGGGATTTCACGCTCGTGAACGAAGGCGAAAAACCCTCTTTCGCCTTGAAAGCGGGTGCGGGTCTGGTCTATGCACTCAAAGACAACTACGGCTTCGCCAAAGGCAACAACCTGGGCATCGCCTTGGTGGAATCCCTTACGGAAGAGGGCGGAAAACCGAGCCATTACCTGCTCTTAAACAACGACACCTTGGTGGAACCCGATTTTTTGGCAAGGCTGGAGGATTTCGCCGCCACCCATCCGCAGTACGTGGCGCTCACCCCGCAGATACGCTACGCCGGAAATAAAAACCTTGTCTGGAACTGCGGCGGAAGATTTCCTTTCGGTTTACGGATTTATTATTACGAGAATAAGCATTTTTCTAACATCAGGGAAAAGCATTTCATGCCCATCAGTTTGATTACGGGTTGCGCCCTGTTTGCAGACAGAAAGCTGATAGGCTATCCTGATGCCTGGTTACGGAAAAAATCGAAACGCTACGCCGCCCGTCCCCATTCGGCCACGGATGCGACCGACTTGCTGTCGGACCGCTTTTTCTTCGGCGAGGAAGACTTCGACTTTTCGTTGCGCATGAAAGAACAAAACAAAAAAATGGCATGCGTGCTCGACTCGGTTATCTATCACAAGTCGGGCAAATCCCGAAAAGGATTCCAACAGATGGGCCGTATGTATATGCATCACCTGAATCGTTTCGTGGATGTTCGCCAGCATTGGCATCCCTTTAAATTTTTTATTTGGAAACTACTATATATGCCCTATATTGCAACGGCCTTGTTTTTTAGAGACAAGATTCATCTTAGGGATATTGTCAGATACCAACGAAATCTCTGGAAAGAGTCTGCCTTGCTTGACGGTATGGACCGAAGTTGGTTCCTTAAATGGATCTGGGGAATATGAACATCTTTCTGTTTCTCGTGTTGCTTGCCGAGGTGGTATTGCTTTTCCGCCTCGAAAAAAAAATATGGCATACCCTTTATACGCCGCTCAATTTCCTGATGCTGCCCTATTCGGCGGTGTTGGGCATCACCTTGCTTCTGTCGGGGCATTTGGGGCTGGCTGAGTTCTACTATCCAAGCCTTATTCCCTGGATTATCGGCCTGCCCTTGTTCGCCGTTCCCGGCTGGCTTTTCTTTCTCTACGAAAGACGTTCGGCTCACCGAAATAAAACAGAACGGATCTTGCTCCTAAACGAAAAATCATATAACAACAAAACTTACCCTTTCAAAATCGTACTGGCCACGTTCATCATCATTGCACTTGGCTGCCGTTTGGTGGTCTTGCTGCTGCAAGGAAAGGGAATGATCGGCAACGAGGCCTTCGGCCACCTTTTTGCCGGAAAAGGCTGGGCGGGACATCTGCTGCTACTTGGTACGGCCCTGATGATTCTCATGCTGTTCGAAAACCGCTGCTGGATAACCTGGTTGATTTCGGTGTTCATTATCTTTTTCCTGTTTGTTTATCAAGTAAAAAGTTGGATCATTCTTCCTCTCTTAACCGTATTTTTTGCTCTCCTGATAAACCGGAAAATTAAATTAAACCTCAAGTATCTGATGTGGGCGGGAATAGGCGCAACCACGGTATTCTTTGTCAGCTACCTACTCATTTATGTATCGGGGAACTCCTTGTTTCCAGAGTCCACCACCTTGGGTACCCAAATCAAGTCGATTGCGGGCCTGTTCGTGCATTATGTCACCTCCGGAACCATGGGATTGAGCATCGATATGCAGCAGGGTGTTCTGGAAGAACCGGATCTACACTACATTTTCGCGCCCTTTTATAACTGTTGGTATTTCCTTACAGGGCAAGCGCGTATATCGGGCATCAATCCAGCATTCCTACATTCGGGCATCAACCTTACCAACGTACGCAGTTTTTTCGGCACGCTGTTCGTCTTTACCCGTCCCGCCGGATTTGCGGTTTGTTGTTTGCTGTTCGGCACAGCCAGCCAATATGTGTTCTTTTTTTTCCGCCAGTATGGAAGCGTTTGCACCACACTTTTGTACGCCTGGCTTTGCACGGTGCTCTTTATGGGGTGGTTTGAATACCTGTTCTGCCTGTTGACCGTTTTCGAAATTCCCTTTTGGATCCTTGCTGTAAATAGGTTTCAACGTTTTTTGCCAACCCCCGATAAAACCTCCCTATGAATTTTCTTCCAGTCATACTGCTTTATTTAGAAGTCCTTTTACTGGCGTTTGCCGAAAAAAGGTTTTGGAAAACGTGGTTCACCCCACTCAACTGCCTTTCCATTCCCTACGCATTGGTGTTGACTGTTTGTCTATGCATTGACGGAAAGATAGGCTTCATGCCGTTTTATTTCCCGAGCGTTTGGGTATGGATCGCCGGCCTGGCGGTATTCTTTGTGCCGAGTTTTGTGTTAGGGGTACGGCAAAATCGGGCAAACATCAACGAAAGCCATACTGAATATCCAAACAAATTCACCCTTCCCCTGCGGACGCTCCGCATTTTGGAATATGTTACATGGGGTACTCTCACACTTTTTGGCTTCAGGTTCTTGTATCTTTGGTTAGGCAAGGGCTTGATTCCAGGAGGCGAGACCTTTGCACAAGATTGGGCAGGCCATGGTTTTTTCGGACATCTTTTTACGCTATTGATGGGGTTGTCTATCTGGTGGATATTTGCCGCCGACAACAAACACAAGCGTTTTTGGCTGTATGTGCTCGGTTTTTTTGGGGTGGCTTTGCTGTATCTCGCTAAATGCTGGTTTCTGATTCCTATGGCGGGAGGCCTTTTATTACGGCTGCTCACAAGGAAGACCAAATTCGGCATTAAAGTAGTTCTGGTATCTGTATTCGTTGGCTTCGCCTTCTTTTTTGCCACTTATTGGATGACCCTATATGTGGCCGCCGCCGACAAAGGTATTCCCGACTCCAGAATAAAACAACCCACCTACAAGGCAGAAGTTTCCTCTTTTATCGGGAAACATGCCGTCACCTACCTTGCTGCAGGCATTTACGGTTTAAGCGAAGACTTGGCGCAAAACACGCTCGAATACAGGGATGCCTCTTTGGTGTACGCTCCGTTTATCAATATCTGCAAAGTGTTGGGCGATCAGGATTATGTTTCCAACATCAACGACCAATACGTACAGATAACCACAAACGATTCCGGTTCCAACGTGCGTACATTTTTCGGATTCCTGTATGTTTATCTGGGTGTCGGGCACGCCATCGGCTATGCGCTGGTATTCTCCTGTTTGGCTTATTTTCTGTTTGCCTTTACGCGAAAAAGCCGCCACCCTGTGCTACTTATCGTTTTAGGATGGGTTCTGGCATGTTTGCTGATGGGATGGTTTGATTTCTATCCCTCCTCCCTTACGTTCATCACCCTTCCTTGTTTTTTTGGGGCGCTTTACGGCGGTTGCCTTGTATGGGAAAACCGACATAAGATTCCCCCGTTCAAGCGTTTTTACTTACGATGGCCCCGACGTATCCTGGCCATCCTGCAAACCGTTTCTTTAGCATTGCTTGTTTCCCTGTTTTGGCTGCCGCTCCGGCTGCCTTCCTATTTTTTAGGTGTCTGTGCAGGTATTGCGTTCGCATTCGTGCTGATGCTTCCGCGACGCGCCGTCGATTTTCGTTTCCTTAAACCCTACCTGTTCCTGTTGGCATATTATATGCTGACTTGGATTTCTGTTTCATATGCTTCCAATCCGGATTTTGCTTTAAATAATTGTTTTCGTCAAATTTCCATTGTCCTTATACCCTTTATTTTTTGGGGGATGACCCCCCGGTTTTTCTCCAACCAACGGATTAACCTGTTTGTTTCCTGTTTTGTGGCAGGATGTGTATTGCTTGTTGTGGCAAAAGCCATACAAATGGTATATATTTTCGATGTTCTTTATCCCTTCCTGAAACTTTATTACATCGACACCGGCCACACCTATGCGGGAAGCGGACTGTTGTTTGTGATAAACGAATTTTTGTCCAACCAAGCCATTTATGTCTCGTGGGCCAACGTCCGCCCCATTTTGCACACCACCATAGAAGCCTTGATTCTCAACCTTGCATTTGCCTTGGTTTTTATAGCACGCGTTAAACAGCATCCGTTTTTCAACTCCCGTCTAAAAAAATGTCTGGCCGATTGTGCCATGTTGCTTTTTGCCGCGGCATTGATTACCTCCAATTCCAAAACCGGACAATTTCTGTTTATTGTAAACCTATTGCTGCTGCTTGTTCTCGCCTTCCGACAAAAACGATGGAAAATAATTTGCAGCGTGGGCACTTGTCTTGTTGTGGCCTGCACGATAGGTCTATATTTTTTTGGCGTGGGTATCTTGGGCCGTTTTACAAACACCTTGCACGTGTTCGAAGACATAAAGGAACACAAACAAGAGAAAGTCAACGACGGTTCGCTTCTGCCCCGTATCTATTGCTGGGGCACGGCCATCGAAATGGCGAAAGAAAAGCCGTTTCTCGGCTTTGGCGCCGGTGTCAAAAAAGAGTATCAAGAACGTTTTGTTTCCCGATACCCTAACTATCCGATACAGTACAAACATCCGCACAACCAGTTCCTGTTTATAATCGTTTCGAACGGAATTATCGGCTTGCTGGTGTTTCTTGGCGTTTGGGTGCAGGCGATCCGGTTGGTGTGGAAAAACCGTCGGCTGTGGGCGTGGATCTGGCTGCTGGATTTGTTCGTTTTCTGCTGTATCGACATTCTGTTTATAAGCCCGACCTTGTTCTACACCCTCCTGCCGTACTGTTTCCTTATGGTAAACTACTACAACCGGCAGAAGGCTTGCGGAACAAGCCGCGATATTCGTAAATTAGCGAGTTGAAACTTTGCCCGAAAAACAGGCTTTCCATGGCACTTAAACTGAACCAGAACCTTTCGCAGAAACTTATGCAGAAGCTCTCGCCGCAGCAATTGCAGCTGATGAAGCTTATGCAGGTTACCACCATGGGGCTGGAACAGCGCGTAAAGGAAGAGCTGCAGGGCAATCCCGCCTTGGAGGAAGACACCTCCCGGAGCAACGAGGAGATACCCCTCAACAGGCTGGAGGAACCGTCCGACGAGGGGCATTTCAACGACGACGACAGCGCCTCCGACTCCCGCCTCGACCAGGGCGGGGAGACGCACGACTTCGATGTGAGCGATTACGTGAACCCCGACCGCGGCGACTATGCCTACAAGCTCAAATCGAACAACTACCGCGACCCCGAAGACGACTATCAGGCGCCCGTCCGCTTCCGGCAGGGTTTTCAGGAACAGCTTACCGACGAACTGGGCATGCTGCCCCTTACCGAGACCCAGCGCAGGATAGGCGAGATCATTATCGGCAACCTCGACCAGGACGGCTACCTGCAGCGTTCGGTGGAGGCGATGGTGAACGACCTGGCCTTCTCCTTCAACCTGACGGTGAGCGAGCGGGAGGTGGAAGAGGTGCTGCAACGCATCCAGCGGCTGGAACCCTCCGGCATAGGCGGGCGCGACCTGCGCGAATGCCTGCTGATCCAATTGCGCAACAAAACCGAAGAGGCCGAAGAAAAGCAGGCCGACTTAGGCTCGCTGTTCGTGCTGCAGACCGCCCGGGGCATTCTCGAAAAGTGTTTCGACGCCTTCGTGAAACGCCAGTACGGGCGCATGGCCGAACGGCTCAAGGTAAGCGAGGAAGACCTCCGGGAAGCCATCGACCTCATCAAGACCCTCGACCCCAAGCCCGGGCGGGGCGGAGGCGAGGGCGCGGAAAACAGCGCGGTGGCCGTGATTCCCGATTTCTATCTGGTAAACGACAACGGGAAACTGCTCCTGAGCATCAACGCCCGGAACGAACCGGGCCTGCGCGTAAGCCCCGCCTACGAGGAGATGCTGCTCAAATACGAGCGGGAACAGAACCGGCCCGCCAACACCTCCCGCCAGGCCGAACAGACCAGGGAGGCGGCCTTTTTCGTGAAGCAGAAGATAGACTCGGCGCGCTGGTTCATGGAAATGATACGGCAGCGGCGCGACACGATGCTCAACACGATGCAGGCCATCGTGGATTTTCAGCACGATTATTTCCTGGAAGGCGACATTTTCAAGTTGAGACCCATGCGGCTCAAGGACATCGCCGGCATCATAAAGATGGACGTGTCCACCGTGTCGCGGGTCATCAACAACAAATACATACAGACCCATTTCGGCATGTTCCTGGTAAAGAAGTTCTTCTCGCAGTCGATCGAGAACGGGGAGGGCGAGGAGATTTCCACGACCCAGATAAAGGACAGCCTGAAACGGCTTATCGAGAACGAAGACAAGACCAATCCCCTGACGGACGACGTGCTTACCGAACGCCTCAATGAACAAGGCTTCAACGTGGCGCGCCGCACCGTGGCCAAATACCGGGAAGGCCTCGGATTTCAAGTAACCCGGCTCAGAAAACAGATATAGAAGATATGAAAAAGACCAAGAAACCGCTTCCCCGCTGGCGGAAAGCGCTCCGAATCACCTGGATCAGCCTCCTTTCGCTGGTGACGCTCATCACGCTGGTGTTGGCGATTGCCATCAACTTTATCTTCACGCCCGCCAAGGTAACGCCCCTGGTGGAGAAGATAGCCAACGAACAGCTGAACGCCGAAGTGCATATCGGCAGCGTGGAACTTACGTTCTTTTCCTCCTATCCGAGGGTGGAACTGGAAGTGAACGACGGCCTTTTGGTTTCCAAGGCGCTTAAAGACAGCTGTTTCGACAAAACCGACACCCTGATTTCGTTTGCCAGGTGCCGCGTGAACGTGAACATCGGGGCCTATCTCAACAAGAAACGCCTGGCCGTGCGCGAGCTACTGATCGACTCGGCCAATGTGTATGTGTTCCGCAGCAAGGACGGCACCGCCAACTACGACCTGGTGGCCCCCTCCTCCGATACGGTTCAGGCGGAAGACACCGCCTCTGAAGCGCCCGTCAAGGGCATCGGCATCAAGTCGCTGCACCTGCGTCACGCCAACATCTGTTTCGACGACCGCGCCAACGATATCTACGCCCGTATCGAGAACGCCGACCTGAAGGCCAAGCTGCGCCTGGGCAAGCATAAGTCGAGCGTGAAGCTGGCGTTCGAGAACGACAACATCCTCTTCTGGCAGAACAACCAGCTGCTGGTGAACAAGGTCTCGCTGGGCATAAAGACGGGCATCAGCATCAATTCCGACTCCTGCGTGTACCATCTCCAGGGTGCCAAGATAAAGCTCAACGACATAGGTTTCGGCGCCAAGGGCGACTTCATGTACGATACGCTGACCCGCGAGGTGTCGATGGATCTGGGCTTCGGCATGCGCACGCCCTCGCTCAAGGACGTCTTGGGCATGATTCCCGAAAGCGTGGTCAAGAAAACCGATTTCGACGCCGAGGGCAAGGTGGAGATGGGCTGCCGGCTCAGGGGCGTCTACGGCAACGGCAAGATGCCCGAGGCCACGCTCAAGCTTAAGGTTACCAACGGTTCGGCGCACTATGCGGGCATGCCCTACGGCATCGACACGCTTACCGCCCATTTCGACGCCTTCGTGGACTTAGGCAAGAAGAAGGCGTCGTACGCCGACCTGAAGATCTTCCGCCTAAAGGCCATGGATGTGGACGTGTTCGCCAGCTGCCGCGTGGACAACCTGCTTACCGACCCCAAGGCCACGCTGACCACCACGACCGACCTCGACATGAACACGCTCAAGAAGATAATCCCCTTCCAGAAAGGGGTTGACATGGGCGGCAAGGTGAACATCGACCTGAAGGGGAACGTGCGCCTGGCGGACGTGAAGCAGAAGAACTACGCCAAGATGGTGTTCAACGGCCATATCGACATGGACGGCGTGTTCTTCAACGACACCAACGAGAATTTCTACGCCAACACCGACGCCTCGCTGAAGTTCAAGGGCGACCGCTACTTAGGCGCCAGCCTCACTATAAACAGGATCCATTGGAAAGGCCCCCGCATCAAGGCCTATATGGATACCCTGCGGGTGCGCGCCGCCACCGTTCCGCCTAAGGACACCGCCACCACGCACATCATCCGCATCGGGGCCGACATCAAGGTAAAGAAGATGTACGCCAAGCTGTTCGACACGATCCTGCTCTACAACGTGCGCACCGAGGCCAAGGCGTCTGTCAAGCCGCTGCCCGAGAATCCCCGCACGGCTTTCGTGAACTTCGATTTCGAGACCGACACCCTCGTGGCCCGCTCCGGTGCCGCCAAGGCCCGCCTGCGCAAGGCCAGCGTGCACCTCGACCTGACCCGTTTCCGCGACACCCTCTGGCGTCCCAAGGCCAGCGTGGACATGCGCCGTGCGGTGTTCGTGCTGCCCGAATTCGGTTCCCCGATCCGCTTCAACCGGCTCAAGGGCTCGCTGGACGGCGACAACATCCACCTGAACCGCGCCACCGTGCGCATCGGCAACTCCCACCTGAGCCTGAAAGGGGACGTGGAGAGGCTCTGGCGTTTCTACAAGGGCCGGGACAAACTGGTGGCCGACCTTACGATACGTTCCAAAATGCTGGACTGCAACCAGTTGCTGAACGCCTTGGCCACGCCTGTGGACAGTTCGTACGACATCGAGAACGTGTCGGCAGAGGAGGAAGCGCGCGAGGACGCCATGGACGATGTGGAAAACATCGAGAGCTACGATTCGCTGCAGTCGATGCCGCTGTTCCTGGTGCCCGACAACGTGGACCTGAAACTGGCCCTGAACGCCCGCCGCATCGTGTATGACCGCATGGTGTTCGACAGCATCCTGGGCGATGTGGAGGTGCGCAACCGTGCCTTGAACCTTAAGAAACTGGACATGAAGGCCCTGGGCGCCGACATGAAGCTCACCATGGTCTATGCCACCCCCACGCCCGACAAGGCGGACGCCGGCTGCGACCTGCACATCAAGGACATCTACATCGAACAGCTTGTAAAGTCCGTTCCCGCCTTAGATTCCGCCCTGCCCATGCTGCGTTCGTTCGAAGGCAAGGTGGATCTGGAAACCACCGTCTCCACCCAGATCGACACGGGCATGAACATCATCCTGCCCTCGCTCACGGGCGCGGTGCGCCTGCACGGCGAGAACCTGGTGCTGATGGACGGCGAGACCTTTGCCGAGATATCCAAGATGCTGATGTTCAAGAACAAGGAAAAGAACCTCATCGACAGCATCTCGGCGGTCATCACCCTGCAGGACGGCGAGGTGACCGTATATCCGTTCATCGTGGAGATAGACCGCTACAAGGTGGGCGTGGGCGGCCGGCAAGACCTGGACATGAACTTCAACTACCATATCTCGGTGCTCAAGTCGCCCGTGCCGTTCAAACTGGGCATCAACATCAAGGGAACCCCCGACAAGATGAAGTTCGGCATCGGCAAGGCGCTCTACAAGAACTCCTTCACACCGGCCGAAATCCGCAAGGTGGACAGCGCGCGCCTTAACTTAGGGCAGCAGATCGTGAACCAGTTCGAAGGCTGGATGAACCGCGAGCGCCGCGTGATACGCCGCGTGGACTTCCCTACCGTGCCCGTGGCCGCCGAAGGCGACACGATCGCCGCAAGCGACACGGCTTCCGGGATGTAACGACGCGAAAACTGCTTTTTGCATTTTAAAAGACTTTGTGTAACTTTGCCGCCCTGCCGCAGTAATGCTTTGGCGTTGCCGGGCGGAAGATGGTGCATGTAGCTCAGCTGGTTAGAGCATCGGATTGTGGTTCCGAGGGTCGTGGGTTCGAATCCCATCTTGCACCCCGAAAAGGCTGTGGTAACACGGCCTTTTTTTGTAACAACCTGCCGCAAGGCAAGAAAGGAAACAAGATGTTGAAACACGTTGAAATCAAGACCTTGGTAGGGCTCTCCTTGGGCGAGGGCGAGACCAGGAACGTAACCGTAAAAGGATGGGTAAGGACCAAGCGCGGCAACAAGAACGTCGCCTTCATCGCCCTTAACGACGGCACCTGCGTGCAGAGCCTGCAGGTGGTGGCCGGACTCAAGACGGACGAGAATCCCGACGGTTTCAGCGACGACTTGATGAAGAAGATAAACACCGGCGCCTGCCTGTGCGTGGAAGGCGTTCTGGTGAAATCGATGGGCAAGGGTCAGAACGTGGAGATCCAGGCCAAGGAAATCGAGGTTTACGGCCAGGCCGACCCCGAGACCTATCCCCTGCAGAAGAAAGGCCACTCGCTGGAGTTCCTGCGCGAGATCGCGCACCTGCGCCCCCGCACCAACACCTTCGGCTGCGTGCTGCGCCTGCGCCACGAAATGGCCTACGCCCTGCACAAGTTCTACCACGAACGCGGCTTCGTCTACCTGCATACGCCCATCATCACCGGCAGCGACTGCGAGGGAGCGGGCGAGATGTTCCAGGTAACCACGCTCGACCTCGAGAACCTGCCCAAGGTGGACGGCAAGACCGACTACAGCAAGGACTTCTTCGGAAAATCCACCAAACTCACCGTGTCCGGCCAGCTCGAAGGCGAGCTGGGCGCGATGGCGCTCTCCAAGATCTACACTTTCGGCCCCACCTTCCGCGCCGAGAACTCCAACACGCCGCGCCACCTGGCCGAGTTCTGGATGAACGAGCCCGAAATGGCGTTCTACGAAATCGACGACAACATGGATCTGGCGGAAGACTTCCTCAAGCACCTTACCGCCCACGCCCTCGAACACTGCATGGACGACCTCAGGTTCCTCAACGACATGTACGACAAGGAACTGATCTCGCGCCTCGAACACGTGCAGAAGATGAGCTTCGAACGCATCACCTACACCCAGGCCGTGGACGTTTTGAAGGCCGCCAACGCCAAGTTCGACTATCCCGTGGAATGGGGCATCGACCTGCAGTCCGAACACGAACGCTACTTAGTGGAGAAACACTACAGGAAGCCGGTCATCATCACCGACTATCCCAAGGACATCAAGGCGTTTTACATGAAACAGAATGCCGACGGCAAGACGGTGCGCGGCATGGACGTGCTCTTTCCGCAGATCGGCGAGATCATCGGCGGCTCGCAGCGTGAGGAAGATTTCGACAAACTGCAGCGCCGCATCACCGAAATGCACATTCCCGACAAGGACATGTGGTGGTATCTCGACACCCGCCGTTTCGGCACGGCACCCCACAGCGGTTTCGGCCTCGGCTTCGAACGCCTGTTGCTGTTCGTTACCGGCATGACCAACATCCGCGACGTGATTCCTTTCCCGCGTTTTCCGCAGAACGCCGAATTCTAAGACAGGATTTCAGCCCCTCTCAAGACGTCAGGAGCGATTGATCCGGCATCGAAGGATTATTCTTCCGGTGCCGGTTTCGTTTGACGGCGCGCCATCTCCTCCATGAGCGCCTGCTCGGCCTGTTCGGACAGTTCGGCCGAAGAGGGCTTGCCGTTGTTGCGCCTGGCCAGGTCGTAGCCGAAGCGTTGCAGCAGGCGGTCGTCGTTGCGCCAGTTCTTGAGCACCTTTACGCGCAGGTCCAGGAATATCTTCTTGCCCAGGAACTTCTCGAAATCCTTGCGGGCCGCCGTGCCCACCTTCTTCAGGGCCGCCCCGCCCTTGCCGATCAGGATTCCCTTCTGGCTTTCCTTCTCCACATACACCACGGCGCCGATGCGGTCCAGGCCGTCCATTTCCTTGTAGTACTCTATCTCCACCTGCACCGAATACGGAATCTCCTGCTGGTATTGCAGCAGGATGTGCTTGCGGATGGTCTCGGCGGCGAAAAAACGCATGTTGCGGTCCGAAAGCTCGTCTTTGGGATAATAGGGCGGATTCTCGGGCAGGTGCTGCAAGATAAGCTCCACAACCCTTTCGGTCTGAAACTTGTGCAGCGCTGAAATGGGAATCACCTCCGCCTGCGGAAAACGCCCCTTCCATTCCTCCACCTTCTGCAAGGCGATTTCCTGAGTGACGGTATCTATCTTGTTGATGAGCAAAATAATGGGCATCTGTTTTTTCTGCACCCGCTCAATGATCTCAGGGTTCTTGAAGTCTTCGCCCACATCGGTGATGAGGATGAACACATCGGCTTCGTCCAGGCTGTTCTCGATGCTCTTGAGCATGCTCTCCTGCAGCTTGTAATGCGGGTTGAGGATGCCCGGCGTATCGGAAAACACAATCTGGTAATCATCGCCGTTGAGGATGCCCAGCACCTTCTCGCGCGTGGTCTGCGCCTTGGGGGAGGTAATGGAGAGTTCCTCGCCCAACAGCGCGTTCATAAGGGTGGACTTGCCCGCGTTGGGATTGCCTATGATGCTTACGAAGCCTGCTCTGTGCATGGTTTTAAGGTTTAGAAGGTTTAAGGGTTGCCGCCCTGTTCTGCCGACACCAGATCATAATGTTGCGCAGATAGATAATCCAGCCACAACTCTGCCCCAGTATGATGACCGGGTCACTGCGGAAAAAGCCGTAGGCCATGATGGTGCTGGCTCCTGCCAAACTCAATATCCAGAAACCGACGGGCAGCATCGATTCCCCCCTGCGGTAGGAATAAATAATCTGATAGACAAATCGTAAGGTAAATATAATCTGACCGGCGGAACCGAACAGCAACAAGCCTGCCCCGACCTCGGGATTGTGAAAAAACGACTGGAAGAACGTGCCGGCGTCGCGCAGCACGAAGCCTAGGGCCACCACCGGCATAAGGATAAGAATCCAGCGCACGGACACGGGAATGGGCGTCCAGATCTTCTTCCTGTGCATGTTCCACATATAGATGTAGTAGGTGATGAACTGGCCGAGGATAATGGCAAAGTCTTCGCGGAACCAGCCGTAGAGGGTAAGCATAAACGCACCGGCGATGCTCAGGATCCAGTAGATGCCGGGGCTCTGCACGCTCTTTTTCCGTTCGGAAAGCAGCCACTGGATCAGCAGCCGCAGCGAGAAAAGGATCTGCGCCGTGAAACCGATCAGGTAGATGCCCCAATTCTCCTGCGTGAACATCTTCTGGAACCACGCCTGTATTCCATTCGCCAAAAAGACAGAATCGATCGTCATTGCTTGATGCCGGCCTTGAGGCACGACCGGCAAAGATACGGCAAATCTTATTTCCTGCCTTTCTTCAGTTTGGGAAAGAGCTTGCGGAACCTTACCAGATAGGACGTGATGTTGCCCTGCGCCACGATGATGGTCACGGCGGTTATGATGAGTACGATGCCCAGGAAAATACGCCCCGTCATCGTTTCGTTAAAGAGCAGCACCCCGAAGCATACCGCCGTTACCGGTTCCAGCGCGCCGAGGATGGCCGTGGGCGTGGGGCCGATATAGTGGATGGCCTGTGTGGTGGCCAGGAACGACACCACCGTGGGCAACAATGCAAGACAAATAAGGTATCCCCACTGATACCAGTGCGGCACCATCTGTAATTTAGTTCCGCAGCCCACCAGCAGGAACAGGAACACGGTGCTGAACGAAAGCATGTAGAACGACATCACGATGGTGGGCATTTCCTTGAGCCGCTTGATGCGATTCACCGAAACGATATAGGTCGCATACGTAACCGACGACACCAGCACGAGCAGGATTCCGGTCATGCTCAGCGAGCTCCCGTCCGAAGAGCGGCAGAGCAGGCTTACGCCGAAAACGGTCATCAGGATGCTGAACACGGTGGCAAAGCCTATCTTTTCCTTAAAGAACACCGCCATGATCAGGGCCACCAGCACCGGATAGACGAACAGCAATGTGGAGGCGATTCCGGCATCCATGTAACGGTAACTGTAAAAGAGCGATACCGAAGACAGGGCCAACAGCAGCCCCATGCACGCCAGCGGGAACACGTCGCCTTGACGGATGGCGAAACTCCGCCCGCGCAGCCTGAGCATCACGGCCAAGACGGGCAGGGCCAGGGCATAGCGGTAAAACAGCACCGAATCGGGTTCCATGCCTGCCGAATACAGGGGCAGCGTAAAGAGCGGGTTCATGCCGTAGGTGGCGGCCGCCAACGCGCCCAGGATATAGCCTTTCGCCTTGTTGTTGCTCATAATCTCTGACGGACCGGCCTTTATGCTCGGTCCAAACGGGGGCGAAGTTACTAAATTAACCGGGGTTTGACCTCCGGATCGGCCGGAAAAAAGGGGCTCTCTCGTGGCCTGCGCGTTCTCGGGCAGATACCATTTGTTTCCGATTTGTCGTAACATTGCAGCGAACCGGAATCAAAGCCATGAAACAGAAAGTCTTTAAACATCTCGTTATCTTATGCTTGGCGGCGTTTTCCGCCTGTAACCGCAACACTCCGGGCAGTGCCAGCGGATACGGGCCGCAGGAGGGCGACCTGCTGTTCGTGGTGGCGGCGTCCGGCGATTTCTCGGAGGCCGTCGTGGAAGCAACCGCGCAGGGCGACAGCCTTAGGTTCTCGCATGTGGCGATCGTGGCCGTGGAAGACGGAACGCCCTATGTGGTGGAGGCCTCGAGCCGCCACGGGGTGACGCGCACCGGATGGCGCGATTTCCTGGACAAAGCGCAACAGGGTGGAGGCAAACCGGCCGTGGTGGTGAAGCGTGTGGCGGACAAAGGATTTCCGCTCTCCGAGGCCGTGGCCCGCGCCCGGTCGCATATCGGCGAGGCCTACGACTGGTCGTTCCTTCCCGACAACGGCAGGATGTATTGCTCGGAACTGGTCTATGAAAGCTACCGCAAGACGGACGGAAGCCCGCTGTTTACCGCCCGTCCCATGAACTTCCGCGCCGCCGACGGCTCCATGCCCGCCTTCTGGACCGAACTGTTCGAAAGATTGGGCGAACCCATCCCCGAGGGCGTGCCGGGCACCAACCCCAACGACATGGCCAAGGATCCCGCGCTGCGGGAAGTGGCGCGGTTCTGAAAGAAATATCGCCACCCGCACGCCTCCGTTCAAAAAGATCTACGAAAAAAGGCGACCCTTTTTCAGAATCGCCTTCGAGGTGTGGCACGAGCTGGAATCGAACCAGCGACACACGGATTTTCAGTCCGTTGCTCTACCAACTGAGCTATCGCGCCGTTTTGAGAGGTGCAAAGGTAGGGTTTATTTCCCAACTTACCAAATCTTTCATTTTGGCTTCGCCGAAGATACTCCGCCTCGGCAAAAGAAAAGCAAGCTTTTCTTTTGCTCTCGACTTAATCGTATCTTGGGCTTCGCCGAAGATACTCCGCCTCGGCAAAAGAAAAGCAAGCTTTTCTTTTGCTCTCGACTTAATCGTATCTTTGCACCTATGGCGACATCCAATTTTGTTGATTACGTAAAGATTTTTTGCCGTTCCGGGAACGGAGGCGCCGGTTCGTGCCACTTCTTCAGAAGCAAGAAGAATCCCAAGGGCGGTCCCGACGGGGGCAACGGCGGGCGCGGCGGCCACATCATACTGCAGGGCAACGCCCAACTTTGGACACTGCTTCACCTTAAATACACCAAGCACATCATGGCCGAGAACGGCGGCAACGGCGGCGAGAACCGCAGCACCGGCGCCAACGGCAAGGACGTGTTCGTGCAGGTTCCGTTAGGCACCATCGTGCGCGATGCCGAGAGCGGCGAAATCGAGGCCGAAGTGACCCAAGACGGCGAACAGGTGATCCTGATGCAGGGCGGACGCGGCGGCAAGGGCAACGATTTCTTTAAGACGGCCACCCTGCGGGCGCCCAAATTCGCCCAACCCGGCGAGGAAGGCATCGAGGCCTGGAAAATCTTGGAACTGAAAGTGCTGGCCGACGTAGGCCTGGTGGGCTTTCCGAACGCGGGCAAATCGACCTTGCTGTCGGTGGTTTCGGCCGCCAAACCCGAAATAGCCAACTACCCTTTCACCACGCTCGTGCCCAACCTGGGCATGGTGAGCTACCGCGACGGCAAGTCGTTCGTGATGGCCGACATTCCCGGCATCATCGAGGGCGCGGCCGAGGGCAAGGGGCTCGGACTGCGCTTCCTGCGCCATATCGAACGCAACTCCATCCTGCTGTTCATGGCCAGCTTAGAAGATGCCGAAAAGAGCATAGAACAGCAATACGCGGTGCTCTTGGACGAACTTAAACGCTATAACCCCGAACTGTTGGACAAACAGCGCATGCTGGCCGTTACCAAATGCGACCTGCTCTCCGCACAGGATATCGAGAAAGAGAAGAAACGCCTGCAGAAAAAGCTGCCGGCAGACTTGCCGGCCGTATTTATCTCGTCTGTGGCGAATACAGGAATCGAGGCGTTGAAGGATATGCTTTGGCAAGCACTGAACGCGTAAGCTTCCACATCACCCAAGCCAGAAAAATACCCCACAGGGCGCCGCAAAGCACGTCGCCCACATAGTGCCTTGCCAGATACACGCGGCTGTAGCACACCAAGGCCGCCCACACATACAGTATTCCGTAACGGAAAATCCTGAACCGGCGGTGCAGCGCGAAGGTAACGTAGGCGGCGATGGCAAAGCAGTTGCTGGCGTGCGAGGAAATGAATCCGTACAGGCCGCCCTTTCCGTAAGGCAGACGCACCAGTCCTTCCAGAGCCGGCTCATGGCTTGGACGTAACCTCATCACGGTGTTCTTAAAGAAATGCACGCTCGTCCAATCGGCCATGCCCACCAGCAGAATCACGCCCAGAATCAAGATCCAGGCCGGTTTCTTATATCCGTAGATAATCAAGCCTATCAAAACCAGATACAGCGGCACCCAGGTAAGCGTGCCGCTTACCGTATGCATGAACGCGTCCGCCCAGGGCGCGTGCCACTGGTTCACGGCCAAGCTGATCCGCTGGTCGAATTGTACGATGTCAGAAAACAAGGTGTATCAGTTTTTTGGTTTCAAAGAATTCGAAAACGGGTGCCGTGGCCGGATCCTCTTCGTTCAGCCCGAACAAGGCCGGCAGCCCGTATTGGGTGATCCGGCGGCCGAAGGGTTTCAGTTCGTCCTGCAAGTCGCCCCCTTTCAGGTACAGTATGCCGTTGGGCAACACGTGGCGCTGTTTCTTGGACACCAGCCGCTGCACCCAGCCGTAGAATTCGGGAAGCCGGGTAACGGCACGGCTCAACACGAAATCGTAGGAACCGCGCAGGGTTTCGGCGCGGCACACCTGCGTCTTCACGTTCTTGAGCTCCAGCGCATCGGCCACCGCCTGCACCACCTTTATCTTCTTGCCGATGGAATCGACCAGCAGGAAGTCGGTTTGCGGAAACATCACCGCCAGGGGAATGCCCGGAAAACCGCCGCCCGTGCCCACGTCAATCACCTTGGCTTCCGGCGCGAAGCTCACCAGCCGGGCAATGGAAAGGCTGTGCAGCACGTGATGCAGGTAGAGGTTGTCTATGTCCTTGCGCGAAATCACGTTGATCATGGCGTTCCACTCCCGGTAGAGCGCGGACATGCGCTCGAACCTCTCCACCTGACACGGAGTCAGTTCCGGAAAGAAATGCCGCACAGCATCCACCGTCTGCCAGTTCACGTTATTTTCAGTAGCCTGAGTCATCTTCGCCATAATCAGCATCGCCCGTATACCAGTCGTACTTAGACTTTCCGAACACGAGGTTTATCCCGAAACTTACGCTGGCCGTGCGCATCTTGGCCACATTGAACGAATTGATGCGGTCAACCCCTATGTGGAACTGCACCGGCCCGGCGTTCACCGCCAGCGAAAGCCCCAGATTCAGGATATTGCCGCTGCAGAAGGTGTTGCTTACGCTCAGGGCGAAGTTCTTGCAAGGCATGATGGTGTAGGAGACCCCTACCTCGGGCGCGAAATACCTGTTGTAGAACTGCCCGCGCAACAGCACACCGAAACGGTGTATATCCAGCAGCGTATAGGAAAAGCCGAGGTTGATGCTGGCCGGCAGCATATTGGCGTACCTGCCCGACACGCTGTCGTTCCGCTTCAAGCCCAAGGAATCCCACACTTCGCTCACCATATCTTTCACAACCTCCAAGGCCGAAGCTCCTTCTTTCTTGATCCGGTTGATATCGATCCCCTTGAAGTCGGTGTTGTTCTGGATGCTCCTGAACTTGGCCGCGTTGTCGTCGCCCCACACGATAAAGCCCAGATCGAGCACCGAGGCCGAGACTTCGAAACCGTTGTCGAAACGGTAGTCCACGCCTAAGTCGATGGCCGCCCCCATATTGCGGAAAGGCTGAATAGGAAAAGCACTCGGATCAAGATGAAACGGACTTAAGGAGAAACCGTTCATCTTAAAATTGTTGTCGATGGGCAGGTTGGTGCGGAACGTACCGTCGATGTGCATCTGGTACTGATAGGGAACCAGTTCGGGATCCGACATATCCTCGTTGAGGATATTGCACTTGAGCTTAAGGTCTTGTGTATGGAAGTTGTACAGCCCGTGAATCAATTTGAAACGGCCTCCCACCGAAAGGTTCTTGTTGATGAGGCGCGAATAGCCGAAATAGAGATAGGCGTAGCTGTTGAAGTCGAAGCGGTTGCCGGGCAGCGTGTTGTTGCCGATATGGGCGCCGGGGCCTTGCAAAAAGAACGACAGGGTTTCCTTGCCCAGCACCATCTGCATATCGGCGTGAACCGAAAGCCCGATCACGAAACTGTTGCGTTCGTGCCGCCAGCCCACCCGGAGCACTTCCTCGTCGAGCGTGGCCGCGATGCGGGAACGGCGGTTGGCCTTGCCGATCAGGCGCTGCACGTCGAAACGGAGGCTGTCGTCCGCCCCCCGTGTCACCAAGGCGTCCCACGAAAAGAAATTGTTTTCTAACCGCACGTTCAGGCCCGAAATGCCGGGGATACCCACCGAAACGCTGTACGGGCTTTCAAAGGCCGGATTAAGGTTGTTGCGCTGCAGCTGAACCTCGTTAAAGTAGAAATTCGTGCCGGTCTGCGCCTGTGCGAAACCCAAGAAAAGCACCGCCCACAGGGTCGCTGTAAAAATGTGTCTTGTCCTCATTCCCCTATGCTCAGCAGTCCTTTCTGCGATACTTTAACCCGTATTCCCACTTTCACGTCGGCAAAACCTTCCTTTTCGCCGTCCACATACACCTTTACCTTCTGTTTGTCTGTGGTGCCTATGCGTGCGTCAACCACCACATAGTGCATCCGTCTGGCCTTGGCCATTTCGGCCACATCCAACACATCCTCGAAACGGGCCACCGTGGGTTCCACCACATGAAGGCCCGGCGCGGGACCCACCTTGCCGCCCGCAACCAAATCATCGTGGAAAAGCGAGAACAGGTTGTTGTATCCGGCATCGAGGAAATGCAGCGAGAAAGTGAGGTCCAAGGGGAAGGCGTTCTTTACGATCGACTTCACGTCGAAATACTTCACGTCCGTGTTCTCGCCCAAATCGTCCAAGGAAACCTCCAGCGTGTCGCACAGGGCATAGCTGTCGGCCGAGAAATGCAGGGGAATGTCGCAGGTGAGCCCCACCGACATATTGCCGCCCTTCTCGATGGCCTGAAGCTGCGATTTATCGTGTTCGGGGTTCAGCAGGCCGTCCAATACATAGGTGGCCATATAGGGCCGGTCTATCAATATGTCCACGATTCCCGCCGACTCCCGACTTTCCTTTACCAAGGGATTGTCGGTAATGGCGGGACAGGCCACATCATAATTCTCAGGAAAGATGGGGATTTCCGAGGCTTCGCCTTCCATATTGTGAATCAGCACCTTCGAACTCTTCAACCGCAGGGGAGTGCTCACGCCCTCCACCTTAACATCGGCTATCAACGAGGCATCCTCGAAATCGATGTTGG
Source organism: Bacteroides sp. (assembly GCA_023662825.1). Lineage (GTDB taxonomy): Bacteria > Bacteroidota > Bacteroidia > Bacteroidales > P3 > Pullibacteroides. Next base: position 34,551 of record JAMPIH010000007.1, read on the forward strand.
TCATGCGTTCCAAACCGAAACCGGCAATCGACATCGAGCCTTCGATCTTGTAAGAGGTGCTGTCTAAGTAGCCGTCGGCGCGCTGAAAATCCATCTTCTTGAAACTGGTGGTGGCATACATCGTTCCCGTATAGAGGGCGCTGTCGCCCGGCGTACGCCTTACGTCAACCTTGATCGAACCCGACAGGACGACAAAGGGCTGCTGGGCCTCAGACATCTGCAGGCGTACATTCCGCATGTCCACCACCGTATCGTGATTGGCCTTGGCCTGCGTGTTGTTCCGATAAACCATCTTCTGGCCGTTTTCACCGATAATGTTGTCGAAATTCATTTCCATTTCCATCGGGAAGATAAAGCGGTTGTCGGAACGCACCGCCATCTGCAGGGAGGAAAAATAAAGGGTCTTTACCTGTGCGTTCATGCCCTCTATATCGAAAAAGACCGTGTCGGTAAAGGGCACGGTAATCAAGGTGTCTTTTAAACACATATAGGTGACGGTAGGCGTTGAAACCACGAAAGGGGCCACCTCCCCCAGGTTAACGTCCTTTATCAGTTCAGCCTTTACCGGTTTTACTGTGTAGATGATGTGCAGCAGGCTGGTGTCGTCGGGCACGAAAAGACCGCCCTTCAAATCGATCAGGTTCTCCATGGTCAACTTCGTGGACGTAAGGGGTATGGCCACATCGTAGTTGAAGGAAGAATCGGCAAACATATCCGTATTGAAGTCTTCAGACCGCATACAGGATCCCCACAGCCCCGCCAACAATAAACAAAGCAACGGGTAAATCCGCTTTTTCATTTAAATTTAACTTCTTGGTAAGATACTAAATTATAGGCTTGCAAAGTTAGCGATACAGGCATTATAAAACAAATATAATATATCGGTTAATATCTTTTCAAACTATAAGTTCTTGTTATATGGAATATTTATTAATATATTTGCACCGCAATTTCGACAAAAGGAAAGTGAGCATCTTTATTGTCTGTTAAATATCAAACAAATAACACAATAAAAGAGGCTGGGATTACATTTTCCTAACAACAAAAATTATAAGATTCCATCTATAGTCCCGGGTGGAAAACAAAAAAAAAGTTTCATGGAAAAACTTATTTTTTCAGTGTTTACACTGACTGTTTGCGCTCTCGCTTTTGTGAGCTGCAAGAAAGACGACGATGGATTTTCGAATAATGACATCATCGGAGAATGGGTACAGACCCGTTATTATGACTCCGATTATGAAGAGTGGGAGTATATTGATGAGTACACATCCTATACTTTCAAGAAAAACGGCTCCGGTATTTATGCGCATGAGGATGACTATGATTTCTACGATGCAGATTTCGAATATTCAATCGATGGAAATTCTCTCTCTATCGAACTCGAAGATTATACCGAAAATCAATCAAATCGGGAAAGATGATATGGAAAGATCGCTATGGTGATAAATGGGAACTACGGAAGGAATAATCCGTCTTGCAATTTCTGAAAAAAGCTCTGCCGTGATATGGCAGAGCTTTTTTTATATCCACTCTACAGTATCCATCCTAACAGATAGAAAGAAGTTATCCAAACAAAAAAAGGACGGTCAAAAGACCGTCCTTTTTGTTATCGAGGCGAAGCCTCAAAGACTGAACTTAGCAAACGCCTTGTTCAATCATGGAGTCGGCAACCTTGATGAAGCCGGCAACGTTGGCACCCTTCACGTAGTTGATGTAGCCACCGTCTTTACCATACTTCACGCAGTTTTCGTGGATGCTGGCCATGATCTGATGCAGTTTGGCATCGACTTCGGCAGCCGTCCAGGAAAGTTTTTCGGCGTTCTGGCTCATTTCCAGACCGGAAACCGAAACACCACCGGCGTTCACGGCCTTACCGGGAGCGAAGATCGTCTTGTTGGCGATGAACGCATTCACGGCATCGGCGTGGCAACCCATGTTCGAAACTTCGGCAACCAAGGTAACCTTGTTGGCGATAAGGGCCTGGGCATCTTCCAGACGAAGTTCGTTCTGGGTGGCGCAGGGCATGGCGATGTCAACCTTAACTTCCCAAGGTTTCTTGCCGGCAACGAACTTGGCGCTCTTGAACTTGTCGGCGAAAGGAGCTACAACGTCGTTGTTGCTGGCGCGCAACTCAAGCATATAGTTGATCTTCTCTTCGTTGAAGCCTTCGGGATCGTGGATGTAACCGTCGGGACCGGAAATGGTGACAACCTTGGCACCCAGTTCGGTAGCCTTGGTTACGGCACCCCAGGCAACGTTACCGAAGCCGGAAATGGCCACGGTCTTGCCCTTGATGTCCATATTGTGGGCCTTGAGCATGTGTTCCACGAAGTAAACGGCACCGAAACCGGTAGCTTCGGGACGGAGGATGGAACCACCCCAGCCGGCACCCTTACCGGTCAAAACACCGGTGTTTTCCACACGGAGTTTCTTGTACATGCCGTACATATAACCGATTTCGCGGCCACCTACACCGATATCACCGGCGGGAACGTCGGTTTCAGGTCCGATGTATTTCTGGAGTTCCATCATGAAAGCCTGGCAGAAACGCATGATTTCGTTGTCGGAACGACCCTTGGCGTTGAAGTCGGAGCCACCCTTGCCACCGCCCATGGGCAAGGTGGTCAAGCTGTTCTTGAACGTCTGTTCGAAGCCCAGGAACTTGAGGGTGTCGAGCTTAACGCTGGGGTGGAAACGCAGACCGCCTTTGTAAGGTCCGATCGCGTTGTTGAACTGAACGCGGTAGCCGGTGTTGATCTGGATTTCGCCCTTGTCGTCAACCCATTCCACACGGAAAGTGAAGATACGATCGGGTTCGACCATACGTTCGATGATTTTGTGTTTTTCGTACTGCGGATGGGCTTCGTAGTAGTCCTTGATAGTGTAGAGCACTTCTTCCACAGCCTGGAGGAACAAGGGTTCATCAGGATGTTTTTCCTTCAGATCGGCCAAGATTTTTTTTACGTCCATGGCAACTTTGTTTTTAGGTTATTAGTTAATTTTTGATTGTTGGCTTAAAAAACTTAAAGCGGCTGAACCGGCCTCGCCGCAGGAAAAATCCCCTACGGACACCTGTACCCGTTTCACCGCCCAAAGCAGGAGCAAATTTACATCTTTTTTCGATTGGCGCGCCAAATTTTATGAACCGGTTCTATTTTCCTGTTTATCAAAACCTAAACTTTTCTGTCAGCAACCTGTTCCTGCGCCTTGATTTTCTTGCGCACCGAGGGCGGCACAGGCAGGTCGGACACCACCTTACGGCCACACAGCTCCCGGATAACCACCGAGGCGCAGAGGCAACCGGCTATCGAAGGCATATAGGAAACCGTGCCCACCATCGACTTCTTGTTGGCCTCTCCCTCCACCTCCCGGACGGCCTGCGCGGGCACGTCCTCGGGCGAGAACACCGCCTGAATGCCCGTATAGACGCCCAATTTGTGCAGGCGCTTGCGAAGCACGTCGGCCAGGGGGCAGTTGTAGGTCTGGGAAATGTCGCAGATCCTGAACTGCACGGGGTCGATCTTGCCGCCCGAACCCATGGCGCTCACCACGGGCAGCTTGCGGTTCACGCAATGATAGAGCAGGTAGATTTTGGGCGAGAGGGTGTCGATGGCATCCACCACATAATCGTAGGGCTTGCTTTCGAGAATCTCGATCATGCGCCCGTCCTTCACGTATTCGGGAATGGCTTCCAAGTGCAGTTCCGGGTTGATGTCCAGCAGGCGTTCGGCCATCACCTCGGCCTTGAGGCGCCCCATGTCGGGCAGGAGCGCGGGCAACTGACGGTTCAGGTTCGTGGGATGAAGCCGGTCGCCATCCACGACGGTGAGGTTCCCCACCCCGGCGCGCACGATCATCTCGGCCGCATACGCGCCCACACCGCCCAGGCCCACCACCAATACGGAGGCCTGGTTCAGTTTCCTTACCGCTTCTCCGCCTAAGAGGAGTTCGGTACGCTGCTGCCAGCCGGAGGTGTTCCCGCTATCGGTCATGGATGCCCATCTTGTCGAACAGCGCCTTGTCGTTGAGCACGCGCACGGCGGTGGAAAAGGCGTCGTCCACCTCCTTGGTGACGCGGTAGAAATAGGGCGTTCCATAAAGGTTGCTGGCAAAGAGCGCCTTGATCTGCGCACGCAGGAACCTGTCGGAGTTGTCGTTGTAGATACGCTGGTTCTCGTCTTCCTTCTGTGCCTTTTCGAGCAGGTAGGCGTTCATGCGGGCCTCGTCCCAAAGCACGTTCCGCATGTATTCGGTGTAGGTCTGCGCTTTCTTGAGCGTGGTGTCGGCCTGCATTTCCTTGAGCATATCCTGCAAGAAGCGGCTTGCCTGGGCTTCCTTGAAGTTGGTGTGCGGAACGCCTTTTTTTGCGGCGTAGCCGTAGAATTCCTGCATGAAGGCGCTGTCGGCCTCGAAATTCTCGTAGAAGGTCTTGAAGTCGGGGTATCTCGCCTTGTAGGCATCCCGTTCCTTGTCCAGCACGCTCAGCACGTAGCGGTTCAGCAGGTTCTTGCTGCGCAGGGCCACGTAGTAGTCGCTGGCGCGCGTGGTGTCGGCCGGCACGAACACGTCGGGCATGATGCCGCCGCCCCCGTACACCAGGCGGTTGCCTGCCGTGTAGTAGCGCAGGGAATCGGGCATCTTTACCGAGTCGGGATGCACCATCTCGCCGTGACGGTAGCGGTTCATGATGTCTTTGTAGTAGGCTTCCATACCGTCCTTATAGGGCTTCTGTATGCAGCGCCCCGAGGGGGTGTAGTAGCGGGCTATGGTAAGGCGCACGTTGGAGTGGTCGGGCAGGTTGAAGGGGCGTTGCACCAGGCCCTTGCCGAACGAACGGCGGCCCACCACGATGGCCCTGTCCCAGTCCTGCAGCGCGCCGGCCAGAATCTCGCTGGCCGAGGCCGAGTTCTCGTCTATCATCACCACCATGCGGCCTTCGATAAACAGCCCCTTGCCGGTGGTGCGGAATTCCTCGCGTTCCTGCGCCTTGCCCTGCATATAGACAACAAGACGGTCTTTGGGCAGGAACTGGTCGGCCAGCGAGACGGCGATATCTAAGTAACCGCCCGTGTTGCCGCGCAAATCCAGAATCAGGTTCTTCATGCCCTGTTTCTTGAGGTCGGCCAAAGCGGCGGCCACTTCTTCGGCGCTGGTGCGGGAGAAACGGTCTAACTGGATGTAGCCGTTGCGCTTGTCGATCATAAAGTAGGTGTCCACGCTGTGCAGGGGAATCTTGTCGCGTTCGATCTCGAACACCATAGTTTCGGACTCTCCCTTGCGGCGGATGCCCACTTCGACCCGCGTGCCTTTCTTGCCGCGCAGGTGGGTGAACACGAAGTTGGTGTTGGCGTTCTTGCCGGTGGCGTCGAGGGTGTCGATGCGCACGATGCGGTCGCCGGGCAACAGGCCCACTTTCTGCGCGGGGCCTCCCGAAATAACATCGACCACCATCACGCTGTCTTCAAAAATCTGGAACGAGACGCCGATGCCGTCGAAGTTGCCCACCAGGGGTTCGTTGGTGCGCTTCAGGTCTTTGGCGGCGATATAGGCCGAATGGGGGTCGAGCTGTTCGAGGATGTTCACGATGCCTTTCTCCACGATGGGCGACATATCCACGTCTTCCACATAGGCGTAGCGTATCATCTGCAAGAGGGTTCCCATCTTGTTCTCGACCAGGGAAACGTGGTTGCGCGGAAGCTCCTCGGCTTCCGGCTCGGCTTTCCTGTTCTTTCCTGTCTGCGCGGGCAGCGCCAGAACAAACACCAGGAAAAGCGTCAATGTATGGAGGGTCTTTTTCATATCAAAACCTTTTTCTCCGCTTCCATTATCGGAAAAACAAGCGGAGACATTCCGCGAAGATAAAAATTTCCGCTACAATAAACCCCTGGGGTTTCCGTACAGGCGAGCCATCCACATGGCAAACAGCTTGTCTGTAACGGAAAAGACCTTGTTGATTTCGGTAATGAAGTCTTTTTCAAGCAGTTTCTTCATGGCCGACTGAACGGAACTTGCCGACATAAGGCGGTGGCGCTTGATAAAATCGGCCGACGTGAGGCGCGACACCTCTCCGTCTTTGGCAATGGCGTAGAGCAACTCTTTCTGCTTTTCGGGGATGTTCGAGAGAATCTCACGGAAAACGGTGTCGTTCGCCGCCAGCATGTTGTCGATGGCCGATTGGACAATCTCAAGCGTGCATTCCCCGCCCTGGGGCGTATCCGCAAACGCTTCGTTGAATGTCTTTTGGATGTAGTAGGTATGCCCTTTGAAGAGGTCATAGACCTTTTCCACGTTCTTTTCCTCTATTTTCCGCTTGCGTTTCTTGAAATGGCCCACGATAAACGGAATGTAGATTTCCGGCACGATGGCCCGCAGCTCCAGCATGTCCGCGCTATGGTAGAACGGGCGGGCGGCGGAGGTAAACATCTCCTGCATCATGTGCCGTTCGCTTCCGGCAAAAATAAAATGGCAATTGCTCAGCTTCTGGATATGCGTGCGCAACAATGCCTCGATGTTCTTCTCGGGATATTTGGCAATCTGCTGAAACTCGTCGATCGCCACGATACACGGTTTATCCGCCTCGGCAAGGTAGCGGAAAATCTCTTCCAGCGTATATTCCGGACGTTCGATATCGCCCAACTCCACGTTGAACGTGGGCGTACCCGAAAAAGGGTCGAACCCAAACTGTCCGCTAAGCGACTTAAGGGTTCTGACAAACAGGTCGGCCATCTTGCGGCTGCGGGGCCGGAGCGTTTCGTAGATCTCCCGTCCGAGCAGGTAGGTGAATTCCCGCAGACTCGAAGTATGGAGAATGTCGATAAAGAAGGTGTAATATCCCTTGGCGATCTCGGGCTTGTCGTAGCAGAACCGGATCAATCCCGTCTTACCCATACGGCGCGGGGAAATGACCACCATATTGTTGCCGTTGGTAATGGATTTTATCAAACGTGCGGATTCCGTCACTCGGTCGCAGAAGTATTCCGGTTCTATTTTGCCCGTTACAACAAACGGATTGCTTACCTTTTCCATCGAATGATTTTTCGGCAAAAATAATTATGCAAATCGGATTATGCAAATCGAATAATTTGAAATGAATAATCCGAATCGAATAATTCTCGATGACCAATGGTTGGTGGCACTTCTTTCAGAAACTTGCCTTTTATTTTTCCGTGGTGGCACGCTCTTTGACCGCATCCACGCCGTAGGTCTGCCTGCTTCGGTTGCGGGCGAGCGCACTGCCGAAATTATAGACGAACGAAATGTCCACACGCCTGAACCACCTTGTCGTCAAGGCCCTATAGTCCACCCCCTCGATCAACGAAACCTTTTCCGATTTCCGGTTCAGGAGAATGTAGGGAACCGAAACCCGCAGCCGGCACCGTTTCCCGAAATCCTTCTGCACCGCCGCGCCCAAGAAATAAAGGTGGGACGTCCGGTAAAACAAGTCCCTCTGCGGCGTGTTGTACAGGGCATTCACCTCTATCTTCCACTTCATGGGGAGATACAGCCCCAGGGCGGCGCTCCCCTCAAAGCCCCACATGGCCGACTTTCCGTGCGCATCGTCCTGACAGAAACGGTGGAACATCTCTCCGTAAAAGCCGAAACGCAGCCAATCCTTCACTATCCAGAGGGCGGTCTTGCCCCATAGCGTGGCCGTCCGCCGGTGCTTGATCTCGGAAAATGTCGTGATGAGATCCTCGCCCTCCCAACGGTAGAACGCCGAGGGGGAGTTGTTGCTCCATACATAGGAAAGACCCACCGAATGGGAGTTCCCGAGCATCTGCGTAAGATAGACCTTGTTCTGGTACTCGGGGGCGACCCCTCCTCCCGTGTAGAATACGTGTTCGCCTTCCGTATAGACAAAGGGCGTGTAGTTGTTCATCGCGGGGCGGGACACGCTGCGGAGGTAGCCCCCGTTGAGGCTGAAGCCTTGTTTGGGGAAATTATACCCTATGTCGAGGGTGGGGAAATAGTCGTGGAAACCGTCCTTGCGCCTATAGTCCGCGTTGTCGGAAAGCGCCCTGAACATCGCCCACTCGTAGCGGAATCCGGCGGTGATGTCCAGACAGTCCCAGAACTCCCCGAAAAACTCCGCATAGGCCCCCGCCGTCGATTCCTTGTAGGTAAATGGTGGATTCCATACAAGCCCCTGATAGGTCTGCCAGCCGTTAAGGTAAAGATAGTCCGCCCCTGCCGTCAGCTCACAGACCTCCCCGAGCGGAATGCCGAATTCCGCCTTGCCCGAAAACACCTGCCGCCCCGTTGTCTGCCCCGAGGTTTTCTCGCCCGACGGCAATGATTTTTCCGCGTATCCGTCCCGGTTGTTCAGGAAGTCCGCGACCACCTGGAAGCGGTTCCCGTTCTTTCCGAACGTAAGCTCGTAGCTCACGAAAACGTCTTCCTCGTGCGTGTGCGTCTTGTGTTCCTGCAGGAAAAGCCCGTCGGCGGACGAGGTCTGCATCCTTTCGTTCCAGAACGGCATGTACCAAAGGTTGAGGCCGAGGCCTATCTGCTGTCGGTCGGTGATTTCATACACGACGCTGTTGTCCCACATCAGGTCGAGATTCGAGAAACCGGTGATCTTCGTAAGTTCTTCCCATTTCCCCGCCGCGGTGGACAGGGTCTGTTCATTGGTCTTGTCCCACGCGCCGGTGGCCATCAGAGACGTGTTCACTGAAACCTTTTTGCCCGAATATCCCAGCGAGAAGGTGGCATCGGGCTCCAGGCCCACATATTCCGCACCCACCGACAACGAGGCGTTCAATGTGCCGAAAAACAGACTGCTGTCGCCTATCCGGGTCGAGATATAGATGGCGCCGCCCCGCTGGCTTCCCCCGCCCTTGATGGTGTTTCCCGCCTGAACCTTGATCTTTTCCACCGACTCGGCCGGCAGGCCCTGCAGGTAGCGGAAAAGCTGTTCCTTGGGCATGTTCAGCTTGCGCCCGTTCACATAGACCGCCGAGACGGCTTCATTCCCCTCGATGCGCAGGTCGGGCGACACGTTCGGCATCTCCTTGGTAAGGAGTTCGCCCAGGCTTTTCCCCTCCGCGATCGGATTCCCGCGCATGTGCATCGTGTAGCCCGAGCCTTTCTTTTGGATAAACTTGCCCTGCACGGTAACGCTTTTCAAGTCATACGCCTTTCTTTGCAAAACGATGGAACCCAGGCTCGTGTCGCCCGCACTTTGAACGGGAACAACCTGTTCTTCATAACCCAGGTGCCGCAGATGCAGTTGATAATTCCCTCCTGAAAGTTCCTGCGAAAAACGCCCGTCCTTTCCCGTGATGAGGGCCACCGTATCCCTGCCTGCAAAAACTACCGCCACGCCCTCCAACGGCAACCCTCCCGCATCGGTCACCACGCCGCTCACCTTTCCCTGAGAGAAGGCTCTTATTGATAATAAAAAAATAAGAAGTATCAGCTGACACCTTTGCTTCATGTCCCGAATATTTAACGGTATGAAAGTACGTTTTTTTTAGGGATTTCCGTACAGGCGAGCCATCTATATGGCCGACTGCATGATTTATGCAAATCGAATTATGCGAAATGAATAGCTTTAATGGAAAGCGGCTTTACAGCAATGGCGTCATATACAAGGGCAAATAAACAATACCGTCTTCAACCTTAAGGTCTTTGTCGTGAAGGACATACGGGGTAGCAAGACGGGAGCCGTATTTTGCAATGCACTTCCGGAGCGATGAGAGCGTATATTGCCTCCCCGATTTCACCTCTATCGGACTGATGTTATGCCGGCTCGTTATCACCGGTTTCGACACCAAAAAATCGATTTCCATACGTTCTTCGGCATTTGCTGAATTTCTGCTGTAAAAGTACAGTCTATGACCTGCCGCCCGAAGCATCTGCGCCACAATATTTTCGACCAACATGCCGCTGTTCACCTCCAATTTATCGAACATCAACTTTTTATATAATTCTCCGGATACCAGACTCCGTTCATCGAAAGCCTGGCTTATCAGCAAGCCGGTATCACCCATATAACATTTCATCGAAGTGCGGTCTTCCTTCAATTTCAAACCTATGCTCGGTTCGGTGGAATTATAGCAGCAGTTGATTATCTTGGCATCGGTCAACCAAAAAAAGGCCTGCCGGTAATCGCGCATACGGGCATCTTCCTGCAAGTCTGACAAACGAAACTTTTTTTCGTGCTTTTGCAGTTGCCCGGGAATCTCTTCAAATATGGAGGCTACTTTGGTCTCTTGACGGTCGGCATATTTTCGGATATCGTTCCTGTACAGCGCCAGAATATCCCGTTTCACTTCATCCACAGAAACAAAATCCCGTGTTGCCACATAGCGTTCCACGGCCTGGGGCATTCCTCCCACAATAAGGTATTGACGGAAGTAATCCATGGCGCGGCGGTGAAACATCTGCATCGGCCGCCTCTTTTCGAACTGCGTGCGGATGTACGGCATCAGCGTTTCATCGCCCGTCGCCCACAGAAATTCTTCAAAATCCATCGGGAACATTTCGAGGGAATGTTCTTCCGAGGGCAACATGATGTCCTTTACATTTTTCTTGATCGAGATAAGCGAACCCGTTTCTATGTAATCGTATCGACGGTCCGCCACCAGATGCTTGATGCTTGCGCGGGCTCGCGGACAAAACTGCACTTCATCGAAAATGACAAGGGATTTCGCTTCGGATTGAGGTGAAGGGCGCGGAGTGAGTTTCCTCTTGTAATAAACCTCAAGATTACTCAGAAGTGTATCAATATCGTCTAAATAAAGATCAAAAAGTTCCTTTACCTTGGGATGAGCCTTACTGAAATCGACCAAAAGATAAGCGTCGTATTCCCTTTTGGCAAATTCTTCCGCGATATAGCTCTTTCCGATACGCCGCGCACCTTCTATCAAAAGCGCCGTATCTCCTTTATGCTCTTTTTTCCAAGTCAGCAAATCTTGATAAACCTTACGTTTCATATACACGTTTTTTAGAAACTTATCAGAGACAAAATTACACATTTTTAAGAAACTTAACAAGATAAATTTTACACGTTTTTTAGAAACTCATCGGGTTTAGTTTTACACATTTTTGAGAAATTCAATTCATTTTCCATATGTGGAGCTCTCTTTTGCCTCACAGAAGGTACTTCGCCTCGGCAAAGAAAAAATAAATTTTCTCTTTGCTCTCGACTTTCGTATCTTTTGCTTCACAGAAGGTACTCCGTCTCGGCAAAGCCAAATTAATTTGGCTTTGCTCTCAACTTATTCGTACCTTTGCAACTTATGCTTTTTCAGATAAAGACATTCAAGGGGTTGTGGATTTTGGGGTGCCTGGGGGCGGTGATGGGCTTTTTGCCGGCGGCGCAGGGGCAGGTATTGGTGCCTCCCGTGGCCGATGAAGGCCCGGCCAAGGCTCAGGCCATTACACGCGAGGACAGTCTGGCGGACGTGCTGCTGGAAGAGTTCTTCCTCTCGAAGGAACTGCTGTTCTTTAACAAGAACTACAAGAAGAGCAACGACACGGCGCAGATTCAGGAACGCCCCGAACTTACGGGCGACATCCCCTACTACAACGACCCCGACTCGGTATATCGGGAACGCTTGAACGGACTGAGCGAACATTTCGTGGTCAAGCTTCCATACAACCAAAAGATCAAGAACTACATAGACGTTTACGTAAACAAACGCCGCCAGCAAATCAACGTGATGCTGGCCCTCTCGCAGTATTACTTCCCCATCTTTGAACAAGCCATGGAACGCAACGGCGTCCCGCAGGAGCTGAAATACCTCGCCATTATCGAGTCGGCCCTCAATCCGCGCGCCGTCTCGCGCGTGGGCGCGTCGGGCAGCTGGCAGTTCATGTACCAGACCGGCCGGATGTACGGCCTTAAGATAGACCAGCACGTGGACGAACGCTTCGACCCCGAAAAGGCCAGCAACGCGGCCGCACGCTATCTCAAAGACCTCTACGACAACTTCGGCGACTGGATCCTGGCCATAGCCGCCTACAACTGCGGCCCCGGCAACGTGAACCGCGCCATCCGCAGGGCGCAGGGCAAGACCGACTTCTGGCAGATCTATCCGTTCCTGCCGCGCGAGACAAGGGGCTACGTGCCCGCCTTTATCGGCGCCACCTACATCATGAACTACTACCGCGAATACGGTTTCGAAGCCCCCAATTCCGTACCCCTGCTCACCGATACGCTCATGGTCGATAAAGACCTGAACCTGGGCGTGGTGGCCGAAAGACTCAACATCCCCCTGCAGGTGCTGCGCGACCTCAACCCCCAGTACCGCCGCGATGTGATACCGGGCAACACCGACTACTACAGTATCCGCCTTCCGGTAAACTTCACGATCAAGTTCATGGAGAACGAGGAGGATATCTACGCCGACACCAACAACCGCATTCCGCCCACACCCGTGCGCTTTCCCTATCGCGTGCAACGCGGGCAGACCCTGTCGAACATCGCGGCCAAGTTCCATGTAAAGGTATCGGACCTGATGAAATGGAACAACCTGCGTTCCTCCACCATCTATCCCAACCAGATCCTGTACATCTACACCGGCAACCGCCCGTTCCAGTCGAATTCGAGCCTCAGATACCCTGCCGACCATGTAACGGGCAACTCCGACAAAGGCAAGGTAAGCATGACCGTTACCAAACCCCGCGACGACAAACCGGCCGTGAAAAGCCCCTCGCAGATGCAGGCGACCCGCACCTACACCCACGTGGTACGCAAGGGCGAGACGATCTATTCCATCTCGCGCCGCTATCAGGGTTCGTCGGTAAACGGCATCATCCGCGACAACAAACTCAGCAAGAAAGGAACCATCTATCCCGGCCAGTCGCTTAAAATCGTTACCACGCAGCATTAGGCATGAAACCTTTCAAGACATTCCTGTTTTTGGCCTGCACCCTGCTTGTCGTGGCGGCGGTTTACCTCTGCTTGTATGCGCCTGATCTGAGCATCGAACTGCCCAAACCGTCGCCCGCCGCGCCCAAATCTGAAAAGGTGCAGCGGCAGAAGGCCGTCCGGCAGCAGATGCAGAAAAAGCAGCGACAGCAGGAAGAAAAGGAAGCCAAGGTCTTGGCCGATGTGTCGCGCCGTTGGGAAACCGACAGCCTGATGCTTCTCTACAAGTATCTCTACCGTCTGGACACCGATATTTTCGAAAACGGGGAATTGGCCGACGTGCCCCTCTTTCCGTTCGAATACGACAGCGCAGGCGCCGGAAAATACCTGTTGCAGGATTTCTTCGCCAAGCTGCTGGCCCTGCGCAACCCACCGCATGCCGACCGGATCGCCGACTGGTACGAGAAGCCCGATTTCTGGAACGACGACCTGGCCGCCGCCCGCAAAAGTTTCGTGCGGGTGCTGCATTACGGCGGAAGCCTTATCGAGAACGACTACGTGAGCGGTACCCTGCGGCAGCTTATGCAGCGGGATTTCGGCGGGGCGGGTGTGGGCTTGCTGCCGCTTTTCCAGACCAACGCCAACTTTATATCGGTAAAGCGCAGCGGAAAATGGCACGTTTCCCAGCCTTCCAAGAGCACACCGCGCGGCAACTTCGGGGTGTATGGCGCCTCGCTGAACCCGCCCCCGGTAAACGCCTTCGGGCAGAAAACCGCCGACAAGGGCTTCCTGCGCATCCGCATTCCCGAAAAACTGCAGCAGCAGACCCTGTTTCTGGAAGCCGTACTGCACGACGAAGTGGCGGGCAAACAGATTGCCGTAACCGCCGACAGACACAAGACCCCCGCACAAGTGTTGGAAGTGCCCGGACAGCAACGCTACACCTACGCCCTGCCCTCCGGCGCCAAGGAAGTGGAACTGACGCTCACATTATCGAAAAACGCCTGCCTGTACGCGCTCTCGCTCAACGACACGACGGGTGTCTGCGTGGACAATATGTCGGTAAAAGGCTATGAGGGCGCCGTTTTCTCACCAAACAACCGCCGCTTCCTCATCAACCAGATGGTGCTGCTCAACACCGGCCTGGTGCTCTACCAGTTCGACGGCAGCGCGGCGCTTAGAAACAAGGACTACGGCAGCTACCGCGTGCTGCTCATGAAGGAACTGGCCTACCTGCGCATGCTTATGCCGCAGACCCCGATAATCGTGATGGGCACGGCCTCTTCGGGCGACATCGAACAACTGACAGACATACAGCGGGAATGCGCCTTTGCCTGCGGCTGCGTGTTCTGGAACATGAATGAGGCCTTGGGCGGCGGAAACGCCATGGCGCGCTGGGCGGAGGCACAGACACCCTTGGTATCGCGCAACCTGAGCCACTTTACCCCGCGCGGCGCCGAATGGGTGGGCAAACTCTTTTACCGTTCGTTCCTTGGTGAATACCGCCGTTTCCTGTTGCAGGAAAGAAAGCGCAGCATGCTGCAGCGCGCCAAAAAACTGATTTCGGAAACGCCAAACCCTGCCTCATGAACCTCTTGGATTTAGTGTCGGACTTCTTTTTGTTCTCGCCACAGAAGGGTTTCCTGTTTACCGGAATCTCCTTCTGGATCTTCGTGTGCATCGTGCTGGGCGGCCTCTCGCTCTGCTACAGGAACCGCCGGGCAAGGAACACTTTCCTGCTGCTTTGCAGCCTGTTTTTCTGCTACAAGACGGGCGGGCTGTTCGTTTTTATCCTGCTGCTGTCGATGTTCCTCAACCACGGCATCGGCAAGATAATCGAGAGAAGTTCCGACAAGGGGAGCGCGGCATGGCTGACCGTGGGGGTTCTGCTGAACCTCGGCATCCTGGCGGTCTTTAAATACAACGTGTTCTTTACCCAGTTGTGGAACGCCCTCTGGGGCGGCGGAATGCCGGCCATCGACTACCTGGCGGACGGCTTTCCCTTAAGCGAAACCTCTTCCGGACGGCTGTTTCCCGAAACCATAGAGCGGCTCATACCTCCCGTGGGACTGTCGTTCTTTACCCTCCACGCCCTTTCCTACCTGATCGATTTAAAGCGCGGACACACGGTTTCGTTCGCAAGCGCGGGCGATTTCGGCTTCTACCTAATGTTCTTCCCCAAGATGCTGGCCGGCCCCATCGTGCGCACCGAGACCTTCATGGCGCAGATGCAGAGCCACTACATGCTTACACGCCAGGAATTCTCGAGCGGGCTCACACAGATCCTGCTCGGCCTGGTAAAGGCGGGCGCGGTGGCTTACTTTCTGGACACACATATCGTCTCGCCCGTTTTCGACAATCCCGACCTGTTCTCGGGCATTGAGAAATGGATGGCGCTCTACGGTTTCTCGGTATGGATTTACTGTGCCTTTTCGGGCTATACCGACATAGCTTCGGGGCTTTCCTCCCTGTTGGGTTTCTCCATGCCCGAGAACTTCCACTCTCCTTACAAGGCATCGAGCCTTAGCGATTTCTGGCGCCGCTGGCACATCACGCTGCACGACTGGTTCAAGGACTACGTATATGTTCCCTTGGGCGGCAACCGCCACGGGCAGTTCCGCATGGTGACGGCACTGCTCATTACCATGCTGCTGGCAGGGCTCTGGTACGGCGCCGGCCTGGGATTCCTGCTGTGGGCTGCCCTGCATGCCGCGGTGCTTTGCATCGAGAAACTGAGCCGCTGGGATGCCAAGGTGGAACGGAACCGCTGGCTGCGCCTGACGGGCTGGTTCATTACCTTTAACCTGATAAGCTTCGGCTGGATCTTTTTCCGTTCGGGAAGCCTGCAGTCGGCCGCCGATTTCTTTTTCGGGCTGTTCGACCCCGCCGGCTGGAGCCGCATCTCGGTGCTCGACTACACCTACGGCATGGCGTTCCTGCTGCTGATGCTCGTGTTCTTCTGCCTGGTCTTCGTACGCGAACGGCAAAAGAAATCATGGATGCGCATTTTCGAACGCGCCCCGCTCTTCGTAAAATTCCTGATTACCGCCCTCGTCGCGGTTCTGATAACGCTGTTCCGGCTCTAACGCAGAATGGTCACGCTGCCCGACTGCACTTTCTTAAACGTTCTTCCCGAAGCCCTGGCCTTGAACTCGGCCATATAGAAATAGGCTCCGTCGGGGCATTCCTTGCCCTTGTTGTACATCTGTCCGTTCCATTCGAAATCGGGCTTGGAGGATTTGAACACTTCCACGCCCCATCGGTTCACTATCTTGATGTAAAACTCGCTGATGTCCCTGTATTTCCGCGGCTTGAGCACATCGTTGACCCCGTCGCCGTTCGGAGTGAACACGTTGGGCAGGTCGAACACGAAACAGTTCCAGTTGTCGGTGCAGGCCTCCCCGCTGGGCTCGCTGTACAGCCCGGCATCGGCCACGCCCACCACCCGGTAGCACGAAAAGAGCGAACCCGGCTCGTTGTCGGTATATTCGGTTTCGGGCACGGTGGCTATCAGGTCCCAATCGCCCTGATCCGGTTCGCGCCGGTATATCTCGTAATAGTCGGTCGAAAGGCGGCAGTCTTCCAGGTATTCGTCCTGCATGTCGTTCCGTTCGGGGGCGAAGGGGTCGTAGGCACTGTCGAAACTCCACACGATCTTGTTGTAAAAAGGGTCGCAATTCGACTGAACCACAAATACGTAGGGCTGGCAGGGCTCGCCGGGACGGGCGGTTTCGCCGATAATGTTGGAGAGATTGTGCGTGTATCCGTTCAGGCGGCGGCTGCCGTAGGTGGCTATCGCGTCCACATAGTAGGTGTATTCCGTTCCAGGTTCCAGATGGCGGTCGGAATACATGCGGTCTTTCGTGCTGCCTATCAAACCGAAAGCCTGCGCGCTGTCGTTGTAGCGGTACACATCGTAGCGTTCCACGATCCAAGGCACGTCGCAGACCCACTGCAGTTCCACGCGGCGCGGCTTTCCGATGGCGGTAAGGTAAACCGAGGAGGCCCGGCGGGAAGCGAAACTGTCCACCTCCACCCGGTAGAAATAGCGTATCCGCTCGGTATTGCGCCCCGAATCGACGTACCGCACACAGGAATCGAACGCGAAATCGGCCAGAAATTCCAGACTGTCGGGAACCTGACCGCCGTACAGACGGTAGCGTTGCGACCCGCTGTCAAGATCTTTGGGGCGGACCCAGGAAACCTGCAGGCAGCCTTCGAAAACATCGGTCTCCAGCACGCTTACCTGCGTGATGAGCGGCGAGAAATTGGGCGTTTCCACGCAGACGGGCTCCGACTCGCGGCTCCTGTCGCCGTCGGGAAACGTAACCACCACCTTGTAGCAGTATTCCATGCCTTTCTGCACCGAGAAATCGGTAAAGCTCGTATCGGTGGCGGCAAAGCTGCCGACAAGGATGTACGAAGAATCGGAAATGCCCGTGAAACAGGTGTCGGCGGGCGTTTCGTCGCGGTAAAAGTCGCGGCGGTACAGTTCGTAGCCCGAGGCGTGGGGTGAAAGGCTCTTGTTCCACGCCAGTTCCACGCGGTCGCGGCCCGCTTCCGAACGGACAAACGATACCGGAGGCGCCACCACCCGCACCGAAACGGTGCGCACGTCGCTCAGGTTGGGATCTCCGTTGTCTTGCGCACGCAGGTAGAGCATGTAGGGCTGCCTGCGCGAATCGGCCAACCCCGTTACCCAGTAGAAGTCGTATTCGGCCGAATCGATGCCGTTGTAGAGTTCGTTCAGCCCCGAACGCCTGCCGCCCGAAAGGATCTCGCCGAACGCGGTAAGCCGCAGACGGTCGCCGTCCTGATCGCGCACGCTTACGGGCAGGTGCAGGTCGGTGCCGGCCAGCACGCAGTGTTCTTCCTCAGCCTCGATGTAGGGCGGGTTGTTGCTGCAGGTGCGCACCAGAATCTGCATGTCGCGCGTAACGTGCCCCAGCTTTATGCCGTTGCGCCATTCCTCCATCAGGATGGCCACGTTGTACTCGCCCTGCGCCATGGGGCTTTGCCACACCAAGGTGCCGGTGGTGGGATAGATAAAGAAAGTGTCGCTCGCCACGGGATAGGAATAGCCCGGCACGTCCTCGCCGTTCATGGTGCGGCAGGGTACCAGGCGGTACGAAAGGCTGTCGGCGTCGGGGTCGTAGGCACCCGGGTTATGGGTGTAGCGCTTGCCCAGACAGGCGTTGTCATCCACCGGGCGGTGGGTGGTTACGGGCGTGCTGTTGCCCGCTCCCAACCAAGGGCTGATGATGATGGAGGTGGAGATGTACATGTAGGTGAGCACGCTGTTGGGCACGTTGATGACCCCCGAATTGCGGTTGGGGTCTTCCATATAGAGCGTATAGACCCCGGGGCCCGAATAGGTGTGCACGGCCTCGTAGCGGTTCATCTTGGTGTCGTTGCCCAGATACTGCTCGCCGCTTCGCGAGACCACCTCGACGGTGCCGTCGCCCCAGGCCAGCTCTATTTCGGGACGGTCAACGGGCGTTCCCGTAAAGGTGTAGGTGGTCAATATGGCGCGGTAGGTATAGCCCGACACATGCCTGACCGTAAGCTCGGCGGCCTTCTGGTGGGTGGCGTAGCCTGCGAGCGGCAAACAGATGAGGGAAAAAAGGAGAAAAAGCCTACCGGATACACGACTTTTCATAGGGGCTAATTTACGCACTTTTGCCTAAATTTGTGCTGAAAAAGCTTTTATTTAGCAATGAACAGTCTATCCGAACTCTGGAACAACCTCAACATATTCAAGCATTGGCCTCCCTTGGTGCGCGCCTACCGGCAGAACGCGGCGGGCATGAACATCACCGCACGACAGAAAAACTACCTCAAGTGGGGCACGATTATCCTCGTGGGCATCACCACCTGCCTTTGGATCATCTTCAGCCTGCCCTATTTCCTGCATCAGGCGGACGTAAGCTTCTTCGCCTACTCAAACAACTACGCGCGCCAGTTCTTCGACCATACGAACGCCCTCCATATCAGCGAGTTCATCTGGCGGTTCGTGGCCCAGTTCTACCTGAACGTGCCGCTTACCGTACTGACGGTGGCCTTTCTGGTAATAGGTTTCTGCATTACCTCGTGGCGCATCGCCGGCCCTTACACGCCCTTTCTGCTGCCTTTCTTCTTCCTTACGTTCCCCTCGCCCAACCCCACGCACGCCAGCATCGCCGTAAGCCTTTGGATCATCATGTTCTTTCTGTGGCCTTATTTCCTGCTGTTCCGCATGGCCGCCCGGCACCGGGGGGCACTGGGTCCGCTGATCGCCATGCACCTGCTTTCCGCCGTTTTCTCGGTGGCGCTTTACCATATAACCGGACACTGGGCGCTGATGTTCTCGATAGCCGTGGTGCTCGTTCACCTGATCGGGGTTCCCATGGCGCTTTCGGCCAAGGAAAAACGCCTGATGAAGATACGCCTCTGGGATCTGGGCATCGCCGTGGCCATCGCCCTCGCCTCGGGGCTTTTCTTCTGGAAAGCCTCGTCCTATCCCGGTTTCAGCGCGCCCTGGTACACCTGGGTGGCCTTGGTTGTGTTCGCGCTGGCCTGCGTTCCCGGCATCGTGCTGCAAGCCTACAACAACCAGAAGACCTATCTCTACGAAACCGCCCGCAAACAGGGAAAGATACAGGACGGCAAGCCGGCCCTGGCGCATCCCTACCACATCCTGCTTACCCTGATCGCCTCCGCGTTTACCTGCTTGCTTGTGTTCGTCTGCGCACACAGCCCCCTGCTGCACATGACCACGCGCGTGGAGAACGCCGTGGTGCGCGGCGATTACGCCAAGAGCCTCAAACTCTGCGACCGTTATTTCCAGAAATTCGGCGTACTGAAGAAACACCCCGGCGAAAAGACCCTGACGGGGCGCTACCGCCTGGCTTCCTACCTGCGGCTGAGCCTTCTCATGGAGGGGGAACTCAACAACCGCTTCCTCGACTACTCCGACCTGCACGAAATGGGGCTGATGTATCCCACGCCGCTGCCGTTCATAGGCCCTTACGACTACTCCTACATCAAGACCTACGATAACTTGGGGCTGTTCGCGCCCAACGTGCCGCAGATCCGCTCCAACATGGAGCTTTTCGGAATACAGAACCGCTTTATCGAACCCTTGATACGCGCCCAGGTGGGCACGGCGCAGGTGCGGCTCATGCAGACCACGTTCTACTACGCCAAGAAATCGTTCTACTGCCGGCCGTTCTACCTGGCCAACCGCGATACCGTAAGCACGATGCTTGCCCGGGGCATAGACGGCAGCCGACCCGTTAATTTGGATGACCCGGCACTGCACAAGGCGGGCGGGTTCATCGACCAATGGGTGATGAGCGAGGCTGAACACCGGCTTTCGCAGGGCGATTCCGTCTTTTCGCCCCAAATGGTGGATTACTACGCTTTCCTGAACCTGATGGAAAAACGGATAGACAGGATAGACCTGTTGCTGCGCCTCTACCGCCTGGCGGAGGTAAAGAACCTGCCGCGCTACGTGCAGGAGGCCGTATGCATTAAGGAAGGCTATCCGCAACAGATATTCAAGCAGCGTTTGCTCGAGAACGATTACCAAGGCTATCGCATAAGCGCGGGCGCGGCGGCCGATGTGCAGAGCGTCGCCCTGGCGCTCGGGCAGCTCAGGCAACGCGGCATCGCTTTCGAGGAAGTTACCCGCCGCTACAACGCCACCTACACCTACCACTACCTGTTCGGCGTGATCCGATAGGGCAAAGACAAGACCATGACCAAGACCAAAGCAATCCTATGCGCGGCGCTTATCGCGGGCCTGACGGCGGCCTGCAAGCCTGCCTGCAAGAAATACGAGGGTTCCGCCCTGCAGACGGGGATTCCGGCGCCCATCTTCCCCAACTACGCCGACACGCTGGTGCTTCCACCCAACATCGCGCCGCTCAACTTCAGGATTCTGGCCGATTCGTTCTCGGACGGCCCTTACCACATCAACCTGTACGTGCGCTCGGAGACGGGCGACCTGGTGGATTCGGCGCACTGCTACACCAAACGCCACGTAAGTTTCGGGCCAAGCACATGGCACGGCCTGTTGCAGAAGGCGGTGCAGTGCGAGGGCAGCCTGCTGGTGGACATCTACGCCTGCGGCAAGGAAAACCGCATACGCTACGCCCGCAAGACCTGGCGGGTGGCCTCCGACAGCATAGACCCTTACCTTACCTACCGTTTGAGCGCGCACGACGAGAACCCCTGCCTGAACCTGCAGGTGTATGAACGCTCGCTGGCCGATTTCTCCAAACGGCTCTTGATGGACAACCGCTTTACCGGCAACAACTGCATGAACTGCCACACCAACAGCGGCAACGATGCCCGGCGGATGCTGGTTCACCTGCGGGGGCAGCACGCGGGAACGCTGCTCTTCAACGACAACGCCTTCCTTAAGATCGCCATTCCCGACGGCTATCCCGACCTGCGGCTGGCCTATCCTTCGTGGAGCCGCGACGGAAAATACATCGCCTTCGCCAGCACGCGCATCCATGTGGATGCGTACGCGAACCCTTACCGCACCCAAGACCTGATTGCCGACACCTTGGGCAAGATACTGATTTACGATGTGGCGGGAAACCGCCTGTTTTCCTGCCCCGAACTGATGGACGAACGCTACGAATACTCGTTTCCGACATGGAGCGCCGACGGCGGCAGGCTCTATTTCCTCCGCACCGAAAGGCTGACGGATCCCAAGAATTTCCAATACAGCCTGTATTCCATTGCCTTCGATACGCAGAAAGGCAGTTTCGGAATGGTAAAGGAGGTGTGCAGCCTACAGGAAGGCAGCGACCGAAGCCTCTCGATGCCGCAGGCCGACCCCAGCGGCAGGTATATCCTGGCATCCTCGCTGCTGTTGGGCTCGTTTCCCTCGCAGAACCAGGGCGATCTGTGCCTGATAGACCTTTGGACGGGCAAGGTGCGCCGCGCGCAGGAACTCAACAGCCCCGACGGGGAGAAATACCACAGCTGGAGCGGCAACGGGCGTTGGGTGGTGTTCGGAAGCAAGCGCATCAACGGTGGAACCTCGCAGGTTTACATCGCCTACTTCGACCGCAGGGGCCGTTTCTCCACGCCTTTCGTATTGCCGCAGGAGGAAGACAATTTTTACATGAAGAACACACGCTCTTTCCTGTTCCCGACCTTGAGCCGCAACATGGCGGCCTTCTCGCTGGAAGACTGGGAGGCGGCGGTAAAACAACCCGCCGTGGCGCCGGATATGAGCTACTTTAAGGAATACTACCGTCCGGGAGCGTTCTCTCCCGAAGCGGGTCATTGAGATTTTGTTCTACTGAACCTTGGCGCGGGGCGCGAACGCGGCGGAGAAATCTTCCCAAGAGGTGGTCTTGTAGGCTTCCTCGGCCACGAAATGCAGCAGCACCTCGAACTGTTTGGCATCCATATATCCGGGCACCACGGTTATCTGCTGCCCTTTTTCGTCCAAGAAAGTACAGGAGGGATACGACATCTTGCCTTGCAGGAGCTGGATGGCCAGGTCGTGGGAACCGCGTTTGCCGGAAGCCGCCGACTGGTTCACGAAGGCGTTTCCGTTAATATAGACGGTATCGGTGCGCTCGGCGTTCAGCTTAACGGTGATAAAGGCGCTGTCCATGTAGCGCACGATTTCAGGATGCGAGAAGGTGGTGGCGTCCAGGCGTTTGCACCAGCCGCACCAGTCGGTATAGACATCGATGAACACCTTCTTGAGGGGCATCCGCATCTGGGAACGGACCCCGTTCTCCACCAACGATTCCTCAAACGAACGCCAACGCAGGCACTGCGCGGAAACTCCCGAAAGCATACCGCCCAAAGCCAAAACGGCAAGAATCAACCAAATCTTTTTCATGGGTGCGAATGTACGGATTTTGATTAAAACGTTCCGAAAAATCAAAGAATCGCTGATTTTTCGGAACGTTTTAATACGACAAGACAACAAAACAAACTGTAAACCATCTTTTTAATACAATACTCAACCAACATGAAGCTATATTATCCCGATAAAAGTATTGCTTGAACACATTTTTATCAAGATAAAAGTGTTATGTTAATACATTTTTATCAAGATAATTTTGAAAAGTCGGTAAAAATGGGCATCTTTGCAGCAAAGATTCGGAGTTTGTCATGAAGCGAGACGCATTACGGAATTTACGGGAATGGAAGGCAAAAAAAGGTCGCAAACCTTTGATCATAAGGGGAGCGCGGCAAACGGGCAAGACCTGGCTGATGAAGGAATTCGGCAGGGTTTGCTTTAAGGAAACGCTGTATGTCAACTTCGAGAACGATACCCGGTTCAAGAACCTGTTTGAGGAAAATTTTGACACGAAAAGGATTATCGATACCATCCAGCTGCACTTCAACAAAAAGATAGATGCCGCCGATACGCTGATTATCTTTGATGAAATCCAGTCGGTGACGGGCGGCCTGACCTCCCTGAAATATTTTTGCGAGAACGCTCCGCAATACGCTATCGTGGCGGCCGGTTCGCTGCTCGGAATCAACCTGCACCAACATCAGTCGTTTCCAGTGGGCAAGGTTTCATTCTTAGACTTATATCCGCTTTCTTTCGGTGAATTCCTGCAGGCCTGCGGCAAGGAAATGCTGCGGGAATCCCTGCTGAAAGAAGAATGGGAAAGCGTTTCGTTCTTTCACGAGGAATTGCTGCACCTTATGCGCACCTACCTCTATGTGGGCGGTATGCCGGAAGTGGTTCAACAATGGATTGACACGCAGGACTATGCCGCCGTAAGGGAAACGCAGTTCGAGATACTTCATTCCTATCAGGCCGATTTTTCGAAACACGCCCCATATGAACAGATACCACGCATCAATATGGTGTGGGACAGCCTGCCGGCGCAATTGGCAAAGGAAAACAAGAAGTTTATCTACGGCGTGTTACGTACGGGTGCGCGCGCCAAAGACTTTGAACTGGCCATTATGTGGCTGCACGACTGCGGACTGGTGCTTAAATCGCATCGGGTAAGCGTGCCGCGCATGCCGCTCAAGGCCTATCAGGACATGCACGTGTTCAAGCTGTTTTTGGTTGATGTTGGCCTGCTGTGCGCCCTTACGGGTTTGGAGGCACAGGTTCTGGCCGACGGGAACCGGATTTTTACTGAATTCAAGGGAGCGTTGACCGAACAATTCGTAATGCAGGAACTTACCTGCTCTTCTTGCGATTACATCGGTTATTGGACCAATGAGCGCAGTACCTCCGAAGTGGATTTCGTTATCCAGAACAAAGGCGAGGTGATCCCCATCGAGGTAAAGGCGGGCGAGAACCTGAAGTCGCGAAGCTTTACGCTCTTTTGCCAGACCCATCAACCGCAACATGCCTACAAAGCCTCCGCCCTGTCCTACCACGACAACGCCAACGGCATCACCAACCTTCCGCTCTACGGCATCGCTACGGTGGTTTAATTAAACACACCGGCATCGCGCGAAACGCGAAAAAAGCCATCCCGCAGGGGAAAATTATGTACCTTTACCGATTATTAAAACAAACAGACCCTCTTAATTAGAACAATGACTTTTTCAGAACTCAACCTTCGTCCAGAGATTTTATCCGCAATAGAAGACCTTGGATTTACACAGCCTATGCCCGTACAGGCACAGGTATTGCCCATATTGCTTACCGAAGAAACCGACATGGTGGCTTTGGCGCAGACCGGAACCGGCAAGACCGCCGCCTTCGGCCTGCCCCTGCTGCAGAAATGCGACCCGAACCAAGCCGGGGTGGAAGCCCTCGTGCTGAGCCCGACCCGCGAACTGTGCATGCAGATCGCCAAAGACCTCAAGAATTTCGGCAAGAACATCAAGAACCTCAGGATCTGCGCCGTTTACGGCGGCGCCAGCATCGAACGCCAGCTGGACGAAATCGCCCGGGGCGTGAAGATCGTGGTGGCCACGCCGGGACGTATGCTCGACATTATCCGCCGTGGAAAGATAGACTTCAGTTCCTTGCGCACCGTGGTGTTCGACGAAGCCGACGAAATGCTCAACATGGGCTTCCGCGACGAGCTGGACGGCATTCTCGAGAACACGCCCGAAGACAAGCACACCTGGCTCTTCTCGGCCACCATGCCCAAGGAAATCCGCACGCTGGCCAACCGCTACATGCACGACCCGCAGGAAGTGACCATCGGCACACGCAACGAAGGCTCGGCCAACGTAACGCACCACTACTACATGGTGAACGCGCGCCAGCGCTACCTGACCCTGAAGCGCATCATCGACTTCTACCCCGAAATCTACTCCATCATATTCTGCCGCACCCGCCGCGAGACCCAGGAAGTGGCCGAACAGCTGATCAAGGACGGCTACAACGCCGACGCCCTGCACGGCGACCTCTCGCAGGCGCAGCGCGACAACGCCATGAGCCGCTTCCGCCTCAAGAACCTGCAGCTTCTGGTGGCCACCGACGTGGCCGCGCGCGGTCTGGACGTAACCAACCTGACCCATGTGCTCAACTACAACCTGCCCGACGAAACCGAGCAATACGTGCACCGCAGCGGACGTACCGGACGGGCCTCGGCCACCGGCATCTCGATCGCCATCGTCACCCCGCGCGAGAAAGGACGGCTCAGGGAAATCCAGAAAGTGCTCAAGAAAGACTTCGTACTGCAGCCGGTTCCCCAAGGGGAGGAAATCTGCGAGAAACAGCTGCTCTACCAGATAAACCGCATGATGCAGCTCGACATGGGCGACGGAGCAGGTCCCATCGAGAACTACCTGCCGGGCATCTACGAGAAATTGCAGGACCTGAGCAAGGAAGAAATCATCAAACGCTTCGTTTGGCGCGAGTTCAACCGTTTTTCGGAATACTACGCCAACGCGCCCATGGTGGAGGATCTGAGCCGTCCCGACGAAAAGAAACAGCTCAGGGGCGATTCCAAACGCGGGCAGAAAGGCGTGGAAGAAGGCCTGACGCGCATCTTCGTGAACCTCGGCCACATGGACGGGCTCAAGCCGCAGAACATGCTGGGCATCATCAACGACTGCATCGGCACCAACGAAGCCCGCATCGGACGCATCGAGATCTACAAGACCTGCTCGTTCGTGGAAGTGGACAAAAACTACTGCGACGACATCATAGACGGCCTGAACCATACCGTTTGGGGCGACCGGAAACTGTTCTCCGAACCGGCCTCGGGCAAGGATGAAAAGCCCTCGGAAACAAGAAAGGCTTCCGGAGCGAGAGGCGAAAGAAGGGGCGGCCGCGCCCATGCCGATGAGAAACCGCGCGAAGAACGCTATTCCCGCGCCAAGAGCCGAGGTGGCAGGCGAAACAACGATTACGAGGATTTCGACGACCGCAAGTCCGAATGGAAAACCAGCCGCTCGGGCTGGCAGAGCATGGTGGATCCCGACGAAGCCGAATACGATCGCGGTTCCCGCGGCAAGAAACGGGGTTACGACTTCTCGGCCTTCGACCGCTCGGCTTTCGATTCGCCTGCGCCCAAGCGCAAAAGCGCCGCAGGGAAAAGGGCGAGCAGAGCCGTGGAGGCCGCCCGCGAAACCAAGACCAACAAGCGTAAGAAAAAATAAAAAGCACAATAATGGCAACAAAACGTTTTGAAATTCTGGAGAAAGAGACCCTTGCTCCCGAAATCATCAGCATGCAGGTCTATGCGCCCCGTCTGGCGGAATCGGCCAAGCCGGGACAGTTTCTCATCGTGATTCCCGACGAAAAGGGCGAACGCATTCCCCTTACCGTGTGCGATTACGACACGCAGCGCGGCACCATCCGCATCGTTTTCCAGATGCTGGGCGCATCCACCAAGAAACTGGGCGAGTTCAACGTGGGCGACTGCTTTCAGGATGTGGTGGGACCGCTCGGACGGCCTTCCGACTTTATGGAGGAAGACCTGGCGGAAGTTAAGAAACGCAATATCCTTTTCGTGGCGGGCGGTTTCGCGGCCGCTCCCGTATATCCGCAGGTCAAGTGGATGCACGAGAACGGGGTGGCCTGCGACGTGATCCTTGGCGCCCGCTCGGCTTCGCTCTTCGTGCTCGAAAAAGAAATGCGCGCGGTAAGCAGGGAAGTGTTCCTCTGCACCGACGACGGCACCGCCGGTTTCCACGGCCGCGTCACCGACCTCATCAAGGACCTTATCGACAACCAAGGCAAGAAATACGACCAGGTAATCTGTATCGGCCCCATGATCATGATGAAGTTCGTGTCCCTGCTCACCAAAAAATACAATATCCCCACCGTGGTGAGCCTCAACACGCTTATGGTCGATGGAACAGGCATGTGCGGCGCCTGCCGCGTAACGGTGGGCGACAAGACCAAGTTCGCCTGCGTGGACGGCCCCGAATTCGACGCCCATCAGGTGGATTTCGACGAAGCCATGCGCCGTCAGGGCATGTACAAGAAACACGAGATCGCCAAGAACACCGAAGACCATCACTGCAACTTGGCTGCGGCCGTGGAAGAATCGGCGGCCCTGCGCGCCTGCGAGGGCGGGGTCTGCGAATTGGACAAGAAGAAACGCGTGCCCGTAAAGGAACAGGATCCTGTGGAACGCAGCAGGAACTTCAAGGAAGTCTGCTTAGGATACAACGAGGAAGAAGCCGTGCTGGAGGCCTCGCGCTGCCTGCAGTGCAAGAAGCCGGCCTGTATGGACGCCTGCCCGGTGTCGATCAAGATTCCGCAGTTCATCCACCAGATTACCCAACGCGATTTTGCGGAAGCCGCCCGCGTGATCGCCATCGACTCGGCGCTGCCGGCGGTGTGCGGCCGTGTATGCCCGCAGGAATCGCAATGCGAAGGCTCCTGCGTGATGGGCAAGAAGTTTGAACCGGTGGCCATCGGCAAGCTGGAACGTTTCGTGGCCGACTACACCCGTGCCAACGGAGGCGCGAAGGTGGAAAGACCGGCTTCCAACGGCAAGAAAGTGGCCGTTATCGGCAGCGGTCCAGCGGGTCTTACCTGCGCCGGCGACTTAGCCAAGAAAGGCTACTCCGTAACCGTTTTCGAGGCCCTGCACAAGGCCGGCGGCGTGTTGGTTTACGGCATTCCCGAATTCCGTCTGCCCAAGGCGATCGTGGCGCACGAAATCGAGAACCTCAAGAAACTGGGCGTGGAATTCGAGACGGACGTGATCATCGGCAAGACCGACACGGTGAACCACCTGATGGACGTTGAGAAATACGATGCCGTATTCATCGGTTCGGGCGCGGGCCTGCCCCGTTTCATGAACATTCCGGGCGAGAACCTGAACGGGGTCGTGTCGGCCAACGAGCTGCTGACGCGCTCCAACCTGATGAAGGCTTACCGCGAAGACTACGCCACGCCGGTGTTCATCGGCAAGAAGGTGGCCGTGGTGGGCGGCGGAAACGTGGCGATGGATGCCGCCCGTACCGCCAAGCGCCTGGGTTCGGACGTGTATATCATCTACCGCCGTACCGAAAACGAGATGCCGGCCCGTAAGGAAGAGGTGCACCACGCGCACGAGGAAGGCATCCACTTTATGGAACTGACCAATCCGGTGGAAATTCTGGGCGATGAAAACGGCTGGGTGCGCGCCATCCGCTGCATCCGCATGGAATTGGGCGAACCCGACGCGTCGGGCCGCCGCAGCCCGGTGGAAATGCCCGGCTCGGAATTCGACGTGGAGGTGGACGAAGTGATCATGTCGCTCGGCACGGTGGCCAACCCGATGCTGGCGCACTCGGTTCAGGGCTTGGAAACCAACCGCAAGGGCTGTATTGTGGCCGATGAAAACGGCATCACTTCCCGCCCCGGCGTATTCGCCGCCGGCGACGTGGTAAGCGGCGCCGCCACCGTAATCCTCGCCATGGGCGCCGCCCGCAAGGCCGCCGCCGCTATCGACGCTTATGTTATGGGGAAATAGTTTTCCGGAACTCTGATATTGAGGTGGGGCGATTCTACGAATCGCCCCACTTTTTTTGTAACCAACTTTTGCTTTTACCCGAACTATCTTTCATCCTCTTTATCTCTCTGTCGAAGCCGTTGAGTGGCCCAACGGCGGAACCGTATGGCTATCTTAGACTTGACACAAATACCACAACACCCCGAAACCAAGATTGCGGAACATATCCGTAAGATGCGGCGGTACTGTAGATGAATAGCGGGCTGGAAATTCAGGGAAACGTGAGCAAGGGGACTTATTATGTTCCTAAATGGCTCACTAACGTATCACGGGCATCATATGATTCCTTATAATGAATTGATTATAACGCATAGAAGAAACAACAAGGCACACTAATGGCTCATTGAAAGAAGGTGACTTAAAGAGATCTATCGTAAAGTGAAGCGATAACACTCTTGGCTGTCACTGATTTTCTATTGATTACATATTTTAGAAATCAATGCCTTGATAGACTCTATTTTCTTTAACAAATTCATTCTTTGTATTTCATTTAATGGCAATTTGTTTATCAAAACTTCAAAGTCTTGCATTGATTTATGCTGCTGTATTTTTAGTTTTGTATCAAATTTTTTTTCCTCTGTCATAAGCGCTGTTTTATGAAGTTGCATTATTCTAGGCAAAACTCGCAATAGCAAAAGGGGGCGTTTCAACTCCGAGAGCGCATCTAATTGTTGCATTCTGTTTAGAAGAAGTGGTAACCGATTAATCTTGCCCCCTCTAATGTGAGCATAATTGTGCCTAAACTCTTCATCGAATAAAAATTCGTTCTCTGATGTAAATGACAATAGAGTCTCTAGGTCTTTGACTTCTCTTTGACTTATTAAATCTTTGGGAGAGATAATCTCAACGATATATTTCCGCCAAAACGAATCTGTATCGTTCCTATAGATTTTCCTTACACCCTCATAGGTTATTAAATTTAATCTCGCCAAATGAATGGCTTTCTCTATTGAAGATTCTGATGACAAATAAGCGCGTATGGCAATAGCCATATCCAGATATAGGAAATGTATATGTATGCCCAAATAAGCTACCTGTAGAAAATCTGACATTTGCTCCGAAACGCCACCTACTCCTAATCGAGCTTCGACAGCCTTAGGCAAAGAATATAACCGCTGTATTTCGTTTAAACGTTGCCCCATAGTGGTGATTTGGTCGCCAAGAGATGAATACATCTTACCCGATACATCACCTAAAATCATTTCATTTTTGATGGTGAATCTTTCATTAGTATTGCCATCAACTTCAACTATCGTGCGTGTACGCCGTGCAACAAGATTGCTATATGCATTAGTGATTTCCAAAAATGCAGAAACTCTTTTACATTCATAATCTTCACTCAAAAAATCAAAAAACTCATAGACTTTAATAGAATTTTTGTCATAATGCACTGCTAAATCTCGATATGCTTTATCGTCTATGGTGCAATATTTCCGGGAGAACTTTTCCAACTTATACTCAATATCTTCAATATAGGATTTCTCGGTATCTGACGTGAAAGCATTCTGTATCTTTTTCCATATGCCTTTCTTTCCATTAATTGCTTTGTATAATTCTGTTGTTAGAAAAACAATGTTTTTTAGGTTAAACCGTTTCTCAACAGATGATATAGAACGCAAGGAGGCTCGCAAGAATACGGACAACACAATATTTCCATACAAAAGATACGTATACAATTCTAAAAGGTTTTTATATGCATCTATCGCAAAAAGTCTGTCCTTATTTTCCTCGGCAATTTGCTCTAGCTTACTATAGGTATACAATGTGCCATGTAAAAGATTGAACGAAGATAGGATAATCTTGTTCATATCCTCGCACAAGCGCTGTATGCTCTCTTTTGATGCAGGTTTAGTCATATGGTTTATATCTTGTTATCATCTACCAATATCTTCTATTTTAAAAATATCTTGATTCTCGGAAACTGCGCGTATAGTTAGTTCATCTCCATAGTCTTTAGAGTATTTCTTGACACCTTTTTCGAACCAAAGGAAACAAAGAATCAGGGGTAAGGTCGCCATTTTTCTCATAATCCCACTGTGCAGCAAGTTCCGGAAATGCTTCTGATAGTGATGCCATAATATAAGATACTAACTATTATCTACAGAAGTAATATCATCTAGCAGAGAGATAACATTATCGTACGCAGATTGAGAGCCTTGCAATGTACTTGTCTCTCCTCGCGAAAAGTTCAAATCATCTCCGCCTGCCTCTGTTCTCTCATCTTGTTTTATTTGTTGCTGCTCTTGTATTTCAGCAACAACTGGCTGCGTAATACTAAGTTCTACATACTTCTCAAGCCCCTCCATAAATCTCTCTAAATTGCAAATATAAATTTTTTGAGCAGTGTCTTGCTGGAATTCCGCTATCAACTCTGGACGCGCACAAATTGTAAGTCCATCAACTCTCAGGAACCAATCTTCTTTTTGATCATTGGTGACAAAAATGATATCTTTCTTGTTCTGCTTGGCATACTCCTTTACTTCATACCACAAAATAAAATCGCCATACATCTCATCGTTTGACTTATTTGCATCCATATATCCCGGAGGAATCTTTTTCTCGTAACGTTGTTTCCCTTCTTTTCTTAATCCCTCTAATTTATCTTCTGTCGGTTTTGTATTTATTTTGCCACTTAACAAGTCTGCTAAGATATCTTTGTATTTATTCTCCAATAACGATAGACGTACTTCTTTTTTTTGATGCTCTAACTTTACCTTGAAGTCGTTACAAGAACTATTAAAATCAGCAATATCACTCTCGTCTAAAAATGGATGACCACGTTTAACTGCAATAATTTGCTGCAAATCTTCTATTTTCTTTATCGTATCCTTATATGTCTCCGATTGTTTTTTAATCGTTAGATATAAATTGTTATGATATTCTTTAGCAACTTGGTATGGAATCCATAATCTATTGCCTACTTTTTTTAAAACATCTAGTATTTCCAACGTACTTTTTTGAGAATAACGGTATATATCGAGCAAAACATTTGTATCTAAAACGAACTGGCAATCTTTCCAAAAAGATTTGCATTCATGTTCATTTTGGCAATAATAACCAGGGAATAACGTCTTCATGATATTATAATACTAAATTCTTTTTCAGCCAGTCATTATTGGCTCTAATGTTTCTCCATGCAGCATTTTTTCCTGATTGGATAACCATTAAGCGATCATTGCCATCAATAAAAGTGAACAAAAAATTGCGAATATTCTCGGCTGTTTGATCACTCACAATTGCCCATGATGACTCTGTAAGTTTTCCCCAAGTTCCATATGATTTTATCGCTTGGTACAATTGTTCATAATTACGCCCTGGTGCACGCAAATCATACATAATGATATAACAATGGCGTTCCATTAAATCTTATATTTTCGTTAACCCAAACACCTCTCTCATTAGAGATATTATAGGGACAAATTTAACAAATTTTTCAAAACACTCATTTCTATCACCTTACGCCCTTCATTTCGCTCCCCTTGCGGCGAAGATGGGAAGTCATTCTAGATGGGAGGGTAGCCTCACGAACTGGAATAGAATTTTCAGTGGAAAGGTGACCGTGAAATGCTTTTTCAAAGCACCACCCCATTGCTCAGAACGTGGGAGTCGAGAACGGTGCGGGAGTTGACGGCGTAGAGAAGACGGGTGCGGGTGGCGATGGCCTGCGGGCGATAGGCGGCGTAGTTGGCGCAGACAGTGGGTTTGGGAATCTGTAACGCTATTCCGTGAATCAAATCGCCCACAAAAAGCAGGTTGCTGAGTTGATAGGCCGTGCGACCGGACGTGTGACTTTTCCTAAATCAAGCGTGGCTTCGGACACACCCAAAGCCTTGAACACGCGGGTCCACGAAGAGAAAGATATGCTTCTCCCATGCATTTCACCTCTCAATACAAAATTACACCTAATCACAAAAAAAATGTAACTTCGCGCCCGCTTAAGGGAAAACAATAATCATCATGATAAAGCGTATTCTGTTAACGGGTTCTTTCGGGCAGATCGGCTCGGAACTTACCTGTGCCTTGCGTAAGATTTACGGAGGTGAAAATGTAATTGCCACCGACTTGGATTTGAACCGGGTAACCGACAAGATCAAGAACGGCGGTCCTATCGAACAACTGGATGTTCTGGACGGCAAGCGTTTGGCAGAACTCATCGACAAATACCAGATCGACGCCATCTTCCACCTGGCCGCCATCCTTTCGGCCGTGGGCGAGAAGAACCCCATGCTGGCCTGGAACATCAACATGGGCGGCACCATCAATGTGTATAACGTGGCCAGGGAAAAGGGCATCAAACGTATCTTCGCCCCCAGCTCCATGGCCGCCTTCGGCCCCACCACCCCCGCCGACATGACCCCGCAGGACACCGTGCTGCAACCCTCCACCATGTACGGCATCACCAAGGTTTCTTGCGAGCTCTTGGGTCAATACTACATCGATAAATTCGGCATGGATATCCGCGGCGTGCGCTACCCCGGCATCATCTCGAGCGAGACCCTGCCCGGCGGCGGCACCACCGACTACGCGGTGCAGATCTACTACGACGCCATCAAGTACGGCAAGTTCGAGTGCTTCCTGTCCGAGAACTCCATGCTTCCCATGATGTACATGCCCGACTGCCTGAAGGCCACCATCGACCTTTTCCACGCCGAAAAGAGCCGCCTCAAGCACAGCACGGGCTACAACATCGCCGCCTTCAGCGTAACGCCCAAGGACATGTACGAATCGGTCAAGAAATACATGCCGAACCTGGAAATCATGTACAAGCCCGACTTCCGCCAGGCCATCGCCGACTCGTGGCCCAACTCGATCGACGACAGCTGCGCCCGCGCCGAATGGGATTGGAAACCGGCCTACGACCTCGACACCATGACCAAGGAAATGCTCCAGCTGGTGGGCGAGAAATACAAGGCCGGAAAGTTCTAAAAACTTTGCACTGAAATTCTCATTAAAGGGCTTGTCTGCGACAAGCCCTTTTGTTTAACACGCCACTACGCCAAACCGCCAGATTCGGCAAAATTCAGAGAGTACAACTGCCAAATTCGGCAAAAATCAGCGGTTCTATATCCTATCCGATTTGTTTTTCGTACCTTTATAGGTTCGACTTAGATGTAAAATGACTAAAATCGCCGCACTTGTTTCGGGCGGGGTGGACTCCTCGGTGGTGGTTCACCGCCTTAAGGAAATGGGATACGACCCCGACATCTTCTATATCCGCATCGGCATGGAGCAGGAAGACGGCTTTATCGACTGTCCGAGCGAGGAAGACATAGAGATCACCACCTGTATCGCCCAAAAATACGGCTGCCGGTTCGAGATCGTGCCCCTGCACCGCGAGTATTGGGACAACGTGGTCAAGTACACCATCGACACCGTGAAGCGCGGCCTCACACCCAATCCCGACATGATGTGCAACAAACTCATCAAGTTCGGGGCGTTCGAAGAAAAATACGGCAAGGATTACGACAGGATTGCCACCGGCCACTACGCCACCACGAGCGTTTTCGACAAGGCGGACGTGGCCCTGATGCGCGACTGCTATCAGAACAACCGCCCCTGCACGGTTCAGCCGCAGGAAAAAGACCGCGTGGAAGCCTTGGACGAACACCAGACCGTGTTCCTGAGCACGGCCAAAGACCCGGTGAAGGACCAGACCGACTTTTTGGGACAGATAAGCCACGCCCAGCTTTCCAAATTAGTGTTTCCCGTGGGCGGACTGATGAAAGGCGAGGTGCGCGCCATCGCCGAAAGCGCCAAGTTGCCCAGCGCAACACGCAAAGACAGCCAGGGCATCTGCTTTCTGGGCAAGATTGACTACAACGACTTTATACGGCGTTATCTCGGCGTGAAGATAGGCCCCATCATCGAGAAGGAAACAGGCAAACGCCTCGGCTACCACCACGGATTCTGGTTCCACACCATCGGCCAGCGCAAGGGCCTGGGCCTGAGCGGCGGCCCCTGGTACGTCATCGAGAAAGACATTCCCCAGAATATCCTTTACGTTTCCAAAGGCTTCCAGACCCCCGCCCAATACGGAAAGATTATCCGCCTGAGCGGTTTCCGCTTCATGGGCGAGGCCTTGTTCGAACCGCCCGTGGCCGAAAGCCTGCCGCAGGACGCCGTACGGATAAGCTTCAAGATACGGCACACGCCCGAATTCACGCCCGGCCTGCTCTACCAGTCGCCCGACGGCCTTTGGATCATCGAAGCCGAAGTGCCCGTGCAGGGCATCGCCGCCGGTCAGTTCGGAGTGGTTTACACGCCCGACAACCGCATTTGCCTCGGCAGCGGCGTGATATTCTAAAAAAATAACTAAATTTGAGGTTTGACCGTTGCACGGGTCTGCGGTCTTTGCTCCGGAATAAAACCGTGAAGGCAGCGAAACGCCGCCTGCTATTGTTTGTGAAATAAAAACAACCTTATAACTATGCAAAAACTACTTCTCCTCGGCGACGAGGCAATCGCGCAAGGGGCTTTGGATGCCGGCATTTCCGGTGTCTATGCCTATCCGGGAACTCCCAGTACGGAGATCACCGAATACATACAACACTCTAAAACCGCACGCGAGGAAGGCATCCACTGCACCTGGAGCGCCAACGAGAAAACGGCCATGGAAGCGGCCATCGGCGTTTCCTATACCGGCCGCCGCGCCCTGGTGTGCATGAAGCACGTGGGCTTGAACGTGGCCGCCGACCCGTTCACCAACTCGGCCATCACCGGCGCCAACGGCGGTCTGGTTTACCTCATCGCCGACGACCCCTCCATGCACTCCTCCCAAGACGAACAGGACTCGCGCTACTACGCCCGTTTCGCCCAGATTCCGTGCCTGGAACCTTCCAACCAGCAGGAAGCCTACAATATGATCCGTTACGCGTTCGACCTTTCCGAAAAACTGCACACCCCCGTGCTTTTCCGCGTAACCACCCGCATGGCGCACAGCCGAAGCGGGGTTGAACTGGGCGAACGCCGTGGGCAGAACCCCATTCAGCTCGACCCGAACCCCAAACGTTTCATCCTGCTTCCGGCCAACGCCCGCAAGCTCTATAAGGAACTGCTGGAAAAGCAGAAGGAGTTCGAGAACTGCGCGCTCAACGACGGCTTCAACCGCTATGAGGACGGCGCCGACAAGAAACTGGGTATCATCGCCTGCGGCATCGGCTACAACTACCTGCTCGAGAACTTCGGCGGCAAGTGCCCGCACCCCGTGCTTAAAATCAGCCAGTACCCCATTCCCCGCGCTTCGGTAAAGAAGATGATGAATGAATGCGAAAAGGTGCTGGTGGTGGAAGAAGGCTACCCCATCTATGAAGAACTGATCCGCGGCTACCTGGATGAAAGCGGCAAGATTCTCGGCCGTCTGGACGGCACCCTGCCCCGCGACGGCGAATTGAACCCCAACATCCTGGCCGCCGCCCTCGGCATGCCCAAGACCTGCGGCGAGCCCGTTCCCGACGTAGTGGTGGCCCGTCCTCCCTCGCTCTGCGTGGGCTGTCCGCACGCCGATTCCTACAACGCCCTGAACGAAGCCATGAAGGAATTCGGCAAGGGCCACGTTTTCGCCGACATCGGCTGCTACACCCTCGGCGCGCTGCCTCCCTACAACGCCATCTACTCCACCGTGGATATGGGGGCCTCCATCACGATGGCCAAAGGTGCCGCCGACTCCGGCTTCACGCCCACCGTGGCCGTTATCGGAGACTCCACCTTTACCCACTCCGGCATGACGGGGCTGCTGGATGCGGTCAACGACAAATCGAACATCACCGTGATGATCCTCGACAACTCCACCACCGGTATGACGGGTGGTCAGGATTCGGCAGCTTTCGGAAAGATCGAATCCATCTGCCTTGGCTTGGGTGTTGAACGGGAACATATCCGCGTCATCAAGCCCTTGAAGAACCACCACGAGGAAAACGTGCAGGTCATCAAGGAAGAAATCGCCTACAACGGGGTTTCGGTAATCGTGCCGCGCCGCGAGTGCATCCAGACGGCCGCCCGCCGCGTGAAAGCCGCCGCCAAAGCCAAGAACGAAAGCAAGTAGTTACCTTTTAAAGCCAAAGAAATGAAAAAAGACATCATATTAGCCGGTGTGGGAGGTCAGGGCATCCTCTCCATCGCCACCGTTATCGGTCGTGCCGCCGTAGCCAACAATATGTACCTCAAGCAGGCCGAAGTGCACGGCATGAGCCAGCGCGGGGGCGACGTTCAGTCGCACCTGCGTATCTCCACCGAACCCATCTGCTCCGACCTGATTCCCGAAGGAAAGGCCGACCTGATCATCTCGGTGGAACCCGTGGAAGCCTTGCGCTACCTGCCCATGCTGCACGAAGGCGGCTGGGTCATCACCAACACCGAGCCTTTCAAGAACGTGCCCAACTACCCCGCCGACAGCGACTTGGAAGCCGCCTTGAAAAAGGTGAAGAACATCGTGGCCTTCAACGCCGACGCCATGGCCAAGGAAATCAACGCCCCGCGTTCGGCCAACATGGTGATTCTGGGTGCCGCCGCCGACAAATTAGGCCTTCCCTACGAGGAATTCGAAAAGGCCATCCGCGCCATTTTCGGCAGCAAGGGCGAAGAAATCGTGGAGACCAACCTCAAGGCGCTCGCCCTGGGCCGCGAACAGGCGAAGTAAATGCACTGAAACTAAAAGCAAAAAGGCATTTGACCGATGGTCAGATGCCTTTTTTATGCGCATGCCTACGCAGGCATGCCGGGAACCAAGGGTTCCCGTCCTTTTTGATGTTATTTACCGGTTTGACATTTCGGGCAAAGCCCCTTTATCGTGTAGTTGACGCTGTGGGTCGTGAAACCCTTGGGCAGTTCCACCAACGGGATGTGCGTGGAGGGAATGCAGAAGGTCTGCTTGCAGGCCGTGCAGTAGAAATGGATGTGCCGGTCTTCCAGCAGGCAGTCGTAGGGATTGGGGCAGGCCTCGTATTTGATGGAACCGCTGCCGTCTTCGAACGCATGCACCAGATGGTGTTTCTCGAACAGGTTCAGGGTCCGGAAAAGCGTGGATTTGTCGATGGTTTCCAACTGCGCTTCCAAATCGGCGAGCGAGATGGGGTTCTGATGCGACAGAAGCGTCTTGAACACAAGCTCCCGGATCGGCGTGGGCTTCACGCCCTTTTGCTTTAAACGCTCCGCAATCTTTTGTTGCAGACGTTCGGTTATCGAGGGGGTTTCCGGGCTGTTCATGATATCGTCTTTATACTGAAAAAGCACCTCTTTCTTTCCAGAGGTGCTTTCTGAAGCGTGGCCCCACTTGGGCTCGAACCAAGGACCAAATGATTATGAGTCACCTACTCTAACCGACTGAGCTATGGGGCCTGTCTTTCGGGCGCGAAACCCGAAAAAACGCGAGCAAAGGTACGGTTTTGCCTGCGAATATACAAATCGGGAAAATATCGTACCTTAGCCCTGCGATGGATAACAAAGATAACTCGATACAGGCCGTTGTTTTCGATCTGGGCAACGTGATCGCCCGCGTGGATTTCGAACGCCCCTTTGCGGGAATGGGGTGTTTTCTGAACGCCCCGTTAAACCCTGTGTCCCAAAAGGAACTTATGGCGAAGGTGGCTGAATACGAACGGGGCGAGGTGAAAGACCACGATTTCCTCGTATTCATGCAGGAACTGGCGCAGCGCGAGAACCCTCTGCTGCCCGCCGGAATGCCGGCCCTGGAAACCCTGCGGGACATCTGGAACAGCATGATCGCCGACCTGCCGCTCGAAAACCTGCAATGCATCCGGCAGGTTAAAGGCAACTACACCACCTGCCTGCTGAGCAACACCAACGAACTGCACATAGCGTACGTGAACCGCCTGCAACCCGGTTTCGAAGGCGGTTTCGAATCGCTGTTCGACAAGATTTACCTTTCGTGCCGCATGGGGCTGAGCAAGCCCGATCCCGAAATCTACCGCGCCATGGTGCGCGACCTGGGCATTCCGGCACAGCGGTGCCTGTTTATCGACGACCGTACGGAAAATATCGAAAACGCCCGCGCCCAAGGACTCAAAGGCATCCTGCTGAGCGGTTTCGACTTGCCCAGGCTCTTTACGCCCGAGGGCGCATTGAGCGAGTATTCACGAAAAATCATGGCATGAACCGACTTACCCGATGCCTCCTTCTTCTTGCAAGTGTTCCGACATTGCTTTCCTGTCACAGGCGTGAACACATTCCGATGCAGGCCGACACCCTGCGTTTTGCCCACGAGAAATGCCTGTACGTGGCCCTGGAAAACAACTTCAACGACTATTTCCTGTTTAACGGCCAACCGATGGGTTTCGGCCTGGAAATGCTGGAGGATTTCTCCAAATACATCGGCTGCGATCTGGTGATCCTGCCCTGCCAGACCCTTGAGGAGCAATGGCGGATGCTGGAAGAGGGGCGCGCCGACCTGATCGCCTCCAACCTCAACATTACCAAAGAAAGGGCGCAAAAAGCGGCCTTCACCCATCCCATCTACCGCACCGGGCAGGTGCTGGTGCAGCTGGATCCGCTCTATTCGGGAGATTCGGCCGCTTTCGTGCAATCTGTCGGACAATTGGCGGGCAAGACGGTAAACGTGCGCCGGCACAGTGTTTTCGAGGAAACGCTGCGGCATTACAACGATACCGTTCCTCCACACGAACGAATCAAGATCACGGGCAGCTCCCGCACCGAGGAAGAATTGCTGCACGCCGTCTCCACCGGGCGTTTCCCCTATACGGTGGTATCGCAAAACAAGGCGTTCCGCTTCAGGATGGCGCATCCGCAGATCGACATCTCGCTTCCCGTGGGCGAAACGCAAGACGTGGCATGGGCGCTGCACCCGCAATCCGACAGCCTGCTGGCCTTGGCCAACCGTTGGATCGATTCCCTGCAGAAGAACAAGGCCATCGGCTACCTCTATCACAAATACTACGAGATTCCCTACGATAAAACGGTGCGTTCGGCCAAGTCGGGCTTCCGCAAGATCGATTCGGTGAACCGTTACCGCAAGCGGATACAATGGGAAAGGTTAGTGGACGAAGGCTTCCTGGCGCAGGAAGACAGCCTCTTTTTCTTTAACGAAAGCCCCAACAGCAAGAGCAAGGACAGGCACGTTCACGGCAATGCAGGCATCTCGCCCTTCGACCGGCTCATCAAGAAATACAGCCGGCAGGTAGGTTGGGACTGGCAGCTGCTGGCATCGCTCATCTATCAGGAGTCGCAGTTCCGGAGCTATCTGGTGTCGAGCAAGGGAGCCATCGGCCTCATGCAGCTGATGCCGCCCACCGCCAGGCAATACGGGATTACGGTGCGTTCGGGCACCGAGGAACAGATTGCCGCCGGAATCAAGTATATAAAAAGCATTTACCGCGCCCTGCCCAAGGAAATTCCGGAGCGGGAACAACGCTATTTCGTGTTGGGGGCATACAACATCGGGCTGGGCCATATCCTGGATGCCCGCCGCCTGGCACAGAAATACGGCGCCGACCCCAATGTATGGCATCACAACGTGGAGGATTACCTGCTTTTGAAATCGAAGCCCGAATACTACCGCGACACAGCCTCGCGCAACGGCTACGCCAACGGAAAACAGGCCGTGGACTTCGTGCGCAAGATAGAGACACGCGCCATGCACTACCGCAACCTCACCAAATAAAAGAAAAGAGGAACGGTGGCTGCCGCTCCTCTCTTGAATACACAAACCTTAAAAACTACAAGGCAAAAGTACCGCCATCAGAGAAACCGCCCAATCACCACAATCGGGTATTTTGACACCCGTTTATCCCCACAAAAGGGTATTGGCACGGCAAAAATGAGCCAGGGTCACGGAAAAATGCGTAAATTCACAGATTGTAATATGATTCAAAAACCAAGAAACGTATGAAAGCCTTTAAAATCTTACTCTATTTAAGTATCTTTCT
This sequence comes from Bacteroides sp., assembly GCA_023662825.1. Lineage (GTDB taxonomy): Bacteria > Bacteroidota > Bacteroidia > Bacteroidales > P3 > Pullibacteroides. The sequence continues at coordinate 75,170 of JAMPIH010000007.1, forward strand.
ATCAGCTGGATTGGTCTCGGTTCAGGCCCAAACCAAAAAGCAGCAGAAAGACACGTGGAACTACAGGTACGAGATTCAATGCGCCGGCACCGGTACGGACGGCACCTATATGGTGAAGGTCTGGTGCTATTCCAAACAGAAAAAGCTCAACCCGCAACAGGCCGGACAGTGTGCCGTTCACGGCATCATCTTTAAAGGCGTTACGGGCGGTCTGCAAGGTTGTTCCTCCCAGCCGGCCCTGGCGCGCGACCCTTCGTTGCGCGAAACCCACAAGGATTTCTTCCAGAAATTTTTCGCTTCCACCGGCGATTGGAACAAATACGTGCTTTCGGTAGGAACCAAGGTGGACCGTATCAAGACCAAGGGCGCCTGGAAGTACGGGGTTACCGTGCAGGTGGCCAAAGACCAGCTGCGCAAGGATCTGGAGGCGGCAGGCGTCATCAAGGGATTGTCTTCCGGATTTTAAGAAAGGATCAATATGAAACGTTTGAAATGGATTGCCTGCGGTGTCTGCCTTACAGTGGCGCTGACCGCCTGCAACAACACGAGAAAGGGCGTGGTTTCCTATCACGACAACCGCACCGAATGTATGGGCAGCGAGTTGGACGGTTCCTATACCGTGCGTGCCTGGGGCTATGGCCGTTATGTGAACGATGCCAAGGAACAGGCCAAGAAGACCGCTGTATATGATATCCTCTTCAAGGGGGTATCGACAGGCCGGGGCGGATGCGAACAGAAACCCATGCTGTTGGAGGTGAACGCCGAAACGAAATACAAGCCGTATTTCGACCGTTTCTTTGCCGACGGCGGCGAATACCTCGACTACATCGGCATGCAGGACCGCAGGCCCGGTTCGTGGCAGCACGCCCGTCAGAAAGGCGGCATCACCTGCAGTCTGGTGGTGCGGGTCAAGTATTCCGAACTCCGCCAGCGCCTGATCGACGACGGAATCCTGAAAACTTCCTTTTAGTCCCGGAATTTGTTTAACGCCGACGGGCTTTCCGTTGGCCAAAATAGATGAACATGAAAAAATTAATTGCCATACTGTTTGCCTGCGCCGTGGGAGTTTCGGCGGTGTTCGGGCAAGCCAAGAAACCTACCCTGATGGTGGTTCCCAGCGATGTCTGGTGCAATCAGAACGGGTATATGACCGAATACGACAACCAAGGCACGACCGTACGCATTCCCGACTACAAGCGGGCCTTGCAGGGCGACGCCGACCTGTTGCTGGTGATTTCGAAAATCAACACCCTGATGGCCGACCGGGGCTTCCCGCTCAAGAACCTCGAGACGGTGCTCAAGTCCATCGAGCAGCGCACGGCCGAAAACAACCTGATAAGCAGCAAGACTTCCGGCGCCTCCCTAGCCGAATCGCCCTTGGACCTGCTCCGTCAGACAGCCAAGGCCGACATTATCCTGCAGCTTACCTGGACGGTGAACACCAAGGGGCCGAAATCGTATGTTTCCTTTAACCTGCAGGGCCTGGACGCCTACACGGACAAGCAGATTGCCGGCACGCAAGGCAGCGGCGAACCTTCGCTCACCACCGACGTACCCGTTCTTCTGGAAGAAGCCGTGCTGAACCATATCGACAATTTCGCCGCCCGACTGCAGTCGTTCTTCGACGATCTGTTTGCCAACGGCCGCGAGGCTGTGGTTTCCATCCGGGTGTTCGACAACGGTTCCGGCCTTGATTTGGAAACCGAATACAACGGCGCGACCCTGAGCGAGATCATCGACGAATGGATGTTCGACAACACGGTGGAGCACCGTTTCGGAAAATCGGAATCCACCGAGAACCGCATTGAATACGAACAGGTGCGCATTCCGCTGTACAACGCCAAGGGAATGGCGCTCGACACCGAGGCTTTCGTGCGCCAGTTGCGCCGCTTCTTGGCCGCCGAGCCCTACAGGATAGACTCGAAGGTGATTGCCCGGGGGCTGGGTTCGGCCATGTTGATTTTAGGCGAGAAATAATCTATAGAAAGGATAGACTATCATGAAAATACAGAAAGCAATAAGGCTTTTGGCGCTCTCGGCAGCCATTTTGGTTCTCGGAACGGCCAAGGCGCAAGACAACGGCCTGATCGGTCAAGGCATCACCCTGGCCGTGATCGTGCCCGAACAGGAAGATCCGTTTCCCTCCGGAGCGGAATCCTACCTTTCCAACAAACTGACCCAGGTGGCGGTGAACAACGGCATCGCGGCGGGCAGGGATTTCAGCCGTTTCTTTATCGCCGCCCATGTGGCCATGGCCAATAAAGACATTGTTCCGGGGCCCCCGCAACAGATTTCGCAGAATATGGAGATCACGCTCTACATCGCCGACTATTTCGACAAGAAGATCTATTCTTCCACCACGGTCAACGCGGTGGGTGTGGGCACCAACATCACCAAGTGCATCATCAACGGGCTTAAGAACATGCCGGTGAACTCGCCGCAGATGAAGAATTTCGTGGAAACCGGCAAAGACAAGATCCTGGCCTACTACCGCCAGCAGGCCGACCGCATTATCCAACAGGCGGAAACCCTGGCGGCTCAGCACCGCTATGACGAGGCTTTCTTCCTGCTTACCTCCATTCCCGACGCAGTGGGCGAGTCTTTCGACAAGGCGATGGCCGCCACCCTGCGCATCTACCAATCGTATGTAGACAGGCTTTGCGACGAAAACCTGGCCAAGGCGCGCGCGGCCTGGGCCGCCAACCAGAATTCGGCGGGCGCCACGGAAGCCGGGGCTTTCCTGAGTCAGATCTATCCCGACGCCAAGTGTTACGGCGACGCTATGTCGCTTTACGGAGAAATCAAGGGCAAGGTGCTGGACGACTGGAAGTTCGAGATGAAGAAATGGCAGGACGGCGTGGATCTCGAATCGCAGCGCATCGGTGCCATGCGCGATATCGGCGTGGCGTTCGGAAACGGCCAGCAACCCACCACCTACACGGGTTTGGGCTGGTTGCTGCGATAAACGGACAAACTACCGACGGAGCGGATTGTTCTGCCATTCCGCTCCGTTCACCTTAATCTAAAAAACGAAACATCAAATATCGGAATGAGAAATATCTTTTATCGAAAAGCGGTTGCCGTATGCGCGCTCGCTTTTCTCCTTTCTGGCATAAGGACACAGGCGCAGGTGTCGTGCATAACCCTTGAGAAACAGATCCCGATTCATTTCTGGGGGCAGAAGATTGAACCCTGGTGGTTGTCGGACGTGGTGAAAAACGGCGTGGAGAATTTTGTAAGGGAACATCTGATCGTGGATGATCCGCAGGCCGTTAAGGATTCCTCGTTCGCCGTGGTTTTCGCTTCCGAAAAACGCCATGCGGACGCCTTGAAGGTCCAGTCTGGCAAGCTGAAGATGCAGGGCAAGAACCTTAAGTCGGGCGATGCGGTATATCTGCCGTCTCTGTTCGGGCTTCACCTGCTTAAACGCGGAAATCAATTCGGATTGCTCACCACCGGCGGAAACATCGTGGTGATGCCGGTTTACGACCAGATAGCCTTCCTCTATGCCAATCATTCGGAATGGGGTTCGGTGCTGTTGCCGATGATGATCGTCTATAAGGGCGGCAAATACGCGCTGATGGATCCGAGCGGTTTTCCGGTGACCCGTTTCTGCGATACGGAAGAAGAACTTTCTTCGGCCTACATCGTGGGCAAGGCCAACGAATTCAAGATAACCGACACCATTCAACCCGAAGAGATCTGGGGTTTCTAATCCGTTTCCGTACTTCTTAATTTTGAAAAGATGAAAAGAAAAATATCCCGTATCGCTGTCTGGGCCATGCTGTCCTGGACTTCCTTGTCCTTTGGCTTCGCACAGGGCCGCCTGCAACAGGACGGAGAGACGCAATACAAGCGCAGTTCGCTCTATTCGCTCCTGTTGGCTCATCCGGACGCCAAGTATTCCAAGCAGATAGACTATGTTTACCTTTCGTTGCCGCCGGCCGACAAATACGAAGACCACAACATGAACGTACGCCGTATCTCGGCCCCGGGGACCAAACAGGTCGCTCCGGACGCGATCACGCGTTTCTGTGAAGTGAATCATGTGGCCCGACGTTTGGTGGCCAAGTGGTTCGACCGCGACGCGGACGGCAATTTCGACCTGAACCTGATAGCCCGGCGCGGCAATTACAACGCCTCCGAAATGGACGTGCAGCAGGCCAGGATGAGCAAGCGGGGGCTGTCGCTGCTTTCGGATGCGGGCGAACAGTTGATCGGCAACACTTTCGTGATTGTAAACGATATCGTATATGTGGATAAGGAAAAACAAGCCAAGACCGCCAGCCTTATCCTGAGCATCATCGGGGCGGCCGCCAACGCCGCCAGTGCCGCGTCCGGCTCCAGCGAAGGGGCCGCCGTAGGCGACGGTCTGGCATCCCTCGCCTTTTTAGGCGCCGTGATCGCCGACAACCTAGGCGGATTCACCGTAAAGGTGCGCACCCACCTGCTCCAGTTAGACTGGAACGATTCGATAGCCGACACATTCTATTCGGATTACTGGGTGGACAAGAACACGCCCGAAGAAGAACGTGCGGCCCGCCGCCGGATGTTCGACCAAAGCCCGCTGTTCGGGTTGCGCTATATCGGGTATTACGATGTAAAGAGCGAGAAAACGGTGCTCAAGGGTGTGAACACGCCCGAAGACGTGATCACCAAGGTCTGCGCCCGCGGCCTGGACAAAGCCATCGTGGGCCTGCAGCAGAAGTACGAGGCTTTTAAGGTGAAGACACCCGTCATGGAGGTGAGAGACGGCAAGGTCATCGCGAAAATCGGCATGAAGGAAGGCTTGACGGCCGCCACCAAGTTCGAGGTTCTGCAGCAGGTGGAGAAAGATGGAAAAACAGTATATCGCCGCGTGGGAACCGTCGCCCCGGAGAAAAAACTGATCTGGGACAACCGCTTTATGGCGGCCGAGGAACAGGCGGCGGGTTCGGAACTGACGGCCACCACGTTCAAGACCCTTACCGGCGGCCCGTTCTATCCGGGCATGCTGATCCGTCAGTTGAAATAACATCGAAGAACAGTCCGAAAAACAAACGAAAAATGGAAAGACGGCTGATTTTGACCATAGGTCGTGAAATGGGTTCCGGAGGCCGTGACCTGGCGCAGTATCTGGCGCGGACCCTCGACTTGAAATTCTACGACAAGGAGTTGATACACGAGGCCTCCAAAGACAGCGGCATCTGCAAGGACTGCTTCGAGAAAGCGGACGAGAAACCGCAGAAGGTGTGGTATTCGCGCTTTCCGTTTTTCGGGGATCCGGGCTTCAACGGCCTGAACAACGACAACCTGTTCGAAATCCAGTATCACACCGTGCAACGTCTGGCAAAAGAACACAACTGCGTGTTCGTGGGGCGCTGCACCGACTACATCCTGCGCGAAGATCCGGCCTGCCTCAATATCTTCGTTCACGCGCCCAAGGATTTCCGGGTGCGGAGGATTTGCCGGTCGATGGAGGTAAACGAGGAAGAAGCGGTTCAAATTATCGAGAAAACCGACAAGATACGCTCGTCCTACTACAATTTCTACACCAACAAGGAATGGGGCAAGGCCTCCTCCTATCACCTGAGCATCGACACCTCGCTCTCAGGTGTGGAAAAAACGGCGGAATTCGTGGCCGAATGGGTAAAAATAGTAACTTCGCGCGCTTAAAAGGAGGTTTATCATGTTACAGTTGCAAGTTATCCGTCAGAACCCGCAGGAAGTGATCGCGGCGCTCGCCAAGAAACACTACGCGCCCGCCAGGGAGCAGATTGAAAGGCTGCTGGAACTGGATTCGGCCCGCCGTTCCGCCCAACAGGAACTGGAAGCCGTTCTGCAGGAAATCAACAAGGGTTCCAAGGAAATCGGCAGGCTTTTCGCGCAGGGCATGAAAGCCGAGGCCGACGCCCTGAAGGAAAAGACGGCCCAGTATAAGGAAACCAACAAGGAACTTACGGCCAAGGTGTCCGACTACGACAAGGAAATACAGACCATCCTCTACAGCATTCCCAACACGCCCCACGCCAGCGTGCCCGAAGGCCGCACGGCCGAAGACAACGTGGTGGAACGCCAGGTGGGCGAGATCGACCATCTGCCCCAGGACGCGCTTCCCCACTGGGAACTGGCCTCCAAGTACGACATCATCGACTTCGAGCTCGGCAACAAGATTACCGGCGCGGGATTCCCCGTGTACAAGGGCAAGGGCGCCCGTCTGCAACGCGCGTTGATAAACTTCTTCCTCGACCGCGCCACCACCGCTGGCTATCTGGAAATCGAACCGCCCCTGATGATCAACGAGGCCTCCGGCTACGGCACCGGCCAGCTTCCCGACAAAGACGCCCAGATGTACCACGTGGGCCTGGACAACTACTACATGATTCCCACCGCCGAAGTGCCCGTCACCAACCTCTACCGCGACTGCCTGCTTCAGGAAAAGGACCTTCCCGTAAAGAACTGCGCCTATTCGGCCTGCTTCAGGCGCGAGGCCGGCTCCTACGGCAAGGATGTGCGCGGGCTGAACCGCCTGCACCAATTCGACAAGGTGGAGATCGTGCGCATCGAGAAGCCCGAAAACTCCTACGCCGCCTTGGAAGACATGTGCAGGCACGTGGGCGGGTTGCTGGAAGAACTGGAGCTTACCTACCGCGTGTTGCGGCTCTGCGGGGGCGACATCAGCTTTACCTCCGCCCTCACCTTCGACTTCGAAGTATTCAGCGCCGCCCAGAAACGCTGGCTGGAAGTGAGCTCTGTATCGAATTTCGAGACCTATCAGGCCAACCGCCTGCACCTGCGCTACAAAAACGCCGAAGGCAAGACCGTATTGCTGCACACGCTCAACGGAAGCGCCATCGCCCTGCCCCGCGTGGTGGCCGCCCTGCTGGAAAACCACCAGACGGAACAAGGCATCCGCATTCCCAAGGCCTTGCAGCCCTACACCGGTTTCGACATCCTCAACTAAGCATGCGATTCATGAAGTGGCTTGCCCTCTGCCTGCTCGGGTGCGTTCTGGCGGGATTTTCCCCCGTTTGCGCGCAGGAAAAAGGCAGCCTGCAGAACCGCCTGCAACTGGCCGGCCGCTTTATGGAAAACGGCGAGCGCGACAAGGCGCTCTCCCTCTATGAGGAACTCTACAGGGAAAATCCGCAGACCTTCGTTTACCGCGAATACGTAAAGTGCCTGCAGGAACTGGATCAATACGCACAGGCCGAGAAGGTTATCCGCAAGCAGATGCGTTCGGCGCCCCATCCCGCCGTGCTACGTGTGGATCTGGCCGCCAACTACATCAAGGCCGGACAGAACAGAAAAGCCGAGGCGGTCTTTAACGAGATTTTGCAGAAAAACGAGTTTATCGACGGGGGTGTCTCGCCCAAGGAACTCACCCAGGCCATCGTGCAGCAGACCGGACGCCACGACGTGGCGGTGGCCGTGTATCAGAGGGCGCGCCTTGTCGAATGCGGTTCGCCCGACAACACGCCCTGTTACGCGCTCTATGCCGAGTCGTTGGCCGAACTCTACCGCCAGAGCGGGCAAATCGAGCCGATGCTGGACGAATACCTGCTGCTGATGTCGCAGGATCCGTCGGAATCGGCCAAGGTGTATGCCCGCCTGCAGGGACTCTTGGCGGGCGAGGACGGGAGCCACCGGAAGCGGGCCGAAACGATAAAGCGCGCCTTGGTGCGCAAGATTCAGCAGGATGCCGACAATCCCCTTACCCAAGACCTGTTGATATGGGTGCTTTTGCAGGAAAATGATTTTGAAACCGCGCTCCTGCAGTCCCGCGCGTACAGCCGCCGCTTTACCGACGGGGGCGCCAAATGGCTCGAAAGCATCCGCACGGTGGCCAAAAACGAGTTGTTCGACGAAGCCGCCGCCCAATACGAGGCCTTTTTGCAGGCCGCAAGCGACCCAAACCTGCGTATCTCGCCGCAGAACACACGCAACGCGCGCATCGAGCTGCTGAACCTCTACTTCGCCCAACTGGAGGCGCAGGGCGGCAAAGACCTCGATAAGGCGCGCGAATTAAAGCGATCCTACCGGAAGCTTCTCGGCGAACTGGGACGCGACCCCGAAACCTTCGGCATGTACCGCAACTTGGCCAAGATCCACGCCTATTACCTGCAGGAGAAAGACAGCGCGCAAAAATGGATAGAAACGGCACTGAACACGGGGCGTTTTTCTTCGCAGCAAAAGGCGCAACTCAAAATCGACCTTGCCGATATTTTACTGTATTACAATAAAGTGTGGGATGCCACACTGCTTTACGGCCAGGTGGAGAAAGATTTCAAGCAGGACCCGATCGGCTTTTACGCCAAGCTGCAGAACGCACGGCTGTCGTACTACATCGGCGAGTTCGAATGGGCCAAGAGCCAGCTGGACGTGCTGCGCGCGGCCACGGCCAAGCTGATCGCCAACGATGCCATGGAGCTCTCGCTGCTGATACGCGAGAACATGAACCCCGACAGTTCCTACGAAGGCCTGGCCCTGGTGGCCAGATCGGATTTCCTGGTGTTCCGCCACCTGTATGAGCCCGCGCTGGAACTCTTGGACGAGGTGCTGCGGATGCCCATGGAGGGCGCGCTCTTCGACGAGGTGTATTACCGCAAGGCGCATATTTTCCTGGCCATGGACTCGACCGACCGCGCGCTGGAATACCTGCAAAAGGTATATGACTACCCCGACGACGACCTGCTGGCCGACGACGCGCTCTTCGAAGCCGCCGGAATCCACCAAGGGCAAGGGAACGCGGCGCAGGCCATGGAACTCTACCGACGGCTGTTCCTCGACTTCAAGTCCTCCTCGCTGGCCCCCTTGGCGCGGCAGCGCTACCGCGAACTGCGCGGCGACCGATAGCCCGTCCCGCAAGCGGCTTCAAAACAAAAACGAACGATGAAAAAGAACAATACCCACCGGACCCGGTTCACCGAAGTGCGCGCCAAGAAAAACCTGGGCCAGCACTTCCTCAACAACACCGACATGGCGCGCGTGATCGCCCGCTGCGTGCACGCGGACTATACCCCGGCCTTGATGCCCGACGGCAGTCTGAACGGCCTGGAGGCCGGCGCACTGAGCCGCGACGCCTCCGAGTTTTCTTCCGGCACCCCGGCACCGCTCAACGTGCTCGAGATAGGCCCCGGCATGGGCGTGCTGAGCCAATGCCTTTGGGAAGACCCCTCCCTGAACGTTTCGCTGGTGGAACTGGACGCCGAATCGGTGGTGTATCTGGCGCGGCATTTTCCGCAACAGACCGACAACGACCGCCTGATTCCCGCCGATTTCCTCAAGATGGACTTGGCTAAACTCTTTACGGACAAAACCACAGGGAAGCCGCAGGAATTCGTGGTTACCGGCAATTTTCCCTACAACATCTCCAGCCAGATCCTGTTCCGCGTGCTGGAGAACAAGGAGCGGATCCCGCTGGTGTCGGGCATGTTCCAGAAAGAGGTGGGCGAACGGGTCTGCGCTCAGCCCGGCAGCAAGGCCTACGGCATCCTGAGCGTGCTGTTGCAGGCCTTCTACAACACCGAGTATCTCTTTACGGTGGAACCTTTCGAGTTTACGCCGCCCCCGCAGGTACGCTCCTGCGTGATACGGCTCACCCGAAACGATACCGAACGTTTGGGCTGCGATGAGAAACGCTTTACCGGCATCGTAAAGCGCGCGTTCAACCAAAGGCGTAAAACCCTGCGCAACGCCCTGCAGTCGTTTGCCGAAGAACAGAACCTGCCGCTTTCGGCGCTCCCGCAGCAACTTTTGGGCAAACGCGCCGAGGAACTGAGCGTGCAGGATTATATCTCACTTACACAGTGTTTTGAAAAATAATTATTTTTGTCTGTTTAATCACCATTCCAAAAAAACGGCGTTATGAAAAGGGCTTTTGTTTTTATCCTGGCGTTTTTTACCACCCTCAGCATGTTGCTGGCGGTTCCGGCCATCAAGAAACCGATTACCGTAGAACAGGCCGACGGCACCACCATCACCGTTTACCTTAAAGGCGACGAAAGCACCAAATGGTACGAGACCTTGGACGGCTACAGCCTTCTGAAGGTGGAAAAACAGTTTTACTATGCCGTGACGGACAAGGACGGGAACATGGTGGCCTCGAAAGTAAAGGCGCACGACATGGATCAGCGCACCCGTCAGGAAAGGAAACTGTTGAAGAAAACGCCCAAGTCGTTGCGGTATTCCCCGCAACAGCGGTCGAAGATGCGTGCCAGAGGGCCGGTGGCCTTTGCCAACGACCCGGCACGCACCCTGGCCAACAGCCCGCTGGCCAAGGCGATGAAGAACCGAAAGGGCCTTACCGAGCCGGTGGTCCGCCGCGCGCCCATCATCCTGATAAACTTCGCCGACAGGAAGATGAGCACGCCCAAGGAAAGCTACGATAAACTGATAAACACCCGCAACTATACCGAAAACGGTTGCACGGGCTCCTTTCTCGATTATTTCTTGGACAACAGCCGCGGGCTTTTCCGATTCGAGGCCGATGTGATCGGGCCGATAACGCTTTCGAAGAACCGGGCGTATTACGGTGGAAACGACCCTTATTACGATGAAGACGAACATCCGCAGGAAATGGCGGAAGAAGCCTGCCGCTTGGCGCTTGCCTCCGGGGTGGATTTCAGCAAATACGATTTCGACGGCGACGGCTATTTAGACGGGGTGCATATCATCTTTCCCGGCAAAGGCGAGGAGACTTCCGGAGACGATGATGCCATCTGGTCGCATATGTGGAACGTGGAAACCCCGGTGGATCTGAATGGAACGTACTTGGACGTGTACTCCTGTTCGGCGGAATTGTCGTACGACGGAGACTGGGACTGCATCGGCACGCCGGTGCACGAGTTGAGCCACGTTTTCGGATTGCCCGACCTGTACGATACCGATTACGAGGACAATGGAGGCGAATCCGTGCATCCGGACGAATTCGACGTAATGGCGGGCGGTTCCTACAACAACGACAGCCGGACACCGCCTTTGCACAACGCCTGGTCGCGCATCCAGATGGGCTGGCTAGATCCGGTGGAGCTTGCCGAAGCCTGCAAGGTGGAACTCTATCCGGCCGAAGAAGCCACCACGGCCTTCTACTACAACACCCCGGTGGAGGGCGAATACTTCGTGCTGGATTACCGGGGCGGGGAAAGCAAGTGGGATGAATACATTCCCGGACACGGCATGCTGATCTTCGCCGTAAACGAGAATGTAAAGCTGAACTACGACGGATACAATGTCTCGGCCTGGGAATACAACTGCATCAACTGCAAGGCCTCCGACCGGGGTTTCTATATCAAACAGGCCAACGGCGGTGCGAATTCCAATGCCGGTATGGGCAGCGGAACTCCATTCCCCGGCAGTTCCAACAAGACTTCCTTTACCGATCAAACCGCACCGGCGGCCACTTCCCATTCGGGTCAGAAAACAAACAAACCCATTACCGAGATAACCGAAATGGAAGGTGGCGGCGTTTCCTTTGTATTTATCGATAAAAGCATCACGATTCGCGATAATCTGGGCAATGTGCGCACCAGCGGCCCCATTACCGAGCGGGTGGCAGAACCCATATTTACACCCAATGGCGGCACAGTGGCGGCCGGCACTAAGGTAACGATTACATCGGCCACCTCCGGTGCCACCATTCTCTACACACAAGACGGGAGCGATCCCGCCATTTTTGGTACAGAATACACCACACCAATCTCCATCGATAAAGCCATGACTCTGAAGGCCGTGGCGATTAAAGAGATGATGGAAGATTCCAAGACGGTAAGCGCCACTTATACCATAAGTTCTGTGGCCAACGAAAGCGAAGAACAAGCCGGCATCAAGGTGTATCCCAACCCCAACGACGGCCATTTCTATATCGAGCTGCCCGAAACGGCCGAGGTCTCGGTGTTCTCCAACAACGGTGCTCTGCTTGGGAAACAAAGCCTGCGGGACGGCCTGCACGAAATGCGGCTCGACAGGAGCGGCTCCTATATCCTGCGTATCCGCACCTCCCGGGCAAGCGTTTCCAAAAGGGTGATCGTTCGTTAATACAAAATGATTTACATTGCTTTGCCGGCCATGAACGAGCCGGATTTACCCGCCCGTCTCCTGGAACTGAACCGGCAAAGCCTGCTTCCCCACACGGTCTACGTGTGCATCAACCAGCCGCAGGCCTATCATGCCGACGGTCTTCCGCAGCATCTGCAGACCTGCCGCGTCAATCAAGAGGTTTTCCGGCAGTTGCAGCAGATGAAAGCGGAAGGCCGTTTTGCGTTCCGTCTGGAGCTTATCGACCGCTTCAGCGAACAGAACGCCTGGAATGGCAAGCATTTCGGCGTGGGCTGGGCGCGCAAGACCGCCATGGATTTTGTGGCACAGGAGGCCGCCGACACCGATATCCTGGTGTGCGCCGATGCCGACACGTTCTATCCTGCCGATTATCTGTACGACATCCAACGGCAGTTCGACCTTTATCCCGATGCTGTGGCTTTGGCCAATCCCTACTGCCATTTCCTTGCCGATTGCGAAGGAAACGAGTTGCCGCCGGCACAGCAGGCAGCCATACTGCACTACGAGGTGTATATGCGTTCCTATGTGCTCAACATGCGCCTGACCGCGCATCCATACGCCTTTACCGCCGTGGGCTCCTCGATGGCCTGCCGCATTAAAGCCTACCGCAGGATAGGCGGCATCTCGCCCTTCAAGAGCGGCGAAGACTTCTACTTCCTGCAGAAACTGGCCAAGACGGGCGCCCTGATCGTGCATAGCGATTCGGTGAGCCATCCATCCCCGCGCCTGAGCGAGCGCGTGTTTTTCGGCACCGGCCCGGCCCTGCGGAAGGGTATGGAAAAAGGCTGGGACTCCTATCCAATTTATCCCACGGCCTTGTTCGAACGCATGAAAGAGGCCTACAACGCACTGCCCAAACTGTTCAAAAGCGGCAGGTCAAGCCAAGCTTTGGATTTTTGGGAAGAAGCCTTCGGCAAGGACTGGTGGATGCCCTTGTTGCAGAACAGCGGCGGCAAGGAAGCCCAGTTCATCCACGCCTGCAAGGAAAAGTTCGACGCCCTGCGCAGCCTGCAGTTCCTAAAGGCGAACTATCCACAGGATGATGAACAAGACTGGCAGAACCTGCGCGGTCTGTGCCGCAAACTGGAGGCGGTGGGCCTGCACGAAGGCAGCGTGGCCGATGTATGCGGCAACCCCGAGATCCGCTCGCTCTCGGACTTACGGCTGCAAGACTGGAAAGACCTGCGCGAGTACCTGTTCCTGTGCGAGCGTTCACTACAGAGAGGACAACCCGTTTTACCGGCCTGGTGATAACCATCTTCAATCATCATAAATCAAATCTTCAATTTCAGAACCATGCAAGAAACAAGACAGACACCTAAGGCTTCCCTGCGTTTTAAACGCTGGAGCCGCTGCGGGTACGCGATTTTCGTGTCGCGCAAGACCTGCGTCAGCATCGGAGTCCTGTCGCTTGCCTGCTGTTCTATCCTGAATTTGAAAGCGCAGACCCTTTCCGCACAGGAAAACACCGGTGCGGGCGGCTCTTTCGCCATGGCGGAAGAAGAACGCCTGTCCGGTGCGGCGGAAAGCGCCCTGCTTCCCGACACGATGCCCGTCGTGCAGCTGGAGCAGGTAAGCGTGCACGGGGAGAAGCCCTGTCCGCTTCAGCCCATGATGCAGAGGCTCTCCGCGCTGTCAGGTCAGGATATACGGCAGGCGGGCGTGCAGAACCTGCAAGACCTCTTACGCACCCTTCCCGGCGTGGACATCCGCAGCCGGGGTTCCGAAAACGTGCAGGCCGACCTGCAGATGCGGGGCGGCACTTTCGACCAATGCGCCGTACTCCTTGACGGCATCGACCTCTCCGACCCCCAGACGGGGCATCATGCGCTGAACCTGCCCCTGCCCATGGCGGCCATCCATCGTATCGAGGCCTATCAGGGCGCAGGTGTGTGGAGCTATGGCGTGGCACCCTTTTCGGGCGCGGTGAACTTCATTCCCACCCCCTTGGGAAGCACCTATCTCGACCTTTCGGCCTCGGGCGGCATGTACGGCTACTACCAGGCCGAAGGCCACGCCCAATACAGCCGGAAAGGCTGGAGCGTGGCGGCCGATGCCGGGCACAGCGCCTCGCAGGGCTATACCGACAACACCGATTTCCGCATCACGCAGGCGCTGGTGCGCGCCGGCTACAACAAGCCTGAACACTTCGGCACGCTCAGGCTGAGCCTCGGCTTCGTGGACAAGGCATTCGGCGCGCAAAGCTTCTATTCGGCGCGCTACAAGGAACAGTTCGAAAAGACCAAGACCTTCCTCGCCATCCTGCAATATTCCAAGGCCTGGGGAAGCTGGCGCGTGGAGGCCCGCGCCTACTGGCGGCAGAACCACGACCGCTACGACCTGTACCGTTATGCAGAAAACGCTCCCGAATGGTACACGGGTTCCAACTTTCACCGCAGCGATGTGGTGGGTGCCGGCGCCACCGCCGCCTACGCCTGGAAAAAAGGCGGCACCACCTCCTTCGGCATCAACTACCGCTATGAACACATCTTCAGCAACAATTTAGGCGAAACGATGCCGGAGGTGGCCTCGGGCGAATCGCCCGGCAGGCGCGTGCCCTTCGAGAAGAACGCCTTCTACACCAAAAGCGGGCTGCGGCAGGTGGCAGGCGGCTTTATCCAGCACAACTACCAGTCGGAGAACCGCAAGTGGAAAGCCGCCGCGGGCTTGCTGCTGAACGGCAGCCCCGATTTCGGCGCCTCGCTGTTCGGCGGCGCCTCGGCAAGCTACCGCTGGCACGAAGACTGGACGTGGAGCCTGTTCGTGAACCACGCCTACCGCCTGCCCACCTTCACCGACCTCTACTACACCTCCGCCACCCAGCAGGGCAACCGCAACCTCAAGCCCGAACAGGCCGTCACCGCCGAGACCGACCTGCGCTGGCGACACGGCGCGTTCCAGGCCCGCATAGGCGTGTTCTACCGCTACGGCTTCCGCATCATCGACTGGGTGCGGCAGAGCGGGCAGGAAACCTATGTGGCGAGCAACCTCACCCACCTGCAGACCGTGGGCGCGGAGGCCGGCTTCTCCTACACGCCCGGCATCCCCCACCTGCGCAAGGTTTCCGTGGACTACGCCTACCTTTTCGTAGGCAAGCAGACCGGCAAGAACCACTCCCTCTACGCCACCGACTACCTGCGCCACCATCTGTGCCTGTCGATAGACCACGGCATCTATTCATCCTTGGGTGCTTCGTGGGAATTCATCGTGAACGACCGCGCCGGCACCTACCTCGATGAAACCTCGCGGGAAACCCGCTACAAGCCCTACCTGCTCTGCAACCTGCGGCTGTATTGGAACCGCCCGCGCTACGAAATCTTCGTGACGGCCTCCAACCTGTTCAACCAAAAGTATTTCGACCTGAGCAACATTCCCCAGGCAGGCATCTGGGTAAAGGGCGGCGTTAAACTGAAATTATAGCGGAAGGCAAGTCCGTTTGTCGCCAAGAAAACTTAATTTCGCGTTCTATGCGGAATGTTTTTACGACAGACGGACTAACACCCCTTTGGGTGATCCTGGGGCCTACGGCAAGCGGAAAGACAAGCCTGGCGGTGAACCTTGCCCGACGGCTGGACGGCGAGATACTGAGCGCCGACTCCCGGCAGGTGTACCGCGGCATGGACATCGGCTCGGGCAAGGACCTGAACGAATACACCCTGACAGATCCCGACGGTTCGGAAACGGACATTCCCCACCATTTGATCGATGTGGCCGAAGCCGGCGAGGAATACAACCTGTTCCGCTACCAGCAGGCCTTCGACGCGGCCTACGCCGACATCTGCACCCGCAGGAAAACTCCCGTGCTCTGCGGCGGCAGCGGGCTTTACCTGGCGGCGGCCCTGGGCAAAAAAACTTTCCGCGAGGTGCCTTGCAACACCGCCCTACGCACATCGTTGCAGAACAAGAGCGATGAGGAACTAGCGCAACTTCTGGCCTCCTACGGCCCCTTGCACAACCATACCGATACCGAAACGCGGGAACGTTGCCTGCGCGCGCTCGAGATCGCCGAGTTCGAGAAACGGCATCCCGCACCGGAACGCATCATTCCCGAACCCAGGGTTTTCGGCATCCGTTTCGAACCCGAAGCCCTGCGGGAACGCATAAGGATCCGTTTGCGGGAACGCCTCGAAAACGGCATGATGGAAGAGGTCAAAGCCCTGTTGGACAGCGGCCTCAAACCCGAACAGCTTACCTATTACGGCTTGGAATACAAATACCTTACGCTGTATATCACCGGAAAGATGGAGCGCGAACGGATGGAGCGCGAACTCTATTTCTCCATCTGCCAGTTCGCCAAACGCCAGCGCACCTGGTTCCGCAAAATGGAAAGGGAAGGCTGCAAGATAAATTGGATAGACGGCAACCTGCCGTTGGAAGAAAAGCTACAGGAAATTCTCAAATAATTCAGCCCGAAGTGCGCCCTCGAAGCAACGTTTTACTGAAGTCGAGTGCAGAGGTTGATTTTATTCGGGATTTTCCGAGACGAATAAAATGTCTGACGAAGTCCAAGGAAGCATCGCCCCTACAGCGAATGCCGCATTATAAGGATTGAGATTCCGTATAATCCGCGTAGAGTAACTTGTCATACGGATACCGCGTCAGATGCACCCGCTTCACCTCCTCGTAGAGCATCTGCTTGAAGGCCTCCACGTTGTTTTTCTTTACGGCGGAGAGGAAGATGCAGGGGGCGTTGTCTTTGGCGTACCACATCTTCTGCAGGTCTTCCAATGAATAGTTGCGCTTGGTGACGGGGCTCAAGTCATCGGGATCCTTGGCTTCGTAGGTGTAGGCATCCATCTTGTTGAACACCACGATGGTCTTCTTGTCGGCGGCGCCGATTTCGGCCAGAGTCTGACGCACGATCTCCATCTGTTCCTCGAATTCGGGATGCGACACATCCACCACATGCAGCAGGATATCGCTCTCGCGAACCTCGTCCAAAGTGGATTTGAACGATTCCACCAGACTGTGCGGCAGCTTGCGGATAAACCCCACCGTGTCTGACAACAGGAAAGGCAGGTTGCCGATCACCACCTTGCGCACCGTGGTGTCGAGCGTGGCGAACAGCTTGTTCTCGGCCAGCACCTCCGACTTGCCGATCAGGTTCATGATGGTTGACTTGCCTACATTCGTATAACCCACCAGGGCCACACGCACCATACTTACACGGTTCTTGCGCTGCAGCACCTTCTGTTTGTCGATTTCGGCCAGCTTGTTCTTGAGCAGCGTTATCTTGTCGTGAATCACGCGGCGATCGGTCTCTATCTCCTTTTCACCCGGCCCGCGCATCCCCACCC
Source organism: Bacteroides sp. (assembly GCA_023662825.1). GTDB lineage: Bacteria > Bacteroidota > Bacteroidia > Bacteroidales > P3 > Pullibacteroides. Next base: position 92,503 of record JAMPIH010000007.1, read on the forward strand.
CGCCGCGCTGCTTGCTGAGGTGCGTCCACATGCCGGTAAGGCGCGGCAGCAGATACTGGTACTGCGCCAGTTCCACCTGCGTGCGGGCATGGGCAGTGCGGGCGTGCTTGGCGAATATGTCGAGGATAAGCGTGGTGCGGTCCAGCACCTTGCACTTAAGCTCCTTCTCGAGGTTGCGCGACTGGGCGGGGCTCAACTCGTCGTCGAACACCACCATGTCTATCTTCTCGGCCTCCACATAGGTCTTCACTTCCGCCAGTTTGCCCGAACCGATATAGTATTTGCCGTTGGGCAGGTCGAGCCGCTGCATGAACACATGTTCGGTCTTCGCCCCGGCGGTATCCACCAGAAAGGAGAGCTCCTTAAGGTATTCCGTTTCCTTCTCCACGCTTGTGCCGCCCGTGGCGATGCCCACCAGCACGGCACGTTCCTGTATATTCTTGGTTTCGATGTAAGCCATTAATAACCGATGATTTTCCGCACGTCCCGTATGGTCTTTATGCCACTTTCCCGCGCCTTTTCTCCCCCGGTCTTGCGCACCTTTTCCAAGTAGGCGTCGTCGGCCAGTATTTCCTTGATTCTTTCGCGCAAGGGAGCCACGAACTTCACTGCGTCTTCCGCCAGCTGCTTTTTCAAGTCACCGTAGCGGATGGCGCATTCGTTATAGGCCTTGTCGTAGAAATCATATACTTCCTGCGGGCAGAGTATCTTAACGAGTTGAAAGAGGTTGGCGATCACTTCCGGCTTTTCCTGGTTCATTTGGGTGGGGCCGCTGTCGGTGGTGGCGCGCATGATCTTCTTGCGGATCGCCTCGTCTTCGTCGGTAAGGAAAAGGGCGTTGTTGCCGCTCTCGCTCTTGCCCATCTTGCCACTGCCGTCCAAACCGGGCACCTTTACTAAGTTGTTGCCGAAGTTGAACGCCTGCGGCTGTCCGAAATATTCCACGCCGTACATGTGGTTGAAGCGTTGGGCGAACACCCGGGTCATTTCCAAGTGCTGCTCCTGATCCTTGCCCACCGGCACGAAATCGGCCCTGTGCACGAGGATGTCGGCCGCCATCAGCGTGGGATAGGTAAGCAGGCCCGCGTTCACATTGTCGGGGTTCTGCCGTACCTTGTCCTTGAACGAGGTGCAGCGTTCCAACTCGCCCAAATAGGCGTTCATGTTCAGGAACATGTAGAACTCGCACAGTTCGGGGAAATCGCTCTGGGCGTAGATGGCCACCTTTTCGGGGTCGATGCCGCAGGCGATGTAGGACGCCAGTATGTTCTTCACGTTCCGCCCCAGATGCTCCGGATGCGGATGGGTGGTAAGACTGTGGTAGTCGGCGATGAAATAATAGCAGCTGTACTCGTCCTGCATGCGGATAAAGTTCTGCAGGGCGCCGAAATAGTTGCCCAGATGCAAATCGCCCGTGGGTCGTATTCCGCTAACGACAATCTTCTTTTCCATAGATGTTTCTCCTCTTTGCACGCCGAGCCTCCGGCGCGGTTCGCGAATTTACGAAAAAGACGGTAGTTGTCAAGCACCTCAAGCCAGGTCTATCAGGTGTATACTTTCATATAAATCGGCCAATATACCCCTATTTATGGCGTATGTCCACGCCCCACATCAGTTTTTCGCGGATGGCGTCGAAGAAGTTGCGGTCGGGCGGGTAAATGGCGATAAACTTGAAGCCGGCCTTGCGGATCTTGAAGCTGAACGGGCCGGCGAACTCCACCATGGAGGAATCGAGCATGACCCGGCATCCCTTGTTGCCCCTTGTCTTCACCATGATTTCCTGATAGCCTTCCAAAATAAGCGGCCGCACGGTAAGGGTATGCGAGGCGATGGGCGTAACCAGCATATTGTCGGCCGAAGGTATCAGGATGGGGCCGCCGCAGCTCAGCGAATAGGCGGTGGAGCCGGTAGGGGTCGAGAACAGCACCCCGTCGCCGTAATAGGTGTTCATGAACTGGCCGTCCACGAAAACATCCAGCAGCACCAGCGGCGAGGCGTCGTTCTTATACACCGTCACTTCGTTGAGCGCGTAAGGGAACGCAAAGGGATTCTCGTTTTCCTGCTCGCCGTAAAAATCGAACTCGTCCGCCTCTAGAACCAAGCGGTTCTCGCGGCGGAAACGGTCGAAGAAGCCGGGTTGCAGCTGCATCTTGATACCGTCGGCGTTGAGCGCGTTCAGAAAGCCCAGACGGCCGAAATTGATGCCTAATACGGGAACGCTGGTGTCTTTTACGAGATGCAGGGTGTCGAGCATCGTGCCGTCGCCGCCCAGGCACACCAGCAGGTCGGTGTCGTCGGGCAGCTCGTCGGTGTAGATGCGGTCGGGTTCGTCCAGGTAGCGGGCGACGAGCGAGGGAAAGTCCCTGCGCATGCGCTCCGACAGGTCTTGGGCGAAGTAGAACCTTGCCGGTTCCTCCCAAGTCTGGTCGAGCACCGAGAGCAGTTCCTCGAACATGCTCAATTCCACCAACTTGGCGGCCTTACCGTAAAAGGCGATTTTCTTCATGCTAACGTTTGATGAGTTTGCGCGTGGCCGCCTTGCTGTTGCCGGCAACCCGTACCATATACACGCCTGGCCTCAGGTCATGCAGGGAAAGCCTGATCCTTTCCTGTCTTTGCAGCACGAGATGGCGGCAGACACGTCCCTGCATATCGAAAACATACAGGCTGTTTGCCTGTTCGGGAACCAGGATTTCCACGAAATCGGAGGCCGGGTTGGGCTGGATGCGGAACTCGTTCACAGCGAACGTGCCGATGCCCGTGGTGTCGGTAACCGTCGTATCCACCGGCATTCCTTTTTTCTTCTCCAGCCAGAGGCTGTCCATACGGAAGGTTCCCCCTACGGGAAGGTTCGCGCATTCGATGCTGAACGCATATACCCCCAAGGCGCTGATTTCTATTTCTTTTTCAATCGTGTTCACGCCCAAGGCCTCCTGTTCGTCCACCAGACGCGAGCCTGCGATGCTGTTGTTTCCGAAGGTCAGCAGGTTCAGCTTCACTGTAGCGCCGGCGGCATTGGTGGCGTCGTAACGGTAACGGAGCAGGTAGGTTCCGGTGGAATCCGGCTCGAAGCATGCGGACATGCGCGGCGAACCCACCACGCTGATGTTCGCGTCCTTAAACGGCATCGTTTGCGGACTGTGCACGCTGAAGCTTGTCCGGACCGTGTCGTCGGTGCGGTCCAGCTCGTCTTTAAGACCCAGCCATACCTCAAGGCTGTGTTCTCCGCCGGAGAACATGGGCATCGGCAGCGAAACGGTATATTCCTCGCCGTCCATCATTTCCTTCTGGAAGGAAATATCCTGCGCAGGTCCGTTGTCGTAGCGGATATGGGTCGTAACATATTCCGGCATCGAGAAACCGCCCGCCGTAACCTTAAACGAGAGGCGGCCCATCGCCATCGTGTCGCATTCCGACATATTGCCCGAAACGTGCAGGTCGGAAACGCGATAGTCGGTGGAATTGGTCTGCAGGCTATCCACCAAAATAAAGTCGTCTATGTACAGCGGCGCCGTATTGCCGCCCAGTTCGGCCTTGAGTCCGAGGAACGCCGCACCCGATTCGGGAAACCTTATATAGGCCTGGCAAAAGTCGTATTCGGAGGCTGCGGGCTGCGGAAACAAGGCTATTTGATTTTTGAAACCCGTTTGGTCGTAGCGGTTGTAGGCATAGAAAAGACGCAGACTGTCGTTGGCGCCGATATCGTTTCCATCGCGTTTATAGAAGAAAGACACCCGGTAGGTCTTGTCTTTTTCAACTTTCAGGAGGGGCGTTACCAAAAAGTCGGAAATTTCGGAGCCTACATTGCATTTGGCCGCCCATTCGCCCGAATGAGCCGTTTCCGTGCCGAACTGCATCTGCCAAATCCGGCGGGCCGATGGATATGACTGCCAGTCGTCCATCGATCTTTCGGCGAATTTTTCCACGAAAGGCAGTTCCCGCGTATGAATCTTGGAAACCGTAACGGTCACCGTATCGGGAACTTCGTCTGAACCGGTCTTTTCCGCCCAGAACCTTACCGTCTGCGTGCTTTCGCTGTTAAAGGCGGCCCGCTTGTCGAACGTATAGATGGAACTTACCTGCGCCAAGAGGTTTGAGGCGGGCGTTTCCCGGCACACTTCCTCATCGTCGATCTGGTAGCAGTACTTTATGTCTTTGGCTTCCACGGTGTTCGAGGAGAAGTTGCGTACGGTCATTCCGAGGCTTACCGTAAGGCCGAAGCGGGCTTCGTACGGAACATCGGCATACAGGGCGTGTACGGAAAATCTTTCCCGCGCTCCCAGCGACACGTTATCGACAAAAACGGTATAGTTTTCCAAGGCCTGCGGGTCGGTTACAATGTCGTTTACCTCCGTTACGTTACGGATCGAAAGCACATAATAACCGTTTGCTTCCACGGCAAACACACAACGTACCGTGTCGTAAGCGTTGCCGCGAACGGCTTTCTTACCCTTGACCCCTGTCTGTTCCTCATACGCCAGATCGTAGCGCGGACCTTCGCGCTGCACATAATATTCCAGATCTCCGGAATTCGACGAGCTCATCTTGGTACGGAAATTCAGATAGTAGTCTTTTCCTGCTTCCAGATAGAAGGGCTTGAACACCATCCAGTCGTTGGCTTTTGTCGCGCCCCGCTTGCCGGGAATCCCTATCGAACGGGCGGAATAGGTGCTGTTGAAGCCCGAATTTTCACCGTACAATGCCCAGCTGCCGGGGGTTCCGGCATTGGAAAGATTGCCGTCGTAATCGATAAAGTCGAGGTTCTGTCCCACCAGATATTGCGGGTCGTCGCTCGAAGTTCCGTCAAAATCGAAGAAGTAATCCATTGTGTTGGTGTCGGCTTGCGAAACGGACATCCGTTTTATCTGCAAACTGCCTTCGGAAGACGGTCCGTAGGCATGAAAGGCCAGGGCGCGGTCGGCGTCATCCTTGGCGAGGTAATACACCACCATGCTGCGGTCGCTCCGGTCTTCGAATTGGTCTTGCTTCCAAATCAGCTCCTTCGACGAGAGGTTATCCCGGCTGGCGTTCATGCAGGCATAGAGAGCCAGCGACTTGTCGCCTGCCGAATCAGACCTGAAGGTGAACTCCACACGGTATAATTTGTCTTTCTTAAACGAAAACTGCGGAGAAATCAGATAGTCGTTGTTGTTATAACCGTTCTGCCTAACGGTCGAAACCACCGGATAACGGTGGATGCCTTCTTGTACAAAACACCAGTTCGGTTCGGCATAGAACGAGTCGCTGACCATCGCCCATGCATACGGCACCGCTTCGGTAAATTCGTATCGGGCGGGCAGGGTGGCGATGCTCGAACTGCCGACCCTTACCCAACACGACACCGTATCGTTGCTCCGATCCAAATCGGCAGCCTCATCAACCCAGAACCGGAGGAGGTGGTCGCCCGGCTGCAGGTCGGGCAGGGTCTTGAATGTAATGCGGCTAATCTTGTCTGAGGCGATTTCCTGCGAGAAACTTTCCTTTACGGCCGTTCCGCCATCCACCGAGTAACAGGCTTCGAAGTTTCTTGCCGTACCCCCGCCACGGTTCATCACAAAGGCCGAAAAAAACTGCGTGCCGGCCTGAGGGTCGGTGTAGGGGCTTATAATCTGACCCGCAGCAAGATCCGTTCCAACGGTTTTGTCTATCTGCAGCCCGGTAAGGTAGAATTTCTCCCCGCTTTTAGCGCTCTTGGCGTAAAGGTTATCGATAATGATGAACGAGATGCAGTAATCCCCGCTTTCGGGAATCAGGCCGGAGGGAATATGGTAGGTGTAGGTGGAGTCTCCGGCCTTGGGCATCTTGCCTTCATTCTGAATCAGCACACTGCACACCTTGCCGCTGGCGTCTTTTATCGGGTCGGGGGTGTTGTAATGAACTCCCCATTTACCGCCGTAATACGGCTCCCCGTTTACCACCGAATGCAGGCGCACCACCAGATGCTTGCCGGAGGTGAGGTTGATGTTTTTGTAATCTGCACGAACTGTATAGCTGGTATTGTCGTCTTTTTCCAAATGAAAAATCGGGCTGAACGCGGCCGGCTCGATGGTTGCAATCTCATCGTCGTCGGTAAAACACACAGCCAGATTTTCGCCGGAAACTGCAGAAAAACCCCATCGTTCGGAGGCTACCACCACGGATTCTGTGCCGCCATCCTTAAGCGCCTTGAATTTCCAATAGTCGTTATGTGCGCCGGGCGTTACTGTCGTGCCGAAATCGGCTTTGTAGGGAAACGTGGAGATTGCGGGATCCTGCGCGAATACACTCCAAATAAAGAACAAACCTAAACCTAAAACGGCCAAGATTTTTCCTGTTGAATTCTTCATGACTATTTTGGAAATTAAGTTAATACCGCGCGAAGTTACTAAATTATCGCTATTTGAACCTCATTTTCCGGTAACAGCTCCCTACAATCCGAACAAACCGCAAGCGTTGGCGGTGGTGGCTTCGGCGATTTCCTGCGGGGTCTTGCCGAGGATTTCGGCTAATTTATGGCCGATGATGGGAATGTAGGCGCTTTCGTTGGGCTTACCGCGATAGGGCACAGGGGCGAGCCAGGGGGCGTCGGTTTCCAACACGAGACTCGACAAAGGCACATTCTTCACCACCTCGGGCAAGCCGGCGTTCTTAAAGGTGAGCACGCCGCCTATGCCGAACATAAAACCCAGGTCAAGCACCCGCGCGCTCTGCTCCACGCTGCCGCTGTAGCAGTGGAACACGCCGTGCAGGCCGCCGTCCTGCGCCTCCTTGAGGATATGCCAGGCTTCCTCGAAGGCGTTGCGCACGTGCAGCACCACGGGCAGGTTCAGATCCTTGGCCCAGCGGAGCTGAATCCGGAAGGCGTCCTGCTGTTCGCGGAAATAGGTCTTGTCCTGATAGAGGTCGATACCGATCTCACCCACGGCCACATAACGGGGATTCGGGGAGGTCTTGTCAGCGGCATCGGACGAAAGATGACGGTAAAGGATATCCAGATTCTGCCTGTAGTCTTCGCGCACTTCGGTGGGATGCAGCCCGATGGTGGGATAGACCGCGTCGGGATAGGCGCGGCAAAGTTCCATGATGGGTTCCACCGAATGCAGGTCCACCCCGCCCATAATCTGCTTGCAGACGCCGGCTCCCAGCGCCCGTTCCACCAATACCGAGGCAGCATCCTGCCCCTCGGCCGGTTCGTAAGTATGCGTATGTGTGTCGATCCAGTTCATCTGTCTCTGTTTTTGAGTTTTTCCATATTCTTCTTGCCGTAGGCCTCTCCTCTGGAGAACAAATATTCAAACCTTACAATGTCTCCTTCAACATGGATATGGAGTGCAAAGAAAGCCCGCTGTGCCCCGATACGAATACGGTAAACATTCCTGAGACTTTCTATTTTCTTGCAGTTGGCGATTTCATCGATAGTCGTTGCGTCAAAAACCTGATTGACGGCATCCACTACAGACTTGTGTATCTTACCCGACAATTTATCGAGTGCCTTCACAAACTCTTTGGAAAATTCAACCCTCATTTACTCCTACCTGTATTTTCCAAGACCGTGACGGTGCATAAAATCTTCTTTTTCCTGCCCGTCCACCATCTCCTTGCCTTCAGGACGGGTCGATACGAGGTAGCGGTACAACTCGGCATCCTCCATTTCGGAAGCCTCCTTAATCAACAACTGTTCAATGTACTTCTTGAGGTTGATGCCCGTTGCCGCAGCCTTTACGGTCAACGCACGGAATACATCTTCCCTGATATCGATTAACTTACGGTGCGTGGGTTGGCGTTGAGAGGTTACTGCGGTATTCATAACGTTTCGATATTTCCGCAAAGTTAATTCATATATACCGTATATACAAATTCCGGTTCGGATAGACGAAAAGGTTCAAGCTTGTTTCCTGTTTCAAAATTGGCTGTAAAAATGTACCTTTGCGCGTTTGTACCGCAGAAAAACAAAAGCATAAACCTTAAATAATCATGGCAAAACAAAAGAAATTCATGACCTGTGACGGGAATGAAGCCACGGCCCACATCGCCTCTATGTTCAGCGAAGTGGCCGCCATCTATCCCATCACGCCGTCATCGCCCATGGCCGAACACATCGACGAATGGGCCTCGCAAGGCAGAACCAACATGTTCGGCGAGAAAGTAAGGGTGATCGAAATGCAGTCGGAAGCCGGCGCCGCCGGTGCCGTTCACGGTTCGCTGCAGGCCGGTGCCCTCACCACTACCTACACCGCCTCGCAAGGCTTGCTGTTGATGATTCCCAACATGTACAAGATTGCCGGCGAATTGCTGCCGGGCGTGTTCCACGTGTCCGCCCGCGCCTTAGCCTCGCACGCCTTGTCTATCTTCGGCGACCATCAGGATATTTATGCGACCCGCCAGACCGGCTTCGCCTTCCTGGCCTCCAGCTCGGTTCAGGAATGTATGGATTTGGCCGGCGTGGCCCACTTGGCAGCCATCAAGAGCCGCGTTCCCTTCTGCCATTTCTTCGACGGTTTCCGCACCAGCCATGAAATCCAGAAGATCGAAGCCATCGACATGGAAGACATGAAGGCCTTGGTGGATACCGACGCCTTGAAGGCCTACCGCGAACGCGCCCTCAACCCCGAACACCCCGTAACGCGCGGCACGGCGCAGAACCCCGACGTGTATTTCCAGGCCCGCGAAGCCTGCAATCCCTACTATGACGCCGTTCCCGACATCGTGAACGACTACATGCAGAAGATTTCGGCGCTCACCGGCCGCGAATACAAGCCCTTCACCTACTACGGCGACCCCAATGCCGAGTACGTGATCGTGGCCATGGGTTCGATTACAGACACGCTCATCGAAACCATCGACTACCTGGCCGCCCAGGGCAAGAAGAACATCGGTCTGATCACCGTTCACCTCTTCCGTCCCTTCAGCGCCAAATACCTGCTCAACGTACTGCCCAAGAGTGCCAAGCGCCTCTGCGTGCTCGACCGCAGCAAGGAACCCGGCGCCGCCGGCGAAGCCCTGTACCTGGACATCGTGGAAGTGTTGAGCCACCTGCCCAACCGTCCCGAAGTTATCTGCGGACGCTACGGCCTCAGCTCCAAGGACACGACCCCGGCCCACATGCTTTCGGTAATCGAGAACGTTCAGGCCGCCAAGCCCATGAACAAGTTCACCGTGGGTATCGTGGACGATTTGACCCACCTGTCCTTGCCCGTGCTTCCCGAAATCGACACCGCCCCCGCAGGAACCTACGCCTGCAAGTTCTACGGCCTGGGCGCCGACGGTACCGTGGGTGCCAACAAGAACACCATCAAGATTATCGGCAACACCACCGACAAATACTGCCAGGCCTACTTCTCCTACGACAGTAAGAAGTCGGGCGGCTTCACCTGCTCCCACCTGCGTTTCGGCGACAAGAAGATCAACTCGCCCTACCTCGTCACCACGCCCGACTTTGTGGCCTGCCACGTGGCCAACTATATCTTCAAGTACCCCATGCTGCGCGGCTTGAAGAAAGGCGGCAACTTCCTGCTCAACTCCTGGTGGGACGTGGAAGAGACCAAGAAGCAGCTTCCCAACGCCATGAAGAAATACCTGGCGGAAAACGACATCAACTTCTACATCATCAACGCCACCAAGATTGCCGAAGAAATCGGGCTGGGCAACCGCACCAACACCATCCTTCAATCGGCGTTCTTCAAGATTTCGGGCGTGATTCCGTTCGAAAAGGCGGTGGAAGAGATGAAGAAAGCCATCTTGAAATCCTACGGCAAGAAGGGCGAGAACATCGTGAACATGAACTACGCCGCCGTGGACCGCGGTGCCGACTACGTGAAGGTGGAGATTCCCGCCGACTGGAAGAACCTGCAGGACGACGGCAAGATCGGCCAGCGCGAAGGCGCCCGTCCCGATTTCATCAAGAACATCGTGGACGTGGTGAACGACCAGAAGGGCGACGACCTTCCCGTAAGCGCGTTCAAGGATATGGCCGACGGCACTTTCCCCGCCGGTTGTGCCAAATACGAGAAACGCGGCATCGCCAGCCACGTTCCGGCCTGGGACGCGAGCAAGTGTATCCAGTGTAACCAGTGTTCCTATGTTTGTCCCCACGCCGCCATCCGTCCGTTCGTGATGAACGAGGCCGAAGTGAAGTCCCTGCCCGCCGGAACGGCCACCATCAAGGCCATCGGCAAGGAATTCGAAGGCATGCAGTTCCGCGTTCAGGTAAGCGTGCTCGACTGTACGGGCTGCGGCAACTGCGTGGATGTCTGCCCGGCCAAGGAAAAGGCGCTCGTCATGCGTCCGCTCATGGAACAGGAAGGCCAGGCCAAGGTTTGGAACCACATGGTAGACAACATCACCTCCAAATCGCATTTGGTTGACGTGGCCAAGACGGTTAAGAACAGCCAGTTCGCACAGCCCCTGTTCGAATTCTCAGGTGCCTGCGCCGGCTGTGGCGAAACCCCGTACATCAAGCTGATCACCCAGTTGTTCGGCGACCGCATGATGGTGGCCAACGCCACCGGCTGCTCGTCTATCTACAGCGGTTCGTTCCCCTCCTCGCCCTACTGCACCAACTCCTGCGGCTGCGGTCCGGCCTGGGCCAACTCGCTCTTCGAAGACAACGCCGAATTCGGCCTCGGTATGGCCACGGCGGTGCGTCAGATGCGCGACCGCCTGCAGATGTACATGAACCAGGCTCTGGAAGACGAAAAATGCCCGGAAAACATCAAGGAACTGTTCCGTTTCTGGATCGAGAACCGCGAGGATGCCGAAAAGACCAAGGAAGTAACGCCCAAAATCCGCGAAGCCCTCAAGGGTACTTCTTGCCCCGTTTGCAAGAACATCCTGGATATGAGCCAGTACCTCATCAAGCGTTCGCAATGGATCTTCGGCGGTGACGGCTGGGCCTACGACATCGGCTACGGCGGCCTCGACCATGTATTGGCTTCGGGCGAGAACGTAAACGTTCTGGTGCTCGATACCGAAGTTTACTCCAACACCGGCGGCCAGGCTTCCAAATCGACTCCCGTGGGCGCCATCGCCCAGTTTGCCGCCAGCGGCAAGCGTATCCGCAAGAAAGACCTCGGCGCCATCGCCATGACCTACGGTTATGTGTATGTGGCCCAGGTGGCGATGGGTGCCAACCAGGCGCAATACCTCAAGGCCTTGCGCGAAGCCGAAGCCCACAACGGGCCTTCGCTCATCATCGCCTACGCGCCCTGTATCAACCACGGCTTGAAGGCCGGCATGGGACACAGCCAGATGGAAGAAAAACTGGCGGTTGAAAGCGGTTACTGGCACCTGTGGCGCTACAACCCCGCTTTGGCCGACCAGGGTGAAAACCCCTTCCAGCTCGACAGCAAGGAACCCGACTGGAGCAAGTTCAAAGACTTCATCAACGGCGAAGTACGTTTCAACTCCTTGAAGAAACTCTTCCCCGCCGAAGCCGACCAGCTGTTCCAGGCCTGTCAGGACAACGCCCAATGGCGCTACAACCAGTACAAACGCTTCGCCGTGGATGACTGGACCAACGCCAAGAAGTAATCCGTTTCACGGATTGCAGATAGAAAAAGCCGAAGCGTACGCTTCGGCTTTTTTCGTATAAACCATTTGGGAATCCCTGAAAAATCAACTCGCCCTTAAAACAAGCCAACAACAGGTGCCGCATTTTAAGGGATGAGATGCAACGCGGCGAGGGGTGAGCCTGAGGGAGCGTACTTTTGTACGTGACCGAAGAGCGAATCCCCGAAGCAAGGCAGCAGCTCGCCCTTAAAATGCGGCACTTAGCCATATGTCCATATCTACGGGGTAATCCCACTCCGCATTATACTCCGTGGCGCGTTTGTGCCCCAGGCGGACCACCACCATATCCAGGTCGGGAATCACCATGATGTATTGCCCCAGGATGCCCCGGAAATACTTTACCTCGTGACCTTGGTAGTTCATGAGCCAGAACTGGTAACCGTACATCGTACAGGGGGCTTCCGTTCCGTCGGGCAGCACGGCCTTGAGATAGGATGCGGGCGAGGTGGCCTCGGCCACGTATGCGGAATCGACCACACTGATGCGGCCGTCGTTCGTGTACCAATAGCCGTCCTGCAGCACCAACTGACCAAGGCGGGCAAAGTCGCGGGCATTGCTGTTAAAGCAGCAGTAGGCCTTTTCCATGCCGTCCTTGTGATCGAGGCTCCACAAGGCGTCTTCTTCGGCTCCGATGGGAGTCCAGATCTTCTCGGAGGCGTAGTCGGCAATGTTCCTGCCGGTGGCCTTCTTAAGCAGGAAGGCCAGTATCTGCGTAACGCCGCTCTGATAGTTGAAGTACTCACCAGGCGTGGCCACCAACACCTCGCGCTTGGCCAAGCCCCACAGATCCTTGCCGTAGTAGGCTTCGGTGGTAGTCGAAAAAAGCGAGGTGGAGCTTTCGTCCCACTTTACGCCGGCGCTCATCGTAAGCAGGTCTCTGATAAGGAGCGGCCTGCCGTTGAACGAACCCCATTCGGGCAGGAAGTCGGAAACGGGCTGGTTCACGCTCTCGATACAACCGTCGGCAATGGCGCAGCCTATCAGCAGCGAAACGATGCTTTTGGCCATCGAGAACGAATTGCTGTGCGATTTCTCGCTATAGTCTTCCCAGTATTGCTCTAATTCCACCTTGCCGTCTTTCATCACTAAAAAAGCCACGGTTCCGTAGCGGGCAAAATCGGCCTCGAACGCACTGTCGATCCTGCGTCTGGAAACGCCCTGCGCGAATTCCAGAGGCACGGGATTGCCGGCCTTCACCACTCGGTTCTCGAAAATGGGATACTGATCGATCTTGGGATAGGTATGCACCAAGGCCCGGCGCACATAGTAATTGCCCGGAAACACCAGCACAGCCACACATCCGGCCACCGCCAGCAACACTGCAAACAGAATGATTCTTTTCGGCTTCACGACTTGTTAGCTTATCGTTAGATTAACTTGTCTTCCAAGACCTTCGAAGATGCGAAAGAGCGTACTCAACTGCACATCCACTTTCCCGTTTTCCAAACGAGAAATGTATGTCTTTTTTGTACCGATTTTTTCAGCAAGTTCTTCTTGAGTAAGCCCTGCCCGATGACGTTCCTCTTTCAAGGTTTGTGCAAGACAAAACGCACGTGTTTCTTCATCAAATTTTTCGCGTCCTGGTGTTCCCTTAACGCCGTATTCAACGTCAAGTAGTTCATTGAGGCTCGAGCACAACCCCAATCTGTCCTTTTTATTTGTTTTCATCTTTTTTTGTATCAAAATATTCGTTCATCAACTTTGCAGCCTTAGCTATTTCGTTTTGAGGTGTCTTTTGCGTTTTCTTTTGAAAGGCGTTGAACAAAACCACAATGTTTCCCTTATCAAAGCAACAGAATATCCGAAAGATATTTCTTCCAACCTCCAATCGTATTTCAAACAATCCTTTGACACCTTCAATACTGCGAAGAATCGACACCGGCAACCTATCCACCTCTTGTAACCAAACGAGGGTTTGTGCTATTTTTTTCTTAACCCGAGAGTTTTGCGAAGACCAAAACTCGTTAAAATATTGTTTGTAAAATTTGATTATTCTACTTGCCATATTCGTTCCTCAATGCGCAAAGTTAACTAAATAGTTTACTTTCACAAAACAAAAAACCAAATTCTCTAAACAACGCGTGCCGCATTTTAAGGAATCAGATGCGACGCACCGAGGGTGAACCCGAAGGAGCGTACTTATGTACGTGACTGAGGCGTGAATCCCGAAGGTAAGGAAGCAGCTCGCCCTTAAAATGCGGCACGCTCCAGCAATACCACGCTCTCTACATGGTCGGTAAACGGAAACATATCCACCGCCTGGTGGTTCAACACCCTGTATTTGGAGGAAAGGCGCTGCAGGTCGCGCGCCTGGGTCGCGGAATTGCAGCTTACATAGACCAGCCTCACGGGATTCCTGCCGAAAAGGGAATCATCCAGCAGGCAGTCGGTTACGTTCTCGTGCATGCCCTCGCGCGGGGGGTCGGTGATGATGACATCGGGAATGCCGTGCTCTTCCACGAACTGGCGGGAAAACACCTTGGCCATGTCGCCGGCAAAGAAACCCGTGTTGGAAATGCCGTTGAGCTGCGAGTTCACGCGCGCGTCCCTTACCGCATCCTCCACATACTCGATGCCTATCACCTTGGCCGCCATGCCCGCCACGTAATTGGCGATGGTGCCGGTGCCGGTGTAGAGGTCATAGACGGTCTGCCCGAGCTGGATGTCGGCGAAATCGGCCGCCAGGCGGTACAGACGCGCCGCCTGCCGGGTATTGGTCTGATAGAACGACTTGGGACCCACGCGGAATTTCAGGTCGGGGGCACCCGTACGGTAGGCCGGCATGGTCATGGTGAGCCAGGGCTCGCCGCTGAAGAGCTCGATGTCTAAATCGGCCATGCTGTCGTTCACCTTGGTGTTCACTGCATACATCAGGCTCTTGATGCCGGGAAACTCCGCCTGCAGGCGTTGCATGAGCGTGTTGAAGGCCGCGTCGGGTTCCCCGCCTATAATCACCACCGCCATAAAATCACCGTCGAGGGTGTTGCGGAGCATGATGTTGCGCATATAGCCGCTTTTGTTGCGGATATCGTAGAAATCCAAGCCCAGTTCCTGGGCGGTGCGCTTTACGAAAAGACGTATCTGATTGCTGGGTTCGGGCTGCAGGAAGCAACGCTGCAAATCGAGCACCTTGTCGAACTTGCCCGCCAAATGGAAACCCAAACCCTCGCGTCCGTGTTGGTCGAGTTCCTGCCCTTGCGAGACCTCGCTGTCGGTGAGCCAGCGCTTGGTGGAGAAGGTGAATTCGAGCTTGTTGCGGTAGGAGGGGTTCTGTCCCACATCTTCAACTCCGATAATGGGCAGACCCTGGGGAAGTTCTATCTTGCCGATGCGCTCCAGATGGTCGCGCACCTGCGCCTGTTTCTGCCGGAGCTGCTCCTGATATTGCAGGTGCTGCCACTTGCAGCCGCCGCAAAGCCCGAAATGGCTGCAGAACGGCTCGCAGCGCAGCGGGCTTGCCTCTTTAAGCGCCAGTACCCGTCCCTGCATATAGCCCGACTTGGTGCGGATCACCTCCACATCTGCCAGGTCGCCCGGCGCGGTATAGTTTACAAAGAGTACCTTGCCGTCGATATGCGCCAAGGAATTGCCTTCGGCCGCCGCCTTCTCGATACGTACGTTCTCGATGATCCGGTTCGGCCCGTTCTTGTGTCTGCGTGCCATATGTATTTAACCGAGAGGCTGCGCCTCGCAAAAAGTCTTTATCTGCCGGTTCAGGGTATCCACGAACTTCTGCATCTGCGGCTTGAGCATGGCCGCCATAATCATGTTCACGTTCACTTCGGCTTCCACCACCGAACCGAAACCGCCTTCGGAAGGCGTAAAATGAAAGGCGAGCGTAAAGGGAAACGAAGAACCGTCTTCAGAACTTATCACCACCAGGCTCGGTTCCACTTTTTGGCTGATGCGCATGTTGATCTGCGCCATGCCGCCCACGTTGAACGAACAGGTGTCTTCGGTGGCCTTGAAATCCTGAACCTGCGGGGGCATCATCTCCGCCAGGGCGGAAAAATTGCTGATCTTGCGGTAGGCCGTTTCCGGGGGTCCGGCTATCTGCAAGGTAGAAGAAGAGGCTTTCATCGAATGCTTTTTGTAGGATTAGTGGGCGTCCGACCAGGCTTCGGGATCCTTGCGCCATTCCTGCAGCGACTTAAGGTCGGAAGCGGGCAGCATATCCAGCTGCACGGCGCATTCAATCAGGTCGTTGTAGTTGGTGAGCGTGTAGAGCGGCACCCTGGCGTCGGCGAAATTCTTCTCGGCCACGCCCAGACCGTAGGTAAACACGGCCACCATGCCCTTTACGTCGCAACCGTGCTCACGCAGGGCGTCCACCGCCAGCAGGCTGCTCTTTCCGGTGGAAACCAGGTCTTCGACCACCACCACCGACTTGCCTGATTCAATCTCGCCCTCTATCTGGTTGCCCATGCCGTGCTTCTTGGCTTCGGAACGCACATACACGAAGGGCAGCCCCAGTTCCTGCGCCACCAAGGCACCTTGCGGAATACCTCCCGTGGCGACCCCGGCGATGGCATCGACCGGACCTATCTTGTTCTCGATAATCTTTACGAATTCCTGACGGATAAAGGTGCGGATGTGCGGATAGGAAAGGGTGATGCGGTTATCGCAATAAATGGGCGATCTGCGCCCCGACGCCCAGATAAAAGGCTCGTTGTTGTTCAGTTTGACGGCCCTTATCTGTAAAAGGAATTTAGCCGTTTCCAAACTCGATTCGTGCCGTTGGGCCTGTGCTAAGTCAACCATAACGCGTGTTTTTAAGCGAGCCTGCAAATGTAGCGATTTTAAAGATATCGGAATTGCGCGAAATTCATTAAATTTGCGAGTTTGGCTAAAGGAAATATAAACACAACATACCATGAACAAGTTCATCAGCGTTCAACAGGCCGTTGACATGATCAAGGACGGCGACACCATTATGGTGGGCGGATTCCTTACGGTGGGAACACCCCTGCACATCATCGACGCCCTGGCCGCATCGGGCAGGAAAAACCTTACGCTTATAAGCAACGACACCGGTTACATCGACCGCGGCGTGGGCAAGCTCATCACCAACAAGCAGGTTTCCAAACTCTACGTTTCGCACATCGGCACCAATCAGAACACGATGGACCAGATGAACGCGGGCGAACTCAAGGTGGAATTCTGTCCGCAGGGCAGCCTGGCCGAACGCATCCGCTGCGGCGGCGCGGGCCTGGGCGGCGTGCTCACCGCCACCGGCTTGGGCACCGTGGTGGCCGAAGGCAAACAGGTGATCAACGTGGACGGCAAGGACTACCTGCTCGAAAAGCCCCTGCGCGCCGACTTCGCCCTGATCGGGGCCAGCAAGGGCGACAGCGAGGGCAACCTCGTGTATCGCGGCACCTCGCAGAACTTCAACCCCATGATGGCCATGGCCGCCGACACGGTGATCGCCGAAATCAACGAAATGGTGGAACCGGGGCAGATTGCTCCCGAAGCAGTGATAACACCTTCTATTCTTGTTAAATACATTATCAAATAAAGTCATGGAAGAAAAAGTCTATAAATCGGTCCTGCGCCTCCGCATGAGCGCAAAAGACGCTCACTACGGCGGAAACCTTGTGGATGGTGCCCATATGGTGCACCTCTTCGGCGACGTGGCCACCGAACTGTTGATTCAGATTGACGGCGACGAGGGTCTCTTTGCCGGTTACGAAAGCATTGAATTCCTGGCTCCCGTCTATGCCGGCGACTACATCGAAGCCGAAGGAACGATCGTGAAAGTGGGCAACACCAGCCGCAAGATGGAATTCGTGGCGCGCAAGGTGATCGCCACCCGCCCCGACATTTCGGCTTCGGCGGCCGATGTGCTCGAAGAGCCGGTTATCGTGGCCAAAGCCGTCGGCACTTGTGTAACCCCCAAAGCGTGCAAGCGCAAATAATCCGAGATTATGGAAAAACTGATTATCACGGCCGCCATCTGCGGGGCCGAAGTAACCAAGGAACAGAACCCGGCGGTTCCCTACACGGTGGAGGAAATCGTGCGTGAGGCCAAGAGCGCGGTAGATGCCGGGGCGGCCATCGTGCACCTGCACGTGCGGGAAGACGACGGAAAACCGACACAGAGCCGCGAACGTTTTCAAGAGTGCGAAGAGGCTATCCTGAAGGTTTGCCCCGACGTGATCTTGATTCCGAGCACGGGCGGTGCGGTGGGTATGACACCCGAAGAACGCCTGCAAAGCACCGACACCGATCCCAAGCCCGAAATGGCCACGCTCGACTGCGGCACCTGCAACTTCGGTGACGAAATCTTCGACAATACGATGCCGACGATGCGTGCCTTCGGCAAGCGTATGCTGGAACGCGGCATCAAGCCGGAATACGAATGCTTCGAGATGGGGCATTTAGACACCATCCTCACCATGGCCCGCAAGGGCGAAGTGCCGGGCGAACCCATGCAGTTCAACTTCGTGCTGGGGGTTCCCGGCTGTACGCCCGCCACGGTGCCCAACCTGTGCTGGCTGGTGAACGCCATTCCGGCCGGCTCCACCTGGACAGCCACCGGTATCGGCCGCCACGCCTTTACTTTGGCGGCTCCGGCCATCGCCATGGGCGGTAACGTACGCGTGGGCTTTGAGGACAACCTTTACTTAGAACGCGGCGTACTGGCCAAGAGCAACGGCGAGTTGGTGGCCAAGGTGGTGCGCATCGCCAGGGAACTGGGCCGCGAGATCGCCAATCCCGAAGAGGCGCGCAGGATCCTTTCGCTTCCCGCCCGCAAGAAATAAGCCAACCGAGCACGGACGTGTTCAAAATAAACAAATTAAGAACTTTTAAAACAACAGATTACAATGAGTGCACAACCCAAAGGCAGCAAGTACGGTACCCACCGTGTGATTTCCCCCAAAGGCGTTCTTCCCCAGCCCGCCGATAAGATCGACAACAATATGGACGTTCTGTACGACAACGAAATCCTTATCGACGTACAGACGCTGAACATCGACTCCGCCAGCTTCACCCAGATCGAGGAACAGGCCGGCGGCGACAAGGCCAAGATTGCCGAAATCATGATGGGCATCGTGGAAAAACAAGGCAAACACCGCAACCCCGTTACCGGTTCGGGCGGCATGTTGTTGGGAACCGTAGAAAAAATCGGCGATGCCCTCAAAGGCAAAATCGATTTGAAGGAAGGCGACAAGATCGCCACCCTCGTTTCGCTTTCGCTGACTCCCCTGCGCATCGACAAGATCAAGGATATCCGCCCCGACATCGATCAGGTGGACATCGACGGCAAGGCCATCCTGTTCGAAAGCGGCATCTACGCCAAGATTCCTTCCGACCTGCCCGAGAACCTGGCCCTTTCGGCCCTGGACGTGGCCGGAGCCCCGGCGCAGACGGCCAAGTTGGTGAAACCCGGCGATACCGTGCTCATTATCGGTGCCGGCGGCAAGAGCGGCATGCTCTGCTGCTACGAAGCCAAGAAACGTGCGGGCGTTACCGGTAAGGTAATCGGCCTCTGCCACAGCCCCAAGAGCACCGAACGCCTGAAGAAGCTCGGTTTCTGCGACTACGTGTTCGCCGCCGACGCCACCCAGCCCGTGGCCATCTACGAAGAAATCGAAAAGCTGACCAACGGCAAGCTCTGCGATGTGTGCATCAACAACGTGAACATAGAGAACACCGAAATGACCAGCATCCTCTGCACCAAAGACGACGGCGTGGTTTACTTCTTCTCCATGGCAACCTCCTTTACCAAGGCTGCCCTGGGCGCCGAAGGCGTGGGCAAGGACGTCACCATGATCGTGGGCAACGGCTACACCAAGGGACATGCCGAAATCACCTTGCAGGAACTTCGCGAATGCAAAGCGTTGCGTGATATCTTCACGGAGTTGTATGCCTAAAAAGTGTTGAAAAGGGCGCATCTGCTTCGTTCCTGCTTGGCAAAAGATTCGGTCACTTACGGAAGTAAGCTTCCTCGTCTTTTGTCAAGCAGAGCCTTGCATCTGCAACCCTTTTGAACACTTTTGTAAAATGGAATTGTTCTAGACAATTCTGGTTTTAAATCCAACAAGTTATGAACAGTAAACAGAAAAAGATGTTCCCGGGGGTTACCGAGGCACAGTGGAACGATTGGCACTGGCAGGTAAAGAACCGCATCGAGACCCTGGAGGACCTCAAAAAATACATCAAGCTGACCAAAGACGAGGAAGCGGGCGTAAAGAAAACGCTCAAGACGCTCCGTATGGCCATCACCCCGTATTATCTGAGCCTGATCGACCCCAAGGATCCCAACGATCCCGTGCGCAGGCAGGCCATTCCCACCGGCGCCGAGACCCATGTGTCGGCGGCCGACCTGCTCGACCCGCTGCACGAAGACGAGGATTCGCCCGCACCGGGCCTTACCCACCGTTATCCGGACCGGGTGCTTTTCCTGATTACCGACCAATGCTCGATGTACTGCCGTCACTGCACCCGTCGGCGTTTTGCCGGCCAGAACGACTGCGAAAGCCCCAAGGAACGCATCGAAAAAGCCCTGGAGTACATTGAACGCACCCCGCAGGTGCGCGACGTGCTGCTCTCCGGCGGCGATGCCCTCCTGGTTTCGGACGCCAAGCTGGAATACATCATCCAGCGTCTGCGCGCCATCAAGCATGTGGAAATCATCCGCATCGGCAGCCGCGTTCCGGTGGTCTGCCCCCAGCGTATCACGCCCGAACTGGTGAAGATGCTTTCCAAGTATCATCCCGTCTGGCTCAACACCCACTTCAACCACCCCAACGAAATTACGGCGGAAAGTTCGGAAGCCTGCGCCCGATTGGCCAACGCCGGCATTCCCCTGGGCAACCAGAGCGTGTTGCTGCGCGGGGTGAACGACGCGGTGAGCACGATGAAGAAACTGGTATGCGAACTGGTGAAGATCCGCGTCCGCCCCTACTACATCTACCAATGCGACCTTTCGATGGGCCTGGAACACTTCCGCACGCCGGTAAGCAAGGGCATCGAAATTATCGAAGGCCTGCGCGGCCACGTGTCGGGCTTCGCCGTTCCCACCTTCGTGGTGGACGCCCCCGGTGGCGGAGGAAAGATTCCCGTGATGCCGCAATACCTGATCTCGCTGGGCGGCGGCCGCGCCATCCTGCGCAACTTCGAAGGGGTCATCACCACCTACACCGAACCTGTGGACTACGACAACCGTCCCTCGCAGGAACTGGACCGCAAGCACCTCAAGACCGAGGGCGTTAGCCAGTTGTTGAGCCTGCCCGACAAGAGCATCTCGCTGGAGCCGGCTGTATTGGAACGCCACGAACGTTCCAAGAAACGTCAGGCCGAACTTAAGAAAGCGGCCGCGAAGCCGGCAGTCAAAAAAGTTCAACCCAAGGCGGAAAAGGCTGCGAAACCCACGGCCAAGAAGGCTGCCAAGAAGGCGAAATAGCCTGCGGTTCCCCCCTTGCCAAGCCCCGATAGAAAAGTTCGTCTTTCTGTCGGGGCTTTTTCGTAACTTTGATTCCATTATGCAAGCATTAAAGAAACCTGCGGTCTGGATCTATTCCCTGCTGGCGGTCGGCCTGTGGGCGTTTTTCGCCTTCGCCATGCCCGACGTGCTGGAGTTCTGGGAAAAGAACCAGCTCTTCCGCTTTACCTCCGAATACTGGCATTTCTTTGACCACGAGCCTTTCGGAACGCTGATCTACCTGCACACCTTCCTGATCCAATTCAGCTACTACCCTTGGTTAGGAGCCATCGTGTATGCGCTGCTCTTTACGCTTACCGCCTGGCTGTTTAACCGCTGCTTTATGGTAAACGGCAACCGGCGCCTGCTGCCGGGACTGGTGACGGTGGCGCTGTTGCTGCCCACCACGGTTAATTTCGGCCTGCTGATATTATTAATACCTCTTGTTGCTACCATTCTAGCTCCTTTATGGATGGATTGGAAAAATCTTTTCGTAAAATACCTCTGTCAAGCACTCATATTAGGCGGTATGGTCTATCTATTTCATGAATATGCAATTTGGATTTGCCTATTCTATATATGTATTGATTTTTACCGCACAACAAAATCAAAAAATAAATTTAATTTCTATTGGTTGTTACCCGCCATACTAAGCGTTTTTCTATTTATCGTGTTAACAAACATTGTATACAAACCATATCCTTTTATCTTGAACAATCATTTATTCTCCGGTAATTTTTTTACACATACCAATATGATTCCTTATGGTTACTTCAGACCTCGAAAAATGTTTTTTTTCTGTATGGGGGGCTTTGTTTTGGAATCTTTACTCTTTACGTTTTTATATACCAACAACCGAAATTTCGATTATATTATTGGATTGCTCGCCATTGTTGGAAGTTCATACTTCACCACCATCCATGCACAGCCAATGGCGACTTTTCAAAAAGTGGATAGGCTTTCTCGCTCCTATATGTGGGATGAAGCCTTACAAACATTAAACGCTCATTGGAAAAAAAATCCAAACATATCAAACATAGACAACCCCAAACGTCTCTTATTAACTCAAACAAAAGTTGCACTTTTAGCTACGCGCAAAGCCTCAAGCCAATTATTTACCTACCCTCAGCCAGCTTTCCCTTTACTGTTTCCTTTATCCATTTCAAATAGTGCGGAATGTGTGGTTTTGCCAACATATTACACTTTTGTTGGTGGAATCAGCGAAAGTTTGCATATGAATTATGATCTGATTACATGCCACAACATTAGTGCAAATGTACTGAATGCAACCATCATAAACAGCTTGATTATCTCAGACACAGCCCCTGCCCTCAAATTGTCTTTTTTATTGGAGAGCTCCCTTTTTTATCGCTCACAATCAATTATTTACAAAAACCCTCTTCTTCGAAACACCTTGACTGCCGTTGAAAGAGGAAAACGAATGCTCCCCTCTCGTAATTTCAGTATTGGAAGTTATGAGCCTGACAAAAATACCATTCATCGCCACTATTATCAACCTGAGAACCCTTATTTTTACGAATATTTTCTCTGTGTATGTCTTTTAAATAAAATGCATATCCTAATAGAAGATGAGATACCAAACATCAAAAAATTTTATCACAAGGGAGGTCCTTTTTTTGCCCCACGACACATTCAAGAAGCTCTTTTAGCTTCTTTCGACTATCTCCCATCCTGTTATTTGTACCCACAAAAGATTGAAGGTGTAAGTAATGAGGTTTGGAACGACTATTGGCACTTTATTGCAGACAACCTCTCTTACACCAATAAGAAAATCACTTTTTCTGAAATGCAAAAAAAATGGAGACATACCTATTGGTTTTATGATTGTTATCTAAAACCTCTCAATATAAATTCCGAACCTCAATCCATAAATTAATATGAGAACCAAATCATTTGCCTTACTTTTATGTTTATCCTGGGGATTTTTTTTCTCCGCATGCCAGCAGCAAAAAAGAAATTTGGCTCAAATGAATTTATTGTCTGCACCAAAAGCCGTTATTTATCCCGACTACGCAAATACAACATTACCCAATAACATCGCGCCGTTTAATTTTTATGTGCTACCCCCCTATACTAGTTATTCTTTAAAAGTTTTCGGATCCGAAGGCGATACCCTAAGAATGAAAGGGAGGAACTTCGTTTCATTCAACCCCAAAAAATGGCATAAATTGCTGCAAAAAAATACAAATCGCCGTCTTGGGGTGGATTTGCAATTGATGAGAAATGATTCACATCCTAATGTAAACATTCGATTTTACTGGGATATCCGTGATAGCATCGACACTTATTTTTCTTGTCGTTTAATTGAACCTAGTTATCAGATGTCGAACGTTCTGCAAACCATCGAATACAATCTACAAAACGCATCCCATCGCATATTGTTCGATAACCGTCTACAAACTTACGGCTGTGTAAACTGCCATACTTTTGCCCAGACGGACGGCTCTCATTTGGTTTATCACGTGCGGTTCAACCGCGTGGGAACCTTTATCGTGCGAAACGACTCCATACTGCGAGTCAACCTGAAGTCGGACCGCTTTCCGCAAGGAGGTGTCTATCCTTCCTGGCATCCCAATAAAAAGTTGATTGCATTCGGAACATCGAACGCCTACCCGTTCGTGCACAGCAAGGATATCGTGCGGCGTACGGAGGTTTTTGATTCTTTGGGCGATATGATCGTTTATGACATCGACCGCAATGTAATCTTTACCGACAGCCGCATATCTTCCGATACCGTGGAAGAAACGTTTCCCTACTGGAGCTGGGACGGCAAGTACCTCTACTTCTGCCAAAGCCCCAATCCGCCCCGCGACAGCCTGGAAGACGATGTGGATTACTCCAAGAAAATCAAATACAACTTGGTGCGTATCGCTTTCGATGAAGAAACGAATACTTTCGGCCGGATCGATACGGTCGTGGACTTCAACATCACCAAAGGCACAGCATCCTTTCCGCGCCTTACACCCGACGGAAGGTTTCTTGTTTTCTGCCTGAGCGACCATGGAACGTTCCCCATCCGGCATCCCGAAAGCGACCTGTATTTGGTGGACATGACCGGTTCCCTGCCCAAAGACAGCAACTGGATTCCGGCTTCCAAGAACTTTTGGATGAAGAAGATGGAACACGTAAACAGCCCGTTCACCGAAAGTTACCATACGTTCAGCAGCAATGGCAAGTGGCTGATGTTCAGTAGTAAGCGCGAAGACAACCTCTATTCCAGACCCTACTTCACCTACGTGGATTCGAACGGGGTAAGCAGCAAGCCTTTCCTGTTGCCGCAACGCGACCCGGCTTTCTACCTTACCTTCCTCAAATCCTACAACGTGCCGGAATTCGCCAAGACCCCGGCGGCCATCAGCGCGGCCAAGGCCAAGGAAATCTCGACCATGCCGATAAAGGAAGTGGATTCGATCATGATAGACGGAAAGCGTATTATTGTGCCTCCCTTACCGCCGGCACCATCACGATAGAATATCAGTGCCCACTCCGCAAACTGGCTTTTTGCCCGGGCGCCAATTTAAAATCGGACAAAGAGGAATCCACCCCCACGAGGATGGCTTGTCCTCTAATGGTTTTTGCTATTTTACGGGGTGCATATCGCGTTTTGTGCACCGAAAGGACAGGGAATACGAATCCCTGCAGGTTGGTGCGGTAGAAGTCACCGGATTCCTGCGGTACCAAAAACGGTTTTGAAAAACTTCCGGAGCGCGTATCGAAATGCGTGATGTAGGTTTCGGGAATGGCCAGGGTACGGCGGCTGCTCGAAAAGACCATCCATTGCCCGCCGGAAGAAAACGAATGCCCTTTCTCACTGCCGGGAGTGTTGAGCACGCTTAGTTCCACCGGCCTTATCGTGTCGGCGTTCAAATCCAGACGATAAAAATCCCCCAGGTTCTGCAAGGGGAAAGTACTGGTTTGCAACAGCGAAACAATCAGAAACCTGCCGTCCCGGCTCACTTTGGGCATCGTGGCGCTTTTCCGCATCTGCGAGAAGGGATACACACAGCGTAAATCCGAGAACACGCCGGCTTGCGGATCGAAATCCATCTGCATCAAATCATCCCAAATCTGCTCGGTGCGGTTCTGCCGCATGGAAAGCGAGCTGTCTATGTATTGGGGAAAGGGAAACACCCCGTAGTCTTTCTTGGGGGAACGGCAAAAATAAAGCCGGGTGCCGTCGGGACTCCAGGCGGGAAACACCTGGTCGTAGGCGGTATCCGTCAGTTCGGGGCACGAAAACAAAAGCATCCTCTCCACATCCAGCAACACGATGCTGCCCAGGGTGTCGAGCGTATAGATGATTTTATGCGTGGAACTGGCGTAATGCACCGATGTAGGCAGGTTGGTGGAAAACGCCACGTACTTGCCCGACGGATGCCAGGCCGGGTAGGTGAGGCGCAGGTTGTAACTGTCGGGGACGGCAATCTTGAGCAAGGTATCGCCGCGCATCAATATCGTGCCCTTGTGAACGCCGCGCACGTGAAAGACCATGCTCCTGCTGTCGTTGTCAAGGCAATCGTGGCAGTTCATGCAGCTGTGGTTCCCCGGATTATCGTAATCCAGCAGGCGGTTATGCCCGATGTATCGGTTCTTGAAATTTTCCAGATCGCGTTGGGTAAAATATACCTCGCCATGTTCCCCCTCCTCGTATTGGCTTACACGATATAGCAAGTGCCTGTCTATCTTGTCGGGAGAAACGAACCAATGCAGGGGTTTGTACCGAACCGTTCCGACATGCGTTTCCGTTGCCATTTCCACCGAAAGGTGCCCGCCAGCGGCCGCGGCCAAAAGCCTCCGCCATTGCCTTAACCCTATGCGGGTTCCTCCGACACGCTTTACCTTAAAGACACACGACTTTTTAAGGACCTGCAAGGAATCGTACGCGCAAAAGCGTACTTGGGCGCGTACGAAGTCTTTAATCTCTTCGGAAAAACAGAAATTGAGCGGAGCGATATTGGCCGGAATCACGATACTGTCGGCATAATCGGGAACGATGGGGGCAAAGGCATCGATTGTCTGTGCCTGTCTGTCAAAGGAACTTGAACAGGATGCCAGCAGCCCCGACACGAACAAGCCCAACCATAGTCTAAACAAACGTGTTTTCATGCGCCCTACCGGTATAAGAACTGACGGAAATAATAATGGAAGAAATACGAAGAGCCTTGCCTTTTCTCTACGCCTGCCACAGACAAAGCCCCCATTTTATACAGCCTATAGTCTTGCCTTGCCCGCTTAAACGAGGCCAAGACCGCCGGCGAATAGGCATAATCCACGTATGTCTGAGGTTCTCCGCCTTGTTCCGGGTCATAATCTTGTAGAATAAGCAGGCCTTCCTGCAGATAATCCGGAAGCGTCGTATATCCCAGACGGCGGTAATGCCGCGCCAAGGCCGGCAAGGAATCCAAGGTCTTGTTGAAAAGTTGCAAGAACGTATGGTATTCCAGCATTTCCCGGTTCGAATTGGGCGTGTACATCATTTCCACCCAATGATCCAGTTCCGTGCCCCGTTCTTCCTGCATACGGGAAGTGTTCATCCGGCGTTGAGCGGCAAAAAAGGAATCTTTTTCCGAATCATCCGCGCTATTGCAGGCCTGCCACTTCGCCGCCTGCGGCCTATAGAAGAGCGTGTGTTGCAGAAAGTAGAGATAATTGGATGCCAGACCGTAGCGTTGCAAAAAAATGGCGTTCGGAATAATCACGTTCAGCGTGGCGTTCTGCAGGCCCTTTACATTGAGCATATTGTTGGCATAGATACGCATGGGGACGAAAAGCCCCAACCGCCAGGCGAAACGCATGGTCGGGATATTGTAGTTGCCCGTAAGGGGAAGTCCCGACATCAACAGATTCATTTCCGCCACATGATTGTACGAAAAATACTGCCGGTTCAGCTTGCCGCTTTCCAAAAGCGCCAGTTTCAGGTTCACCGCCAGAAGCTCGCGGGTCTTACGTTCTCCTATATTGGCGTTTTCGGACGGAACCGGATAGGTGTCGAAGTAACGGGAAGCAAGTTCGGTAAGTTCGTTCCACTGCAGCCGGTCCGCCATCTTTTCGGTGCGGGCGAAAATCCGTTGCAGACGCAGGCCTGCCCTGTCTTCCTGCCGTACTTTCCAGCCTTCAATCTGCTGAACAGGATTTGGACAGACAAAAACTATGGAAAAGACCCATGCCGCCAACGTCCAGCCGCAAAGGTTCGGAAAAATCATCTTAAGAGAGACGGGCAGCGACACCAACAGCAGGAACACCAACGAAGCCAAGCCCGCAAGGTAATACATCAGGATACACAACGGCAAAAGCAACAGCGATTGCCAAAGAGGAGTTTTTCGGCCATTTTCGAGCCCATACAGGCTCAAAACGACCCAAGCCGCAACCATATTCAGCCAATAGGCGGTTGCCGCACAGAAACCGCTTAGATCGCGATACGCCAAAAGCCAGAACGGCACGAACAGAACCATGCCGGCAAGCAAGACCCACAGACGCCTGTACCGCCCCGCCTTTTCGGGTATCAGGGAAAAGGCGCAGGCTCTCGCGGCAAAAAACAGGAGCGCACCCATAAAGACCACTACGGCCACCATCGTGGCACGACAGTAAAAGAACTGCGCGAAGAAACGCGCCGTCAACTCGGAAAAACCGCCCGGCACGGCAAAGAAAGAGCGAAGGTAAGAGGGCAGGAAGCAGAAGAAACTTTCGTTTTCGATACATTCCAGCCAGGGATAAAAACAGCACACCCAAGCCGCGAGCAGCAAGGGTGTGCCGATAAAAACAATCAGACGAAGGGTTTTGTTTAAAAACCTCGGCATGATCTAAAACAGATTACAGTCCCAGTTTGGCCTTGATGTCGGCCGGCACGGCGTCTTTGTGCACCATGATGTCGAGCGTGTTGGCGCGGAAGAAAGGCACCGACATGTAGAGGTAGCCTTTGTAGGGGTTGTCCACGTTCCAGGAGTTCTTGATCTTGTAGTACATATTGCCGTTCTGGTCTTTGGCGATGCCCACCAGGTGCATGCCGTGGTCGTCGGTGGCGCTCCAGTTGTCGTAGTTCTTCTGACGGTCTTCCTGCGTGATTTTCTTTTCGGGAACGATACGTTCGAAGCTGTAGGCGCTCTTGCGTTTTTCGGACTGCGAGAGGGTTTCCCACTTGTCGCGGTCGGTGCCGCTCAGGTCGGCCGCCTCCATGTCGGGCATGATGGCCACGCCGTTCTTCCAGGAGAAGCCGGGGTCGCTCACGTCGCCGCCCCAAACCAGGGAGTAGCCGTTGTTCACGGCTTCGTCCACGATACGCTGAAATTCATCGAGGGGCACGTTGTACACCATGCCGTGGTTCCAGTTGTCGGGCACGTCCATCTCATACATCGTGTAGAAAGGATGGTGGGTGTAGGAGGTGAACTTGACGTAGTCTTCGGCCTTCAGCCCCAGTTCGTCGGCAAAGCTGCGCGGGGTGTATTCCTTGCCGTTGTAGGTGAACTTTTCGGGTTCATCGCCCAGATAGGTATTCAGGATGGCCTTGTAGGCGGGCTGCCAGGCGGTGGTGATCTTGCGGCCGCTCACCACGGCTTTAAGGAAGTTGGTGAGCACGGCATCCAGCTCGCTGTGGTCGTGGGCGTCGGCACCGTAGTTGAGGCCGGGGAATGCTTCTTCGGGAACCACGCCATACACTTCCAGCACGTCCACCACGTCGTTGCTCGCCCCGCCGGTGGCCAGTTCGGTCTTGCCGTGCAGGCGAACGTATTTGTCGCCTTTCAGCAGATAGCACTTATACACGGGATACATGTCGGAAAGGTCGAACTCGCCCTTGCCCATGCGGAGCAGTTCCGATTCGAGGAAAGAGGTGCCCGAGAAGCTCCAGCAGGTGCCCGAACGGTTCTGGTCCTTGACGGAGGTGTTGTCGATGTTCTTCACCTCGGTAAACTGATAGACGGCTTTCTTGTCGTCTTTCTTGCCTTTCTGCGCCTGGGCGGAGAAAACCACCGCCAAAGCCAGGCCGATTGTCAATAAAAGGTTCTTCATTTTATTTTTGGGGTTTAGATTTTCTGTTTTTAAACTTTCGCGAATATAGTAAAAAATACAGCGCACCATCACCGCTTTGGTTTGAACCCATCGGGTGTTTACGCACGATATAATCCAGACAAAGCATACAAGGGAACGATAACCACGTTTTCCAACCGACCGAAATTCTCGAGAGAAGTCCTTATTCCGTAGGAAAGCCCCTTATCCTTCATAAACTGATACATGCTTTTCATCGAACCTTTGGTACCCGCCTTCACCTCCAATGGAACCACTTTCATATCATGAACGATAACATAATCGACCTCGGCCTGTGCGCCTCTGTTCAGATTCTGCCAATAATACAGGTCGTGCCGCTGGGCAGGCGTATTGTATTTGAGCAATTCCCAACCCACCATCATCTCCGCCACACTGCCCTTATTCACGATATCTGTCGCACTCCCCACAAGAATCTGCCTGGAGAGATCCGATGCCTCTCCTGTGTTTTCCAAACCCAACAGGCGAAGCATCAATCCGCTGTCCAAGAAAATATATTTGACGAACTTTCCGTTGATTTCCGCACCGAGCGGAACACCGTTGGCCGCCGTATGGGTCACCGGCTTAATCAGTCCGGCATCCTTAAGCAACTCCAACGCCTCCTTTACTTTCTGCGTACGATACTCTCCATGCACTTCGCCATACACGAACTTAGATCCTACCTGCAAGGCTACGCTACGAAGCGTTTTCCGCAACAACACAGGATCAACCTTTTCTTCGTATTTGGAGAAATCATCTTCATAAGCCAACATGATATCATCTTGAATCTGCCTGCATTTCAACAGGTTTCCCGTCTTTATCCATTGATGAACCGATTCCGGCATACCTCCCACAATCAGATAGTTACGAAAACTTTCCACCAATCTTTCGTGCAAAGCCTCGAACAAAGGATTTTCCGGAGCGGCTTCCCGTTTGGCTTCCAGCCAGGTCTCGTGTCCTGCGGCAAGCAGAAACTCATCGAAAGACATCGGATACATAAAGAGGGAACGGACCCTTCCCACCCCGAACGACCTTATTTTCTTCAACGCGAATTCCAACAGCGAACCTGCTGCCACCACATGAAGTTCCGGATAATCTTCGTAAAAAAACCAAAGGCTGTGTATCGCCTCCGGACAAGCCTGAATTTCATCTAAAAACAAAAGCGTCTGATTCGGTATGACCGGTATGCCGTAAAAAGCCGACAGGCGGGAAGCGATCTCCTGCGGCTTAAGGTTTCCCGTAAAAGCCGGAATAATCTCCCTGTCCCGTTCGAAATTAACCTCCACAAAATATTTAAATGCCTTTCCGAGTTGCCGGACGGCAGAAGACTTTCCCACCTGCCGGGCGCCACGGAGCAACAGCGGCTTGTGTTCCGGTTCGTTTTTCCAATCCAGCAGATAGGCATCTATAAGGCGCGGATAGTATGTTTTTTGCATAAGACATTCTATATCTTTGGCAAAGATAACAATTCCTGCAAAAAGTCAGATATATAACCATCAATTTTTTGCAAAAAATCAGACATAAAATTGGGCAATTTCTGCAAAAAGTCAGACATAAGAACCCGATTACCGGGCCGGTGGAAGAAAGAGGCAGCTGTCGCCGTAGCTCAGGAAACGGAAATCGTTGTTCAGGGCGAAGGTGTAGAGGTAGCGCCATACAGGGCCTATGAGGGCTGAAACCAGGAGCAGCAGGGTGCTCTGCGGCTGGTGGAAGTTGGTGACGATGCCCCTGCAGAGGGCGAATTCGTAGCCGGGGGCTATCATCAAGGCCGTGTGCCCGTGAATCCGCTTCACGCGGTGCGTTTCCATATAGGCCAACAGGGCTTCCAGGGCCGCCTCCGGGCTGATTCTTTTCCGTGCCTCGGCAAACGTCTCGTAGGCCTCCCACTGGTGCACCCCGAACACCGGCTCGGATTCGCTTTCCGTAGCCGGAAAGACGTTCTCCAAGAGCTTCAGTCCGATCCAGTAGAGGCTTTCCAGACTGCGCATGGAGGTGGTGCCCACCGGAACAACCGGCCTGCCGGACTTGAGCGCGTCCAGCAAGTGGCGCACCAGGCCCTCGGTGGCCAGGATATGCTCGTAGTGCATGGCGTGGCCGCCGATCCGTTCGGCCTTTACCGGACGGAAGGTGCCCGCCCCCACGTGCAGCGTGATGAAGTCCTGTTCTATGCCCGCGTCCTTAAGTCCCTGCAGCACCTGCGGCGTGAAATGCAGGCCCGCCGTGGGCGCGGCCACCGAGCCGTCGAAACGGGCGAACACCGTTTGGTAGCGCGTCTTGTCCGACTCCTCGGCCTGACGGTGGATATAGGGCGGAAGCGGCACCTTGCCCGCCTGCTCCAGCACCTGCGCGAAACTCAGAGGCGCCGGGTCCCACGAAAACTCCACCTCGAAACAATCCTCGAACGAAGCCGTCTTGCGCGCCTGCAGCACCCCCGTCCGCCCCGTGGGCGTACCGTTCGCGTCTTCGATCGGGAACTCCATCCGCAGCGCGCCTTCTTTCCAACGCTTATTGTTGCCTATCAGACACTTGAACCGGCACGAGCCGGAAGCGGCGAAAGCCGTGGCGATTTCGGCCGGCAGGGTGGGCTCCAGGCAGAAAATCTCGATGCGCGCCCCCGGCTGCCCCTTGCCCGCGCCCGCCTGCTCCTTGCAGAACACCAGACGGGCGTGCACCACCCGCGTGTCGTTGAACACCAAGAGCGCGGACTCCGGCAGGAAACTTCCGATGTTCCGGAACACCGACACCTCGGGTTCGCCGCCCCGGTACACCAACAGCTTGGACGCGTCGCGCTCGGCCAAAGGGTAGAGCGCGATGCGTCCGTCGGGCAAGGGATAGCTGTAGTCCTCTATCCGGAGGTTACGCAAGGGAGAAACAGACGGCATGACTGGAAACTACAGGTTCTGCTGATAGTAGTTGTAGATCTTCTCGAACAGGTGGTCGCGCTCGCGGCCGCGCACGTTGTGCTCGTGTTCGGGATAGATGAAGAAATCCACCGGAATCTTCTTCTGAACGCACTTCTGCACGAAGTTCACGGCGTTCTTGGGCAGCACCACCGGATCCACGCCGCCCTGCATGATCATCACCTTGCCGCGGATG
The DNA here is from genome assembly GCA_023662825.1 of Bacteroides sp. Classification (GTDB taxonomy): domain Bacteria; phylum Bacteroidota; class Bacteroidia; order Bacteroidales; family P3; genus Pullibacteroides. The sequence continues at coordinate 124,610 of JAMPIH010000007.1, forward strand.
GAATCCACGCGGTTCAGCAGGTTGGACGCCCCGTAGCCTTCGGGGTTGTCCTGCGGCCTGTCCATATAGCGCTCGCCGTACATCACCTCGTACCACGCCCAGTTGATGACCGGACCGCCCGCGGTGGCCACCTTGAACACGTCCGGATAGCGGGTCTTGAGCGTAAGGGTCATGAAACCGCCGTAGCTCCAGCCGTCCACGCCGATACGGTCGGCATCCACGTACGGCAATGTCTTCAGGAAATTCACGCCGCACATCTGGTCTGCGCTCTCGTTGTCGCCCACATGACGGTGGATGGCGCTCTCGAACGCGAAACCCCGGTTGGCCGAACCCCGGCTGTCCACCGTCCACACGATGTAGCCCTGCTGGGCGAGGAAACGCAGGAAGGTGCCGCAGGCCCAGTTGTAGCTCTGGGTGATGAGCTGCACATGCGGGCCGCCGTAAACATAAACGATCACCGGGTATTTCTTGTTCGGGTCGAAATCGGGCGGCAGCAGCATGCGGCCGTACAGGTCGGTAAGGCCGTCGGCGGCCTTGAGCGTGTAGATGCGGAACCGGGGCGACACATAGCCCGCCAGGGGATCCTTGGTCTGCTGCATCACCTTGATCACCTTGCCCTTGGCGTCGATCACCTGCTGGCAGCGACCCATGTCGGGACTGCTCCAGGTGTCGATGAAATATCTGCCCGAGGCGTGCATCCTTACGCTGTGCACCCCGTCTTCCTTGGTGATGCGGGCAATCTTTCCCGTCTGGATATCCACGCTGTAGAGGTTTTCCTGCAAGGGACTGTCTTTGGTGCCCATGAAATAGGCCAGCTTGCCGTCGGGAGAGAAGCCCACGAAAGAGGTAACCATCCAGGCTTCCCTGTCGGGCGTGACGGCCTTGATACACTCGCCGTCGGTGCGGTACAGGTAAAGGTGGTTGTAGCCGTTGCGCTCGCTCAGCCACACAAACTGGTCGGGATGCTTGGGGCGGAAGTAGATGCCCGTTTCCGGTTCCACATACACGGGGTTGCTCTCCTGAAAGACCACCCGCTTCACGTTGCCCGTGTTCACGTCGTAGCAGAGCAGCTTTAGGTCGCGCTGCTCGCGGTCGAGCATGGTCACGTACAGTTCCTTGTCGTCGGGGCTCCAGGTAAGGCTCGTAAGGTAGTGTTCGCTCGGGTCGGCATAGGGTTCAAGGATCCGGTTGGTGTGCGCCTGGGCGTCGAAAATCTTGATATACACTTGGTGCATGAGGTTGCCCGCCTCCGGATAGCGGATGTTGTCGATGTAGGTGGAATCCTCGCCATATACGGTAAGCGGGTACTGCGACACCATGGTCTCGTCCATCACGTAGTAAGCCAGCTTATCGCCCGAATTGGACCAGAACGTGCCTTTGGTGATGCCGAATTCGTTGCGGTGAACCACCTGCCCGTTCACGATGCCCTTGTTTTCGTCGTGCGAAACGGCGAAACGCATGCGGTTGCGGGTCACGTAGAGGTTGTTGTCGCGCGTGTAGGCCACCTGCTGGGTCTGGGGATGAACGTCGAAATTGGTGGCCTGGGCATGCTGCGAGGCGTCGAAGATCAGGGTCTTGGCGTGATAGTCGTAAATCATGCGGTTATCGTGGCATTCGAGGAACAGGGTGTGGTTGCCGATGGCCAGGATGCGCGGGAAATGTTCCACTAAGTGGTATTTGCGCATCGTGAGGTCGTTGTTGAGGTCTTCGGCGGTGAGCATGTTCTCGGTAACGCCCGTGGCGGGAAAGAAACATTTGAGCGTGTCGCCTTCCACATAAAAACAGGCCGGTTCATTCACCAGGGAATTCCACTGCAATTGCGAGATGGCGCGGGCGTACTGCGGGGCGTACATCAGGCTGCCAATCTCCAGGCGTTTCCCTTCTGTAACCGCTGCCTGCTCGGCCACCAGACGGGCTTCCTGCGCGAACAGCGAGCCGCCCAGCAGCATGGCGATACCCAAAAGGATCAGACTTTTCTGCATTTTCATATCGGTATGGGGTTTAGTCGTTCGAAAATTCCTTTACTTTGTTCCGGTAGTTGGAGAACACGTTGGCCCGCGAAACGAAGCCCACGTAGGTATTGCCGTCCAAGACCGGAATGTTGTAGTCGGGGCTGTTGTGGAACTTGCGCGCCACCTGCTCCATGTTTTCCTGACGGTAGATAATGGTTTTCGGCTTGTACATGAGTTCCTTGACCGTTATCTGCCCGTAAAGCTCCGGCTTGAAGATAAGCGTCTTTATGTCGTCGAGGAACACGATGCCCAGGAACTCGCCGTCGGTGGCGGTAACCGGAAATATGTTGCGCGAGGAGCGGCTGATGCTTTCCACCAGCTGCCCCAGGGTGTCGTCGGGCGAGATGGTCACGAAATTGCGTTCGATAAGCCGTTCCACGCTCATGAGCGAAAGCACGATGGCGTCTTTGTTGTGGGTCAGCAGCTCGCCCTTGAGCGCCAGCGACTTGGTGTAGATGGAATGCGGGTTGAAGTGGCGGCTCACCAGGTAGGCGGCCGCGCTCACCAGCATGAGCGGGATAAAGAAATTGTAGCCGCCCGTAACCTCGGTAACCAGGAAAATGGCGGTAAGGGGCGCGTGCATGACCCCCGCCATCAGCGCCGCCATGCCCGCCAGCGCGAAGTTGGCGATGGGCAGGTGCAGGCCGAACAACACGTTGAACACCTCGGCCACGAACAGACCCAGGAACGCGCCCACGAACATGGAGGGAGCGAACACGCCCCCCACTCCGCCGGCGCCGTTGGTAAGGCAGGTGGCCACCACCTTGAGCAGGATGAGCAGCAGCAAAAAACCGAAGAACACAAAGGGATTGTTCTGCCAGGAATAGAAAACGGTGTTGTTGAAGATGCGCGTGGTGTCGCCGTTAAAGATGTCGGAAAGGAAGTTGAAGCCCTCGCCGTAGAACGGGGGAAAGATAAAGATAAGCAGGCTGAGCGACAGCCCGCCGGCAAGGATGCGCCAGAGCGGTTTTTGGATGCGGCCGAACCACTGCCCCATGCGCTCGGTAACGAACAGAAAGTAGCAGGAAACGAAACCGCCGGCAATGCCCAGGATAAGGTAGAACGGCAGGTTCTGCAGCATGAAGTCGGCCGTTACATCGAAGTGGAAGGTGGCCGCTCGCCCCAGAAAGATAACCGAAGTAACCGCACCCGTGGTGGAGGCGATCAGGATGGGAATGAGCGACTCCATGGTAAGGTCGATCATCAGCACCTCCAGCGCGAACACCAAGCCCGCCAGGGGCGCGCCGAAAATGCCGGCGATGGCGCCCGCCGAGCCGCAGGCGATCAGCAGCACCAGGTTGCGGAAACCCATGTTGAAGAAACGCCCCACGTTGGAGCCGATGGCCGCCCCGGTAAGCACCACGGGCGCCTCGGGTCCCACCGAACCGCCGAAACCTATGGTAACGGTACATGCCACCACCGACGAATACATCTTGCTGCGCCTGATACGGCCCCGGGCACGGCTGAACGAATGCAGCACGCGGGTAACCCCGTGGCTGATGTCGTCCTTGACCATGTAGCGCACATACAGATACGAGAGCGTCACCCCGACAAGGGGCAAAAACAGGAAGAGGTAGTTCCATTTGTCGGCCGAGCCGAGGTTGATGATGAACTCGCTGAAATAGAAAATAAGGTTCTTGAGCACCACCGCCGCCAGGCCGCTGAGCAGCCCCACCACGACGCTGAGCCCGATCATGAGGTTGCGGTCGGACAGGTAACGGCCGCACCAGCCCTCGAAACGACGGCGGTAAAGTCGGAAAAGGTGCAATCGTTGCTGTCCGTAAATCTTATGCATATGGCGGTCTCAAGCCCAAAACTACAAATGTAGCAAATTTTAAATTTTGTTTTTATCCCGACTTGTTCCATAACATGGGAAAAGGCAACCTCTCAGAATCTTGCATTGGAAAGGGTTCCGCGGTAGAGTCAACAACCAAGTGCAATTTTACAAAACACGATTGAAGAAAACGTTTTTAGCGGGTGAACCCCCAAGAACCGCGATATCTTTAGCGATTGAACCGATGTCCCGCCCCCCGTTAACATCTATTAAGGAAAAACCGGGCATTTTAACACTTTTCTGCACGATTTTAACACTTTTTAAGAAATTGATAAACAGCGAATTAATACATATCTTTGTGCCACGGAAGCGAGTGAACCGTGCACACACGTTGGAACCCGCCGGACCAAACGCAAGCCATTGAAGCACAGGAAAACCCACATAAAGCCCAAGCTGAGCCCCGCGCAGAAGGAGGCCATCTACGCGCTGCCCCTCGGCAAGCAGTTCCGCATCGTGCACATCGATGAGGGGAGCGGCTTCGCCGTGTTCCAACATATTTTGGTCGATACCGAGGCCAACGACTATGCGCAGGTGCTCGCGGTGGCCAAGGCCTACGCCAAGGAGACTGTTTGCGCCATCAACCCCATTGTCGATAAAAACGCCTCCACCGCGCGGCAAACAATTTATCCCGGCATTGCCGACAACGCCAATCCCGACATCACCACCTGCAAATACGGCTACATCGACGTGAAATCGCCTATGAATAAGAGAAATATCGTAAGTAACGCCAACGATGCCTGCAAGCAGGGCGCCATCGCGGTGATTACCGATTTGGCCTTATGTGAGCCTTTGAACCACAAACTGATACTGCAGATTACCGCGAAAATCTTTTCCGAACGGAACACCAACCACCAAGGCCAATCCAACTACACCAAAGACCGGATTCACTGGTTCGTGAACGGGGAACTCCTAAAATACAACAGGTCGGAAATGAACTGAGCCATTTTCCGACCTGAGGATACAACTGATTGATTTCTCAATCCGAGGTTTTGCTATCTGGCTGATACCTTTCAACGGTTTTATCTCTCCGTGGTGCAAAGGTACGAAAATTTACCGAATCCGCAAGGGTTTTTGACGCAAGGCGCTTACAGCAGCTTCTTCAGGGCCTCGATATCCGGCAAGGCCTTGCGCAGCTTTTCGGGCATGTCGTCGGCCGTCTTGAACGTCGCCACGCCCATGGGGTTCTCGTAGGTCCGGACCATATACTCCGCGTAGGCCTTATCCACATTCTTGCACAACAGGATGCCGATGCTCTTGTTCTCGTTAGGCTTACGTACAAAATCGTCCAGGATGTTCAGGTATCCGTTCAGCTGACCCAGAAACAGCGCTCCTGCAAGTCTTTCGTTCTCGACAGAATGATGGAATGCTGCGTAAAGGGCACCTGAAGGAACTCGGAAAGAATGGATCCGGCTCCGGATGAATTGTTTATTTCGCTGATTGATAAGTTGTTGTTTGGTTCTGTCAATGCCACCGGAGCCAAATCGTCGGCCACGGCTGACGATTTGGACGCATTCAGACAAATCCACTGTTGGATTTCATCCGACCTTTTCTCGCCACGGCATAATCCAAATAAATTTGGCTTCTGCCCATGGCTTAACGAAAACGTTCGTAGAAAATGCGCATCATCTTAAGGTTGGTCTCCGAAAAACCACGGATTCCGGGCATATCGGCCGTCAACTTCCGGCTGATGTACGACAGGGCGCCCGTGTCCCAGTGTCCGGTGCGGGAATGATGCGAAATGTACCGGCCAATGGCGTAATACAGTTGAAGCTGTATCGCATTGGTTTTCTGCAGGGCCGCGTACTGGCTCTGCATCACCGCCATCTTGATGGCTTCCGAAGCCTTATCGTAGTGCGGGATTAACCGCTTATCGTCTTGATTATCAATCTGTTTATTGTGAATTCACGAAGATACGAAATTTTCCACGACACCTGTCGTTTTTAACGGGTGAACCAACCCCGCCGCCCGCTGTTAACAACTTGTTAGCAAAAATTTCATTAACTTTGCAGATTGCAGCGATAGCATATGTTCGGATAATGCTGCTATTGCAAGAGTTAGAGTTACTTATCAGACTATATATCACAAACATGAAAAGGATAATTCGTTCCTTGTGGGTTCTCACATTGTCTATTTGCTTTATTGGGCAATCGTTTGCGCAGAATTGTAAGACGGTTGATGGACAAGTGCGATATGGTTTCGAGTTAAAAAAATTAACAGCCGCACAAGCCCAGCAAGCAGTTCAAAATCAATATATTGATTTGTGGACATATATGTGTTTTGATGAGGCCTTTGTAAATGAGAATTTGATTATTTTGAATTCTGATAAAACGGCTATTTCTCAGCTTAGAATAGCGGTCGGTGAAGCCACTCACAGCTACAAAATGGTAGATAAATACGGTAACGATGACCGAACTGGCTCTGTTGCCATGTTTGCCAGACCTATGGATAATACTTGTAGTGGCGGGGGGCGATTGAATGTATATCAAGATGATATAGAAAATGATCTTGATATTCCTGTGAACTCTTCTTTGGCTCATACTCCCATTCAAAAAGTTTGTCCTACTTGGGCATATAGTAGTAGTAGTAGTAGAACTACTGGCTTTATAACCGGAAATAACGCGCTAGATTTATGTACCATCATACAAGATGAAAACGGAAAGACTTGGTATTGTTTGAAGATGTATTTGATGCGTTTTGAATATAAACAACCCCAATCTTTTTACGTTACTTTCTATCGGGGAGACGCGGTAGATGGGGTTACATCAAATGGTGCCAGCAACTTTAACGTATTCTCCAATTCAACTTTTACACAGCAACTTATATGGCCTGGTCAGACTTGCGGTTCTGCTCAGGACTGGTCGGGAAGCAGTTATTTTGGTTTTATCCAAGGTGGTGTAGAAATCGAATCCGACCCGGAAATGCAGTTGGTGGCCGACAAGACCTGCGGGGGCGAGGATCTCAGCGGCAAGCTTGACGTAAAATCCTGGAACCAAAAGACTTGGGCGGACTACA
>JAMPIH010000008.1 GCA_023662825.1 Bacteroides sp.
GGTTTACGGCTGCATCGAGCATCACGACGGCCTGGAGAAGGCCTCGGGCAAGCCCACGCCCTTCAACAGCCTCGCGGTAGGGGTGCGGGTCGCGGTGGGCTTGAGCTGGCGGTAGATGCGGTGGCGCAGTCTTTGGTTTTAAAGTGTTGTTTTGTAATTGTATAGGCTGGTGATTTCACAAAATCCGTCGTGTTTTCGGGTCGAATTTCACAAAATCCGTCAGTATTTAAGTTGAAATTTCACAGAATCCGTCGCTTTTTGGGCTGAGATTTCACAAAATCCGCCGTTTTGGCTTGGGCGGATCGGTGCGGTTCTCCCGAAATTTCGGTAAGAAAAATAAGGGAGATGCCGGGCGCATTTTGTAAATTTGCCCCTTAATGATTTAGGGATAATGGCAAGCCGCAAGAAAATAAGACCGAGGCGAGAAAAGGGTTGGCTTATGTCCGACGGCTTCGGCATTTACAGCTTTCTCAATGTGGTGCTGTTCTCGGCCCTGGCGGAGTTCGCCTATATCTGCCTTATCTTCTTTACAGATATCCTTAAACGCAATCTCGACGGCGATGTGTTCTCCTTGGGGGTGTTCGTGCTGAATCTGGTGGCGTTCAACGCGCTGTGCTTCTTCTTGCTGCAATTCAACGTAAAGGCCAGCAACCGATATCCGTTCCGCTATTACGGTTCGTCGGGCATGGTGCTGTTCTTCGTGGTGATAGGCGTTCTGTTCTATGCCTACAACTACCTGCTGTATGCCGGGGCGGTGGCCGGCGGCGGCAAAGACGGCCTCTCGCCCTTCGTGCCCACCGAGCCCATTTGGGTGACCCTGGCCCTGATCACGCTGGTGGAACTGGTGGTGATGTGCCTGATAACGCTTAACCACGCGGCCCGCTACACGATAAGGCTCTACAAGGAAAGCGAGGAGTTGCGGCAGGTGCAGGTGCGTTCCGAGATTCAGGCCCTGCAGACCCAGCTGAACCCGCATTTCCTGTTCAACAGCCTGAATACCTTGGTGTCGGAAATCGACTACGACCCGGCGGCCGCCAAACAGTTCACCATCGATTTGGCGGGTGTTTACCGCTATATCCTGCAAAAGCAGAACAAGCCCTTGGTGGCGGTGTTCGAGGAACTCGACTTTTTGCAGGCCTACATCAACCTGAACCGGGTGCGGGTGGGCGAGAGCCTGCACTACGAGTGCGTGTATCCCGACCGGAGCAACCTCGATTTCCTGCAGGAGAACTACCTGCCCTCGCTCTCCCTGCAGCTGCTGGTGGAGAACGCCCTCAAGCACAACGTCATATCGGGCTTGAAGCCCCTGTACATACGCGTTTCCTTTACCGAGAACCTGTCGCATCTGGTGGTCTCCAACAACATCAATCCCAAGAAGAACGTACATTCGCTGGGAACGGGGCTGGAGAACCTCGCCAAGCGTTACCGGCTGCTGTCGGGGCAGGAAATCGAGGTGGAACGGAGCGAGAAACAGTTTACCGTAAAATTACCCATGCTGGATGGAAACTAACAAGGAAAACAAAGTAAAGGTGGCCATTCTGGAAGATGAGCTGCCGGCCGCGCGCCTGCTCAAGAGCATGTTGCTTTCGCTGCGTCCCGACTGGGAGGTGGAACATATCGGCGGCAGCAACGAAGAGGCGGTGGCCTGGTTCAGGAACTGCCGGCAGGAACCCGACATCCTGTTTTTGGATATCGAGCTGAGCGACGGCGTGTCGTTCGAATTCCTGGAGGAAGTGCGCCCCAAGGGGATGATCGTGTTCACCACGGCCTACGACGAGTATGCGGTGCGCGCCTTTTCGGTGGACAGCATCGACTACCTGCTCAAGCCCATCGAGAAGGAACGCCTGCGCCTTAGCGTGGAGAAGTTCGAGAAACGCACGGCGGCCTACTTCAGCCAGGTAAACGAAAAGAGCGACTGGAAGGGCTTTCCCGAAAAGATGGCGGCGGGCGAGAAGAACTACCGCAAGCGTTTCCTCATGCAGCGCGGCAACCAGATGGAGGTGCTGCTGGTGGAAGACGTGGCCTATTTCTTTAGCGAGAACAAGATTACCTACGCCCAGACCTTCAAGCAGGGGTCGATGGTGGTGGACTATTCGTTGGACCGTCTGGGCGAGGAACTGGATCCGGCCTTGTTTTTCCGCGCCACGCGGCAGATACTGCTGTGCAGCCGTGCGGTGAGCAGGATAGAGAACTACTTTCAGGGCAAGGTGTCGGTGGCCTTGGTGCCGGAGTTCAAGGAACAGGTGCTGGTAAGCAAGGAAAAGGCCGAAAGCTTTAAACGCTGGCTCAACTATTAGGTTTTGCCGTAATTGGGAAGGAATGAAAATACGGAATTTACATAGAAGGATGGCGATCGCGGCTTGTGCGGCGGTGTGCGTGTGTGTGAACACGGCGCGGGCGCAGGAACGCGGCGAGGAACCGATAGCCCCGAAGATAGAGGCGTTCGAACCCGATTCGTTTTTCGCGCGCCGGCAGGTGTTGCGGCACGATGTGCTGATGTTTTCCGGAATGCTGCTGCAGAACGTGGGCCAGGATGTGCAGGACAGCACGCGGGCCCTGTATATCGGCATGCGGTTTATGGAAAACGGCTTGCGCCCGCTTAGGGCGGATTACGCGGACGCGGGACCGGGGCGCGACCAGGTCTCCTATTGGCAGGCTTACACCAAGAAAGCGCGCAAGGGCAAGGCGCGCACCCATTTTAATGTGGCCGGCGTGGTGTGCGGCATGGATCCGGACATAGCGCGGCGTTTGGTGGTGGTGGGCGTGCGCACGGACAATATGGGAAGCATGGCCGTGATGTTGGAATTGTTGCGCTATTACTCGCAGTTCCCGATGGAAAAGAGCCTTGTGTTCGTGGCCTTGGGGCGGGAGGAGCGCGAAAACGATGCGTGGCAGGCGTTTTGGAATGCGTTTCCCCTGGATAAATCCTGTGTGGATGCCGTTGTCCTCTGTCCGCCTGTGGAGCCCGAACCGGACTGGATGATGCGCAGCGCCGCCCGATTGGGCGAGGCCTTGCGCCTGTTGTTGAACCGATAAACGAAACATAGAGATGAAAAAATCCTGGATGATCTTGCTGGCGGTGGTCTTGACCATGCTTTTCGCCGTGTTCCAGCGCATGAGCGGCCCCACGAACCCCAAGAGCGGCAAGGTGGAGGTGAACGGCCATAAATATGCGTATAAGATGCCCCGCAGCGGCACCACGGGCGAGGAAACGCCGGTAAGGTTCCCCAATATCATCGACAACACCTCGGGGGCGAGCACCCAGGCCGCGAGTAAGGGCGCGTTTCTGTGCTACCGCCGGTATCCCTTGGTGGAAGGCGAGGAATATACAAGGGTGCCGATGCGCTGGCAGGACGGAAACTGGACGGCTTCCCTGCCTTCCCGTCCCATGGCGGGCAAGTGGGCCTATTACCTGCAGGTGGAGGGCCGGGATTTCTTTGCCGACGAGCCGGTGGTTATCCGATACAGGGGCATGGTGCCGGCCGGTATCCTGATTCCGCATATCCTGCTGATGTTCCTGGCCATGTTCTTTGCGGTCATGGCGGGCTTGAACGCGGCATTGAACCGCCCCGAATACAGGCTCCACTGCCTGCTTACCCTGCTTTGCTTGCTTTTGGGCGGCTTCGTGTTCGGCTGCCTGGTGCAGTACCGCGCATTCGGCGTGTATTGGTCGGGTTTCCCCCTGGGCGGTGATTTTACCGACAACAAGACCCTGATCGCGCTGCTGGCGTTCCTGGCCGCCTGGGGCGTGATGGTGTTCCGCAAGCAGGCGCGCTGGGCGGTGCTGGCGGCCAGTATCGTGATGCTGGGCATCTTCTGCGTGCCCCACAGCACCAACGGTTCGGAACTGAACAACGAGACCGGTTGCGTGGAAAGCGCCCGGTAGGTAACCGATAATCAAAAAAACATAATACAATGGAAAAGAAAGTTTCCCAACACGTTACTTGGGTCGGCAAGACCGACTGGCAGCTGACCCGCTTTCATGGGGATGAACTCTCGACCAACTTCGGCTCGAGCTACAATTCCTATCTGGTGCGCGATGAAAAGACGGCCTTGATCGATACCGTCTGGATTCCTTTCGACAAGGAGTTCATCAGCGGCCTCAAATCGGTGATCGACTTGAAGAAGATCGATTACATCATCATGAACCATAACGAGATCGACCATAGCGGGGCGCTTCCCGAGCTGATGCGCGAGATTCCGGACGTGCCCATCTACTGCACCGCCAAGGGCGAGGCCATCCTGCGCGGCCACTACCATCAGGACTGGAATTTCGTGAACGTGAAGACGGGCGACACCCTGAAGCTGGGCGAAACCACGCTTACGTTCTTCGAGGCGCCGATGCTGCACTGGCCCGACACGATGTTCACGCACCTGAGCGGCGACAACGTGTTGTTCTCGAACGACGGTTTCGGCCAGCACTACGCCAGCGGGAACCTGTTCGACGAAAGCGTGCGGGATATGGACGAACTGGTGGGCGAGGCCCTGAAGTACTACGCCAATATCCTCTCGCCCTTTTCCCCGATGGTGAAGCGTAAGGTGGAGGAACTGCTCGGCATGGGTCTGAAATTCGACCTGATCGCGCCTAGCCACGGCATCATCTGGAAGGACCACATCAACCTGATTGTGGGCAAATACAAGGAATGGTGCGATAATTACGCCGAAAACCAGGTTACAATCGTTTACGACACCATGTGGAACTCGACCCGCACGATGGCCGAGAACATCGCCGACGGCATCCATGCCGTGAACCCGGATATCCGGGTGAAGCTGTTCAACGCGGCGCATACCGACAAGAACGACATCACCACCGAGGTGTTCCGTTCCAAGGCGCTGCTGGTGGGCAGCCCCACCATCAACAACGGCGTTTCGTATGCTATGGAAGGCATTATGGAAATGATAAAGGGCATGAAGCTGAAAGGCAAGTGCGGAGCCGCCTTCGGTTCCTACGGCTGGAGCGGGGAATCGCCCAAGCTGCTTACGGCCAAGCTGGAAAACGCAGGATTCAAGGTGTTGGCCGAAGGCCTGAAGAACCCCTGGGTGCCCGACGGCAATGCAAGAATGCAGTGTCGCGAGTACGGCATGGCGTTCGCCAAGGCGCTTGAAGCGGCCAGGTAAGCATGTGCCGGAACATTCCGGTAGCCGGATAAAGACAACGCCCGGGCCTCCGTAAGGAAGTCCGGGCGTTTGCGTATGGAATAAGCGGTCGGTTAACCCACGAAGTGGAAGTGCGGGCCGAAGCGTTCGAAAGCTGCGCGGTCCAGTTCTTCGCGGTGGTCGGGATGGGCTATGGAGATGAGCATCTTGGCGCGTTCCTGCATGGTCTTGCCATAGAGGTTCACCGCACCGTATTCGGTAACGATCCATTGCACGTGGGCGCGGGTGGTGACCACACCGGCACCCGAAGCCAGCACGGGAGCGATCTTGCTGATGCCCTTGTTGGTAACCGACTGCATGGCGATGATGGCCTTGCCGCCGGGACTCAACGAAGCCCCGCGCACGAAATCCACCTGTCCGCCTACGCCAGAATAGAACTTGGTGCCTAACGAGTCGGCGCACACCTGACCCGTGAGGTCGATCTGCAGGGCCGAGTTGATGGCCGTTACCTTGGGGTTCTTGGCGATGATGAACTCGTTGTTGGTATAGCCCACGTCCATCATGGCCACGCCGGGGTTGTCGTCGAGGAAGTCGTACACTTCCTTGCTTCCCATAACGAAGGTGGAAACGATCTTGCCTTTGTCGATGGCCTTGTTCTTGCCGTTGATGATGCCCTTGCGCACGAGGTTCAGCACCCCGTCGGCAAACATCTCTGTATGGATGCCGAGGTTCTTGTGGTTTTCCAGTTGCGAGAGCACGGCGTTGGGAATGGATCCGATACCCATCTGCAGGGTGGCGCCGTCTTCGATCAACTCGGCCACGTATTTACCGATCTGGGCTTCTTCGGGCGTGGGTTGCGCGAAGTGGCCTTCGATCAGGGGTGCGTCGTCTTCGGTAAAGATGTCGATCATGTCCATCGGAATGAGGGCATCGCCGAACGAACGCGGCATACGGGGGTTGATGGTGGCGATAACGGTGTCGGCGGTCTCGATGGCGGCCAGGGTGGCATCGACCGAGCAGCCCAGTGAAACGAAGCCGTGTTTGTCGGGAGGCGTGGTCTGGATCAGCGCCACGTTGGGGCGGCAGTAGCCTTCGCGGATCAGGCGCTGGGTGTCTTGCAGGAAGCCCGGAATATAGTCGGCATAACCGGCCTGGGTGTCCTTGCGCACGTTGGCACCGGCAAAGAACGACTCCATGCAGAAAACACCCTCGAATTCGGAGGCGGTGTAGGGAGCCGGGCCTTCGGTGTGCAGGTGCTGGATGCGCACGTTCTTGAACTCTTTGCGCCGGCCGCGCTCGCACATGGCCTGGATCAGTTTCTGCGGGGCGCAACCGATGGCATGGATGTGAATCCTGTCGTTTGTCTTGATGACTTTTACCGCTTCTTCGGCGGAAACGATTTTCATTGAGGTCAACATAGTTATGATGATTATTTTTCTTTGATCAGAATCATATAGACGGGAAAGTGGTCGCTGTATCCGTTCAGGTACACGCCGCCGGCATGGGTCCGCAACGGATAGCCGTTGTATTTGCCGCTCTTCTGTATCAGCATGGGGTCGTTGAAGATGCGGTAGCCGTAGAACTTAAGCGTGGAGCGGTCTTTGCCCGTCAGTCCCTGGGTGATGATCATCTGGTCGAACAGGTTCCACTTGCCTTGGTAGCAGAGTGTTCCCACGCCGCGCTTGAACAAGCCGTAGGAGGCGTTGAACATCTGCCCCGGCTGCAGTTTGGTGTAGTCGTCCTGTTTGGGCGCATTCATGATCTTCACCACGCTGTTGTTATAGGGGTCGTCGTTCATATCGCCCATCAGCACCACCTTGGCCTTGGGGTTCACCGCCAGCAGGCTGTCCACGATGCCGCGGCTGTATTCGGCAGCCAGTTCCCGCTTGGGCGAACTCTTTTTCTCGCCCCCCAGTCGCGAAGGCCAGTGGATCACGATAAAGTGAATGGTGTCGCCCATATAGATGCCCGATACCACCAGTTGGTCGCGGGTGTAGAATTCCATGCGTTCGAAAGGGATGTTTACCGAACGCGAGCCCAGAACCGTGAACTTGTCTTTCTTGTAGAGCAGGCCCACGTCCACGCCCCGGCGGTCCGGCCCGTCGTAGTGCACGATTCCGAAATCATAGGGTGCCAGTTCGGGTTGCGCCACCAAGTCTTCCAAGACCTTGCGGTTCTCGATCTCGCTCACCCCCAGGATGTCGGGTACCTGCAGCATTGCACCGCCCACTTCCTGATGGATGGAGGAGATGGCCACCGCCAGGTTGTGCAGTTTGTTGCGGTATTTCATGCCCGTCCAGCCGTAGCTTCCGTTGGGGAGGAACTCCTTGTCGTTGGTAAGCGGGTCGTCGATGGTGTCGAACAGGTTCTCGAGGTTATAGAACCCCACCATACCCAAGCGGTACTGTTTCTTTTCCTGGGCCTGGACGCATACCGAAAGGCCGAGGAAAACCAGTAAGATCAACAAAGCGGCTTTCTGCTTCATCTTTTTGTGTTTTGCGGGTGCGAAGATACTTTAAATCTAAAACATGTAGTCCCATACGGGCAACACGACGGGCTTTTTCTTAAGGGCGTCGATGGCCTGCTGGTTCAGGTGTTCCTTGCGGATCACCAGGCGGAACATGTATTCGGAGAACCACTCGTCGGTAAAGGTGATGTATCCTTTGTGCCCGGCATCGGCGCCCCAGCTGTTCTCGAATTCCCATTTCACGGGAATCTCGTTTTCGTCCACATCGCAGCCCACCAGCGTCATGGCGTGGCTCGAACCGCTCTGGCGGCTCAGGATGCGGTCGGCCTTCTCCATATCCAGCCTTACGCCTAAAAGCGAGGCGTAGTCGTACATTTCAGGGTCGGAAAGGCCTTTCTTGGAGTCGAACTGCTTGCCCACGTCGCAGGAGGCGTACATGGCCTCGTTGTTCTTGATGGAGGCCAGCGCCGCTTTCTTGATGTCCTCGTTGGGCAGGTTCAGATAGACCCAGTTCATGCCTTCGTAACTGTTGCGGTAGTTCTTTATTTCGTACACATTATAATAAGGACGGGTTGGGTCGTTCATAATCATGATGTAGTTGTCGGGCGTGTAGCCTTGGGGCGTGACCTCGGCGTAGAACTGCTTGGGCGTGTAGTCCTTGAGTTCCTTGATGTCGCCGTTCTTGTCTTTGTAGCGCCAGGTAAAGGTGGCGGGGGGCTCGCCCAGACAGAGCGCCAGAATGCGGTAAACATCCTGCAGGCCCTGCATCTTCTGCTTGCGCAGGGCGTCCGTCTTGGCGCCCTTTTCGGCCATGTGGCGTATTTCCATGCCGCTGCGGCGCAGGCTTTCGTTAATCAGGCTCACCATCTGGCCCGTGTTGTTGGAATGTTCGGTTTCGGGCATCACCTCTGCCGGCACCACGCCGTATTTGGTGGCCAGGTTGTAGTAGAGGTTCCACACGCCGCCGTCGTTTACGGGCGCGGAGAAGAAGGCCACCACCTCGCGGTCGTCCATATCGTTCTTGGCGGTGCGGATGATGTTTTCGAGAAAGAGGTTCGACTTTTCGAGCATATCGTAGAAATAGAGGTAGTTATGCGAAAAGTCGAAATCCTCGATATTGTATTTCCTGATGATGCCGGGGCGAAGCACATTCATGGAGGTGAACATCCAGCAGCGGCCCGACTGCTTTTGGTTGGTGATGCCCTTTACGTCGACCCGGTACTTGAAGAAGTGGTCGATCTTGCCCTGTTTCTCGCGGTTGAGCGCCAGCGAGCGGATGTTGGCGTTGCCCGTGAGGGCGTTCTGTATCGCGCGGGTGGGGGCGTCCAGCACGAAGCCTTTTCTAAGTTGATCCAGTTGGGCGTTGCCGATTTCCTGCGCATGGGCGGGGCGGCAGAGCGGCAGCGCAAGCGCGATCACCGCCAGTTTGAAGAATGTATTTTTCATGTATGTATAAATTTTTTCTGCGGGTGAATGTAGGAAGCAAAAATACGAATAAACCGAGAGCCGAAAACAAGCCCACTTGTTTTTGGCCGAGGTGGAGTATTTTCGGCGGAGCCCAAAAATACGAATAAACCGAGAGCCGAAAACAAGTTCACTTGTTTTTGGCCGAGGTGGGGTATTTTCGGCGGAGCCCAAATACGAAAATGTCCCCGTTTTTTTCTTTGGAGGAATAATCGTAAATTCGCGAAGTCCGTTCTTTGGTTGAACGGTTCGGACAGCGAGTGCCTATGAAGTTGAGAATGTTTTTACGGCTTGCCCTTGTGCCGCTGTTGCTTGGATCTTTTGCCGGCAACGCGCTGATGGCGCAGGCCCGTCAGATAAAGAAGGCGGACACGGCCTTCCGCTACCATATGTACGATGTGTCGGTTACCCAGTATCAGAAGGCGTTTTCCCGTATGGGGCGCAAGGCCAAGACCGATCCCGACGAGAAGAACCGCCTCCTGTTTCAGATTGCCGAGGCCTACCGCTACAGCGGGCAGCAGAAATCGGCCGCCCGCCAGTACCAGCGCTGTATCCGCAGCGGCTATTACAAGGTGAACCCCAAGGTGTATTTCCATCTGGCGAACCTGCAGCTGGCCGAGGGCGAGTTCGACAACGCGATTTCCAACTACCGCAATTATCTAGACTACATTCCCGACGACAGTGCCGGCATACAGGGCCTGCGGGCCGGCATCATGGCGCGCAAGGCCGCTTCGCAGGGAACCCGTTACCAGATAGAGAACGTGCGCAAGCTCAACACCAATTCCGGCGACTGGACGCCCCGCTACTACGATGCCGAGGGCACCATAGTGGCGTTCTCCTCCACGCGCGAGGGTGTGACGGGCAAGAAGAACGACGCCTGGACAGGTCAGCGCTTTTCCGATATTTTCGTGGCCAAGCAGGACCCTAAGGGAGGATGGAGTCAGGCCGAGAAATTAGACCAGCTGGGCAAGACCAGCACGGGCGCCAACGAGAGCGATGCCTCGTTCTGCAAGGACGGTTCGGTGATGTACTACACTTATTGCGGCAGCGAGAACAAGAAACGGAACCGCTGCGTCATCAAGACCTCCACTTTCGACGGCAAGGCCTGGGGCGATCCCGAAGAAGTGATTATCGGGGAGGATTCGGTGTCTGATTTCGTGCATCCCTTCATTACCGAAGACGGCTCCCGCCTCTTTTTCGCCTCCAACCGCGAGGGCGGATTCGGCGACCTCGACATCTGGTATGCGGAGGGCAGCGGCAACACCTTTTCCGAGCCGGTCAACGTAAACTGGCGCAAGGACGATACCGAAGAAGAGATACGCGCCCAACAGGGCAGGAAATACGGCGAGGGCCGGGTCAATTCCCCGTACAAGGAAGCCTATCCCTACCTGCGTAACGACACCCTGCTGTATTTCGCCTCCACCGGACACGGTTCCCTGGGCGGCTACGATATTTTCCGCGCCGTGTTGCGCGACGGCGTCTTTACCGAGGTCGAGAACCTGGGCTATCCGGTGAACACCAACGCCGACGATTTCGGCATCTGCTTCCTGCCCGGCCAGAACAGGGGGCTGTTCAGCTCCAACCGGGGCGGCGGCCGCGGCAGCGACGACCTCTATTCGTTCTACATGCCCGACATCCTCTTTACCATTTCGGGAACCGTTACCGACGAATCCACGCTGCAGCCGGTTTCCAACGCCGAGATAACCTTGGCGGGCACCGACGGCATGCTGGTTTCGGCCACCACCGATTCCAAGGGTTTCTATATGTTCGACGCCGGTCAGGTAAACGAGAACACCACCTACAAACTGATTGTGGAGAAACGCAATTACTTAGGCGCGGAAAGCACCGAGACCACGGTGGGGCTGATCGCGAGCAAGGATTTCGAACACGATTTCGTGCTTTCGCCCATGCCGCGTGGACCGGTGGTGTTGCCCGAGATCCTCTATGACCTCGGCAAATGGGACCTCAAGGAACAATATCAGGATTCGTTGATGGACTTGATCGTACTGTTGGAAAAGAACCCGCGTCTGGTGATTGAGTTGGCCTCGCATACCGACAGCCGCCCCATCGCCATGACCAACGACTCGCTCTCGCAATACCGCGCCCAGTCGGTGGTCGATTACCTGATCAGGCGAGGCATCCACGGCGAGCGCCTCGTGGCCAAGGGTTATGGCTCGCACGTGCCCCGCACCCTGCAGAAAAATATGGTTTCCTACTATAAGGGCATGCCCTATGCCTTCGATTCGGGTTGCGTGATGACCGTCGCCTACATCGCTTCCTTAAAGGACAGGAACATGCAGGAGGCGGCGCACCAGTTGAACCGCCGTACCGAGTTCAGCGTGTTGCGCGAGGATTTCATTCCCACAGAAAAGGGCAATATCTCCTCCCTGGTGGGGATGGGCGACTGGGCGAACGCCAATAAGGTTCCGTTTACGCTGAATCCCGACGACAAGCCCGAAGTGCGGGTCATCGCCAACGGGATGGGCATGCGCGCGGTGGTGGACAGGAAGGCGAAGGTGTGCGCCATAAGCATCGATGCGGCCATGCGTCTGCTGCAGGTGGGGAATCTGGGCAAGAACAGCTTCAAGAATAAGGAAAAGGCCTTTAATGCCGACGGGGAGGTGCTGCCCGGGCAGCACCTGCAGCTTAAGGAACTTAAGATGGGGCAGTATGTGCTGCCGCGTATCGAGTTCGTGACCGTAGAGGAATTGCCGGCGGAGATTATTCTCAACGCGGCGGGCATGGCCAAATTGGGAGACTATACCATCGACATGGATGCGCGGCAGATTGTCGTGGAAGAATAAAAAGTGGATAAAACCAACTAAAACTATACGCTTATGGATGCGAATACAAAGTATGAACAGCGAGGCGTCTCGGCGGCCAAGACCGACGTGAAGAATGCCATCGGCGGATTGGACAAGGGGCTCTTCGAAAATTCGTTCTGCAAGATCATTCCCGATGTGATGGGCGAGAACAAGAAGAGCATGTTCGGTCCTTCTTATTGCAATATCATGCACGCCGACGGTGCGGGCACCAAGGCGGTACTGGCATACCTCTACTGGAAGGAAACCGGTGATGCTTCGGTATGGCGCGGCATCGCCCAGGACGCCGTGGTCATGAACACCGACGATCTGCTGTGCGTGGGTGCCACCACGAATCTTGTCCTGTCTTCGACCATCGGGCGCAACAAGTTCCTGATTCCCGGCGAGGTGATAAAGGAAATTATCGAGGGAACCCAGGAATTTGTGGAGAGGATGGCGCAGAACCACATCAACATCACCTTTGCCGGCGGAGAGACCGCCGATATGGGCGACAGCGTGCGTACCGTCGTGGTGGACAGCACGGTGAGCGCGCGCATCAAGAAAAACGAAGTTATTTCCTGCGACCGCATCCAGGCGGGCGACGTGATTGTAGGCTTGGCCTCTTTCGGCAGGACCACCTACGAAGAGGAGTACAACAGCGGTATAGGCAGCAACGGCCTTACCAGCGCGCGTCACGACGTGCTTCAGCACGATTATGCCCGGAAATATCCTGAGTCGTACGATCCGGCGGTAAACGAAAGCCTTGTTTACAGCGGCAGCAAGTCGCTGACCGACGAAACGGGAGTGGAAGGCCTGAACGTGGGCAAACTCCTGCTGTCGCCCACGCGTACCTACGCCCCCGTGATTCAGGCGATATTGGAGAACTACCGCCCCAGCATCCACGGCATTATCCATTGCACGGGCGGGGCGCAGACCAAGGTGATGAACTTCGTGCGGAACCTGCACGTGGTCAAGAACAGCCTGTTCGCCACGCCGCCCGTTTTCAGCATGATCCAGGCCGAGAGCGGCACTGCATGGCAGGAGATGTATCAGGTGTTCAACATGGGGCACCGCATGGAGCTGTATGTTAAGGAGAACATCGCCGCCGACGTGATTAAGATAGCCCGTTACTTCGACTTGGAGGCTAAGGTGATAGGCTATTGTGAAAACAGTTCCAAGAATATGCTCACCATCGACGGCGAGTACGGTACGTTTACCTACTAAGCTCCGTGTTTTTGCCGGATTCCGTTGATGTCCGGCAATTTCGGTCAAAAAGCAGTGTTCGGGTTGCTTCGCTGTAAGTGGTTTGAACACTGCTTTTTATATTGTAATTAACAGCCATTTGTTAATGGTTTCGGTCTTTTGTGGGCTGCCGTTCCTTGGCTTAGGGCTAATTTCGCACGCTTTAAGTAAGAAACATACACATGGCACAATATATACGGTCTGTTTTCGGAAAAGTTGCGTTTTTTTCGCTCTTGTTTTTCCCTATCTCGGTTCAGGCACAGCACTATCATGTGATAAAAGGGCAGATTTATGACCAGAAAGACAAGCTGGTGTTGCCTCAGGCTCAGGTGATGGTGGTTGACAGGGGCGGACAGGGCGCGGTGGCCGATATAGACGGCAATTATGTCTTGGCGGTGGAACGCGCGGAAGTGGAGTTGTATTTTCGCTATTTGGGTTATGAAGACAAGCGTATAAAGGTTTCGTTTGCCAAGGGGGAAACTACCAAAATACTGAATGTAGGTATGAATTCGGTGGCCACCACGCTGGAAGCCGTGCAAATTCAAGGTTCTCGTTTGGAACGCGACGGCAAGTCGTCCATTCAGACAATGGAAGTGGTGGGATTGGAAAGCATTGCCAAAAATAATGTCACTACATTGGATCGGGCATTAAAAGGCGTGGCCGGCCTGGCGATTGTGGATAACGAGCCTCAGATGCGCGGTGGCAGCGGTTTCAGTTCAGGAATGGGCAGCCGCGTGATGCTGCTGTTGGACAATATGCCGATGTTGCGCGCCGATGCAGGGCGCCCTGCATGGAACCTGATATCGATGGAAGATGTGGAACAGATAGACGTGCTCAAGGGGGCGGCCTCGGTGCTCTACGGATCGGCAGCCATCAATGGAGCCATTAATGTTCATACCAAATATGCCACCAATAAACCCAATAGTACCGTTAAGCTCTATTGTGGGCTGTATGCCAAACCCAACAGCATTTCCTTGAATGAAAATTACGAAGAACGTAATCCCAAGCCTCCTTTTAACTTACAGCAATTTTCGCGCAAGGTAAAGGATAAGTCTTGGGCAAAGGGATTGCCGATGAAATCGGGTATCAGTCTGGCACATTCGCGCAAGATGACGAGATGGTGGGATTTTACGGCCAGTGTGGATTATGACTATGACGATGGCTATCGTTTAAGTGGAAGCGAACATCCGGACGACCACGTGGAACACGCCGAAACTCGAGTGCGTGCAAGTATGGGAAATCTGTTTCATATCAACGATAAGTGGACGTTTTCACTTAATGCCAACTTCCTCTTTTCGCGCAATAGTATGTATAATTTTTGGGCGAATGCTATCGATGGAAAATATAAGCCTTTCGGACATAACGAAGATGGCAAGTGGACCACTACGTTGAGTAAGTTTAAGGATATTGTATTGCTTGTTGACCCTCATCTCAAATATGTTTCGCCCAAGGGTGGGGTTCATGAGTTGGATAACCGTTATATGTTTTCGAACAATAACGTACTCAATATCACGGGTCAGGACGCACACTCCCATTCGGCTTACAACAGTTATCGATATCGCAAGGTCTTTAAGCGTGCGGCCGATTTGGGCATTACCACCGGCATCACCAATCAATATACATTTTCGGGAGGCGAGGTTTTTTCGGGTGACGCATATGCCATTGGCTCCGAGGGGGCGCACGAATCGGACAATCTGGCGGTATTTGTAAAATTAGATAAGCCTTTCTTGAAAGATAAGAACCTTAAATTAGAGCTGGGGGGACGTTTTGAGGCGGCATTTGTGGATGCTTGGCATGAAATGGCTCCCGTATTTCAGTTGGGACTAAACTACGATATTCTGCAGAGCGGTACGACGTTGCGCCTTTCTGCGGGTCAGGGCTACCGTGCGGCCACTATCGGTGAGAAATTCATCACAACCCGTGTGGGAATGTATGGATTCTATCCTAATCCCGACTTGAAGTCTGAAAGGAGTTTGAATTTTGAATTCGGTATCAGGCAGATGTTCAAGAATAGAGAGGACGGGAAGTCGGATATTTTCGGATATGTGGATGTGGCGGCTTTCCACCAGATTTATTGGAACTATATTGAATTCTTTATGGGGCCGTGGAACCCTGATGGACGGGAAGAATTGTCGAAACGTTTCGGGTTTGAATTTTTCAACACGGGTCGTGCTACGATTACGGGGGTAGAGGCAAGTTTGATGACACAGTTTGATATTACTGAAAAATTCTCATTTTCAATAAGCGGCAACTACACTTATTCGCTGCCTGTATGCAAGGAACCGGATAAGGTGTACCGCTCAACCTCGAGCAAGGATTATAAGTACAGTAATTCTTCATCGAACACCGAAGGCAATATCCTGAAATACCGGATTCAGCATATGGCTAAATTCGATATAGATTTCAAGTTTTGGAAGATATTCAGCATAGGGGCGGGCATCCAGTATATGAGTGCGATGAAGAACGTGGATGGGGTGTTTGTGGAGATGGATAAGAACGAAAAGGAGCATGCCGATTGGTTGAACAGCATGGACATGGATTTACCTTTTTACGGCATTTGTGAGTTTATGCGCAAGCATGATTGGGGCTCGATTGTGTTGGATTTGCGGGCGAGTGTGGACATTAACCGCTTTACCATTTCGTTTGTGGTGAACAACGCGCTGAACGCTGAATACTCCCTGCGTCCGTTGTATATTGAGGCTCCTTTAAGCTGCAATTTGCAGGTGGTGTATCGTTTTCAGGATATCAACCCCCTTACATGGTTCCATCGTAAGAAAGCCGATGTGGCACGCTTGTAGAATATAATAAACTTAAAATTATAAAAATGAAAAAAATGATTTTATTGCTCGGCCTGGCTCCGCTTTTCGTGGGTTCGGTTGTGGCGCAAAATGACACGATTGAAGACGGAAAATTCGCGTATTGGGAACAAAAAACTGGTACGGAAGGTGTGAAATACGATGAGTTGAGCGCTCCTTTTTGGACTTCGCTGAACCAATTGGCTAGTCTTCCGGCCGATATGTTTACGGGGCCCGTTACAATGTTCAAGGATCCGGGTCGCTCGGGAGCTGTGAATGATTATGCCCCGCGCATGGTGGCTAACCAGATGCTTTTTGGCGACAGCGGTATGATTTTTCTGCCGGGTGTTATCGGTACGATTGATGTGGTTTTTGAAAAATTGACGGCACGTACAGGACGTGCTTTTTCTTCGAGACCTAAGGCTATCAGGGGCTATATGAAATGTGCCCCCGTAAATGGAGATAGTGCCAACATTTATGTGGGTCTTTCCCGCTACAATAAGACAACGGGAACCCGTCAGGTGATTGGTATGGTTGATAAGAGTTACAAGGAAACGATTTCCGAATGGACGGAATTCAATTTGCCTATTCAATATCGTAGCGATGACATACCCGATACTGTAATTGTGCTTTTTGTATCGAGTGGTGGTTACGACCGTAACTTTAAAAATCTGTTGCATTGTCAGGGGCAACTCGGCAGTATGATTAGCGTGGATGACGTGGAATTCGTTTACGATAACGTTGCCAACGAAACCAACGAGGTTTTGGCGGGTTCCAAACTGTACCCCAATCCTTCCGTCAGCGGTGTGTTTAACCTGAATGTAGGGGAAGCCTGCGGCATGGAAGTGTTCTCGGTTTCGGGTCAGCTTATCATGCAGAAGAATTTGGCCACTGCCGGTGAATACACCGTGGATCTGTCGCGTTTCGCTCCGGGTGTGTATTACATCCGTTTGTCGAATAACGACGGTATGGCCGCCCTTAAAGCCATCAAGCGCTAGGCGCGACGTCAAACGATGTAGAGATTCCGCCTTCGAATTCTTTCGGAGGCGGAATTTTTTTATAGGTGGATTTGTTGTAATCATCAGTATATCAGTTGTCGTGATCATTTTCGTGAGGTCACGAAAATGATCGTTGCCGGCAGTGTGGTCGTTTTAGGCTGTATAGGCAAGAAGGATTCTCTGTATGTGATTCTAAATTGCTAATTGTAAGAAAATCAGTTATTGTGATCATTTTCGTGAACCCACGAAAATGATAAATCTTTTAAGTTTTTTTTAACATTTGCGTATGGATAGATGCTGTACCTTTGTGCCAATGTATTAGGGCGGATAAGCCGGCGGAAGCCGGATCTGGAGCGCTAATCAAAAAGATTGTGCAAATGGATATACATAGAATAAAGCAGCATACGGCTACATTCAATAAGATTACGCATATCACAAAGGATGACGAGAATAAGGACATGGAGGTGTGGTTCGCGAGGGAATTGCAGGTGCTGTTGGGGTATGCCCGCTGGGAAAACTTTCAAGTGGCGATCAATAGGGCGATGGATTCTTGTAATATGCAGGGTATCAGTGTTGATGATCATTTTCGTGAGGTCACGAAAATGATATCTATCGGTAAGGGAGGACAGCGTGCTGTGGAAGACTTAGTACTTACCCGTTTTGCCTGTTACCTTATAGCCCAAAACGGGGATCCCAAGAAAGAGGAGATCGCGTTTGCACAGGGGTATTTTGCACTTCAGACACGTAAGGCGGAGTTGATTGCCGAACATTTACAGCATATAGCGAGATTGGAAGCTCGGGATAGGCTTCGGTCTTCTGAAAAACAGCTTTCTCAAAATATCTACGAACGCGGCGTTGATGAGCGGGGTTTTGGCAGGATTAGGTCTAAGGGAGATTCCGTTCTTTTTGGAGGCATATCTACTGAAGGTATGAAACAGAAGTTGGGTGTAAAGGCCAACAGACCTCTTGCCGATTTTCTTCCGACACTTACGATTGCGGCTAAAAACCTTGCTACCGAAATGACGAACTACAATGTAGGCCAAAAGGATCTGCACGGGGAAAGTTCGATTACAAAGGAACATATGCAGAATAACAAGAGTGTGCGGCAGATGTTGGGACATAGAGGCATTAAGCCGGAAGAATTGCCTGCGGCGGAAGATATCAAGAAGGTGGAGCGCCGTGTTGCTGCAAACGAAAGGAAGATAAAGCAAACGTCGTCCAAATTGCCGAATAAAAGGTGATTCGTATGAAAGTTTTGGAATGTTGTAATTGTTTGAATATTAATTATTGTGATCATTTTCGTGAGGCCACGAAAATGATAGCCGGCGGAGCTGTGGTCGTTTTAGGATTGTATGCAGGATGGTTTCGCTGTCTATGATTGGAAGTGTTAATTGTAAGAAAATCAGTTATCGTGATCATTTTCGTGAGGCCACGAAAATGATAATTCCTGTAATGGAATAGTTTGGTTATGGGAGTGAATATGGGAATTGGCGAGTTAAGGAGGCGATTTAATTGACAGTATATCAGGCATCGTGATCATTTTCGTGAGGTCACGAAAATGATAATTGCAGCGATGAGATTTCGGTAAATTTCGATAAATCCTGTATTTTATACTTGACTTTGTTTATTATGTTGATTGTTATGTGGTTGTGTGTTTTCAAGGGGCGTAAAAATGATGTTTCCGATGAAGTTCGGTAGATAAAAGCGGAAGGCGGGCGGATAAGGCGTTTTAATTTTGCGCCGTTGTTGACAAGGAATCGCGCTATTCGGTCAACGAAAGTAACGGTTTATGAAAAAGACGCTTAAGCTTCTGCCTGTTTTGACACTGTGCGCGTTGGCGAATCTTTTCTTTGTATCTCGCGTTCAGGCTCAGAACAACACCAAATACAATACCCCGCAGGCTCCTAATTTTGATTTCGAGGTATGGGACGACCCCGAACCTTGGGGATGGAATTCGAGTTCGTGTTATGAAGTTTATTTGCCGGTAGGGACACCGACTACTCAACAGTCTGTTTGGTCGTCCACCAATACTCGTCCGCAGAGTGAGGGGGCTTATTCGGCTTACATTAAGGCTACGCGTTCTTCTTGGAAGTATTATACTGGAATTCCTTTTAGTACAGAATCGTCTGCCCCAATGGGGACCTTGACTACAGGTACGCTCTACTACTACAAAAACAAGGACAACAAAGAATCTTGTATATATACCCATACAGGAGAAGAATCCAAGCGCTGGGCGTTTACCGGACGTCCCGACTCTATCGTTTATTGGGCGAAGATGTCGGAAAACGGCGGGCGCAATGCAGACATGACCGTTTATCTGCACAACAACGCCAAACTGGAAGACCGCAATCCCAATGGAACGGCGGGAAGTAAAGCCACGGTTATCGGTTCGGCCAATCAGAAAATGAACTATGCCGACGGCAAGGGGCAGTGGGTGCGTTACAGCCTGCCGATTCAATATCAGAGCGAGGACGTTCCGGCCTATCTGTTGCTCAGCTTTACGGCGGGCAACAACTTCCGCGAAGTGGTGGAAGGCGATGAACTTTGGATCGACGACGTGGAGTTCATCTATAATCCCATTCTCTCGATAGATACCGCCAATCCCTTGGCGTTGGTGCACCACGGCAACGAAAATATTGAACTCGAACTGCCGTACACGTTCTACACGGGAACCGAAGATCCCTTGAATCCCGACCCTAAGGTGCAGAATTATCTGCGGCTTTATCTTTCGGACGCCGAGGGAAATTTCGGCTACGGAAAAGAAACCGTCCTTATTGCGGGAGAACCCTTAAACGGCGGCGACAATATTAGGCATCAGGGGCGTTTCCCGATAAGCTTGCCGAAAGACATCACCGATTCCGACAAATACCGCATCCGTATCGAGGCCTCCAATTACGCCCTGGGCGATACCATCGACGTAAGCATCTACAGGCAGTGGTACCTTACCATCAATCCGGCAACCCAGTACGGCACCACCAACGCGGTGGACCGCAAGATCTGCAGGCATGGAAGCGTGCAGACCGCGACGGCGACCGTCAACAACGAAGACTGCGCCTTTCTCCGTTGGGAAGACAACCGGACGAAGGTGGAAGGGGCAGGCGCCACCTATCCGTTCACGATGAACCGCGACTACAATCTCACGGCTGTTTTCGACACAATCTTCACCCTTCGCTTCGCCGACACCATCGTGGGCGCCACCGCTTGGTTTGAGAATAACAAGGGAACGGAACTGCGGGTGGTGCACGGCGATACGGCCAAATTCCGTGCGGAAATGCATGCCGGCTATGAGTTCAAGGGTTTCAAACTGGGCGATTTGACTTGGGTGGAGCCGGGTACTTCCTATGACTATACCGCCTTGCGGGGCGGCACGGTCTATGTGCTTACCGACAGCGTTCCCTACGATTTCACGTTTTCGGTGAAACCTGACCCCAAGTTAGGAAGCACCACGGGCAGCGGCAAGCATAAACATTTCAGTACCGTGGTGGCTGAGGCTACGGCGGCCGGCGAATACAGCACCTTCAGCCATTGGGAAGACGCGGAGGGTAAGATGATAGGCAATACGCCTCGTCTGGAATTGCCCGGTATCACGGGGGGCGGGGAATATTTCGCCGTTTTCAACGAAACCAAGTATCATGTGCGCCTGAGCGTGGATGATCCTGCCAACGGCTCGGTGCTGCAATGCGCCCAGCCTGTCCTCGACAGCATTTACAGCGCCTTCGACCTGACGCATATCTACTTGCGGGCGGTTCCCGAAAGGGGACGGCGTCTCGACCATTGGGAGGTGAAGCGGAACGGGATACAGCTTCCCGACACCTCGGCCAATCCTTACGACCTTACCCTCGATTCGCATCTGGATGCCGACTACGATTTCCATGCCGTGTTCGCTTCATTGAGCTACCGCCTTACTTTGCAGACAGCGTATTGCAATGCCGTGGGACAGGGTACATATGTGTACGGCAGAAGCGTGGTGCTGCGGGCCACTCCCGACTACGGCTATCATTTCGAACATTGGAAAAGCGGGGATCAGATCTTGGGAACGGCCGACACCCTGTTGGTTACCGTCTATGGCGACACGACCATTCAGGCCGTTTGTGCGCCGAACGAACACCGCGTGGAGTTCGCGGTGAACGACCCGGATTTGGGAAGCCTGAACCTGGAAAGCGGAACCTATCATTTCGCCGAAAAACTGAACGTGGAGGCCACACCCGCCGGGAATGCGGAGTTCCGCTATTGGGTTATCGACAACGACACCCTCAACCACTTCGACAACACCTACCTCTTGCAGGTGCAGCGGGATTGCAGGGTGACGGCAATATTCAGCCACCTGCGCTCGAATGTGCGGCTCGACGTGAACAATACGCTTTATGGAAAGACCCATGGAGAAGGTGTCTATGAATGGCACAGCCCGGTGGTGATCCGCGCCGAGGTGTTCGACGGCTACCGCTTTATCGGTTGGCGGACGCCGCAAGATGTCGTTATTCCTGAGCAAGTGATAAATATTCCGCAGATAGAGGGCGACACCTCGCTGACGGCTTGGTTCGAGCCCGGCAAGTTTACGGTGAAACTGCTCGTGGAGGGCAAAGGCAAGGCGTATGTAGGCAATTCGCAGGAAGAAAAGGACACGCTTGAATATATGGATTTTGTCAATGTCCGCGCCGTGCCGGATGCCGGCTATGAGTTCGAAGGCTGGTATGACGCCCGGGGCAATTTGAGCAGCACCTACGAGCAGGAAGGTTTCGCGGTGCGCGGCGATACGGTCTTGACGGCGCGTTTCGTGCCGATCCGCTATGCGGTGAACCTCTTCGTCTCGCCTTTGGGCGCGGGCGTCCTGAACGGTATGAATCGCTACGATAAAGGCTCGAAAGTGGTGGTGCGTGTGGATACTTCCGCAGGTTATACCTTCCAGGGGTGGTACGAGGCCGATACCGTGTACGAAAGGAAGCCGGCGTTTGTTATCGACAATATAGCCTCCGACCGCTATTTCACCGCTAAATTCAAAGAAAAGAGGTTCAAGGTAACGGTTAAGGCCGATGAATCGGGTAAAGTGGACAGTACCTTTGGCTCGGGCGAATACAAATACGCCTACAATGCCAATGTGTATGCGTATCCCCAAGAAGGCTACGAGTTGAAAGCCTGGGTGAACGACCAGGGCGACACCTCTGGCCGGGTCAATCCCTACCTGCACGATGTATTGGGGAATGAAACGCTTACCGCGGTGATGGGGCCGGCCAGGAGAAATGTTTCTTTCGTGATTGAACCCGAGGATGCCGGCCGGGTTGCCTGCGGCGAGGTGCTCTACGATGTAACGGCCTCGGCCAAGGCGCAGCCTGCCTATGGCTATGTATTCTCGCATTGGAAAAATGCGGCTGGCGAAAATATCGGGAGCAAGGCGGACTTGAGTTTCAAGACCAAGCACGACACCTCCTTCACGGCGGTGTTCAAACCTGTAAACTTTAAGATAAAGGGCGTGCCGCGCTATGCAAACCGGGGCAGTGTGGAAGGCAGCGGCACCTATGCTTACGGAAGCACCTGTACCTTGAGCGTGGAACACGATCTGCGCTACAAGTTCGCGGGTTGGTTCGACCCGGACGGAAACCGCCTGAGCTATCAGCACAAGTGGACCTTTACGGTAACCGAAGACATCGATTCAGTAATCGCCCGCTTTGAGCCGCTTCCCGTGCAGACGCAGTTGGCGGTGAACCCCTACAACGGTGGCTATATACACTATAACGGCGGGCAGATGCTGGGCAATGTGGAAGTGTTGTTCGAAACGCCCATCCGGCTGGAAGTAAAACCGGCCGGGGGGATGAGGTTTGTGGAATGGCGGCGTGAGGACGATACGGGCTTGATTGACGTACAGAAAGATGTGGACTACGAATTCGTACCTATGGGCGGACGGAAAGTGACTGCCGTGTTCGACACCGTGGAATACGCTGTTTCTCTGCTTTGCGAGCCTGCGGAAGCGGGGCGCGCGCAGGGCGCGGGCGAATATAAATACGGCACTGTGGCCACCTTGAAGGCTGTTCCTGCCGAACATTATCGTTTCTATGCCTATATGGCGGGCGAACAGCTGCTTTCCTACGACAGCGTGTTTAGGCTGCGCGTGGATTCTGCCACGGAGGTGCGCGCCGTGTTCCGTCCTGCCGACTATATGCTCTATGTGAAGTCGTCCGACCGACGTCAGGGCGATGCCTTTGGAACAGGGCTTTATGCCTACTCGGATTTCGCTTCCGTGGAGGCCTTTGCCTGGAATGACAGTCTGTCGTTCTCGCATTGGAGCCTGCACGCGGACGGACGCGATACCTTGTCGAAAGAGGCTGTGTGGAAACATAGGATGGACGGCCCCGATACGGTCTATGCTTTCTTCAAGCCCGCTTCCCGCACGCTGACGGTGAGGGTGAACGGACGCGGCAGCGTAAGCGGTGAGGGTGCCTATGCCTACGGCTCCACCGCCCGGGTTTCCGCGAGCCCGGAGGGAGGCTATCATTTTGCGGGCTGGCGGGAATTCGGCAACGTGTTCGGCGAAGCGGCGGAACAGACCTTGACGATGACGTACAGCCGTACACTGGAAGCCGTTTTCGAACCCGATATCTTCAGATTGGAATTGCAGGCGGGAGAACTTGATGTGGAAGTGATCGGTGCGGGAGAATATACCACAGGTACTTTTGTGAACGTCTGGACGGAACCGGCCCCCTCAGGCTACGATTTCGTGGCTTGGAAAAACGAAATCGGAGAGGTGGTTTCCACCGAGGCGGGCTTTACCTTCGAGTTGACGGGCGATACCGTCTTGTATGCCGAATGGAAACAACGCGTCTATACGGTGGATGTACAGGCAGAAGGCGAGGGAACCGCCTCGGGAAGCGGCGAATACGGCTATGATCAGGAAGTGTTGTTGGCGGCAATTCCCGAAGAAGGTTACCGCTTTGTGGAATGGCAGCGAGAGGGACACTCTTTCGGCCATCGCGACAGCCTGCGTTTCCGCATCGCGGGCGATTTACTTCTGACCGCCGTGTTCGAGGAAGACATCTATCCCGTTTATCCCATCAGCAATATGGGCGGGCGCGGCGAAATCGGGGTGAAGGAAGATTCGGCCACGTCGCCTACAGTTACCTTGCAGGCGCGTCCCGAAGCAAACCATCGTCTGCAATATTGGACTTTGAACGACAGCATTCTCGGCACCGGATTGGAAATCGAAACGGAAAGGATGCAGGCTTCGCAGGTGGTGGCGCACTTTATGCCAGAGCCCTGCTATGTAAAGCTGTCCAGCTCCACGCCCGAAGGATTGAAGACATTACACGGTTCGGGATCGTTCTATCAAGGCGATGAGGCGAAACTGAGCGTGGAGGTTCGCGAGGGCTACGAGTTCTCGGGTTGGTTCGAGGAAGGTTCGGATACGCCGCTTTCCACCGATCCCGAATATACGTTTACCGTAGAACGGGGCATGCGTATCGATGCCCGTGCCAAAAAGCAATAGAGCAAAACAAAGCAAGCGATGAAAACGACATATATTCCCTTTGGCAAGATTTTCGGATTGTTTTGGGCAATCTTCTGTTTCGGAGTGTTTTTTCCGGAGCTTCCGGCGCAGAATATAAACGGCACGCAGCAGTTGCTGAACCGGGGCTTTGAAGACTACGACAACCTGGGCGAAAAGAGTGTGGAACCGGTGGGCTGGAACTCCTTTATGAACGCCAAGAGTGCCGGAGGCCTTGTTGATGCCGGAAAGGAAAAGCACTTGGACCGTGCCGGAGACAGGCGCCCGGGAACGGCGGGGAAATACAGCCTGTATGTCTTTTCAACGAACCCGATCGCCTCTGTCATGGCGAACGGCAATGTAACGACCGGGCGCATCAATATGGGGAGTACCTCGCCCACGTCCGCCGAGAACTACAATTTTACCGACCGGGCTTCGGCGGGCTTTAACTTTCCGTTCACCACCGTGCCCGATTCGATGGTGGTTTGGGTGAAGTATTCGCCCGATAAGGCTTCCGACCAAGGGCAGGTCAATGCCATTATTCACGGCGACAATGAGATAAAGGATCCGGGCACCGACAAGAACCTGGCCGTGGCTATCGCCACGGTTAATCCGGGTAAAAGCCAGGAATGGGTGCGGTACAGCGTGCCCTTTGACCGCGGCGGTTGTGGCAGCAACGACCCCCGTTATATTTTGGTATCCATCTCCACCAACAAGATTCCCGGTGGAGGAAGCGCCAAAATATGGGTGGATGACATTCTGTTTGTGTACAATCCGGAAATTGCGGTTAATAAACTTCCCGTCAGCAGCTTCAACCTGCGCGACGGGGCGGCGTTGTGCGAGATTCCCTTTACCGTAAAGGGAACCTTGCCGCTCAACTCCAATTCGGCGCAGAAAAACAAGGTGGTGGCCGAACTTTCGGACGCTTCGGGAAGTTTTGCCAATCCGACCGTTATCGGCACGGTGGAGACCGACGAAGGCGGTACCTTTACCGCGACCATTCCTGCCTCCATGCCTTCGGGCGAGCACTATAAAATCCGCCTGCATGCCACCGACCGTAACATCTACAGCGAGCCTTGCACCGAAGATATCGTGTTGATGCGGGGCTACAATGTGGAAGGCCTTGCCGATGCGGAGCAAGGTGAGGTGCGGGGTGGCGGCGTGCACCGCGAAGGCGCCACGGCATCTCTGGAGGCCGTGCCCTCCACCGGCTATCACTTCGACCATTGGGAGGAAAACGGCCAGGTGTTGGAAGGCGCGGGAAATCCCTATAGTTTCACTGTTACCGCCGATCGTCGGCTGCGGGCGGTTTTCGCCATCAATGTCTATAAACTCACCATCGACGTGGAAGGGGAGGGAACGGTGAAGACGATGTCGGGTTTGTATGAATTTACGCACGGCACCCAGGTTCGCTTGGATGCGGCGGCCGCTGTGGGATATACGTTTTCAGGTTATTATAACTCGCAGGGAGGCTTGCTTTCCGGCAATCAGGAATATATCTTTTTCATCACTTCCGATGTGCAGCTTAAGGTTCTTTTTTCGCGCAAGCAAATCGATATCGCCGCGAGCCCGAACAACGATACATTGGGCACCGTGGTGGGCGGAGGCTCGACGGGTTACGGCAGTACGGTTACCTTGACGGCCGAGGCGCGTCCGCATTGCAGGTTCGTGGCCTGGATGGAAGGCAACGACACGGTGGGCAAAGAGGCTAAATACGTGTTTACGGCCGAGGAAAACCGTTTTCTCACCGCGATTTTCGCTCCGGTTTACCATACGGTCAGTGTCGAACCCAATAGATTGGGAGCCGGGGTGCTTACCGGAGGCGGCACCTATTCGGAGGCGAGCGAGCATACCACCGTTACCTTGACCGCCAAGGCGAATACGGGCTACGAGTTCCTGTATTGGGAATCGAAAAAAGACGGCAGGCAATACGAAGACAATCCCTACGTGGTGCTCGATAACGGGCGTTTGACCGAGGATCTGGCTTTCGTGGCGCATTTTGCCATCGAGTCGTACAACATTACGGCCGAAGCGGTGCCCGAGGGCGCGGGAAGCATTTCGGGGGCGGGACGTTATGAGTATCAAGACCGCTTCAGCCTTACGGCCACGCCCGCCGAGGATTACGATTTCGAGGCATGGGTGCGCGTGGATCACGACCTGCTCGACACCACCTACGCCAACCCCATGGAACCCACGCCCATCATAGAAGGCCGCGACCGTCACTACAAGGCCTTGTTCGCGCTGAAAAAATACACGGTTTCGCTTTCGGTGGAACCCGCAGGTTTCGGAACGGCGGGCGGAGACGGCCTCTATTCGCGTTTCGACACCGCCACCTTGACGGCCGAGGCCGCTGAGGGCAAGGAATTCCTCTATTGGGGCGTGCGCCGCGGCCTGAACATCGACAAGGTTTCGGAAGACAATCCCTATAAGGTAGAGATGCTGCAGAATGTAGATTTGGTGGCCGTGTTCAGCGAAAAGCGCAAGGACGTGCGGGCGGTATGCATTCCGGAAAACGGAGGCGCGGTGGAAGGACAGGGGCTCTATGCGCCGGGCGGATATGCGCTGTTGACCGCCGTGCCGGCCTTCGGCTACCGTTTCGAGCGCTGGGAGGATGCCGGGGGCAATCCCTACACCCGCGATACCCGTCTGCACGTGCAGGTAGTGAGCGACACCGCTTTCTATGCCAGGTTCACGCCCACCCGCTTCAGCTTTACCCTGATGACCGAGGGCGCCTCCGCTTTGGGACAGGTGCGTATCGGCGAATCGGGAGACTATGCCTCGCGGATCATTCAGGAGGTGAACTACGGGGACACCCTCCATATTTCGGCCAAGGCGGTGCAGCCGGACTATAAATTCACCCAATGGCGTATGGTCTATACGCAGGATGGAATGCTTAAGGATTCGCTCTACTCGCGCAATGCCGAAGAAACCTATGTGGTGGGCGGCGACTCGCGCATCGTGGCCTATTTTGTGGAAAACGCCTATTATATCTCGGCGGAGGTGATGCCCGAGGCCGCCGGAAAGGTGCGCAACCAAGGCAACTACCGCCGTGAATTGTGGATGGAATTGGTGGCCGATCCGAACGAAGGCTATGTTTTCGGGCATTGGGAAACCGCTCAGGGCGAGCGTTTGCTCGATGCGTCCGACAGGTTGCAGGTGCAGTCGTTCAACGATGTTTCGTATAAGGCGGTTTTCGAACCCGATACCCTGCAGGTGCAGGTGTCGGTGCGCGGCGGAAAAGACCGGGGACATGCCACGGGAACGGGGCCTTACGCTTACGGAAAACAGGCCGTTCTGAAGGCTGAACCCGCCTATGGCTATGCTTTCGCGGGTTGGTATGAAGAGGATGACACCGCATCGGAAGACTGCTTGTCGAAAGAAGCCGAATATACCCTTAGGGTAACGGAAGACAGGAGTCTTTCCGCGGCTTTCGTTCCGGCGAAGTTTACCATCGTTGCGGAAGTGGAACCGGCCAATACGGGCAAGGTGCATGGTGCGGGTTCATATCCCTATCTCAGCGAGGCCATCCTGGAGGCCGAGCCGGCCATAGGCTATGCCTTGCAGTATATGTTGCTCGATAACGGAGACGGCAGCTTCGACACCCTGCGTGAAAACGTGGCGGGCTTCCGTATGGACAGAGACCGGAACGTGAGGGCATGTTTCGTTCTCGAGTCATATTCTTTGCAGGCGTTTTCGTCCGACACCCTGCGCGGAGACGTTCATTTCGAATTGCGGCATTCGCGTTACGATTACGGCTCCCAGGTGGATGTTACGGCCACGCCTAAGTCCAATTATGTGTTCAGGCAATGGCGGGATGCTTACGGCAACCGGATTTCGCGCGAGGCCCGGTTCACCTATACCATAGCCGGCGATGCGGTGATATACGCCGATTTCGAGCCGGAGCAGAAGCGTGTACGTGCCGAACCCGAAAATTCGATGCAGGGCATGGTGGTTCCCTCCCTTAACCGGGAGCCTTACGGTGATGTGGTAAGCGTTACCGCCGTTCCCTCCACGGGCTACGAATTCGATAGCTGGGTCTTGACCAACGACAAGGACAAGGTGGTCTCCACCACGCCGATACTCACCGTCTTTGTGTCGCAGGATACCTCGTTCGAGGCCCGTTTCAAACCGGCGGTCCGCGAGGTGAGGCTTTCGACGGGTACATTGACGGCGGGCGATGTGCGCATCGGTGTCGTGCAAAGTCAGGATACCCTCAACAGCGCCCGCTACGCCCGTGTGGACCAAGGTTCGGAGGTGGTGTTGACGGCGGTTCCCGCTCCCGACTACAGTTTCTCGTCCTGGGTGCGCAACATGCCCTCCCGCCAAGGCGTTACCCTGGGCACCGATCCGGTGCTGGCGGTGAAAGTGGATGGAGACATGGACATAGAGGCTATCTTCACGCCCAAGAACTACAAGGTGGAATTGATTGCCGAGCCCGAGGAATTAGGTATGGTGCGGGGCGAGGGGATTTACGGCTACGGCAGCGACGTAACGGTTACGGCAGAGTACGGAACCTATAAGTTCAGGGGCTGGAGAACCACCGACGGATGGATTTCGGCCGAACCCGAAATCACGTTCACCCTTACGCGCGACACAGTCTTGACCGCTTGCTTCTCGCGCGACACGGTGCAGCTGTCGGTGGAAAGCAGCGTGGGCGGCGTGGCCTCGGGAAGCGGCGCCTATCTGAAAGGCTCGCCCGTGATTATCGAGGCGAGGGCTTCCGAACAATATGTTTTCGATGCTTGGTACGATAAGGATGGCGAACTTCTGAGCAATCGCAACCCCTACACCTATATCGTGGATGCCTCCGGAATCGTACATGCCGGGTTTATCCCCAAGACGTTCCTTATCGAGACGGAGGCCGGCGAAGGCGGCACGGTGCTGGGCGGCGGGCAGACGGCTTACGGCGCTACGGTAATGCTGGAAGCCGTTCCCGATGAGGGTTATCGTTTTGCGGGCTGGCAGAGCGAACAGCTGGAATTGAGCGATACAGAGGCGGAAGTTCCGGTATTGGGCGTTCAGGCACGCGAAGACGTGCAGGTTACCGCCGTTTTCGAAGCCCTCAAATACCGTATCTCCACCTATGTCTCGCCCTTGGGCGCGGGTTCGGTAACCGCCGGCGGAGAATTCAACTATGGGCTTGAACTTGCGTTCGAAGCCAAGCCCGATGCCGACCATATGTTCAAGGCCTGGACATTGAACGGCGAGGAAGTCAGTACGGACGCCCTCTTGCAGGTAAGGATTGCGGAGGATGCCGCTTATGTGGCCGTGTTCGCCCCTAAACGCTACAATGTGGTAACGGAGGTTTACCCAGCACGGGGCGGCCTTACCTACGGCGGCGGCTCCTACTATTTGGGCGATACCGCGCAGATCGGCATTTACCTTTACGACAGCGTTACGTTCAAGAACTGGAGCGATGCCGATTTCAATCAGGTGAGCACCATGCCCGACTATCGGTATGCGGTTACACATACCGAGATCTTTACGGCCAGCGTGAATGCGCCTGAGGTCAAGCCGAACGATCCCGTCATCCCTCCCGATACGAACGATACCGGCACATACCTGCGGATCTATCCCAATCCGTTGCGCGAGAACGGCGACCTGCATATCGAGTCGGGCGAGGAAAACCTGCTCTCCATACGGCTGTTCTCGGTAACGGGCAAGTATGTCCTGTACCGTAAACTCTCCGACGAGGGCGTGAAATCGGCCAGCGTACGTCTGCCGAACCTGCAGGCCGGCTGCTATTTCTACGAAATCCGTCTGGCGGGAGGCTCGCGCAAGCGGGGCAAGCTGATCAAGCTGTAATTAACCTCGGGTTGTGAATGCTTTGCCGTTGACAGGCCGTTTTTGAAAGGCATTCTGTTCTATTTTTGTGGCGGTGTCCGTATGGCGGGCATCGCCACAAATGTTTTCAGATGAAAGAGATAGACCTGAGCCTGTATTTCAATCCCTGTCCGTATATGGAGGCGGGGGCGTTTTATGCCGACAATACCGCCCGTCTGGGCCGTCAGGTGCAGAAATTTACGGTTCCCGAACATTTCCCCTCGGTGCAAGGTGCGGCCGTGGCCTTTATCGGACTGGAGGAAAGCCGGGGAGGCAGCCTCGACGGATTGCGTTGCAACGGTGCCGAAAACGTGCGCCGCGAGCTCTACAACCTATATGGCTCGGCCTCGTGGGGAAAGCTGGTGGATTTAGGCGATTTGAAATGCGGAAAGACCCTGCAGGACACCTGTTTCGCCCTCTCGGAGGTGATTTCCTGCCTGCTGGCGCAGAATACCGTGGTGGTGTTGCTGGGCGGCACGCAAGACCTTACCTATGCCGTCTATCGTGCCTATGTGCGGCTGCACCGGATGGCCAATATCCTTACCGTCGATTCCCGCCTCAATATAGCCGAGGGCATGAACGCCGACTTTGACCCGATTGCCGAGCCGTTGAGCCACAATTCCTTTGCGGCGCGTATGGTGGTGGAACCCGACAATTACCTGTACAACTATATGAACGTGGGCTACCAGACCTATCTGGTGGACAAGGACGCGATAGGGCTGATGAACCGTCTGTTTTTCGATGCCTGCCGCTACGGTATGTTGCGCGACAACCTGCAGGCGGCCGAGCCCTATGTGCGCGACTCCGATTGCGTAAGCTTCGACCTCTGCGCGGTAAAGAAGGCCGACAGTCCGGCCAACCCCTGGGCGCGTCCCACCGGTTTCACCGCGGAACAGGCCTGCCAGCTGGCGCGTTACGCCGGCATCAGCCGTCAGGTAGGGGTGTTGGGTCTGTTCGAGTATTATCCCGCGCTCGACCAGGCGGACAGCAGCGCCCAGTTGATGGCCGAAATGGTGTGGTGTTTCCTCGACGGTATGGAACACCGCAGCGACGACCATCCCTTAACCGCCACCGGCGTGGAGTTCAAGCAGTATATCGTGCCCCTGGAAGAACTGGAACAAGACCTGGTGTTCCATAAATGTAAGCAGACCGACCGTTGGTGGATTGAATTGCCATGCAGTGAGGAACAGAAACAGCGGTACGGCCGGCATTGCTATCTGGCCTGTTCGTACGCCGATTACCAGACCGCCCAGCAGAACGAGGTGCCCGCGCGCTGGTGGAGCGCCCTGCGCCGCCTTAAATAGCGAGGGCGTTTTCGCCGCAAGTTTAGCTTTTACTTCACGAGGTTGACGGTTTCCATAGGCAGGTAAAAGCCCTTTCCGTTGTAGATGCAGATGCCCGGCAGTGTAATCTTCTTCTTGTTGAGCTGCGCGCGGTCGGTGTTCGGAAAAAGTTTCAGCCGCTTGCCGTTTTCCAAAACCAGCTCGATGTAGAGCGGGTCTTCCGACTCGTCGTGCTTGGCGTTCCTGAACAGGATTTCATTGGTTTCGGCTTGGGGAAACACCCGGTGCAAGGGTGCGTAATACGCTTGCGTGAGCGAATCCAGATTGCCCAGTTCTGCCTGGCGGCAGATGTAGGGCGCGATTTCTTCGTTATCGATAAGGCCCTTCAATTCATCGCCCTGCGGATGATAGGTGGCGAACATCACGTCGCCGCCGTTATGTCCGAAGGTGGTCCATCCCAGATAGAAATGGCGGTTCAGCACCTCGCTGAGCGCGCGGACGCTCTTGCGGCTGTCCTTGTGTTCCTTCAAGATTTCCGTTAAACGTGCCAGGTCTTCGGCCGGGAGGCTGTCGATGCCGAAATTGGCCTTTACGCTTTGTCTCAGGCGTTCGCCCAAGGGCTTGCCGGATTTTTGGGCGAAGAGGTCCTTTACCGTCTTTTCGTACGAGGCCTTGCAGTTGCGCAAAGGTTCGAACAGTTCTTCCGCACTCGTCTGCGCGTAGCCCGAATTGAGTCGGCGGTTGCCCAGGCTAAGGCCGCCCGTCTGGTGGTCGGGCATCACGACCACCAGCGTCTGTCCGTCTTTTTTGGCGAACTCCATGGCGGCGCCCACGGCCCGGTCGAAAGCCAGGAAGTCGAATACAGTGGCCGGCAGGTCGTTGTTGTGCGCGCCCCAGTCCACCTTGCTGCCTTCCACCATCAGGAAGAAGCCGTTTTCCTGCTGCGAGAGGGCCTCGATGGCCAGACGGGTCATTTCTTCGAGCGAGGGCTGTTCCTGCGGGTCGCGGTCTATCTCGTAGTCCATTTCCTTTTGGCTGAACAGTCCCCAGATCCTGTAGTTGCCGTTGTCCACGTCTTGCCTGGCTTCGGAAAAGCGTTTGGTATAGAAGATATCCCGGCCTTCCAGTTCCTTTACGGCGTCATAGCCCGTCTTTAACGATGAGTCGATCCAGTAGGCGCCGCCGCCCAGCAGCAGGTCGCAGGGGTGGTGCACCATCTGCTTGGCGATACGGGCGTATTGGTTGCGCTTGGGCGTGTGTGCCAGGAAATCGGCGGGCGTGGCGTGCGGAAAATAGCAGGTAACCACCATGCCGGTGGCCTTTCCTTGCAATCGGGCGGCTTCCAGGAGCGTGAACATGGGCTGGTAGGCCAAGGCGGTGTCGGTGTTGAACCGGAGGCCGGTGCTGTCCATGCTGCGGGCGGGGTAGGTGGCCACGAAGCCGTCCTGGGAGCGGTGGCCGGTGGCGTAGGTGCTGCCGGTGGGGGCGGAATCGCCGATGGGACTGTCGGAGCAATAGGTGCGCACCAGACCCCGTATCCTGCTGTCGAGCGCCAGCGGCAGGCCGTTGTTCATCCAGCGGCCCACGGCCAGCAGTTCGGTGCTGCATCCGTCGGGAATCATCACGATAACGTTCTTTATGTTGGAGGGAAACCGTTTAAACACGACCCGCTGGAACTGGCGGCTGCCGATGGTTTCCATCCCAAGGCGGTTCTCGCGCGCCTCGTTGCGGTTATAGGTACTGAACTGGTTCTGGCCTTGGCCAAGCAGAGCCAGCAGCAAAAGCAGGCAAAACACGCCGGCGGTTTTCTTCAGCTTCATTTCTGTATATGTTGAGGTGAGGGCAAATTTATAAAAATCGGGGCAAGGCTTGTCAAAAACCCGTACTTTTGCGGCGTTCTAAAACGAATGCCGATGAAAAGGATAGCCGTCGTGGTGGCCATGGATAAGGAGTTCGACCTTATGGAAGGCCTGTTGCAGCAGAAGAGAGACGTTTCCGCCTCCGGTTTCCGCATCGCCGTCGGGCGTGTGGAGAACAAGGAGGTGGTGCTTATGAAGTCGGGTATCGGCAAGGTGGCGGCGGCCACCGGCATTAACCTGATAAAGTACGAATACGCGCCCGATGCGCTTGTCAATTCGGGCGTGGCCGGCGGTTTGGGCGAGGGCCTGGAAGTGGGCGACGTGGTGGCCGGCGATTTCTGCGTGTATCACGATGTGGATTGCGGCACGGGCAACGAATACGGCCAGGTTCAGGGCTTTCCCGCACGTTACGCGGCCTCTCCCGAATTATTGCGGGCCGTGAACCACGAACGCGTAAGGACGGGGCTTATCTGCACCGGCGACCAGTTTATCCAGGACCCTGTGCAACTGCAGGCCATCAGGCAGCGTTTCCCCGAAGTGCTGGCGGTCGATATGGAAAGCGCGGCCATGGCGCAGGTGTGCCATATCTGGCAGATTCCATTCCTGTCGCTGCGCGTAATCAGCGACACCCCCGGCAAGAAGGCCGACAACATGGCCCAGTACAACGACTTCTGGACCCTCGCACCCCAAAAGAACTTCGAACTGGTACACGGGTTGCTGGCCGCATTGTAGGTATGACCCTTGGGAAGTATTGTTGAAAGGAATAGTTTTTTTGTGCTCCTATTCTATTTCCGTGCCGTATAGAATAAATCGAAACAGTTTTCCGGATCGGGCGAGTATAAATAATCGTCCATCGCGATAGATTCCACCAGTCCGTTACCTTTCCTGAGCAGCCGCACCCGGTTCAGACGGTTCAGTATATCGTAAGGGATCTGCAGGAGTTGGCGCGGCAGGCGGTGTTGCAGGTCGAGGAAATCGAAGCGGGTGATGGCGGCCACGCCCTTGCGGTTGTTCTCGTAATATTCCATAATCTTTTCGTTGCCCGTGATGCCACCGGGTGTGACGTCCGTAAAGCGAGAGGCCAAAAGCGCGCGGAATTCTTGGGGCGTGTATTCCCTTACGTGGAACGGATTCCGTGTCAGCGACATGCTTCTATTGGGTGTGGAAAGAATAACCTGCCCGCAGGGTTTGAGCACGCGGAATATCTCGTCCACCAGCACCTTGTCTTTCTTGATATGTTCGATTACCTGAAAGGAAACCACAAAGTCAAAAGTATCGTTTTCGAACGGGACGGGCGGAACGGTGGCCTGCCGGAAACGAACCTTGGAAGCCAGGTCGGCATCAAGAGGGGAGCGAAACCGGTCGAGCGTATGAAATTCGGCCGCCCTGGGGGCCAGAATGCGTGCGCCGTAGCCCATGCCGGTACCGATTTCCAGCACCTTGCCCTGTAATTTTTCAGCCGCCAGACAATAGGCCAACTTGGAACGTTGAAAAACAAAATTGTCGGACATTTCCTCCGATACCCGTTCGGCTGTCTGAATCTTCTTTGCCATGAACCAAAATAATTTTATCCACGACAAATATATTAAAATAAAATCTTATTACAAATCAAAGGGTGATTTTATGGTAAGCATGAAAAAAGGAATGGGCTCGCATTCGCGAGCCCATTCCTTTTTTTTAGTCAGAGCCAAAACGCCGCCGAGGCATTCCCGTGC
Organism: Bacteroides sp.; assembly: GCA_023662825.1. Classification (GTDB taxonomy): domain Bacteria; phylum Bacteroidota; class Bacteroidia; order Bacteroidales; family P3; genus Pullibacteroides. The sequence continues at coordinate 35,016 of JAMPIH010000008.1, forward strand.
AGGTGCCACAGCGCCGGGAAGAAAGAAGAGATTTTAAGGGGTGAGATGCAACGCCGCGAGGGCTTGCCCGAAAGAGCGTACTTCAGTACGTAACTGAGGTACAAGCCCGAAGCAAGGCAGCAGATTACCCCTTAAAATCTCTTCTTTCAGTACATTTCGGTGATGTCCCAGACAAAGGCCCTGATCCCGTTCTCCTTGTTGATTTCATCCAGCTGCTTCACATACTTCAGCAAGATCGGCACCATTTCGGCTTCCACCACGGTCATCGTGGCCGAGTTCATCTCCGGCCAGGTGTGGTTCCCCATACGCGGTTCACCCGTGTAGCTTCCCGCGCCGTTTACGGTGGGCCATTGCGTGTAGCCCTTTATGTTGAGCTGTTTGAGGATGTAGTCCACACGCTCGGTAAGGGCTTGGTTATAGGCTATAAAGACTGCTTTTTTCATGGTTCGGATATTGAGGGGAGGCGGGCGTGTCCATCGGCCCGTCTCCCCGGATTTAAACTATTGGGTTACCTGCGGAAGTTCCTTGGGATCGAAGCCGTGCATAAAGGTGTATTGCTTGGCGATCGTCTTCTGCTTGTTGCGGTTTCCGCTCTTGTTGGTGGCCGCGTAGATGGCGGGAACGATAATCATGGTGATCAAGGTGGAGAAGATCATCCCCCCGATAACCGCGATACCCATAGGTCGCCAGGTTTCGGAACCTTCTCCCATGCTCAATGCCATAGGCACCATACCGAGGATGGTGGTCAACGAAGTCATCAATACCGGGCGCAGACGGGAACGGCAGGCTTGGGCGATGGCTTCGTAGAGAGGTATGCCGCGTTCGCGCAAGAGGTTGATGAAGTCGATGAGCACGATACCGTTCTTGGTAACGATACCTACCAGCAATACCGCACCCAAGGCCGCCACGATACTCAAGGGCGTGTTGGTCATCAGCAAGGCGAGGATTACCCCGGTAAAGGCGAAAGGAATGGCCATCATGATGATGAACGGCATCTTGAAGCTTTCGAACTGGGCTGCCATCACGATATACACCAGCATCAAGGACAGCAAGAGCAGAACGGTGAGCGAACCGAAAGATTCTTGTTGGTCTTCGTAACTGCCGCCCAGGTAGAAGGAAATGTCGCTGGGAACATCTTCCAGATTGTCGATAATCTGCTGGGCGGAGGCGGCGATCTGTCCGATAGGTACGCCGGCGGCAGGCGAGATACTTACCTTGAGGTAACGCTGCTTGCTCTTTCGTTCGATATTGGGCGGCGAGTAGTATTCGCGGATGGAACCGAGTTCCTTCAAGCGGATTTTCTGACCGTTGCCATCGGGAATCAGGAAGTTTTCCACGTCTGTGATCGAAGAACGGTATTCTTCGTCCAGACGGACGATAATGTCGTATTCTTCTCCGTTTTCCTTGAACTTGCTGTTACGGAAGCCATACACACGGTTACGCAGGTAGGAACCTACCTGTGTCGTGGTGAGGTTGTGGCGGGCCAGCTTGTCCTGATCCAGGATGATTTGAAGCTCGGACTTGTCGTCGTCGCGGCTGATCTTCACGTCGCCCACACCGGGGATATCCTGCGCAAGGCGTGAGATATGTTGTGCCAAGGCACTGGTAATGTTGAAGTCGTGGCCGATGATTTCCACATCCACCGAATTGCTGCTGCCGCCGAAACCACCGGAGGAGGAAGAGACGGTGTATTCCAACACGTCGGGGAAACTCCTCAGGATACCGCGGATCTGGTCGGCTATTTCGAATACGCTGCGGTCGCGGTCCTTCAGGTCCAGGGTACGGATACGCATATTTAGGATGTTGTTCCCGGTGGTGTTCATCATGGAGGCGAAAGAGGCTTCTTCCTCACTGCCGTAGGAGAGGTTCATCACCGTGATTTCGGGAACGTTGGCGCGGATGGCCGAGTCGATAAGCAAGGCTACCCGCTTGGTTTCTTCCACGCGTTGGCCCGACTGCATCTTGACGTAGGCGTTAAGCGAGTTCTGGTCGTTTTGCGGCATGAAGTCGGTCTTGATGAACTTGGCAAGGAAGAGGGAGCCGACAAAGAGAGCGAGCATGCTGCAAATGGTGGTTGACTTGTGGCGGAGCACCCAGTTGATAAGTTTTTCGTAGGCGGCGTCCAGTTTGTCGAGGGCGCGGGAAGACATCGCGTAGAAAGAATATTTCTTGGCCTTCGTCTTGTCCCTCAGTTTGAGCAACTGCGAGCAAAGCATGGGGGTAAGCGAGATGGCCGTTATCGTCGAGGTGCAGACGGTGATGCAGACGATCCAGCCCAACTGCTTGAACAGGATGCCCGTCATGCCGGTCACCAGGGTAAGGGGGAAGAACACGGCCACGGTAACGAGCGTGGTCACGATAACCGAAAGCCATACCTCGTTGGTTCCGTATTTGGCCGCTTCGCGCGGACGGCTGCCGCGGTCGATATGCTTGGTGACGTTTTCCAAAACCACGATGGCGTCATCGACCACCATACCGATGGCAATGGAAAGGGACGAGAGCGAGATCACGTTCAAGGATTCGCCGGTGGCGAACAGGTAGATGAATGCCACGATAAGCGATATGGGAATGGTTAGGGCCACGATGAAGGTGGCGCGCCATCTGCCCAGGAAAAGGAACACCACCAATACCACGAACAACAAGGCGTAGAGCAAGGTTTCCTGCAGGTTGTTGATGGATTTCACGATAAAGTCGGAGTTGTCGGAGATAATCTGGAAGTTGATGTCGGAAGGCAGTTCCTTCTTGGCTATTTCCAACTGCTTTTTGGCCTCTTTGGCCACGGCCACCGCGTTGGCGTCGGTCTGCTTGGTGATGAGCAACACCCCGCCGTTGCCGCGGTTGATGGTCTGTTCCAGGGTAATGTCCTTGATCGTGTCGCGAACCCTGGCCACGTCGTGCAGGTATATGGTACGGTTGTTCTGCGTACCGATCACGATATCCTTGATTTGGTCGCTTTCGTCGAATTCTCCTTCCACGCGCAGGCTGTAGTCCATCATGCCCATTTTTACGCTACCGGAGGCAACGTCCCGGTTTTCCGCCAGTATCTTGTTGCCGATCTGCTCTACGGTAAGGTGGTAGGCATCCAGTTTGTTGGGGTCGAGATCCACATAGACTACACGTTCGGGGGCTCCGGCAAGGGTAACCGAAGCCACGCCGTCCACTCGGTTCAAGCGGTTGATAAGCTTGTCGTCGATAATCTTGTCCAAGCCGGAGTACGATTCCTCGGCGGTGACGGCATAGATCAGGATAGGCATCATGGAGGTGTTGAACCTCATGATGGTGGGCCGGTCGATGTCGTCGGGCAGGTTGGTCATAGACTTATCGACCGCGTCGCGCACGTCGTTGGAGGCTTCGTCCAGGTTCACTTCCCATTCGAACTCAAGGCTGATTACGGCCAGGTTGTCGTACGAAGTGGAGGTGATTTCCTTAAGGTCGTCCACCGAGTTGAGCTGGTCTTCGAGGATTTTGGTGACGTTCTCCTCGATGTCGGCGGCATTGGCGCCGGGGTAGGTGGCCATTACCGTGATGTACGGCGGGTCCATCTTGGGGTATTGGTCCACCGGAAGGTTCAGGTAGGAGGCGATACCCAGCACCAGGATGGCCACGAAGATCATCAAGGTGGAGATGGGTTTGTTTACGGCTGTTGTGAATATACTCATGACAGTAGGTCTTTAAGGATGAGAGAAACTTAGCGGAGGATTTCCAAGGGCGAACCGTCAACGAGCTTGCCTTGACCCACCACCACCAATTCGTCGCCTTCGTGCACGTCGGGACTGATGATTTCCACCATGTCTTCGAAACGTTTGCCGATGGTGACGTTTACGCGTTTGGCTCTTCCATTGTTGTTAATAAAGGCATATCGGTCGTTGGAGCCCTGCAGCTTGAGCACGGCGATGGCCGGCGCCAGTACCGCATCCGACTGACTTACATGGAATTCGAGGTTGGTGTACATACCCGGGCGCAGTTCCTCCTTGGCGTTGGGAACCTGCACTTCCACCGAGAAGGTGCGGGAGGCGGGGTCAACGGTGGGATAAACGATCTTTACCTTGCCGGGGAACACGCGGTCGGGGAAGATGGCGCATTTGAGGGCCACTTCCGTGCCTTCTTTCACTTGCAGGAAGTACTGCTCGGAAAGGTTCACGTAGGCTTTGAGCGGGTTGATCTTTTCGAGGGCGATGATGGAGGGTTTGGATGCGCCGCCGAAAGCGCCGCCGGTGTACATTTCGCCGTCTTCGAAATATTTGCCCGTCACCACGCCGTCGAAGGGCGCTTCCATGCGGGTGTTCTCGCGCAGGAACTCAAGGTTGGCCTTGGTTACGGTGTATTGGGTAACGGCCTGGTCGTACGCCTGCTGGCTTATGCTGTTGGTCTTTTTAAGCTTCACGGCACGGTCGTATTCGGTCTTGATGTTCTCGAACTGGGCTTCGGTCTGTCTCAACTGGGTCTTGTCCATTTCCACCAGCAACTGGCCTTTCTTCACGCGGTCGCCCACTTCCACATAAATCTTCTGGATGCGGCCGGCGGTGGCGGGAGCGTAGAACACCTGTTCGTCGGCCTGCAGGTTGGCGGCATAGTCGAGCGTGCGGGCAACGCTCCTTTTTTCTAATTTCTGCACCTTCACCGTAATCTTGTTTTCTTCTTGCACGGTTTCGGCGCTTTTCTTGGAACCGCAGGAGGTCAGGATAGCCAAGGCGGCGATACCCAACAATGTTTTCTTTATCATGACGCTTTAAGTTTTTCGGGTGAGTAATGTATGGTTTTGAATTACGGAAGCTCGTTGTAAAGCTTGAGCAGTTCCGTCTGCGCCTGCAACAGGTCAAGGCAGGCGGAGGTGTAGTTGTTGGCCGCGCCCAGGTAATTGTTGTTGGCCTGGGTCAGGTCGAGGCTCGAGATGGCCCCCACCTCGAACTTGGCTTGGTAATGTCCCAACACACTCTTGGCCACTTCCATATTGTCTTTCTGCAGCTTGAAGTTCTCGGTGGCGTTCTGCAGGTTGTACTTGTACTGGGCTTCCTGCAGGTGCAGCTGGTCTTCGAGCAGGCTCTTGTTGAGGCGGGTCTGCTGCAGGCTTATCTTGGCCTGGTTGATTTTGGAGGTTCGGGAAAGTCCGCCGAAAATCGGAACGTTGAGGGTTACGGTGGCGGAGTGCGGCATATTCATGAAACCGCCCTCGATAATCTGATACTGGTAGTTGTAACCCGCGCTGAGCGTGGGAACGCAAGCCAGGTAGGCCGAAGTGAGCGATTTCTTCTGCATCTTTTCCTGGGTCAGCGTGGCCTGATAGCTCAGGTTCTCGTTTACGTCCAGATTCTTGAACGCCCATTCGGCGAACAATTCCACGTTCAGGAAGCGGTCGAGGGGCTCGGTAAGGACAAGCGGCGTGCCGGCCTTCACGCCCAACTGGATGCGGAGTAGGTTGTAGTTCACGTCCACGGTGCGTTCCATGGCCAACTTGCTGTTGTTGAGCTGTCCCACGGTAATGCGGAGTTGGTCCACGTCGCTGATTTCCAGACTACCGGCATCGTACATATTTTGGGTGTGCTGCAGGATTTCCTGCATGTTCTTGAGGTTGTCGTTCAGGATTTCGAGCAGGTGTTCGCAAACCAGAATCGTGTAGTACGAATTGTACACCGTACTTTTAATGTCCAGGGCGGTGATGTCGGTTTGTTGGGAGGCCAAGGTACGGGCGATTTTGGCTGTCTGTATGCCCACGACCCACTGTCCGCTGAATGTCCACTGGGCAGATACGTTCAATCCCAAGTTGTCTTTCATCTTCCTGCCGCCCGACATATCTCCCATGGCGAGACTTATCGCCTCAAAATGTTCGGAATACTTTTGTAATAGTTCGGGGTCTATCGTATTCGAGCCAGCTCCCATAAAGTTCATTTCGTAGCCGAAATAGGAGGAATACCCCAGGCTTCCGTTGATTTGCGGGATACCGGCAGAAACGGCTTCCATCACCTTCTTTTTATACAGGTCGATGTCCAGCCGGGAGGCCTGCAGGCTTTTGTTGTGTTCGAGCGCGAAATCAACGGCTTCTTCCAGGCTCAGGTGTTGCGGCTCTTCGAGAGCGGCTTCCTCCAAAACGGCCTGGTCGGAACGCTGTTCCTGCGCGCGCGAAAACGGCGACAACGGCAGCAATCCTGCCATCATCAAACCGAGAATGAGGGTTCTTCTTTTCATTTTCTTTTGATTGGAAATTCGGTGTGACTATTTTTGGTATGACTTCTCCTTCGCTTCGGCATGAGAGCCGTGTTCGTGAAGAAGCTCATTCAATTCCTTATTGTTGAAAAGGGGCGATTTCTTGAATCTTTCAAGTTCCTCGATGCCTTTTTTAGTGGCCACGCTGCGGATTAAATTTTCCGTAACGGTATATACGATTTCGTGCAGGGGATATTTGAGCGAGTCCCGTTTCTCGGGGTCGCGGAGCATGGAGAACTGTTCGGCGAACAGCCATATCTGGATGTCGCGGTCGATATCGGTTCTGAAAATCCCTTCGTCCTGTCCTTTCTTGAAGACAAGCGTATAGAATTTCCAGATAAAGATCTCGATATGCTTGGCCAACTTGTCGAATACCACCGGGTGATATTTCTTGAGGTCGAACATATTGGCCGGCAGCAGGCTCTGCTGGACCTGCAGGAAATGATCGACGGTTCCGAACAGAATCTGAATTGCGGAAACGGGCTGGATTTTCTGCCTGATGTGTTCAAAATCGAAGTCCTGATGCCGCATCATGAAAACGGCTTCCACCAACTGCTCCTTGTTCTCGAAGTATTGGTATAGCGTTTTCTTCGACATGTTCAAGTGCCGGCAGATGTCGTCCATCGAGGTGCTGCGCAATCCGTATTTGAGGAACAGATCCGAGATCTGCTCCAGCATTTGCGGGTCAGGACACAGTGTTTCTTTACGTTCGGTACTCATAATACAAGGAAACGTTTTTTTTTCAAATCGTTTCCGGGGCGCAAATGTACGTTAAGTTTTTAAATATGCAAGATTTTTTTTGATGGGGAGCGGCCCGGGCTTTTTCCGCAATGTGGGTTCGATAAATTTCGGGATATTGGATTTATATAATAGGCAAGTGGACGCAGTTTTTGCATGATGCTTGTGTTGAAAGATCTGTATTTTACATTTGTGTAAAATATTTGTAGTATATTTGAAACGTAAAACGAGATCCGGCCATGAGCGAAGTGGAACTTATTTTACTCGATCAAACCGAAAACTGTACGGTTTATTCGATTCAATTTCTCACCGACGACAGGCACGAATTCAAGAAATTTGTGTCGAAATTCCGTGAGGATGCCGTTTTTGATAAAGATTTCAAAGTGATAGCAAAATTCATCGATCAAATATTGGACTTTGGGGCGTTGGAAAGATATTTTCGGCCTGAAGGCAAGATGAAGGATTCGGTGGTGGCGCTTCCGGTACTTCGTTCAAAACTCCGTTTGTATTGTCTTCGGCTCTCCGATAGGATTCTTGTTTTGGGGAATGGGGGCGCGAAGACAAGCAGGACTTATGACGAAGATGATTCGTTGAAAGGTTATGTGGTTACGCTGCAACGTTTTGATAAGTTGCTCAAGGATGGAATTCGGGAGGGAAGTGTGCGCATTACAGAAAATGAGATTCAAACCGACAAGATTTTTAAACTATGAAAAGGGCAGAAATGTCGCTTCGGGATTTATTGGGTGAGATATCCGCGGCGGATAGGGCGGAAGCGCGTCTTTCGTTCGAGATATCCAATCAGATAGATGCGCTGATGACCGAGCGGGGTCTATCCAAAAAGCAACTGGCCGATGCTATAGGCAAGCGACCGAACGAGGTAACCCGTTGGCTTAGCGGGGAGCACAACTTTACGCTCGCAACCCTTGCCATGCTCGGCAATTTCTTCGGCAAACCCATCATTCGGGTGAATTGTTGAAATTTCAGAGATAAACAATCTAAGGTGCTCTGTTCACTCGATTTTTAAAGCCCGCGAAAATGATGTAAATTTGCCTTTTACCCTTTCGGGGTGTTTGGTTTTAAATTTAAGTAGGAAGAAATGTTTGAAAGTCTTTCAGATAGGTTGGACAGAGCCTTTAAGGTGCTCAAGGGCCAGGGCAAAATCACCGAGATCAATGTAGCCGAAACGCTTAAGGAAGTACGCAAGGCTTTGTTGGAAGCCGACGTCAACTATAAGATAGCCAAGCAGTTTACGGACACCGTAAAGGAAAAGGCTTTGGGTCGGCAGGTGCTTACCTCCGTTTCGCCGGGGCAGATGATGGTGAAGCTCGTGCACGAGGAACTTACCGAACTGATGGGCAGCAAGGAAGCCGAGCTCAACCTGCAGATCAATCCCACCGTTATCCTGATGGCCGGCCTGCAGGGTTCGGGTAAGACCACCCATTCGGCCAAACTGGCCTATTTCCTCAAGCACAAGAAAGGCAAGAACCCGCTTTTGGTGGCCGCCGACGTGTACCGTCCCGCCGCCATCGACCAGTTGGAAACCTTGGGCGCTCAGATCGAGGTGCCCGTGTTCGCCCGGCGCGAGGAGAAAGATCCGGTAAAGATTGCCAAGGCCGCCCTGCGCCACGCCAAGGAGAACGCGTTCAACGTGGTGATTGTGGATACCGCCGGCCGTCTGGCGGTGGATGAAGAGATGATGGACGAGATAGGCCGCATCCAGGCAGAGATCCATCCGCAGGAAACCTTGTTCGTGGTGGATGCCATGACCGGCCAGGATGCCGTGAACACCGCCAAGGCCTTCTACGACAAGTTGCAATATCAAGGGGTGATCCTTACCAAGTTAGACGGTGATACCCGGGGCGGGGCTGCGCTTACGATACGTTCGGTGGTGCAGGTGCCCGTAAAGTTCGTGGGCCTGGGCGAGAAGATGGATGCTCTGGACGTGTTCTATCCCTCCCGTATGGCCGACCGTATCCTGGGTATGGGCGACATTGTTTCGCTGGTGGAGAAAGCCCAGGCGCAGTACGATGAGGAGGAAGCCCGCAAGCTGCATAAGAAAATCCGCAACAACGATTTCGACTTCAACGATTTCTATTCCCAGATACAGCAGATAAAGAAGATGGGGAACATGAAAGACCTCATGGGCATGATTCCCGGTATGGGCAAGATGCTGCGCGACGTGGATATCAAGGACGACGCCTTCAAGCCCGTGGAAGCCATGATCCAGTCGATGACCCCCTACGAGCGCTCGCACCCGCAGGTGTTGGACGCCAACCGCCGCAAGCGTATCGCCATGGGCAGCGGCACCACCATCGGCGAGGTCAACAAGATGATAAAGCAGCTGGAGGAAACCAAGAAGATGATGCGCGCCGTTTCCAAGCCGGGCGTGATGCAGGCCATGCGCAACATGAAGAAAAGAAGATAAGCCGCAGGGCATAACCAAAAATACAAGCACACGGACATGAAACTGATAGACGGAAAGACCATCAGCGAGACCATCAAGAAAGAGATAGCCGCCGAGGTCGCTTCTTTGATAGACAAGGGTTACCGCGCGCCGCACATGGCCGCCATCCTGGTGGGACACGACGGGGCGAGCGAGACCTACATCGCCAGCAAGGAAAAGAACTGCCGCGCGGTGGGCATGACTTCCTCGCTGTACCGCTACGAGGAGAACATTTCCGAAAAGGAACTTCTCGAGGTGATTTCGTTCCTGAACCAAGACGAGGAAGTGGACGGCTTTATCGTGCAGCTTCCCTTGCCTAAGCATATCGATGTGGACCGCATCATCGCCGCCGTGGATCCGGCCAAGGACATCGACGGATTCCATCCCGTCAACATGGGGCGGCTGGCCTTGGGCGAGGACGCCTTCGTTCCGGCCACGCCCTGCGGAATCATGGAACTGCTGAAACGCGCCGATATCGAGACCTCGGGTAAGAAATGCGTGGTGCTGGGTCGCAGCAATATCGTGGGAACGCCCATGGCGCTGTTGATGAGCCGCAACAACCCGCACGCCAACGCCACCGTGACCATCTGCCACAGCAAGACGAAGAATCTGGCAGAAGAAGCCCGTCAGGCAGACATTTTGGTGGCCGCCCTCGGCAAGCCCGGTTTCGTTACCGCCGATATGGTGAAGGACGGCGCCGTGGTGGTCGATGTGGGCATCCACCGGATAGAGGATAAGACCAGGCAGAGCGGATTCCGTCTGTTGGGCGACGTGGATTTCGACCAAGTGGCGCCCAAATGCAGCGCCATCACGCCCGTTCCGGGCGGGGTGGGGCCGATGACCATCGCAGCCCTGCTGATGAACACGATGAAAGCCTACAAGAACAGAGTGAAAATCCAATAGACAGAAAGCCATGACCTTGATAAAATCCATCTCCGGCATCCGGGGAACCATCGGCGGCAAGGAAGCCGAAAACCTTACGCCTATAGATATCGTTAAGTTTACCAGTGCGTTCGCCCGCTTTATTCAGGAAAAGAACGCCAAGGTGAAACGCGTTCGCATCGTGGTAGGCCGCGACGGGCGTATTTCGGGTCAGATGGTGGATCATCTCGTGCAGGGTGCGCTCATGGGCATGGGCGTTGACGTAGTGGAACTGGTGCTTTCCACGACCCCTACGGTGGAAATGTCGGTAAGGGCACACAAGGCCCACGGCGGCATCATCATTACCGCCAGCCACAATCCCATGGAATGGAATGCCTTGAAGCTGCTCAACGAAAAAGGCGAGTTCATCAGTGCCGAAGATGGCGCCAAGGTGGTCAAGATGGCCGAAAAGGGCGGCTTTTCCTTTGCACCGGTAGATAAGTTGGGACGTTTCCTGTTCTACGACGAACCCGATATAGACCGTCATATCCAAAGCATCCTTGATTTGAAATTGGTGGATGTAAAGGCCATCAAGGCCGCCAAGCTGAGCGTGGTGGTGGACGGCGTGAACTCCACGGGCGCCGTGGTGATACCTTTGTTGCTGGAACGCCTGGGCGTGCAGACGGTGCGTGCCATCAACGACGAGTCGATGGGAAATTTCGCGCACAATCCCGAACCGCTTCCCGCCAACCTCAAGGACTTGGCGGCGCAGGTAAAGAAACACAAGGCGCACATGGGCATCGCCGTGGATCCCGACGTTGACCGCCTGGCCTTCGTCTGCGAAGACGGCTCCATGTTCGGCGAGGAATACACGCTGGTGGCGGCGGCCGACTACGTGCTGCAGCATACCAAGGGCGCGGTGGTTTCAAACCTTTCCTCGACCCGAGCCTTGCGCGACGTGGCCGAAGGCTACGGCTGCAAGTACGTGGCCGCGCCGGTGGGCGAGGTAAACGTGGTAGAAAGGATGAAGAAGGCCAAGGCCGTGATCGGAGGAGAAGGCAACGGCGGGGTAATCTATCCCGAACTGCACTATGGCCGCGACGCCTTGGTGGGTGTGGCGCTCGTGTTGAGCGCGTTCGCCCGCAAGCTGAAGGCCGACAGGAAGTTTACGATGACCGCCTACCGCGACTCTTTTCCCGCCTATGTGATCGCCAAGAAACGCGTGGATCTGAAGGCCGGCATGGATGCGGACAAGATTCTGGCGCAGATCAAGAAAAACCACGCCAAGGAAAAGATGAACCTGGAAGACGGCATCCGCATCGATTTCGCCAAGACCAAGGAATGGGTGCAGTTGCGCAAGTCGAATACCGAACCCATTGTCCGCGTGTATGCCGAAAGCGCCACCAAGAGCAAGGCCGAAGCCTTGGCCAAGCGCTTTACCGACGAGATCGCAGCCTGTCCGGGCAAGACGGCGCGCAAGCCCGCGGTCAAACGAACGGTCAAGAAATAATAATCAGGGAATTCAAAAACCGAGACTATGAGAACCATAGAACAAGCCGATTTCAAAGGTAAGAAGGTGTTGGTGCGTTGCGACTTCAACGTGCCGCTTAAAAACGGAACGATTACCGACGACACCCGTATCCGCGAGAGCATGCCCACCGTGCGCAAGCTTCTGCAGGACGGGGCGGCGGTGATCCTGATGTCGCACTTGGGGCGGCCTGCCGGCACGGGTTTCGAAGCCGAGTTCAGCCTTGCGCCCGTGGCCCGGCATCTGGAAAAAACGCTGGAACGCCCCGTCGTATTTCCGGGCGACGCCTTTACGCAGGTTACGGTGGATGTCGCCAAGGCTCTGCAGCCGGGGCAGGTGATGCTGCTTGAGAACCTGCGCTTCATCAAGGGCGAGACCAAGGGAGACGAGGAATTCGCGCGCTATCTGGCTTCGTTGGGCGATGCCTATGTAAACGATGCGTTCGGTGCGGCGCACCGCAGCCATTCCTCCACGGCGGTCATCGCCAGATTCTTTCCCGAAAGCAAGTATTTCGGCCTGTTGATGGCGCACGAGATCACCAACCTCGAGAAACTGCTGAACCATGCCGAACATCCGTTCACGGCGGTGATCGGCGGGGCCAAGGTGTCGAGCAAGATCGACGTGATCAAGAACCTGGTCGACAAGGTGGACAATATGCTTATCGGCGGCGGTATGGCCTATACCTTCGCCAAGGCCATGGGCGGAAAGATCGGCAATTCGCTGGTGGAAGACGACAAGATGGAGACCGCGCTCGAGATCATCAAGATATTCAAGGAAAAAGGCAAGCGGCTGCTGCTGCCTTCCGACACGCTCTGCGCCGACAAGTTCGACAACGATGCCGAACGCAAGGTGATGCCCACGGGAGAGATTACCGACGGCTGGATGGGCATGGACATAGGCTCCGACACGATTGCCGGATACGGAAAGGCGATCGCCGGCTCCCGATCGGTGCTTTGGAACGGCCCCTTGGGTGTGTTCGAGATGGAAAACTTCAGCCAGGGAACCCTGCAGATCGGGCGTTGCATCGGAAAGGTTACCGAGAACGGCGGCTATACGGCCGTGGGCGGCGGCGATTCGGTGGCGGCGGTGAACCGCCTGGGATTGGCCTGGAACATCTCCTACGTTTCCACAGGAGGCGGCGCGATGCTCGAATATCTCGAGGGCAAGGAACTTCCCGGCGTGAAGGCCATCCTTATTTAATGGCGCAGCGCAATACCGGAATGCCTTCCAGACAGGCCTCCAGACGGTCGCCTATCTCGATTTTCCCGATACCGGGAGGCGTTCCGGTAAAAATATAATCGCCCGTGCGGAGCGTAAGGAACCTCGACACGTGGCTTATGATTTGGTCTATCGTAAAGATCATGTCGGAAGTGTCGCCCCTCTGGCAGACCTCTCCGTTTTTCTTCATTTCGAAATGCAGTTGCTGCGGCCCTTGGGGAAACTTTTCCTTGGAAATGAATTCGCCTATGGCCGCCGAATTGTCGAAGCCCTTGCAGATTTCCCACGGCAGGCTTCTCTCAAAGCAATTCCGCTGCAGGTCCCTTGCGGTAAAGTCGAACCCTAAGGTATAGGCATCGTAGTACGAAGAGGCGAATTTAGGCTCGATGTTCTTTCCCACCTTGCAGATGCGCAGCACCAGTTCCGTTTCGTAGTTCGGTTCTTTCGTGAAGTCGGGAATATAAAAAGGCCGGTTGCGGGTAAGCAGGGCAGTGTCTGGCTTGCAGAAAAACACCGGTTCCTGCGGCGTTTCCTTCTTCAGTTCCTTGATATGTTCGGCATAGTTCATGCCGATACAGATGATTTTCATACGCGGTGTCAATTCATGCCGCCACCGCCGAATCCGTTGTCCTCGTTGGAGTTGAGGCGCTTGCGGCGTTGTTTATCCTCGCCTTTGTTGATTTTATAGGAGAGGGTCACGTAGAGTGCCGTGGAGTTCTTGGGACGGCGCTTGTTGTAGGAAACGAAGCCTTCGCCGGTAACGGTGCGGTTCCATTGCTGGGTATGAAAAAGGTCGCTTACGCGCAGGCCCACGTTCAGTTTCTTTTTAAGGAAGTTCTTGCGTACCGCCAGCTCGCCCGAAACGCTTTGGTCGAATTTGGTCTGGCCCCAGTACGAAGGCCCGCTGTAACGGCAGGAAAGCTGCACGACGAAATCCAGGGGCAGGTTCATCGTGGTGTTGAAGCGGAGGTTGTAGCTGATGCCTTCGGCAGCCGAGGATTCGTCCAGCGCCTTGTCGGAAGTGGTGTTCTGGTACAGGCTTCCGCTCAGGCTCATGCGCCACCATTTAAGCAGCTGCTGTTCGTAGGAAATGTCGAAGCCGTAGGTGTTGCCGTGCGCGTAGTTGTGGAAGGTGCGGTTCAGCAGGATCTCGCCCGTGGAGGCGTATTCGGCCTCGAACTGGTAGCGGCGTATCAGGTCTTTGAGGTAGCGGTAATACACCGTTACGTAAAACGAGGAGGATTTGAGGAAGAGCGAGTAGTTGAGCTCGATCGAATGGATATCCTGAGGCTTCAGGTCGGGATTCCCGTACGAGATGGAAGATGGATAGTCGGCGTAGTCCACGTAGGGGTCGAGGTTGTGCGGGCGGGGACGGTTCACCCTGCGGCTGTAGCTGAGCTGCAGTTCCTGCTTCTCGCCGATCTTGTACGACAGGTGCACGGCGGGGTAGAAGCGGAAATGGCTGTAGTCGAAACTGGTGTCGGCAGTCTCGGTTTTCTTTTTGGCCGTCATCAGGTCGGCTTCCATGCGTCCTCCCACCTGAAACGTGAATTTGCCGAACTTACCCATCAGGTTGGCGTAGATGCCGTGGTTGTGTTCGATATAGTCGAAGAACATCGAGGTGTCCTGATACTCGTTGAGGCGGGTGTCGTAGTGGCTCACGGTCTTCTGCCACTGCACCTTGGCCTGGTAGCCCACTTCGAGCGAGAGTTTCTCGTTGAACGGGTGCAGGTAGTTGAGCTGGGCGTCGAAGTTGACCCCTTGCCGGTCGTTGACGGTGTTCTGCCTCGTAAAGGAGGAGTCGTGGAGGGTAAGCATGCTCCGGTTGTTGGTGGCCTTGCCGTGCGAGTTGTGATAGTTTACGGTGGCGTCCAACGAAAGTTCCTGCTGGGGCTTGCCGAATTTATGCACGTAGGAAATGGCTCCCTGGCCGTTCAGCATCAGCGATCTGTCGATGGACGAGGTTCCGAGGCTGCGGATCCAGTGCGGGCTGAGCAGGGAATCGGGGTAGGCGGTGCCGGAAGCGTCTTCGCTGCGTTTGGGGTCGAACCGGCTGAAGGTCTCGGTGGCGGGGTTCTTGCTGCGGCGTTCGAATTCCCAGGTCTCGAAGGTTCCGCTGATCAGGAAGTTGTCTTTGGGCGTGATGCGGAAATCGGCGCCCAACTGGAACTTGCCGCCGTAGCCGCCGCGCCGGTTGTCGCTCTTGCCGGTTTCTATCTGGGTGTTGTCGAGCGGATAAAGCGGGTTGTCGCCCCGGAAACTGGTGCGGGTGGAACTGCCCGAAGAACCCCGGTTCCGGTAGTTTACGTCGAGGTTGGTGAAGAGGGTCACTTTCTTGAACCCGAAACTGAGGTTGGTGCCTAATCCGTAGCGGTTGGCCGTGGAGGCCGAGGCATACACGCTGCCGTTCACACCGGTGCTCTTGCGCTCCTTGGTGATGATGTTGATGATGCCGGAGGTGCCTTCGGGATTGTATTTGGCCGAAGGATTGGAGATGATCTCGATGTTGGCGATGTTGTTGGCCGAAATCTGTTCGAGGCCGAGCCCGGAAAGGGTGGCGGGACGTCCGTCGATCAGGATGGTTACGCTCTCGCTGCCTTTCATCGACACGTTGCCTTCTTCGTCCACGCTTATGGAGGGCACGTTCTGCAATACGTCCACGGCCGAGCCGCCGTCGCTCACCAGGCTTTGCTCCACGTTCACCACCTTGCGGTCGAGGCTGTACTCGATGGTGCGTTTCTGTCCGGTGATGGTGACGGCTTCCAGCATCTGGGCGGCGGTCTTCATATAGACGGAACCGGCGTTCAGTGCGGGCTTGTTGCCGCTGAGGCGGAACACGGGACCTTTGAGGTCGCCGAAGCCCATGGCGGAGAAGGTGGCCTGCAGGGGGCGGTTCAAGGGGAGCCTGGCAATGTTGAACGCGCCTTTCTCGTCGGTTACCGCGCCGCCCGCCAACTTATGTCCGTTGGTGTCGAAAACCATTACGTTGACGAATTCCAGAGGGGTGTTGGCGCCGTATTCGAAAACGGATCCCGAATAGATGCCGCTCTGGGCGAGGACTGCGGTGCAGGCCGTGCCCCATAGGAATATTATCAAGATTAGTTTTTTTGCGGAACGCATTTTTTGAGTGCTTTTTTGCGTGCGCGCAAAAATAGCAAAATATTTTAGAGCATTGATTAGCCGAGGAAAGTGAAGGGCTTGTCGAGGGGAGCCTGTCGGGCTTGTTTCTTAAGCCAGGTCATCTGCCGCTTGGCATACCGCCGCGTGTTGGTCTTTATGTCGGTGATGGCCTGTTCGATGCTGATCCTGCCGTCGAAGTAGGCGAACAGCTCGCGGTAGCCCACCGTCTGCAGCGCGTTCAGCTCGCGGTGTGGGTAGAGGGCGCGGGCTTCGTCGAGCAATCCCGCCTCCATCATCAGGTCGGTGCGTTTTTCGATGCGTTCGTGCAGTTCCTCCTTGGGGCGGGTCAGCACGTAGCGTTCAATCGTAAAGGACCTTGGCTTGGCCGTTGCCGTGCGCAAGGACGAATAGGGCTTGCCGGTGGTGATGCACACTTCCAAGGCACGGCGCAGGCGCACAGGATTGTGTAAATCCACCTTTTCGTAAAAAACGGGATCCAGCTTTTTGAGCAGTTCCTGCAAGGATTCCAAACCCTCGCGAACCTCTTGCTCTTTCAGTTTCTGCCGCAGTTCGGGAGCAGGGTCGGGCAGTTCGTCGATGCCTTGGCAGACCGCGTTCACGTACAGACCCGAACCTCCGGCCATGATCACCGTGTCGTGGCGCGCAAAGAGCCGGTCGAGCAAGGCCAGGGCTTCCTGTTCGTAGTGTGAGACGCTGTAATAGTTGAAGATGCTCTTGTTGGCGATGAAATGATGTGGAACGGCGGCCAGTTCTTCGGGCGAAGGCCGCGCCACGCCTATGTTCAGTTCGCGGTAGAACTGCCGGGAATCGGCCGAAATGATCTCGGTGTTTTCCTTCAACGCCCATTCGATGGCCAGCGCCGTCTTGCCCGAGGCGGTGGGGCCTTCCAATACTTTCAGGACTTTTGCGGACATTTCAAACCGAGTTCTTGGCCTATCTCGAGCATGAGGTTCCATGCCTGCTGGCGGTCGTTTTCGATTGCGCCGTCCAGGATGGCGTCCTTGATGCGGGTCTTTATGATGCCGATTTCCGCGCAGGGCGGCAGGTTGTAGTATTCCATGATGTCGCTGCCCGAAACGGGAGGCTGGAAATTGCGGATGCGGTCTTTCTCCTCCAGTTCCTTGAGCTTGCGTTCCACGATCGTGAAGTTGTTGAGGTAACGCTGCACCTTCTCGCGGTTCTTGGAGGTGATGTCGGCGCGCGCCAGGGTCATCAGGCTGTCGATGTCCTCGCCGGCCTCGAACAGGAGGCGGCGCACCGCCGAATCGGTCACGATGTCTTCGGCCAGGATGATGGGGCGCAGGTGCAGTTCCACCATCTTCTTTACGAAACGCATGTTCTCGTCCATCGGCAGCTTGAACCTGCGGAAAATGCCCGGAACCATCTTGCCGCCCACGAATTCGTGCCCGTGGAACGTCCAGCCGCGCGGTTCCTCGAAACGTTTGGTCTTGGGCTTGGCGATGTCGTGCAGCAGCGCCGCCCACCGCAGCCACAGGTTCCCCTGCCCGTCGGCGTAGGCCACGTGGTCGAGCACTTCCAGGGTGTGTTCGAAATTGTCTTTATGCGCCTTCTTGTTGCGCACTTCCACTCCTTTCAGGGCGCAGAATTCCGGAAATATGATCTCGAGGATGCCCGCGGCGTCCAGCAGCTTGAAGCCGTAGGAGGGCTTGGGCGAGAGGATGATCTTGTTGAGTTCTTCGGTGATGCGTTCGGCCGAAAGTTCCCGCACGTGTTCCTTTTGGCGGATGATGGCCGCGAAGGTTTCCGCCTCGATGTCGAAAAACAGCTGGGAGGCGAAGCGGATGGCGCGCAGCATGCGCAGGGGGTCTTCCCCGAAACTCTGGTCTGGGTCGCGGTGGGAGCGTATCTGTTGGTTCTGAAGGTCTTCCAGGCCATTGAAGGGGTCGGATAGCTCTCCGAACGTCTTTTTGTTGAGCGAGAGCGCCATGGCGTTTATGCTGAAGTCGCGCCGCATCCGGTCTTCCTCCATCGTGCCTTCTTCCACCGTGGGCTTGCGTGAACCGGGCCGGTAACATTCCTTGCGGGCGCCCACGAACTCGATTTCCATGCCGTCGAATCCGAACTTGCAGGTTCCGAATTGTCCGAATTCCTGTAAATCGACGGTTGTCTTGTACGTTTTTTCGATTTCCGCGCAAATCTCCCGGCAAAGGTCGATGCCGTTTCCCATCACCACGCAGTCCAGGTCGGCCGAATGCCGGTTCAGCAGCAGGTCGCGCACGAAGCCGCCCACCACGAACACTTGTCGTTTGTTGCGGTCGGCCACCTTCTGGATGATTCCGAAAACGGGATGGGTGAGTTTTTCTTTCAGGTTCATGATAAATGGCGGTAGCGCAAAGTTAATGTTTCTGCCTTGTGCAGCCAAATAGCGGCGGAGGCATCACTTTTTAACATCATTCTGTGGATAATAGCCCGATTTTGTTTTGTAAGAAAGCGACAAAATAATTACTTTTGGCAGTTGTATTTTCGCTTAGTAGAGCGAATTTTGTTAAAATACAACACATAATCACATAGTTATAAAAGAAATGGGCCTTTTTTCATTTATGAATCGTGAAATCGCGATTGACCTCGGAACGGCCAATACGATTATCATATACAACGATAAGGTGGTGGTGGACGAGCCTTCGGTCATCGCCTTGGAACGCAACAGCGGCAAGGTGCTTGCCGTAGGGAAATACGCCATGATGATGCATGGCAAGACGCCCGACAACATCCGCACCGTACGTCCGATGAAAGACGGGGTGATCGCCGACTTCCAGGCTACCGAAAGCCTGATGCGCGAGCTGATCAAGAAAATCCCCGCGCCCAAGTCGGTGTTCCCGCCCGCGCTCAAGATGGTTATCTGCATTCCCTCCGGCATCACCGAAGTGGAAGAACGTGCCGTAAGGGATTCGGCCGAACAGGCCGGCGCCCGCGAAGTGCGGCTGATTCACGAACCTATGGCGGCTGCCATAGGTATCGGTCTCAACGTGCTTGAGCCCCACGGCAACATGGTGGTGGATATCGGCGGCGGTACCAGCGAAATCGCGGTCATCGCGCTGGGCGGCATCGTTAGCAACAAGTCGATCCGTATCGCCGGCGACGATTTCAACCAGGACATCAAGGAATACATGCGCAAGCGCCACAACATCAGCATCGGCGACTATACTTCCGAACGCATCAAGATCGAAGTGGGCGCGGCGCTTCCCGAACTGGACACGCCTCCCGAAGACTTTGCCGTGCAGGGTCGCGATATGCTTACCGGCATTCCCAAGGAAATCGTGGTGAATTACGCCGAGATCGCCCAGGCGCTCGACCGTTCGATCCTCAAGATCGAGGCGGCGGTGCTCAATGCCTTGGAAAT
Source organism: Bacteroides sp. (assembly GCA_023662825.1). Classification (GTDB taxonomy): domain Bacteria; phylum Bacteroidota; class Bacteroidia; order Bacteroidales; family P3; genus Pullibacteroides. The sequence continues at coordinate 54,507 of JAMPIH010000008.1, forward strand.
GACGCCCCCCGAACTGTCGGCCGATATTTTCAAGACGGGTATCTATCTGGCGGGCGGCGGTTCGCTCCTGCGCGGATTGGACAAGCGTTTGGCGGCCAAGACCAAACTGCCCGTACATCTGGCGGAGGACCCCCTGCGCGCCGTGGCCCGCGGTACGGGCATCGCGCTTAAAAACTTCGACAAGTTTACCTTTCTGATCAAGTAGTTTCCGTTACGGGGAGCAGAAGATGAAGACCATCTTTCAATTGCTGAAACGTAACTTCTACGTGCTCTTGTTCCTGGCCTTGGAGGCTGTGGCGCTTACGCTATACTTCCGTTATCACCAGCAGCAGGAGTCGCGCCTGTATGGTTTTTGCACGGGCGTGAAAGGCATTTTCATGTCTTCGGGCGAGTACCGGAGCAAGGCCGAGTTGCGGCGTGAGAACTCCCGTCTGCAACGTGAGAACGCCCGCCTGCGCGCCGGTCTGGAAACTTCCTATCTGCAGACCGTCCATTTTCAGGACTCCACCCGTACCGACAGTCTTTACCGTCAGATGTACGTGTTCCTGCCCGCCCGTATCGTAAACGGGCACATCAACCAGGCCGACAACTATTTTCTGTTGGATGCCGGCCGCGACGAGGGCGTGGAGCCGGGCATGGCGGTGATCTCGCCCAGCGGCATCGTCGGTATCGTAGACAAGGTTTCCCAGCATTTCAGTTCCGTTATCTCGGTATTGCACCGCCAGAGCATGGTGAGCGTGCGTTTGGCCGCCAGCGGCCATTCGGGTTCGCTTACCTGGCCGGGCGTGCGTTGCGACGAGGCGGTGTTGAGCGACATTCCCTCGCATGTGCCAGTGCGTGTGGGCGACAAGGTGGTTACCAGCGGGCTCTCGGTGGTGTATCCGGGCGGTATCCCGGTGGGTTTCGTATCTGAGATTGCAGGCAGGGAAGACGACTTCTACCGCCTGAAAATACAGTTCAGCGAAGACTATCGCCGCATAGACAGGGTCTATGTAGTGAAGAACCTTTACAAAGAAGACATTGAGGCATGCAGACAAGCATCTGGAAAAATCTGATACGTTTCGTATTCCTGATCCTTTTGCAGGGCATGGTGTTGGAGCACATCGACCTGCCGGGCAACCTGCATTGCATGGTGTATCCCATCGCCATCCTGCTGCTGCCCTTGCAGACTTCGGCTGTGGTGGTGTTGCTGTTGGGTTTCGTTTCCGGACTCTGCGTGGACGTGCTCTGCCAGGTGCCGGGGCTTAATGCGGCCGCGGCCACGCTGATGGCTTTCGTGCGGGTCGTTTATTTCCGTGTCAAGAACCGCCGTGAATCGGGGCGCGACAACGATTTGAGCGGAACGCCGCTGCCGGCGCAGATGGGCTGGGGCGGATTCGTTTCCTACACCTTGTGGACGACCCTGCTCTTTCACCTGTCGTATTTCATGATAGACGCTTTCAGCTTCAGGAACATATTCTACACCCTTTACCTTACCGTGGGCAGCACGCTGGTATGCTTTGTTTGCGTGATACTCACCATAACGGTATTCAAGCCCAAGGCAAGCCCGCGCTGATTTAATCAGATTGCACTATCTTTGCAGGTTTGAATTAAGGGGGGCGCGTAAGAAAAGTGAGGTTGAAGCCCTTGATAAAAAAGCAATTGCATGAAACCGAATTTTAAAAACGTCGATATCAAGGCCGGCGTTCCGGCTCGGAAATCAACGGCCAAAAAGGCGGAGAATCCTGTCTGGAACACGCCTGAGCAAATACCCGTAAAACCGTTTTATACCAAAGAAGACCTGCAGGGCATGGAACATCTGGACTATGCGGCCGGTCTTCCTCCGTTTTTACGCGGGCCGTACAGCACCATGTACACCCAACGGCCCTGGACCATCCGTCAGTATGCCGGGTTTTCCACGGCCGAGGAATCCAACGCCTTTTACCGCCGCAACCTGGCGGCCGGACAGAAGGGCTTGAGCATCGCCTTCGACCTGGCCACGCACCGGGGCTACGACTCCGACAACGAACGTGTGTTGGGCGACGTGGGTAAGGCCGGTGTGGCGGTCGATTCCATCCTGGATATGGAAATCCTCTTCAACCAGATTCCGTTGGACAAGATGTCGGTGTCGATGACCATGAACGGCGCCGTGCTTCCCATCCTGGCGTTCTATATCGTGGCCGCCGAGGAACAGGGTGTGAAGATGGAACAGTTGAGCGGTACCATTCAGAACGATATCCTTAAGGAATTCATGGTGCGCAACACCTATATCTATCCGCCCAAGCCTTCGATGAAGATCATCGCCGATATCTTCGCGTTCACCTCCAAGAATATGCCCAAGTTCAACTCGATCAGTATCTCGGGTTACCATATCCAGGAGGCGGGCGCCACCGCCGACATCGAGCTGGCCTATACGTTGGCCGACGGTCTGGAATATATCCGTGCGGGTATCAACGCGGGCATGAGTATCGACGACTTCGCGCCCCGTCTTTCGTTCTTCTGGGGCATCGGCATGAACCACTTCATGGAAATCGCCAAGATGCGTGCCGCCCGTATGCTTTGGGCCAAGCTCATCAAGCAGTTCAACCCCAAGAACCCCAAGTCGATGAGTCTGCGCACGCACTCACAGACTTCGGGCTGGTCGCTTACCGAACAGGATCCTTTCAACAACGTTACCCGTACCTGCGTGGAAGCTATGGGCGCGGCCCTGGGGCACACCCAGTCGCTGCACACCAATGCGCTCGACGAAGCCATCGCGTTGCCTACCGACTTTTCGGCGCGTATCGCCCGCAACACGCAGATCTATATTCAGGAAGAAACCCAGGTATGCAAGGAAATCGACCCCTGGGCAGGTTCGTACTATGTGGAAAAACTTACGCACGAACTGGCGCACCGGGCCTGGGAACTGATTCAGGAAGTGGAAAAATTGGGCGGTATGGCGGCGGCTGTGGAAGCCGGCATTCCCAAGATGCGTATCGAGGAGGCGGCCGCCCGCAAGCAGGCGCGCATCGACTCGAAGGCCGATACCATCTTAGGCGTGAACAAATACCGTCTGGACAAGGAAGACCCCATCGAGACACTGGAAGTCGATAATACCACGGTGCGTGAGGCGCAGATCGCGCGCTTGAAGAAGCTGCGCGCCGAACGAAATCAGGCCGAGGTGGACGCGGCTCTGGACGCGCTGACCCGTTGCGCCGAAACTGGCAAGGGAAACTTGTTGGAACTTTCGATCGACGCGGCCCGCAAACGGGCTTCGCTGGGCGAGATTTCCTCTGCATTGGAAAAAGTATTCGGCCGCTACAAGGCCGTCATCAGAACTATATCAGGCGTGTATTCATCGGAAATCAAGAAGGATGCCTTGTTTGAAGAGGCGTTGAAAAAGGCGCAGGGCTTCGCGAAGAAGGAAGGCCGTCAGCCGCGTATCATGATCGCCAAGATGGGGCAGGACGGACACGACCGGGGCGCCAAGGTATTGGCTTCCGGATATGCCGACCTGGGCTTCGACGTGGATATGGGACCCTTGTTCCAGACTCCGGCTGAAGCGGCCAAGCAGGCGGTGGAAAACGACGTGCATATCGTGGGCGTTTCCTCGCTCGCGGCCGGTCACAAGACCTTGGTGCCGCAGCTGGTGGAAGAACTCAAGAAATTGGGTCGTCCCGACATTCTGGTGGTCGTGGGCGGTGTAATCCCTTATCAGGATTATGATTTCCTGTTTGAACACGGGGCTTGCGCGGTATTCGGCCCCGGTACCGTTATCTCGCAGGCGGCCATCCAGATGCTGGAAATTTTAGAAAAGACCCGTCAATAATCTTTAATGGATACATTCATGAACCGTCACCTTTTGCTTATCAGCAACTCCACCAATGCCGGTGAGGCTTATTTGGCCTGGCCGCAACAGATCATCGCCGATTTCTTCAAGCGTTTCGGCATCAAGCGCGTCTTGTTCGTACCTTATGCGGGCGTGACCCCGGGCTACGACAACTATGCGCAGAAAGTGGCCAAGGTGTTCGAGGCCATGGGCGTGGGGCTGGATTCGGTGCATACAACGCCTTATCCGGTAACGGCGGTGCAGAATGCGGAATGCATCGTGGTGGGCGGAGGCAACACCTTCCACCTGGTGCGCGAGATGCAGCGCACGGGCATCATGGAGGCCATCCGCGAGAAGGCCCTGCAGGGCTGTCCGTATATGGGCTGGAGCGCGGGTTCGAACGTGGCCTGCCCCACGATAAAGACCACCAACGATATGCCGATTGTGGAACCGGAATCGTTCAACGCACTCAACTTGGTGCCGTTTCAGATAAATCCCCACTACCTGGACGCCAATCCGGAAGGGCACGGCGGAGAGACGCGCGAAGACCGTATCCGCGAATTCATGGTGGTGAATCCCGAGGTGTATGTGGCGGGCTTGCGCGAGGCCACCTATCTGGAAGTGGAAGGGAATAAGATGACCTTGGGCGGCAAGCGCAAGATGCGTCTGTTCAAGGCCGGCGAGGAAGTACGCGAGATAGAGCCCGGCGACGTGTCGTTCCTGCTGTAAGCGTTGGAGAATTGCTTTTGAAGATGAAAGACCCGAATTTTCGATTCGGGTCTTTTTTATGGGAAACCTATCGAAAATTTGCGGAGATGAATATCGAGGAAGTTCGAGACAAGGCCTTGTCGCTGCCTTTCGTTACGGAGCGTCAGCCGTATGGCCCCGATTCTCTGGTGTTTGAAATCGGGGGGAAGCAGTTCTGCCTGGTGGATTTGACTGCCAAATGGCAGTTCTACAATTTAAAGGTGGATCCGGAGTATTCGTTGCAACTGCAGGAGTCCTACGCCTCGGTGCGCCCCGGTTTCCATATGAACAAAAAGCATTGGATAAGCCTGGACTACTACGGCGATGTGCCCGACCATCTGCAGTACGAACTGATTGAACACGCCTATCATCAGACCATCAAAGGGCTGCCGAAGAAGGTGAGGGCGGAGATTGAGGGGTAAGGAGTTTTACATTTTATAGACCATAAAAGCACTATTTGTTGAATAGAATAAACATTAAAGTAAAATGGCTCGATTTTCAGAGAGGTATGGATATACAAAAGTTTCGGATGTTCTAATAAGAGAACAGATAACGGTTGATATCCAAAATGCTATATGCAATTGTTATGATGAATTGAGCAGTAGGATGGATAGGGTTTCATCCAAGATGTACACATCTTTAGAGAGGCTTATATGGATTCGATTCATGAATAAGAGAAAAGTGGCTTTTGATCCTAATTGTTCTCTTGCAACCACTTTTTTTGAATCTGAAGAAATTTGGTATAAAAAACTTGATTTAGTAGAGTTCACGGTATGTGCGCTATCCTTGTACGATGAAGAGCATAATACTGATTATAGTGAACAATTTGTTGAAAATTTAAACGAAGAATTTGAACGTTTGCACTTTGCTTATCGCGTTGTGGATAACAAAGTGGTAGATATAACGTCGGAAGTAGAGATTAAGTCAATAGAAAAATCCATTGACGAATCACCAGATAATATTAAAGTGCATTTAGAAAAATCCTTGGAACTATATGCGAAACGTCCCGATGGAGACTATAGAAATTCGATTAAGGAATCGATTTCTGCGGTGGAGGCTTATTGTAGAGAACAAACAGGGGAACGCTCTTTGGGGAAGGCCTTCAATAAACTTGAAAAAAATGGTTTTGATATTCCTAAAGAGTTAGAAGAAGCTTTTAAAAAATTGTATTGCTATACCAATGACGAGGATACAGGCATTAGGCATTCGCTGATGGATGCGACGGGTATCTATACGCCAGGATCGGAAGAGGCTTTGTTTATGCTTGTTGCATGTAGTGCATTTATAAATTATTTGAGGCAGAAGCAAAAATAGCGATGATGACGTTGTATGAAATTATTTCAATCGGACTTTCTTTGGTGGCAATAGGTGTGGCCGTGATTGTAGTGTCCAAAAGTACAAAGACTGCCCGCAGGCAAGAAGCGTTACTCAATAAAAAGCAATTGCAAGATACCGAAGCGGAGTTGGCAAGATTACAGGTTGAATATGAGAAGGTCCAAACTGAACATCGGCATAAAAAACTAACCGAAAGACCTAATGTATTTTCCATAGAAGGAATAGTGTCATGGGAGAAGGAATTAGATAATTCGTATAGGCTTATTTATGCGGATTATGAAAAGCAGATAGTCACATTGAAGCAAAGAATCAGAGAATTGAAGAAAAGTGTAGATGTTTGAAATTAAGTCGTTTGATGAAATACTGGAAAGGCACAGAATAATTGTTGATTGTTTTGGGGTGTAGTCAAAACGATAGAGAGACGGACGCTAAGGGTTAGACTTGGACTTGGGAGGATAGGGTGATGTTTGTATATTTGCATACAAGAAAGGAAGAGATGAACGCATATGGAATTTAAGGTGGATAAAACAGCCAAACCCTTTATAAAGTGGGTAGGGGGCAAGACCCAGCTTTTGGAGGAGGTGCGTCGTTCTCTACCTGTTGATTTTCAAAGGAAACGAAATATCACATACGTTGAACCATTTGTCGGTGGCGGTGCTGTGTTGTTTTGGATTCTTCAGGAATATCCAGGTGTCAGAAGGGCTGTAATCAACGATGTAAATACGGAATTGATTTGCACATATAGGATTATTAAATCTGATGTTCAAGCCTTAATATCAATTCTGGAGGAGATACAATCAGAATATCAGGCACTGTCAATTGAAGAGAGAAAGGAATATTTTCTGCACAAAAGGAACATTTATAATGCCAAACAACTTTCTGATTTAGAAACGGCGGCTTTGTTTATTTTCTTGAATAAGACCTGTTTTAATGGTTTATATAGGGTTAATGCCAAAGGAAAGTTTAATGTTCCCCATGGCAAATATACAAACCCAAAAATATGCGACAGGGTAAATCTGTTGGCAGTTTCGTCCTTGTTGCAACGTGTGGAAATTTTGAATGGGGATTATTCGGAAACAGAGAAGTATGCCGCCCCCAATACGTTGTTTTATTTTGATCCACCCTATAAGCCGATTACGGAAACTTCATCGTTTACATCTTATTCGGCAAGTGGTTTTGATGATAAAGAGCAGATTCGGCTGCGGGATTTTTGCAATAAGATTTCCCAAACAGGGGCATCGTTTATTGCAAGCAATTCGGATCCAACAGGGATAAACCCGCAGAATACTTTTTTCGATGAAATCTATAATAGATTTAGAATAAAAAGGGTTTATGCCTCGAGAATGATCAACTCAAATCCTGATGCACGAGGCAGTGTCCCTGAATTGATGATTTCGAACATTGTAAATGCATAGCAAATGAGAGATTTTGACCAATGGTTGGCTGGTTTTAGAGATTCTATCGCAGACTATAAATACTACATCGATTTTGATAAGGTGTATAGGAATGTTGACCATATCAAGGTTGAACTTAACATCCTTAATTCATTGATAGGGAGTGAGAATATTGAAGATGAATTTGAACGGATTGTTATCAGATATCCTGAAACATTGAAGTGCATTCCAATTCTTTTGGCGAAAAGGGAAACAGAAATTTTGGTTGTTGATTCTGAGAAAGGAACGCTTAATTATAGATTCGACACCTTGACGTACTCAGTAGAACAATACAAGGTTTTTATGCGAGAAACGGGTTTGTTTGATTTGTTGCAGAAACGGATACTAAATAATCTTGTTGATTATGTTACGGGGATAGAAACTGGCTTGGATTCAAATGGACGTAAAAATAGGGGTGGCCATCTGATGGAGAATTTGGTAGAATCATATTTGGAAGCGGCAGGACTAGTGAAAGATGAAACGTATTTCAAGGAGATGTATATCAGTGAAATTCAGAAGAAATGGAAGATTGATTTATCTTCTGTGTCGAACGATGGTAAAGCCGAAAAACGGTTTGATTTCATAGTTAAGGGAAAGGATATAGTTTATGGAATTGAAACCAATTGTTATACGGGTGGAGGTTCCAAACTGAATGAAACGGCACGCAGTTATAAAACCATAGCTCTTGAAACCAAAGATTTGAAGAACTTCAAGTTTGTGTGGTTCACCGATGGTCGCGGTTGGCAGAGTGCGAAGAATAATTTACGCGAAACTTTTGATGTCTTGGAACACCTCTACAACATCAACGATTTGGAAACCGGCATTATCTCAAAAGTGTTGATATAATGCTACAAGCGTATTATAAATCTGCTGATAGATATTTTACGCTATTGCATGGCGACAGCGTGAAATGTTTGAATTCTTTTGATTTTCAGTTTGACATGATTTTTGCTGACCCTCCCTATCATTTGTCAAATAATGGAATCAGCATTCAAAGCGGCAAGGTGGTTTCTGTCAACAAAGGAGAGTGGGATAAGTCAAAGGGCTTTGAAGATGACTATATCTTTGACAAAACATGGCTTGCCGCATGTAGGGAAAAATTGAAGAAGGAAGGAACGATTTGGATTAGTGGAACCTATCATAATATCTTCTCCATTGCCCGTTGTCTTACGGAATTGGGTTTTAAAATTCTCAATTGCATAACATGGGTCAAGACAAATCCACCGCCCAATATATCCTGCCGCTACTTCACTTACTCGGCGGAGTACATCTTGTGGGCCCGGAAGGAGGGAAAGACCGCGCATTATTTCAATTATGAACTTATGAAAGAAATTAATGGCGGTACGCAAATGAGGGATGTTTGGACGCTTCCTGCGATTGCAAAGTGGGAAAAGTCCTGTGGAAAGCATCCTACACAAAAGCCGCTGAGTGTGTTGTCCAGAATTATTCAGGCCTCGACGAAACCGGGCGCATGGATTTTGGACCCGTTTGCAGGTAGCAGCACGACCGGTATCGCGGCTAATCTTCTTGGACGGAAGTATCTAGGCATTGATTTGTCTGAAGACTTCCTGAAAATAAGTGTAGCCAGAAAAGAAGAGATTACATCGGTTTCAAAGGCAAAGGAATACCTTGGGAAACTGCAAAAGCAGTCTCGTTTGTTTGCCGATAAGGATATACAGGTTATAAACGATATGGAACCCGGCTACGGAGTGGACCTGCCATTTTAGTCTGGTTCTTCAAGTTGATTAAAAATGCAAGAAGTAAACTCACAGGAAACCTCGCGGGCGTATGCTTTCGAGATGTGGATGAAGGCGCCTATGCCGATGGTTACTTTTTTCAAGACCTTGGATGTTTCGCGGCTTGTGCGTAAAAGCCGGAAAACGGGAATGAAATTCAATATGCTGATGTGCCATTGCATCGGCAAGGCGGCAAGCGGCGTAAAGGAATTTTATCTGCTTCCCGTCGGCGACAAACTGATGCAGTACGGCAGCCTTGCGGTGAACACCATTGTGATGAATAGGGAAGGAGAGGTGAGTTCCTGCGATGTTCCGTTTACCGAAGATTTGGAAACGTTTAACAAGGATTATCTGCGCTTGACCCGGCAAGTGGCGGAAGCCTGCGTCAACCACGACATTACAGAGAGCATGGTGATTGGAACCTCCGCGCTGGCGCAGTACGAGATAGACGGTGCGGTGGGAATGTACAGTGGAATCTTCAATAATCCGTTCCTGATATGGGGCAAGTATCGGCGGCATCTGTTCAAAACGACTCTTGTGGTTTTCTTTCAATTTCACCATACGCAAATGGATGGCGCACATGCCGCTCGTTTTTTGGAACGATTACAGGAAGAAGTCTCGCGATGAAAACCATAATATTCTACATTTCCAACTATAACGGGAACACGGCCAAGGTGGCGGAAAGTATGGCTGCGGTTGTGTCTGCCGATTTGGTTTCCGTCGAAACGGCAGATTTTTCAGGAATGGATCTATCGAAGTACGATTTGATCGGCTTCGGGTCGGGGATCAATTTTGCCCGACACAATATCCGGTTGCTGCGTTTTGTGGCGGAATTGCCCTTGCAGCGTAAGAATGTGTTTATCTTTTCGACTCGTTGCCGTCCGTTTTTGGGTGGTTATCATAAACCCTTGAAAAAACTTCTGAAGGAAAAGGGTGCATGTTTGGTGGGCGAATTTTCGTGCGCGGGTTTTGACCGCACCGGCCCTTGGGTTGCGATGGACGGGTATAACAAAGACCGTCCTGATGCGAAAGACCTGTTCAAGGCCCGCTTGTTCGCCGCAAGTATGTTGCGGAAGGTTCATCCACTCTCCGATATCCGCAAAGAGGCGGTGGCGGAGTATCGGGGCGGTGTGGCATTCCGCAAGAACGGGAATCAATGGGTGGCGGGAGGCAAGGTGGTTTTTCTGAATGCGGATACCTGCATACGATGTGGAAAATGTATGGAAGTTTGCCCGATGCATGTGTTTGCCGAACACGATGGAGTGCTGGTGCCGGTACATGAAGCCGACTGCATTCAATGCCAACTCTGCGCCAGGCATTGTCCCACCGATTCGCTGTTCGTGCACGAATCGTTCGCCAACGGTCTCCGCATCGCCCTGCGGGAGGCCTTCAGCGGCAAACTTCAGGAAAGGTACGGACTAAAGGGGTAAAGGTGTTCGGAAAATGGCAGCGGTTTGTTCGGTGATTTGGCGAATCGAGCAGAAAGGCTTGAGGTCTGCGGCTTCGTTAGTTTAGTAGGTGAAAACAAAAATAGGAATCGTTAACAAATATTGGTAACTTTGCGGTATAGACGAATACGATGAAAACAACCTCGGTGGCACTCGGAAACTATTTCGAGAACTTTATCAAGACCAAGATTTCTCAAGGACGTTACAACAACGCCAGCGAAGTAATCCGTGCCGGATTGCGCCTGTTGGAAGAAAACGAAGAACGGATTGCGGCCTTGAGATCTGCCATAGACGAAGGCATAGAAAGCGGGCAAGCCGATAATTTCGACCCCACTCGCCATTTGAAGTCCTTGAAAGCGAAAAGGGTCAATGGCTAAGTTTTTCTTTACCAATAAGGCGGTTGAAGACCTTACCGACATCTGGAATTACACGTACGATACGTGGTCTGAAAAACAGGCGGACGCCTATTATGGAATGTTGCTGGATTATTGTCGGAAGATTGCCGAAAATCCCGAATTGTCAGGCAAAAGATACGATGAGATAAGAAACGGCTTGCGTGGAATAAAGGCGGGTAAACATATCATATTCTACTGGATGGTGCAGACAGGCGACATAGAAATAATTCGTATTCTCCACGGAAATATGGATATTCCCAATAGATTGACTGAATAAAAGAAGCTTCGCCTCAACGCTCAGGGTTCGCGCCCGAAAAAAGATATAAATTTGCACCATGAAACCGATTTATATCCGCATAATCACCTTGTTACTGTGGGCGATGGTATCCATACCGGTTCTCGCCCAGCGCAACAATCCCTTGGGTAAGACAAAGGAAGAATTCGCCGCCAACCTTCCTGCTTACCTGATTGCCGACCCCAATATCGAACGCGACAGGAAACCCGAAATCACCCTTGCCGCCAACGAATACCTGTCTTTTTACGCCACCTTGCCCGGCAAGGTTCAGGAAGAAGTGGCCTCCATCGCCCAACAGTCCTATACGGCGCGCCTGGCCGCTTATCCCGACCTGCTGGCCTTCCTGCGCGTGCAGCAGAAAATGCACACCGATCACAACGGTGCCCAGGCCGAATGGCTCGAAGCCCTGCGGCAGATGCTCAAGAAGAGCCGCGCCCGCCATTTCAAGACCTTGGTGGACAAGACCGAAGCCTTGCTGAACCATTATCAACTCTATAAGAGCAACGCTGCCCACTGGAAGGTGTCGAACACCGATTTCAGTTTTCAACGCAATCCCGAAGCCACCTTTACGTTCGCCAACATCGACCTCAGTTGCCGCGCCTATCAGGACAGCACCTTTATCTACGGCACTTCGGGACAGTATTTCCCCATGTCCGACCGCTTCGAAGGACGGAACGGCGAGGTGTATTGGTCCCGCTCGGGTTTCAGTCCCGACAGCTGCCGCACCAGGCTTATCGTGTATTCGGTGAACCTCAAGCAGGGCGGATATGAGGCCCCGGAAGCCGAACTCCTGAACCGCTACCTGTTTCCTACGCCTTTGCGCGGGCATTTCACCGAACGTCTGGTGGCCTCCGGGCAGGCGCGCCAGAGCAATTATCCCCAGTTTGTGTCCGAAAGCTCGGAACTTTCCATCAAGGGCATCTTTCCCGGCATGGATATCGTGGGGCCTTTCGTGCAGCAGGGCGCCAAGACCCATTTCGGTTCGGGCGAGCGTCTGGCATACCTGTACGTTTACGACGAGGGTGTGTTGCGCGCCAAGGTCATCGCCAACCGCTTTATCCTGGAACAAGGCCGCCTTTCGGGTCCCGAATCGCATTTCGTGTTCTATTTAGAGAATGATTCGCTCTACAATCCCGCCGTATCGGTACGTTTCGACGCCAGGACCCGCGTGTTGCACGTGGGTCCTATGGAAAAATACGGGCTGGACATTCCCTTTATCGACACCTATCACAACCTGCGCATGGATTTCGAGGCTATGCGCTGGTATCTGGACAAAAAGAAAATCGAGATAGGCCTGCTCAATATGCCCGGCAGGGTGGGCGTGGTCAGTTTCAAGTCGCTGCAGCTCTATTCGCGCGAGGAACTGGGGCGTTTGATGATGGGTACCGACCAGAACCCGCTCTATGCCTTGTATTCGCTCTCGCGCAAGGGGCGTGTTACCGAACTGTACCTAGACGATGTGGCCAACGGGCTGGGGCTTTCGCCCACGCAGGCGCTGGCGCTGCTCCGCAATCCGATTGCCTTCGGTTTCGTGAGCTACGATCCGGGCTTGAAGAAACTGAACCTGCTGCCGCGCCTGTTCCATAACTTAGATGTGTCGGCGGGCAAGGCCGATTTCGACGAGATAGAGTTCACCACCTCCGAGAACGGCATCGTGAAGGCCGTGTTGCGCACCGACAGCCTGGACATCCGCATGACGGGCGTAAGCCACGTGCACATGAGCACCAAGCAGAACGTGTATCTGCAGCCGGTGGATTCGGTGGTGGAGATCTTCAAGAACCGCGACTTCCACTTTAACGGATTCCTGCATGCGGGAACCTTTAATTTCGAGGTGCTCGGCGCCCGCTTCTACTACGACGACTACAAGATAGACATCGCCGACGTGAAGCGCCTCGGCCTGGAAGTTGTGCGCATGGAAGACGGTGAGGAAAAGCGGCATCCGGTGTCTTCGCTGATCCGTTCGCTTACCGGCACGGTGTATATCGACAATCCCGCCAACAAGGGCGGCAAGAAAGACTTTCCCGAATATCCCATCTTCGAGAGCACGCAGCCGGCCTACGTGTATTACGATGATGCCGACATACAGCAGGGCTCCTACAAACCCGATTCGTTCTACTTCAAGGTGGATCCGTTCAAGATGGAAAAGCTGAATACGGTGGAGGTGGACAGCATCAAGTTCAAGGGCACGCTGGTGTCGGCGGGCATTTTCCCCGACATCCGGGAATCGTTGGTGATACGCCCCGACTTCTCGTTGGGATTCGCCACGCCCACGCCCGAGAACGGCTGGCCGTCGTATCACGGAAAGGCGCTCTTTACGGGACAGGTTTCCTTAGACAGGGGTGGCCTTCAGGGGGCGGGCAGTTTCGACTTTCTGGCCTCGCACGCCGAATCGAAGCATCTGGTGTTCCTTCCTTCTAAAATGAAGATGAAGGCCAAACGGTTCAACCTGAAGGAAAACGGCAATGCCTCCGTGTCGTATCCCGAGATACGGGGCGGCGGGGTGAACTGCGTGTTCGTCAAGGGTTCTTCGCTCTACGAGGTTTCTTCGGTAAAGGACTCCCTGCTCGACTGCTTTGCCGGTCCCTGGGTGCTGGCGGGCAAATACTCGTTCTCGGAATCGGTTTCGCGCGCCGAGGGCGTTTTCTTTAAGAAAGGCGAGGCCCGTCTGGCATCGCCGCGTTTCGAGGTGCGTTCCCGCGGGTTCTCTTCCGATTCGGGCGATTTCCGCCTGCAGTCGGGGCCAGGTGCCGATTACCTGAAGTCGCAGGACTACGCCTTGCAGGTGGATTTAGACGCACAGAAGGGCGAGTTCCGCTCCATCGACGGTTCCTCGCCGCTCGAATTCGGGCTGCATCAGTACGAGGGCAGGGCTTCGGGCATGGTGTGGAATATGAAGGACAAGACGGTGGACATGAGCCACGGCAGCCCCATAAGCCCGGAACGCGCGCTGGCCTTGGATACGCTCAAGACGGGCGACCTCTTTACAGCCGTGCTGCCCGGCGAGGACTTCGTTTCCATGCGGCGCGCCCAGGAGGGGCTGCACTTCAGCGCCACGGCCTCCCATCTGTCGTATGCCGATTCGTTGCTCACCTTTAACGGGGTGCGCCGCATCCTGGTGGCCGACGCCCTGTTCGTGCCCCATCAGGGAACGGTAACGGTGGAGAAAGGCGGGCAGCTGCGTTCCTTTACCGATGCCAAGCTCTATTTCGGCGACCGCCAGCGCCTGCACGCCTTCCATCACGTAAGGGGCAGCATCCTTTCGGCCAAGCAGTACCGGGTGTCGGGCGTGTTCGACTATGTGGCGCCCGACATCGAGGTGCAGCCCGTCTATTTTGCCGGCATCCGTCCCATGCGGGAGGGGTATTCGCAGGCTTCGGCGCGTATCAGTGCCGATTCGGGGGCGCTGCTGCTCAACGAGGCCTTCCAGTTTATCGGCCGGATAACGCTCAACGCGCAGCAGACCTATCCTTATTTTGCCGGCAGCGCGCGCATGGTGTATGCCTGCGATTTCAGCAACGCGCCCAGGACGCAGGACAACTACCGCTACGAGGAACCGGCCCGGGAAGAGGAACCTGAGGCGGAGACGGCTGATTACGATGATTTCGAGTATGTTTCGGACGACACCAAGGTGCGTTCATCCAAGAAACAGGAAGAGGAACCTGAGGAAGACCTGTTCGCCGACATCGAGGAGGAACCCGAGCCGGAGGCCAAGAAACCCGATACCCACAGTAAGCGCGGCAAGAAGAAAGATGCCGACGAACCCGTTCCGGGCAAGGAAGCGGCCAACCTGAAGGCGGGCAATCCTTTTCTGGCCGACGGCATTCAGTTCGAAGGGCTTGTCAATCCCGACTCGGTGCTGATTCCTGTTACGGCGCAGACCCGATCTACGGTGGGACAGCTGTTGGGATGCGGTTTCTACACCAAGCCCCGCCCCCGCAGCGGCGCGCCCGAATTTCTGTTCATGCGGCGCAAGCTCTCCACGCAGGTTCCCAATATCAGTGCGGCGGGCTGGCTCAATTTCTCCAAGCAGGAACGCAGTTACCGCGTGTTCGACAGCACGGGACACGAAGCGCTTTCGGTGGGCGTGAACGCCTGCTTCGCGCGCGCCACGGGCAATATCAACCTGCAGTTGAACACCTACGAGTTCCGCCCCACATTCTACGGCGATATGATGACCAGCGCCCAGGACGGCAAGGTGTCGGTGCGGGCGCTGGCGGTGTTCGATTTCTACCTTACGCCCGAAGTGTGCAAGCAGATCGCCACCATCTTCAACATGCAGCCGCAGCTGGAGAGTGCCGAGCCATCGCGTCGCGCCAACCTGATGCGGTATCTGGAGGAAAAGGCCGACCGCCGTGAGCTGGAACGGGTCAGGAACGAACTGAAACTCACCGGCTATATGGGGCGTATTCCCGAACCCTTAAGCAAGGCGCTGGCGTTCTCCGAAATCTCGTTCGACTGGCATTCGGCCAACAACGCCTACTTAGGCAGCGGAAAGGCGGAACTGCTGGCGGTGGGCGGCAACGCGGTCAACAAGAAGGTAAACACCTACATAAGCCTGCGCCGCACCAAGCGCGAGGGCGATGTGGTGGAAATCTACCTGGAGGCGGCTTCCAACGCATGGGTCTATTTCAGGCACAGCAACCACTACATGCAGCTGATCTCGTCGAGCGATGCCCTGAACAACCACATCACCCAGCTCAAAACCGGGGCGCGCAAAAAGAACGGCTACGAGTTCTATTTGTCTAAAACCTCCCAAAAAAATACCTTTGTGAACTCTTTCCGCATGCGGGAGGAATACGAATATTAGCAGTTATGTTTTTGTTGGCAATAGGATTGGCGGTAGCCTACCTGATAGGCAGCGTTTCCACTTCGGTCTGGATAGGACGGATTTTCTACCATAAGGATGTGCGGCAGTACGGCAGCCATAACGCCGGAACAACCAACACGATACGCACCCTGGGGCTCGCGCCGGGCATCGTGGTGCTGGTTATCGACGCTTTCAAGGGCTGGCTGGCCGTAAGGCTCGATTTTCTGTTCCTTACCGAATCCACGCTTGACTACCGGCTCTATTTCGATGTAGCCTTGGCGGTTGCGGCGGTGTTGGGGCATGTGTTCCCCATTTATACCGGCTTCAAGGGCGGAAAGGGTGTGGCCACGCTGATGGGGGTGGTGCTGGCCATTTATCCGGAGGCGTTCGTGGCCTCGGTGCTTATCTTCGCCCTCGTGTTCATCCTTACCAGGTACGTGTCGCTTTCATCTATACTGGCGGCGGTGGCCTTTCCGTTCTTAGAGATTTTCGTGTTCAGGCAGACTGAACCGGCGCTGCGTTTTTTCTCGATCTTTATCGGACTTTTCATCATCATAACGCACCGTAAGAATATAGGGAGGCTGTTGCGGGGCGATGAATCGAAACTGAGCCTTCACAAGAAGAAAGAAACATCCGGACAATGAGCTTGGAAAACCTTTTACCCAACAAAGACGCGGCGCGGGATCCACAGGAAGGCATTTCCCGTTTGCTGCGTATCCTGACGCTGTTGCGCAAGGAGTGCCCCTGGGACAGAAAGCAGACTTTCGACAGCCTGCGCACCCTTACAGTGGAGGAGGTGTTTGAACTTTCGGACGCCCTTACCGGGAAGAACTACGATGAGGTCCGCAAGGAACTGGGCGACGTGCTGCTGCATATCGCCTTTTACGCGCAGTTGGGCAAGGAGGAAGGCCTTTTTGATTTTACCGATGTCTGTAACGGCCTTTGCGAGAAGCTGATTCGCCGCCATCCCCATATCTTTGCCGATGTAAGGGCCGAAACTTCCGACGACGTGAAGAAGAATTGGGAGGAAATCAAGCTGAAAGAGGGTAAGAAGCATACCGTGCTGTCGGGAGTTCCCTCCTCGCTGCCGGCCATGATCAAGGCGTTCAGGATTCAGGAAAAGGCGCGGGGCGTGGGCTTCGACTGGGAGAACGGCGAACAGGTGTGGGAGAAAGTGGGCGAGGAATTGAACGAATTGCAGGCGGAGGTAAGGAAAGCCAAGGAACTGGAGGCAGGACAGGCCGATGCCGCCGCGCTCGCCGCCCAGAAGGAAAAGACCTTGAGCGAGTTGGGCGATGTGTTCTTCGCCCTCATCAACTATACCCGCTTTATCGGCATCAATCCCGAAGACGCCCTGGAACACACCAACCGCAAGTTCATCAGCCGCTTCACCTACCTGGAGGAACAGACCATACAGAAAGGCAAGTCCCTGCACGACATGACCTTAGACGAAATGAACGCGTATTGGGAAGAAGCCAAGGCGCGGGAGAAGTAGGGGGCTTCCCTGTGGCGTGCAATTAGGAACTGCGTTTTCGGAAAACGCAGTTTTTTGAGAGGGAAATTTATAGGAAAACGCAGTTGGGGTGGAAATAATCATTATCTTTAAATATGATAATTGAATGTTAACCAATATCTAAGTTTCTTGTTTTAGTGCTTTGTTGTCTATGTGGCGAGGGTGGATGTATTTTACCGTATCCATGTCGAGATGATAAGTTTGTTGGCGTTTTTTCTTTCGCATTTTAGGAAACTCTACTGTTATGCTTACTTCGAAATAGCCCTCTTCGTGGTTTCTGTGATCAAAAGAACAATCTAATGGTATATCTAAACGATTATTAGGACCTATACTATATAAAGTTTGGGGTAATGTGTCTAAAAAATGATCAAAACCGTTTATGTATAAATTTATATGCTGGACAATTTTTAAACGCACACTAACAGGCGCAGGAGACAAATTGTAGATGGCTATGATGACGTTCTTTTTGCTGTCTTTTTCCAAAGCGCAATGAAACCTTGGAGCTTCTTGTTTTCTCCACCTTCTCGAATTTTGCCATATAGTCCAAAACGTGGCTATTGCCATAAGTGTTGTGCCTATGGCTCCTATTGCTTGCCAAATTTCATTTTTCATTTTTTTTAGAGCAAATATTAATTGTGCGGAAAATTTCCGAATATGTTTCATGATCAGGCTACATAAACTTACTCGTTTTTCCACAGTTTCTCCGGCTCCTCCAGTTCCTCCACCAACTTATCTACCATCGTGCAGGGTTTATGCGTGGCGTAATCCTTGCCGGTGTACGTCTTTCTCAACTTTTGGGCGTGTCGTTTGGCCAGGGCTTCGTCTCCGTATTTCTGGAGCAATCGGTAGATTTCAGGATTGCCCTTGGTGTACTTGAAGTGTTTGTCGCCCATCTTCTTTCTGAGGAAGGCTTCTATCTTATCGATGTAAGCCTTGCGGCCGATACCTGTGTCCAAGTATTCAAAGTGTAGGTAGTACCATAACTCGAAGGCTTCGTTTGTCCAGGCGCTTTGGAAACCCAGTCTGTGAGCCTCCTTGATGGCTTCGTTAAAATCGTTGAAGTCGTCTTTGTCGAACACTACCCACACCCGGTCGAAAGACATGGCGTTCTTGTATTCCAAATCGTTTTTGATTTCCAACGCCTGTTTCACGAGGGCAACCGTGGCCCTGCCTTCGCCTTTTATCTCCACTTCGCGAACGGTAGAGATGCAGTTGTTTATCAGGGCCTCGAAATATTGAGGCTCCGTCTTTGTGCCTTCACACACCACCAGAAAACGGACTAACCTGTCGCGGGTGTTCTCCTTGCGCCTTTGGGACGCTTTCGCTTCCCGCCGTTCACGTCGTAGTTTGGCTATTTCTTCCTTTCTCGAATATCCCATGGCTGCAACTATTTTCCGATGAAAGGAATGGCTCCGTAACGCCCTTTTAGATAATCGCGTTTAATGTCGCGGTCGTTACGGACAATCTTGCCGTCTTCATCCTTGAACTCCACCAGTGAATAGATATCCGTTGATTCCACCTTGTCCTTTTCGGCAAACCAAATCTGGTCGCGTCGGATAATTCGCAAATCCAAAAGGTTGGTGTCGTGGGTAGCGAAGATGAGTTGCGCGCCGTGCTTATTCACTTCAGGGTTCATAAAAAGCAGCACGATATTTCGGGTGAGCAGGGGGTGCAGTTTTGCATCCAATTCATCTACGATCAAGATTTTACCTTCTTTCATGCTGTTGAAGAGGGGGCCGGCTATTTCGATTATCTTTTTTGTGCCCTCCGATTCCATCTGGTTCTTGTGAAAGTTCCGTTCACCTACAACTACGCCATCTTCATTATATATATTATGCGTGGTTAGGAATTCAATAGACCTTCCATAAAAGTCTTCCGGTTGTGATTGGGGCGATATGGGGGATTTGTCAGATATATTTTGGGGTATATCCGTTTCTTTGACGGAAAAACGAGTGAAGCCCAATTGAAGCGTATTGAAAAATGCTTGCGCTTCATCCTCCCCGCTTAAGTGCTCTAAAAACATTCTTGTTGAAAAGTCCTTGTATGCCCCACTATCCGTGCCGGATAATACGTTGCAGTTGCTGAACCAGTCCATGATTAAATTGGACTTCTGCCCCTTTAGTTGTGCCACCAGAGAAAGGAACAGGCGATTGGTGTTGGTTAAATCATCCTTTCCGATACCTTCTGCAAATCGTTTTTTAGATACTTCTATAGCGTCGTGAGAACGAATGAAAAGTTCATATTCCCTCTCGCCAGAAATCTTTTCATACAGCCATTCCGATATGATTTCCTTTTTGTTGTATTCGAAGCCATACCGATATAGGACGTTGTTTTTGATGAATTGAATTTCGAAAAAGGTGGGTTGCGTTTCCGATGTTTCATCAAGGGCAAAAGGAGAATAGGGCAAGGTGTCTCCGTTATTGAGTCGTACGGAGAAAAGCACCATAGTGCGCATGTCGAAAATGGCCTGTAATAAATTGCTCTTGCCACTGGAATTGGCGCCATAAAAAACAGCCAGAGGCAATACATTGAGTTTGCCTGCCTGAAGAACAGAAGCCTTATGCTCCTTAATGGAGCTTGATTCCATGCTGAAGGTGCGTTCATCCTTAAACGAGCGGTAATTTTTGACCGTGAAATTAACGAGCATGCCTAATGAATTTCCGCAAAGGTACGAAAATTCAACTTGACGATGAGAAAAATGAGATTTTTTCTCATTTTTGACGGCTTGCGGGTCGTGAACCCTGCAAATCTTTCTCTTTCCCCTACAGAAACGGATTCCGATACCGTTCCTGTTCGATCCATGTGCGGCCGCCGTGGCCGGGGCGTACCGAGTAGTCTTCGTCCAATACGAAGAGCTGTTCGAAAATGCTTTTCTTCAATAGGTCAAAGTCGCCGGTGGGCAGGTCGGTGCGGCCTATGCTGCCGTTAAAGAGCACGTCGCCGCTGAATACGGTCTTTATTTCCGGCAGCACGAAGCAGGCGCTGCCTTCGCAGTGGCCGGGCGTGTAGCGCACTTCGAGTGTGGTTCCTGCCATCTGTAGTTTGTTGCCCTCGAACACCTTTACATTTTCGGGCACCTCTACCGGCGGCAAACCGAACGAGGCTGCGCCCATCGCGCCCTTTTCAAGCAAATCCAGGGCCTTTTCGTGCACGTGGAGCGGCAATCCGAAATGGCGGCAGATTTCGGCGGCTCCCCAGAAGTGGTCGAAGTGCGGGTGGGTCAGCAGGATATGGCTTACCCTGATGTTCTCCTGTTCGATAAAGCGGTACAGGCGTTCGAATTCCGATTCCCGGCAGCAGCCCGGGTCTATGATAAAGCCATCGCCGTTCTTGCGGTACACCATATAGAGGTTCATCTCGATGGGGTTCACCGGCATACACTTAACCTGCAGTTCGTTCTCTTGCGCGTTCATAATGGATTCAATGCTATTTAAAGGGAGAATCGGGTTCCTTGGACATATACGAATAGGCCACCGCCTCGGTAAGCTGCGGCCAGAATTTTTCCACGAAAACGGTAATCTTTCCGAGAGGCGTCATGATCAGCGCACGCCGTTTGTGCCTGATGCCCCGGGCAATGAGGAAGGCCACCCGTTCGGCGGTCATCATCTTGTCTTCCTCGCGCGGGGTCTTGCCCTGCGGGTTGCCGTTCTTGTCGAGGGCGTTCTCCCTTACGTGCGATGCCGTGAAGCCGGGGCAGGCCACCATTACGTGCAGCCCCTGGCGGCGGTGTTCGATACGCAGGGTCTGCATCAGGCTTTGGATGGCTGCCTTGGAGGCCGAGTAGGCCGCCCGTGCCGGCAGGCTCTGGTAGCCGGCAATCGAGGAAATGCCCACCACCGAGGAGCCGCGCTTCTTGAGCAGGTGGGGCA
Organism: Bacteroides sp.; assembly: GCA_023662825.1. GTDB lineage: Bacteria > Bacteroidota > Bacteroidia > Bacteroidales > P3 > Pullibacteroides. The sequence continues at coordinate 75,872 of JAMPIH010000008.1, forward strand.
GGGCGTATTTGCAACAATAGACCGTGCCCCAGAAATTGGTGTCCATGAGGCGTTGCAAGGTTTCGGTCTTGCAGTCCACGAACAGTCCGCGCATCGAAAGCCCGGCGTTGTTGATCAGTATGTCGATCCGGCCGAATTTTTCCACCGTTTTTTCTACCCACCGGCGGCAGTCTTCCTCCACGGTAACGTCGGTCTTCACCACCAGGCAGCGTGTTTCCACCTCCTCCGGCGAGAGCGTCTGCGCAAGGTATGCTTCAATCACTTCCTCGCGGCGGGCGGAGAGCGAAACACGATAGCCCCTGCGGAGCATTTCCAAGGCCAAGGCCTTGCCGATACCGGACGAAGCCCCCGAAATCATCACCACTTCCAGCGTTTTGGCCGCCTTTTCTCTGGCACTCATTTCCTTTGCTGATATTATAAAATATAAGGATTCAAAAAAACACGCGAAGTTAAGGAATTTCTTAAATTTGCTACCTTTCTATAAAACGGCATGGATGCTATGGAACCGGGTTCGATAAGAACGGACGATTTTGTCTGGGTTGACGTGCGCACGCCCTCCGAATACCGCCGCGGACATGTACCGGGGGCGTATAACCTGCCCTTGTTTACCGATGAAGAACGGGCGGAGGTGGGGACACTCTACGCCCGTCAAGGCAAACACGCCGCCATAGAGCGAGGCTTGGAGCTTACCGGCTCTCGTTTTGCGGATATGTTGCGTCAGGGCAAGGCCCTTTCAAAAAAGGGGCGGCTTATGCTCTACTGCTGGCGCGGCGGCATGCGGAGCGCCAGCGTGGCCTGGCTGCTGCGCCTGCAGGACATAGATGTGCAGGTGTACCCCGGCGGTTACCGGGCTTACCGCAACGCTTTCGAAGCGATGCTGCGGCAGCCGTGGCGGTTCATCGTGCTGGGCGGCCCCACGCTCTGCGGAAAGACCGAAATCCTGCACCGATTGGCTCAGCAAGGCGAACAGGTGTTGGACTTGGAAGGCCTGGCGCACCACAAGGGTTCCGCTTTCGGCGCGCTCGGTCAGGAGCCCCAGCCCGGCAACGAGGAATTTTCCAACACCTTGCATGCAATTATGGAAAGATTCTCGCCCGAACGCCCCGTCTGGTGCGAGGACGAGAGCCTGAATCTCGGCAAAGTGGTGCTTCCCCATACGTTCTACACGCTGCTGACCTCTTCTCCGCTCGTTTGGGTGGAACGCCCCATGGCCGAACGCATCGCCAGAGGAATGGAGGAATACGGCGGAATGCCCGCCCCGCAGTTGACCGATTGCCTGTCGAGGCTGCAACGGCGTATGGGCGGCGACCGGGTGCGGCAGGCCATAGCCGCCGTGGAGGGCGGCCATATCGAACAGGCCATGGAGATGGCGCTGGCCTATTACGACAAGACCTATCTTTTCTCCTTGCAGAAACGCCCCGGAAAAACGGTTCACCGTTGCACGGCCACCGGCACGGCGGACGCGGTTTGCCGGGAATTAGTGGAATTTTCCCATACATTCATACAGAAAAAATAAAATCGAAAGATATGCCAACCGTAGATGTCCGCGGGCTTTCATGTCCCGCGCCCTTAATCAAGACCAAGCAGGCCATCGGCCAGGCTGCGGCCGGAACGCCCATACAGGTGGTGGGCGACGGCGCCATTCCCTTGGGAAACCTCAAGAACTACCTGTCCGAATTGGGCATTGCCTTTAAGGAAATGCAGGTGGACAACCAGGAATGGATACTTTCGTTCGTGGTGGGTTCCGAAGCCGAGAAATCGGCGGCCGACCGCTCGCAGGCTGAGACTTTCTGCCGTACCGCCTCGGTGTCCGCTCCGGTGCAGACGCCTTCGGGAAGCTATGTGGTGGCGGTGTCCTCGCTTTGCATGGGCAAGGGCGACGAACGCTTGGGTTCCCTGCTGATAAAGGCCTTCCTGAATGTCTTGCCCGAACTGGACAGCCTGCCGCAGGCCATCTGCTTCTACAACGAAGGCGTGAAGCTCACCTGCGCGGATTCGCCCGTGCTGGAATCGCTCAAAGTCTTGCAGGAAAAGGGCGTTTCGCTGGTGGTGTGCGGCACCTGTGTGGAATTTTACGGCCTGCAGGAAAAGGTGGCCGTGGGCAGCATCAGCAATATGTACCATATCGCCACCCTGCTTTCGCAATCCGTTAAAGTGGTTTATCCCTGATGAAGCAGGCCTTGTTCGGGAGCGCCGCGATTCTGATACGCGCCGAGGAAATCGCGCTCAAGGCAGGCGTGTCCTGTCAGCTCAAGACCGTTCTGGGGCCGCCGAAAACCCCTTGCGGCATGAAACTGGTGTTTGCCGGAAAGGACGAGGCCCTGTTGCGGAAGCTTTGGGGCGGGGCCGGCATCGAATTCAATATAAGCGATGATGGAATTTGATCTTTTATCCGTTTCCCAGACCGGAGGCTGTTCGGCCAAACTGCCGGCCGGATTGCTGGACAGGCTTCTGGCCGACATTCCCCTGAAGTCTCATCCCGACATCATGGTGGACATAGAGACCCACGACGATGCGGGCGTGTACCGCCTCAACGACAGCACGGCCCTGATCGTAACCACCGATTTCTTTCCGCCGCTCTGTTCGGATGCCCGTACTTTCGGCCGGATCGCGGCCTGCAACGCGCTGAGCGATGTCTATGCCATGGGCGGAACGCCCCTGCTTACACTTAACCTCACGCTTTTTCCCGCCGAGGGAATCCCTCTGGAAGTGCTGCATGATATCTTGTTGGGCGGCCAGGAAATGGTGAATGCGGCGGGCGCGTTCACCATGGGCGGACATACGATTGTGGATGCCGTGCCCAAATACGGATTGGCCGTGGTGGGGACGGTGGCGCCCGAAAAGCTGGTTACCAATGCCGCGGCGCAGGCGGGCGACGTGCTGGTGCTTACCAAGGCGCTCGGCGCGGGCGTGCTGGTGGCCGCCCACCGCTTGGGCCTGGCCGATGAAAACGCCTACCGCGAGGCCTTGGAACAGATGTGCCTTCTGAACGCCAAGGGGGCGGAGGTGATGCGGAACCACGGCATCCGCTGCGCCACCGACATTACCGGCTTCGGTCTGATGGGGCACGCCTGCAAGATGGCCGCCGCCTCAGGAAAACAACTGCATATCGACACGGCAAGCCTGCCCGTATTGTCCGGTGTCTTGCAACTGTTGCAGGACGGCTGTGTGCCGGGGGCGGCGTTCAAGAACTTAGCGTTCGCCAAGCCTCATCTGCAGGTGGGGCCGGGCGTGAGCCTGGAACGCAAGATGCTCTGCGCCGACGCCCAGACTTCGGGCGGGCTGCTGATGTGCGTGCCGCCCCTTGAGGTGCCGGACGTGCTGCAAGAATTGCAGGCGGGCGGCTATCCCTATGCCTGCGTGGTGGGAGGCGTGAGCGGGGGGGCGGGCGTCGTGTTGGATTAATTCGTACATTTGTTACCCGTTAGCGTATCTGTAAACACTTTTCTTATGAAAAACATCCGCATCCGCCTTATCGCGATGAACTTCCTGCAGTTCGCCGTATGGGGCGCGTACCTCACATCCATGGGCACGTATCTGGCCAAAGTGGGCATGGCCGAGAAAATAGGTCTTTTCTATGCCATGCAGGGCATTGTATCGCTCTTTATGCCGGCTTTGCTGGGCATTGTGGCCGACCGTTGGGTTCCCGCCCAGCGGCTGTTGAGCCTGAGTCACCTGCTGGCGGCGGTGTTTATGGCGGGTGCCGGTTTCTACGGCATGACGGCGGGGCAGGACGTGGCTTTCCCGTTGCTCTTTACCATGTATTCGTTTAGCGTGGCGTTCTACATGCCAACCTTGGCCCTTTCCAATTCGGTGGCCTACAACGCCTTGGACAAGGCGGGACTGGATACCGTAAAGGCTTTCCCGCCCATACGTATCTTCGGTACCATTGGCTTTATCTGCTCGATGTGGTTGGTTGACCTGTGCGGCTTGCAGCAGAATTTCGGGCAGTTCTTCGTGTGCGCCGCCTGGGGAATTCTGTTGGCCGTCTATGCCAATACCCTGCCGGCCTGCCCCGTGGCCAAGGGAAACTCCGAAAAGAAGTCCTTGGTGGAATCCTTGGGATTGAAGGCCTTCGCCCTCTTTAAACAACGCAAGATGGCGCTGTTCTTTATCTTCTCCATGCTGCTGGGGGTTTCCCTGCAGATTACCAACGGCTATGCCAATCCGTTCATCACCGGTTTCGGCGAGATGCCCGAATACGCCGACGCTTTCGGCACGCAGCACGCCAACCTGCTTATCTCGCTCTCCCAGATCAGCGAGACGCTCTGCATCCTGTTGATACCGTTCTTCCTTACGCGCTTCGGCATCAAGCGGGTCATGGCCATCGCCATGTTCGCCTGGGTGTTGCGGTTCGGGCTGTTCGGCCTCGGGAATCCGGGAAGCGGTGTGTGGATGTTCGTGCTTTCGATGATCGTGTATGGGGTCGCGTTCGACTTCTTCAATATCTCCGGCTCGCTTTTCGTGGACAACGAGACCGACCTCTCCACGCGTTCCAGCGCCCAGGGGCTGTTCGTGGTCATGACCAACGGCATAGGCGCCACGGTGGGTACCTTAGGCGCGCAGGTGGTGGTGAACCATTTCGGCTGCATGAACAACGCGCTCGATGTGGCCGCGCGTATGGAAGGCTGGCGCTCGGCCTGGTTCTTCTTCGCGGCCTACGCGTTGGTGGTGGCCTTGCTGTTTATCGTGCTGTTCCGCTACAAGAAGGCGATGCACGAAGACAACGCGCTTAAGGCCTAACTTCCGCTTTTATTTCGCCTGATTCAGAAAAGAGAGGGCTTCTTCGTAGAATTTCTCGCGCACGGGCTTGGCCGAGAGTGCCAGGTCGTGCAGGCCGTTCTCGATGGTGAGCGTGCGGGCTTGCGGCCCCAGGGTCTTGCCGTATTTCTCAATGTCCTTTACATCCAACACCCCGTCGCCCGACTGGTGTTCGGGTTTCCATTTCTTGCCATATACGCTGCGGTGGGAGTGCATCACCAGGATGGGGCAGGGTATCTCCAAACCTTTCTGCAATTCTTTCTGCCCCAGGTGGATGGCACGGATCCAGGAGGCGGTGAGTTTGGGAGCCACGGGGTATTTCCAAGTGGTGTCGAACGTCCATTCGCCGTGGTGGTTTTCCAGCAGGCTTTCGGCGTAGGCGGTGCTCAGGCCTCCGCTCACTTTCTTGTGGGGCGATTTCTTGCCCATGCGCGCCACCGCGGGAATGCCCACTTTCTCCACGATATGCCCCAGGTTCATGTCTAAGAACGGGCTGTTGAACACGATGGCGTAGAACGGCATGTTTTCTTTGTGCGCCTGGCAGTAGAGCGAGGTGATGAGTCCGCCGGTGGAGTGCGCCATCAACGCTATCCTTTGGCAGCCCTCACGCTGCATCTGCGCCACGGCACTGTCGATGTCGGCGAAGTACTCGTTGAGATCCATCACCATGAACGGATATTGGTGGGAAAGTCTGGATCGTCCGTATTTACGCAGGTCGATGGCGTAGAAGCGGTAGCCGTTACCGTTGAAGAAATGCGCCATCTCGGTCTGGAAAAAATAGTCGTTGTAGCCGTGCACGTAGAGCAGGGCGGTGGAGGTGGCGGGCTGTTCCCTGGTGCGCACCAGTGTGGTCACCACCTTGCCTTCGTAATCGTCCTGCATCTCGATGGTCTTGCAGATAAATTCCTCGCCCAAAATGTCCTGCCGGTAGCCATCGGGCAGGGATTGGGCATGAATCATGGTAAGGGCGGCGAACGCAAAAAGGAAGAAAACCGGAAGCTTTTTCATGGCGTGTCGTGTTGTTTCTCCCGCAAAGATAATAGCTTGCGCGGAACTTGCGGAAGTCGGTAAAAAACGCTACCTTTGCAGCCCTTAAAGCGGATGGGCTTTACAGAGGCCGCCGGTTTGGGAAAACAATTAAAACCTAATTAAGATGTCAGTAAGAATCAGACTGCAGAGATTTGGTAAGAAGGGTGCTCCTTTTTATCACATTGTAGTAGCGGATGGTCGTGCACCTCGCGATGGGAAATTCATCGAGAAGTTAGGCACGTACAACCCTATGACCGAACCCGCCAAGATTGAATTGGATGTGGACAAAGCCGTTCAATGGCTCAGAAACGGTGCCCAGCCCACCGACACCTCCCGTAACTTGATGTCGGTGAAAGGTGCCATGCTGAAACACCACCTGCTTAGGGGCGTTGACAAAGGCGCTTTCTCCGTGGAAGAAGCCGAAAAGCGTTTCCAGGCTTGGGTTGCCGAAAAAGAAGAAAAGATCAACAAGGCCAATCAGGAAAGGTTGAGCAAGATGGAAGCCGGCCGCAACAGCCGTCTTGAAGAAGAAAAGAAAGTGCGCGAAGCCATCGCCGCCAAGGTGGCCGAAAAGAAGGCTGCCGCATTGGCCGCCCAGCAGGCTGAAGCCGCCGCTCCCGCCGAAGAAGCGCCTGCCGCCGAACCGGAAGCCGCAGCCGAGGCTCCCGCCGAAGCTTAATCAGCCCATTGTTGAACAAAAAGGCGTGAATCCGATGGGTTCGCGCCTTTTTCGTATATGAATTGACCATGAAAAGAATGCCCATACAGATACGGTTCACCGACATCGACATTTTCGGACACATCAACAACGCCCGTTATCCGGAATTGTTCGACACCTCGCGCTACCTGTATCTCAACGAGCTGATACCCGATTTCGACCCCAATGGAAAGTCGATGGTGCTGGTGCATCTCGAAACCAATTTCCGCAAGCAGATCGTGTTCGAAGACAAGGTGTTTGTGGAAACCCGCCTGGAAAAGGTGGGCGAACGCAGCATAGGCATGCGGCAGCTTATCGTGAACGAGAAAGACGGTGCCGTGCACGCCGACTCCTACGGGGTGCTCTCCACCTACGATGCCGTGCTTCAGCAGTCGTTCCCGATGCCCGAGGCATGGCGCCGCCGCTTCGAACAGACCAAGGACGAAGACGACAGGTCGATACAAACCGAAAAACACTGATTATGGTAGTCGATAAGGATTCCTGCTACTTTTTGGGAAAGATCGTGCGTACCTCCGGACTGAAAGGGGAGGTGTTCGCCTTTTTTGACGTGGACAACCTTTCGGATTATCAGGACTTGGACTCGGTTTTCGTGGAGATAAAGGGTAAGCTGGTGCCCTACTTTATCGAGAATGTGCAGATCCGCCACAACGGGGTGGTGCTCCGCTTCGAAGACACCGATCTGGAAAAGGCGCAGTCGATGGTGGGCTACACGCTGTACCTGCCATTGGACACGCTTCCGCCCCTTACCGGCAACAAGTTCTATTACCACGAGGTAAAGGGCTTCGAGGTGGTGGACAAGGTGCACGGTTCCTTGGGCCGGCTCAGGGAAGTGATGGACAACGCCGCCCAGGCCGTTCTCTGCATAGATCATCCTTCCGGCAAGGAAGTGCTGCTTCCCTTGGTGGACGAGTTCCTGCTGAGCCTCGACCGCGGGAACAAGGTAATGCACGTGCAGGCACCCGCCGGTCTGGTGGAGTTTTACCTCGGTTTATAAGCCTATGCCGGAGTTCGGGTTCAAACGCTTTTCGGTTTCGCACGGGCAATCGACCATGAAGGTGGGCACCGATGCCGTGCTGTTGGGCGCTTGGGCGGACTTGCCGCATGACTGTTCGGATGCAGGAGCCGTAAAGGTCTTGGAAATAGGCTGCGGCTGCGGCATCATCTCGCTGATGTTGGCGCAACGGCTGCAAGAGGAGGCCGGTTCGGAAAACTTTAGAATTACCGCCCTCGACATACATGCGCCTTCGTGTGAAGAGGCGCGGCACAATGTGCAGCAATCCCCCTGGCATACGCAAATTCGCGTGGAGAACACCGATTACCTGCAATATCCGGAAACGGAAAAATTTCATCTTATCGTATCCAACCCTCCCTTTTTCAGCGAATCGTTGAAGTCGCCCGAGGCGGCTCGGAACCTGGCGCGGCATAACGACACCCTGCCGCTCGACGCCTTGTTGCGCAAGAGTGAACGCCTGTTGAACCAAGAGGGGCGGCTGGCCATGATCCTGCCGCTTTCAGCCTTTGAGAAACTACAGGCCTTGGTGCCGGAAACGGCGCCCTTACTGCGGTTGGAGCGGCTTACCCGCATGTATTCCAAGCCGGGGAAACCCTGCGAAAGGGTGTTGTGCGCGTGGCGCAAGACTCATTCTGAAAGCGAGGCCGAAAGCCCGCAGGAAACCACGCTCTTTATCTGCAACGCCCAAGGCGTATATACGGAGGAATACCGCCGCCTCGTGCGCGATTTCTATCTCTGGGCGTAGGCGGTTTCCGGTTCAGCCGTCTTTACGACACTTCCTCCACCTTCAGGCGGTCGCCTAAATACACTAAGAATCCCTGGCTACATTCCATGCCTGTATCCCGTAACAGTTTCATATAGCGGCGCACCTGCTCGGCATGGCTTTTGTGCGGCGCACCGGTCTTGTAATCCAGCACCACGGCGGTGTTTCCATGTATGGCCACACGGTCGGGAATGTGGATGTTGCCCTCGGCATCGGCCATGCCGGTTTCGCGCTTGATCTGGCAGCCGGCGCTGAAATAGGGTCGCAGCGACGGGTTCTCGAGCACGCTCCGGATAAATTCGAGCGCCTGCTCGCGGCGGGGCTTCAAGTGCGGGTATTCGTTCAGTCCCGCGTCGAGGGCGCGTTGCAGGCTCGCTTCGTTGGCGGTCGCGATATGGGAAAGCACGCGGTGTATGAAGTTACCCCATTCCATTTCGGGCGTGGCGGGCTGGATGTCGAAGCGGGCCGACTGCATGCGGCTGCGCCACGGGCCGGCGGGCGTGGCGGGGGCTGCGGAGGCGGGGGGCGTGGTTTGCGCTTCGGGGGCGGCAGGTGTGGGCATGACTGGAAGCGTCTCGGCCTGGATGGGTTCGGGCAGCGTGGCACCGTCTTCCACCTGCTCTATGTATTCGGGATGGGCGTCGGCAAAGCGGCAGAGCGACCATGCGGAACTGAAGCCGCCCGGATTCTTGCTCGGTTCGGCGCAGAGCAGGAACAGCTTGTGGCGGGGGCGGGTGGTGGCCACGTAAAGCACGTTCAGGTTGTCGATGTCCACCAGTTGCCTTTCGTGTTCCATATCCTGCCCGGTCTGCCCCGAACCCACAGCGTTTACGTAGCGCACCAAGGCGGCCGGCAGCCCGATTTCGGCAGGAATGCTGCCGGGCGAGGTCCAGAAAAGGTCCTGGCGGTTCATGGGGGTGTCGCATATAAAAGGCATCACCACCACCTTGAATTCCAGCCCCTTGGAACGGTGTATGGTCATTACGGTTACGCAGTCTTGGTTCTTTACCGGGCATACGGGCGTTTTTCCGGCATTGGCGTCCCACCATTCAATCAGCGCCGAGAGGCTTCCGAAACGGCCGTTCTGCACCGTGTCGAGAAAGGTAAGCAGGTATTGGTCGGTTTTGCCGTTCATGTTCCAGAAGCGCAATACGGCTTCCACCGTGTCATAGACATCGGCCTGTTCCCTGTTCAGGTTCGCCAGTGCGCTGAAGGTCTTTTGGCAGGCCTTGCCTTTCCAGGCTTCGTAGAAGTCGTTGGTTTCCGTTCCGTCTTGCCACAGCCCCAGTTGTTTGGCCAGCACGAAGCACATGCCCATGTAGAACCGCTGCCGGCTGTCGATGTAGCGCAGCGAGTGCATGACCAGGTTCAGCCCCGTGTGTGCCGAAAGCACCAGCGAGTCGGGCGTGGAGACGGCGATTCCGTTCGCCACCAGAAAGTTGGCCACCGCCGTGCACTGGATGCGCTTGCGGCAGAGCACGGTAACGTCGCCGGGGTCGAACTGCCGCACGATGCGCAGGGTCTGCTCCAGATACCATGCGTCGAGGCAGTCGCCGCCCATGTTCCTGGCGATGAAGAGGCGCACCGCCTGCAGGTCGGCCTCCGGCAGGGTGTCGGTTTGGTTCCTGTAGAACTGTTCGTGCCCTTGCAGCACCTCGCGCATCAGGTCGTTTGAATTCTGGGATACAAAGCGGTAGAAGTCGTTGTTGAACGCGATGATGCCCGGCTCCGAGCGCCAGTTGCTCTGCAGGTTGTTGAGGTTCACCGCCATGTCTCCGTTGCCCCGGCACAGCTGAACGAACTGCTCCATGTCGGCGTTGCGGAAACGGTAGATCGACTGCTTGGGGTCGCCCACGATAAGGCATTCGTTGCCCTGGGAAAGGTTCTCTTCCAAAAGCGGCCTCAGGTTCTTCCACTGCAGGCGGGAGGTGTCCTGGAACTCGTCGATGAACACGTGGGTGTAGCGAGAGCCGCTGCGCTCGAAGATAAAGTTGTTGTTTTCGGAAGACAGCGCCCGGTCTATGCGCTTGTTGAATTCCGAGATGGGGATCACCGAGGTGGTTTCCTTGATGTCTTCCAGCACTTCCTCGGCACGGCTCACGAGCGCCAGGGCGTAGATGGAGTTCTGTATCTCGTTGAACAGGAAATAGTTTCCGATGTCGATGGATGTGAGCCTCTGGCAGAGTCCGGTCAGGGCTTCGGCCTCGGGCGAATCTTTCTTGAGCACGCCTTTTCCGATGCCGTTCTGCACCGTGGCGTTCGGATTGACTATGGCTTGCAGGAACTTGGCATCGGGCATCCCGCCTTCCGCACCCTTGGCGAACCAGCCGTAAACGCCCTTGCTGCCGCCGTGAAAGTCGGAGGCTTCCAACTGGTTGCCTTGGATGATTTCCCAACCCTGTTGCAGCGCCTCGGCAACGGAACGTTCTATTTTCGCACATTCGGCCTTCAGCCTGGCGATGATGCCGTTGAACTGTTCCGCCCCGATGTCTTTCATGCTTTCCAAGGCTTCGAAACTGCGTTCCGAAAAAAGCAGGTTCACCACCTGCTGCAGGCTCTGGCTCAGGTCGAGGCTCTTGCCCGTTTCGTTGCGGTGTTCCAGAAAACGGCGCAGGAACTCGGTCTGCGTTTCCATTCCCGGCAAGCCGAAATCGTCGATTATCTTCTGGGTGATCTCCTCGCTCAGGCGTGTCTCCTCGATATTGGGCGTGTAGTTCTGCGGCAGTCCAAGCTCGAAGGCGAAGGGCTTGATGAGGTTCTGCACGAAGCTGTCGATGGTCTTGATCGAGAAATCCTGCCATGTGTGCAGCAGGAAGCGCAATACCGAGAGGGCGCGCCCGCGCAGGGCCGTTTCGTTCTTGATGCCGGTGCCATCCAGCAGGCCTTGCCAGTCGGCGTACTTGCCGCACGCCACCTCCGCCAGGGTCTCCACGATCTTGCGCTTCATGTCGGCGGTGGCGGCGTTGGTAAAGGTGATGGCCAGGATATTGCGCGGGCCGGTGCCTTGGCGCAGTACCAGGCGCAGGTATTCCCGGGTAAGGGTGTAGGTCTTTCCGCTTCCGGCGGAAGCCTTGAATATGTTAAGCGAGTTGGTCTGCATGGCTTTGGCATAATTGGATAAAGGGGCAGTACCGGCAGGTGTCTTCGTCGCCGCTGCAGGTGATGGGGCTGGCGGGATCCAGCATGTCCTGCACCGATTCCCGGATAAAGCCTTCCATCCGTTCCAGGTATTCGGCCTCGCTTTGGTGCGCGAGCGGCAGGCTGTTTCCCAGGGCGAACATCTTGCCCTGGTTCTTGAGGCCGCAGATGCAGGCCTGCAGCGGGCGCCTGTCTTGCGGGAACCTGTGGCGGTACAGGAAGATGTAGAACGAGAGCTGCAGGGCCTGCTTGTAGTCTTTCTCGCGCAGTTCATCCCATTCGCAGGGGTCGAGGAAACGCTCGTAAACATGCCCCGTCTTGTAGTCGATGATGCGCAGCCGCTTGCCGTCCCGGTCTTCGTACAGGTCCAGGCGGTCGGCGAAGCCGTCGATCACGAGCTTGAGGCCGGGCACCAGCGCATCGAAGCTTTGGTTGAGCCGTTGCTCGCAGCCCAGCACGCTGAGCGTGGCATGGCCTGTTTCTTCCTCAAGGGCGGCGGCGTAGCGCTCCAGGAATATCTTCACTTCCTCGAAGGCCATGCGGTTGGCCCCGCTTTCGGAGCTGCCGCCCGCAAATTCGTCCTGCATGGCCAGTTCCGCCAGTTCGGGAATATGCTTGCGCAGCGTTTCGATGTCTTGCGCGCACAGATCCACGTTCAGCAGGTTCTTCCCGTTGGGGTATTCGCCCTTGAAGAAGCGTTCCATCGCACGGTGGAACACGCTGCCCTTGGCCGCCGGGTCCATCTGGTCCTGCACCTGGGGCGGTTCGCCCAGTCCCAGCACGTAGCGCAGGTAGAACTGCATGGGACATTGAAAGTATGTGTGCAGCGACGAAAAGGAGATGCCCCGTCCCTCCAGCCGCCGTTTAATCGAACCTATCACCGCCTCCGTCTTCTCGATGCGCAGTCCCTGCGTCTGGAAACCGGCGTCCATCAGCGCGAAATCGGGCGCAGGCAAAAGGTTCACGTTGTCGGGCAGCTCGTGCTGAAGCTGCAGCACGAAACGGCTCTTTTCGGCGTTTCGGTCGGCCGGGGAGTTCACATACACCAGCGTAACCTCGCCGCATTCCTGCAAGAGGCTGTAGAAATGGTAGGCCTGCATGGCGGCTTCCTCCTTCTGGGCGGGCAGCCTGTAGAAATGGCGCAGCCCGTGCAGCAGGAAACTTTCGGGATTGGGCGTGTCGGGCAATACGCCCTCGTTCATGGAGAGCAATACGGCGTGTTCGAAATTCATGCCGCGCGTCTCCAGCATCCCCATGATGTTGAGGCTCGTTTCCGGATTGCCGGTGTAGCTGAGTTCCGCGCCCGAAATAAGCTCGCCCAGCAGCTTGTTTACCGAGATCTCGCCCAAGGGCAGTTGCGGGTAACGCTCCAGCACCTGCAGCTGCGTCCGGCAGTTCTGCTCCACATGCAGCAGGTAGGCCTGCTCGAAGTCGTTGAGCGGGGCGGAGAACAGCTCGGTCTGCGTGCCCGGCTCCGGGCTAAGGTTGAGCCAGCAGCGGGCGATCCGTTGCAGGCATTCGATGGGATGCCACGGCCTGGCGTCTTTCGGAGGCCGCAGGAATTCGGCGGCAGCCTGGCAGAAAGGGTCGTTTTCGGAAAAGAGTTCCGTGAATTCCGGGAAGTCGTAGTGCGCGCGGTGCGAGTTCAACACGGCCTCTTCCTTTTCCCGCAGTGCCTTCTTGTCTTTCTGAAGCGCCGCCAGCAGCGGGTTGCGCAGCAGTTGCAGGAACTGGAGCGCGGTCATGCTCCGGCTCCTGTTCTGCAGCAGGTAATGGCGGATTTCCACCAGGCGCGCCAGCAGTTCTCCCGCAAAGGTGCCCGACAGGGGCGCCGCCAGCGTGGCGTTGCAGCTTATGTGCTCGGGCAGGGCGTTCATTACGGGGGCGAACAGGCTCTCGTCGTTCAATATCAGGGCCGTGCCCGCCGTCTGTCCCCGTTGCGCGATATATCGCACCGCCCACTTTACCTGCGCCGTGCGCTGGGCGCATTCCACCACGTTTATCTTCAGGTGGCGGATACGGTCGGCGATGTCTTCGTCTTTGAGGAAGTGGTTCAGGTCGGGGTCCTTGCGGTACTGGCGCAGGAAATGCCCGGCCTCCTGCATCGGGTCGTCCAGGTAGTGGCGGTCGGCGTTCCAGAGTATCTCCGCCTTTTTCTCGCGCACCAGGGTCTTGATGATCTTTTCTTCGGCCTGCGTAAGGGCGTTGAAGCCGGCAAAGAGAAAGAAAGTGTCGTTCGATAGCGCGTTCTCCTGCAGCAGCCCCGGCAGCCTTTCGAGGGCGGTGCGTCCGGCCAGACCCGTGTAGGCGATGTTTTTGGCCAGCAGTTTCTGCGTGAAGTTCCGGTAAAGGGGCAGCAGAAGTTCGTAAAAGGCCAGATAGCCGCTCTGCAGCCTGCCCTGCGAGGAACCTAAATCCAAGTGCCAGGCGCCGAGGCGCTTTTCTTCGGCCATGTATTGGAGAATCTCCTGGGCAGGGGCCAGCTGGTTGTCGATCTGGTTGAAGTCGGAAATCAGCATGCGCCCCCATTCCCAGAAGCGGTCGAGGCTGCGCGCCTGTATCCCGGCTTCGGCGCAGGTTTCGGCATAGGCCGTGTAGAGTAGGGCCAGCAGTTCGGTGGGGTCGGCCTTGCCGAGCCCCGAAAAAGAGGTGGTAAGCTTATCGATGGTAACGAACCTGGGCAGAAAGCAGGGCAGCCGGTTCTCCTCTTTGGCCAGGCGTACGAGCCGCTTGCCCAGCATACGCCCCAGACGCACGGAGGGCACCACCACCTGCAGGTCGGTGGCGCGCAGGTCGAAGCGTTCGATATGCCGGCAAACGTAGTCTATAAAGGAAGATTCTCTGGGCATGGCGATAGGGTTAGGGGCGGCGCTTTTTCTTGAGCGCGGCGTTTTTATTGGGTTCTATGGGAAGCAGCCTTCCCTGTTCGATCAGCTGCACGATGGCCTCGATGTCGCGGTCGCGGTCTTGGGGTTGATAGGTTTCCTTGAGGTTGTAGCCCCAGAGCCGGGCCACGGTCTGGTAGGCCAGGGCGCGGGCGTTGCCCCGGAAGTCCTTGAGCAGGAAATAGGCCGTGGTGTCGGTTTGCCGCGCCAGCAGCTTGATGAGCACCGCGCCCTGGCTGCGGGTCATGTTCTTGAGGTCTTCCATAAAGTCGCGCTTTATGGCGGCTTCCTCCTCCTTGAGGAATTTGCGCTGTTCCTTCTTCTTGCCCACCTGTTCGCGCATGGCGTTGTACCGGTCCATGCGTTCCTTGGCCATCACCGCGTAGGGGTAGGTGCGGCGCACGTTATAGACCAGCTTCAGAAAGGCCTGTTTCTCGGCATACGAAAGGGGATGCCCGTGAATCTCCACCGGGTCGAGCACGCCCACGGGCAGCACCTCCTGCGCGAGCACGGCGGAACCGGGCATGGCACCCGCCAAAAGCGCGTACGCCAGCATACAAAGCCCGTAAAGGAAAAATCTCCGCCGCATGGATAGATAGGTTTCTAGTTTCAAATGTACGAATCTCTTTTAAATTACGCGGGTAAGGTAGTGTCTTAGTTTGATGGAAGGTTGTTGAGTTACTACTTTATCTATGTAAAAAATCGGGGATAAAGAAGTAACTCAGTTTAACCAAGGGGTTGAAATAACGGTTGCGCTAATAAAAAAGAGCCGCCCCGACCGTATGGTCGGGCGGCTCTTTGCTGAAGGTATGTGGTGCTATCCTACGTACTAATATCTAATAAACAACCCAATCTTTTCAAACGCCGCAGCAGCCTTTTCAATGCACTCATCAATTTTCTTCATGCTCGGGTTATCCAAGTATTCCCGAATTTTTTCAATCTCGGCAACAAATTCCTTGTTGTTCTGATACCGTTCGCAAATTTCATAAAACGCTTCGCTCAAATACACCTCCATCCTTCCAAGGCGTCTTTCATAGCCTTTAGGATCTTCTTTTTGAGCAAGGGAAGCAGACACCAATCCTCTAAAGTAATCTGCATTGGCACCGTGCCTATCGCCACGATTACATTTAAAAACATCACGTATGAGATTTTCATACGTCATTGCCATGTCTGTGATATTCATAATTAGATTTTTTTATGGGTTTTGATTGTAAATAGGTGATTTTAAGCTTATTTATCTTCTGAAGCCACCCCGTACAGCAGTACCGTGTAGGTGCCCTTCGTGCTGTAACTATGCTCGCAAGGTACTTGGGAATTCGCTCCGTTCCCCGTATAGGTCTCCGTTTCTCCATCGCCCCAATCCACCTTATAGGTTGCTCCTTCTTCACCGTAGAAGTAGAAGGACTTAGATGATGACGTGCTTTCCACCACCCAAGTCATCCGCACCGTATCCGCCTGCGCGGTCTTGGGGGGTAGTTGTTGGTCGTTCTCCAACCTGACGTTTTCGGAGGCCGAAAGCCACGCGCCCGCCAACATTAAAAACACGAGCAAAAGCCCTATCCTTAAATTTTTCATGATATTGTTTCTTTTTAGATTGTTATCTTACCATTACCTTATAACTGTTCCTACCGCTCCTTACGATATACAGGCCGCCGTTCCGCACCGGGATGGCGGTGGCGCGACCGCTGTATAGGCATTGGCCGAGCGCGTTGTACACCTGCACATCGCCTTTGTCGGCCGATAGATGGATGACGCGGTCCTGCGCCCATACGCGGAAGTTGTCCTTGGCCAGCCCTTCGTTGCCCACATGGTCCGGGTCTTCCTCAAAGTTGGCCGCCAGTTCCATATCTTCCGTCACCGCGAAGGTGTAAACCGCCTCGGTGCTGAATTCCTCGCCGTCTTTCGTCCAGTTCACGAAGCGGTAGCCCTTGTTGGGCGTGGCGGTGATGGTTACTTCTTCATCCTTTTCATACGTGCCGTCACCGCTTATCGACACGCGTCCCCAATCATTGTTGTTGGCCGAGAGCGTTACCGTAAAGGTCTCCACGTCGTCCGGGCGTTTTTCGAAATTGGCGGTCAGCTCCAGGTTCTCCGTTACCTTGAACGTATGCGTGGCCTCGGTGCTGAACACCGTTCCGTCCTTCTTGGTCCAGTTCACGAAGCGGTAGCCCTCCTTCGGGCTTGCGGTAACGGTCGCTTCCGTGCCGTATTCATAGGTTCCGTTGCCGGTAAGCGTGGCCGTGCCCCATTCCGTATTATTGGACGAAACCATTACCGCATAAGACGGCATTTCCTCCACCACCGAGATATGCCAGGTAAAGGTTACCGGATCTCCGTACCTGCCGTCTTCTTTAACATTTGGGTTCTGTAGTTTCAATGTATATTTTAAGGGTTCGTGGAATTTGAATTCAAACCGGTTTTCCTCCCAGAATCCGGCATCCACCTCCTTGCCATTGACGTCCGTCAGCTCGTAGGTGGAGATGACCTGTCCGATAATTCGTTCCGAAGACAGATCCCAAGGATTGTCGATGAGCAACATGATGGATTCAGACTGAGATTCGCTACTGAAATTGTACCAAGATGAGCGTTGGCTGTAGGCCTCGTACAAGACAGACAAGGAAATACTGTTGTATTGGCAATCCAGACTCTTCAATGCTGTGTTGTTGCTTACGTCCAGACTTGTCAATTTGTTGGAGGAGCAACCCAAGGAAGTCAATGCTGTGTTGTTGCTTACGTCCAGACTTGTCAATTTGTTGGAGGAGCAATACAAGGAAATCAATGCGGTGTTGTTGCTCACGTCCAGGCTTGTCAATTTGTTGGAGGAGCAAGACAAGGAAGTCAAGGCAGTGTTCTTGCTTACATCCAGACTTGTCAATTTGTTGTCGTTGCAATACAAGGAAGTCAAGGCGGTGTTCTTGCTTACATCCAGACTTGTCAATTTGTTGTCGTTGCAATACAAGGAAGTCAAGGCGGTATTGTGGGACAAATCGAGATCAGTTAAATAATTGCAACGATTATAACCAACATTATCATTGATTTTCCACCCACACGCTAAACGCTCTAACTTTGTACAATTATTTACATTTAAACTATACAAGCCGGTTCCGCTACAATCCAATGAAAATAAATTAATGCAGCTACTCACATCCAGACTCCTCAAATTGTTGGAGGAGCAATCCAGGCTTGTCAAGGACGTGCAGCCGCTCACGTCCAAATCCGTCAACCCGATATTAGAACAGCTCAGATTTTCTATTGATGTACATCCTGCGGCATCGATAACTTTAATTTCACTATCGTTTCCAACAACAAGAGTATCCATTGATGCTCCATGTATTTTCAATGTGTCTATAGTTAAAACGTATATGTCATCGGGACGGCCGTCTCTGTACCCCTTCAATGCCTTCAGTTCAGTGCAGCCGCTCACGTCCAGACTTGTCAATGGGTTGTCGTAGCAATTCAGGCTCGTCAAGGATGTGCAGCCGCTCACGTCCAGACTTGTCAAATCGATATTTCTACAGCTCAAGTTTTTCAATGATGTACATCCGGAGGCATCGATGACCTTGATGCTGCTAAAATAATCAATAGTAAGAATGTCCATCGACACTCCGTGTATTTCCAACGTATCCGCATCTCCTCTCAATTCTCTCAGATTCGTGCATCCGCTCACTTCTAATTCCGTCAATTGGTTGTCGTAGCAATTCAGGCTCGTCAAGGACGTGCAGCCGCTCACGTCCAATTCTGTCAATTGGTTGCTGTGGCAAGACAAGGAAGTCAAGGCGGTGCATCCGCTCACGTCCAGGCTTGTCAATTGGTTGCCGGAGCAATACAAGGAAGTCAAAGCGGTGTTTTTGCTTACGTCCAGACTTGTCAATTGGTTGTCGGTGCAATACAAGGAAGTCAATGCCGTGCAGCTGCTCACATCCAAGGACGTCAAGGCGTTATTGTCGCAAGACAGGCTCGTCAGGGCCGTGCAACCGCTCACGTCCAGGCTTGTCAATTGGTAGTTGTAGCAAGACAAGGAAGTCAAGGCCGTGCATCCGCTTATATCCAGACTCGTCACATTCATACCCTTGCAATCGACCCCTAAGATCTGGGGGGCGCTGCTTTCCTGCGCCTGCAGCGGAAACAGGCTCAAGGCGATGGCTGCTAAGCCAATCCATAGTTTTTTCATTATCTTGTTGTTTTTCATTTTATTCACCTTTTCTTGCAAGGGCGCACGTCATACAGTACACCGCTGCAAATATAGTATAATTTAAATTTTGTCGATATGTTTGGTTTTTCTTGGAAAAAGGTAAAATTTATATTATTATAATTTACATTTCGTAGGTTTTGGTCTGGTGGGAAGAAGTGGGTCTTGCTGTGTGGTTTGTTCGTGTAAATTATAATAATATAAATTTTTGATTTAAACAAAGGGAATACATCATTGTGCACTAAGGATATTAGTTGTTCTGTCTTTTAGGGCTGTCTGTCGAGTTTGCGCCCTTTGGTGATTCGGAAAAGCTGCTCGGTATCAGCAACATCCGTAAGGTGACGTTTGCCATCGGAAGAAAGCATTTTCAGTTGGTAACAATTTGTTACCAGTTGAAAACCTTCCTTTCTTAGTCTGCCTTTCAATACTCAACAGGCTCAATCTTCCGAGTTTCCGGGCTTTATAAATTTTGATGCGGTTGTCCTGTAGGATGTGGCGATGCTTATTTGTTGTCGCAGATAATTTATAGTTTTGCGACAAAACGAATTGCTGTAGAGAGTATAGCCTGCCGAGAAGGGCGCGATTATTCCGAACCCATTAAGGCGTAGTCGCCCTCGTATAGCTTATTTATCATTGTTTCTAGTTTTTCTATCGTCAATTCGCCGTTGTCAAATGCTTTTTTGTTGATTAGGAAATAGATAACATTGTTTTTGTCATGGATTTGTACAAAAGTCTCAGGACCGAATAAAGACAGCATCAAGCGACGGTAAAACCTAAAGCGTTTATTGTCACAATTTTTTATCTTCTTGGGGGTTTGCTTTTCAATATCGGGAGCCGCAATAAAACCAAAGGAAGCATGCTTATTCTCTGTAAAATAATCCAGCATTATCTGTATGCACGAAAAGATAATTGTTCTCGGTTCGTAGTCATTTGTTAAAAGGGAATATCTTTGGGGACTGTTAGAAACGCTTTTATCATAAAACTTCAGGCCAAACAGGTTATCCCCAAATTCTTCCACCTCAACAATGTATTTTCTATGGCTTTTAGTGGAACTGAATGTCCATAAACTAATAATGCGAAGCGTATTCGGATCTTTGCTTCGCATTATGAATCTCGCAGGATAATAGGGTGGGATATTTGTCATGGAAGCCGGTATTCATACGATGGAACCCTATAGGCATCCCTTTCCTGCTGTGATACGGTTACCAAGGTAAAGCAAACAGACGGGTGTTGCGCAGAATGCCCCGAAGCGTTTTTCTTCGATGCATTTGTATTCTTGTCTATTTTCTTCTGAACCGGTTTCATAGTGCAGCAAAAATACGAAATTATTGGAATTTAACTACGGCATCGGGCAAACTCGGCCAAGGGGCTCGGTAAATAAACAAGCGGAGCCCGAAAGATTTTCGGGCTTCGCGTTAGTAAGCGTCAGTCGTCGCCGCAAGGCTACTTCTTCTCGCTTTTGTTGTAGATGACGTACTTGCCTTCGAACACGTCCAGGCAGACCGGCGTTTCCTTGTGGAGCTTGCCGCCCAGGATGGTCTTCGACAGTTCGTTCACGATGTTCTGCTGCACGAAGCGCTTGATGGGCCTGGCCCCGTATTGCGGATCGTAGGCCTGGCGCGCGATGTCGTCATATACCGCCTCGTTCACTTCCAGTTCGTAGCCGTTTTTCTTCATCAGGGCCGTAACCTGCTTCATCTGCAGTTTCACGATGTCCAGGATCTGGCTCCTGTCCAAGGGCTTGAACACGATGATTTCGTCCACGCGGTTCAGGAATTCGGGGCGCATCGTGCGGCGCAGCTCATCCATTACCTGTGCCTTGCTCTTTTGGTAGGCCTGGTCTTCCTCGCCCGGCTTCATGTCCTCGAAAGCCTGCTGTATATAGCCCGCGCCGAGGTTGGAGGTCATGATCACGATGGTGTTCTTGAAGTCGGCCACCCGTCCCTTGTTGTCGGTAAGCCGTCCGTCGTCGAGCACCTGCAGCAGGATGTTGAACACGTCGGGGTGCGCTTTCTCGATTTCGTCGAGCAAGATCACCGAGTAGGGGCGGCGGCGTACGGCTTCGGTAAGCTGGCCGCTTTCCTCATAGCCCACGTAGCCCGGAGGTGCGCCCACCAGACGCGAAACGGTGTGTTTTTCCTGATATTCGCTCATGTCGATGCGCACCATCGCCTTTTCGTCGTTAAAGAGGTAGTCGGCCAAGGCTTTCGCCAACTCGGTCTTGCCGACCCCGGTGGTGCCCAGGAAGATGAACGAGCCGATGGGGCGGTTTTCGTCGCCCAGGCCGGCGCGGCTGCGGCGGATGGCGTCGGAAATGGCCTGGATGGCCTCGTCCTGCCCGATAACGCGCTGGTGCAGCTCGTCCTCGATATGCAGCAGTTTCTCGCGTTCGCTCTGCAGCATGCGGCTCAGCGGGATGCCCGTCCAGCGCGACACCACGTCGGCGATCTCTTCGCTGCCCACCTCTTCCTTGATCATCGAGCCGTCTTTCTGCTCTTCCTGCAGCCTGGCCTTGAGTTCCTCCACCTTCTTTTCGGCTTCTTTGATGCGCCCGTAGCGCAACTCGGCCACTTTCTCGTAGTTGCCCAGGCGTTCGGCCTGCTGGGCCTCGAACTTGTAGCGCTCTATCGCGTCCAACTGCGCCTGAATGCCGTCCACGGTTTCCTTCTCGGTTTTCCACTTGGCCTTCATGCTGTCGCGTTCCACCGAAAGGTTGGCGATTTCCTCCTTGAGGGTTTTGAGCTTGGCGGGATCGTTCTCGCGCTTGATGGCTTCGCGTTCAATCTCCAATTGACGTATCTTGCGTTCGGCCTCGTCTAATTTCTCAGGTACCGAATCGATTTCAAGACGCAGCTTGGCGGCCGCCTCGTCCACTAAGTCGATGGCCTTGTCGGGCAGGAAACGGTCGGCGATGTAGCGGTGCGAGAGTTCCACGGCGGCAATCAGCGCCTCGTCCTTGATGCGCACGTGGTGGTGGGTTTCGTAGCGTTCCTTGAGCCCGCGCAGGATCGAGATGCTGTCTTCCACGTTCGGTTCACCCACATACACGGTCTGGAAACGGCGTTCCAGCGCCTTGTCCTTTTCGAAATACTTTTGGTACTCGCCCAAGGTGGTGGCGCCGATGGCGCGCAGCTCGCCGCGCGCCAGGGCGGGTTTGAGGATGTTGGCGGCGTCCATCGCCCCTTCGCCGCCTCCGGCACCCACCAGGGTGTGGATCTCGTCGATAAAGAGGATGATCTCGCCCTCGGCCTGGATCACTTCCTTGACCACGCTTTTCAAGCGCTCCTCGAACTCGCCCTTGTATTTGGCTCCGGCGATCAGGGCGCCCATGTCGAGCGAGAAGATCTGCTTGCTCTTAAGGCCTTCCGATACGTCGCCGCTTACGATACGCTGCGCCAGCCCCTCGGCGATGGCGGTCTTGCCCACGCCGGGTTCCCCGATGAGCAGCGGGTTGTTCTTGGTACGGCGGCTCAGGATCTGCAACACGCGGCGGATCTCTTCGTCGCGCCCGATCACGGGGTCGAGCTTGCCGTTGCGCGCCATGTCGTTGAGGTTGCGGGCGTATTTCTCCAGCGCCTGGTATGTGCTTTCGGCGTTGGCGTCCTTGGCGGCCGAACCCTTGCGCATTTCCTTTACGGCGGCCCTGAGGTCGGCGGTGTTGAGGCCGGCGTTCTTAAGGAGCTGTGCCGCCTGCGCGTTCTGCTCCAGCAGGGCGATCAACAGCACCTCGATGGTGACGTATTCGTCTTGGAATTCCTTAAGCAAGTTCTGCGCCTTGAGCAGGCACTGTTCCGCATTGGGGGTGAGGTAGGGGGAGGACGCGCCGCTCACCTTGGGCAGGCTTTCGAGCCGGGCGTCTAAATCACGGTTTATAAGCACCGGATCGGCGCCGGCTTTCTTAAAGAGGAAGGGCAAAACGTGTTCGTCGGCCAATAGGAGGCCTTTCAGTAAGTGAAGGTCGTCCACGGCCTGGTTCCGGTTGCCGGAAGCCAGCTCGATCGCTTTCTGGATGGCTTCCTGCGCCTTGATGGTAAAGTTGTTTAAGGTCATGGTTTCGTTGTTTTTTAAGGTTTGGCGTTCAGCAAAACAAAATCCTTGCCGAGGCGATATTTCCGTTTTATTTCTGAAAATTTGACACGAAACCGCTTGAAAATACAGGACACTCAAGACAAAATGGCGTAAATTTTTCTTTTGCGTTCAGCTTTTTGTATATTTGCGCCCGTTTGATAGGATGGGGGAGTGTTTCGCGCCTTCCGTCCTGGTAACCCAAAAAACTATAGATATGAAAAAACTTGTTTGTGGATTTGTGCTGGCGTCCGCCTTGTTGTGCGCCGGCGTCGTTATGGCCGCTCCCGTTGTGGATAAGGCCGAAACCACCGAAAAAGTGGAAGGTCCCGGAATCAAATTCGAAAAGACCGTGCACGATTACGGCACCATTGAACAGGGTGCCAACGGCAATTGCGAGTTTGTGTTCGAAAACAACGGAACCGAACCTCTGATTCTCTCCGATGTACGTTCCTCCTGCGGATGCACCGTTCCTTCCTGGCCCCGCGAGCCGATCATGCCCGGCAAGAAAAGCGCCATCAAGGTTCACTACGACACCAACCGTATCGGCGGTATCAGCAAATCCATCACCGTTTCCACTAACGGCAATCCCGACCGCGTGGTCCTTTCTATCCGCGGCACGGTAAACGCAAAGAACTAACTGAAGCATAATGGCAATCCCCGGTGTAAATCGGGGATTGTTGTTTTTTGAAAAAAAAGAAAATCATGCCTTCCATTTCGAAAAAAGGGCAGGAAATGCCCTCTTCCCCGATCCGTAAGCTCGTTCCGTTCTCGGACGAAGCCAAGAAACGGGGAATCAAAGTCTATCACCTCAATATCGGACAGCCCGACATCGCCTCTCCCAAAGTGGCCTTGGATGCGGTAAAGAACAACGACCTGCCCTTGGTGGCCTACAGCCACTCGGCCGGTATCCTCTCGTTCCGTAAGAAGTTGGCCGAATATTACAAGACGTTCAATATCAACGTGAACGAAAACGAGATTATCGTTACCAACGGTGGCTCGGAAGCCATCCTGTTCGCATTCATGACCTGCCTGAACCCCGGCGACGAAGTGATCGTTACCGAACCTTTCTACGCCAATTACTCCGGCTTCGGGAAACAGGCGGGCGTAAAGACGGTGCCCATCGTTTCCAAGATCGAGAACGGTTTCGCGCTTCCTCCCATCGAGGAATTCGAAAAGAAAATCACCCCGAACACCAAGGCCATCCTGATCTGCAACCCCAACAACCCCACCGGATACCTCTATTCGGAAGAAGAACTCAAGGTGTTGGCGCAGATCGTAAAGAAACACGACCTGTTTCTGATGGCCGACGAAGTGTACCGCGAGTTCTGCTACGACAACTGCAAGTATCATTCGGTGATGCAGCTCGAAGGCTTGGAAGACCACGTGATCCTGCTCGACTCCATCTCCAAGCGTTACTCGGCCTGCGGCTGCCGTATCGGTATGTTCGTGACCAAGAACAAGGAAGTGTATTCCACGGCGATGAAACTGGCGCAGGCCCGTCTGAGCCCTCCCACCTACGGTCAGATTTTCGGGGAAGCCGCCATCGACGCGCCCGCCTCGTATTTCGCCGAAGTGTTGGCCGAGTACACCAAGCGCCGCGATATCGTGGTGAACGCCATCAACAAGATGGACGGCTGCCTCTGCCCCAATCCCAAGGGTGCGTTCTATGCCGTGGCGCGTTTGCCCATCGACGATGCCGACAGGTTCTGCCAGTGGCTGCTCGAGGATTTCAGCACCGAAGGCAAGACCGTGATGCTGGCGCCTGCCACCGGTTTTTACTCCACGCCGGGTTCGGGCAAGAACGAAGTGCGCATCAGTTATGTATTGAAAGAAGAAGACCTGCATGAAGCCATGCATTGCCTGGAAGAGGCATTGAAGGTTTATCCGGGTTCGACACGTAAATAAAATAGTAATCATCAAAAGAATAGAAAAATGGCTGCAAAAACAACTAAGACTGCCGCCGCTTCCAAGACTGTAAAGGGAAGCACCAAAACGAGAAAAGAAGCCGACTTGCTGGGAACCAAGGAACTTCCCGCCGACGCCCTCTACGGCGTGCAAGCGTTTCGTGGTTTTGAAAACTTCAAGATCAGCAACGTCCCCATGTACCGCTACCCCAACTTCATCAAGGGGTTTGCCTACACCAAATGGGGCGCTGCCATCGCCAACAACCAGATCAACCCCAAGCGTGTAGACAAGAAGCAACTGGATGCCATCGTGGCCGCCTGCAAGGAAATCATCGCCGGCAAGCACCACGACGCCTTCGCTTCCGACATGATTCAGGGTGGTGCAGGTACCACGATGAACATGAACGCCAACGAAGTGATCGCCAACCGCGCCCTGCAGATCATGGGCCACAAGCCGGGCGAATACCAGTACTGCAACCCCAACGACCACGTGAACTGCTCCCAGTCCACCAACGACGCCTATCCCACCGCCATGCACTTTGGCCTCTACCTGAGCCACGTGGACATGGTGGCCGCCCTCAAGCAGCTCATCAAGTCTTTCGAAAAGAAAGGCAAGGAATTCGCCAAGATGGTGAAGATGGGCCGTACCCAGCTGCAGGACGCCGTTCCCATGACCTTGGGTCAGACCTTCAACGGTTTCGCCGAAGGCTTGAAGCGTGAAGTGGCCGCTCTGGACGAAGCCGCCCAAGAATTCCTTACCGTGAACATGGGCGCCACCGCCATCGGTACCGGCATCAACGCCGAACCGGGTTATGCCGACGCTTGCGCCAAGGCCTTGGCTTCGGTGATGAAACTCAAGATCAAGCTCGACAAGAACCTTGTTTTCGTAACTTCCGACAACGGCGCGGTGGTGAACTACTCCTCCGGCCTGAAACGTCTGGCGGTTCGTCTGGGCAAGGTCTGCAACGACCTGCGCCTGATGGGTTCCGGTCCCCGCTGCGGCCTGCAGGAAGTGTTCCTTCCCGAAATGCAGCCCGGTTCCTCCATCATGCCCGGCAAGGTGAACCCCGTTATTCCCGAAGTGGTGAACCAGGTGTGCTTCCGCGTTATCGGTAACGACCTTACCGTAACGATGGCCGCCGACGCCGCCCAGCTGGAACTGAACGTTATGGAACCCGTTATGTGCTACGCCGTGTTCGAATCCATCGAACTGCTGCAGAACGCGTTCAACACCTTGCGTACGCTCTGTATCGACGGTCTGAAGGCCAACGAAAAACGTTGCCGCGAAATGGTGGAAAACAGCATCGGCATCATCACCATGCTGAACCCCTACATCGGCCACCACAAGGGCGACGAAATCGCCAAGGAAGCCAAGAAAACCGGCAAGAGCGTAATCGAATTGGTTCTGAAATACAAATTGATGACCAAGGCCGACCTCGACAAGATCATGAAGACCGAAAACATGGTCAACCCCGTGAAGCTGGACATCAAGCCTGCCAAGAAATAATCTTCCTGGAGGCATGTATGGTAAAAGGGCCTGTCCGGCTGAAGTGAACCCCGAAAGTTGGACGGATTAAACATTAAGTTAAGCGGACTGTTG
>JAMPIH010000009.1 GCA_023662825.1 Bacteroides sp.
CGGCGGTGTCGGGCATGCCGGAAA
The DNA here is from genome assembly GCA_023662825.1 of Bacteroides sp. GTDB lineage: Bacteria > Bacteroidota > Bacteroidia > Bacteroidales > P3 > Pullibacteroides. Next base: position 25 of record JAMPIH010000009.1, read on the forward strand.
CGGGCTCGGGATAGGGGCTCAACGAAATCTGCACGGTGTCGGTGCGGGCATCGGGGCAGCCAAGGGCGGAACCGTCCAGAACGGCATAATAACGGCCTTCTTTTTTCGTCCAGGCGCGGGTGCTGTCGGCGTTCAGCACGATGGAACCCTTGTTGAGCAAATCTTCCTCAAAACGGAACTTAAAGCCGGCGTAGTCGGGTGAAACTTTTAATTCCACCGAATCATCGGGACAGAGGAAACGCACGTCCTGGAAGGCGGTGTTCTCGGCGGGGCAACCCACGTTAAAGGCCAGAATAACCCCCTGATGGTGGTTCACCTCCTCGGTCATGGCGGCATTGTCGATTAAGTCGGGGCCGATGTTGCGGGCATTGCCGATCAGGAAAAACATATCGCCGTAGGAGCAGAGGATGGGTTCGTAGGGTTGGTAAAGATCCTTTCGGTAAGCACTGTCGGAAATGTGGAAAACATCTTCGTAGAGCCAGTCCGCGTTCAGGTAGGAACCCCAAAAGGGCGGTTGGAAATCGTACAGCCGGCTGTCTTCGTTGCTTGCGATGGTACCGAAAAACGTGGCCGAATCGTAGAGGAGCAGATAGGGCACCGCGGTAGAATATTCGTTGCGGCTCTGATAGAATCCATTCTGTTTTGGAATCATATGCTCCGTTTCGTGGCTGTAGGCGTAATCTTCCCCCGCATTTTTAAAGACACCGTTGCTGTAGTTGCGGCAATGAACGCCCTGTATCAGGTATTTTCCGTCAAAAGTATGTATGTTTTGAATGGTTCCGGGGAATAACTTTACCCCATTGGAACTGTTTTTTGTGAATTCGGGGGAAGCGTAAAATTCGCGATTGTCGTGATGTCCACCCGATATTTGCAGATTCCAATATTCGATTGCCTGAGATGGTGAATAACGGTCGATGCCTTTTGCCGGAAGAGAGATAGACGTAGATGTTTTGCCGGTATTTTTATTTACTAGATTCGGGTTGAAGATGGAAGGCTCCAACGGCAAGTGTTCATCGGCAGGATCTTTGGTTAAAATCAGCCATTCGGTGTACGACAATAGTAGGGGAGAAGATTGGTAGGGTTTGCTGGAAAGTATATTCCAATACGAAGGCGTGATGGCTGCGTTTTCTGCATAAGGATAAAATGTACCCCTAAAAGGGTAGGAATAAATGTAGTGCCTTACTGTATCCTCATAATCTTCATGTGAATAAGCACCCAAAACCGTTCCGTATGCGGTGAAACTCATCTTTTCGGGATTCCCTTCGGTTGGTTGGGGTTGGTCAGGATTCAATTGTACAAGCTCAACGAGAAGATTAATTTTGGGGGGATATTGAGCGATAGGATTTTGTGGATACCTTTCCACGGAAAGTGTTTCTTCATGCAATAGGCCTCCATCCAAGTCGAATTCAAAAAGAAACACTTTTCCGATGCATTGGGGAATCAAGTTTTTGGTGTTATCTCCTGGAACCTGATAATCGTCATTTTCTTGAATTTGATAAGCGTTACCCACAACGATAAGGGTATGGTCTTCTGTACATTTTACTGTGGTGGCGAAGGCGTTGTAATAGCCCCCTTCCAAGGTGGGCAGGTAGGTACTCCATTGTAGTTCACCTCCTAATGAATAGCAGGCCAAAAAGGCATCGCTAAAGGGATGCTTGCCGAAAAAAAAGGCGTTTTCGCCCTGCTTGAGTTCGAAGTTGGTATTGATTTCGGCTTTGCCTACGATAAACAACTTATTATCGAAGCAGACGGCATCGTAAATCAAGAAGTCGCGGTCGGTCTGCGCCTTGCCTATGCTCTTGCCCCAGGCACGATATACACTTTCGGTCTGTGCGCTAAGTCTGAACCCGAATCCCGACAGTAAACAGGCCGCCAGTGTGAACCAAAAAATCTTACTTCTCATAACCGAATTACAAAAACCGCACAAGATAACAAAAATTTGGCAGTCGCTGGAATTTTCGAATCGTCCGATGTGTATGTCTGTTGATTTTAAATATCAGATAATGAGGATTAAAAATATGCGGAAGCGAAAGTTTTTGCGCTTTCTTTCGTTTTCTTTTCGGTTTCGGGGAAACTGAATCCTGAGGGATTTTTCAAATTAAAGCAATGCTCAAATAAATTTGGCATTGCTCTCGGCTTATTCGTATATTTAACTTCGTTGAATATACTCCCGCCTCGGCAATGCTCAAATAAATTTGGCATTGCTCTCGGCTTATTCGTATATTTAACTTCGTTCAATATATTCCCGTTTCGGCCAAAAACAAGTAAACTTGCTTTTGGCACTCAACTTATTCGTATATTTGCTCCTTTTGAGAAACCTGGGGCGGATGTGGCCTGCGGGTGGTTTAAACAACGAATAACGATGGCGGAACTGTCAAGCAAGTATGATCCTCGGCAGATAGAGGACAAATGGTATGCCTACTGGCTTAAGAACAACTTCTTTCACTCCGAGCCCGACGGGCGCGAGGCCTATTGCGTGGTGATACCGCCCCCCAACGTGACGGGAATCCTGCACATGGGGCATATGCTCAACAATACCATTCAGGACGTGTTGGTTCGCCGCGCCCGCATGCAGGGCAAGAACGCCTGCTGGGTGCCCGGCATGGACCACGCCTCCATAGCCACCGAGGCCAAAGTGGTGTCTTTCCTCAAGGAAAAAGGCATCGAGAAGAACAGCCTTACCCGCGAGAAGTTTTTGGAACACGCCTGGGAATGGAAGGAAAAATACGGCGGCATCATCCTGAGCCAGCTGCGCAAGCTGGGCGCCTCCTGCGACTGGGAACGCACCCGTTTCACGATGGACGAGATCTGCTCCGAATCGGTGCTCGACATTTTCGTAAACCTGTACCAAAGGGGCTTGATTTACCGGGGGGTGCGCATGGTGAACTGGGATCCCAAGGCCAAGACTGCGCTTTCCGACGAAGAGGTGCTCTACAAGGAAACCAAGGGCAGCCTCTACTACCTGCGTTATTACGTTAAGGAAGAACCGCAGCGCTATATCACGGTGGCCACCACGCGTCCCGAAACCATTATGGGCGACACGGCGGTCTGCATCAATCCCACCGACGAACGCTACGCCGACCTGAAGGGCAAGCACGTGATCGTGCCTCTCGTGAACCGCGAGGTGCCGGTTATCTTCGACGAATATGTAGATAAGGAATTCGGTACGGGATGCCTTAAGATAACCCCCGCCCACGATATCAACGACTACAACATCGGACAGAAATACAAGCTCGACAGCATCGACGTGTTCAACGACGACGGAACCTTGAATGAACACGGCGGCAAGTACGCCGGCATGGACCGTTTTGCCGTGCGCCGCGAGATCGCCATCGACCTCAAGCACGCCGGCCTGCTCGAAAAGGAAGAGGAATACGTCAACAACGTGGGCTATTCGGAACGCACCAACGTGGCCATCGAGCCCAAGCTCTCCATGCAGTGGTTCCTCAAGATGGGCGATCTGGCCAAGCCCGCCCTGGAAGCGGTGATGAACGACCGTATCGTGTTCGTGCCCGCCAAGCTCAAGAACACCTACCGCCATTGGATGGAAAACATCAAGGACTGGTGCATCTCGCGCCAGCTCTGGTGGGGACACCGCATTCCGGCCTACTACCTGCCCAACCGCGAGGTGGTGGTGGCCAAGAGCGCGCAGGAAGCCTTGGACGCCGCAAAGCAACGATACCCGGAAGCCGCGTCCTACACGCTGGCCGACCTCAAGCAGGACGAGGACGTGCTCGACACGTGGTTTTCCTCCTGGCTGTGGCCCATCGAGGTGTTCGACGGCGTTCGCCGCCCCGACAACGAGGAAATAAACTACTATTACCCCACCGCCGATCTGGTTACCGCGCCCGACATCATCTTTTTCTGGGTGTCGCGCATGATTATGGCCGGTCTGGACCTGCGCAAGGAAATCCCGTTCAGGCACGTGTACTTTACCGGCACGGTGCGCGACAAGCTGGGGCGCAAGATGTCCAAGTCGCTCGGCAACTCGCCCGACCCGCTCGAACTGATGGACAGGTACGGCACCGACGGCGTGCGCGTGGGCATGCTGCTTACCTCGCCCGCGGGCAACGACCTGCCCTTCGATGAAAGCCTGTGCGAACAGGGGCGTAACTTCTGCAACAAGATCTGGAACGCCCTGCGCCTTATCAAGGGTTGGAACTGCGATGCCTCCATCGCCCAGCCGCAAACCGCGCAAACCGCCTGTCGCTGGTTCGAGGCCCGCTTGCTGCAGGCCTTGCAGGAAGTGGAGGACAACGCCTCCAAATACCGCCTCAGCGAAGCCCTGATGCAGCTCTACCGCCTTACCTGGGATGACTTCTGCTCCTGGTTCCTCGAAATGATTAAGCCCGCCTACGGGGACCCCATCGACGCCAAGACCCTGCAGTGCGCCGTGGGCTTTATGGAAACGCTTATGCAGGCGTTGCATCCGTTCATGCCCTTTATCACCGAAGAGATATGGCAGGTGCTGGGCGAACGCAAGGAGGGCGAGAGCGTGATGTTCCAGGCGCTGCCCCAAAGCAAGCCCGACCAGGCGCAGTTACAGCTTTTGCAGGAATTCGCCAAGGCCGAGGAAGTGATCATGGGCATCCGCGCCCTGCGCAACGAAAAGAACATTCCGCAGAAAAACCCGCTCAAACTCTTGGTGAAGGCCGAAAGTTCCGGTATGGGCGCCTTCGAGGGTCTGGTAAGCAAGCTATGCAATATCGAGAGTATCTCGCTTGTTAGGGAAGCCCCGCAGAACGTGCTTTCGTTCGTGGTGGGCGGCATCGAATACTTCGTTCCCATGGAAGGCAACGTGGACGCGGAGGCCGAACGCGAACGCATCGAAAAGGAATTGGAATACACGCGCGGCTTCTTGCAGTCGGTATTGCGCAAGTTGGAGAACAAACGTTTTGTGGATTCCGCGCCCAAGGCGGTGGTGGAGGCCGAATACAAGAAACGCGCCGATGCCGAGCAGAAGATAAGCGTGTTGGAAGCCCAGTTGCAGCAACTGGCCAAATAAAGGAAAGGATGAAAAAGATAGATAAGTTCGTAATAAAGTCGTTTATAGGGCCGTTGGTGCTTACCTTCTTTATCGCCACCTTCGTGCTGCTCTTGCAGTTTCTGTGGCGGTATATGGACGATCTGGTGGGCAAGGGCCTGCCGTTGGGCGACATTCTGGAATTGCTCTGGTACGCCTGCTGGACCTTCGTGCCCATGTCGCTGCCGCTGGCGGTGTTGCTCTCGTCGCTTATGGTGTTCGGAAACTTCGGCGAGCACTACGAACTGGTGGCCATGAAAGCCGCCGGCCTGCCTCTGCGCCGCGCCATGCGTCCGGCCATCTACCTGAGCCTGCTTATCTGCGGCATCGCTTTCTTCTTCGCCAACAATGCGGTGCCCAAGGCCTATATGCTGCACCGGCAGAAATATCACGAGATAAAGACCACCCGCCCTGCGGTAAACGTGCAGGAAGGAGTGTATTACTACGACATTCCCGACTACGTGATACGCGTGGGCAAGCGCCGCGACGACGGCCGTTACCTGGAGAACGTGCAGATTTACGACCACTCCGAAAAACGCGGCAACCGCGCCGTAACCATGTCGAACACCGGCAGCATGTTCACGATGGAGAACGGCAAGTACCTCGTGTTCAACCTCTACGACGGCTATTCGTACGGCGAGGACGTTTCTTCGGGGCAGTCAGGCATGGGTTCCTCCCGTAGTTCCTCCGAACATCCCTTTACCCGCATCAAGTTCGATACCCAGACGCTTGTTATGGACTTGAGCCGCTACGACTCGCCCGACCGGGGCGACAACCTCTATGTGCGGCATCAGAAATCCCTGGGGCTGAAAGACCTTGGCCCGCAGATCGACACCTTGCGGATGCGCGCCGACGACCGGGTGCGCGACCTGCTGGGCAGCATCGACGGGCGCAGCTATTACCTGAACTCGCTTATCGGCCACGACAGCGCGGTGTTGGCTAAGTTCAACACCCTGATCGCGCAGAAAGACTTCAAGCCAAGCTATGCGGTGCCTTCCCATTCGCTCAAGGAAGTGGAAGACGCCGCCTTGATCGCCAACGCCATGGCCGACGACATGGGCTATTACAAGAGCGACATCAAGTACCAGCAGGAACGCCTCAACGCCTACCGTGTGGAAGAACACAAGAAGTTCAGCCTTTCGGTGGGATGCCTTATCCTGTTCTTTATCGGCGCGCCCCTCGGGGCCCTGATCCGCAAGGGCGGCATGGGCATGCCGGTGGTGGTTTCGGTGCTGATGTTCATCATCTACTATATGATCTCGGTAATCGGCGAGAAGGCCGCCATCGAAGGCTCGCTTACCTGCACCCTCGGTTCCTGGCTGGCCACCATCATCTATCTGCCGTTCGGCCTTTTCCTTACCTTGCAGGCCACCGTGGATTCCTCCTTGCTGGATGCCGACACCTGGCGGCGCATGTTCACTAAAAAACGGGCGTAGGTGGAGAGTCCGGAGCAGGCCAGGGCAAGGATGGCGGAGCTTACCGAGCTTCTTACCCGCTACACGCACGCTTATTATCAGGAAGACACCTCCTTGGTGAGCGATTACGAGTTCGACCGCCTGCTTAAGGAGTTGGAAGGGCTCGAAGCCGCATATCCCCAATTCCGCCTGCCGTATTCGCCCACGCAACGGGTGGGGGGCGAGCCGGTAAAGGATTTCAAGACCGTATATCATGCCGTGCCCATGCTCTCGCTGGGCAACACCTATTCGCGTGAGGAACTTACCGAGTTCGACGCCCGTGTGCGGAAACTTGCCGACCGGGATTTCGACTACGTCTGCGAGCTCAAATACGACGGGCTTTCCATTTCGCTTACCTACGAAAACGGCGTGCTTACGCAGGCGCTGACCCGTGGCGACGGCATCAAGGGCGACGATGTAACCAACAATGTAAGGACGATACGCAGCGTGCCCCTGCGCCTGAAAGAGCACGCCGGATATCCCGGGAAATTCGAGATAAGGGGCGAGGTGCTGATGCCCAAGGCTTCGTTTGCCGAACTGAACCGCCAGAAAGAAGAGATCGGTGAGCCGCTTTTCGCCAATACCCGCAACGCGGCTTCGGGCAGCCTGAAGCTGCAGGATCCCGCGCAGGTGGCGCAGCGGCATTTGGATTGCTTCCTGTATTTCCTCATAGGCGATTCGATTACCGAGCCTATGCATGAAAAACGCCTGGAACTGGCCAGGGAATGGGGCTTCAAGACGGGTTCCTACTACAGGCGTTGCGCCAACCTTCAGGAAGTTTTCGACTATGTGGATTATTGGGAAAAAGAGCGGGAAAACCTGCCTTTCGATATCGACGGCATCGTGGTCAAGGTAAACGACACCTCGCTGTGGCAGCGCTTGGGAACCACCGCCAAAAGCCCGCGCTGGGCCATTGCCTACAAGTTCAAGGCGCAGCGGGTGCTGACCCGTCTGGAAAGCATCTCGTTCCAGGTGGGACGCACGGGGGCGGTTACCCCGGTGGCCAATCTGGAACCGGTGGCCTTGGGCGGCACGGTCGTCAAGCGGGCGTCCTTGCACAACGCCGACATTATCGGCAAGATGGACGTGCGCATAGGCGATTACGTGTATGTGGAAAAAGGCGGGGAAGTGATTCCCAAGATAACGGGCGTGGAGGCTTCGTGCCGGGCGGACAACACGGAGCCTTTCGCCTTTATTTCCGCCTGCCCCGAATGCGGCACGCCCCTTGTGCGCAAGGAGGGTGAGGCCGGGCATTACTGCCCCAACGAGGAGGGCTGCCCCCCGCAGATCAAGGGAAAGTTAGAGCATTTCATCAGCCGTAAGGCCATGGACATCGAGTCGTTGGGCGAGGGAAAGACCGAAATCCTTTACGAAAAGGGATTGGTGCGCGATGTGGCCGATTTCTACGATTTAACTTACGATAAGCTGCTCAATGTGGGCAACGCCTCCGTGTCGTTTAAGGAAAAGACGGTGCAGAATATATTGAACGGCATCGAGAAATCGAAATCCCGTGCGTTCGAGCGGGTGCTCTACGCGATAGGCATCCGCTATGTGGGCGAAACCACCGCCAAGGTGCTGGCGCGCCATTTCCGCAGCGTGGATGCGCTCATGAACGCCTCGTTCGAGCAGCTGTGCGAGGTCGAGGAAGTGGGCGAGGCGATTGCCGGTTCGCTTACCGATTTCTTCGGGCGCGGACAGGAACGCCGCATTGTGGAACGTCTGCGCGCGTCCGGCCTCAACATGGAATACGAGGAACTGAAAGGCGAGAACCTGTTGGAGGGCAAGACCTGGGTCATCAGCGGCACCTTCTCGCGTTCGCGCGAGGAAATGAAACGCATCGTGGAATATTTCGGCGGCAAGATGGTGTCGGGCATCTCCTCCAAGACCGACTTTTTGCTGTCGGGTGAAAAATCGGGTCCCGAGAAACTCAAGAAGGCCGAGGCCTTGGGCGTACAGGTTATCGATGAAGCCGGATTCTATGCAATGATAGGCGGCGAACCGAGCGCATCCTTGTTCGAACCGCCGCAAAAGGAAACGGAAAAGGCCGGGGAAAACGCTCCGGAGAATGCCAGGCCCGCGCCGAACCGGCCAGTTCAGGGCTCGTTGTTCTAAGGAATCCAATTTTTTCCGGATACAAAAAAACGGCTGCACAACAAAGTTGGCAGCCGTTTTTTGTATCAAGCCGTTGGTGTCCGGCTAAACTCCGTTATTGCAGTTTAGCCACGGCTTCCTTGATGCGCTTGGCGCTTTCGCGCAGTTTGTCTTCGCTCGTGGCGTAGGAGATGCGGATGCTCTTGGGGTCGCCGAACGAGTCGCCGCCCACCAGGGCCACGTGGGCCTCGTCCAAGAGGAAGTTGGCCAAATCGTCGCCGCAGGTGATTTCCTTGCCGTTGAATTTCTTGCCGATCAGCTGCTCGATATTGGGGAAGATGTAGAACGCGCCCGTGGGAACGTTTACCTTCAGTCCCGGAATCTCGCGCAGGAGCTCCAGCATCATGTCGCGGCGTTTGCGGAAGGTTGCCACCATGCTCTTTAATTCTTCCGACTTCTGCGGATCCTGCAGGAGCGCGGCCACCGAAGCCTTTTGGGCGATGGAGGAGGCGGCCGAGGTCATCTGCCCCTGAATCTTGTTGCAGGCCGCGGCGATTTCGGTGGGCGCGGCGATGTAGCCGATACGCCAGCCGGTCATCGCGAAACCTTTGGAAACCCCGTTGATGATGATGATGCGGTCGCGGATTTCCTCGAACTGAGAGAGGCTTTCGAACTTGCCTTCGAAAGTGATGAGTTCGTAGATTTCGTCCGAAAGGATATACACCTGCGGGTGCTTGGCCAACACGTCGGCCAAGGCCTTGAGTTCCTCGCGGTTATAAACCATGCCGGTGGGGTTGCTGGGGCTGTTGAAGATAACCAGCTTGGTGCGCGGGGTAATGGCGGCCTCTAATTTGGCGGGGGTGATCTTGAAGTTATCTTCGATACCGGCGGGCACCAGCACGGGCGTCCCTTCGGTAAACTTTACCATTTCGGGATAGGAGACCCAGCAGGGAGCGGGAATCACCACTTCGTCGCCGGGGTTGATCATGGCCATCAAAACGTTCATGATGGCGTGCTTACCCCCGTTGCCCACCACGATCTGGTCGGGCGAATAGGTAAGCTTGTTGTCGCGAAGGAGTTTGGTGCAGATGGCCTTGCGCAGATCCAGATAGCCCGGAACGGGGGGATAGTGCGTAAAGTTGTTCTCGATGGCCGATACGCCGGCATCTTTAATTACACGAGGCGTATCGAAGTCGGGTTCGCCTACGCTGAGGTTCACCACGTCGATGCCTTGTTCCTGCATGCTGCGGCTGCGTTTGCTCATGCCGAGGGTGGCGGAGGGAGCCATTTCAAGCACGCGTTTCGATAATGTCGCCATAGTAGTCTGTTTTTAAAAAGAAACCCCGCTTTCCGTAATGTTTACGCAAGGCAGGGTTCAAGGTTTTGCAAAGGTGGATTTTTATTCTTCGCCCGGAACGGCTTCCATCGGAACGGCGGTGGGAAGCTGTGTGGGAAGAACCGATTCCTGATCTACGGTAAGTTCGGTTTGCGGCGCTCCGCTGCCAGTACTGTGTTTGGGAATGGAGTAGGCGGCGATAAGGCTCAGGAAAAGCAATACCACCGAAAGGACCCAGGTTCCTTTTTCCAAAAAGTCGGCCGTTCTGCGAACGCCCATAATCTGATTTGCCTGACCACCGAAAGTGGAAGAAAGACCGCCTCCTTTAGGGTTCTGAATCAATACGATAAGACCCAAAAGCACGCAGACGATCAGGATCAGAACCGAGATAAAAATGTAAAAGCCCATTGTATGTTGCTGTTATTTAATGTGATACTCTTTTTTTACCTTGCGTACAAGGTTGGCAAAGTAACTACTTTTTTCGGGAAATTTCAAGCACAAATTTTCATAGACGGCAATCGCCTTCTTGGGAGCGTTGTTGTCGAGGTACATCTGCGCCAGGGTTTCGCCCCCGAAACTGAAGTCTTCGCGGTTACTGTTGCCGGTGTCGGGGTCGAACGAATTGTAGTCGAAACTCTCGTCTATCGTGATGGAATGTTCGGATTGTCCGCTCAGGAAATTGTCGATAATGGCGTCTGCGCTTACCTGCGGGCGGCTTTGTGGTGCTTTGGCGGGCGCTTTTTTCGGTTTGTTGAGCAAATCGCGCACTTCCTCCACCTTGATGGGGCGTTTGGCCGGTTTTTCGGACAGGCCTGCCTGCGAGATGGTGGGCGCTTCCACGATGGGAGTGAAGCCGGGATTTTCCATCGGTTGAACCGGAGGCGGTGTGGAATCCTGTGTCTGTACGGGGGTATTGTTGCGAGCCTGGTTCACGCTGCGCGGCAAGGCCTGGCTCCAGGGCGAGAAACTTTCCACATGGCGGCGCGGCAGAGGTTCCTTCTGCATGGGGAACGCCTGACGGGATTGTTCCATGGCCGTCGGGACGGGTTGCAGCCTGTCCACCTGCTCCTTGAGCCGGGTGCGGTCGGGAAGGTGAATCGCGGTAAGGGGCAGCTGGGTCTTGTAGGCGGCCTGGTCGTCCACCTGCCTGAGGTTGAGCAGGAACATAAGGCGGGCGCATTGACAATACGGATAGCGTATAGTCAATTCCTTGTATTCCAGCAGACTGTCTTGGTTCAGTTCCGCCGGAATCCCATTGGCCAAAAGCGATATTTTTTTACCCATAACTTGCAAAGATACGAATAAGCCGAGAGCAAAAAGAAAATTTATTTTCTCTTTACCTTTTGGAGGACGAACATTTTAACGCAGTTAAAGATGTTCGGCATCCAAAGGGTAAAGGCAAGCGCAAGCTTGCTTTTTGCCGAGGCGGGAGTATCTTCAACGCAGTTAAAGATACGGATAAGCCGAGAGCAATGCCAAATTTATTTGAGCATTGCCGAGGCGGGAGTATCTTCAACGCAGTTAAAGATACGGCTTTTCACTACCTTTGTCTCAGATTTGATACAAGATGTTCCGCATTCCGCTCATTTCTTTTTTCGTGTTCCTGCTTGTTCCATTGCAGCTTAGTGCGGATAATGCGGCGCATCTGCAATTGGTGGGTACCCTGAAAGGGCTCGTCAACGACAGTACAGTGCCGGAAGATATTTCCGATTCGTTGCTTTTCAAGGAAATAGATCGGGTGGGAAAGGATGCCCTTACGCATGGCCGTCATATAGAGGCCATCAAGCTTTACGAGGAAGCGCTCGCATATTTCAAGGACTTGCGTTCTGGCAACATTCCGTATGCACCCCGTATCCGTGTCGTCTTGGGGGCGGCATATGAGGAAGTGGGGCTTTGGGCGAAAGCTATGGAGTTATATACCAGGGTGTTGGAAGAACAGGGAAGTGAGGTGGAAAAGCAGAAAGCATCGGTGTGCAACAATATAGGGAATATCTATTTCAAGCAGGGGGAATACGGCAAGGCACAGCGCTATTGGGATTCGGCGATCGTTCTCAATACGAGGCTGAATAACCCGATGGAGTTGGTGAACAATTACAATAACCTTTCGGGGCTGTATTATATGCAGGGCGATTATCCCAAGGCGCTGGCGGTGCTTTCTCAGGCCTTGTCGCAGGTGGACTGGAAAGAAGATCCCGACGCATATCACCTGTTGTGGATGAATATGGCGATTGTCTATTACAAGATGGGACGGAGCGAGGTTGCTATGGAAATGATGCATTCCGTAATGGACTATCAACGCAAGAACCAGCGGGATCTGGACCTGATACTTTCGTATCAGTTTATGGCCGAAGTCTGTGCCAAGCGGTATCCGGATTCCGTATTTCATTATTTACAGAAGGCTTTGTTGGTGTCTCGGCAACTGGCAAATTCCAAGGCGGAGATATCAGTCTTGAAAGATCTGTACGCGTGGTATTATAAGAGAGGAATGTATCGGGATGCATGTCTGGTAATGGATATGCGCATGGCCTTGCAGGATTCCTTGGATTTGCAGGACAACCGCTTGCGGATGGAGAATATGGAGGCGGCCTACGAGATGACAAGGCAGCAGCAGGCCAGGGAATTGCGGCAGAAAGAACGTGAGATACATTATCTGCGGGCGCAACGCCAGCGCATCTATCTGTGGTGTGGTTTGGGCGTGATGCTGGTGGTCTTGATCGTACTTGGATACAATTATATGCTGCAGAAAAGGTTGCGTAAGCGCGACCGGGAGCTTTCCTTGCGGCAGCAGCACCTGTATGTGCATGAAAAACGGGCGTTGGAAAGTCGGGAAAAAGAGTTGCAGGATTCCTTGGAAATAAGGAACAGGGAATTGACATCCAAGGTATTGCATCTTATCAAGAACAATGAATACATTGTCGATATAAACCGCGAGTTGCAGCAACTGTTGCTGGAACTGAACCCCAAGGATACGGCCAAGAAAGCCCATATAAGGGAGATGTTGCTGAAACTGAGGGATCAAGGCAACGAGGGAACCTATACTGAGTTCAAATACTACTTCGAGCAGGTGCACCAATCATTTTATGAAAATGTACAGAAAGCCTATCCCATGCTTACCTACAAGGATTTGCGGCTCTGTTCGTTTCTTCGTTTAGGATTGTCTTCCAAAGAAATAGCGGCCATCACCTTTAAGGAGGTGCGCAGCGTGGAATCGGCGCGCAACCGTTTGCGCCGTAAAATGGGCTTGGACACCGACGTCCGTTTGATAGAATTCTTCTCCCAATTCTAAAGTCCGGGGTTTCTTATATTTTCCGATTTCTTAAAAAGTACTACGTTTTTTGGCTTGTCCAAGCCTTTTCCCGGAGCTTTTATAGCCATTTCAATAATTTGTCTTATTGGTTTTTGCAAAAGATGCCGTAGTGGTATAGTCCTACGTTTTTAAAATGCTGTAGTCTAATAAGGGCTTTTGAGTTCTTTCATGTTTCATAAAAATTTATTATTGCATTGTAAAGTCCATTTGCGGTATCGCAAGTTTTGTTAACGAAACATCTGCCCAATGCAACGAATATCCGATTTCCTGTCAACGTTCAGGTTTGACGTCATTCGGTCTTTTCACTCGTGTGGAAGTCGTAATGTCTTGTGTCTTTGTCTTTTTTTTGGATTAATGCTCTCTTCGGACGCTTTTCCCCAATCCGAAAGGCAATTTGCAGTGCCGCAGCACCCCGTATTAAGGAATCTGTTGTTGGAGGAATTCACCGCCATACACTGCAGTTATTGTCCCCAGGGGCATGCCATCGCCCAAAGTATGCACAATGTATTGGGCGAACGTTTGCAGACGATAGCCGTCCATACGAGCGGATTGGCGACGCCCGGCGGCAACGAGCCGGATTTCCGCACGGACGCGGGTGCGTTGTGGTTCGAACGTTCGGGGCAGAGCGGAATGCCCTCGGGCGCGTTGAACCGGCATTCTTTCGAAAACCTGAAAGTTGGCGATTACGGATTGGGACGCGGCGATTGGCAGGTGGCCGCCCGCAGGTGCCTGAACGATACGGCCAAGGTGAACCTTTATGCCGAGGCCTCGCTTGATACGCTTACAAGGCTGTTGACGGTGCGTGTGGAATACTTCTATCCCAAGATTGTAGAGGAGCCCTTTAACGCGCTCACGCTCGCCATTACAGAAAACTATATACCCGGAACCCAAAGCGGATCCACCGGAGGGGCGCAATACCTGCATCGTCATGTCCTGCGCAATCTGATCACGCCAGTCTGGGGCGATACCTTGTATGAGATGACCGCCGGGCAGGTGTTCGAGAAGACCTACCGATACACGTTGCCCGCCCAATACGTAAATCGGGCACCTAAGTTCGCGGATTTGGAAGTGATCGCGTTTATGAGCGATACGGCGGGCGAGATCCTCAACAGTACATCCGCCCGTGTGGAATATTCGGAACGTTATGCGGCGCCGCAACTGCTTGTGGGTACACCATCCCTGGCACGACGCCATTCGCGCACGTCCATTCCTGTGCGTGTGGAGAACTTAGGTACCGATACGGTACGTTCGCTTAGTTTCTCGATAGAATGGAACGGTGAAACATATAGCCCGACGGTGAATGCCTTCTCGATTCCTTATGGCGAAGAACGGGAAATCGAAGTGCCGTTGGGCGCCTATGAATTCGCCAAGGTTCTCCGCTACCGCATTACGGTTACCCATGCTGACGGGCGGGAGGTAAGCTGCAACACGGTTTCCGATTATCTGTCGGAACCATACGCCGTAAGTACCGAAAAGGTAATGTTCGAGCTTGCCACCGATGAATATGGCGAAGACATCACATACACCCTGCGCAAACGTGACGGTACGGTGGTAGCCTCCGGAGGCCCCTTTGAAAACGGTGAGGAACGGAAGTATGCCGCGGAATGGACGTTGGTGCCGGACAGTGTGTATTCGCTGGAAATTAAGGACGCATTCGCCGACGGATTCAACGGAGGATACCGCCTGAAGGATGCCGCCGGGAATGTAATCGCTTCGGAGATTGCCGTGGGGATGTATGGTTCCACCGTCTCTTTCGTTTATAGAATGTCGGCGGCGAACGAAGGTGTCGAAAGAAACAATGCAATGCCCCGGATCGGGCTTTCTCCCAACCCGATTCCCGTTACGCGCCCCGACAATAAAATAACCTTGAGCGGTTTCGGCGATGCGCAGGCTCACCTGTCTGTATTCGACTTGCAGGGGCGGGAAGTGTTTAGTGCCGAAGTTAAGGTACAAAATGCGCAGCCTGTAATATACAATCTTGACACAAAGCCTTTTAAGTCAGGTTTCTACTTTGTGAGGGTGGATGCGGGAAATAACGTGGCGGTGCAAAAGATGTTGATTCTGTAAACAACTCATTAATCATTAATAACCAAAAAAGAAAGCCATGAAAAAGATGTTGTTTTTGATGTCTCTCGTCCTGACGGTGATGGGTGCGAGGGCTCAGTGGACAAACAATCCCGAAGCGAACACCCGCTTTGTGGAGGAATCGACGTATTCAACCGAAATGCAGGTTCTCTCGGATGGAAGTTGGTTTCTGTATACCGATGGACCGAAAGACGGAGCCATCGTTCCCATGCTCCGTTATTACGATAAGAACGGCGTAAGCCTGTGGGAAGAACCGATACAGATTGCTAATGAACCCACGCAGACCTATACGGTTGTCAACGACCTTACATTTCTTGACCGGGATGAGAACCTTATCGTGGTGACCCGCGATTTGCGTATGGGCGATGCGAATTCATACACGGCCTATAAGTTCGACAAAGCGGGGAACGCCCTTTGGGAACGGGGCAAGTCACTGCATGGCGAATTTCCGCCTGCTTTCTGCGCAGCCCTTAAAATCGTGCAGCTGACCGATGGAAGCTATGTTTTTGCTTGGCAAGACGGTTCCGGTACATCGCAGATCGGGATGCAGCGGCTTTCCGCCGAGGGGGAACGCATGTGGGGCGATGGGAAATTTATTGCCGAAGATGAAATTTCCCTTACCTATCCGTATATGGTGGAGGCCGGAGGCAACGAATTTATCGTGATGTATGCCCGTGGAACCACCGAAGAACTCTATGCCCGGAAGATGGATTTCGACGGTAACGATGTATGGGCGCAACCCACGTTGATGTTTAACGGAAGCATGGGGTCCACGCCGCTTTGGACCCGTATGGAGGTTATTCCCCTCGACGGCGGTCTGTTGGCAGCTTTCCCGGCCTTTGTGGATGATTTGGAAGTGCCTTACCTCTCTTGGGTCAAGAATGATGGTTCGCACGGATTCGCCGATGCCGAAAAGGGTTTCAGAATCGGCTATACCGATAATTTCCGTACCGGATTTTTGAAGGCGGTGGCCAACGAAGAAGAAAAGACGATTTACGCCATCTGGCGGGAATTCGATCCCCTTACACAATCCAATCAAAGGATTGCCTTACAGAAAGTGGGTTTTAACGGAGAGTTGCTTTGGGATCCAACCGGGGTGACTGTTGCTCCGTTGGCCTTGCATACGGTGGCTTATTACAGCGTGCAGTTGGGACCCAAGAACACGGTGTTGGCCGCTTATATGGAAAATGTAGCCGATAGGGGAGGGCAGAATATTGAAGCCCGCGCTGTTTATTTCGATGCCGACGGAAAGTATGTATGGAACGACACCACGGTGGTGTTGGCCAATTACGAAGGCAGCAAGAGCAGCATGATTTCATCGCCTTTGGTGGGCGACCAATGGTTCTTTCTGTGGAACGACTGCCGGGATTTCGACAATCAGAGCTATCACAACGTGTATGGCCAGAATTTGCATATGGACGGCACCTTGGGTGTCAAGGAAGGCGGCGACCCCGGTGTGGCTAACGAAAAAGCGGATGTTTTCGGCAAACAGGTAAGATTGTATCCCAATCCTGCCACGGAAACCGTAAATGTATTTGTGAACCGTTCTTCGGATAAAATGGCCAGGCTGAGTGTGGAACTCCTCAATCTGAACGGCTCGTCGGTTGCCGTGATGTACGAAGGCAGTGTGTCGGGCAATGCGGATTTGGTTTGGAACCGTCCCGCCGGCATCGCATCGGGTTTGTATATCGTTCGTGTAACGGACGGTGGCGAAACCTATTATGGTAAAATCATCTTGAAATAACAGACCATGCGTACCATCGTTTTAAGGGTATGTACGCTTGCCTTGCTGGCGACGGCAGGTTGTCTTGTCAGCCTTCGGGCGCAAGACGGCCTGGCCGTTCCGCAAAAGAAATCCGTACTGCTCGAAGAATATACGGGCTGGGGTTGCGGCAATTGTCCGGACGGGGCGAAAGTGGCATCCGTCTTGAAAGACATTGCGGGCGCCCGCTTCCACATCATCGCCGTTCACGCTGGCCATTATGCCGAACCCGCAGCGGGCTATCCCGATTATAGAACCGAATTCGGGGATTCCTTGCTGGCGGCTGCCGGTGATATCGGTTTTCCCTGCGGTTCCATAAACCGTCACCGATACGAGGGTAATACCCTCAATATGTATCGCAGTTTGTGGACAAAAAACACCAAATCGGCCTTGGAGGAAGATGCTCCGGTGAACCTTTCGGTGCAGGCGACGGTCGATGCCGAAAGCCGTCTGTTGCAGGTGAGAGTGCATTACTGCTTTACGCAAGACCTGACGGACGATTTCGCCCTGCTGAACGTGGCGCTCGTGCAGAACCATATCGTAGGATATCAGAACGGGGGCGGTGCCCAATACGACCATAACCATGTGTTGCGGCATCTGCTTACCGGACAATGGGGCGATACCTTGCGTCAGGCAACGGAAGGCGAGGTATTCAGCAAGGAATACAGCTACATCTTGCCCGATTCGATAAACTCCGTGTCCGTGGATGTTCGGAACTTGGAATTGGTGGCCTTCGTTACGGGTACGGATGGCAGGGATGTGATGAACGTTGCCGCGGCCAATCCCCGTATCGACAACCTGAAAGAAGACCCGAAAGTGTCGCTTACGGCGGTCGATTTGCCGGCATCCCGCTACGGCTACGATTTCGTGGATGTGAACCTGCGCAACCTCTGCAACGACACGCTTAAGGTGCTCTCGTTCTCGGCCATTGTGAACGAAAAGAACGTTGCTTCGGAAGTTTTCGTTCAGATTCCACCCTATCAGACACAGACGGTGCGCGTTCACCTGAACGACTTTCCGATGGAAAACAATAACACGGTTTCGCTCCGTTTGACCGCTGTAAACGGCAAGAATATCGAAACGGAAGCGGTGGAATACTCGTTCTCCGCTCCGATAACGGTGGCCGGCGGAACGCTGTATCTCGAAATGGCTACCGACCTGTGGGGCGATGAAGCGAGTGTCTCGGTAAACGACCGTAGGGGAGATGTGGTTTGGAGCAAAGGCCCGTTCAAGGCGGGCGAACAGACCGTTCTGCACGATACGGTTGTGTTGGAGCAGGGTGTCTATGCCGTGGAATTTAAAGACTACTGGCGCGACGGCTGGATGGTGGCGCCCAAAGGTTCGTTCAAGCTGCGTGCGGCCGACGGAACCTTGTTGGGGCAAAACTATTCGGTGCAGAACGCCGGCGATGTCGTTTTCCTTGAAGTGACGGACGGAGGCTCATCGGTCTCCAACCGAACGACAGAGGCGGTCGCTTCAAGATTGCTGGTGTGTGCCACCCCCGAAGGCTTCGAGATTCTGAACCCGGACGGCTTGGAACTGCAGGGCGTGGAAGTGTTCTCGATAAACGGAACCTGTCTTTTCAGGCAGGCTTTGCATACCGATACGGATACGGCGGTGGATTTTGTATCCTCAGGCACGCAGATGTGCGTGGTGGGCATCAGGACGGCTGTCGGGATTGAGTATAAAAAACTGATTAAGTAACCCAAAAACAAAAGATTATGAAAAAGCTTCTTTATGCAATGCTTTTATGCGTGTTGGCCCTCGCGGGGCTGAGCGCACAAAGCGTAGAGTATTACGGCTTCAAGCTGGAACAAGGGAACAGTTATACGTCGCTTGCCGATGCTTCGTCTATCGACAAGATGATGGATGCCCCTAAGGACAGGTTTCCGTTTACGGTGTTCAACGCTACGGAAAGCAAGGATTTTGGAACCGAACAGTCGGTTACGATGCCCGGTATTCCGCTCGGTTTCGATTTTACCTACGAAGGTCAGGTCTATGACAAGTTCCTGGTGTCGGGCATGGGATACATCTGTTTGGGATTGAAATCGGAAGAAAATAATGTAACCGTAAATCTTTCCGGCAATCCGACTCTCCAGAATATGTATAGGATGATGGCAAAAACCATAGGGGTCAGCACTAATGTTTTCGATACTTGCGATACACCTGTTAAATACAAAGGAGAGGGTACAGATGGTTCAAAAACGATGACGGTGGAATTCTCTACGAAATATAATGGGTTTGATGCCGTTTTCCATTATCAGATCAAATTGTACGAAGAAGGCGGAAAAATCGAGATGTTGTTTGATGAATTGAAGACGGAATGGAGTTGGGATCCTTTTGTTGTGGGAATTAGCGGTGCTCAAGGTGCCAATTATTACCTGCAATCCGATAACGGTACATTCAACGATGTTTTTCGGGCCACCAATAATGGCGGAAAAATGTATCAAGAATTGGCCTTTGAAAGAGGACTGATGTACACCTTTACTCCGCCCGCAGCTTGTGAAGTACCTGCGGCAACAGCAACTTTGCAGGTAAATGCATATTCCGCCAGCGCGGTTCTGAATTTGGGAGTAAATGGAGATGCCGATGCTTATATTATTGTGGCCTCGGAAATCCCCATTAGCGGAAATCCCGAAGACGGCAAGACTTATAAGGAAGGCGATGAATTGGCCGGCGGTACCGTATTGGCGGTGCGGGAAGGCTTGGGTCTGTCAGAGTACGAAATCGAACACAGCGACCGTTACGATAACGAACTGAAAAGCAATACCAAGTATTATTATGCGGTTTGGTTCTACAACTTTAAGTGTTCGGGCGCTATAAAGTACGGTTCTGCAACTGAGGCAGAGGCCACCACGCTTACGACTGCGCCCGCTTCGCTCGAAATTACAGCCGTATCCGATGTCGAGATCAAGGTAAAGGCCACGGCCAACGGTTTGAACGAAGAAGTGCTGATTGCCGTAACCAACAATCATGGAACGGATAGGGTGAATAACATCCTGATGAAGGGCGATTTCGGTATTCCTGCCGATAATGCCAAGGTGGGCGATACACTTTGGACGGAAGACGGTGAATTCGGCGGTAAGGTTATTTACGTGGGGACTGCAGGAACGGAAGCACGGATGGAGGTGGTAGATAATAAAATCTACCATTTCGGTGCGTTTTCCAAAGGGAAAACCGATGGAAAGTATTCTACGGTTTTTGCGCAGGTAGATACCCTTACGCCGGCAAAAATTCCTTATACCGAAGACTTTACCGGCATGATTCCGTATCAGATACCCATTGGCTGGAATACGGCGACACCAGAAGAATGTATGGTTGCCAGGGGATACTACGTATTCTGTAAAATGGCAGCCAGTTCGGGTGCGGTAAGTTATACCGATTTGGTGTTGCCGAAGATGGATTATCCTCAAAAACCGGTAAGGCTTGTTCTAGATTACAATATGACCATTGAAGATGGATTTAGAGGGGCAAGCAATCCATCGATCAGGTCAAAATGGACGGAAAATGATTCACTTGTTTTTGAGGTAAGTGTTGATAACGGGCAAACTTATCGTTCGTGCTATGCTATCACTAAGATTAATGCCGATAATTTTTCATCGACTGATGAACGTCTGTTGCGTAACATTACGATTAAAGGATTTGAAAATAAACTGCAGGCGTTATTGCGTATTCGTTGGGTCAGTGAACAAAAGGTAGGTCAGACATTAAATCTTTATTCGGTACGTATTATCGAAGTTCCCGATTGCGATTATCCGTTAAGCGTTACCGTCGATCCCGAATCCGTTATCGGCGGCAAGGCCTCGGTGCAGTGGGAAGCCGGAGAAAGCGGCGAGCAGGCATGGAATATCAGTATGGCCATGAAGTCGGGCGATGCGTTCGGGGATTGGGGCGAGGCGGTTCAGGTGGACGCGAATCCTTACGAATTGACCGAATTAGAGATGAACACCACCTACAAGGTACGTGTTCAGGCCGTTTGCGGTGTGGGGAATACCAGCGACTGGGTGGAATCGTCTGAATTTACCAGCGGTTGGTCGGCTCCGTTTATCGAAGACTTCAACAACCTTCCGGTAGTGATGAGTGGATTTAGAGCTTCAATAAACTTTCCCAATTCATGGCAGGCAAGGTATCAAAAACACAATCCGAACGAAATCGGAGATACGCTGAAACCTGCGGAAATGGCAGAGTCCAGCCTGAATCAACAGGTCCGGTATTTTGGTTGGAAAACAATCCAATCGGCCATGCCGGGATCAGGCAATGCGGCTTTGGCATATCCGATGCGTTTGTTGCAAGGAACCGTGCTGTTGCAATTGCCTGTCCTGCAACTGGATGCGGAAGATGCCGCGGATTTCGTGTTCAGCGCCGCTTTTGGAACCTGTGCCGCCAATACCTTTACCAAGGCGACCCGCACCGATACCGGCTATTCGGTGAGGTTGCTCGTTTCTGAAGACGGAGGCGAAACCTTTGCCGTAAAAAACGCCTTGCAGGTTTGGGACTCCACTGCTTTGGTGGCCATGGGCGACTCGGCAGGCTTCAACATCAGCCTGGCCGCATACAAAGGCATGGATGTAGTGTTGGCATTGGCGGTAAGCGGTATCTATAACACCAAGGCCGAAGACCAATACCTCTGGATCGACAATATGGGCGTTATCTACGATTGTGCCAAGGCTAAGAACCTGAAGGTTACGGATATCGAAAAGACTACGGCTACATTGACCTGGAAGGCCGACCCGATGGTGGAAGAATGGATCGTGAAGGTTTCCGACGGCAAGACCACGGATAGGTTCTCCGTACAAGGCAATACCACGGATTTGACCGATCTGGATTCGGCCACCTTCTATACCGTGTATGTGGCTCACCTTTGCGGCGAAGACACTTCGGCCTGGGTTACCGCAAGCTTTACCACCGCCGGTGTGGAATGTAATGCGATTGCCGGCCTTGCCGTAAGCGAGGTTACCCGTAATTCGGCCAAGCTTAGCTGGACGGGCGAAGCCCTGCGCTACAAAATCCGTCTGCGCAAGGTGGGTACACAGGATTGGGCCAACTATACCGCCCAGACCGAAGAATACGTATTTACGGCCCTGTTGACAGAAACCGAATACGAAGGCGGCGTGCAATCCGTTTGCGGTGAAGCCGCTTCCGATACCAGCGCCTGGGTAAGTTTCCAGAACTTCACCACGGCAGCCCAGACCTGCTTCGCTCCCGAAGACCTGGCGGCAGCGCCATCCTATGCTTCGGCTGAACTTAGTTGGAAAGGCGATGCCGACAACTATCAGGTGGCCTACCGCAAGGAAGGAACCACCGCGGTATTGAGTGTGTTCAATGTGGAAGGAAAAACCTATACACTTACCGGCTTGACCGAAAAAACGCCGTATGAAGCCCGCGTGCGCAGTGCCTGCGGTGAGGGCGACACCAGCGCATGGTGCGAATGGATTGCTTTCACCACCACCGAAACCCCGGTTTGTCCGATACCCTCCGACTTGAAGGCGGAAGGCATTACCCTTAATTCCGCCAATCTGTCGTGGAACTGCGCGGATGCCGAAGCCTCCTTTATCCTGCGTTTCCGTCCCGTTTCCTCCACGTCTTGGGATAGCGTAAAGGCGATTTCCGCCAAAACCTACGAACTTAAAGACCTGACGGAAAACACAGCCTATACATGGTCGGTTATGGCTGCCTGCTCCGGTAACCGTTACAGCGGTTGGGCAACGGCCTCCAACTTCACCACCCTGGAAGAAACGGCGGTGGAAACAGCGGCCGAAGCCGCCTTGCAGGTAACGACCGGAAAGGGGCAGATCCATATCCTCAATCCCTCGGCCCTGCAGATTGGCCGCGTGCGTCTGCTGGGTACCGACGGTGCCTTGCTCGGCAACTGGCCGGTCAACAGCAACGAAAACGTGCTGCTTACCACGAACCATTCGATGCGTGTAGTCGTCGTGGTGGTGGAAAGTGCACAACAGACACTTCGCTACAAAGTATTGTTACCGTAAGGTGGCAATATTTTGTCTTCATGATGTGGGGCCGGCGGGAGCCGGCCCCTTTTTTGTACCCGTTTCCCCTCCACCATCGCACGTGGCAATCTTTTTTTTACGGGTTAATCAAAAAATATGTACTTTCGCATCTTGAAACCAGTGGAAAGATTTGGCTGCTTGCTACCACGTTAAAAAAAGCTAAAATGCAATCGTCTCTTGCTTTTGCACGCGTTCGGGCAACCATCTTACACACTACGTTTCGGTTTTTAGTTGCACTTTAAAAAATTACTGAAATGTCGTATCTGTTTACGTCAGAATCGGTTTCGGCCGGGCATCCCGACAAGGTGGCCGACATGATTTCCGATTCCCTGCTCGATGAATTCCTGCGTCAGGATCCCGCCTCCAAGGTGGCTTGCGAAACCTTAGTGACCACAGGGCTCGTGGTGTGCGCCGGCGAGGTGAAGACCTCCGGTTATGTGGATATCCAGCAAACCGCCCGCGACACCATCCGCGAGATAGGCTACACCAAGGGCGAATATCAGTTCGAAAGCAATTCCTGCGGGGTTATCTCCACGATCCACAGCCAGTCGCCCGACATAAACCAAGGGGTGGAACGCAAGAAAGACGAAGACCAGGGCGCCGGCGACCAGGGGCTCATGTTCGGCTACGCCTGCCGCGATACCGAAGAATTCATGCCGCTGCCCATCTATCTGGCACACGAAATCCTTAAGGAACTGGACACCATCCGCCGGGCGGGCAGGAAAATGACCTACCTGCGCCCCGACGCCAAGAGCCAGGTAACCGTACGCTATGCCGACGACGGCACGCCCGAGGCCATCGACACCCTGGTGGTTTCCTGCCAGCACGACGAATTCGACACCGAGAAAAAGATGCTGGAGAAGATTACCGGCGACGTGCGCGACATCCTGATTCCCGCCCTGCTGAAGCGTATGCCCAAGAACATCAAGGAGCTCTTCGCCAAGAAATACAAACTGTACGTGAACCCCACCGGAAAGTTCGTGATCGGCGGGCCGCACGGCGATACGGGGCTTACGGGCCGCAAGATTATCGTGGATACCTACGGGGGCAAGTCCTCGCACGGGGGCGGCGCCTTTTCGGGCAAAGACTCCTCCAAGGTGGACCGTTCGGCGGCCTATGCCATGCGCCATATCGCCAAGAACCTTGTGGCCGCGGGCGTTTGCGACCAGGCTATGGTGCAGGTGGCCTACGCGATTGGCGTGGCACAGCCGGTGGGCCTGTACGTAAACACCTTCGGCACGGCGCACGTAAGCATGAGCGACGGGCAGATTGCCGAAACCCTCCGCAAGAACATCGACTTGCGCCCCTATGCCATCGTGCAACGCTTCGGCCTGCGCAATCCCATCTTCAAGCCCACGGCCAGCTACGGGCACTTCGGCCGCAAGCCGTACAAACAGGAGGTTGAGGTTTTCTACAAGGATGCCGACACCAAGGTAAGGAAATCGGGCAAGACCGAACGGTATTTCAAGACCGTGGAATTCTTCGCCTGGGAAAAGACCGACCTGGTGGCCTCGTTCAAGAAGCTCTTTAAGTAAAAGACACATGGAGTATATCCTTAGAAACGCCTTTTGGGTAAACGAAGGCAAGTGCGAAAAGGGTGGGCTGCACCTCAAGGACGGCAAGATTGCGGCGGTTCTTGACGAACGGGAAGCCGGGCTTATGCCTGGGGCGGCGGACGCCAAGGTGTGTGATTTGCAGGGCGCGTATGTCTTTCCCGGCGTGATCGACGACCACGTGCATTTCCGCGAGCCCGGCCTTACGCACAAGGGGTGCATCGCCACCGAATCGGCGGCGGCCCTGCGGGGAGGCGTAACCTCCTTTATGGATATGCCCAACACCAAGCCCCAGACCCTTACGCAGGAACTCTTGCGGCAGAAATACGACATGGCGGCGCAGAGCAGCCTCGTCAACTATTCGTTCTACATGGGCTGCAGCGAAGACAATCTGGCGGAAGTGCTGCTTACCGATCCTGAAACAGTCTGCGGCATCAAGCTGTTCTTGGGTTCCTCCACCGGCAATATGCTGGTGCGCAATCCCCTTTATCTGCAACAGCTCTTCAAGGAAGCGCCCACCTTGATCGCCGTGCATTGCGAGGACGAAGAAATCATAAGCCGAAACACGGTTCTGTTTAAGGAAAGATACGGTATGTCCGCGCCCTTCTCGGTTCACCCGCAGATAAGGAGCGAGGCGGCCTGCCTGAAGTCCTCGGCCATGGCGGCCGAACTGGCGCATAAATACGGCAGGCACCTGCACCTGCTGCATATCTCCACCGCCAAGGAACTGAACTTGATAGACAGCCAGACGGTAACGGGCGAGGTGTGCGCCAACTACCTTTGGTTCAGCCAGGAAGACTACGAGACGAAGATGTGGCGCATCAAGTGCAATCCCGCCATCAAGACGGCGGCCGACCGTGAGGCCCTGCGCCAGGCCGTAAAGGAAGGCAGGGTCAACGTGGCCACCGACCACGCCCCACATACATTGGCAGAAAAGGAGAAACCCTATTTCGAATGTCCGTCGGGAACGCCCGGCGTGCAGCACAGCCTTCCCCTGATGCTGGAACTGGCTCATCAGGGCGTGTTCACGCTGCCCGAAGTGGCGGAGGCCATGTGTCATCGGCCGGCGCGGATTTTCGGAATCAAGGGCAGGGGATTCCTGCGTCCCGGCTATGCGGCGGATCTGGCGGTGGTGAATCCGGATGAGGTCTGGACGGTGGAGGCTTCGAACATAGCCTACGCCTGCGGCTGGAGCCCCTTGCAGGGACAGAGCCTGCACGGTAAGGTGCGTGCCACGTTCGTGAACGGCACGCCCGTTTATCAAGACGGCGAAATCATCGCGCCCGACCACCGGGGCGAACGACTGCTGTTCGAACGCGCGTCCAGCTGAGCGCGCGTCCGCCGGCATCTTATATCTTCTCCAATTTGGCGAACTTGGTGAGCAGGGTCTTCTCGCCCACGCCCGGGGAATCGAATTTCACCGTAACCTTTCCGTTGGCGCCTTCGCCTTCCATCGAGCGCACGGTTCCCGTGCCGAATTTGGCGTGCCTTACACGTTCTCCCGCCGTAAAGTCGGTGGCTCCGGTAGCGGTACCTCCTGCACTCGGTGCGGCAGGTCTTGCGGCATTTAAATCCGAAAGTTTCTTGAATTTGCCCGAGCTCAGGTCGGGTTTGGGCTTGAACACGATGGTGCGTTCGGGACGTTTCATGGGCGCCCAGGAATCGAAATCGTCGTCGAAGCCGGCGTTCTCGAACGGGTTGCTTTCCAACAGTTCGGGGTTCTCGATATGGCGGTTGTCCAGTTCCAGCAGGAAACGGCTCGGTTCGCAGAAGGCGGTCTCGCCCCAGCGCATGCGGCGGTTGGCGAACGAGAGCCAGAGGTCTTTTTCGGCACGGGTAACGGCCACGTAGAACAGCCGGCGTTCTTCCTCCACTTCCTCGCGGGTGTTGACGCTCTGGGCCGCCGGAAAGAGATTTTCCTCGCAGCCCACCACGAACACGTACGGAAATTCAAGGCCCTTGGCCGCGTGCACGGTCATCAGCGTAACCTTGTCGGCCTCGGGGTCGTCTTTCTTGTCGTCCTGGTCGGTAAGCAGCGCCACGTCCTGCAGGAAGCGGTCGAGGGTGACGATGCCTTCGATGGCCACCATCTCGCCCGTTTCCTCATCCACCATAAGCGGGTCTTCCTCGCAGAAGGCCTTCACGGCGTTGAGCAGTTCCTCCACGTTGCCGATGCGGTTCTCGCTTTCGGGTGTGTTCTCCTGTTTGTATTCATGGCTCAGGCCGCTGGCGTTCCAGATCAGGTTGGCCATCTCGAACGCATCGGTCTGGGCAAAGCGCGCGTTCAGCCCCAGAATCATATCCATCAGCCCCGCCAGTTTGGCGCGGATTCCCGAATTGACGGACCCCGCCACCGATTCGCGGAAGCTGTGCAGGGTCTCGGCAGAGGCGAGGGCTTCGGCGGGCGCCCCCATGTTGACGAGCAGCCGGCGCAGGCTGTCGGTGCATTCGGGCAGTTCGGGCTTGGTTTCCGAACGCAGGTAGAGCATGCCTTCCCAGATGCCGCCTCCGCAGAGCGCGCCCAACAGACGCAGGCGGGAAAGCGTGGTGTCGCCGATGCCCCGTGCGGGATTGTTGATGCAGCGCAGCAGCGATTCCTCGTCCCTGGGGTTCGTTACCCAGCGGAAATAGGCGATGATGTCCTTTATTTCCTTGCGGCGGTAAAAACTCAGTCCCCCGTAGATGCGGTAGGGAATGTTGAGTTTGCGCAAGGCGTCTTCGATAAGCTTGCTTTGGCTGTTGGTGCGGTACAGCACCGCAAAGTCCCTGGGTCTGGCCTGCTGGTTCATCTGAACCTGGAAGATCCGGTGCGCCACGTTGTCGCCCTCTTCCTTGTCGCCCGCCGAACGGATAACGCTTACCTTGCCGCCTTCCTCGTTGTCGGTCCAGATTTCCTTGGGGATGCGGTCCTTGTTGTGTTCGATGATCGAGTTGGAGAGTTGCACGATATGTCCGGTGGAGCGGTAGTTCTGCTCTAACTTGAACTTCTTCATCTGCGGATAATCGTGTTCGAAATTCAGGATATTCTGGATGTTGGCGCCCCGGAAACTGTAGATGCTCTGCGAGTCGTCGCCCACCACGCAGATGTTCTGATGCCCGGCGGCCAGTTTCTTTACTATCAGGTACTGGGCGTAGTTGGTGTCCTGGTACTCATCCACCATGATGTAGCGGAAGCGTTTCTGATACTTTTGAAGCGTTTCGGGAAAATCCCTGAAAAGCACGTTGGTGTTGAACAGCAGGTCGTCGAAGTCCATGATGGAGGCCTGGCGCAGGCGTTGGTCGTATTCGAGGAAGATTCGGCCTGTATCGGGCATGCGCATGCGCTGGTCTTCTTCCAGGAAGGCATGGGTGTCGTTGTAGTACTGGGCGGAAATCAGGCTGTTCTTGGCCATCGAGATGCGGTACAGCACGCGCGATTCTTTGTACTGCTTGGGGTCGAGGTTGAAATCCTTCACGATTTTCTTGATGAGCGACTTGCAGTCGTCCGTATCGTAGATGCCGAAGGTTTTCTGATAGCCGATCTGTTCGGCCTCGGCGCGCAGGATCTTGGCAAAGATGGAGTGAAACGTGCCCATCCACAGCGAGCGGGCATCGGGTCCCACCAGCGCGGTGATGCGTTCTCTCATCTCGCGGGCGGCCTTGTTGGTGAAGGTAAGCGCCAGGATGCGGAACGGGTCGCAACCTTGTTCCATAAGGTGGGCGATACGGTAGGTGAGCGTGCGCGTTTTTCCCGAACCGGCGCCGGCAATAATCATCACCGGGCCGTCGATATGTTCCGCCGCCGCCCGCTGTTCCGGGTTGAGGCTGTCTAACAAACTCATTTCGTTTTATTTATGCGGTAAATGTTAAAAGAAGCACAAAGGTAGTGGAAAAATGGAAATGTGCAGGTTTTTTCCTACATTTGCGATACTTGTGTTTACAGCTATGGAAATAAAACTTTTAGAGGCACGCAATTCCTGGTTCTTGCGTTTCATGTCGGAACTCCGCGACCGGGAAATACAGCGCGACCCCATGCGGTTCCGCGAGAACCTTCGCCGTATCGGACAGATTTTCGCCTACGAGATCAGCAAGGAACTTTCGTATCAGTTGCAGACGGTGCAGACCCCCTTGGGCGAGAAAGCCATGAACCTGCCGGTCGAAGACCCGGTGATCGCCAGTATCCTGCGCGCCGGTCTGCCCCTGCACGAAGGCTTCCTCTCGTTTTTTGACCGCGCCGGCAACGCCTTTATCTCCGCCTACCGCAAGCACGACGAAACGGGCGCGTTCCAAATCAAGATGGACTACGTTTCCTGTCCCGACCTGCAAGACAGGACCCTGATCCTGTGCGACCCCATGCTGGCCACCGGCTCCTCGATGGCCATCTGCCACCGGGCCTTGCTGGAATACGGCCAGCCCCGGCATACGCATCTGGTGTCGGTGATCGCCGCCCAGGAAGGCATCGACTACCTGCAGAAACAGATTCCCTCCGACAACTGCACCCTTTGGGTCGGTTCGGTCGATGAAGAATTGACCGCCCAGTCTTACATCGTGCCCGGTCTGGGCGACGCAGGTGACCTGGCCTTCGGTTGCAAGCTTCAAAATTAGTTCAGGCGAGCCATGTTCCTGCTGATACTCTATCTGCTTTTGGCACTCTGCGTGTCGTTCGTGTGTTCGGTGTTGGAAGCCGTGCTGCTCTCCACGCCCCTTTCCTATATTGAGGTTATCAAGGGGAGGGTACGGATGGCGGCTGCCAAAGATGGCATTACCCGCCCGTTGCACAGAAAATTGCATTCGGCCTTGATTTTTGTCAATATCAAAGAGAATATCGATCGTTCGCTTTCCTCCATCCTTTCGCTCAACACGGTGGCGCATACCATCGGAGCCGCCGGTGTTGGGGCGCAGAGTGCCAAGATTTTCGGTAATGCATACGTTGGCATCACTTCAGTTATCCTGACATTCGTGATATTGGTGTTTTCGGAAATATTCCCTAAAAGTCTGGGGACACGCTATTGGCGTGGTCTTTGTTTGCCTTCGGGACGCATCATCCGTGTACTGGTATGGATTTGTTATCCGCTGGTGATTCTTTCTGAGGGCATTTCCTGGCTGGTTACGCGCGGCAAGAAGGATCCGGGCGTGAGCCGCGAGGAAGTGTCGGCCCTGGTGAACATCGGTTCCAAGGAAGGCATCTTTACCCAGGAAGAAATCCACGGCCTGCGTAGCATGCTCGACTTGCGCAACCTGCGCGTGCGTGACATCATGACCCCGCGCATGGTGGCCGTCACCGCCTGCGAGGAAATGACCCTGGGCGAGTTCTATCGCGAGAAGAACTACCTTAAGTTTTCGCGAATTCCGGTGTATGAGGAAGAGAATCCCGACAAGATCACCGGGTTCGTGCTGCTCAAGCACGTGTTCGAACAGTTGGCCGCCGACCGTTTCGACCTTAAGCTCAAATCGATAAAACGCCCCATTTTCGTGGCCGTGGAAAGCCAGAAACTGCTCTCGCTCTGGAACCGCATGCAGCAGATACCCAACGAAGAGGACGGGGAGCAGCGTTCGGGCCGCAAGAAACGCGAGCAGATTGCCATGGTGGTGGATGAATACGGCAGTTTCGTGGGCATCGTTACCGTGGAAGACATGGTGGAGACGATGCTCGGCATGGAAATCGTCGATGAGAAAGACACGATTACCGACATGCAGCAATACGCGCGCCAGAAGTGGGTTTCCTCGCGGGCATACCACCGCATCGATCAGGAAGACGACGGAAAATAAATCTTGAGCCGCTTAGTAGCGGATATTGTCGATCAGCCTTACCTTGCCCATCCATACCACGATAAAGCCCACGTTGCCTTGGGCGGGCTCGTCGTCGGGCACCGTCTGCAGGCTGTCGGGACGGGCAATCTCGAAGTATTCCAGTTTCATTTCGGGCACGGCGGCGATTTGGGCGCACACGAAATCTTTCACATCCTTGCAGGATTTCTCCGCCATTTCCTTGCTCTTCTTCAAGGTTGCGTAGATTTTGGGCGCCAGGGCACGGTGTTCAGGCGTGAGCAGAGCGTTGCGGCTGCTTTGCGCCAGACCGTCTTCGTATCGCTTTATGGGGCAGGGCACGATCTGTGTCTTGATGCCCATCTGCCGCACCAAATCCTGGATCACCGCCACCTGCTGGAAGTCTTTCTCGCCGAAATAGGCCCGGGTGGGGTTCACCAGTTCGAACAGCAGGCCCACCACCACGCCCACGCCCTTGAAGTGGCCGGGACGCTGCGCGCCTTCCATCACCGTTTCGAGCGAACCGAACGAATACGACTTCAGCGGTTCGCCTTCGGGATACATCTCCTCTACGGAGGGCGCGAACACGATGTCGCAGCCGTTGGCCTCGAGCAGTTTGCGGTCGGCCTCGAAATCGCGCGGATAATTCCTGAGGTCTTCGGGATTGTTGAACTGTATGGGGTTAACGAACACGCTGGCCACGAACACATCGTTCTCGGCGCGGGCACGCTTGAAGAGCGAGGCATGGCCTTCGTGCAGGGCACCCATCGTGGGCACGAGCCCTATCGAGGCATCTTTCGGGCAAGCGGCCAAGGCTTGTGCGAGTTCTTTCCTGGTTTTGCAGACAATCATGATTTTACGCTTGCGCGCGGTTTGGTTTGGAAATTTCTTGAAAAAGTTCGAACAGGGTGGATACCGGCACGATTTTCTTCTGATACTTCGGTTCCAGTCCCTTCAATCCGTATTTGGAAACAAAAATGCGTTCGAATCCCAATTTCTCGGCTTCGGCCAGGCGTTGGTCGAGCCGGCTTACGGGGCGGATCTCGCCGGTAAGCCCCACTTCGGCGGCAAAGCAATACTTGGGGTCGAGCGGAATATCCTGGCCGGAACTCAGCACGGCGGCGATCACGGCCAGGTCTATGGCCGGGTCATCCACCCGCAGCCCCCCGGCGATGTTCAGGAACACGTCCTTTTGGTTGAGCCGCGCCCCGCAACGTTTTTCGAGCACCGCCAGCAGCATGTTGAGCCGCCGCAGGTCGAAGCCGGTGGCCGAACGCTGGGGCACGGTGTAGGCGGTGGGGCTCACCAAGGCCTGCACCTCCACCATAATGGGGCGTAAGCCCTCCAGGGTGGCGGCGATGGCCGTGCCGCTCAGCTGTTCCTCGCGTTGCGAGAGCAGTATTTCGGAGGGGTTCTCCACCTCACGCAGGCCGTTGCCCTGCATCTCGTAGATGCCTATCTCGTTGGTGCTGCCGAATCGGTTCTTTACCGAGCGCAGGATGCGGTAGCCGTAGTTGCGGTCGCCCTCGAAATGCAGCACGGTATCCACGATATGTTCCAGAATCTTGGGGCCGGCCAGGTTGCCGTCTTTGGTGATGTGCCCGATAACGAACACGCTTACGCCCGATTCCTTGGCGTAACGCTGCAGCTGGGCGGCGCATTCCTTTATCTGCGAGATGCTGCCCGCCGAGGCGTCCACTGCCGAGGAACAGAGGGTCTGAATGGAGTCGGCCACGAGGATGTCGGGCTGAATTTCGGCGGCCTGGGTGAATATGTCGTCGAGATTGGTTTCGGTAAGGATAAAGCAGTTGTTGGGCGTAAGCCCCAGGCGTTCGGCACGCATCTTGAGCTGCTGTCCGCTTTCCTCTCCGCTTACGTACAGTATTTTTTGCTCGCCCGGAATCTGCAGCGCCACCTGCAGCATCAGCGTCGATTTGCCGATGCCGGGTTCGCCGCCTATCAGCACGAACGAGCCGGGAACCAGCCCGCCGCCCAACACGCGGTTCAGCTCACGGTTGCCTGTATCCAGCCGTGTCAGGGCATGGCTTTCGATGTCGCGGATCAGGGCGGGCCTGCTCTTGCCCGCCGCCGGCAGCAGGGAACGGTCTTTTTTCCAGGCCTGTTGTTGGGAAGGGCGTTCGATCACCTCTTCGGTGTAGGTGTTCCATTCGCCGCAGGAAGGGCAGCGTCCCACCCATTTGGGCGACTGCGCCCCGCAGTTGGAGCAGAAGAAGGCGGTCTTGATTTTGGCGGTCTTTGCCATGCTTGCGTGCCTTATTTGAGGTCGCTGCCGATAAGCCGCAGGAACTCCATGCGGGTCTTGGAGTCGCTCAGGAACCCGCCCGTGAAGTCGGAGGTGGTGGTTACCGAGTTCTGCTTCTGCACCCCGCGCATCGACATGCACAGGTGCTGGGCCTCGATCACCACGGCCACGCCCAGGGGATTGAGCGCGTTCTGAATGCACTCCTTGATCTGGGTGGTGAGCCTTTCCTGAACCTGCAGGCGGCGGGCGAACACTTCCACGATGCGGGGAATCTTGCTCAGCCCCACGATGTGGCCGTTGGGAATGTAGGCCACGTGCGCCTTGCCGAAGAACGGCAGCATGTGGTGTTCGCAAAGCGAGTAGATCTCGATGTCCTTTACGATAACCATCTGCTTGTAGTCTTCCTTGAACATGGCGCTCTTGAGAATCGCCTCCGGATCCTGTCCGTAGCCCTGTGTAAGGAACTGCATGGCCTTGGCCACGCGGGTGGGGGTGGCCAGCAGGCCTTCGCGGGCAGAATCCTCACCTAACAGGTCGAGGATGGCCTTGTAATGTCCGGCCAGTTTTTCGGTAAGTTCAACCGGATAAAGGTCTTCTTTCTTATATCCCTTGTTCATCTCTTTAACGTATGAACCGCTTTGAAACGGGCTGCAAAGGTATATTTTTTGACCTATCTATGAAAATGTATCTCTTGGGTTTGCGTAAGTAAAAATATTAACGTACCTTTGCGCTCCCAAATTGATTAAGGAGAAGTAGCGATATGTACTTGACAGCAGAAAGAAAACAGGAAATTTTCAAGACCCACGGCGGTTCAGAAAAGAACACGGGCAGCGCAGAAAGCCAAATCGCCTTGTTCACGGAAAGGATTCTTCACCTCTCCGAACACGTTAAGGCGAACAAACACGACCAGTTTACCCAGCGTTCGTTGGTTCGTCTGGTAGGTAAACGCCGCAAGATGCTCGATTATCTCAAGGAAAGGGATATCGAACGCTACCGTGCGATTCTTCAGAAACTGAAACTCCGTAAGTAAGATAGAGCTTCGGATGGCTCGGAACGCAAGAAGGCAATTATGTTATGTAATTGCCTTCTTGTTTTTATACCGGTCGGAGAAGTCTTGGCAAAGCCCGATGCTATGTCCAAGATAATCTTTTGTATAGCCGGTCCGTTCTTTGGAGAAATAGAAAATCAAGTTATAAAAATGCGCCTCGGCGAAGAATCGGTGCAACCGGGCTTCGGCCTCTGAACATCGGGAAAAAGATTCGCTTAAACGAGGCAAGAAACTCAATGTTATGGTATTAGGTACACAAAAAAAATTCAACCTGCCCGACGGTCGGGAGGTGATTGTGGAAACTGGCAAACTTGCCAAGCAGGCCGATGGTTCGGCAGTGATCAAATGCGGCGACACCGTGATTCTGGCTACGGTGTGCAGCAAAACCGAAGTGGGCGAGAATGTCGATTTCATGCCGCTTACGGTAGATTATCAAGAAAAATACGCTTCCGTGGGACGTTTCCCCGGCGGTTTCTTCAAGCGCGAGGCCCGTCTCTCGGAATATGAGATTCTGATTTCCCGTTTGATCGACAGGGCCTTGCGTCCCCTTTTCCCCGACAACTACCATGCCGACACCCAGGTGTTGGTTTACCTGATTTCGGGCGACCGCAACAACCTGCCCGACGCGTTCGCCGCCTTGGCCGCCTCCACCGCGCTCACCATTTCCGACATTCCGTTCAACGGTCCTATCTCGGAAGTGCGCGTGGCCCGCGTGAACGGCCAGTTCGTGATCAACCCCAGCGTGGCCCAGATGGAACAGGCCGACCTTGAACTGATGGTGGGTGCCACGATCGACGACATCTCGATGGTGGAAGGCGAAATGAAGGAAGTGAGCGAGGAAGTGATGATCGAGGCGCTCAAGGCCGCCCACGAAGCCATCAAGGTTCAGTGTCAGATGCAGATCGACCTGGCCAAGGAAGTGGGCAAGCCCAAACGCGAATACTGCCACGAAGTAAACGACGAAGCCCTCAAGGCGCTGGTTCGCGAAAAGTGCTACCAGAAGTGCTACGACTGCGCCCGCGAATGCGTGGCCGACAAGAAGCTGCGCGCCGCCAAGATCGATGCCATCAAGAAGGCCTTCATCGAAGAAAACTTTACGCCCGAGACCCTGGCCGGCAAGGAATTCATGATTTCGCGCTACTTCCACGATGTACACCGCGATGCGGTGCGCGACATGATCCTCAAGGAAAGGATCCGTCTGGACGGCCGCGGCCTGGAAGACATCCGCCCCATCTGGTGCGAAGTGGACGTGTTGCCCGGCCCTCACGGTTCCTCCATCTTTACCCGCGGCGAAACCCAGTCGTTGAGCACGGTTACCCTCGGTTCCAAGTTGGATGAACAGACCATCGACGGCGCCATTGTGGAAGGCAAGAACAACTTCCTGCTGCACTATAACTTCCCTCCCTTCGCCACGGGCGAAGTGAAGCCGGTGCGCGGCACGGGACGCCGCGAAATCGGTCACGGAAACCTGGCCATGCGCGCCCTCAAGCAGGTGCTGCCCACGGGCGAGGCCAATCCCTACACGATCCGCGTGGTTTCCGATATCCTCGAATCCAACGGTTCTTCTTCGATGGCCACCGTTTGCGCCGGCTGTCTGGCGTTGATGGATGCCGGTGTGAAGATCAGCAAGCCCGTGAGCGGTATCGCCATGGGTCTGATCACCGACCCCAAGACCGGTTCCTATGCCGTTCTGTCCGATATTCTGGGTGATGAAGACCACCTGGGCGATATGGACTTCAAGGTATGCGGTACGCCCGATGGCATCACCGCCTGCCAGATGGATATAAAGATCGACGGCCTTTCCTACGAGATTCTCGGCAAGGCCCTGGCGCAGGCTCACCGCGGCCGTGCCCATATCCTGGGCAAGATGCTTGAAGTGATGCCCCAGCCGCGCGAAGACTACAAGCCCCACGCCCCGCGCATCGTTCAGATCCGCATTCCTCGCGAGTTCATCGGTGCCGTTATCGGAACGGGAGGCAAGGTCATTCAGGAAATGCAGCGCGAGACCGGATGCGACATCTCCATCGAGGAAGTGGGCGAATTCGGCATCGTGGATATCGCCGGCAGCAACAAGGAAGGCATGGACATGGCCTTGGCCCGTATCCACGCCCTTACCGCCGTTCCCGAAGTGGGCGAGGTTTACGACGGTACGGTACGTTCGATCCAGCCTTTCGGTGCGTTCGTTGAGATCCTGCCCGGCAAGGACGGTCTGCTCCACGTTTCCGAAATCAGCTGGAACCGTGTGGAACGCGTGGAAGACGTATTGCACGAAGGCGACAAGGTGCGCGTTCAGCTTATCGAGGTGGATGCCCGCACGGGCAAGCTCCGTTTGAGCCGCCGCGTGCTCGAACCCAAACCGGAAGGCTACGTGGAACCCCGTCGCGAACCGCGCGAACCCCGTGGCGAACGCCGCGGAGGTTTCGAACGTCACGACCGCATGGAACGTCCCCGTCCGGAAAACCGTTTGAGCGCGCCCAAACTGCGCAACAACAACGAAGGTTTCCATCCTTCCGACGACATGATGTAGGATGAGTTATCCGATAATGGAAAGGGCGATGATTTTATCATCGCCCTTTTGACGTTATAGATAGGTGGTTTTAAAAATTGCGATCCAAAGCAACCTTTAGTGAATCTATGGGGGGGTGTATAGGGCGACTTCGTAGATATGCTGGAATAGATTCAATACATTCAATATTAAGGTTGATAAATTGATAGTTTTCTTCATTGCTGAAGAGATTGGAAGAAAATCTTTTTTTGACGGTTTTTATGGCAATTTCTGAATTATCGACACCAATCCAGTGTCTATTGCAAAGGTTTGCGGCTTGCAATGTGGCCCCTGAACCACAGAAGCAGTCCATGACAAGAGAATTATCATTGGAGGATGCCTCAATGATGAATTTGAGCATGTCCAAGTTTTTTTCTGTGGGATATGATGGATAAGCAGGGTCTTTGAAATCCCAAATATCTTGAGCCTTTTTGGTTAGATGTTCATCTGCATAGTTAATCTTTCGTGGATTTCCAGAGGACGACCATTCAATCAATCCTTCCGCATCAAGTCGTTCCAATTCCTCAACGGAACATCTCCAATGTCGCCCTTTGGGAGGAAGTATTCCTTTGAAAGGTTTTGAGGTGTCTCCGTTTCTGGTTTCTCCAGGAGCATGAATGGGTACAGTTGTATATCGTCGCCCCATAGCATCGACTTTTGCATATAACCGTATGATATCATCTTCTGAAGATTTAACACGGGGGCTATTCCAAATTGGATTGCAACCTTTCGTATAGAACAGAATCATATCTTTTATGTTTCCGTAGCCAATACGTTCAAAATTTTTGGGATTACATTTGATTCGAGTAATATCGTTTCGGAAATTTTCAATTCCGAAAATTGAATCTAACATCACCTTTACATAATGCCCTATTTTATAGTCGATATGTAGATAGAAGGAGCCTTTTTCAGAAAGCAGTTCATGAATTAATATTACTCTTTCTTTTAAGAAGGCTAAGAACGATTCACCTCGTAACGTATCTTCGTATGCCGTTTGGGAATCCTTAGACTTACTAATGGTTGAAACTCTTCCGTTGTTGTCAATGGAAAATGTCCCTCCTGTGGCAAACGGAGGGTCAATGTAAACTAAATCAATTTTCCCTCTATAGCCATGCTCCAATAACCATTGCAAGGCGTGGATATTATCTCCTTGGATTAAAAGATTCTTTTTTAACATAGCAAGGTTTTTATAGAGAATACAAATAATCCCTGAGTAATAAGGCGCTCATGACGGGAATATCTTGTGAAGTTATGGTAGTGTACATTTTCTTTTTACTGGGAA
Organism: Bacteroides sp.; assembly: GCA_023662825.1. Classification (GTDB taxonomy): domain Bacteria; phylum Bacteroidota; class Bacteroidia; order Bacteroidales; family P3; genus Pullibacteroides. Next base: position 37,527 of record JAMPIH010000009.1, read on the forward strand.
TATATAACACGCCATCAAGAATAGCAATACAGGTTACGTCACTACGAGAAGATGATTTGATAGATGTCTTTGCATCTAAGAATTGGTCGTTTTGGTGGCCTCCTTCAGCAGAAATGAATTTTGCTTCGCCAATAATATAATGACCGTTGAATCGTGCTAGTAAGTCAATTCCTTTATCTTCTCTCGTAAATCCAAGGTTCTTTTGGGCAAATTCCTTTAGTTGGGCATCCGTTCCTCTAAGAATTGCATTATCCTTGCTATTGGAAAATTCACTTTCGCAGACGGGATATACACCTAGTGTTCCTTGTTCTATCCAATTTCTGAATAGTGGTCCCATTTGTCTATTAGTTTCTTTTGGCTGGGTACACTTTTCATAGAGTTTGTCCAAGCGAAGTTCACGGATTCTGCCACAAATTCGGTTGATTGTATGAGGATTCCTCTCTATGGCACTTGGGTCGAGTCTAAAATAAGGAACATAACCATCTTTAATTGGAAATAATTCTAATTTGAGCAATGCCTTGAAGAGTTCTTTATTGTCATCTTGATGATAGCATTGTTCAATCCGATTCCAAACATCTTGATCTATCGTGCGTATGGAATCTGGAGCAAGGGGATAAACGGAGAAGAGCAAATCCAGGTAATTCCTTTGGTTGGCCAGTTCTATACTCTGTTGAGTGAAAATGTTCATATTGAAAATTGTATATGTACAAATGTACGTATTTATTTTTTAAACTATTCATTCAGGAATTCCTGCCATATCTTGGCGTGGTCGAAGGCCAGTTCCGGCAGTTCGTTTACGGGGAACCATCCGGCCTGGGCGGCATCGTCGCTGCCTTGCACGGAAGGCAGTTCACCGCACTCGATCAGGGCGTGGTACACCATCGTTACCGTGCGCCCGCGCGGGTCGCGCCCCGGTTCGCTGTAGGGGCGGAAAAATTGAGGCGTGAGCCCGTAGTCCTTGAGCCGGATACCCGTTTCCTCGCGCAGCTCGCGCCCCGCCGCCCATTCCAGGGTCTCGTCTTCTTCCACGAATCCGCCCGGAAAGGCGAAGCATCCCTTGAACGGTTCGTTCCCGCGCTTGATCAGCAGCAGGTGGCGGCTGTTGTCGGGCAGTTGCGCCAGAAGGATAAAGTCGGCCGTCAGGGCGGGGCGGGCATGGCTGTACGAAAAACAAGGCGTGGGGCGACCCTCCACAATCAGAACCATCTCGCCCTTGGGTTCGTTCGTGGCGTAGAAATCGGCCAGCTCGCGCAAGGTGCCGCGCCTGTTCTCGGCGTAGATCTTGGAAATCTCACGGCAGAGGCAGGCGTTGCGGTTGTCGCCCAAGGTCTGCGCCAGTTGCTCCAGGGTCTTGGCGATGCGGTGGGGCGACTCGTAGATAATCATGGTGCGCTCCTGCCACTTGAGTTGTTCCAGGCGCGCGTTCCGTCCTTTCTGATGGGGCAGGAATCCCTCGAAGGCAAAGCGTTCGCAAGGGAATCCCGACTGCACCAGCGCCGGCACGAAGGCGGTGGCTCCCGGCAGGCATTCCACCTCTATCCCTTCCTGCACGCAGGCCCTCACCAACAGGAAGCCGGGATCGGAAATGCCCGGCGTTCCGGCATCGGTGATCACGGCGATGTCCTGTCCCTGCTTAAGCATATCCACCACCTGTTGGCAGATCTTGTGTTCGTTGAACTGGTGGTAGGCACGGCAGGGGGTCGGGATGCCGTAATGCTGCAGGAGCTTGCCGCTGGTGCGGGTGTCTTCGGCCAGGATAAGGCTGCAGTTCCTGAGTGTTTCTTCCGCCCGGTGCGTGAAATCCGAAAGGTTGCCCACCGGAGTGGGGACTAAAAACAATTTAGACATGCTGTGTTCTTAAAGGTAAACGCCCAATACGCTCAAGGCGAGGATCAGTACGAAAAGCACTTCTTTCAGTACTGACTGCCGCATATAAACGATAAACTTGGTGCAGAAGAACGCCGCCGGAAAGAACAGCGGAAAACGGTGCGCCACCGGCACGTGTCCTATCGAGAGCAGGAGAAAGGCCAGCAGGTAGAAGATAATGATGCTCATGGCCGAAGACTTGCGCCTTTCGGTCATTTCCAGGTCTTGCAGGAAGCTGCGTGAGGAGATGATCGAGAAGAATGACAGCACCACGCAGAAGAGCAGCAGGATTCCGGGAACGATGGGCAGGGATAAAAGGTCGGGAACGCCGAACACCTGTATCTGCGCCATGTTTTCGGCCAGGATGTGCTGTCCGCTCAGGAAGTCGAAGGCGGCCAGCAGCAGGTAGGGGGTGCCGATGCCGCTTATCGAAGACATCCACAGATGCCAGTTGCCGGCGGCGTAGGCCAGCATCACGATGAGCAGGCAGGGCAGGGTAAAGAACAGGTCGGGAAAGAAAACGGTGGCGGCGCTCCAGAAAAAGGCGGCGTTGAAGGCATCGGGATAAGGCTTGTCCTTGCCGTACATGTTGAAGGTGTAGTAGAACGAGAGCAAAAACAGCGGATATACCCAGATCTGGGGCGTGTATTCCGTGCCCAGATGGGGAGCGGTGAGGCAGAGGAAGATAAGCCCCTGCATGCCCGGGTTACGCGAGACCTGCTGTTTCTGAACCATAAAGCAGGTTCCGGCGGCCATCAGCAGGCAAACGGCCCACCTCGCCCAGCACGTGCCTTGCGAGAACCCGCCCGTAACAAAGGCCTTACCCCATAGCACCAGCGAGAACAGCACCAGCAGCGCAAACTGGAACGGCAGGTTGTTTTTCGATATCTTGACAAACATTCTCTTTCTCCTTAACCGGCAATCCGATACAAAGTTGCAAAAAAAATCGCTACCCGCGCAAGCGGAAGTTGAGCGCGCCTTGGGGCGTTATAAGTTCTTCGGCCAGCAGGTAGCGCCAGAGTTCCTTCAGTGTGTTTTCCTCTTCGTCTGCCAGCAAGGTTTCTAAAAATTTGAAATCGAATTCCCGGTTTTGCAGCGAGGGTCTGACGGAATCGAAAAGCTGCTTGAGTTTCTTTTCCGGCACAGGCCTGCGCTTCTTTTCCAGACATACGTCGCAGCCTCCGCAGTCCTTGCCCTCGTGTTCCCCGAAATACTGCAGCAGGTAACGGTTCCGGCACAGGTTCCGCCCCTCGGCGTAGCCCAGCATCGCGTCTAACTTGCGGGTGGCGTTCTCCTTGCGCTCGGCATACACGGCCGGCTGCAGGAACACGGGCGCCTTTTCGCGGCGTTCCATCAAAAGGGTGATCGTGCCCCCTTGCGGCGCCGGTTCATAGGCGATCAGTTCCATACGGTTCAATTCGGACAGGATGCTGCACACCTTTTCGTAGGGAAGCCGGAGGCGTGCGGCCATCGCCTTTTCGTCGATGGACACGAAATCCGAAAAAAGCCGGCCACCGTAGGCGCGAAGCAGCGCCTGTATCACAGGTTCCAGGGCAGGATAGTCCACCGAATGTCGGTAAAGGGTTTTGTAGTCGGTTATGATATGTACCTTGCCCGATTCGCGCGCCTGGTCGGAAATGCGGAAGAATCCTTCTTTTTCCAGGAACGAGAGCGCCGAGAAAGTCTCGGCCAAGGGCAGGTTGTAGGCTCGGGCGAACGCGGCGGTCTCGAACGGAAAAGTCTGCCCCTGTCCCGAACCCGGCGGCACGCAGAGGTGGTTGCCCAAGGCGTCATATACCCGGCGTATGAACGGCATTTCCGGATAAGACCGGTTCAGGTTCTGCAAGGCGTCCGCCTTGTCGGAAGGGTGGTGTATCAGCAGGGCGAACGCGCGCTTGCCGTCGCGTCCGGCACGCCCCGCCTCCTGAAAGTAGGCCTCTATCGTGTCGGGCAGGTCTATGTGCACCACAAAGCGCACGTCCGGCTTGTCGATACCCATGCCGAATGCGTTGGTGGCCACCATCACCTGTGTCTTGTTCTCGATCCACGCCTGCTGGGCCTGCGAACGTTGCCCGTTGTCCAGCCCGCCGTGGTAGAACGAGGCCGCGATGCCCCGCTGTTGCAGGGTACGGGCTATATCCACGGTCTTGCGGCGGTTGCGCACATACACGATGCCGCTGCCGCCCACCTTGCGGATGATGCGTTCCAGACGGCCTGTCTTGTCTTCATCGTAAATAACGTAGTAGGTAAGGTTCTCGCGCACGAAACTCTTCTGGAACACCTTGCGCGGGTTTATCAGCAGTTTTTCCTGGATGTCGGCCACCACGTCGGGCGTGGCGGTGGCCGTGAGCGCCAGCAGCGGCACCTTGGGCAGGTATGCCCGCAGTTCGGCGATCTGCAGGTAGGGCGGGCGGAAGTCGTAGCCCCACTGCGACACGCAATGCGCCTCGTCCACCGCCAGCAGGCACACTTCCATGCGCTGCAGGTGCGCCAGAAACATCCGGTTGCGGCAACGTTCGGGCGATACGTAAAGGAATTTTATGCGTTGGTGAACCGCCGCGTTGAAGATAAGCTCGGTCTGCGTCTGCGAAAGGCCGGTATAGACCGCCTCGGCCGGAATGCCCCGTTTCTTGAGGTTCTCCACCTGGTCCTTCATCAAAGCGATAAGGGGCGATATGACAATGCACACGCCCCTCATGGCCAATGCCGGCACCTGAAAACATATCGACTTTCCGCCGCCGGTGGGAAGCAGCGCCAAGGCGTCCTTTCCCTGCAAGACGTGTTCGATAATGTCCTGCTGCAGGGGGCGGAATTCATCGTACCCCCAGTGCCGGCGCAGTATCTCGTGGATGTCGGAAGTCTCCAGCCTATTTGTTTCCAATAATCTTCACCTTATTTACTTCCCAAGTCGCCATATTCTCGGTGTCGCTCTTATACACGAACGCGATGCGGAAAGGTGTATCCTTGTACGGCATCATGTCGATTTCGCCACTGCTTTGGAACGTGAAATTGTTCCCTGGATGCAGTACAGGAATTTCCAAGGTTGTCCAATCGGCATCGTTCGGGTTGGTATGCTTGGCAGGATCGTAGTCGGTGGAGATGCGAACGCTGAACCAATCGTAAGGTGCATCGAATTTATAGCTGAGGGCTTGCTCGAAACTGAACTGAGCCGAAGAAAAGCGTTCGGGAATGGTGATTTCCCGCGAGATAAGCCAATCTTCGTTTTCTTCCTTATTGCTTGACCCCTGCACCATAGCGCAACCGTCTCCATACTTGCCCCAGGTCCAACGTGCGTTGCCCTCTAAGCTCACCACTTTGAAGTCCAGCAGGTCGGTGCTGAACGAAGCGGAGAATATCGGGTAGTTCACCTCGCTGGTGGCGTTGAACTTGGCGGTGTCCAGATCGGAGAACGAACGCAGGTAGAACTGCTTGGTGTCGCCGTAGATGGCGTAGATACAGGTCATGTCGCCGATACCGGCCGGCACGGGACGGCGGAAGAAACGGCAGGCGCTGCTGGTACGCAGCACGAACGAACCCTCTCCGTCAATGCTGAAATAACGGTTGGTCGAGGTGGGGTTGGTGCCGGTGGGAGGCGCGGGCGCGAATTCCATACCTACCTCGTCGCCCGAAAACTGCACGTTGCGCAGGATAACCAGCTGGTTGTAGAGTGCCGGGTTTTCCAGTTCGGAAATATCGGTGATTTCGATAGGTTGCGGCAGTTCCGCCGGATCGGTAGGCGGCAGGCCTTTCTTGAACACGTGGCGAACGAACACAGCATCGGGAATACGGCCTAAGGAAACCGAGCCGTTGTCGTCGGCATAGCGGAAGCCTAATTGCGGCAGGTTCTCGTATTTGCCGACATACAGTCCGGAGCAGTTGATGTACAGTTCCTGTCCAACGGGGTAGAAGTTGTACAGACCCGTCTTGTCCACGCTGAGGTTCAGGGCGCGGTCGCAGTTCTTGTCGCGCACGTACATGCTCTTGTAGATGTTTCCCGACACGTCGTTTCCGATAACCGTCACGTTGAGATAGATGTCTTTCCATACGGAATCGCCGTTCTCGATTTCCAAGAACTGACCCACCGAATCGAAATCGCCAGGATAATAACCGTAGAGTTCATCGAGGCTCATTATCTTGGCGTTGGCCGGTTCGAAATCAAGGTCGGCCGGCGGCAGGTCGTCGTGTTGGAACTTAACGCAGGAAGAAAGCATCAAGCCCGTTCCCAATGCCAAAAGGCTCAATTTTACGATGTTGTATGTTTTCATGATTTTCCTCCTGTTTTATCGGTTGATGCTGTTTTGTACGGGTTCGGGAAATCCGAAGATATCGTCCTTGTCGCGGAAGTAGAATTGGGGAGTTCCGTTGTAGATTCCCAGAATACCGATCACATTTCCAAAACCCTCAGGAATAATGTCGTTGGCAAATGAAGCCTTGGTGCTGTTGCGGCAAACGAGGGCATTTTCATCCTCTTTGTCGAAGATTTTGCGGTCGGATCCGTTCCCGACATCTCCGGCGGTGGCGAAAGTAAGCCCTGCATCTACGAAATACACCGAGTCGATTCGTATCAGCATGCCGATATAAGGTTCGGGAAAATCTTTGATTTCTTTGATGGTTAACGCAATGGGTTCGGGCATGTTGGCGGCTGAAGCGTATCCCTTGCGGAAAAAGTGTTCCTCGCATTCGGGTTCGTAAAGGCGTTGCACCACATTGTTGCCTTGGTTGGCGATCTGCGGCTGGCCTCCGTAAAGCCCCATCGCCAGCCCCTTCAACGAAATGACCAGGCGTTGGCCGATGGGATACTTATGGTGGTTGTTGGTCATCTCGATCTCGATATCGATGCCGGCGGTTTCGTCTTGCAGGTAAATCTTCTTGTAGATGTTGCCCGATACGTCGTTGCCTACCACCACGCCTTCGATATACCATGCCGAATCGAGGTCGGTATAGCTGATCTGGCCGAACCGGTCGATCAGTTCCTTGATCGTGATGTTGGCCTTCAAATCCGTATCGGGGGCGGCGGGAATCTCGGGATCGCCCACGCAGGAGAAAAGCCCCGCCAGCGCCAGCACCGGCAGAATCCTGAGTGATATGTTGCGGAATGTTTTCATCTTGTTCGGTTTTTAAGGGTTAGAAACGTACGCCTACGTTGATAAAGAAAGTGGTTCCGTAGGAGTAGAAATAACGGGGCGGATATTTGTCCACGTTGTGTTCGGCATAGTCGAAACGGCGTTGTTCGTAGCCGCCGCTCTTTATCTTGCGGTTGTTGGTTACGTTCTGCACCGAAGCGTTCACGTTGATCTGCCAGCCTTTCATGCGGAAGACCTTGCCGATGGAGAGGTCGAGCGTAAAGCCGCCTTTCAGTTTTTCCTGATCGAGAATCGAGGCCAGAAGCCTGCTGTCGTCGGCCGAAACCCCTTCGATGGCGGCCGTGGTGCGGCGTTCGGGGTTCATGCTCAGGTAACTGTTGCTTACGTAGTTGAGGTTGGCGTTCAGATAGATGTTGAAGGGCGCCTGATAGTTCAGGCCGAGCGAACCGGCCATTTCGGGTGTTCCGGTAACATGGAGGTTCTTGTAATAAACGGTGTTGCTCCGGTCGGCGAACGCCCCGTTTTCGGGCGAGATGATGGCGTTGGGATTGCTGTTGTAGCGGTAGTTGCCGACAGAGGCTATCAGGGTGGCGCTCAACTGCGGGATAATCTTCACGTCCACGCCCAGTTCGATGCCCTGATGGATCTTGTCCACGCCGTTGAGCGTGTAGTTCACATAGGTGCGGTAGTCGTCGTGGTAGAACGAGAAGGCTTCCATGCCGTCGAAGAACATCGTGTGGTAGAGGCTCAACCGGCCTTGAACCACCGGGGTCTTGAGCACGTAGTTCAGATCCACCGAGAAGATCTTTTCGTTAACCAGCTTGGCCACATCGTCCTTGATGCGGGGCGAGAGGTAGGCGTTGCGCAGATACGGGGCGCGGGTCTTCCACAGCACGTTGGCGAAAATGTAGTTGCGGCCGTTTATCTTCCAGGTGGCGCCGGCCTTGAGCGCGTAGTTGTAGAAACCGTGCACATCTCCCTTGCCCTTGGAGTTTTCGGGGGCGCGGCCGTTGCGCATGTGGCCGTAGCGCCAGAACTGGGTCGTGGAGAACTCGGCTCCGGCGTAGAAATCCCAGTGGGCGTAGTCGAACAGTCCCATGGCGTATAACTGACCGTAAACCAAGTGCATGTCGTAATTGTAGCCGAATTTGTCTCCTTTCTCGATAATGCGGTTGGGGTTGTCGAGGTCGTTCTGTATTTCGTCGGCGTCCGACGAGAAGTCGCGTTCGGCGAATTGGTCGATGTCGGTCCAGAACGTGCCGCCCAGGAGGTCGTCCATCACCTTGAAGTTCTTGGTGATGCTGTGGCGGAAACGGATGCCGGCGTTCAGCTTGGCGTGTTCGGTGAAGGTCTGGTTCAGCACGGAGCTGAGGTTGAAGTCGTTCACATCGTTGCGGCGTTCTTCCAGTATATATTTCGACTGCCGTCCGAGCGCGTTCTGGGCGTAGTTCACCTGATAGAGGTTATCCCAGTTCACTTGGCTCACGCTGGGGTCGTTGCGCCACAGGTCGGCCACCATGGCGGCCGTGGCGGGGTCTTCGTAGTAGGAGGGAAGGTAGCGGTAGTAGTCGGGCCGCGGGTCGGGGGCGTCGTACCAGTTGAGCGAGGTGGTTCCGTAGCGGCCGAACTGGTAGCTGGCCACGGTGGAGACCTTGGTGTTGGTGCCCGGGTCGTAGTCCCACACCAACTGGAAGGTGGGCAGGAAGGTGTTGCGCACGCGGGCCGAACGGATCTTCCCGTCTTGGTAGCCCCAGTTGCCGTTGTAGTACTGGCTTCCCACCAAGTCGTACACTTCCTGGTAGGAACCGCCCTGCATGGCGCGCTGGGTGGGTGAGCCGAAGGCCACGAGGCTCAGGGCGTGGCCGGTGGAGCCGAAGCGTTTCTCCACCGAGAGGTAATAGCCCCAGCCGTCGTAGAACAGTCCGTCGGGCGTGCCTTTCTTGTCGTAGTTTTTGTTGAAGCGGGGAACGCGTACCTTGCTCGAGGAATTATCCACCAGGCCGTTGCCCCAGCGGCGCGACACGTTGAGCGCCACCGCCCAGCCGTTCTTGAGCAGTCCGGAACCGTAGGCGTACATCAGCCGGTGGGTGTAGGTGCGGTTGGAGAGCGCGTAGGAGAATTTATGCTGGCGGGGCATCGCCGAGGCGCGCATGTTGATGTTCTGCTCGCCGCCTAAGTTTCCGAATCCGAACCCGTTGGGCTTGAGCCCGCTCACGGATTCCTTGTTGCGGGTGGCATCGTTGATGCCGCCCCATTCGGCCCAGGAAGCGCGGCCGTTTTCGGGATCGTTCATCAGGGCGCCGTTGATGAAGACGGTGTTGTTCTCGTTGTCGTAACCACGGGGGCGGAAATAGGCGAACCCCAGGTTGTAGCCGGCCGCCTTGTCGAAAATGTCTTCCGACTGGGTCTCGAGCCCGGCCACCGTCTGGCCGCCGTAGCCCATGTCTTCGTCGCCGTCGAGTTCCAGCGAGGTAACGTCGCCGGACGCGATTCCCTGGGTCTCTTCCAAATAATAAACCCCGTTACTGAAATCCTTTACGTTGATGATCTCGGATTTGTAACCGGGGGCTGACACGGTAAGCGACACCTTGCCTTTTTCGGGAATGTTGCCGAGGGTAAACGTGCCGTCTGGCTGCACCGATACCCGTTCGACCCCTACCGATACTTGGGCGGTCGGGATGGGGTTCTTTGTCCGTTTCTCCAAAACTGTTCCGCCCAGCTGCCGTTGTGCCATCGAAAACGACACGATGCAGAAAAGCGATAGGAGCGTGACCAATTGCTTCATGGTTGCCGTATTTAGCGTTGTGTGATAGTCAGTGTATTTGGTGAAATAGCCATTCGGAATGGCTAAGGCGCAAATTTACGGAAAAAAAGCTATTGACAGCGGGGTGTTGATAAGTGGGCGGAGGTGTTGATAAAGTAAGTGAAAAATCCAACTATCCCACCCAAAGGAACAACAGCAGCAGCCCCAATGTGCGGCGGATCAGGGGCGCGGAACGCTGTTTGGCCGCCAGATAGCCCGTGCTCACCACACCGTAGAGCAGCATGGCGGCCGGCAGCGAGATGGAAAGGTCGGCCAGGGCTGCGGGCAGCCGCCCGATGGCCTCCACCCCGAAATTCATGCAGCGCAGCAACAGTTCCATAAAGCGGGCGAGCCACAGGGCAAGCGGTGTCCAGGCCAGCGAGACCAACGAGATGCCGATGCCCATGGGCAGCGCGATGTTCACCAGGGGCGCCACCAGGCAGTTGCCGATCAGGAAATACGTGGGGAAATTCCCGAAAAGGCAGAGGATAACGGGCAGGGTGGCCAGCTGGGCGGAGAGTGAGGCGGTAACCAGGTTGTTGAAGAAACGGAACACCCTGTTTTTGAGACGCCGGCGGTTCAGCATCGGGTTCAGCAGCGTAAGCCCCGCCACGGCCGAATACGACAGCAGGAAACCCGCGTCGTACAGCAGGGCGGGCTTTATCAGCAGCAGGATCAGGGCGGAAACGGCCAGGGAGCGGGTTGTCTTCACCTCCCGTCCCAAACATTCTCCCAATCCCACCACCGTAAACATGTAGGCGGCCCGGTTTACCGAGGGCGACAGCCCCGTAAGCACGGCATAGCCCCATACAGGCAGCAGCACCAGCAGGAACCGCAGCCATTTCTGCCATTTCCTGCGGCCGAGAAACGAAAGGGCGGCCGCCAGCATACAGGAAAAGATGCTCAGGTGCATGCCCGACACCGCCAGCACATGGATGATGCCGCTCCTTCGGTAGGCTTCCTCGATCGGGTCGCCGCCCCGCTCGCCCAGAATCAGGGCCTTGGCCACCGCCAGCTCGCTGCCGTCCATGCCGCAGCCTTCCCAGAAACGCCCCAGTCTCTTCCGCAGGTCCTGTGCGCCGCGCTTGAACCTTTTCCATGGCGGAAGCCTGTGTTCGGTCTGTATCCCGAACGCCTGCGCCGAAAGGAAAGTCTGCGCGTAGATGCCTTTCTTCGCCATAAAGCGCCCGTAGTCGAAATAAACGCTGTCGCGCCCCACAAAGCCTTCGATGGGGCGCAGTTCCGCCCGGGCCACGATCCGGTCGCCGTAGCGGGGAAGTGTCAGGGTGGAATCCTTGGTGAAATAACAGCGCACCAGCCCGCGGACTTCCCGCCACATGCCGTCGTTGCCGGTGCAGACCAGTTTGGCCGTGGCCCGGAAACTGCGCTCCCTTTCCTGCGGTTCCTCGCACAGTTCCAGTATGGCATAGGGTTCTATGCCGGCATGCACATAGTGCTTGGGGTCTTTGAGCGGGTCGGAAATCTCGATATTGGCTGCGCCGAGACACACCGCGATGCAGCACCACGCCAAGCCTTTGCTTTGTTTTTGTCCGAACAGGAAAAGCGGCAGCGCGGGCAATAAAAAAAGCAGGCCCGCCTTATGCAAAAGCAGGCCTGCGACGTATCCGGATAAAAAACAATAAAGGGCGGGAAAGCTTAGGTGCCGCCTCAATCGCCCAGTTTTCCGGCGGGCAGTTCCTCCAGAGACTTGATGGTTACGCCGGTGTAGTAGTGTTCAACCGCTTCCCGCACCGAGTACCCCAAATCGATCATCCTTACCACGCCTTCCTGACTGAGGCCTACGCCATGGCCGTAGCCGCGACCCGAAAGGATAACGTCGTTCCCTTTGGTATCGACCGAGAAAAAGGTTGACCGCAACTGCATATCGCGACGGATATTCTTAAGCGGGATTCCTCCCGCGAAGTTTACTTTCCTTACCGGCTGCTGAAAGTGCAGGGCGCTGTCTTTCATTACGGAATTATGGATGTCGTAGCCGTATTTCCTGTTGAGGAACGACAGCCATTCCGACCGGGGCATCACTTTTTCCCATACGGCGTTCTTCATGCCGAGCGAGAAAGTGTCGGGCACCGAGCGCAGATAGCTTACCGGCGCGTTCCACACGTCTTCCGAATTGGCGGTCTGTCCGCCCGAATTGGAGTAGAACGAGGCGGTGATCAGGTTGTCCTTGCCGTCCACGATCACCTTGCCGGCACTCTGCACGGTGGCGGTGAGGATAATGGGGGTGTTGTTGCGGCATTTATATACCTGGCAGTGCACGTTGTCGCAGAGGTCGAAGCCTTCTTCGTTGTGGCGGCGCAGGTTGCCCATGGCGTAGGTGCGCGAGATGATGGCCTGCACCTTGTAGAAATCGGTCTGGTCGCTGATGCCGCGCACTTCCGACTGAACCACGCCCGCCACGTAGTTTTCCAGATCCACGTGGTTGATGAAGAACAGCACCGTCTTGTCCACGCTCACGTCCAGATGGTCGTCGTAAAAGCGTTTCTGTTCGGCGTTCTTACTGTCTTCCTGCAGGCTGAAGATGGCCTTGAGCCCCTTGCCCTCGAAAATCAGGTTGTAGAAAACGCCCACCAGCTCGTCGTTCTTGCGCAGGTCGATCTGTCCGTCCTTGATCGAGATGAGCAGGGATTCGCCCGCGGCCATTTCCATGATGGGCTTGTGGTCGCCGTCGTAAACGCGGTACTGGCCCAACTCGGCGGTAAAGTACGCCCGTGAGAAGCTTTTGTCCGACAGGATCCGTATCGAAAGATCCGTGCCGAATCCCGTGGCGGGCAGCAGAATCAGGAGCGAGAGCAACATCCCCGCCATCCATCGTTTTCCGTTTGAGTGCAAATTTTTCATATCCCTGTCATACTATAAATCCCGAAAGAGCGATTTTATCGAAGCGGCCACCTTGTCCGAAGTGCCGCCGCCTCCCATAACATGCTGCAATTCAGTGTAGTCTTGCAGTATTTTTTTCCTATCGGGCGTATCGTTTACAATTTTTTCAAACTCGGAGGAAAGGCGTTCCACCGTAAAGTCGCCTTGCAGCAGCTCGCACACCACCAGGCGGTCCATAATCAGGTTCACCAGCGAGATAAAGCGCACCTGCGGGTTCACCACAAGGTGACCTATCGTATAGGTGGCGTTCGAGGTGCGGTAGCAGACCACCTGAGGCACCGAGAACAAGGCGGCCTCCAAGGTGGAGGTACCCGATTTGATAAGGCCGGCGCGCGCAATCGAGAACAGGTCGTAGGTATGGCCGAACACCAGTTCGATCTGCGGATAATCCTTCAGGTATTGCCGGTAGATTTCCATCGGCAGGTTCTTGGTGCCGGCCACTGCATAGCGGTATTGCGGATTCTGGGCGGCCACCTGCAGCATGAGCGGAAAGATGCGGTGTATTTCCTGCTTGCGGCTGCCGGGCAGGATCACCACCACGGGGCGTGCGTCCTTCTTCCGGAAGTCTTCGATAAAGGCCGTGTCGGGCCTGTAGGCGGCGATGGCGTCGGCCAGGGGATTGCCCTCGAACAGTGCCGTGGCCTTGTATTTCTGATAGAACCTGCGTTCGAACGGCAGCAGGGTGTAGATCTGGTGTGTGTATTTCTTAAGCTTCTTGATGCGGCCCGTGCGCCAGGCCCACACCTGCGGGGCGATGTAATACACCACTTTGTAGCCTTGTTTGAACGCGAAACGCATCATGCGCATGTTGAAGCCCGGATAGTCGATCAAGATGACCACATCGGGGGCATAGGCCTTCATGTCTTTCCTGCAGAGGCTGAAGTTGCGCAGTATCTGCCCCAGGTGCGCCACCACTTCGGCAAAGCCCATAAAGGCCAGGTCGCGGTAGTGCTTTACCAGTTCGGCGCCTTCGGCCTGCATGAGGTCGCCGCCCCAGCAGCGGAACTGCGCCTGCGGATCCTGTTTCTTGAGGCTCTTGATGAGGTTGGCTCCGTGCAGGTCTCCCGAAGCCTCGCCCGATATGATGTAGTACTTCATTTTTTCTTAACGTATTCGCAGCAGGACGACAGCCCGCATTCCGCGCATTTGGGCTTGCGCGCCAGGCACACGTAGCGTCCGTGCAGCAGCAGCCAATGGTGTGCGGTTCCCAACAGTTCCCTCGGAATGTTGGCCACCAGCTGGCGTTCGGTCTCGAGCGGCGTCTTGGCGTCCTGTGTCAGACCTAAGCGCGCCGACACCCTGAACACGTGCGTGTCCACCGCCATGGCGGGTTTTTCGAAGGCCACCGCCGTCATCACGTTGGCCGTCTTGCGCCCCACGCCCGGCAAGCGCAGCAGGTCTTCCATCTTTTCGGGAACCTTGCCGCCGTAATCGGCTTCCAGCATCTTGGCCATGCCCAGCAGGTGGGCGGCCTTGCTGTTGGGGTACGACACCGATTTTATGTAGGAATAGATCTCGGCCTCGTCGCTCCGGCTCATGCTCCCGGCATCGGGAAACCGTTCAAAGAGGGCGGGAGTGACCAGGTTGACCCGTTTATCGGTGCATTGTGCCGAGAGGATCACCGCCACCAGCAGCTGGTAGGGATTCTTGAATGTAAGTTCGCTCTGCACCGAGGGCATGTTTTCTTTGAACCATGCCAACACTTCATCGTACAGCGCCTTTTTGCTCTTGCGTGCCATTAGAAAGCTACCGTAAATCCGAAACTGAGGTTAATCATGCTGAAATTCTCGTGGAAGGTGTTCCTGAACTCCCGGTCGGGAATCTGCACGTTGGGTATGTCGGTAACCAGCGTGCTCTTTACACGCCTGAAATAGAACGGAACCGCGCCCATATAGTCGCAGCGTATGTCGAGGTGAAAGCCGCGCGAAATCAGGAACTTGAGCGCCGCGCCTGCCCCGTAGCCGAAGTTGGCGTCCGAGGCCGACTTAAGCTGAAAGGCATAGTTGGTGTTCTGGCTCTTGGCTTCCGAACTGTAGTAGGGGGCCACCAGGTGGGCATAACCCAGATAGGCCCGGAACGCCAGGGTCATGCGGCTGAACAGGCTTACGCGGAACGTCATGCCCGCCATCGCCATGAATTCCGACCATTTGCCCTTGCTGCTCGTGTTCCAGTCGAGATTGGCGGAACCGGCGGGCTTGAAAGGCGAGAAATCGTTGGCGGACACCTTGTTGGAATGCCCGTTGAACATTACCAGGATGCCCCAGTGCGGGGTGGCGTAATACTGGAATGCCAGACCGTAGTTCACGCCGATCTTGGCACCGTGGTAATCGAGGCGGTACATGCCCGAAGCGGTTTCGCTGAAGGAGGGGAAGGCTTTCTTGCCGAACTTGCCCATCGGGAAGGCCGGGCCTACATGGAACTCGAACTCGGCGCGCTTAAGGTTGTGCACGTTGGCGAACGCGGGCGGGCAAAGTCCCAGCAGCAGGACAAGGAGGAGCGTGTTTTTTATATTTTTCATAAGACCGAAATCCTTTTAGAAGGCATACGAAACGCCCACATTGATTACGAACGACGAAAGCTTGAGTCTTAGGTCTTTTGTGTTCCCGACGGGGCGAACCGGAGCGTCCGAACCCAGGTTTCCGGAAGGCATATAGTTGTAGTCCAGTCCGATGTGGGCGATCCAGTGTCGGCGAAAGCGGTATTGCACGCCCACGCCGCCGCCTAAGTAGAGGTTGCTGGTAAGCGAGCGGTCCAGGATGGGGCGCACGATATCGCCCACGGTCTGCGTGGAATAGATGGCCTGTACCATAGGCGAGAGCATCAGGGCGTAGCCCACTTGGAAACGGGCGGTGAAATACAGGCCGTAAACACCTAAGGGCAGGCGGGTTCCCAGTTCGAACGCGCCTCCGTAAACGTCCCAGCCCGAATGTTCGATGCGGTCGGCCGAGGCTAGGTCGAACTGCTTGTAGTCGTAGCCGTACCATTGGCCGAAGAGGGTGACCCCGATATAGAGTTGGTGCAGGGGATAGTAGCGGTAGCTTGCGTTGACCCCGCCGCCGAAGCAGGCGCCCTGCGGTACTAAATCGGCAAATTCGGTGCTTCCCGGCAGGAAGTTGCGGGTGTTCCCCAGCGGGATGGCCGGACCGGCCGAAAGGCTCACCTCGTGCTTGAAATCTTCTTCCGAAGCGAACTCGGCCATACGGAAAGCCCCCTGCGCCGACAATCCGCCACATACCCCGAACAAGGCCAGCAAGGTAACGAAAGCCCCCCGAAATCCTCTAAGTAAATTCATTTCATTGATTTTCTGTTGCAACAAAACAGGCCAAAACCTGCCCAACTGCAAAAATAACCCATTTTTCGCAAATGGAGAGGGGGGAAGGGGGCGTGCTTGGGTACTTAATCCTGGTTCACTTGCCAATATCCCGTCTTGCTGCTGCCTTTAACCGAGATACGCGATTCATGTCGATTATATTTGTTATACTTGCGGGATAAAAGTGCGGATATCCGCAAAAATTACCCGGGCATATGCGCATAGAACGCAAGAGATTGCTTAAGCAATTTTTCGGGGCAGGGGCGAGGAGATACATATCACACCTCTTACCTATGATGAATTTTATGCTGCCTATCCTAAAGAGAAACGTTTCGCATGGCGTGAGTTCGTGACATATGGGGGTATGCCTTTTGTGATGCAGAAGGACACACACGAAGAAAAAGCCAAATATCTGCAAGACCTTTTTCGGCTTACCTATATCAAGGATGTTATTGAACGGAACCACTTGCGTGCCGATGCCGAAACCCTTGATGAACTGCTTAACGTCACGGCTTCTGCGGTGGGTTCGCTTACCAACCCGACACGCTTGGCCAACACCTTTCAATCGGTTAAAGGCTTGAAGATAAAGAACGGAACCATCGCCGCATATCTCGATTGTTTTGTGGATGCATACATACTGAGTAAATCGTACCGCTATGATATAAAAGGTCGTTCCTATATCGATACGCCGCTCAAATACTATTTTACGGACATCGGTTTACGCAACGCCCGCCTCAACTTCAGGCAGCAGGAAGAAAACCATATAATTGAGAACATATTGTATAATGAACTCACGGCAAGGGGGTTCAATGTCGATGTGGGCGTGGTTGAGTATAACCACGTCGTGGCAGGGAAGAAAGTACGTACACAGCTTGAGATTGATTTT
The DNA here is from genome assembly GCA_023662825.1 of Bacteroides sp. GTDB lineage: Bacteria > Bacteroidota > Bacteroidia > Bacteroidales > P3 > Pullibacteroides. The sequence goes on from JAMPIH010000009.1 coordinate 54,374, forward strand.
GTAGTCAATCTGGCGGATAAACGTTATTACATCCAATCGGCACTCACGGTGGCAGACGAGGAAAAACGCTTGCAAGAGGTCAATTCCCTTAATCGGGTTAATGATTCCTATACCAAGATCGTGGTGGTGCGCGACAATATTCTGCCGTGGACGGACGACAGAGGGGTGCGGTATATCAACATCGAAGACTTTCTGTTGGAAAAGATAAATGAATTATAAAAGATTTCCGAACCGCCCGTTTTACGATGAACAGTCAATTGGTTACTGGCGGATATAATTGGGTGGTGATTCCGGTGGAACAACGGGAACAGTACCTGCAGGCATTGGAAAAGGCCAGCGTGGAGGAAGACATAGAGGCATTCGTGCACTTTATCGTTTCGTTGGTGTAGGTTATTCCGGAATGTGAACCTTGACCATACGCTTCCCGCCTCCGAAAGGGATAGATACGGGTTGTTGGTAACTACATTATAGTCTGACTTACTATCCATGCCACGCTTTATTATTATAATTTCCAGCGGAAAAAATATACATCCGGCGGGTTATCAAGGGTGGGGCGCAAGAATTGCGCCCCACGTGGGTAAATCCATAGTCTGAATCTTAATCATTAAATTATAATAATAAAACTTTAATATACGAAAAATATTTTAAATTTTCTTGAAAAATATTTCCATACATTCGCGCAACCGTTTCGTATAAAAGCGGATAGGGTGGCTATTGGCTCACTGACGGATTTTGGGTCAAGGGAGGCTTTGTGCGGATGGTGGAAAGAACCGACAGTTGAGTCCTATGCTTTGTGGGTTGGAATGTAAACCGATAAGGGCTAAGGTTCTTAAATGCAGGTAAACGTTTAACTATAATACTTACAAAGATGAAAAAACTTATTTGCTCGGTATTGGCACTGATGGCGTGTGTGCTCGCTTTTGTGGGTTGCACAAAAGAAGATGACTTTACGGAAAGCGACCTCGTGGGGACTTGGAAAATGGTTCGTTTTTATGATCCCGATGAGGGTTGGGAATCTACAGAAAACAGTGATTGGATAACACTTTATTATCACTTCGCGAAGAATGGTGTAGGTTATGACGAAAGAATAGATGGTTCCAACAGAGAAGAAAACGACTTTGAATATTCGGTTAATGGAACAGGACTCCGTATAGAGTTTTCCCGTGATACGGAAATATGGACCATAGAATCCATCAAGTCGAAAAAGATGATATGGAGTGACCGGTATGACTGCAAGATGGAACTTAAAAAAGTGTCGAAGTAGAGATTGAAATGCCCTTGGAAGTGAACTCCAAAAGTTTTCTTTCAACTTTCGGGGTTCACTTAGTTTTATGTTACAATTTGTTCAAGTGGCCATTTTTAAAATTAAGCACATATGGATTCAATTACAAGATGGATTTGGAAGAGACGGTTCTGCAAGATTTGTGCTGCAATTGTACTTTTTTCTGCAATGTTCAGCCTTTGGAGTAAAACGATGGCGCAGATTTCAGAATATGACAAATTTGTAAGTGAACTGAGACATTATGTGGAGACTCATGTGGCTGATTTGGATCCTATCGAGGGTTTTTGGGTGGGTACAGCAACAAGAGGAACAGATTCTCCGTATGCCCGAACAGATGATAAACATAGGGTCGAATGGATTGTACTTAAGGGAGGTGGAAATGAATGGATAGATGTAGTTCCTGCGGGGGAAGCGGGAGAATTTTTTGAGAGTATAGGGGTGGAAAACCTTCGTTTTCGTAGAATTGGTGAAACCGACAATTACAAGTGGGAAATGTTGTCGAGTTCAGGCATTGTCACCATAAAATCTCTGTTCGATATGAATGTGAGATTTCATTTTAATTCCACGGATGCGAAGATTGTGGCGCAGAATCCTCGTTTTTCGTATTCAGTGTGGGTTGATCTTAAGATAACAAAAGATTATCCGACATATAGCATGTATAAAGATGCCTATATGAATGCGGAACGGCAGCGCCAAAAGTCATCAGAAGCCAACCGAGATAAGGCAGGAACAGGATTTGCTCTCAAGAATGGCTACGTTGTTACTAACTATCACGTTATTTCAGGAGCGGGCAATATTACAGTCAAAGGCGTAAAGGGTAATTTTAATCAATTCTATAAGGCAACGGTAGTTGGCATGGATAGACACAACGATCTCGCATTGCTGAAGATAACCGACCCTTCATTCGCAGGTTTTGGTATAGTACCCTATGCAATATCTTCTACCACTTCTGAAGTTGGCGAAGAAATATTTGTGCTGGGTTATCCGCTTACTTCCACCATGGGGGATGAAATTAAGTTGACGACGGGCGTTATCAGTTCGAAAACCGGCTTTCAAGACGAGGTGTCGCTGTATCAGATTTCCGCTCCGATCCAACCAGGGAATAGCGGAGGTCCCCTGTTTGATAGAAAGGGTAATGTTGTGGGTATAGTGAATGCAAAGCATAGTGGTGCGGAAAATGTGGGGTATGCCATTAAGTCTATGTATCTGAGAAATTTAATCGAGAGTTCCGCGAATTCCGCCATTATCCCCGCCAATAATACGGTTTCGACACTGCCGTTGACAGAAAAAGTGAAGATGGAGAAGAACTTTGTGTTCCAGATACATTGCTCAGGTTCCGGGGCAACGAGAATAATAGAGAATCCTGGTTATAGGTCATTGGGGGACAATAACCTGTTGGTCAAGAAAATAACATTAACGCCTACAGAGACTATTTTGGAATGTAGTTGCACAAACCCATTATATGGAGGGTGGATGAATATAAATAGAGGCGCGTATATTCTGGTTCAAGGAACAAAATATACGCTGACAAAGACAGAAGGAATTGCATACGCGCCGAACTATACATATTTTGACTATGTCAATCAAACAAAGAAGTTTAAATTATACTTTCCGGGTATTCCTACAGAGGCGGAGAGTTTAGACTTTATAGAGGACATGAATTCCGCTTGGAGAATTTATGGGATAAGTCTTAAATAACAAAAAGGAGGCTTTAATTATGGCAACAAAAAGTATGAATAAACAATCCATCTCGTTCCTTTTAGGAGCAGGATTTTCTATACCTATGGGATACCCTATTGCGGGAGACCTGAATAAAAAGTTATTGAACTTGCAGGGGGAATCCCTGAATTTTAATCCGATAGGTCAATTAATGGAAATTAGACAGGCTGGAAACGTTCCTTTGAGTGGATTCCCAACCCCGCATGATAAACGGTTTGAGCAATGTATACAATTAATTGATAAATACCGTGTAAATTTCGACTATGAAGAATTCTTCGACATTATAAAGGAGAAAGAAGCCGAAGGGACATATAGCGATATGGAATATGTTTATCAACAGGTGGTCGCGAACCTGATTCAAGACAAGGACGGTCATTGTTGGTACGAAGGTGATTCCTTGCCGTCAACGTATTTTCAAAAATATGATGGTTTCTTAAGTGCGTTAAACGATTGGAGTATGCAGGGCGATGTTTATGTACATACCCTGAACCATGATTTACTGTTTGAGGGACTCGGGAAAACAGTAAAACTGACAGGAAGAATTTCTGATGGGTTTACTATAACGGATTCTTGTTATTATGGGACAATCAAGGAGGGAAAAGAGAAGAAAGAAGTTCCGCTTAAGTATTACACGGGTAAATATGACACGAATATCAGGCTGTATAAACTTCATGGAAGTGTTGACCAAGTGTTTTTTAAAGAAGAGGAAGATGGAATGTTGTATCCGAAGGTATGTCTAAAGCTTGTCAAAGGGGTGGGATTGGAAACATTACTAAAGAAGCGTGATGGAATTATCGAACAAGCAGATTGGACTAATTTTTGTCCCAATTTCCTAACAGGAAAGAAATCGAAAGAGCGACAGTATGGCGAGTCAATTCTGTATGATAATTTGTTTCGTGCCTTTAAGAAGAATCTTTCCTCCTCAAACAGGCTAATCATTATCGGTTATGGCTTTAAAGATGAAGGTATAAATAATATAATTTACAATAACTTCAAATACGCTTTGGGGCAAATATATATTGTGGATCCTGTTCCATCGAAACAAGTGAAAGAATTTGCGGCAAGAGTAAATGCAAAACTTATAGCGAAAAGTGTTGAGAATGTGGCCGAATCGATGTTTGATTGTTGCTGAAACGATGATGCCTCATTATAAAGTTAATAATTGCAATCTCATTAATTAAAAATAAATAGTCATGGAAACAATAGGTTTTTCGTTTGAAAATGCTGTCGCTTGTAGCCTTAACAAGTTCGCTGTTTTTCGGGGGCGAGCACGCCGTTCGGAAACATGGAGTTTTAATCTGTTCATAGTTTTAATTGATCTAATTGTATCTATGCTGTTGAAAATACCTGTAGATGCAGTTATTGGATGGTTAGTTGTTATTTGTCGGATTATTCTTATTATTCCACATAGTGCTGTTAATGTACGTCGCTTGCATGATACTGGCCGTAGTGGATGGTGGTTCTTGCTGTCTTTTCTGCCGATTGTTAACATCATACTGCTTTGCTGGCTCATCCAAGATTCAGAAAAACGAGAAAACCGTTACGGGAAGTCGCCCAAATATGTTGATTCAAACAATTAAAACCTACTATCATGAAATGCAAGGAATGCGGAAAAGAAATTCCGGATGGAGCAAAGTATTGCTCTGGCTGTGGGGCGAAGAGTGCGCCCGACAATCCAACGACACAGGGTATTGAACTGAAAATATCCAGTGCGAAACTCCTATTGGCAATCGCCATAGGCGTTTGGCTTCTCGTTATTCTGAATATTTGGATGTTAGCAGAGTACCGTTGAGATGAAAACATCGTTTAAATGGCTTTTGGTAACCTTTGCCCTCGTTTTATTGGGGACGATAGTGGTTGTGTCACAGCTTCCCAAACCGAAGTTATCGTTTACGGAGCGTACTGAAATAAATGACATTATAAATCGGGTGAATGCGACACTTCCTCACAGAATGGGAACCATAGGACAATGGGACAAGGTGTCTTTTTGTAAGAATACCTTAACATACCATTACTCGCTTTACGGAGATGCATCGATTTCTCAATTTTATAAAGATAACTATGCGGAATTTCGAGAAATGATACCGTATGGTTTCCTTATAATGAACGGGCAACAGAACAATGGAAATCTTTTGGTCTCCCTCTTGGAAGATAAAGGATTGGTAACGGTTTTTGAGTTCAAAACTCCGGGTGGGGGTATATTCCGTTGGCAATATGACGGGATTGAATTGGTTGAATTCATTAACCGTGCGAAAGCAACTCCTGTCGAAGCCATACAAACCGTGTTAGACATCCAAATAAAACTTGCCAACCTGTCATTGCCTATGGCGTTGGATGATATGGGAAATTTGCAATCAATACCCGTCAACTCTATGGTGCAATCCATTTCAACGGGAGATATATTGCTTCGCATCTACCGCGAAGGTAATAATATCATATTCGTTATAAAAACGGCTGAAACTCAGTTTATCCTTGATGATGTCAAGGCTATAGCCCAAAATCCAGATGGAAGTGATTTCTTTGCAAGTGCATTGGCGGAAGATCCGGATTTTCGGGAGTTTATGAGCTTATTAGCCATAGCGCAGGCTGATTTCACCTATCGTGTCCGAAACAAGAATGCAACGGATAGTGCGGAGGTTCGTATCCCGTATTCTGTTTTAAGGAAATATTGCAGCATGCCACAACTTTTAAAGTAAACCAACCATGCTAGAAACTCAATTTTATATACGCTTCGTATTGAACATCCTCTTCGGCATAATGTTCGTTTACGCCTTGGTGCGGATGGCAAAGCACAACAATCGCGAAGTGACTCCGCAGAAACATGTCGTGATGAAGGTCTTGGGCGGGATTTTCCTCTTCCTAAGCGTATTGTGCCTAATATCCTGCATTGTTCAACTTTTTGGACTAATGTACAGATTCCCGACGCATATGCAGCAACCGCCGTTGGGTAAGTGGCCAATCATACGGCATAGTTCTGTGGAAATTTGTTGGGGTTATCCTACACCCCGGCAGTTTGCTGTCCTGTCCTCGGTTCTTGGAATTTTCACCATGTTGGGACTTGCCGGATATTTTTTCTATTATCGAAGTTCGAAGAGCTCTTGGTGGAAAAAGTTGGGCAAGTTTTTGGCTTGTTCCCTGCTCCTCGTCTTTCTGTATTCGGCCACTAACTTTCAATATTTTGATTTTTGGGAGTTTATCGCCCCTATCTTGTTTTTGACCGTATGGCTACATATAATGAGTAGGACAACTGCACCCGAAGGTGCCAAATCTTCCAATGAATCGAACGTTGAATCTCCCGTAACAGAGAGGCCTCCCAAAGGACATCGTTTTGCCATCAAATCTGTATTCTTTGAAACGCCAAAGACAATTAGCCAAGGCGTTGACGAATCAACAAGAGAAGGAGAGGCGGTTCAACCAAAATCAAATATTCCCTCTATTGATTTTCAAGGTGAGCAGACAAAAGAGTCCGTCAAGCCAATAGATAAGGCGTTGTCAAGCGATAAAAATTCTTTTTGTTCCTACTGCGGAACAAAAGTAGAACCGGATGCTCTTTTCTGCACACATTGTGGACGCAGGTTGTAGAGTTCAACCGTAAACTAAACAGTACTAGAGATGCAAATTATCATTGTTTGGATTGTCTTCACATTGCCTGCCTGTGCCATTCTTTCTAAAAAGAATCGAGGTTTTGGGTATTATCTACTTGCCATTCTATTCCCTCTGATTGGTTTAATCATTGCTCTATGCTTGAAAAAACTCAATTCAGGAGGCAATACCTTTGGTGGCATTGGAGATGATTCGCCTCCCCCTTCATTAAGTGATGAAGAAACTAAGGATGATAATCTTTCAGACCTCAACGATACAATTACTCAACAAATTTGCAATCCCATAGAAGTGAATGAGGGGATTCCTCGTTTTGAAGAAGAAAATGTAAGACAGAGTGCTGCTTTTTGTTCCTACTGTGGAACCCAAGTGGAATCGAATGCTCTCTTTTGTACATATTGTGGACGGAAGGTACGGCAAGAGCCCCCAATGGTTCTGCGAAAGCGTATATGGCCGGGCGTAATATGTGGTTTGTTCCTGCTTCTCGTCATAGGAATGATTGTGAACAACAGCATTGTTGACTCAAAATCGCCCCAAAGTTTTACAGGAAAGGATTTTGGGCATCAAGAAAGCTCCTCAAAGGGATTTTCCGAACCTGTTGGCCAATATAATCCCGGTTCGGATTGGACTGAATATGAGATTGCCGGAGCGTTTACGTTATCTGTTCCCAACACAATGGAACTTAGAGAGGAAGATGATTCATATACTCGGCACTTGCATAGTCTGGACTTGCCGCAAGCTCTTGCAGATGCTATATTTCAACAAAAAAACCTGTCATTAAAATCTCCCAATGCATATGCTACGTATTGCAGAATATTAGCCCGGCATTTTCCTTGCGCTCCCGGAGAGGTTGAGAGATATGATCAAGCATCCTGTCTTTCACAGGCAGATAAAGAAGACCTTAAAGAGATAGTTGATGGCGAGGTTTTACCTGGGAAATATGTAGAACTGCCAATTTTTAGATGGATAACGATAGGGCGCACAAAGGCGATAGAAGCCGTCTATGCGCGTTCTGGCGATAAGGGTTCTGTGAAATGTCGTTTATACCTTCTACAAAACTATAATGAGATGGTAAAGATAGTGGTTGCCTATCGCGAATGTGATGCTGACTTATGGAAAGATGATTTGGAAAACGTTATAAGAACCTTTAAATGGAATAACCCTCAATAGCGATGAGGGGATTCATTCATTAACTAAAAAATAAATAACCATGGAAACCAAAAAACTTTCGTTTGGAGAGGCGATAGCCAGTTGTTTTAAAAAGTTCGCTTGCTTTCGGGGACGGGCGCGCCGTTCGGAATTTTGGTATTGGTATATGTTTAGCATAATAGTCTATTTATCGATTGGAATAATGATATGGTACTTTATCTATGGATTTTATATAGGGGTGATTTGTTTGTCGATTCTTTTCCTTCCTAATCTGGCCGTTTCTGTACGCCGTTTGCATGATGTTGGACGTAGCGGTTGGTGGCTTTTGTCACCGTTAGGTGCTTTCGGTTTTTGGGGAGGGATTTTGTGTCTTTTTGAGATCCCGTGTTGGGAATTGTTAGTTTTAAGTGCTCCCATCTGTTGGCCATTGCAGTTGCTGTGTTTGCTCCGCGATGATTCCGAAAAACAGGAGAACCGTTACGGGAAGTCACCCAAATATGTTGATTCAACAGAGGAAACTTTAACCCCTGATGAACAGGCTTTAAGTTAATGGGCGGTATTGGATACCTTTTGTATATAAAATGGAAAAATGGCAAAGATGAATAGTTTATTAACAATGGTGAAGAAAGGATACTTTTTTCTTGCCCTCCTCATGATGGGGTGTACGAAGGTAGTGCCCATTGAGAATCGATTTTTCGGTTGTAGGCTTGGCCTAGCGACAGAAGCCGAAGTGATGGCGGCAATGGAGAACTACGAGTGCCTGTCTCACAGGGAGGGTGCGATGCTCTATTATGGCAACGTTCCCTTTGGGAGTTCCGTGTGGGAGAGTGTTATGTTTATGATAGAGGATGATATCTTGCGCAGTGTGGAATTCTGGGATGCGAGGCATTTGCCTTATTCCGTAGATAAGGCGTTTAGTAAAAGAGATAATAGGAAATCCCGATATGACGATGCACGATATACCGACGGCAAGACGCAGATAGAAATCAAATATTGGAATATGCACTGCTATCACGGTACGTCGCTCATCTATCGCGACCGTTCCTCCCGAAGTTGGCAGAAATGGTGAGGTCTGCGGGTTGGACGGGATGCTGAAGATTGGCTATATTTTCATAACTTCGCGTTATGGACTTGTTAGAATCAGCGCAACTGCTCAACAGACTTATTTCATTTCCCCAGGAAACGGAATGGTTGGAGTTTAAGCACAATTTTCATTCTGAAGAAGAAATCGGGAAGAGATTGTCGGCTTTATCCAACAGCGCTGCGCTATTGAACAAACCTTTTGGGTATCTCGTGTTCGGCATTGAGGATGGCACGCATTCAATAGTGGGTACTACATTCAAGGCCAAATGTCACAAAAAAGGCAATGAGGAACTTGAAATGTGGTTGCTCAACCGTCTTAATCCAAGAATTGACATTGAGTGTTTTGAATTTGATGTTGAGGGAAAGCATATTTCCATGTATCGTATTCCGGCGGCAACTGAACGTCCGGTAACATTCCTGAATATCGCGTACATTCGTGTTGGATCTCTTACAAAACCGCTTGTCGGTTATTCTGAGAAAGAAGCGAAATTGTGGAGGAAAAATCATTATAAGGCTTTGGATAAAGCCATTGTAAAGGATTGCGGAAATTCTTCAGACATCATCCGGTTGCTTAGCGCGGAAACGTATTTCGACCGGTTGAAAATACCTATGCCCCAGACGACCGAAGGGATTATCGAGCGGTTCATTTCTGAAAAATTCATCGTTCCTTCGTTGGCAGGATATGGAATTACAGAACTTGGGGCGATGCTTCTTGCAAAAGACCTACGGAACTTTGATAGTTTGTATCGCAAAGCCGTGCGTGTAATCGTCTACAAGGGCAAGGACAAGGTTGAGACAGTTAGGGAAAAATGTTTTGAGCAAGGGTATGCCGTTTGTCTTCCAATGATGATTGATTGGGTTAACAGTCAGCTTCCTGCCAATGAAGAAATCGGAAAGGTATTGCGTGAAGATGTCAGGATGTACCCTGAAATAGCTATCAGGGAAATTTCTGCCAATATGATTATCCATCAGGATTTTTCTGTGCTTGGTTTCCCTATGATAGAAATTTACTCTGATCGTGTTGAAATATCATCGCCAGGGCGGCCGCTTATCAGTACGGATCGGTTTATTGATGAATATCAGTCACGGAATGAAGTATTTGCGGATATTATGCGTCGTATGGGATTCTGCGAGGAAAAAGGTAGTGGAATGGATAAGGCGCTCACGTCCATAGAAAAATATCAATTACCGGCTATAAAATATCGCGTTTCGGATATTCGCACGGCAATTATTCTCTCGGCATACAAGACATGGGCTGAGACCACAAAGGAGGAACGGGTTCAGGCGTGTTATCAACATGCCTGCCTAAAATATACGGCAAGTGAAATGCTTACAAATAAATCCTTACGGGAACGACTTGGAGTTGATGAGAAAAATTATCCGCTTGTATCTATTGTCATACGGGAGGCATTAGCACAAGGTTTAATCAAGGTGGGGACTCCGGAGGGTACCAATAGGCGTGATATTGCATACATTCCCATTTGGGGATAGTTCATGTATTTTCATGTAATAAGACGGGCTTGAATCAAGATAATTTTTTGTGTATTCTGTTTTAAGAAATTGGTATTTAAGCTTTATTTGGTAAAGTATTCATGTATGGGACATGTTTCCCCGGTACCTCGCTCATCTACCTCACCTGCTCGTCCCGAAGTTGGCGGGAAGGGTGAGGCCGACGGGGTGGGGTGGAAGTTTGCCATCTTAACATAAAAACATTAACTTCACCGGGATTATTCGATTACTCCAATGGATAAGAGTCAAGTTTTAAGGTTAGCCAAACAATACCTCTCCCAGTGTTCGGATGCTGGTGATGAATCCGGGTTTTATCCTGAGAAGTCAGCCCAAATCCAGTCTAAAAGTTACGTCCGCCGCCCCGCAAGACAGAGCATCCCTCTATGAGGGATGAATTTTGTCGATTTCATCCCTCAATGAGGGAGATTTCCCCTATGGCAATTCGGATTGAATTACTGATTTGCCTGAATTTGCGTTGTTTCCCACAGTTGAATTTTTTCTTGGTTTGGGAAATGAGACGGTTACCGCGACAAATACAACCCTAAACTTGCCCTGCGCGTCTCGATGTCGAACCACCGTGAACAGGAAACCTTGACTAATGTTCTGCTCTATGCTGTATCACTGCTCGCGGAGTTGATGGAAAAGTAAGGCCTACCGCCAAACAATATAGTTCGTGTTCCCGTACGCTTCGGCATCGGGCTGCCCGAAAGTGAACCTGTGGCCGTCTGCATCCTTCGCGAAACCGTAGGCGGAAGCACCGACAAGGTAAATGGCGTTGTTGACGCCCAGCTGCACCAGAACTTGCGAAAATTCGTCGAAAGTCAACCGATCCTTACTTAAGACTACCGAGTGGATGCCATTTTGTTCCACCAAAGCCTTTCGATACGTTCTGCCTTTGGGCTTGTTTTCCACCACCTGATTGGCCACCACCAACGGATATTGACGGAAGAAATAGCCGTCGGTAGCCAACGCCTGTTCCAGCATCGGGGTCGCATTGGCCACACCGATGGTAAGGAATCCGTTCACAATGGCACAGAAACCCGACTTCGCCTGCCCCCTTCCCTTAAGTTCTCCGGCCAATACATAGGCACAGGCTATTTCACCATTGTCTTTCCGCACATCGGCCGCCTGCGCCAAAAGCACGACGCCTGTATCTGCCAGGATATCTTGCCCGATATGCAATACCGGGCTTGCATTCCGGGGCGTCATCAAGGTGAGCCTCACTTTATTCACTACCGTATCGGTGATTTCCGTGTATGCCATCGGTTTGTCTGTCACGGATTCGGAAATTTTATCAGCCGGCAAAGATTCCGTTTCTCCGATATTCCGCTTCTTCGGAAAATCCGTATACAACAGGCATACACCGCACACAATGCCTATCGGCAGCAAAACGGCAAGCGTCCACAGGCCATTTTTATGGGATTGAGGTCGATGCCCGCGCATACCTGAAGACCTCCGTTGGTGGACGACACGTATATCCGTTCCATATCCACCCGAAACCTTGTTGGATGAAATCAGGCGGATTTCATCATCTCCGATATCCCGTCTTTTGGCATCTTTGTTCATTTGGCGGCCTCCATTTCTATAAGTCCCTTCAACGCTTTCAGGGCTTCGCGCGAGGCAGACACTTCACGACGGAAAGTCCTGCCATCGGACAAAACAAGCTTTTGGCGTGTCGGATGGATAAACGATATATACTCCCAATTGACAATCAAACTCTTTCCTATACGGACAAAGCGGGTGTCCGTGTCTTTCAGCATTTCGGCAATGTGCCGTTCAATCTGTCCCAACTGCATCGTAAGCACGTATTCTCCTCCGTCCGCCATGGTGATGGCGGAATAGTTCCCGTCGGCCGAAATAAACACGACCGATGCCGGCAACACACGGACCAATTCCGTGGAGGTGTTGAATATCAAACGTTCGTTCATGGCATTGGCGCAAAGGTAAGACTATTCCCCGAAAGCCCCCGAAGGTTCCGGATGGGTTTCGTACAAGAAAACGCACACTTCATACAATATGTCTGAAAAACGGATGCCGCCAAGCTGCTTTTCCGCTACTTTTGCTCTGTAAACACAAAAACAATGTATAAACTATCCTGGATTTTTCTACTTTGCATCCTTCTTTCCGGCTGCAAGCCATCTCCGAATGGTGCGCAGGCAGAGAGTGGATTCAGCATGCCGCCTCGCGCTGGCCTCAATGCCGTGTACTACTGGAAAACCGTTTTCTGTCCCGATTCGGCCGAGCTGCACTTCCTGGCCGAACACGAGATAAAACGCCTGTATCTCCGTTTTTTCGATGTCGTTGCCGAAGATTTCTACCGAAACGGCAAGATTGTCGTGATTCCCAACGCCACCGTTCAGTTCAAGGGCAACATTCCTTCCGGCATCGAAAGCGTGATACCTACAATCTATATCACATTGGATGCCCTGAAGATGTCTCAATCGGAATATGCGGTCGATGATTTGGCGGAAAAAATCGTTCAACGTGTGCTCAATATGGTTTCTTATCACCTTATTCCGAATGTAAACGAGATTCAGTTGGACTGCGATTGGACGGAATCCGCCCAACAGACATATTTCGGCCTCTGCAAAGCGATTCGGAAAAAACTTCAGGCTTTTGGCCAACCTGATATGAAATTGAGCGCGACCATCCGCCTGCACCAACTCAGACAGATGGCTCCCCCCGTCGACTATGGTGTGCTTATGGTTTACAATACAGGCTCCTTTAGAGATCCGAACGCCCGAAACTCCATTCTCGATTATGCCGATGTGGCCGCTTATTTAAGGAAAAACGTCCGTTATCCCTTGCCGCTCGACGTGGCTTACCCAACCTACGAATGGACATTATGGTACAGAAACGGCAAATTCAAGGGCATCGTGCGGGATTCCGCCACATTGAAGGAACGTTTTTCTGCAGCCGAGAGCAGAGGCCGAACTTGTTCGGACTATGCCGAGGCGCGAAAAAGGTCGGTTGAAAACCAACGCCTGCCCGAGGATATTTTGCGAAAGGAAAGTGCCGATATGCAAACCCTGCTTCTGGTAAAACAACTTGTTGAAAAAAGGGTGTTCGGCAGTAGCCAGGATTATTCCGTTATCCTCTATCATCTCGATTCCAAAAACCTCTCAAGATATACTCCTTATGAAATCAACGGCCTTTATTCCCATACTGCTCTTTAGCCTGCTCTTTGCCCGTCCAGTATCCGCCTGTGGCCCGTCTATATACTATGCGCCATACAGAATACCGTTCTTTCCGACAGAAGGCATCGCCAAAGCACAGGAAAAGCGGGAGAATCTCTTGCTGTGGCAAAAGCAAACCTCCCCCGGCATTCCTTTGGAGGACATCGAGGCGGTGATTTACGGCGACCTTGAGCCGGACGGAGACCGTGGTCGGTTGAAAACCAACCGTTTCCTGAAATTTCTTTATGAAAGACACGATAAGGAGGCCATCGATTTCATCAAGTTGGCCAAGCATATCGAGAAACTCCGCGCCGACAGGAATTCGCCCTGGTATTATCCTAAAGACAAATCGGATTACAATGCCGGATTCGAACCTGTCATCGCTGTGATTTTAGGCTATAAGGGTACTCGGTTTCGCGACCGTTACTCGCTCCAACTCATACGGGCCTTGTTCGCCTCGGCACGCTACGAAGAATGTATGGAGGCTTTTGACGAACGTTTTGATTCAGTCAAACGGGCAGAGCCGAGCTTGCTCGAGCTATGCCGTGGCGCAAAAACGTGCCTTGAAATTCTTCCTCAAGATAACCTGATGCGCCGTATGGCGGAGGAATATGTGGCGGGCGCGGCCCTGCGTACGGGCAACCGCCAGGCCGCCATCGAACATTTTGCCTCCATCGGAGATATTTCTTCGTTAGTGAGTTGCATGGATAAACCTGAAGCTTTGGGACAAGCACCCGAATTGATTGCCGGAACAAATACCGGTTCCCCCTATCTGCTCGATTACATCGCCCGCGACTTCTCCTTGTCAATGCTTGTTCCAATAGCGGAAAACATGCTGCGTAAAAAAACAGTGGCCGACCACACGCCATGGCTCTACATCATGGCTATTGGTTGTGGAGAACAAAAGCCAAAGGATTTGAATAAAGCTATTGTATATCTAAATCAAGCACTTCTTTTGGCTGCCGACCATCCATGGAGGGATTACATGCGGGCTTACCGGATGAGACTGCTCGTGCAGAGCGGTAATACGGATTTTTTACTAAGCGACTTGAAATGGCTTGAAAGCAAAGTGGCGGAAAAACCGGAGAACAACAATCTCCAGTGGGTCAGAATTACCCAGAGTTTCGTGTTTCAAGAAGTCATACCTCATTATCTGCATAAAGGCGACACGATAAAAGCCTTGCAATTGGCGAACTATGCCGACAATATGCCGGTAAAATACCAGAATGTCTGTTGGCGTTATTATACCTCGGCTTTAAATGCAACGGCTTCCAACATACCGTTGGCGCGAAAGCTGGCTACATTCTGGAATCCGCACGACTACAGCAATGTCTTTTTCCATCTTCTTAACCGACAGTCGCCGGGCATGATAGAAAGATACATCGCCAGCCTTCATTCTTCGGAATCATTGAGTGCCTATCTCAATTCGAGGGGTTACACCTATCCGGATTATCTGTGGGATGTGGCCGGCACCGTCGCCTTGCGCAGACAGGATTATCCTGCGGCCATCAAGTATCTGTCGAAAGTCGGTTCCGGGTATCAAAACTTTTTGAATGTAGCCAAGGGCGGTTATCTGAATAGGGATCCTTTTTCTTATCACAACGATAAAATCATTCGTGCCGACCATCTGAAACTCCGCTTCGCAAAGGAAATGCAGCGGTTAAAGGAAACGATATCTGTATCCCGCGACCCCAATGAAAGGGCCGATGCGAAATTGGCCTACACCACGGGACTCTACAACTCCTTTCATCATTGTTGGGCATTGACAGGTTACTCCCAAGGTTTCCTATGGGATATGGATTATGCTCCGGATTACCTTAGAGAGGCAGGGGACAGACCGTCTGAGGAGGTATGGCGATACCCTAATGATCCGGATGATGAATCCAAGCGCTTGATTGAGGAGGCCCTGTCGGAATACACCGACAAGGAGCGTCTTGCCGAGGTTTACCTTATGTTCTGCCGTTATAAGGACATTGCACAGAAATGCCCCGAAACGAAAATAGCCGCCTATGTACGCGCCAATTGCGACCATTATAAGGATTGGGTGGCACGCAGTTTATAATTTTTGTTAACCTTTTGTTAAACCTTTCATAAAAAGAAAAAGACCATGATGCCAGGACCCGCCAAGATTGTTGCATGCCCGCATTGTAAAGCGACCAAAAAATTAATGTCGCTGAAAAGCGGCAATCTGTTGGACGCCACGTACTGGAGCGATGGAAGAACGATAGCTCCCATGTTGCCTCAGATGTCCTTCATTCAGAAGTGTCCGAAATGCGGAAACTATTCTTTGCGCAAAGAATGGGGGGAAACAGGGATACCCTTTTAGACTGATGGCCGTAGGGCACTTTATTAACTGGAGCGTGCTGCCGGATTATGAGGCTACGGTGCATGATGCTATCTTGGAAAAACTTCACGATCGGTAGCGCAATGCGGAGGTAGATATTGAATCCCCCTCCCGATTTTGCCATTTAGAAAATTTGGGCTAACTTCGCCAAGTTTGCGGGTATGTATGCCTGTGGACAGTTCTTGGCGGAGGTCAGGGGCTTGATTAGAAAACTTTAAAACACTTAACGATATGAAAAAAGTGCACATTTTCAATGCGGGGCCCTGCAAGTTGCCCCAGCCCGCCATCCAGGCCGGTATTGAAGCTTTGAAAGATTTCAAAGGCACCGGGATGTCTGTAATCGAAATCTCCCACCGTACCAAGGAATGGGAATCGATTATGGAAGAAACCGTAGCCATGTGGAAAGAACTCTACAACATTCCCGAAGGCTATCACGTGCTCTTCCTCGGAGGCGGTGCCAGCACCCAATTCTGTTACGTTCCCTACAACCTGCTCAACAAGAAGGCTGCTTACCTCGACACCGGCGTTTGGGCCCACAAGGCCGCCAAGGAAGCCAAGTTGTTCGGCGAAGTTGAAATCGTGGCCTCTTCCGAAGCCGATGTGTACAACCACATTCCCAAAGGCTGGACCATTCCCACCGATGCCGACTACTTCCACATCACCACCAACAATACCATCTACGGTACCGAAATCAAGAAAGACATCGACAGCCCCGTTACCCTGGTGGCCGATATGTCGTCCGATTTCATGAGCCGTCCCGTTGACGTTACCAAATACGGCCTTATCTACGGCGGTGCCCAGAAGAACGTAGGTCCTGCCGGCGTTACCGTGGTTATCGTTCGCGAAGACCTCTTGGGCAAGGTGAACCGCACCCTTCCCACGATGATCGACTACCGCACCCACATCAAGGGTGAATCGATGTTCAACACGCCTCCCGTGTTCCCCATCTTCATGATGCACGAAACCCTGAAATGGGTTAAGGATATGGGCGGTTTGAGCGTGATCCAGAAACGCAACGAGGAAAAGGCCGCGTTGCTCTACGGTGAAATCGACGCCAACCCCATGTTCAAGGGTACGGTTATCGACAAGGAAGACCGTTCGTTGATGAACGTTTGCTTCGTTCTGTCCGACGAATACAAGGCCAAGAAACCCGAACTGGAAGCCGAATTCCTCGCCTTTGCCAAAGAACAGGGCATGGCCGGTCTGAAGGGTCACCGTTCGGTAGGCGGTTTCCGCGCTTCCATCTACAACGCTTGCGAAATGGAAGACGTGAAGGCTTTGGTGGCCTGCATGCAGGAGTTCGCCAAGAAAAACGCCTAAACCAAAAGGTGCCCGAAAAGCACCCGTCTGCTGCGTTACGGATTCACAAATAGCTCGGTCACGTACAAAAGTACGCTCCCTCACATTTGTAAATCCAAGCCTTGCATACGGGATACTTTTAGGGCACCTTTTATTTTGTTCAAACTTAAACAAAGTAGAAAAGATGAAAGTATTAGTTGCAACTGAGAAACCGTTTGCCAAGGCTGCGGTTGACGGCATCCGTCAAATCGTTGAAGCCGCGGGTTTCGAACTCGCCCTTTTGGAAAAATACACCGATGTGAACGACTTCTACAAGGCCGTGGCCGATGCCGACGCCTTGATTGTCCGTTCCGATAAAGTCACCAAGGAAGTTATCGACCACGCCAAGAACCTCAAGATTGTGGTTCGCGCCGGCGCCGGTTTCGACAACCTCGACCTGGCCGCCTGCACCGAACGCAAGATCGTGGCCATGAACACCCCCGGTCAGAACTCCAACGCCGTGGCCGAATTGGCCGCCGGTCTGATGGTCTATATGAACCGTAACCTCTTCAACCCCGGCACAGGTTCCGAACTGAAGGGCAAGAAATTAGGTATCCACGCTTACGGTAATGTTGGCCGCAACGTGGCCCGCGTGGCCAAGGGCCTGGGTATGGACATCTACGCTTTCGACGCCTTCTGCCCCAAGGAAGTGATCGAAAAAGACGGTGTTCACGCCGTAGGTTCCGTAGAAGAACTCTACAGCACCTGCAACGTGGTTTCGCTGCACATTCCCGCCACCAAGGAAACCATAGACTCGATTAACTACGACCTGGTGAACCGCATGCCCAAGGGTGCCATGCTGGTGAACACCGCCCGCAAGGAAGTGATTCACGAAGCAGATATGGTCCGCTTGCTCAACGACCGTCCCGACTTCCGTTACGTTACCGACATCAAGCCCGGCAACCACGACGAACTGGCCGAAAAGTTCCCCACCCGTTACTTCTCGACCCCCAAGAAGATGGGTGCCGAAACGGCCGAAGCCAACATCAACGCCGGTCTGGCCGCCGCCAACCAAATCGTTGACTTCATCAAGAACGGTGTAACCAAATTTCAGGTAAACAAATAGGATGCCGTATGCCTCGTGCATACCTCCCTTACCTATCGTAAAATCCTCCGGCCTCGCGCCGGGGGATTTTTTTTGTGCCCGCCCAAGCCCGTTCGTTTATAAAGCGAAACGCCCCGAATGCAACTGCATCCGGGGCGTTTCTGTCTAAAGGCAGACCTGTCGCTTAGTTCGTTTCCAGAATCTTGAAGAGTTCGTCCAGGTCGGGGGTCAGGATGATTTCGGTGCGGCGGTTCTTGGCGCGGTTCTCGGGGCTGTCGTTGCCCACCAGGGGAACGTATTCGCCACGGCCGGCGGCCATGATGTTGGCCGGGTTGATCCCTTTGTTTTCCAGGATGATCTTAACAATCGAGGTGGCGCGCTTCGCGCTCAGGTCCCAGTTGTCCTTGATGTCGCCCTTGCCTTTAAGCGGCACATCGTCGGTATGGCCTTCCACCATCACGTGGATGCTGGCGTCCTTGGCCATCACGTTGGCGATTTCGTGCAAGGCTTCGCGCCCTTGCGGGTTCACCGTCCAGCTGCCGGAGGGGAAGAGCAGTTTTTCATCCACCGACACATACACCTTGCCGTTCTTGGTCTGAATCGACAGCCCCTTGTCCTGGAAGCCCGTCAGGGCTTCGGTAACCTTTTCCTTGAGCGCGTTCAGTTGCTGGTCTTTTTTGTCGAGGATGCCCTGCAGTTCGGAAAGGCGTTCGGCCTGCACGTTCAGTTGCCGGGCCTGTTCGTTGAGCTGCTGTTCCTTCAGGCTCAGTTCCTGCGCCAGCGCGTCCTTGCCCGAAACGGTGCTCTTGTATTTGTCGTCGATCTGGGTGTAGTTTTTCTGCAGTTCGGCCAGGTCGGCGGCGGTGAGTAGGTAGTTGCGCTGCAGCGTGTCGATCTGCGTGTTGGCGGCGTTCAGGTCGTTTTGCAGGCGTTCGTTCAGCGCCTTGCTTTCCACTAAGTTCTCGTTGCACTCCTGATTGCTTTTTTCCAGGCGGCTGTTGGCGGCGGTGCATTGGTTCTGCTTTTCCAGCAGTTCGTTGTATTTCTTGGAAGATACGCACGAAAAGCACATTGCGCAGAGGCTTGCGAAAAGCACGGGGGCGAGGACATTCAAACGGGTTTTCATATAAAAGATATTAGGTTGTCGGTTAAAAATCGAGTTCGATGCCAGTGGGGCAGTGGTCGGAATGAACCACCTGCGGCAGGATAAAGGCGTCTTTGAGCTTGGAACGCAGGTTTTGGGTCAGCATAAGGTAGTCGATGCGCCAGCCCAGGTTCTTGCCGCGCGAGCCGGCGCGGAAGCTCCACCAGGTGTATTGGTCTTTGAGGCCGGGATGCAGGAAGCGGAACGAGTCCGTGAAACCGGTCTTCAGGAAGCGGCTCATCCATTCGCGTTCTTCGGGCAGGAAGCCGGAGTGGGTGGCGTTGCGCACCGGGTCGTGGATGTCGATGGCCTCGTGGCAGATGTTGTAGTCGCCCGCCAGCACCAGGTAGGGGCGCGTTTTCTGCAAGTCCGTTACATATTGCTGAAAATCCTCCAGCCACTGCATCTTGAAGGCCTGGCGTTCGTCGCCCGAGGTTCCGGAAGGGTGATAGACGCTCACCACGCTCAGGTCGCCGAAATCGGCGCGCAGGAAGCGGCCCTCGTTGTCGTAGGCGGGAATTCCCATGCCGCCCTGCACCTTGTCGGGCGTCTGCCGGCAAAGGATGGCCGTGCCGCTGTATCCCTTTTTCTGCGCCGAGAAACAATAGGTCTCGTAGCCGGCGGAGGCGATTTCGAGCACGGGAATCTGGTCGGGCTGCGCCTTGGTTTCCTGCAGGCACACCACGTCAGCCCCGCAGCCGGCCAGCCAGTCGATAAAGCCCTTGCTGGCCGCCGAACGGATTCCGTTTACATTGTAGGTGATAATCTTCTTGGGCACGGTAGATGCGTTTATTTTTGCGAATGTACGAAAAAGCGCGAAACCTTGCGCGGGTTCACCCTCCGCTGTTTTTAAAAAGCCTTGTTGCGGCGGTTTCGGTAAAAAAGCCCCCGGTTGGAAAATTTGTTTTAACCGTCTGATAGCAACGGAAATATATTTGTTGGGAAACGGATGTACCGGTGGATTTCGGCAATTTCGGCGGTAAATAAAAAGCGGAGGGGAGGCGTTTTGGCTACTTTCGCGCCATGTGTGCGAAAAGGGCCGACATATTCTTTAGAAGCTGCAGGGTATTGGCGTTCGTTGCGTTCATTTGCCTTTCGTGGAGCGTTCAGGCACGCGACAAGAACAAGTATGCCGACGATCTGCTGGGTACCTACGCCATTTACGAACACGGGCGGCAGGTAATGGCGCATCTCAACTTCTATAAGGCCGACGACGGCACCTACGAAGCCCGTATCGTGTGGCTCGACCAGCCCGACGACGATCTGGGCAAGCCCAAGACCGACGTGAACAATCCCAAGCGCGAGCTGCGCCATATTCCGCTGACCCACGTGGTGATCGTGCGCGACTTGCGCTATGACGCCAGGAATTACGAGTGGGAGGGCGGCCGCATCTACGATCCCTCCACCGGCAAGACCTACCGTTGCTTTATACGCTTCGAAGACGAAGACACCATTCGGGTCAAGGCCTATGTAGGGATTATAGGGTTTCGCTTTATCGGAAGAAGTTTTTATTGGACGCGCGTATCATGACAGCCACCGGAAATATAGCCGAATTCAGCCATTCGTTCCACATCTACAACCACTGCACCGACAAGAGCGGTTTGCTGCGGGTCAAGACCTTGTGCGACCTGCTCAACGATGTGGCCGAGATGCACACGATTTTCCAGCATGCCGATGTGGCCACGCTCAACGAGAGCGGCTGCACGTGGATGCTGCGCAGGATCCATCTTTTCATGCCCGATCTGCCGGCGCAGGGTGCGGATGTTACGGTAACCACCTGGAATCCGGAATTGTCCGGGCTTCTGGTGCCGCGTCTGTATAAGGTGAGCGATGTGGAAAACGGCGGCCTGCACGCCTTCGCCCATACCGAATGGATGATGGTGAACCTGCACACGATGCGTCCCGAACGTCCCACCGAACAGATGAAGTCGATTGCCGGGCTGTCGGGCGAGTCTTTGCCGGCGGAGGTGCCTTTGCTGTCGAGAATCGAGCAGAAAGCGGGTCTCAGACCCGATGAAAGCTGGACGGAAGCCTGCCGCTTCAAGGCCGGTTACGCCGATATCGACTTTAACGGGCACCTGACCCAGAGTTCATATATACAGCGCATGATCGACGCGCACGATTTTGTCTTTCTGGAGCGGCACCGCATCAAGGAAATGGAAGTGGTCTATGCACACGAGATAAAGCCTGAGGCCGCTTTCTACGTCCGTTACAAGAACGAAGGCGGTATGGTTTCGTACGCCGTGCTCAACGAAGACCAAAGCCTGCTCCACGCCTGGGCGCGCGCCCGCTGGGAATAGATGGGATATTTCGTGTGCGGCATCTACTGCAGGAATTTCCCAGAGCAGACGGTTCCGTTAACAGTAAGGCGATACACGTACAGTCCGTGCGGCAGTCGGGTTACCGAAACCTTTTGCGCAGGGTTGTTTACCCGCAACACGCACCGACCCTGCACATCCACCACTTCCAACACATCGCCCCGCAAACCGTTCCCGATAATAAGGCTTTTTTGTTGAGGTTCGTAGTGAACCGAGACATCAGACGCTGTAGCGGTTTTGTTTCCGACAGTTTCTTCGATGTGGCAAGCGTCGTATTTTGTATTGTGATACATATAATTGCGATGCCAGAACACATCCGCCTGCACACATAGAAGTTCAGAGGGATTGTTGAAGAAATTAACGGGGAAAAAGCCCGTTTTCAAAGAACCTATGCCCTCTATCCAGACATCCGTTTCTCCATTATCCGAAACCATCTGCTGGCATCTCCGTTCTATCCCTTCTATATTCTGGCTGTACACGCTGTCTGCCGTCCACAAAACATTCCCCGAAACCAACGTGCTTTCGCCCTTTTCCAATCCGAAATCATACAGCAATACAGCCGGTGCATTCTCATTTTCCTTGAAATAAACCTGCAACCTGTCTTGATAATACAGGCCGAAGGGTTTTTCATCCGAAAAATCCTCCTTCGTGGCACGGTATGCCCAGTTCCATTGCTGCTCTCCGTTCGTCTTGAAGTACAGTTCTTCCGTGTGGCGCGGCGTGTCCTTGCAGAGGACAGACCAATGCTGAACGCTGTAATCATAGCCATAGTGGCTCGGAATCCTGCACGCACTGTATTTGTGGTATAGGAGTTCTCCTGTTGCCCTTTCCACACAGACCAACATCGATGGGCCTCTTAGATTGCGGGAAGGAGAATAGGTTAAACCATTTGCCAATGAACCTATGCCGTCCACCCAGATGTCATCCCTGTCGGTATATTCCATCAGGTGAACCTTCAGGCAGCGTCTCGCCGTTTGCCCCGTTTCGAATACCGAATCAAAAACATCGTCCACAATCCACGCATCGTCGATGTGGGAAAAAGTGTCCACGTACAGGTGCGCCGTGTCACCCTTGCTTAATCCGAAATCGAACATCAGGAAAGGCACCGTGTCCATTCCGCCATCGTGATATGGATAGAACGCCCATATTTTTTTCCCATCCTGCCGCAAGTGTAGAAATTCCCGTTCTCCCGTAAACAGATGTTTCCACACATACCCGTATTTTTCCGATTCGCCTGCTAAGGATTCGGTGTAGTACCACAAAGGTCCATCCCCAACGCCCGACTGCATCGTCCATGTCTTGCCGTCTTCCAGATAATCTTCCGGTTCGGATTCAATGGAACATGAGTTGTAGAGGCCATTCTGATACCAAAGGTCTCCATCGTTCTCGCAGCAGAGCAATTCCGACATCCAGCCGCTATAGTCTAACCATGAAGCAGTCATTCCGAAACGGAGGGAGCCGATGCCTTCCACCCAAAAATCCTTTAAATTTCTATTATTGGCGGCACTTACTTGCAGGCAGCGCCTTGGTGTTCCGTCTGAAACATTAAAGACCGTATCGAAAACCCTGTCTATAACTTGATATTCGAAATTGTGTACGAATACGGTATCTCCCTCTTTGGCTCCGAAATCGAAAAGTTGCAGAATCAGTTCCTCTCCGGATGCCCATACCCTTCTTTCGTAGATTTTAGTGCCTTCTTGACGGTAATAGCCGAAAATGTCTTTGTCTTGAAAATCGGGTCGGGAGGAAGTGAATAGTTTTTTCCAAATAACACCATTTACCGTATCGGTGCCATCTATCCAATTGTATTCCATACGGGTGGGTCCATCTGGCGCATACAGTCTGCAATACCTCGACCATATTTTCCCCTCCTTCAGATATTCAGGTTTTTCTTGGCTGAAAACGAGGGAGGAAAGTAATATGAGCGACAAGAGTGCGATTATTTTTTTCATTGGATAGAGTTGTTGGTTGTTTTTTTGATGGTACCTTATCTTTCAGTGTTGCTAATATACAAATTTCGGCGTATTATGCTGTTTTGATATGGGTTCATCTGTTGAAAAATCAGTATATTCGCGGATGTGTATTGAACTAGTCACAAACAAAACAAAGTATCATTTAAAATATTAAAGTCATGGTAAAGTTGATCACCGTCATGAAAATAAATATTTTAGTCGCACTTTTGTGTGTTACTGCCGCAACTGCTACTGCACAAGATGTTCAACCGATTTTGGGTACGTATCTTGTGGCGGAAACATGTACGATTGCTGAGGATTCAACATATAGAGAGTCTGCTGATTATGTATTGACAATAGAGGCGTTGCCAGATGAAAAAAATAAAATCCGTTTTTTGATTCCTGCACATGGGATTCCCGATTTTGTGGAAGCAAGTACCATAAATGGTAAGGATTTTACGTTCTCGCAAGCGTTTCCGTTGGAAGATAGTACTCGATTTCAGGATATTGCCGGCAAGGGTCGGGTATCGGGAAATTCGTTTTCGATGGAATACACATCAACGGCAACTGGAGTCTGGGGTACATTGCAATGTTCTGCTATGGGAAATAGGAATGATGTAGGTGTCAAAGACAATGGGCGGATGGAGTTCAACATCCGTGTGGATGTCCAAAACGAAATTTTGATTTTTCCAGAGCAATTGAAAGAAAAATCGATAGATTTTGAATTGTTTAATATGAACGGACAGCGGATGTTCAACAGGAAGAATGTAGGGAGTGAGGAAATAAGCATTGCATCTCTCCCTGCTGGCGTGTATATATACAAACTGATTTCTGGAGGACATCTTTTATCAACGGGCAAAATTTTGAAAAGTTGGTGATTGTGATCCTAGGATAAAAATCCTATGTGGAGTCCTTGACGGTTGGAAAGACCGTCAGGGGCTTTTTCATTACCTCCTTTTCGTCCCCTTTTTCCGTACCGAGAAGCCGAAATGGTCGATATACCGGCCGGTCTCGAAGTAGTGGCCGTGTTCATACACTAATAATCCGGCCTTCTGCAGGTCGAACTTGCCGCTTTCGGCGTCCATGTATTTCTTGTCGGCCAGCACGTTCACGATGTCGGCGATGAACGCGTGGTGGGAACCTAAGTCCAGGCGTTGCTTCACCTTGCATTCCAAGGTGAGGGGCGACTGCGCCAGCACGGGCGCCTTCGTCTTGATGCCGGGCAGGGCCTTCAGGCCGCATTCCTTGAACTTGTCGAAATCCTTGCCCGACTTTACCCCGCACCAGTCGGTGCCCTTGGCCAGATCGGCCGTGGTGAGGTTGATGCTGAATTCGCCGTATTTCTCGATCAAGCCGTAGGAATGGCGTTCGGGGCGCACGGAAACGTAGCACATGGGCGGTTCGGAGCAGAGGATGCCTGTCCAGGCCACGGTAATGAGGTTATAGTCTTCTTGGCTCGCGCCGCAGCCCACCAACACGGCGGGCAGGGGATAGAGCATCGTGCCGGGATTGAAGCACTGCTTGGTCTTAAGGGTTTCTTCCATGATGGCGAAGGTTTATCGGTATGCAAACTTACGAGATTTTTTAATCGTATCTTTGCGGGCTATGAAACTTTGCGTTGCCGAAAAACCGAGTGTAGGGCGTGAAATCGCCCGCGTGATAGGAGCCACCACCGCCAAGAACGGCTATATGGAGGGCAACGGCTATTGGGTTTCGTGGACGTTCGGCCATCTGTGCACCCTTTTCGAGCCCCAGGACTACACCCCCGACTGGAAACGCTGGCGCATGGAGTTCCTGCCCATGATTCCGCCTTCGTTCAAGCTTAAGCTGATTCCCGAAAAGGGCAGCATGAACCAGTTCGAGATTCTGAGCGGCCTCATGGCGCAGTGCGAGGAGGTGATAAACTGCGGCGATGCCGGGCAGGAAGGGGAGGTGATCCAGCGCTGGGTCATGCAGAAGGCCGGCTGCAAGGTGCCGGTAAAACGCCTGTGGATTTCCTCGCTTACCGAGCAGGCCATCAAGGACGGCTTCGCCAAGCTCTATCCCGCTTCGGATTTCGACAACCTCTATGCCGCCGGTTCGGTGCGCGCCATCGGCGACTGGCTTCTGGGCATGAACGCCAGCCGCGCCTATACGCTTAAGTTCGGCGTGCCGGGGCAGGTGCTTTCCATCGGCCGGGTGCAGACCCCCACCTTGGCCTTGCTGGTGGAACGTCAAAAAGCGATAGAGAACTTCAAGCCCGAGAAGTTCTGGGAACTGAAGACCCAGTACCGGGGCGGCGTGTTCCTGAGCACCAAGGGGCGCATGGCCACCGAGGAAACGGCTAAGAGACTCTGCCAGAGCGTGGCCGGACAGGATCTGGAGATCACCAAGGTGGAGAAGAAAAAGGCCAAGGAGCATCCGCCCAAGCTGTTCGACCTTACGCTGCTGCAGGTGGAGAGCAATAAAAAATACGGATTCTCGGCCGACAAGACCCTGCAGGTGATCCAAAGCCTGTACGAGAAGAAACTCACCACTTATCCGCGTGTGGACACCAACTTCCTGCCCAACGACATCTACGCCAAGTCGCCCGGCATCCTGCGCGGTCTGGTGCCTTACGCCACCTATACCCAGCCCTTGCTGGCGGGCGGTGCCTTGCGCAAGAGCGTCAAGGTGTTTAACGACAAGAAGATAACCGACCATCACGCTATCATTCCCACCGGAGAGTTTGCCGCCGCGGCCTCACTCTCGCAAGAAGAGAAGCAGGTGTTCGATATGGTGATACGCCGTTTCATCGCTGTGTTCTACCCCGATTGCGAGTACGCCAACACCACCGTTTCGGCCAAGGTGGATCTGAGCGCGTCGGGTCAGAAGGACGTGGACTTCAAGGCCACCGGAAAGGTGATCACCGACTCGGGCTGGCGCGTGGTCTTTCCGTCCAAGGGCAAGGGCGAGGACGAGGAGAAGGACGACAGGGAAGAGAACGTGCTGCCCGACTACCAGGCGGGCGAACGCGGGCCGCACAAGCCCGAGATCGTGCAGAAACAGACCCAGCCGCCCAAGTATATGAGCGAGGGCGACCTGCTCAAGGCCATGGAGACGGCGGGCAAGCTGGTGGAGGACGAGGAACTGCGCGACCTCATGAAGGCCAACGGCATCGGGCGCCCCTCCACGCGGGCGGCCATTATCGAGACGCTCATCAAGCGCAATTACGTCTATAAGGACAAGAAGCGGATCCTGCCCACGCCGATGGGGGTGAAGCTTATCGAGACCATTCCCAACAGACTGCTTAAGTCGGCCGAGCTTACCGGCCAGTGGGAAAAGAAACTCCGCGATATTTCCGACGGCAAGTTCGCGCCCGCCGAGTTCATGGCCCAACTTAAGGGCATGGTGGCCGCCGTGGTTCAGGAAGTGCGCCTCGCGCCCCGCACCGTGCTGGATGAGACAGGATTTGCAGCAAGTCCGGAGGAAAAAGCTTCAATGGCAGCACCGAAAGTTTGATATGCGGTATGCTGTGAAAGTGAAAACGCCCTATCCGTGGATTCGGAACAGGGCGTTTTCTGTTATACTGAAAGCGTTGGATTAGTGCGCCAACGTCATGCCAACCTTATGGTTAAGGCGCGGAACAAAGCCGTTGCCGGGTTTGGTCTGGCCTTTTACGGCTTTCAGTCGCGAGACAATCTTGGAAGCCATGGATTTGGCAGCAATTGCACGGTCGGGGGTGGTGAACTTCAGTTCCGTTAATTCGCCCCATTCTCCCTTGGAGTTTTTAGCTGCGGCGATAGCAACCGCAGCAGTGTTGGGATCAATCTGAAAGTCGGTGGTGATTTCTTCATAGAAAAACCAATAGGCCATCGGCATGGGAGGATCGCTTCTCAACTCGCTCCAATATTCTTCTTTGTGGTTATTGTAGGAGGTGTCGTCCTTTACCACGTTGAACCGGAAACAGCTTGTCTGGTCGTTGGGGGTAAAGGTAATGAATTGGCTGGGCAGTTCTTCTCCCTCCCAGTCTGCAAGTTTGTATTCTTTGAGCTCAATGGATACAGAAGCCGCTCCGGGACCACCGAGTTCAAGCGTAGAAACTTCAAAAACCTGATATGGCGCCAAGGCGTCATTTACATCGGTACAAACGATAAAGATTTCAAATTCCGTATTTGGCTCCATGCTGGTCCATTCCACGGAGTCTTTGCCGCTTCTGGGAATCTGGCCCCAAGCCTTGATCATCTGACCGAAGTTGGTAAAGCCGAACATGGGGCCGAACATTTCGTATTGCGATTGCATCGTACCCTTTTCACCAGTCAAGCAGTAGTATTCCTTTACATCGTCGTTGGGGGTGACTTCAATCTTAAAGCTTCTCGTTTTAGTGTCGATAATCTTGACTTCCACTTTGGGATCTCCGACAATTTCCGGTTCGGGTGTCGAGAATTCAGCTTTGCAGACACCTGCTTCCACACCATATTCATCAATACCTACGGTATAAACCACGTAGTCGCTGCCGGCATCAAGGTTGATTCCGGTAAGCTTGCCGTTGGTAAAGTCTTCGTAATAGGTGGGGGAGTTGAGACGGTTCAACCAGTTGATGACGGCGAGGTCGTTAGTGAGTTGTCCGGCAATAGTTGCGGGAACTACGTTGATTTTAAAGCCACGGCAATTTTCAGAACGGGTAACGGAAAGCGTCAGGGTGTCGCAGACGGCGGCTAAAACCGTTACATCCGCTTTTACTTCGCCGGACACTTCGGCAAAGGTGATGCTGTCCACTCGGTCAAGCACATATCCCTTGTAACCGGTGGCGTCTTGAACCAACATCCGGTTCGGGGTTTGGGCGAAAATGGATATGCTGAAAAGCAAGGTGCTTAAAAAGAATGCTAATTTTTTCATTGTTTGATAAATTTAATGGCTTGAGAATTAATTACTAAAAGATAAAAACCGGTTCTGAGTGCGCTTACGTCCAAATCTTCGCCCTGCCAGGGGGAAGAAAAGACGGTGGCGCCGTTCATCGCGACAATGCGAAGTTGGGTCCGGCTACCGTCGTGTCCGTTGATTCGCAACAGATCGCGTACCGGATTTTGGACGAGACGCAGGCTCATCGCATGTTCCGGTTTTTGGATGGCAACATCCGGCGTCCCTTCTCCGAAAGTAATCGTTCGGACATCCGTGTAGGCGAATGTCACCGGGTTGGCATCATACGTTGCGAAAACGTTGAAGGTTTTCTCCGAGAACTTGATGGAAGTTTCGGTAGTGAGGTTGATCTTGCTTTCCGGACTCCCCGAATTAGAGGGGGTTACCACAAGTACCTTGGCCTGGACCAGACCGCAGGTCGCGAGCAGTAACAAACCGGATAAGGCAGATAGAAATCTTTTCCTCATGGTTTAATGTTTTGAGTTAGTAAATAAATTTGTTTGAGCTATCCTTTGCAGGAGATACTCATAGACAAATGTAATATAATAAAAGAAATTAGCAAAATTTCACAAGAAAGCAATGGAAACCAATCAAAATCAATGATAAGATGTTTTCTCAAGGTTGATATGTATCGGGGAATGAGGTTTGTTTTTCAAGAAAAGAGAGTTCCCGATATCCGAAATCAGGGTGTTAATAAGTTGTTAGTGTTAATCCGGGGAACGGGGCTGTAAAAATGCGCCGTGTTTTGTACTTTCGCAATCCGTGGCTTGATAGGCTGCGGTATTTTTAAATCGTTAATAATCAGAAATAAGATACAGCGATGGATTTTACAGCGAAGTTGATTCAGATCAACGAACCCGTTACGGGCGAAGGTAAGAACGGCACGTGGAAACGGCAGGAATTTATTTTTGAAACAGAAAGCCAGTATCCGCGTAAGATTTGCGTTTCGGTTTGGGGCGACCGCGCCATCCAGGATCCGAACATCATGAAGATCGGCAATGTGCTCAATGTGGCCTTCGATTTGGAAAGCCGCGAATACAACGGCCGCTGGTACACCGATGTGCGTCCCTGGCGTATCAGCCTGCCCGGTGCCGCTCCCGCGCCGCAGGCCGGATATCAGGCTCCCGCCGCCGCACCTGCCGCCGCCCCCGCCTCGGCTCCTGTGGCTCCCGAATTCCCCACGGCTCCCGCCGGCGGAAACGATGCCGACGACCTTCCTTTCTAAGGAACGTAAGCACTGCAAGAGACAACGCCCTGTTTTCCATCGGAGAACAGGGCGTTTCGTATAGAGGGGGAGCGATCTATTCCTCCTCGAACAGGAATATATCCTCGTTGTCTTTTTTCATCAGATAGGTTTCCCGTCCGTAGGTTTCCACGAAGTCGAGGTCGGTCTTGAACCGCTGGATGGCCTGTTCGTTCCGTTCGATTTCCTTTTGATAGAATTGCTTGCGCCGCCGTAGGTCGCGCAGCTCGCGCTTGGTGCGCACCTGATTCTGTACCGTGTTGGGCGAGAGGAAGAAGATCCAGAGCAGGAATAGCAACGTAACGATTATGTAATTACGGTAGGGGCTCTTCCAAAAGCGGAACAGGGCATCCGACAACTGTATGTATCGTTCGCGTAATTTCATGGCTGCCGGGAGGCGAATTTAAGGATTTCGTCGGCATACTGCCGGTCGTTGCTCAGGCGCGGAACCTTGTGCTGTCCGCCTAACTTGCCCTTGTGCTTGAGCCAGGCGTAGAATGTGCCTTCGGGCAGCGAAAGTATCTCGGGCGTTTTGAGTATCATGTCGTTGTAGCGCTTGGCCCCGTAGTCGCTGTTCAGCTCTTTCAGCTTATTGTCGAGGCAGGCGGCGAAAGCCTCCATGTCTTCGGGTTCGCGCTTGAACTCCACGAGCCATTGGTGTCGGGCGTGGTTGTTGGAATCCAAAAAGACGGGCGCCACCGTGTATTCGCTTATTTCGGCGGAGGTTTCCGCGCAGGCGTGCGCCAAGGCGCGCTCGGCGTTATCCACGATCAGTTCCTCGCCGAAAGTGTTGATGAAATGGCGGGTACGGCCGCTCACCTTGAAACGGTAGGGCTTTACGGAGGTGAACACCACCGTGTCGCCGATCATGTACCGCCACAGGCCGGCGTTGGTGGAAATCACGAGCGCGTATTGCCTGCCCGTTTCCACTTCCCCGATGCCGACGGTGCGCGGTTCGGGTTTTCCGAATTCCTCCATCGGCAGGAACTCGTAATAGACCCCGTAGTCGAGCATCAGCAACAGGTCGCTGTCGTTGCCGTGTTGGATGCCGAAAAAGCCCTCCGAGGCGTTGTAGGTTTCCCAAAAGCGGAAATCCTCGCCCAAGAGTTTCTTGAGCGGAGGTGCGTAGGGGGCGAAACTCACTCCGCCGTGGATAAACACCTCGAAATTGGGCCATATCTCGCGCAACGACTGCTTGTCCGAAATCTCCAGCACCTTTTCGAGCAACAGCATGACCCAGGAGGGAACGCCCAGAATGCTGCGGATATCCTGCCTGAGTGTGTCCTGCGCCATGAGCCGCAGCTTGCTTTCCCATTCGTCCATCAGGGCGATCTTCTTTTTGGGCGCGCGGCGGAACTCCGCCCAGAAGGGCAGCCGGGAGGTGATGATGGCCGATACGTCGCCGCAGCAGATGTCGGGATTGTCTTTCCAGGGGTGGAGGCTTCCGCCCATGGAGATATTCTTGCCCGAAAAAAGCCCGCTCTCCGGATTGGCCTGCAGGTAGAGCGCGAACAAGTCGCGGCCGCCTTTGTAGTGGCAGTCTTTAAGCGCCTGGCGGCTTACCGGAATGTATTTGCTTTGCGCGCCGGTGGTTCCCGACGACTTGGAGAAAAACCTTATCCTTTCGGGCCAGAGCAGATGATCCTCGCCCTTCATCAGCCGTTCCACATAAGGCTGCATTTCCTGATAGGAGATAATGGGGACGTTCTTCCGGAACTGTTCGGCGGAATGTATGTTCCCGAATCCGAATACCTTTCCGTAGGCGGTCTGCGCACCTTTGGCGAGCAAATCCGACAATTGCTTTCCCTGTATTTCTTCCGCACGAACGGCAAAATCGTCGATTTCCCGTAATCGTTTGCGCATGAAGCGTAAATAAAAGGAATCGATAAGGGCCATCGTGCTTCTATTTAGGTGCGATGCGAATCAGGTATGCCGTGATAAGGCCGTAGATGACGATGGGCAGGAATGCCGCCGCCCAGACGGGCATGGTTCCCGAGGTGGCGAACACTTTCGACATCTGCATGAAGAGGATAAAGGTGAATGCCAATGCGATGCCCGCCGCCAGGTTCTTGCCTATGCCACGCCGGGTCTTGTTCGACGAAAGCGAAAGCCCCATCAGCGTAAGGATCACGGCCGAAATCGGGTGCAGGAAACGTTGCAGGCGTTCGTAGCGGTAAAACACCACGAGGTTGCTGCCCCGCAGTTTCTCTTTTTGAATCAGGAGGTTCAGTTCCTTGAAGTTCTGCTCGTCCACCTTCACGTAATCGGCGGCGAAGTCCATCGGGCGGATGTCCATTTCCATCTCGGTGCGGTAGCCCGACTCGATCTGTTCCCCGTTCTCGTCGAGTACCCGGTTCACGTAATCGGTGAGCCGCCACATCTGTTTGGCCGAATCGAAGCGGATGTTGCGCGCGCTCAGTTTCTCGAGCAGGCGGTTGTTCTCGATTTTCTCACGGGTAAAGCGGTAACCCACGTCCGAGTGATTGTCGAAACTTTCCACATAATAATATGTGTTGGTGTCGAATTGGATATGGATATTGGTGTTTGAATTCTGGTAGGGTTTCTTGATGTAGAGCCGTTCGAACGCGATGCGGTCTTTGTTTACGTCGGGAATCACGAAATTGGCCAGCACTAAGTTGAGTGAGCCGATAAGCAGGGCGCAGATGATGTAGGGAACCATGAGTCTTCCGTAACTGATTCCCGAACTTAAGATGGGCACGATCTCGGTGTTCTGCGCCATGCGCGAGGTAAAGAATATTACGGCGATAAAGATGAACAGCGAGCTGAACATATTGATGAAATACGGAATGAAATTCACGTAATAATCGAACACGATGGCCTTGAAAGGGGCGTCCTTTTCAAGGAAGTTGTCGAGTTTCTCGGAAATGTCGAATACCACCACAATAATGATAATCAGGCCGATAGAGGCGAAAAAAGAGCCTAAGAACTTCTTGATGATATACCAATCTATTTTACGCATCTGATAGGGTCGTTAAAGGCCGAGGCGACGTCTGCCCCGTTGCTTGCCAAACGCAAGCACAAGTTGCAAAGGTAGGTATAAAATCGCATACAGCGGCAGGCATAGCCAAAGCGGCCCTGCCCGCAGGACATTGGCGGCGCGTTGCATGAAAATGCTCTGCAATACGAATTTAATCAATACGATACCGGCAAACACCACGAACCATAGGGGAAACTGCGGGTACTGCCCGTTCAGGAAACGGTAGCAGAAATAGGCGGCTCCGGCGGCCATGAACAGGTAAAAGAACGGAATCAGCATCCTGTACGCCTTGATTTCGCCCTTGGCCGGTGAGTGTTCGCTGTAAAGCGTGTTGAGGTATTGGCGTTCGTGTTTCAATACGGAATTCAGGCCGAAAACTCCCGTGTATCGTACTTCGGCATCGGGGGCCAGCTGCACGCTTGCTTCTTCCCGTTTGCCGATATGCGGAAGGATGCGGTCGAACATGCCTGTGTTGAGGGCGTAGATGTCGGAATATCCTTGGTTTTCGAGGAAAAAAGACTTGCGGTAGGCGATCAGCGCGCGGTGTCCGGCAAAGGGTTTGCCCTTGACGGCGAAACCGACGTACTGCATGGCGGTTTCCACGATACGGTAATTCAGGAAGGAGCAAAGCCCGCCCTTTTTTTCGGTATGTACGGGATGCCCGATCACCACCTTGGTCTTGGGGGTGAAGGCCGCCTGCATATAGTCGATGCAGTGCTCGCCCGTGGGTCGGAAACGCGGGTCGGACACGATAACGTATTCATTGAGCGCCGATTTTACGCCGATGGAAAGCGAGAATTTCTGTTCGTCGAAAAAGTTGATGCTCTGATTGGCGTTGATTAACTTTAACTTATCGTAACGACGGGCGAACTCCCGGAGCAGTCCGGCCACGTCCTCGTCCGAATTCTCATAGACCACGATTACCTCGAAATCGGGATATTTCTGCTCCAGCCAGAACGTAAGGTTCTTTTTGAGCATCTCATACTGGTTCTTACCCGAGAGTACCACCGAAACGGGCTTTTTCTCATCGTTCGGCACGGGCGAGGAAAACTTGGCGACGCCCGCATACGTGCGTATATAGAAGCACACGAGCCATACAGCCGAGACGAACAGCCCCGCCGCCAACACCCATTCCCATATATCAAGTTGGTAGTAGAAGTCCATAGCCCGCAAAGATACGAATAAACTGAGAGCAAACGGAAAACGAGTTTTCCGTTTGCCGAAGTGGAGTATCTTCAGCGAAGCTAAAGATACGAATAAGCTGAGGCAAACGAAGTTTGCCCTTTGCCGAAGCGGAGTATCTTCAACGCAGTTAAAGATACATGGCTCACCGACAAAGTCACCGACATGTCACCGACAAAGTCTCCGACATTTCTTATGTCAGCAAAGGCAATGGTTCTTGTTTAACTGATTGAATTATTGTACTTATTCGCTTTTCTTGTTTTTTGTCAACTGTCTAAATCTTTATTTTTTTTCAAGATTTAGCAGGTTGATGTGTTTTCAAAATACATTTCCTTTTGGGTGGACGGTAAATGTATCGGCAGTCTAAATCTTTGTTTTTTTTTAAGATTTAGCAGGCTGATGTACTTAAAAACATTATCTTTGCTCAAAATGAATATTAGGTATGTTGGTCGGTAGAGAAAAAGAGATACGGTTATTGATGAAAGCCTACGAATCGGATAAATCGGAGTTTGTTGCCGTATATGGCCGCCGTCGTGTCGGAAAGACTTATCTCGTGCGCGAAACATTTCATGGAAAGTTTGCATTCAGTTATTCGGGAATGGCAAATGTGTCCACCAAAATGCAGTTGCAGGCTTTTCACGCATCCTTGGTGGCGCAAGGTGGCGCAGCGTGGCAACATCCCCGGAATTGGATAGATGCATTCACTATGTTGGCTCAATTCCTGAGTCGGAAAAAAGGTAGGAAAAAAGTGGTCTTTTTGGATGAATTGCCTTGGATGGATGGACCGAAATCGAGCTTTCTTCCGGCTTTTGAACACTTTTGGAACAACTGGGCGTCGGCCAGAAAAGATATTTTGTTGATTGTTTGCGGATCGGCTACATCTTGGATTATAAATAAGATAGTGAAGAACCATGGAGGTCTGCATAATCGTCTTACTTTCCGTATTCCTATGGAACAATTTACGTTGCGGGAATGTGAGGCATATGCAGCTTCGCTTAAATTGAACCTTACGCGCCCGATGCTTCTTGAAGCGTATATGATTTTCGGGGGAGTGCCGTATTACTGGTCGCAACTTAACGGGAGTTTAAGTCTTTCGCAGAACATAGACGAGCTTTTCTTTCGGAAGGCTGCGGTGTTCGATATGGAGTATAATGAATTATATTCTTCCCTGTTTAAGAGGCCGGAGGCTTATATCGATATTGTTACCGCGCTTGGAAAGAAAAAAATCGGCATGACACGGGCGGAAATCGCAAAGGCGGTAAGGCTGGATGCCAATGGAAAATTGACACGTTGCCTTGAGGAACTTGAGGCCTGTGGTTTTATCCGCCGTTATTCGGCTTTGGGGATGAAAACCAAGAATGCGGTATTTCAGCTGATAGATAATTTTACATTGTTTTATTTCAAGTTCTTGGATTCGCCAAAACATACCGATGGGCAATTTTGGTCTAAAAACAGGACGACCCCGGCGTTTTACAATTGGAGCGGATTGGCTTTTGAGCGGGTCTGTCTGCTACATACCGAACAGATAAAACGCGCATTGGGTATCGGCGGCATCTTGACCGGCGAGTATGCTTGGCGTGCGTTACCGGAGAATGGTAATCCGGGAACTGAAATAGATTTATTGATAGACCGTGCCGACAAGGCGATAAACATCTGTGAGATCAAGTACACGAGCGGAAAGTTCGGTATTGATAAAAAATATGCTTCGGTTCTCCGAAACAAGGCAGCGTGCCTGCGGGTGGCAACCAAGACCTCAAAGGCAATTTTTATAACGATGATTACCGCCGAGGGGCTTGTAAAGAACGAATATGTCAATGAGGTTCACAATAGCTTGAATGCTGATATTTTGTTTGAATAACACAAGACCGCATTTGCACAATCCCTGGCGGGAATCTATCTTTACACTTTGCAAAAAGAAATAAGGCAAGACATGCAGTTCGAACTTCAGGCAAAAGACCCCCGCAGCAAGGCGCGCGCGGGAGAGATCACCACCGGTCACGGCAAGATACAGACCCCCATTTTCATGCCCGTGGGCACGGTGGGTTCGGTTAAGGCGGTGCAGGCCGTCGATTTGGTGAAAGATGTAAAGGCGCAGATCATATTGGGCAACACATACCATCTCTATCTACGTCCGGGATTGGACATCATAAGGAAAGCGGGCGGCATACAGAAATTCAACGCGTGGAACCGCCCCAT
Organism: Bacteroides sp.; assembly: GCA_023662825.1. Lineage (GTDB taxonomy): Bacteria > Bacteroidota > Bacteroidia > Bacteroidales > P3 > Pullibacteroides. The sequence continues at coordinate 90,530 of JAMPIH010000009.1, forward strand.
GCTTACCGACAGCGGCGGCTTCCAGGTGTATTCGCTCTCTGGAACGCGCAAGATAAACGCAGAGGAAGGCGTGGAGTTCCGCTCCCACATCGACGGTTCCAAGCATTTGTTTACGCCTGAAAGGGTAATGGATATCGAACGCTGCATCGGGGCCGACATCATGATGGCCTTCGACGAATGCACCCCCTATCCCTGCGAGTACGGGTATGCGAAGAAGTCGATGGACATGACCCACAAGTGGCTGGACCGCTGCGTGAAACGCTTTAATGAAACGGAACCCCTGTATGGCTACAGCCAGACCCTGTTCCCCATTGTGCAGGGCAGTGTGTATGCCGACCTGCGCAAGGTTTCGGCACAGAAGGCGGCCTCGGTGGAAGTGGCGGGCGGCTGCGCCATCGGCGGCCTGTCGGTGGGCGAGCCCAAGGAGATCATGTACGAGCTTACCGAGCTGGTGTGCGACATACTGCCGGAAAACAAGCCCCGCTATCTGATGGGCGTGGGCACGCCCGAAAACATTCTGGAAGGCATCGCCCAGGGTGTGGACATGTTCGACTGTGTGATGCCGACCCGCAACGGGCGCAATGCCATGCTGTTCACCAAGAACGGCATCCTCAACATGAAGAACAAGAAATGGGCGGATGATTTCTCGCCCATCGAGGAAGACGGTGCCAGCTATGTGGACACGCTCTATACCAAAGCCTACCTGCGGCATCTTTTCCATGCGCAGGAACACTTGGCGGCCATGATCGCGAGCCTGCACAACCTGGCGTTCTACCTGTGGCTGGTGGGGCAGGCGAGGGAACACATCCTTGCGGGCGACTATCTGAGCTGGAAGAACACCATGGTGGAGCGGGTCATGCAGCGGCTGTAATCCTTACCTTTTCTACAGGTTCCAGTCGGCCTCGATCTCGATGAGGAGGTTGTTGCGGCAAATGTCGGCGAACACGGCGGTGCGGACGCAGTCCTGTGGATAGGATTGCCTGAAAATCCGCACGGCTTCCGTTGGGTCTTGTCCTTGTTTTACATAGAGGCGTGCGCGGGCGCAACGGGCGTGCGCTTCGTTCCGCAACAGGTCTTGGATAAATTCTATCGTGTTGGAAGTCTGCTTCTTTATATCGTCTAGATCTACGGTTTCCTCGCCCTTGATGGAGGCCGTTCCCGAAATCATGGCCAGGCCGCCCTGTTCGGTCTTCAGGCAGCGCCCGCGTTCGAACAGCGGGGCGTTCTTGGCGGGCAGCACCACGCTCTCGCCCACCAGCACCTTGTCTTGGTAGGCGTAGGCGTCTTTCTGCACAGGGCTTTTTACGGGCAGGTTGCGCACGGGTGAACCCTCGGCGGTCTTGACGGCCACGAAGTCGATGCAGATGCCGGGGCAGTCCATGCCGATGCCGGTGGCGGCGGGATATTGGTCGCGGATGCGTTTATTTTGGTAGTGAAGCGCGCGTATATCGTTGAAATGTTGGTAATTCTGAACGCACTTGCCTTCCACCGTCTTTTCTTGCAGGATATGCCCCACATAGTTCCATTGCCGGAAAATGTCATCGTAGGTAAAGCCGGTCTGTTCCAAGAGGGAGGAAAGCGATCCGAAGGCTTTTTCGGGGGAATCCGCCACGAAACCGGAGCTCCACAGTTCGATGATGCCCGCTTGCTCGACCAGCACGTGGGGCAGATTCCCGATGTGGAGGAAACGGCAGGCCTCGGCTTGCTCCACGCACCATATCTCGGCCAGGAGCGGGCTGTTGTCCACAGGCGGCTGCACCACGGCGGTCAGGGCAGGAACGCGGCCGGGAAGCACGGAGCCCACCGTCTCGATAAGCTGCCGCTGCCGCACCGCCAGATCCGTTTGGGTATCGGAGCCCAAGGCAATATAGATTTTGACGGGAGTCAAGTGGTTGGACGTCAACTCTTTCAGAAAAGCGAGCAAACCGCCCACCGCCTCATCGAACCCCATGCCGGGTCGGGAAAAATAAGCCTGATAAGTTTTTGTAACCATAATGTGCGGCGAAGATACGAACTTTGTTATAATGACGGTATTTGTTTGTCTTACGGAAAATTGGTATATTTGGAAAACAATTTGGGTGTTTGGCTAAAAAGAGAAAGCATCGGATATATAGTAGTTGATATGCGTCATGTAAAGAGGTACATATTTTTCTTTTTAATGTGCTTTATGGCGCTTATGGGAAAGGCTGTGGCCGATTCCGTCAAATTAATACATTACAGCGGCTGTGTAAACATAGGGCTTCCCGATACCTTGTTGTTACGGGTGGAGAGCCCGAAAGAGGGCGTAAGCTACCATTGGCAATTACCCGAAGAATGGGAACCGATAGGCTGCACCACTTGCAGCGAACTACAGGTTATCACCCACGAGAAAGCGGCAGGTAGGCGTATCTACGGAGTATCAGCCGAAAATGGTTCCGCCTTCGACACGATACAGGTACGCGGTGCGGATACGGCACTCATTCTACGTTTAAGGCAGTTCCGATATAGTGCTGTTTTTTTGAGTGGAAGTGCGGCAACAGCTAAATCATTCGATATGGTTTGGTATAAAGGGAGTCTCTCAGCGGAGAATTTTTTGGCGAGCACTTCTTCTTGGATTTTAGAATCTCAAACCGAAGGGCAGAAACCTTTGCTTAAATATAGGTTCAAAGAAAATAATGCTTGTTGGTCGGTAACGGATGAAGTGCTTGTTTGGGATTCCATTTTGCCTCTTCGGTTGGCACATTACGACGGCTGTGTGAATATAGGTATTCCCGATACCTTGTTGTTACGGGTGGAGAATGCCGACAAGAGACTGAAATACCATTGGCAATTACCCGAAGGATGGGAACCGATATGGGATACGAATAGTGGCGAACTATGTGTAGTGACGCACGAAACCAAGGATACGACACGGATATATGGCGTGTCGTTGGTAAATACAACCTTTTTTGATACGATACATGTACGCGGTGCGGATACGTCGTTGATTATTGTGGATGATCGTGATGTGTATTTTCTGATGTCGGAGTATCTTGATGTCTTGGATGAAAAATCTTTTGAATGGCGTTGGTATAAAGGAAATGTTTCAGAAGAAGTTATAGATACTTATGACGTATAAGAGTCTGTTTAACGGAGAGGCACCGATTGTGGCATATCGTTATAATGATGAAGGTTGTTGGTCTGTGACGAATGAGGTGGTCGTCGGGGATTCCATTTTGCCTCTTCGGTTGGCGCATTACGACCTTTGTGTAAACATAGGTGTTCCCGATACTTTGTTGCTGCGGGTGGAGAATGCAGACAAGAGACTGAAATACCATTGGCAGTTACCTGAAAACTGGGAACCGATAGGGGATACGAACAGTGGCGAACTGCGTGTGGTGACGCATGAAACGGAAGAGGCGACCCGCGTGTATGGCGTAAGGTTATGGGATGAAACCGCCTTCGACACAGTACACGTACGCGGTGCGGATACGGCGGCATTTATTTTGGCAAACAACACTCAATATTGCGCTGCTTTGTATAATGGTCTCCTTCAGACGAGTACTTTTTTTGATTGTGAATGGTACAAAGGAGAAATTGCAGAAAATAACAAGGTTTCTAATAATTGGAACACTGTCGAACAGAAATTTGAAGGGCTGAAGCCGCTCTTGAAATATAGGCAGAGGGCGAATGCATCCTGTTGGTCGGTAACAGATAGACGGATAACCATTGATACACTTGCACCAAAATTGGTTCATTACGATGGTTGCGTGAATATCGGGATGTCGGATACGCTGTTGTTGCGGGTAGAGAATCCGATAGAGGGAATTTCCTACTGTTGGCGTTTGCCGGAGGAATGGCAAGTGATAGGGGATACGAATGGGAGTGAATTGCGGGTGGTGACGCACGAGAAGAAAGACACGACCCTTGTGTACGGAGTTGGTCTGACTCATAGAGGAAAGCTTTATTACGCTGATTTCGACACAATACACGTACGCGGTGCGGATACGACACTGATTATTTTGGATGTTTATGGCGCATACGAATTAAGTAATATTCATGCAGATATCCTAAGAAAAGGTAAGAATTTTGATTGTTTTTGGTATAGGGGAAATTTAGCGCCAGAATCAATGTATGTGAATACAAATACCAATAAACCGATAAATGTTTTATACATATCAGAATATCAATTGAAAGGGTCGAAGCCGATTGCACAATATCGTTATAATGGAGGCTGTTGGTCGGTAACCGATGAAGTGATACGCTATCAGGGTGTGGTAAAGGTGGAAATTGTCGGTAACGGACAGGTTCGGGTTCATTCCGGAAGAATTTATGTGGATGTGGTATCGGAGGGAAAATATGAAGTGGATGCCGGCAACACAGATACCTTGCGGTTTGTAATCCATTCCTCCGAAGGTTTTTATCTGGATAGGATAGAGGTAGAAGACAATGGACAGGTGATGATTGTACCGGAGGAGGAAATCAAGGAGGAAGCGGACGGAACGTTTACTTTCCGTAGTTCTGTAACATGGCAAGGTTACGATGGGAATAGTGTTGATTCTGTGACTAAAGAAAATTTCCGTTTTGTATTCACCGAAAAACAGCATATCCAAAAGGATTTGGGAGAGGTTATGATTTGTGCGGGTGATTCGGTAAGGATGAACGGACGTTACGTGCGGTCGTCGGGTTGGCACTATGATACGGTTCCCGGCAGTCTGAAAGCCGTGGATACGGTTTATTCGTTGTATTTGCAAGTGAACCCCGCCTATCGCGACACTTTGCATTTTTCCGCCGAGCGTGACTCGATGCCCTATATCCACGGCAAGGACACGATACGCAATTTCGGATTGACGGAGTTGCACCGTTATCAGACGGTGCACGGATGCGACAGCCTTATTTACGTGCATTTGGATACCCTGTATATCCACAGGGAGCGGCATTTTTACGACGGCATGCAGGCTTGCGGAGAGGCGGTGTTGGCGTGGCGCGGCAAGGAGATAACGCAATCGGGCAATTACACCGATACGGTATTCGACCCGTACAAGGGCGGCACGGACAACATCTATCACCTGCGGGCAGATATTTATCCGGAATACCGCGATACTCTGTACTTTGTTGCCGAGCGAGACTCCATGCCCTATGTCCACGGCAAAGACACAATACGCAATTTTGGTTTGACTGAGTTGCACCGTTATCAGACGACGGCAGGTTGCGACAGCCTTATTTACGCCCAATTGGATACCCTGTATATCCACAGGGAGCGGCATTTTTACGATACATTGCAGGCTTGCGGCGAGACAGTGTTGGCGTGGCGAGGAAGGGGAATAACGCAAACGGGTCATTACACAGACACAGTATTCGACCCGTACAAGGGCGGTACAGACAGCGTGTATCATCTGCGGGCAGATATTTATCCGGAATACCGCGATACACTGTATTTCGTTACCGAGCGCGATTCGGCGCCCTATATCCACGGCAAGGACACGATACGGCAGTTCGGATTGACGGAGTTGCACCGCTATCAGACGGCACACGGTTGCGACAGCCTTATTTACGTGCATTTGGATACCCTGCATATCCATCGGGAATATCATTCTTATGATACCTTGCAGGAATGCGGAGAAGCTGTGATTTACTGGCGCGGCAAACAGATAACCCAATCGGGCAATTACACCGACACGGTACACGATCTATACCGAGGCGGCACGGACAGCGTGTACCACCTGCGGGCCGCGATACACCCGACTTTCCACACCATCCACACCGACAGCTGCTACATCGAGGAACTGCCCTACGACATGGCCGGCAGGGCGGTGCCGGATTTCGGCCACCACACCGACCGCCACGTTTCAGCGCAAGGTTGCGAC